>NZ_JAODAB010000036.1 GCF_025336485.1 Pseudomonas citri | reverse complement strand
GCGTCCCCTAGGGGACTCGAACCCCTGTTACCGCCGTGAAAGGGCGGTGTCCTAGGCCACTAGACGAAGGGGACACACGTACAACATTCACTCCCTGCCGCGTTTCGCTTGGTGCTTTACGCTGCAAGTGGCGCGCATTCTATGGATGGATTGAAGGGTCGTCAACCCCCAGATATAAATTTATTTAAATCAATGACTTCCCACGGTTTCAGGTCAATTCGCAGATTTTGCCCGTCCGGTCTCTGACGCCTATATTCTGTCGCCTGCCAAGACGTTATAGTCGCACCCGGCAGATAGTGGCAATGTGCACCTACCCAGATGCGCTTCCCATAAAACAGCAGGACGCCCGTCTAATCGCGCCGTACGGGCCTATGCGCTTAAAAGCCAAGCCACTACACTCATGACATGCGTACCCTATTAAAGAGGTCTTACCGGTGACACCACTCATGATCACCCTGCTCGTCGTAGCCGGGATCGCCTTGTTGATCGCCATTGGCTACATGAACCATGTGGTGGAAAACAACAAGCTGGAAAAGGCCCGCACCAAAGTTGAACTCAACGACCGTCTGCGGCGTTGTGGCGAGCTTACCGAAACCTTTCCCGGCCAGTTGATGACACCGGCCCTGAAGTTGCTGATAACGCGTTTGGAAATGAACGTCTGCCAGCGTTTGCTGAACCTGGAAAAAACCAATGCACCGGTCAAGACCCGCCTGGATGAACTGAGCGCATTGGCCGCCCAGGGCGAATCGATCCCGGTGAACAATCCGCCGGCACCGATCCTGACGGAAGCCAAGGCCAAGGACGTACGTTTCCTGCTCGAAGCCTTGCATGGCCAGATCACCCGCGCCGCCCAGGACGGTTTCCTGCCGTCCAACGAAGCCAAGCGCTGGATCCGTGAAGTCCGGCACATCCTGGTGCTGCTACACATCGAATTCTTCAACAACCTGGGGCAACAAGCGCTGCAGCAAGATCAACCCGGGCAAGCCCGCCTGGCGTTCGAACGCGGCGTGCAATACCTGCGCAAGCAACAGGAACCACAGGCCTATGCCGAACAACTGGCCTATCTGGAGAAACTCCTGGCCCGGGTCAACGCCATGGTCCTGGCCAAGACCCAGCCAGTCGAAGGCGAAGTCAACCAGTTGACCGCAGGCTTGAAGGAAGACGAAGCGAACGACGAGTGGAAGAAGAAGAAGGTCTACGACTGAGACGACCTGACAGGCCAATCAGGCCTTGTTGTGGCGAGGGAGCTTGCTCCCACGCCACAAAGGCACCCTCACCCCCGGAGTGCCTTGAGTAACCGACGCATCACAACCTGAAATGCCCCACCATCCCCTTCAGTTCAACGCCAAGCTGCGCCAGTTCAATGCTGGACGCTGCGTTGCCCTGCATCGCCACGGACGATTGATCGGCACTGGCGCGAATGCTGGTGACGCTGCGGTTGATCTCTTCGGCCACTGAACTCTGCTGTTCGGCGGCTGCGGCAATCTGCTGGTTCATCTGCTGGATCAACGACACCGCCGCCGCAATGCTCCCCAGGGCGCTTTCGGTTTGCAGCGCATCGCTGACGGCCATCTTCACCAGTTCCCCGCTGCTCTGGATCTGCTGCACGGAAGTCTGGGCCGCCGAGCGCAAGGCGCTGACCAGCCGCTCGATTTCCTCGGTGGACTGCTGAGTACGCCGGGCCAAGGCACGCACCTCATCGGCCACCACAGCGAACCCCCTGCCCTGCTCACCGGCCCGGGCCGCTTCAATGGCGGCGTTGAGGGCCAGCAGGTTGGTTTGCTCGGCCACGCTCTTGATCACGCTCAGCACCGTACCGATGTTCTGGATCTCGGCGCTCAGGCTTTCAATGCTATTGCTGGCCGACATGGCCGAATCGGCCAGTTGCTCGATGCGCACCATGCTCTGGCGCACCACCTGCTGGCCACTTTCGACTTTATCGTCGGCGGTCTGGGCCGCCTGGGCCGCTTCCTCGGCATTGCGCGCCACGTCATGCACGGTGGCGGTCATCTGGTTCATGGCGGTGGCGACCTGCTCGGTCTCCTCCTTCTGACTGCTGACCTCCAGGTTGGTCTGCTCGGTCACGGCCGACAGCGATTGGGCCGAATTGGCCAACTGCTCGATACCGGCCTGCAAGCCACTGACGATCCCGCTCAGGCCCGCCCCCATCTGTTGCATCGCCAGCATCAACTGGCCAATCTCATCCCGGCGCGTGACCTCCACCGTTGCGCTCAAGTCGCCCGAGGCAATCTGCTGGGCGACCCGAATGACACTGCGCAGCGGCGCGACAATCAACCGGGTAATGACCCAGGCCGCAATCAACCCCACCAGCAACGCCAAGGCCGACGAACCGATGATCAGCAGCGAGTTCTTCTTCAGTTCCACCTGCATGGCATGGTCTTCGGCGCTGTAAGCCTGGTCGACCCGCTCCACGACCTGCGCGGCACGTTCATGCAATTGCTGGTAGACGACTTTTTCCTTGGCCAACAGGCCAGTGTATTCGGCCAGTTGCTGGTTGAACCCGGTGATATGCCCGGCCACTTCGTTGAGTACGGTCTGGTAACCCGGGTCCTTGACCACTTCCTTGAGGGCCTCGGCCTGCTTCATGGCCTGCTCGGCCTGCTCGATGTTGCCTTGCCCGGCGTCCTCGTTGCCTTTGCGGCTCTGGTCGAGGCGGACCCGCGCTTCGTTCATGGCCTGCAGCATCAACCTCGACACTTCACTGATCTGGTTGGCCTGCTCAATGAAATCGGCGCCTTCCTTGCCTTCGGAGTCTTTCAAGGTATACGCGCCGTCATCCGACAGCCCCGCCTGCAACACATCGAGGTTGTTGGCGACACTGGACACCGACCAACTGGCCATTTCCAGTGCCAGGTCCTTGCTCTGGGTCAGCCCGACAAATTCGTCGAAGGCCTTGCGGTAGGCCGCCAGGGCCTGCGCCACATCGTCCATCACCGGCACATTGGCGCTCGACCGGGCCTTGAGCTCGTTCGCCTCGGCCACCAGCCCGTCGATCCCCTTGCGCAAGGCATCGGCCGTCTTGGCATCGGAGCGCAAGGCGTATTCCTGCTCCAGCAAGCGGACCTTGAGCAGCCCACTGTTGAGGGATGACATCTGCTTCAGGCCATCGAAGCGATGACTGATCGTCTGCAGGGACCAGACGCCGATGGCAGCCACCACAGCGGTGAGCAGCAACACCAGGACAAACCCGATACCTAGTTTCTTCGCCATACCTAAGTTGGCAAAACGTCCTTGCACGGCCGAAATCATTGCGCTCAGTCCTCTGCCAGTGTGTATGGATCGCAGATTCGCAACGAGACGCCCTGCAACACAAGATGCTGGCGTCGGAATAATGGCAAAAAGCTACAGCCGCGTCGTTTTCAGGACACTGGAAGTCGATCCAGAGCCGTGGCGCGGAAGAAAGCCAGTGCCCGGGGATCGTGGGCATAGGCCACGTTGATCCGTAGCCAGTCACTCTCGGCGCCCGACGGGCTGAATGCGGTACGCGAGGACAATCGCACGCCGAACCGCTTGGCCAGACGCTGTAGCCCAGCATAGTCGCAAAACGGCGAACGGGCCCAGATAAACATCCCGCCGGCGGGTTTGCCGAACACTTGCCAGTCGGCATCTTCCAGCACCTGCAACACCGCCACCCTGTCGCCCCCCAGGCGCTGGCGCTGGCGCTGGACCAGCTTGCGATAGGCGCCATTGGCCAGGAGCGTGGCAAGGACCGACTCACAAAACCGTGACCCACCCATGCTGGTGATTTCCTTGGCCCTGCTCAAGCGTGCAATGACGGACCGCGGCGCCACCACGAATCCCACTCGCAACGAGCTGCTCAGGGTCTTGGAAAAACTGCCGACGTAGACCACGTCGGCATCCAGGGCCGCCAACCGGATCCGTGGAGAGCTTTGGAGGTCAGCGTAGACATCGTCCTCGATCACCAGCAAGGCATGCTTTTTCGTCAATTGGAGAAGCCGCTGAGCCACCGCCGGGGCCAGGCTGCTGCCGGTCGGATTGTGGCAGACGCTGTTGACGAACAGGGCGCTGGGCCGGTGGGTCTCCAACAGCCGTTGCAACGCATCGACGTCCGGGCCGCTTGGCGTCCGGGGCAGCTCGAGCATATCGATACCGTGCAACCTGAGCAGGTCGAACAGGTTCGCATGGCCTGGACTCTCCACCACCACGCAACAGCCGGGCCGGAGCAATGTACGCACGATCAGGTCCAGCCCGTGAGTGGCGCCTGTCGAGGTGAGAATCCTGTCCGGCTCGGCTTCGATATTGAACTGTTTCAAGCGCCTGGACAGTTGCTCCCGCAGGGCCGGCAGGCCCAACGGTGTGCTGTAGTTGAACAGCCCGGCCATATCGGTTCGGGTGACCTGGCGAATTGCATAGCCCAGATCATCGCTCTCGCGCCAACTTTCGGGCAGCCCGCCACAGCCAAGTTGCAGCTCCCACGCGCCGCTGTCGAGCAGTCCGTCCAGGATGAACGGGATGTCCTGCTGCCGGTCCCTGTCGCTTGAAACATGGCCTGCCGCCGGGGCAACAAAAAAACGGCAACCGTGACGGGACGCCAACACGCCTTGGGCGACCAAGCGTTCGCACGCTTCACTGACGCTGGACTGGCTGAGCAGGTTTTCCCGCGCCAGTTGCCGGACGGAGGGCAGGCGCGTTCCCGGCTGTACCGCATCCTGTCGAATCCAGCCGGTCAGTGCGTCGACGATTTGCTGCACGACAGGCACCAGGGCCTGTCGGTCGATTCTCAATTCCATGAGTCACCAAGCTCCTAAGCGTTTGTTTTATCTCCGGAAACAGTTAAGCACAGGCCGCTGCCGGACGAAGTAAGACAACGGCGCCAAAACAGCGGATTCTCACCCTTTGAAACACATTGAGCGCCCGAGTCTGAGCGCTTTGCCTCCTTTCAAGAAAAAACCCGCAGTAAGTGCGGGCTTCGTCCTACAAGCAGAGCGTAACGTCCTTCAGAACGCCGTGACGCCACCGTCCACCGCCAGGGAATGGCCTGTGGTAAACGCTGCACCGTCGCTGCACAGGTACAGCACCGCACTGGCGATCTCTTCGACCTTGCCGATGCGCCCCACCGGATGCATGGTATTGGCGAAATCGGCTTTCCTCGGGTCCGCCTCGTAGGCACGACGGAACATATCAGTGTCGATCACCGCCGGGCAGACGGCGTTCACGCGGATTTTCTTCTTGGCGTATTCGATGGCCGCCGACTTGGTGAGGCCAATCACCGCGTGCTTGGACGCCGCATAGATGCTCATCTTCGGCGCCGCGCCCAGGCCGGCTACCGACGCGGTATTGACGATGGCGCCACCCTGGGCCAGCAGCAAGGGCAGCTGGTATTTCATGCACAACCAGACGCCTTTCACGTTGACGCCCATGATCGCGTCGAATTCATCGAGGGAGCCATCGGCCAGCTTGCCCTTCTCGATCTCGATCCCGGCATTGTTGAAGGCGTAATCGAGACGACCATAGGTCTTGATCACCTCGCCCATCAAATTCCTCACATCGTCTTCCTGCGTCACGTTACAGCGCACGAACACCGCCTCGCCGCCCGTCGCCCGGATGGACTGCACCGTGCCCTCGCCGCCCGCCACGTCCAGGTCGGCCACCACCACTTTCAGGCCTTCGGCGGCGAATGCCTGGGCGGTCGCACGGCCGATGCCCGCGGCAGCACCCGTGACCACGGCGACTTGTCCGGAAAACGTCATGCTCATTGCCAATTCCTCGAAGTATGCGGAGGACGCCAGTCTAGTCACAGCGTCCGCTGGCGCGGCAGCACTATCCGTTTGCCGTTTGGGCACTCATGGGCCCCAGTGATATGACTCCATGTAGAACTATCACTGGACTGGATCGACATGCATTCGCTGCATCAGCAAACCTTGCAGCCCGGGCTTCGAAGGTCTATCAACAAGGCTTCATTCATCTTGAGTGCCCGCCATGACTGCCCAGACCAATCGCCAGTTCCTGCTCGCCAAGCGCCCGCTAGGTGCCGCGACCCGCGAGACGTTCACTTACCAACAAGTCCCGGTCGGCGAACCGGCCGCCGGCCAGATCCTGGTGAAGAACGAATACTTGTCCCTGGACCCGGCCATGCGTGGCTGGATGAATGAAGGCAAGTCGTACATTGCGCCGGTCGGCATCGGTGAAGTGATGCGGGCCCTGGGTGTCGGCCAGGTGATTGCGTCAAACAACCCCGGCTTCGCGGTGGGGGACTACGTCAACGGGGCGTTGGGTGTGCAGGATTATTTCCTTGGCGAGCCCAGGGGATTCTATAAAATCGACCCGAAACTGGCACCGCTGCCGCGCTACTTGTCCGCCCTGGGCATGACCGGCATGACCGCCTATTTCGCCCTGTTGGATGTCGGTGCCCCCAAGGCCGGCGAAACCGTCGTGCTGTCGGGCGCCGCCGGGGCAGTGGGCAGCATCGCCGGGCAGATCGCCAAGATCAAGGGCTGCCGTGTGGTCGGCATCGCCGGCGGCGCGGACAAGTGCAAATTCCTGATCGATGAACTGGGCTTCGACGGCGCCATCGACTACAAGAGCGAGGACGTCCTGGCCGGTCTCAAGCGCGAATGCCCCAAAGGCGTGGATGTGTATTTCGACAACGTCGGCGGCGACATCCTGGACGCGGTGCTCAGCCGCTTGAATCTCAAGGCCCGCGTGGTGATCTGCGGCGCCATCAGTCAATACAACAACAAGGAAGCGGTGAAAGGTCCTGCCAACTATCTGTCGCTGCTGGTCAACCGGGCGCGCATGGAAGGTTTCGTGGTCATGGACTATGCCGCGCAATTCGCTGCCGCCGGGCAGGAAATGGCCGGCTGGATGGCCCAGGGACAGCTCAAGAGCAAGGAAGACATTGTCGAAGGACTGGAGACGTTTCCGGAGACACTGGGCAAGTTGTTCAGTGGGGAGAACTTCGGGAAGCTGGTGTTGAAGGTCTGACGCAAAACGCCAGCAACTGTAGGAACGATCCTGCTCGCGATAGTGCGAGCAGGGGAAGTTGCCAGCGTTAGGCTTTGTACGAAAAGTGCCTGCGCGACGATCAGGCCAGCTCAGCCACCACCGCCGCCAACGCCTTGGCCGGATCGGCCGCCTGGCTGATCGGACGACCGATCACCAGGTAATCGGAACCGGCATCCAGTGCCTGGCGTGGGGTCAGGATGCGACGCTGATCGTCCTGGGCGCTGCCCGCCGGACGAATTCCCGGCGTCACCAGTTGCAGCGACGGATGGGCCGCTTTCAGGGCGCTGGCTTCCAGGGCCGAACAGACCAGGCCGTCCAGGCCGGCCTTCTGCGCCAACGCGGCCAGGCGCAGCACCTGTACCTGGGGCTCGACGTCCAGGCCGATGCCCGCCAGATCCTCGCGCTCCATGCTGGTCAGCACGGTCACGCCGATCAGCAGCGGTTTCGGGCCGCTGCGCTGGTCCAGCACGTCACGGCAGGCCGCCATCATGCGCAGGCCGCCGGAGCAATGCACGTTGACCATCCAAACGCCCATCTCGGCAGCCGCCTTGACGGCCATGGCGGTGGTGTTGGGGATGTCGTGGAATTTCAGGTCCAGGAACACTTCGAAACCCTTGTCACGCAAGGTGCCGACGATCTCCGAAGCGCAACTGGTGAACAGCTCCTTGCCAACCTTGACCCGGCAAAGCTTGGGGTCCAACTGGTCGGCCAGCTTCAGGGCGGCGTCACGGGTAGGGAAATCCAGGGCGACGATAATGGGCGTCTGGCAGGCGGACATGAGCGGGCTCTCAGGCAAGTCGAAATCGGCGCGCATTGTAGCGGAACCAGCGCCGATGCGGGACCCGATGATCGGTAAATCTCGCGGCATCCGCCACCTGCGAGGGCGATATCGGTCTTTGTGTCGAAGCCGATACATTCATGACATGTGCGCAACACGCCGGCACGCTACCGTCCGCCGCCGCAACCCGTTCCTTTCAGCACTTCACGCGCCGGCACCCGAAGCCTATGCTGAAGCCACCACCTCGCCGCCATCTTTGCGGTTGGCAGCCTATCTGGCAGATGATGCATCCATGCAGACCACCCCTGTTGCAAACGCTGACGATCAAAAAATGGTCGATGATGACAAACGCTGGAGCATCCGCGCGCTGATTGTCGATGACGATGTGCCGATCCGTGAACTGTTGATCGACTACCTGGCCCGTTTCAACATCCGCGCCAGCGGCGTGACCGATGGCGCGGCCATGCGCCAGGCGATGCAGGCCGAGCATTTCGACGTGGTCGTATTGGACCTGATGCTACCGGGCGAAGACGGCTTGCGGCTGTGCCGCTGGCTGCGCGCCGAATCGGACATCCCGATCCTCATGCTCACCGCCCGCTGCGAACCCACCGACCGCATCATCGGCCTGGAACTGGGTGCCGACGACTACATGGCCAAGCCTTTCGAACCCAGGGAACTGGTGGCACGGATCCAGACGATTTTGCGCCGGGTACGCGATGATCGCTCCGAGCAACGGGCCAATATCCGCTTCGACAACTGGCGGCTCAACAGCGTACTGCGCCAACTGATCTCCGCCGACGGACTGGTGGTCCCCCTGTCCAATGCCGAGTTCCGCTTGCTGTGGGTGTTCATCGAGCGACCGCGCCGGGTCCTGAGCCGCGAACAACTGCTGGATGCCGCCCGCGGACGCTCCATCGAGGCGTTCGACCGCAGTATCGACCTGTTGGTCTCGCGCCTGCGCCAGAAACTGGGCGATGACCCGAAAGCCCCGCAACTGATCAAGACCGTGCGCGGCGAAGGCTACTTGTTCGACGCCCGGGACATCGGTTGATGCGATTGCGCCTCGACTCCCTGTTCGGCCGCCTGTTTGGCGTGCTGCTGCTGGCGATCGTCCTGGCGCACCTGCTGGCCTTTGCCTGGTTTATCCATTACGACCAGCCGCCACCGCCCGGGCCCCCTCCGCAATTTTCCGGGCACGACCAAGGCCCCCCACCCTTTGGTCCGCCCCCCGAACATCGCCCACGCCCCTGGTTTGGCGGTCCGGTGGTGCCGCTGACGTTTCAGTTCGTGTGCCTGATCGTCGCCGCCTGGTACGGCGCCAAACTGCTGACCCGACCGATCCAGCGCCTGAGCGAGGCCGCCGAGCGCCTGAGCGAGAACCTCGACAGTGCGCCGCTGGATGAAAGCGGTCCTCGGGAAGCGCGGCAGGCTGCGCATACTTTCAACCTGATGCAACAGCGCATCCGCGAGCAGGTGCAGCAACGTTCACGCATGCTCGGCGCAGTGTCCCACGACCTGCGCACACCACTATCACGGCTCAAGCTGCGCCTGGAACAGATCGATGACACCAAACTGCAAGGCCAGATGCGCCAAGACCTGGACGACATGATCGGCATGCTCGACGCCACCCTCACCTACTTGCACGAACAACGCACCAGCGAGGCGCTGCAATGGATGGACGTGCAAGCATTGGTGGAATCGTTGTGTGAAAACGCCCAGGATCACGGCGCCGACGTACAGGCCAGCGGTTGCTGCGCGCCGCTGCAGGTGCAGCCGATGGCGTTGCGCTCATGCATCAACAACCTCATGGACAATGCCCTGCGCTACGCAGGGCATGCCTCGATTGTCCTGCAGGACCTGGACCATGAGGTCCTGATCCGGGTCATCGACCACGGCCCCGGTATCGCGGCGGACAAACGCGAAGCGGTGTTCGAACCCTTCTACCGCCTCGAAGGCTCGCGCAACCGCAACTCCGGTGGTGTCGGCCTCGGCATGACCATTGCCCGCGAGGCCGCTGAACGCCTGGACGGACAATTGACCCTGGAAGAGACACCGGGGGGTGGGTTGACGGCAGTGATCCGTTTGCCTCGTCTCTAAACCACCTCCCCCTCCCTGTGGGAGCCGGGGTTGCCCGGGGAGTGTGTATTTCTCTCGGTACAAAGCCCACACACCCACGACAACTGCCCCACCGACGCTGCATAAGCCGGTGCACCCACCGGCTATTCCATCCCAAGGAGAGCCTCCATGATTGGTAGCGTCAGCAGTTATTCGACCTATACCAGCCTCAGCAGCAGTACCGCGACCAGCAATACCCGCCACCAGCAGTTCCAACAGGCATTGCTCGACAAGCTCGACACCGACGGCGACGGCTCGGTCAACCAGGACGAACTGAGCAGTGCCCTTTCGCAGAAAAGCGACGATGGCATCCTGGTCAGCCTGAGCGAAAACTTCACCGACCTGGACAGTGACAGCAGCGGTGACTTGAGCAGCGACGAAATGGCCGCGATGGCGCCACCGCCCCCTCCACCCGGCGGCCAGGCACCCGGGACCGAACTGGCCGACGCACTGCTCAGTGCCTTGGACGCCGACGGCGACGGTGTCATCAGCAGCGATGAACTGAGCAACGGCCTGGCCAGCACCGACAGCAGCGTCGACAGCCAGCAGGTGTTCTCGGCCCTGGACAAGAACGAAGACGGTACCGTCAGCCTTGACGAACTCACGGCCAGCCTCACGCCGCCGCCCCCTCCACCGCCGCAACAGGCCACCAGCGAGGAACTGTTCAGCCAACTCGACACCGACGGCGACGGCAGCGTCACGGCCAGCGAACTGACCAGTGCCTTGCAGGCCAGCGACAGCACGTCCACGAGCACCGACACCAGCGCGATGCTGATGGAAGCACTCGACCGCGACAGCAGCGGCGAAGTCAGCAGCGAGGAACTGACCAACGCCTTGCAGGCCAGCCGCAACGGCGACAGCGCCACCGGGCAGACCAATGCCAGCGAAGTGCTGAACCGAATGATCGCCAACCTCAGCCGGCAGTACTCGTTGGATAACGTCGCCAGCGTGGGGAAACACCTGAACGTGGCGACTTGATTCACCGCTAAGCCTGGATTGAAACTCACTTGTGGCGAGGGGATTTATCCCCTCGCCACAGCAAGCTCTCACCACAGGTGCCCGACACGCAGCTAGCGCGCCTGGCTCTTGCTCCAATCCGTCAACAGGCTATACGCCACCGCCAGCAGCGTCGGGCCGATGAAGAGGCCGATGAAACCAAAGGCGATCAGCCCACCGAAGACCCCGAGCAACACGATCACCAGGGGCAGGTTTCCGCCCCGGCTGATCAGGTAGGGCTTGAGCACGTTGTCCACGCCACTGATGATGAAGGTGCCCCAGATGCCAAGGAATACCGCCATCCCGTACTCGCCTTTCCATGCCAGCCAGGCCGTGGCAGGGATCCAGACCAGCGGCGGCCCCATGGGGATCAGGCTGAGCAGGAAAGTGACGATCCCCAGCACCAGCGCCCCCGGCACGCCGGCGATCAAGAAGCCGATCAGCGCCAGCAAGGCCTGGGCCGCCGCGGTGCCGATCACGCCGTTGACCACCCGCTGCACCGTGCCGGCCACCAGCTCGATGTAGTAACCGGCACGGTCACCGATCAGGCGCTCCAGCAAGCCGTGGACGAACACCGCCAGACGCGGTCCGTCGCGGTAGAAAAAGAACACGAAGACAATGCTCAGGGTCAACTCGAGCATACCGCCGCCAATCTGCTTGCTGCGCGCCAGCAGCCAATTGCCGACCTGTCCCAGGTAGGGCTTGATGGACACCATCATTGCCGCCCCCTGTTGGTCGATGCTGTTCCAGATGGCCACCAGCCGCCCTCCTACCAGTGGCACGCCGCCCAACCAGGCGGGTGCATCGGGCAGCCCATCGACCTGCACATCGCGGATGAACGCGGTGGCATCGCGCACATGATCGGCCAGGTTGAGGCCCAGCCACACCAGCGGCACCGCCACCAGCAGCATCCAGCCCACGGTCAGCAAACCCGCCGCCAGGGATTCGCGACCATTGACCCAGCGGGTCAGCAAGCGCATCAGCGGCCAACTGGCAAACGCCAGCACGGCGCCCCAGAACAACGCTGACCAGAACGGCGCCATCACCCAGAGGCTGGCGCCGAACAACACCAGAAGCAGGATCTGCACCAACAGCCGATCGTTATTGAGCATATAAAGTCTCGAAAAAAGTCAGGCCCGGGCAACGGCATCGCGCCCGCAGCGGATTAGCGCAGCAACTCCAGGTGCAGGCCCACCGTATCGTCGTCGGCAGTCTCCATGCGCGCTGCCCGGACACCCTGGTCAATCAATGCCTGGCGCCAGTCTTCAGCCTTGGGGCCGGCGATACTGACCCGCAGGCCCGTGTCCAGGTTCAGCGCCCTGGACAACAGACGCAACCAGCTGTCGTCCGGCTCACCGACAAGACGGGGCATGTCCAGCACCCCGGTGTCCTTGAGCTGGCGCAACAGCGTGGCCGATGTCGGTAGCAGAACCCCCAACGGAGCATTCGCCTCGAACTGTTCGACGTGCAGGTAAGCCTTGCGGTTACCGCGTGTGATGCCATACAGCGCAATCAGCGTGTTGTCCGCCGGTGGTGCCAGGCGTAGCAGCAGGTAGGCCTGGCCGTTGTCGGCGCCATAGAGCTTGGCATTGCCGAAGACGTCATTGGCCCACAGGCTGCTCTCGCCGCAGTCACGGGCCTGGCACCAGAACAGCAATTCGGCGTCCTGCTTCTGCAGCGCTTCGCGAGCGGCGGTAAACGCCTGGGTGGCGGTGTGTTCCGGCGGCAGTTCGTAGGTCACCGACGTGACGTTGCCACGGCTGTCGACCTGGCCGTCGAAGCGCAACTGGCCGCTGATCTTGCGGATCGAACCCAGCGGGTAGACGCGTTCCAGGTCGCTGGCCTGCCGGTAGTCGACGATCTGAGCGTCGGGCATGCGCGGCACGCGCTCCAGGTCGTGACTGCCGGGCACATCGTCGGCGAACGAAACCGGGCCCAGGCACGCCAGCACCAAAAGGGCGGATACGCGAACGGATAATTTCATCGGATGGGCTTGGCCTGGGCTGACTGGAGGCCACGGGCATCGCCCGGGCGCCACGAGGCGGGTAAACAGAGATCTGTCATGGTTGTCTCCCTTTCAACCCGCCCAGCCTCGACAGTTGCCCGGTGCAAGTCAAGAAACGCTGAAGAACCGATTGAAACAGTCTGCTACAAGCGCCGCACCCGCTTCGTCGTTCAGGTGCAAATGATGGCCGCCGGGCAACTGTTCATGACTGAAGGGTAGACGCTCCAGCAATTGTGGGTGCTGGGCCAGCATGCCGTCGGCCGCCACCACCAGGTGCGCAGGACAACCGACCCGCATCACGAAGGCCATGGCCTGTTCCTCGGTCAGGCGCAGTGGCGAGGGCAAGGTCAAGCGGTTGTCGGTCCGCCAGGTGTAGCCGCCCGGCACCGGCATCAGCCCTCGCTGGGCCAACAGTTCCGCCGCCTCGCGGCTGACCGCCACCAACCCTTTCATGCGGGCTTCGATGGCCCGGTCGAGGGTTTTGTAGACCGGTTTGCGCTTTTGCTGGAGATCCAACTGCGCCTGTAGGGCCATGCCCATGCGTTCCGCGGAATTTTCGCCTTTGGCGGTAGGCGGAATAACCCCGTCGATCAATCCCAGGTGAGTGATTCGCTCCGGCAACGAGCCGGCGAGCACCAGCGACACAATGGCCCCCATGGAATGCCCCAACAGGGCGAAACGCTTCAGACCCAGTTGCTCGGCCACTTGCAGGACGTCGTGGGCGTAATCCCAGAGGGCGTAGCCGGCACCGATCGGCCGATGCCCGGAATGGCCGTGGCCAGCCATGTCCAGGGCAATGACCCGTACCCCCTCCAGCCGGGGTGCCAGGCGGGCGAAGCTGTTGGCGTTGTCCAGCCAGCCATGCAGGGCAATCAGCGGACGACCGTCTTCCGGCCCGAACAGGTGCGCGGCCAGTTCGATGTGGGGCAAGCTCAGACGGACCTCTTCAACCCCACTCATGGGCAACCTCCTTCCCAGCGTTGCAACAGATTCTTGAGCAACAGGGCCGTGTCCTGGGGATGTTCGAGGGGAAACATGTGGCCACCGGGCACGCTCAACGATTCGCCATGGGGCATGCGCCTCACCCAACGCGCATGATGACGCATCACCACACGACTCTGTCGGCCCCGCACCACCGCCAGCGGCACCTTGAGCTGACTGGCCTGCCCGGGGCTGGTGTGCGGCACGCCACGGTAGATGCTGATTTCCGTGGCGGGGTCGAAACGCAGCCGCAGGCGCTCGCCCACCGGTTGGAGGCCGTGTTGCAGGTAGGCGTCGAAGCATTCCGGGTCAAAACCACGGAACAGCGTCTTGCCAGCGAAGTATTGTCGCGCCGATGCCAGGTCAGAGAACTCTTCCCGTCGCCCCAGGGTCCGCCCGGCCGGGGTCAAGCGGTCGATGAAGCCCAAGCGCTTCGCGGCCAGGATCACCCACCGATCGGTGCGGGTCAGCACGGGCGAATCGAGCATGACCACACCGCGATAAAGCTGTGGGCAACGTAACGCGGCGTGCAGATGCAAGACGCCGCCAAACGAATGCCCCACACCCCACACCGGTTCCGGTTGCTGCTCCAGGTGATGGATGAGTTCATCCACCAGGTTGTGCCAGTTATCGTCCACCGGGAAACGCGGGTCATGACCATGCAACGCCAGGTGCGCGACCTGGTATTGCGGCGCCAGCGCGGCGAACAGCTTGCCGTAGGTGGCCGAAGGAAAGCCATTGGCGTGGGCGAAGAATATCTGTTGTGACATGACAGCCGATCCATTGGGGAACTGCCACCGATTGTCCGCACAACCCAAGGGCACGGCAATGACCGTAACTGACAGCAATGATGACAGTCGCGCTTGGGCTATGGGGCGCAGGGGATCGCGTTCAACGCGCCGGCGGTTGCTCGCCCAGCGGCACCACCGCCATGGTCAGGCGCGAGACACAGTTGAGCTTGCCCTCGTCATTGACCAGGCGGATGTCCCAGACCTGGGTGGTACGGCCCAGGTGAACCATCCGGGCCGTGGCCGTTACCCGTCCGCTGCGCACGCCGCGCAAGTGGTTGGCGTTGATCTCCAGGCCCACGCAATAGAACTTGCTGGGGTCTACGCACAGGTAGGCAGCCATGGAACCGACCGTTTCGGCCAACACCACCGAAGCCCCCCCGTGCAACAAGCCGAACGGCTGGTGGGTTCGATGATCGACCACCATGCTGGCCGTCAGGGATTCGTCGTCGAACGACTCGAAACGAATGTCCAGCACCTCGCTGATGGTGTTCTTACCGGCAGCGTTCAATTGCTCGATGTTGGGAGTGGTACGCCACAGACTCATCGTTGCCCTTCCTGTGTGATTTTTTTGCATTCAATCCTGCACCGCCCTGTGGGAGCAAGGCTTGCCCGCGATACGGACGCCGCGGTGGTTCAGGTATTGCGCATCGAGGCCACCGCGGGCAAGCCCTGCTCTCACAAGCTGAGCCTGACCGGCTTCCGATTTACGCAGGCTTGAGCGTCATCGCCCCGGCCAGCGGCAGGTCGCCTTCCAGTTCGGCCAGGCCCGCCGTTTGCACCTGTTCGGGTTGCTGCAAGTGGCCGTGTTGCAAAAAGCCCAACAAGCTGCCCACCAACGGGTTGTGGCTGACCAGCAGCACATCGTCGTGGTCCTTGAGGTGTTCCAGGACATGTTGCGGCCGGGTTTCGGGCTTGAGCCAGTCGACAGTGATCAGTTCCGGTTCGAAACCCAGGGCTTCGCGCACCAGTTGGGCGGTTTGCTGGGCACGTACATAGGGGCTGGCGTAAATGGCGCGCAACGGCTCGCCCATCAACCGAGCGGCACTGTGCAGCACTTCGGCACGACCCTTGACGGTCAGGTTGCGCTCAGGATCAGGACGCGCGCCGTAAGGCTCGGCCTCACCATGGCGCAATACCCACAGTTTCATAGCTTCGGCTCCTCGTCCCGGACCGGATGCGGTGCCGGCGCCACGGCGTGAGGGGCTTCGCCTTCAGGCGCGCGCGGGGTCGGCCAATCAGCGAACGGCCAGGGTTTCTGGTCACTGTGGAACGTGCCGAAACGACCGATCTGTGCCAGGAACTGGCTCAAGCTGTCGCCGAAATTCATCAGGCTGGCACTGGGTGCGCCGTAGATCAGCCGGTAGATCAGTTGCACCAGCACTGCGGCGCCCAGGATGAACTGCGCCACTTGCCAGACCAGCACATAGATCACCATCCACAGCACCCGCAGCAGGATGGATTCGTATTGGGGTTGTCCTTTCGGATCGTTCATGACTTGCTCCTGCTTGCAATCAGCGGTTTTCAATTGAAGCCGCTGGTGGAAATAAAATCGACGTCGGTCTTCGGTTCGCCACGCATCAGCAGCTCGATCACCTGCTCCAGCGTGCGCCCTTCGAACAGGATCGCGTGCAACCCGGCGACCAGCGGCATGTACACCCCGGTCTCCTGGGACTTGGCCTTGAGCACTTTGAGGGTGTTGACCCCTTCGGCCACTTCGCCCAGGCGCGACACCGCCTCGTCCAGGCTCAGGCCCTGGCCCAGGGCGAAACCGACCTGGTAGTTGCGGCTCTTGGGCGAGGAGCAGGTAACGATCAGGTCGCCCACGCCCGCCAGGCCGAGGAACGTCATCGGATTGGCGCCCTGGCTGACGGCAAAACGGGTCATTTCCGCCAGCGCCCGGGTGATCAGCATGCTCTTGGTGTTCTCCCCCATGCCCAACGCCACGGCCATGCCGGCGATGATCGCGTAGACGTTCTTCAGCGCCCCGCCCAGTTCCACGCCAAAACGGTCGGCGCTGGCATAGACCCGGAAAGTGCGGCCGTGCAGCGCGGCCTGGACCCGTTGGCAGAGTTCTTCGTCTTCACTGGCGACCACCGTGGCGGTCAGCGCATGCTCGGCGATTTCCCGGGCCAGGTTCGGCCCGGAAATCACCCCAATCCGTGCCTTGGGTGCGATTTCCTCGAGGATCTCGCTCATCAGCTTGAATGTCTGGGCTTCGATGCCCTTGGTCAGGCTTACCAGCAGCTTGCCGCTCAAGTGCTCGGCAAAAGGCGCCAGCACCGCGCGCAAGGCGCTGGACGGCAAGGCAACGAAGAACAGGTCGCAGCCCTCCAAAGTGGCTTGCAAGTCCGTCACCGGTTCCACTTCCGGGCGGACCTTGATGCCTTTGAGATAACGCGGGTTCTCACGGTTGACGCGGATGGCCTCGGCCTGCTCCGGGTCACGCATCCATTGGCGTACCGCGTGGCCGTTCTCGGCCAGCAGGTTCGCCACGGCGGTGCCGAAACTCCCTCCCCCCAGGACCGCAATCGGGCGCTGTTCAGTCATATGCAATCCGCTCATCCATACCAAGTGGCAATGCCGGGCATTATACGGAGCGGCCGGATCGCGACCAGCCCCGGCGAAATTTCCCCTTAACTGTAGGAAGCTGACCACCAATTCCTAGGAAAATGCTGTCAACGCACATGGAAAAGTCATTCAGCTCGGTTACCATGCCCGCCATTCCTTCCTTTTCAAAGGCTGTGCCGTGTCCGTTGGCCCTTCCCGCTCAGGCTCATCGCTGCTGCTGGCGCTGATCATCAGCCCGACAGCGCTGGCCGACGACTTGTTCGTGGACAGCCAGCCCCTGCCGCAAGTGCTGACCGCCACGCGCCTGAAACAATCGCCTGCGGCAGTTCCCGGCAGCATGACCGTGCTGGACGGCGAATTGATCAAGGCCAGCGGCGCCCGCGACATCAGCGAGCTGCTGCGCCTGGTGCCGGGCATGATGGTCGGCAACATCAGCGGCAACCAGGCGACGGTGAACTATCACGGCACCAACGCCAGCGAAGCGCGCCGCATGCAGGTGCTGATCGACGGCCGCTCGGTGTACCGCGCCGGCCTGGCCACGGTGGACTGGAGCGATATTCCGGTGGCCATGGAAGACATCGAGCGAATCGAGGTCTTCCGCGGCCCCAACACCGTCAGCTATGGCGCCAACGCGCTGATGGCGGTGGTCAATATCATCACGCGGGCCCCGGCCGACAGCCACGGCACCCGGCTGAAAATCACCCGGGGCCAGCGTGGTATCAGCGACTGGTACGCCAGCCAGGGCAGCGGCTGGGAAGGTGGTGACTTGCGGCTGTCGCTGTCCGGCCAGGAAGACGACGGTTTCGACAGCGACCGCAACGGCGCCGACTACCGCGACAGTCGCCGCCTGGACCGCTTCAACCTGTCCGTCAGCCAGACCCTGGATGATCGCCAGAGCATCGACTGGCAATTGAACGCCAAGGACGGGAGTAACCAGCGACCATATACCTACCGTCCGGTGTTCCCCGGTATTACAGCCGCTGGGGATAATTCCGATGTCATTGCCAAGGATTATGCCGGCTCGCTGCGCTGGAACCTGGACCTGGACCCGGATCACAGTCTTTATGTACAAGGCTCGATCCAGCATTGGGATCGCCAGCAGACCTGGCGCGCCTGCGACGCCGAGATATCGTTCAGCCCGCAACTGACCGACCTCTGGCAGCTCAACCCCTATTACGCCGAGCGGCTGGCGCGCAATATCGCCGGCTTCAGCAGCAGCGGCGCCCCGGCCGGTACACCGCAGGAACGGGCACTGGCCGACCAGGTGCTCGACCAATGGCGCAACGGCGCCTCGCAAACCTTGTGCGGCGATATCGACCAGAGTGCCCGGGAGTCGCGCTACGACCTGGAAATCCAGGACACCCTGAGCCTGTCCGACAGCCTGCGATTGGTCACCGGGGCCAACTATCGCTACGACCGGGCCGACTCCGAGACGTACTTCAACGGTACCCTGGACGACACCACCTGGCGCCTGTTCGGCCAGCTCGAATGGCGAGCCAGCGAACACTGGCTGTTGCAGGGCGGTGCGATGTTCGAGGACACGCGCCTGACCGGCAGCTCATTGACACCCCGCGTCGCGGTCAACTACCTGATCACCCCGCGCCATGGCCTGCGGGCGGTGTACTCCGAGGCCGTGCGCTCGCCGGACATGTTCGAGAACAACGTCAACTGGAGCTATCAGGTCACCAACCTGCAACCTGCGGCCTTCGGCCAGCACAGTGCCCGTTATTTCGTCCAGACCCGTGGGCCGGGGAACCTGGAACAGGAGCACATGCGCTCCCGGGAGCTGGGCTACAACGGCTACTTCGTCGACCTGGGCCTGAGCGTCGATACGAAGCTCTTCCATGACGAAATCACCGGCATGATCAGCGAGCCGCTGCGCAACAATCAGTACATCGCCAGCAACTCCAACCGATCCCGCTTCTCGGGGAGCGAAACCCAACTCGACTGGCGCCTGACCAGCATCGATCGCCTGCGCCTGACCTATGCCTATGTCGACGCCGAAGCCAGCAACCCCCTCGACGAACGATTGACAGCGCGCAACAGCGGCTCGGCCGGCTGGCTGCGCGATTGGGGCGCTGGCTGGAACAGCGCGGTGTTCTATTACGGTGCCAATGCGCTCAATGGCTATCGCTTCGAACGGATCGACACCCGCCTCGCCCGGCGCATTCCCCTGGCCAAGGCCAACCTGGAACTGGCCGGCGTGCTCCAACAGCGTCTCGACAATCAACCCACCACGTTCGTGGGCAACCAATACGACTCGCGGCATGTCCTGTATTTCAGCGCGGAGTTGTCCTTCTAGATGTTCCGGGCGCTATTGCACAAGACGTCATTCCCTGGCCGCCTACCGCTGCTGCTCTGCCTGCTACTGGCCGGTTGGCTGGCGACGTTCCAGGCCCGGGCCGCCGAGATCCTGTTGACCGGCGCCCAGGACAGCCCCGGCGTTCAGTCGTTCACCCAGGCCCTGAAGGTGCTGCGCCCCGAAGACGAGGTGCGCTTCAGTCCGCTGGCCAGCCTGCCGGCACCGGACAAACTGCCAGGCAATGTCCGCCTGGTCCTGCTCGACCTGCCCAGCCTCGACTGGCGCCTGCAGGACAGCCGCGGGCCGGCCACCCTGGTGCTGCGAATCAGCCGCCAGCAAGCCCGGGAACGCCTCGGCGAAGCAATCCCCGGGCACCTGAGCCTGCTGTGGAGCGACCCGCCTATCGCGCGGCAATTGCGGCTGATTGCCAAGATCCTGCCGCAATCACGCAGGGTCGGCGTGCTGTTCGATCGGCACAGCGAATTCTTGCTCGACGACGTTCGCCAAGCCGCCGCGCCGCTGGGCCTGGAGGTGGTGAGCGAGCGCTGGGAAGACACCAGCGACAGCCGCCCCCTGCAAACCCTGCTGGGCCAGAGCGACGTCCTGCTGGGCCTCGACGATCCCGACCTGTACAACCCCAAGACCGTGAAAAACCTCTTGCTCAGCAGCTATGCCCGACAGCGGGCGCTGATCGGGCCCAGCGCCGCGTTCGTCAAGGCCGGCAGCCTGGCCAGCACCTACAGCGACCAGGAAGACTGGCTGGCAATCCTCGACGACCTGCTCGATCGCCCCGCCGCCAGTTGGCCGCGCACGTTGTACCCGCACCGTTTCAAAGTCCTGAGCAACCGGCAAGTCGCCCGTTCCCTGGGGATCGAACCGATTGACGCCGAGTCCGTCGCGGCACAGCTGGCCGAAGGAGAACACCGCCCATGACCTTGCGCCGTCGTTGGGATATCAATACCCGGACCCAGCTCATCGCCCTGGGCCCGGCTCTGCTGCTGACCGTGTTGCTGATCAGCTTCTTTACCTTCGTGCGAATCCAGGACCTGCGCCAGGAGCTCAATCACACCGGGCAATTGATCGCCAACCAACTGGCGCCCGCCACGGAGTACGGGGTGATCTCGGGCAACAAGGACGTGCTCGAAAGCCTGCTCACCGCGACCCTGGCGACCCCGCACGTACGTTTCCTCGAGATCCAGGACAGCACCGACAAGGTCCTGGTGTATGTCGAACAACCGGAACAGAGCCGCAGCCGCTCGCAACAGGTCGAAGTGTTCCAGGCGCCGGTTCGCCTGCAACGCATTGCCCTGAACAATGACTTCCTGCAAGGCACCAGCACGTCCATCGGGACGTCCGGCGAGGACTACCTGGGCCGGGTGGTCGTCGGCATGTCCAGCGACGCCTTCAGTCAGCGCCAGCAGGAGATCCTGCTCAAGGCCGCCATCCTGGCGCTGTTCGCCCTGTTGTTCACCTTCCTGGTGGCCCGTCGGCTGGCGTCCGACCTGTCCCGGCCGATCCGAGACATCGGCAACGCGGTCAAGGCGATCCAGCAAGGCGACTACAGCACCCCGCTGCCCATCGTCGATGACGCCGAGCTGGGGGCCCTGTCACGGCACATCAACAACCTGGCCGACGGTCTGGAGCAAGCCAGCCAGGAACAGCACCAGGCCATGGCGCAACTGATCAAGACCCGCGAGGAAGCGGAAAAGGCCAACAGCGCCAAGTCCGAGTTCCTGGCGATGATGAGCCATGAGCTGCGCACCCCCATGAACGGCGTGCTGGGCATGCTGCAACTGCTCGAAACCACGCCCATGACCGACGAGCAGCACGAGTACACCGCGCTGGCTTCGCAATCCAGCGAACACCTGCTGAAGGTGATCAACGACATCCTCGATTTCTCGCGCATCGAGCGCTCGGCCCTGGAGCTGGAACACATTCCGTTCAATCTGGCGGAACTGGTGAGCAACTGCGCCCAATCCTTCCAGCACAGCGCCGCACAACGCATGCTGGGCCTTGACCTGCTGACTCCCGACGACATGCAGGCTCTGGAAGTACAAGGCGATCCGACACGGATCCGGCAGATCCTGGTGAACCTGATCGGCAACGCGTTGAAATTCACCGAGCAGGGACGGATCACCGTGCAATGCCAGTGGCAGGCCCTGGATCACGAATTGTTGTGGTTCACTTGCACGGTGCGCGACAGCGGCATCGGCATTCCGGCCGAGAGCCTGGAGCGCATGTTCGATGCCTTCCAGCAGGCCGACAGTTCTATTTCCCGGCGCTACGGCGGCACCGGACTGGGCCTGCCGATCGCCCGCACCCTGGCCGAACGCATGGGCGGCACGTTGCGGGCCCAGAGCGAAGAAGGCCAGGGCTCGGTGTTCACCCTCGAGATTCCCCTGGCCCTGTCACGCCAGACGCCACCGGCGCGGGCGCCGCGAGTAGCGGTGAGCAGCGGCGACGGCGAAGGTCGCAATGTGTTGTTGGTGGAAGATAACCCGGTCAATCAGACCGTGATCGAAGCCATGCTGCGCAGCCTGGGTTTCATCGTCAGCGTCGCCGAGGATGGGGCCCGGGCCATTGAGCACGCCGATGAGCAGGTTTTCGAAGCCATCCTGATGGATTGCCGGTTGCCCATCATCGATGGCTACGAAGCCACGCGGCAGATTCGCCGTCTGCCCGGCTACACGGACGTACCGATCATCGCCCTGACAGCCAACGCGTTGCAGGGGGATCGCGAGGCCTGCCTGGCGGCAGGCATGAACGATTACCTGGCCAAACCGTTCAAAAGAGTCGATCTGCAGCAGATTTTGCAGCGTTGGGTACGCTGACCGGACCATCTGCGACTGGCGTGAAAGACGAAAGTGCGGCAGTCTTAACCACCCGAACAAGTCCCGATTGGGGCTTGAATAAAAATTTCAGTGCACAGGTGTACTTTCATTCCCCGTGTGCTGTGACTTTCACTACAACGCAATAGTCTATGAGTAGGCTGCCGATGCGAGGCATGAACGCTTCGATCGGTCGGGAAGATTTGCCCCACCCTGCCGCATGGGACTATTGAGGAGCTCGCATGACCAAACAAAACGCCTTTACCCGGGAAGATCTGCTGCGCTGCAGTCGCGGTGAGCTGTTCGGCCCAGGTAACGCGCAACTGCCCGCCCCGAACATGCTGATGGTGGATCGCATCACCCATATCAGCGAAGAGGGTGGCAAGTACGGCAAAGGTGAATTGGTCGCCGAGCTGGATATCACTCCGGACCTGTGGTTCTTCGCCTGCCATTTCGAAGGCGATCCGGTGATGCCAGGCTGCCTGGGCCTCGATGCAATGTGGCAACTGGTCGGCTTTTTCCTGGGCTGGCAGGGTCTGCCAGGCCGCGGTCGCGCCCTGGGTTCGGGCGAAGTGAAGTTCTTTGGCCAGGTCCTGCCGACCGCCAGGAAAATCACCTATAACATTCATATCAAACGCGTCCTCAAGGGCAAGCTGAACATGGCCATCGCCGATGGTTCGGTCGCTGTCGACGGACGCGAGATCTACACCGCCGAAGGCCTCCGGGTCGGCGTTTTCACCTCCACTGACAACTTCTAAGGGTTATCCGCATGCGCCGCGTCGTTATCACTGGTCTGGGCATCGTTTCGTGCCTGGGCAATGACAAAGAGACCGTCTCCGCTAACCTGCGTGCAAGTCGCCCGGGCATCCGGTACAACCCGGAATACGCCGAAATGGGTCTGCGTAGCCAGGTTTCCGGCTCCATTGACCTCAATCTCGAAGAGCTGATCGATCGCAAGATCTACCGTTTCGTCGGCCACGCAGCGGCCTACGCCTACCTGGCCATGAAGGACGCCATCGCTGACTCCGGCCTGACCGAAGAGCAAGTGTCCAACCCGCGCACCGGCCTGATCGCCGGCTCGGGCGGCGCCTCGACCCTGAACCAGATGGAAGCGCTGGACATCCTGCGCGAGAAAGGCGTCAAGCGCGTCGGCCCGTACCGCGTCACGCGGACCATGAGCAGCACCGTTTCCGCCTGCCTGGCCACGCCGTTCAAGATCAAGGGCCTGAACTACTCCATCGCTTCTGCCTGCGCCACCAGTGCCCACTGCATCGGTACCGCCATGGAACAGATCCAGATGGGCAAGCAGGACATCGTATTCGCCGGTGGCGGTGAAGAAGAACATTGGAGCCAATCGTTCCTGTTCGACGCCATGGGCGCCCTGTCCAGCAAACGCAACGAAACCCCGGAAAAAGCTTCCCGCGCCTACGACGCCGACCGTGACGGCTTCGTCATCGCTGGCGGCGGCGGCATGGTGGTGGTCGAGGAGCTGGAACACGCCCTGGCCCGTGGCGCGAAAATCTACGCGGAAATCGTCGGCTACGGCGCTACTTCCGATGGCTATGACATGGTTGCACCGAGTGGCGAAGGCGCTGTGCGTTGCATGCAGATGGCCATGTCCACCGTCGACACCCCGATCGACTACCTGAACACCCATGGCACCTCGACTCCGGTCGGCGACGTCGCG
Organism: Pseudomonas citri; assembly: GCF_025336485.1. Lineage (GTDB taxonomy): Bacteria > Pseudomonadota > Gammaproteobacteria > Pseudomonadales > Pseudomonadaceae > Aquipseudomonas > Aquipseudomonas citri. The sequence continues at coordinate 22,097 of NZ_JAODAB010000036.1, read as the reverse complement.
GAAATGAAAGGCGTTCGTGAAGTGTTCGGCGACAAGGCCCCAGCCATCAGCTCCACCAAGAGCCTGTCGGGTCACTCCCTGGGCGCCGCCGGCGTTCACGAAGCCATCTACTGCATGCTGATGATGGAAGGCAACTTCATGGCGGGTTCCGCCAACATCGACGAACTGGATCCGGAAGTGGCCGACCTGCCCATCCTGACCAAGACTCGCGAAGACGCCACCATCAATACCGTGATGAGCAACAGCTTCGGCTTCGGTGGCACCAACGCCACCCTGGTGTTGAAGCGCTGGCAGGGCAAGTAAGCCCCGCCGCTACACCCCACAGGAAAACGCCCCGACTGGTTCGGGGCGTTTTTTTTGCCTGGCGGATATGCCTGAGCTCAACGCACGACAAAGCGCTGCTGCGCCAGCAGCCGATCACCCTGGAACACCATGAATCGCCACTCCCCCGGCACCACTTCATGACTTTCGGTGAACTCGTAGGCCATCACATCCTGGGGCGCGCCAGGCACCAGTTTCTGGATGATCTCGAACTTATCGTGACGCACGCCGTCGGGCGTCCGGATGCCCGGCGTGAAATACAGCAGCGTCAGTGGTTGATCATCCGCGACCTTGCCCGCCAACTGATAACGCATGCCGAACTTGGTGCCCAGTTTTGCCGGCACGCTTTCGGTCTGGCGGATGGGCTCATTGCTACGACGCAGGACCCGCTCCCCCGATTGCAGCTCGGCCTTCGCCCCTTCGAAGACCCCGTACTCCACCGGACCTTCGACACGGACTTGCGCCTGGGCCAGGCCGCAGACCAACGATAACGCCACCAGTGCGCTTGAACGGGTGAGGTGCATAGTGCGCTCCTTGATTGAGATGAGCGCGAGGGTATGACGCCGGGGTGACAGGCTGATGACAAAGAGACATTCACTTGTGGGAGCAAAGCTTGCTCGCGATGCAGACACCTCCGCCCTCAAGACTGCGTGATCATCATCGCGGGCAAGCTTTGCTCTCACACAACACCGCCAAAAAGTTGTCCCGCACCACTTTTGCCGGTGAGGCGGGTTATGCTGGCGGCATCCGTCGTTCACCCTGGAAGTCTCCATGACCACGCTCCTGACCGTTCGCCCTCGCGCAGAAGACGTCGAAGGCCAGCCGATCCTCCGTCCATTGCCGTCGGCCAAATGCCGCGCCGTCGGGCCTTTCGTGTTTTTTGACCACATGCTGCAAACCCGCTACCCGGCCGGCAAGGGCATGAACATCCGCCAGCATCCCCACATCGGCCTGTCCACCCTCACCTACCTGTTCGAAGGCAAGCTCCAGCACAAGGACAGCCTGGGTTCCGACCAGGTGGTCGAAGCCGGGGACGTCAGCTGGATGACCGCCGGCAGCGCAATCGCCCACGTCGAGCGCACGCCCGCATCGTCGCTGACCGAGGCTTTCGTCATGCACGGCCTGCAAGTCTGGCTGGCCTCGCCCAAATCCCATGAGCAAGGGCCAGGGCACTACAGCCACCATCCGGCACGGACCCTGCCGGTCAGCGACAATCTTGGGGTCAGCATCCGCATGATCGCCGGCTCGGGCTTTTGCCTGGAATCGCCGGTGCCGGTGCTGTCGCCAACGCTGTATGCCGAATTGCACCTGCAACCCGCGACGACGCTGCTGATCCCCACCGAGCATGAAGAACGGGCACTGTATGTGTTGAGCGGCGAGTCCTCATTGGACGGCGAGCCACTGGAACCCCATGCCTTGGTGGTCCTGCCGGCCGGGGAAGAAATGACGCTGTTCGCCGGCAGTGATTGTCACGCCGTGCTGTTCGGTGGCGCACCGCTGGACGGGCCACGGCGGATCAACTGGAACTTTGTCTCCAGTGACCCGGCCCGCATAGACGAAGCCCGTCGGCGCTGGGCGGCCGGAGACTGGCCGACGGTGCCGGGGGAAAACGAGCGGATCGAGTTGCCTTGAATGCACAATTCCTGAGGGAGCAAAGCTTGCTCCCACAGGATGTACCCCACAGGATCCCAGCGATATGTGCCTAAGCTGATTGCCATGAAGCAGTCAGGCGCTCACTCCTTGAACACCTCATCCAGCAAATTATGCATCGACCTGAACGCCCGCGCGGCGACCTTGGGGTTGTACATCATCTTGCCCGGCACATTGGCCTGCGGATCGGTAAACGAATGCACCGCGCCACCGTAGCTCAACAACTGCCAGTCCACCCCGGCGGCGTTCATTTCAGCTTCGAAGGCCGGCAGCTGTTCCTTGGGCACCAACGGATCCGAAGCGCCGTGCATCACCAATACCGAACCCTTGATGTTCCGGGCATCCGCCGGATTCGGCGTGTCCAAGGTGCCGTGGAACGAGACCGCGGCCTTCAGTGGCGCGCCGCTGCGGGCCAGCTCCAGGGCACAGCACCCCCCGAAGCAGAAGCCGAACGTTGCCAGTTTCGAAACATCGACCGGCGCTTCGCCCTGGCTCTGCAACTGCTCGAATGCCGCCTGCATGCGCTTGCGTAACAGGGCCCGGTCGTTCTTCAGGGGCATCATCGCCGCCCCCGCTTCATCGGCGTTAGCCGGGCGCACCGCCTGCCCATACAGGTCGGCGATCAGCACCACATAGCCGTTGGCCGCCACCGACTTGGCGAGTTCTTCGGCACCCGCCCCCACGCCCATCCAATTGGGCGCCATCAGCAGCCCCGGACGCGGGCCTTGTTGATTGGCATCGAAGGCCAGGCGGCCTTCATAGGCTTGACCTTCGATCTGATAAACCAGCGAACGAACCGTAACCTGACTCATGACGGACTCCTCGTTGAGTGAACCCCAAAAATGACAAAACCCGCCAAAGCGGGTTTTGTCTTCACTTGATTAAGCTGACAGCTCAACCAACAGCTTGTTCAGGCGGCGCACATAGGCCGCCGGGTCCTTCAGGCTGTCGCCAGCCGCCAGGGCCGCCTGGTCGAACAGGATGTGCGACAGGTCGCCGAAACGCTCCTCGCTCTGTTCGCTGTCCAGTTTCTCCACCAGCGGGTGAGCCGGGTTGAATTCGAAGATCGGCTTGGAATCCGGCACCTTCTGGCCGCTAGCCTCGAGGATCTGACGCATTTGCAGGCCCAGGTCCTGCTCACCGATGGCCAGGATCGCCGGGGAGTCGGTCAGGCGGTGAGACACACGCACTTCGCTGACCGCCTCACCCAAGGCTGTCTTGATGCGCTCCACCAGGCCTTCCTTGCTCTTGGCGATTTCCTCGGCGGCTTTCTTGTCTTCTTCCGAATCCAGGTTGCCGAGGTCGAGGTCGCCACGGGCAACGTCGACAAAGCTCTTGCCGTCAAACTCGTTGAGGTAGCTCATCAGCCACTCGTCGATGCGGTCGGTCAGCAGCAGCACTTCGATGCCTTTCTTGCGGAAGACTTCCAGGTGCGGGCTGTTCTTGACCTGTGCATAAGTTTCACCGGTCAGGTAGTAGATCTTGTCCTGACCTTCCTTGGCACGGGCCAGGTAGTCGGCCAGGCCAACGATCTGCTCACCATCGTCACCCTGGGTCGAGGCGAAGCGCAGCAGGCCGGCGATTTTCTCTTTGTTGGCGAAGTCCTCGGCCGGGCCTTCCTTCATCACCTGGCCGAAGTTTTTCCAGAAGCCCTTGTACTGCTCAGGTTCGTTCTTCGCCAGTTTTTCCAACATGTCCAGCACGCGCTTGGTCAGTGCCGACTTCATGGAATCGATGATCGGATCTTTCTGCAGGATTTCCCGCGAAACGTTCAGCGACAAATCGTTGGAATCCACCACGCCCTTGATGAAGCGCAGGTACAGCGGCAGGAACGATTCGGCCTGGTCCATCACGAACACCCGCTGCACGTACAGCTTCAGGCCGCGTGGCGCTTCGCGCTGGTACAGGTCGAACGGCGCACGGGCCGGTACGTACAGCAGCGAGTTGTACTCCAGCTTGCCTTCGACCTTGTTATGGCTCCAGCTCAGCGGGTTCTCGAAATCATGGGCGATGTGCTTGTAGAACTCTTGGTACTCTTCGTCCTTCACCTCGGTGCGTGGGCGAGTCCACAGGGCACTGGCGCGGTTGACGGTTTCCCATTCCACTTCAGGCTTTGCTTCGCCTTCAGCAGCGCTGACTTCCTTCGGCAGCTCGATCGGCAGCGCGATATGGTCGGAGTACTTCTTGACGATGTTGCGCAGACGCCAGCCATCGGCGAATTCGTCTTCGCCGGACTTGAGGTGCAGCACGATGCGAGTACCGCGATCCGCCTTGTCGAGAGTGGCGACTTCGAATTCGCCCTCGCCCTTGGAGGACCAGTGCACGCCTTCGCTCGCAGCGAGGCCGGCACGGCGGGTAAAGACTTCGACATGGTCGGCAACGATGAACGCAGAGTAGAAACCGACACCGAACTGGCCGATCAGGTGGGAATCTTTCTTCTGGTCGCCAGACAGGTTTTTCATGAAGTCGGCGGTACCGGACTTGGCTATGGTGCCCAGGTGTGCGATCACCTCTTCGCGGCTCATGCCGATGCCATTGTCTTCGAGGGTGACGGTCTTGGCGTCCTTGTCGAAGCTCACACGGATTTTCAGCTCGGCGCCGCCTTCGAGCAGCTCAGGCTTGGACAGCGCTTCGAAACGTAATTTGTCGACGGCATCAGAGGCGTTCGAAATCAGCTCGCGAAGGAAGATTTCCTTATTCGAATACAGCGAGTGAATCATCAGGTGCAGCAGTTGCTTCACCTCGGTCTGGAAGCCCAGGGTTTCCTTTTGAGTTTCCACGCTCATGGTCATCAAACTCCAAGTGGATGGTGGTGTCCGCCTCGCTGAGATTGGCGGCGGGATGTCCACAAGGTGGGGGCAACGCTGGTGATTTCAAGGGCGGGCTGTTTTCGCAGGCTCCTGCACCTTGAAATGCGCCCGGGCGGTGGCGATGGGTTCGGCCTCGACGTCTTGCCAGGCGGTGATCGCAACGTTCGCCACCCGCCGCCCTTGGCGCCACACCTGGCATCTGGCGTAGGTGTCGCGAAACTGCCCGGCGCGCAGGTAATCCAGGGAGAAATCGATGATTTTCGGCACGCTCGTCACACCGATGGCGATCAACAGATGAACGGCAGCCGCCAGTTCCATGAACCCGGCGATGACCCCGCCGTGGATCGCGGGCAGCAAAGGGTTGCCAATGTTGTCCTTGTTGGCCGGCAGGCAAAACAGCAGTTCATCGCCTTGGCGCGTGCATTGGATGCCGATCAGTTGTGCATAGGGAATCGATGCCAGCAGCAATCCGTAGTCGCCCTGCTCACAGGCCTGGCGCAGTCGTTCTTGGGTAATCTCGGTCATGATTTGTCCACGACGGCCATCGGGCCTCCTTTTGTAAGGCCACGGGCATGCTGGCCCAGGCGCATGAACGTGCCGACCACATGGGCGATGGGCTGTTCGGGGTCATCCTGATAGGCGAACCCGCGGGTGAAAATCACGTCTGGAGTGACCCGGTAGCATTGTGCAAAACCATAGACGTCCTTATGGGGCTCGGCGGCGTGCATATAGTCGATGCGCAGGTCCAGGGTCGGACAGACCTCGAACTGCGGCAGCACGCACAAGGTCGACATGCCACACGCCGTGTCCATCAGTGAGGTCAACGCCCCGCCGTGGATAATGCCCGTCAGGGGGTTGTCAACGATCTGCGGGCTGAACGGCAGGACGACCGTCAGTCCGTCTCGACTGGCACTGTGCAACTTCAAGCCCAGCACCTGGCAATGCCTCAATGCGGATAAAAAGCGTGTCGCACGCTCAAAAACGGGATCTTCAGCCATTTCATCAATGCCCTTTTTCTACGGGTGCCGGAAAACAGGCGTACGCCATAAAGTTCCGCTGTGGTGCAAAGTTATATATCTGTCGCAAAAGAGGAACTTAACCTGAGGGGGTGTGCTCAAAAGGCCAGTAGTTACTTCCATAAGGAGAAACACCCCATGCGTAAGACTTTAGCTATTGCCTTGATGTTGGCCGCCTCCCTCGGCCTCGCCGCCTGCGACAAGAAATCCGAGGACAAGGCTCAAGATGCCCAACAACATGCTGAGCAAGCTCAGCAAGACATGAACAAAGCACAGGATAAAGTGAACGACGCGGCGAAAGAAAACGCCGAAGCCGCCAAAGATCAGGCCGAATCGAACAAAGCCGCCACGCAGGAACAAGCCCCTGCCACCGCGCCTAAGACCAACTGATACGGTTTTAGGTTTTGAACGAAAAGTGCCTGCGCGATGATCATGCTGCGTTGAAAACAGGCTCGGAATGCTCATTTACAATCAGTAAACTGCGCTTCCTCGCCTGTTTTCGCCTTGCCTAATCACCGCTCGGCGACTTTTCGTTCAATCCTTAGCCACAAAAGAAAACCCGCCTGGTGCGGGTTTTCTTTTGCCTGGAGCCTGGACAGATTGGCGTTTCTGTCAGGTTGCATCCTTGCCAACTTCCGGTATCGGCACTTCCGTTGGCGTATAGACCATGACATCCAGCACATCGGAATGAAATTCACGTTGATAGAGCACAAACACCACACCGGCACTCATCAACATGAATAACCACGGGCTGACAAACCAGGCCAACATGGTCATGCCGAAATAATAAGAGCGCAGGCCGAAGTTGAACTGGTTGGCCGCCATCGAAATAACCCGTGCCGCCCGCAGTGCAAAAGCCTTGCGCTCCTGCTCCGAGACATGACGTTCACCGATCATCGGCGCCGACCCCACCAACACCGCCGCGAAATTGTATTGGCGCATGCACCAGCTGAAGGTGAAGAAGGCATAGACAAACACCAGTGCCAGGCACAGCAACTTGAGTTCCGCCATGCCCTGGGAGGCCTGCTGCACCAACGGCAGGTCCGCCAGCAGCGACACCGCCCGATCAGAGGCCCCGAGGACCGTCAGGATGCCGGCGAGGATAATCAGCGTACTGGACGCGAAGAATGACGCGTTGCGCTCCAGGTTGCCGATCACGCTGGCGTCGGCGATGCGGTTTTCGCGCAGCAACATGCGGCGCATCCAGTCTTCGCGGTACAGGTGCATCACACTGGCCAGGCACGCGGTGTCGCGTGCCTTCCAGGTGGCATAACGGGTATAGCCCGCCCAGCAGGTGATGAACCAGGCGGCGGCCAGAAGATGGATCAGATTGGCTTGGATGAATGGCATGCAATTCCTTGTGGGTCTTTGTGTAAGCCTTTCGAGGCACTGCTTCGACGTTAGTCCATGGAAAAAGACACTGCACCTGAAAAAAATGCCCCGTATCAATTGATACGGGGCATTTCGGTATAACCAGTGAGGCTGTGGATAACCGCTTACGCCAAGGCTTCGCTGCGCTTGCCCAACAGACGGTCACACACCACGGCGACCGCCAGGGTCATGACCGATGGCACCAGCCAGGCCAGGCCTTGCTCGCTCAGCGGCAGGTGGGCCAGTTGTGCCGGCATCCAGTCCGCCAGTCCAGCGCCCTTGAGCGCATCGATCAGGCCAAACAGGAACGACACCAGCATCACCGGACCGACGATGCGCCCCTGCTCGTGCCAGAAGTCCTTGCAGAAGCTCAAGGCGACCAGGGCGATGCACGGCGGATAGATAGCGGTCAGGACCGGAATCGAGAAGGCGATCAGCTTGGTCAGGCCCAGGTTGGACACCAGCAGCGAAAACGCCGCCAGGATCACCACCAAGGTCTTGTAGGACAGCGGCAGGATGCGGCTGAAGTACTCCGCGCAGGCGCATGTCAGGCCGACCGCGGTTACCAGGCACGCGAGGGAAATCAGCACGGCGAGGAAACCACTGCCCAGGTTACCGAACGTGTGCTGCACGTAGGCATGCAGCACCGCCGCGCCGTTGGTCGCGCCCACCGCCACTGCATGGCTGCCCGAACCGAGGCGGAACAGACTGACATAGACCAGCGCCAGGCCCACCCCGGCGATCAGTCCGGCGATGATGGCGTAGCGGGTGATCAAGGCTGGCGACTCGACACCACGGGAACGGATCGCGTTCACGATGACGATGCCAAACACCAAGGCGCCCAAGGTGTCCATGGTCAGGTAGCCATTGATGAAGCCTTGGGAGAACGGTGCCGCCACATACTCGGGGGTCGCCACGCCGATGTCACCGGCCGGCAGGGCAAACGCGGCGATGCCCAGCACGGCCAGGGCGATGATCTTCAGCGGGGCGAGGAAACGTCCGACGGTGTCCAGCAAGCGGCCTGGGTAAAGCGAGATGAAGAACACCACCAGGAAATACACCGCGCTGTAGAGGAACAGTGCCAGCGGGCTCTCGCCGGTCAGCGGCGCCAGGCCGACTTCGAAGGAGACGGTAGCCGTACGTGGGGTGGCGAACAGCGGGCCGACCGCCAGGTAGCACACCGCCGCCAACACGCCACCAGCGAGCTTGCCGATGGGGCTGCTCAGGGCGTCCATCGCGCCACCGACCTTGGCCAGCGCGACGACGGTGACGACCGGCAGCCCGACCGCGGTAATCAGGAAACCCAGCGCCGCCATCCAGACATGAGGTCCGGACTGCAAACCGACGATAGGAGGGAAGATGATGTTGCCAGCCCCGACGAACAGGGCAAAAGTCATGAAACCAAGCGCCAGGACATCCTGGCCTTTCAACGCTTTCATTAAGGAAACCACACTACTGAATCGGAATTTAGAGAGGGATTTCCCTTATGGGTGAGGGAAATGCTGTCGATCCGTATAAGACCGACCCGGTTAGCGCGTCGCGTCCTTGTGGGCAGCAGCCGCAGAAAATCGCGGACAGCCTAACGAATTTATGGGAAAAACGCACTGTTAAGGGGCGAACTATCCGATGCGCGACAGCCTCTTGTCGCGTTTACGTATCTATTTTTCCTGCGCAGAACCTGTGGCGAGGGAGCCACAGGTCCTGCTCCCGAAAACGACAGAGGCCACCCGAAGGTGGCCTCTGTTGCTGGAACAAAAAGTCAGCCGAAGCTTACTTCTTCATTTCCCAGCCAGTCAGCTCGGCCAGGGCCTTGCCGATGTCTGCCAGCGAACGCACGGTTTTCACGCCTGCGTCTTGCAGTGCAGCGAACTTCTCGTCTGCAGTGCCTTTGCCGCCAGAGATGATTGCGCCAGCATGGCCCATGCGCTTGCCCGGAGGAGCAGTCACACCTGCGATGTAGGAAACAACCGGCTTGGTCACGTTTGCCTTGATGAAGGCAGCCGCTTCTTCTTCAGCCGAACCGCCGATCTCACCGATCATCACGATCGCTTCGGTCTTCGGGTCTTCCTGGAACAGCTTCAGGATGTCGATGAAGTTGGAGCCTGGGATCGGGTCACCGCCGATGCCGACGCAAGTCGACTGACCGAAACCGGCGTCAGTGGTCTGCTTCACAGCTTCGTAGGTCAGGGTGCCGGAACGGGAAACGATACCGACCTTGCCTGGCAAGTGAATGTGACCTGGCATGATGCCGATCTTGCATTCGCCTGGAGTGATCACGCCTGGGCAGTTAGGGCCGATCAGGGTGATACCCAGCTCGTCGCACTTGACCTTGGCTTCCAGCATGTCGATGGTCGGGATGCCTTCGGTGATGCAGACGATCAGCTTGATGCCGCCGAAAGCAGCTTCCAGGATCGAGTCCTTGCAGAAAGGAGCTGGAACGTAGATCACGCTGGCGGTGGCGCCAGTGGCGGCTACAGCGTCTTTCACGGTGTTGAACACTGGCAGGCCCAGGTGCTCGGTGCCGCCTTTGCCTGGAGTCACGCCGCCCACCATCTGGGTGCCGTACTCGATGGCTTGCTGAGTGTGGAAGCTACCCTGCGAACCGGTGATACCCTGGCAGATAACCTTGGTGTCTTTATTGATCAGGACGCTCATTATTTGCCCTCCGCAGCTTTAACAACTTGTTGAGCAGCGTCGGTCAGGCTGGTAGCAGCGATGATGTTCAAACCGCTTTCTGCCAGTACTTTAGCGCCCAGCTCAGCGTTGTTGCCTTCGAGGCGAACAACAACCGGGATTTTCACGCCGACTTCTTTCACGGCGCCGATGATGCCTTCGGCAATCATGTCGCAGCGAACGATGCCGCCGAAGATGTTGACCAGTACTGCGGCGACGTTGGTGTCGGACAGGATGATCTTGAAGGCTTCGGTTACGCGTTCCTTGGTAGCACCACCGCCTACGTCGAGGAAGTTGGCTGGCTTGCCGCCGTGCAGGTTGACGATGTCCATGGTACCCATGGCCAGGCCGGCACCGTTGACCATGCAGCCGATGTTACCTTCCAGGGCTACGTAGTTCAGTTCGAACTTGGCAGCGTGCGCTTCGCGCGGATCGTCTTGCGACGGATCGTGGAAAGTCTTCAGCTTAGGCTGACGGTACATGGCGTTGGCGTCGATGTTGATCTTGGCATCGAGGCAGTGCAGGTCGCCGTCGGCCTTGATCACCAGCGGGTTGACTTCCAGCAGGGCCAGGTCGTGATCCTGGAACAGCTTGGCCAGGCCAACGAAGATCTTGGCGAACTGAGCAACCTGCTTGCCTTCCAGACCCAGCTGGAATGCCAGCTCACGACCCTGGAATGGCTGTGCGCCAACCAGTGGATCGATAGTGGCCTTGAGGATTTTCTCAGGGGTGTCGTGGGCGATTTTCTCGATGTCCACGCCACCTTCGGTGGAAGCCATGAACACGATGCGGCGGCTCGAACGGTCAACGACAGCGCCCAGGTACAGCTCTTTAGCGATATCAGTGCACGATTCAACCAGGATCTTGGTGACTGGCTGACCGTTGGCATCAGTCTGGTAAGTCACCAGACGCTTGCCCAGCCACTGCTGTGCGAAGGCCTTGGCGTCTTCTTTGCTGCGAACCAGCTTGACGCCGCCCGCTTTACCGCGACCACCGGCGTGAACCTGGGCTTTGACAACCCACTCGCTGCCGCCGATTTTGTCGCAAGCTTCTGCTGCTGCTTCCGGGGTGTCTACCGCGTAGCCTGTGGATACTGGCAGGCCGTACTCAGCGAACAGCTGCTTACCCTGATACTCGTGAAGATTCATGCTTATTACCGTCTTCGTTTAGGTACTGCGCATTCGGTGCTGCACCGTTCCAGTGCCGCACCACCTGTGACTGCTGCTTGCGTAGCCTTCCGGTGAACCGGTCCAGCTACGCAAGACTGCGTCCAGCGGACATTCCGCGGTGAGTCTTGCGCGCAAGGCTCACGACGGGCCGAACCGCCGTGGTTTCTTATTATTGATTAACGCTTCTTGCGGTTGGCCACGTGGATGGCGCCGCCGTTCACGGCCAGGGCCGCTTCGTGCAAGGCTTCGGACAGGGTCGGATGGGAGAAGACCATCATGCCCAGGTCTTCAGCGCTGGTGCCGAATTCCATGCCGATCGCGCCTTGCTGTACCAGCTCGGCAGCGCTTGGGCCGATGACGTGAACACCCAGTACGCGATCCGTCTTGGCATCGGCAATGACTTTCACGAAACCGCCGGTATCGTTGGCTGCCATGGCGCGGCCACTGGCGGCGAACGGGAAGGTGCCGACGTTAACCTCAACACCTTCGGCTTTCAAGGCCTGCTCGGTTTTACCGACCCATGCGATTTCCGGGTGGGTGTAGATGACCGATGGGATCAGGTCGTAGTTCATCTGGGCTTTATGGCCCTTGATGCGCTCGACGACCATGATGCCCTCCTCCGAAGCCTTGTGGGCCAGCATCATGCCACGAACCACGTCACCGATGGCGTAGACGCCCGGTACGGTGGTGGCGCAGTAATCGTCAACTTTGAGGAAACCGCGCTCGTCGATTTCCACGCCGCTGTCAGCAGCCAGCAGGTCGGTGGTCACCGGACGACGGCCAACCGCGACGATCAGTTTGTCGAAAGTGATGGTTTGCTCGCCATTGGCGTCGGTGTAGTTCACCACGACTTCTTCGCCGTTGACCTTGGAGCCGGTCACGCGGGCGCCCAGCTTGATGTCCAGGCCCTGCTTGGTCAGGGTTTTCAGCGCTTCCTTGGAAACAGCGGTGTCGGCGGCCATCAGGAACGTGTCGAGGGCTTCCAGGACGGTCACTTGTGCACCCAGGCGCGACCAGACCGAACCCAGTTCCAGGCCGATCACGCCAGCGCCGATCACACCCAGGCGCTTAGGCACAGCCTGGAATTCCAGGGCGCCAGTGGAGTCGACGATGACGTTCTGGTCAACCGGTGCAGGCGGGATGTCGATCGGACGCGAGCCCGGTGCCAGGATGACGTTCTCGGCCTCGATCACTTCAACCGAACCGTCTGGCTTGGTCACTTCGACCTTCTTGCCCAGCAACAGCTTGCCGTGGCCCTGGATCGAAGTCACGCCGTTGGCCTTGAACAGGGTGGCAACGCCGCCAGTCAGGTTCTTGACGATGCCAGCCTTGCGGCCAACCATCGCAGCGACGTCCATCTTGACTTCGCCGGTGGAGATACCATGGACGTTGAAGCTTTCTTTCGCTTCCTTGTATTTCCAGGAGCTGTCCAGCAGTGCCTTGGAAGGAATGCAGCCTACGTTCAGGCAGGTGCCGCCCAGGGCTTGCTTGCCTTCGGCATCGGTGTACTTCTCGATGCAGGCAGTGCTCAGACCGAGTTGCGCGGCCTTGATGGCAGCCACGTAGCCGCCAGGGCCAGCACCGATCACTACTACGTCAAATTTCTGCGACATTCAAAAAATCCTCTTTAGCGAAAAGCTTCAAGCCGCAAGCCACAAGCCAGGCCGCCGTTTCACGCAGCCTGGAACTTGCAGCTCATGGCTGCTTCTATCAGATATCCAGCAACAGACGAGCCGGATCTTCCAGCAGGTTCTTGATGGTCACCAGGAAGGTTACAGCTTCTTTGCCATCGATCAGACGGTGATCGTAGGACAGTGCCAGGTACATCATCGGGCGGATCACGACCTGGCCGTTGATGGCCATCGGACGCTGGATGATGTTGTGCATGCCCAGGATTGCCGCTTGCGGCGGGTTGACGATCGGAGTCGACATCATCGAACCGAATGTACCACCGTTGGTGATGGTGAACGTACCGCCGGTCATTTCTTCGATGGACAGCTTGCCGTCACGGGCCTTCTTGCCGAAGGTGGCGATGCCGCCTTCGATTTCGGCCAGGCTCATCAGCTCGGCGTTACGCAGTACCGGAACCACCAGGCCACGGTCGCTGGAAACCGCGACACCGATGTCGGCATAGCCGTGGTAGACGATGTCGGAACCGTCGATCGACGCGTTGACAGCCGGGAAGCGTTTCAGCGCTTCGGTGGCAGCCTTGACGAAGAACGACATGAAGCCCAGGCGCACGCCGTTGTGGGACTTCTCGAACAGATCCTTGTACTTCGAACGCAGGGCCATGACTTCGGTCATGTCGACTTCGTTGAAGGTGGTCAGCATCGCCATGTTCGACTGGGCTTCGACCAGGCGCTCGGCAACCTTGGCACGCAGGCGGGTCATCGGAACGCGCTTCTCGACGCGGTCACCAGCGGCGAACACCGGCGCGGCAGCGGCCGGGGCGGCAGCCTTGGCAGGTGCGGCAGCCGGGGCGGCTTTCTTGGCGGCAACGGCGGCTACCACGTCTTCCTTGGTCACGCGACCGCCCTTGCCGGTGCCGGCAACGGAAGCGATGTTGATGCCGTTTTCTTCTGCGATCTTGCGAGCGGCAGGCGCGGCGACTGGGTCGTCTTCGCCATCGGCAGCAGGGGCAGCAGCCTGGGCAGCGGCTGGAGCAGCAGCGGCAGCCGGAGCGGCGGCAGCGGCGCCACCTTCAACGATCGAGCCCAGCACTTCGTCGGACAGGACGGTGTCGCCTTCGTTCTTGACGATAGCGCCCAGCACGCCGTCGGCAGTCGCCAGGACTTCCAGCACGACCTTGTCGGTCTCGATGTCGACGATCAGTTCGTCACGCTTGACGACGTCGCCCGGTTGCTTGTGCCAGGTGGCAACGGTGCCATCGGCAACCGATTCCGGGAAAGTGGGGGCTTTGATCTCGATAGCCATTGTCTTTGGTTCCTTAAATTCGGTTTCAGGTGCGCGAAGGCGTTAAACGGTAAACGCGTCTTGCAGCAGTTGTTCCTGCTGCTCGGCGTGCATCGATGCGTAACCGCATGCAGGTGCAGCAGAAGCCTCGCGGCCCGCGTACTCGAGTACGAGAGACTTGTTGAGGTTGCCGACGCTGCGACGCAGGTGGTGTTGGCTGCAGTACCAGGCACCCTGGTTCATCGGCTCTTCCTGACACCAGACAGCCGCTTTGGCATTGGTGTAAGGCGCCAGGACTTCCTTCAGGTCGTCCTCAGGGAATGGGTACAGCTGCTCGATACGCACGATGGCGATATCTTCACGGCCTTCGGCACGACGTTTTTCCAGCAGGTCGTAATAGACCTTGCCGCTGCACAGGACAACGCGCTCGACCTTTTTCGGGTCCAGGGCATCGATTTCCGGGATAACGGTATGGAACGAACCGTCGGCCAGGTCTTCGAGCGTCGAGATGGCCAGCTTGTGGCGCAACAGCGACTTCGGCGTCAGGACCACCAGAGGCTTGCGCAGCGGGCGAATCACCTGACGACGCAACAAGTGGTAGATCTGAGCCGGTGTGGTTGGCATGCACACCTGGATGTTGTGCTCGGCGCACAGTTGCAGGTAGCGCTCAAGACGTGCCGAGGAGTGCTCGGGGCCTTGGCCTTCGTAGCCGTGCGGCAGCAGCATGGTCAGGCCGCAGAGACGACCCCACTTGTGCTCGCCACTGGTGATGAACTGGTCGATCACGACCTGTGCACCGTTGGCGAAGTCACCGAACTGGGCTTCCCAGATCACCAGCGCGTTTGGCGTGGTGGTCGAGTAACCGTATTCGAACGCCAGTACGGCTTCTTCCGAAAGGAACGAGTCGTACAGATCGAACAGCGGCTGACCGTCGTACAGGTTCTTCAGCGGAATGTAGGTGCTGGCATCTTTCTGGTTGTGCAAGACAGCATGACGGTGCGAGAACGTACCGCGGCCGATGTCCTGGCCGGTCATGCGGATCGGGTGACCTTCGAACGCCAGGGTCGCGTACGCCATGGTTTCGGCGTAGCCCCAGTTGATCGGCAGGCCGCCGGCTTGCATCTTCTGACGGTCTTCGTAGATCTTCGCAACCTGACGCTGAACCACGAAGCCTTCCGGGATTTCCAGCAGCTTGGCGGACAGTTCCTGCAAGGTCTTGAGGTCGAAGCGCGTGTCGTGACGTGCAGTCCAGGCGTGGCCCAGGTATGGACGCCAGTCCACGAACAACTCTTTGTTCGGCTCCTTGACCAGGCTTTTCACCACGTGCAGACCGTTGTCCAGCGCGCTGCGGTACTCGTCGACCTTGGCCTGGACGCGCTCGGCGTCGAGCACACCGGCCTGGATCAGGCGATCGGCATACAGCTCGCGGGTGGTGCGCTGCTTGGTGATCTGCTGATACATCAGAGGCTGGGTGCCGCTTGGCTCGTCCGCTTCGTTGTGGCCACGACGACGGTAGCAAACCAGGTCGATCACCACGTCACGCTTGAACTGCATGCGGTAGTCGATGGCCAGTTGGGTCACGAACAGCACGGCTTCCGGATCATCGCCATTCACATGGAGGATCGGCGCCTGGATCATCTTCGCGACGTCGGTGGCGTACTCGGTGGAACGCGAGTCCAGCGGGTTGCTGATGGTGAAACCAACCTGGTTGTTGATCACGATGTGCACGGTACCGCCGGTCTTGAAACCGCGGGTCTGCGACATCTGGAAGGTTTCCATGACCACGCCCTGGCCGGCGAACGCCGCGTCACCGTGGATGGAGATCGGCAGGACCTTCTCGCCAGTCGGGTCGTTGCGACGATCCTGGCGGGCACGAACCGACCCCTCGACCACCGGGGAAACGATTTCCAGGTGGGATGGGTTGAATGCCATGGCCAGGTGGACTTCACCGCCGGTGGTCATCACGTTGGACGAGAAGCCCTGGTGGTACTTCACGTCACCGGAGCCCAGCTCGACCTTCTTCTTGCCTTCGAACTCGTCGAACAGCTCGCGCGGGTTCTTGCCGAAGGTGTTGACCAGCACGTTCAGGCGGCCACGGTGGGCCATGCCGATGACCACTTCCTTGGTGCCGTAGGAACCGGAACGCTGGATCAGCTCGTCGAGCATCGGGATCAGGCTTTCGCCGCCTTCCAGGCCGAAACGCTTGGTGCCCGGGTATTTGGTACCCAGGTATTTCTCCAGGCCTTCACCAGCCGTCACGCGCTCCAGCACATGGGTCTTGATGTCGGCGGAGTACGTTGGGCGACCGCGCACGCTTTCCAGACGCTGCTGGAACCACTGGCGCTGCTCGGAATCGGTGATGTGCGTGAATTCAGCGCCGATGGTGCGGCAATATGTCTGCTGCAACGCTTCGTGAATTTCGCGTAGGCTCGCTTCCTCTTTGCCGATGAACAGGTCGCCGGCACGGAAGGTCGTATCAAGATCGGCATTGGTCAAGCCGTAATGATTGATCGACAGGTCTGCAGGTGCAGGACGCTGCCACAGTCCCAGCGGGTCAAGCTGGGCTGCCTGGTGGCCACGCATACGGTAGGCCTGGATCAATCGCAGCACTTCAACTTGCTTCTTCTCATGCTCAGTGCTCACGCTGCCGGCGGAAACCGGTTGGGCGCGGCGCTGGTTCTTTGCCAGCAGCACGAAATGATCGCGAATCGTGGAGTGCGAAACATCGGTGGCAGAGTTGCCTTCGGTCGGCAACTTCTGAAAGTAGGTGCGCCATTCTTCTGGCACAGCGTTAGGGTCGTGCAGGTAGAGCTCGTAGAGCTCTTCCACATAGGCAGCGTTACCACCGGAAAGGTGGGCACTGTTCCACATGCGCTGCATCACGCTTTCTTGCATGCTTGGTCACCCTCGATTAGGGGAGCACCACCGGCGAAGAACACCGAGCAACTTGCAGAAGTCCGAGTGCAGCGACTAAAACAAGCCACTAAGGATCATGCTGATAGTCCGGGTACCAGCCCGGATTCCCCTGCTTGTCTCATTTCTTCAAGATAAAAGAACCGCCGCTTTGTGGGCGGCTGCTCTGGTTATAGCTATGACGCGGGTTGAAGCCCGCGCCTTAGCCTCTACGGGTACAGCGGTCCTACGGGTACAGCAGCTGAATCACACGCCGCTTTGCAGCAGCATGTTACGTACGTGACCGATGGCCTTAGTCGGGTTCAGGCCTTTCGGGCAGACGTTGACGCAGTTCATGATCCCGCGGCAGCGGAATACGCTGAACGGGTCATCCAGTGCAGCCAGACGCTCGGACGTCTTGGTGTCACGGCTGTCTGCCAGGAAGCGGTACGCTTGCAGCAGGGCGGCCGGGCCCAGGAATTTGTCCGGGTTCCACCAGAAGGACGGGCACGAGGTCGAGCAGCAGGCGCACAGGATGCACTCGTACAGACCGTCGAGCTTTTCACGCTCTTCCGGGGACTGCAGACGTTCGATGGCCGGAGCCGGCGTGTCGTTCTGCAGGAATGGCTTCACCTTCTCGTATTGCTTGTAGAAGATGCTCATATCGACGACCAGGTCACGGATAACCGGCAAACCTGGCAGCGGACGTACGATCAGCTTGTTGCCCTTGACCACGGCAGACAGCGGCGTGATGCACGCCAGGCCGTTCTTGCCGTTGATGTTCATGCCGTCGGAGCCGCAAACGCCCTCACGGCACGAGCGACGATAGGAAAAACCTTCGTCCTGTTCCTTGATCAGGGCCAGCACGTCCAGCACCATCAGGTCTTTACCACCGGTATCGACCTGGAAATCCTGCATGAACGGCGCGGCGTCCTGATCAGGGTTGTAACGATAAACACTGACTTGCAACATAGTGGCCACCCTTAATAAGTCCGGACTTTAGGTTCGAAAGTCGGAACAGTCTTCGGCGAGAAGTTCACGGCACGCTTGGCAACGCGTTTCTCACCCGGGAAGTACAGGGTGTGGCACAGCCAGTTTTCGTCGTCACGGTCTTCGTAGTCTTCGCGGGCATGGGCACCACGGGACTCTTTACGCACTTCGGCCGCGATCGCGGTGGCTTCAGCCACTTCCAGCAGGTTTTGCAGCTCCAACGCTTCGATACGCGCAGTGTTGAACGCCTGCGATTTATCGTTGATCTTCACGTTGGCAATTCGTTCACGCAATTGCGCCAACTGGGCAATGCCCTTCTGCATGTATTCGCCGGTACGGAATACACCGAAGTAGTTCTGCATGCAGCTTTGCAGCTCGCGACGCAGGGTGGCCACGTCTTCGCCATCGGTACGGTTGTTCAGCGCGTTCAGGCGCGCCAGGGCCGCATTGATGTTGGCGTCGGTGGCGTCGTCGTATTCGATGCCGTCGCTCAGGGCTTTTTCCAAGTGCAGGCCGGCAGCGCGACCGAATACCACCAGGTCGAGCAGCGAGTTGCCGCCCAGGCGGTTGGCACCGTGAACCGATACGCAAGCCACTTCACCCACTGCGAACAGGCCAGGGATGATTTCGTCCACGCCTTCGGCGTTCTGGGTGATGGCTTGGCCATGAATGTTGGTGGCTACGCCGCCCATCATGTAGTGGCAGGTTGGAACGACTGGAACCGGCGCAACCACTGGATCGACGTGAGCGAAGGTCTTGGACAGTTCGCAAATGCCTGGCAGGCGGCTGTGCAGCACTTCCTCGCCCAGGTGGTCGAGCTTGAGCATCACGTGGTCGCCATTCGGACCGCAACCGTTGCCGGCGATGATCTCTTTAACCATCGAACGGGCAACCACGTCACGACCGGCAAGGTCCTTGGCGTTCGGAGCATAACGCTCCATGAAACGCTCGCCGTGCTTGTTGATCAGGTAACCGCCTTCACCACGGCAACCTTCGGTGACCAGTACACCGGCGCCGGCGATGCCGGTTGGGTGGAACTGCCACATTTCGATGTCTTGTACCGGTACGCCAGCACGCAGGGCCATGCCGACGCCGTCACCGGTGTTGATCAGGGCGTTGGTGGTGGATGCGTAGATACGGCCGGCACCGCCGGTCGCCAGCACGGTGGCTTTCGAACGGATGTAGGTGGTTTCGCCGGTTTCGATGCAGATGGCGATCACGCCGACGAACGCGCCGTCCTGGTTTTTCACCAGGTCAACGGCGTAGTACTCGTTCAGGAACGTGGTACCGGCTTTCAGGTTGCCCTGATAAAGAGTGTGCAGCAGCGCGTGACCGGTACGGTCGGACGCGGCGCAGGTACGGGCAGCCTGCCCGCCTTTGCCGTAATCCTTTGACTGACCGCCGAAAGGACGCTGGTAGATACGACCGGTTTCGGTACGCGAGAACGGCAGGCCCATGTGGTCCAGCTCGAATACCGCGGCCGGGCCTTCCTGACACATGTATTCGATCGCGTCCTGGTCACCGATGTAGTCGGAACCCTTGACGGTATCGTACATGTGCCAGCGCCAGTCATCGTTCGGGTCGGCCGAAGCGATGGCGCAAGTGATGCCGCCCTGGGCGGAAACAGTGTGCGAACGGGTCGGAAAAACCTTGGTGATCACCGCAGTCTTGTGGCCGCCCTGTGCCAATTGCAGCGCTGCGCGCATGCCGGCGCCGCCGCCGCCAATGATGATGGCGTCGAAAGAAATCGTAGGAATGTTAGCCATGAATCAGATACCCCAAAGAATCTGCACACCCCAGACGAAGTAGGCGAACATCGCGACGCCGCATACTGCCTGGAAGAGGAAACGTACGGCAGTCGCCGATTTACCGAACGCCATCGGCGTCAGGTAGTCGGTGGCAATGGTCCACATGCCCACCCAGGCGTGAGCGCCCAGTGCGACAAGCGCCAGCAGACTGAAGATACGCATTCCGTTGTGTGCGAACAGCTCATGCCATTGGGCGTAGCCAAGGCCAGGGTTTGCTATGACATATCCGATCAGGAAAATGAAATAAGCCGCGAGAACGACCGCAGACACACGCTGCGCCATCCAGTCATAGAGGCCCGAACGCGAGAGGTTCGTGACGTTGGTTACCATATCCAGACTCCTGCCAGAACGATCAGCACCGCAGACACGGCGATAATGATTTTCGAGCCCAGCTTGCCGCCTTCCAGCGTCTCACCGATGCCCATGTCCATGATCAAGTGGCGCACACCGGCGACCAAGTGATACAGCAAGGCGGACAGGATGCCCCAAATCACTAGCTTGGCTAGCGGACTGGTCAGACACGCTTTCACCTGACCGAAGCCTTCTTCCGAATCGAGCGACTTGTCCAATGCATAAAGCATGATGGCCAGGCTGACGAAGAGGATGACACCGGAAATACGGTGAAGAATGGACGTGTAAGCAGTGACTGGGAGTTTGATGGTCCTTAGGTCTAGGTTTACAGGTCGTTGGCTTTTCACGGCTTTTTTTTCACACTGAAGAGCCCCTAACAATCAGGGCAAAGTTGTTGGGGCGCGCACTGGTCAGGTACTCACCACCCTGGGAGTGACGACCCCCAGAAAAGCAGGCCCATAAGCCCCTGGCGGTCGGTGGCCGAGTATAGACAGTTAGGCTACTAATGACAACGCGTTCACCTTCCCCTAATAGCGCATTGCACATACGGGACAAAAGGCGTAAATGGCAGGCAATTTCGAGGAAAAAGTCCGGTTAAAGCCTTCTGGAGCAAGACTTTAGGCAAATTGACTTTCGGATTTATCTCACTATAGTGGTGCGGGCCCTGCGTGGGGGGTCTGTCTGATGATTTCAAGCATTAATAGGAGGCCACATGGCTGACAAAAAAGCGCAGTTGATCATCGAGGGCGCAGCCCCCGTCGAGCTGCCCATTTTAACCGGCACCGTTGGTCCCGATGTAATCGACGTTCGCGGCCTGACGGCCACGGGCCGCTTCACCTTCGACCCAGGGTTCATGTCGACCGCTTCGTGCGAGTCGAAGATCACCTATATCGACGGCGATAACGGCATCCTGCTGCACCGCGGCTACCCGATCGAGCAACTGGCTGAAAAATCGGACTACCTGGAAACCTGCTACCTGCTGCTCAACGGCGAGCTGCCAACCGCAGAGCAAAAGGCCCGGTTCGTCAGCACCGTGAAGAACCACACGATGGTTCACGAACAACTGAAGAGCTTCTTCAACGGCTTCCGTCGCGACGCCCACCCGATGGCCGTCATGTGCGGTGTCGTCGGCGCCCTCTCGGCGTTCTACCACGACTCCCTGGACATCAATAACCCCCAGCATCGCGAGATTTCCGCGGTCCGCCTGGTGGCGAAGATGCCGACCCTGGCAGCGATGGTCTACAAGTACTCCATGGGCCAGCCCATGATGTACCCACGCAACGACCTGAACTATGCAGAGAACTTCCTGCATATGATGTTCAACACCCCGTGCGAGATCAAACCGATCAGCCCGGTGCTCGCCAAGGCCATGGACCGGATCTTCATCCTCCACGCCGACCACGAGCAGAACGCCTCCACGTCCACCGTGCGCCTGGCCGGCTCTTCGGGTGCCAACCCGTTCGCCTGTATCGCCGCCGGTATCGCCGCACTCTGGGGCCCGGCCCACGGCGGTGCCAACGAAGCGGTACTGACCATGCTCGATGAAATCGGCGATGTCTCGAACATCGACAAGTTCATTGCCAAGGCCAAGGACAAGAACGATCCGTTCAAGCTGATGGGCTTCGGTCACCGGGTCTACAAGAACCGCGACCCGCGCGCCACCGTCATGAAGCAGACCTGCGACGAAGTGCTCAAGGAACTGGGGATCAAGAACGATCCGCAACTCGAACTGGCCATGCGCCTGGAAGAGATCGCCCTGACCGATCCTTACTTCATCGAGCGCTCGCTGTACCCGAACGTCGACTTCTACTCGGGGATCATCCTCAAGGCGATCGGCATTCCAACCAGCATGTTCACCGTGATCTTCGCCCTGGCGCGGACCGTCGGCTGGATCTCCCACTGGAAGGAGATGCTCTCCAGCCCGTACAAGATCGGTCGCCCACGCCAGTTGTACACCGGCTACGAGTCGCGTGACATCACCAAGCTGGAAGATCGCAAGTAACAAGGTCTGACGCCACACCGAAACGGCCCCTGCTTCTTATATAGAGCAGGGGCCGTTTAATGAGATGGTCACCCCCACACCCTGCGAGGGCTACGCTTTCGCAGGGTGTTTTGTTTTCGGAGGCCATCATC
>NZ_JAODAB010000035.1 GCF_025336485.1 Pseudomonas citri | reverse complement strand
TTGCTCCGTGGGCCCGCCGCGAAGGGCCCTCCATGGCCCAGCGCGGCTATCCCGGCATCCATGCCGGGATGCCCACTACGCAATGCCTGCGTTCGGCCAGCGTGGTTAATGGGGCTTTCAGATCAAAATCAAAAGCAAAGCGAAGCTGTGTACAAGAGATGGTTGGTTGCCGGGCTGGCTCAGGCCAGTCGCGACTTACAGCCGCCCCACCGGCGAATACGGCGCCGGATCGATCACTGGCTTGCGTCCCAACATCAAATCCGCAAACAACTGACACGACGCCGGCGCCAGCACCAACCCGTTGCGGTAGTGCCCACAGTTCAGCCACAGACCCGCAAACCCCGGCACCTCGCCGATGTAGGGAATGCCCTCCGGCGACCCGGGGCGCAGCCCGGCCCAATGGCCCACCACTTCGGCATCCGCCAACGCGGGAATCAGTTGCTCGGCCGACGCCTTCAGGCTTTGCAGTGCAGTGTCGGTCGGCGTCTTGTCGAAGCCGTCACGCTCCAGCGTGCTGCCCACCAGGATGTGCCCGTCGCGACGTGGAATGGCATAGCGCCCCTTGGCCAGGACCATGCTCGGCAGGAAATCCGTGGCGCACTTGTACAGGATCATCTGGCCCTTGACCGGTTCGACCGGCAGGTTCAGGCCCAACGACTTGAGCAACTCACCGCTCCAGGCCCCAGCAGCCACCACCACTTGATCGCCCCGGATATCTCCCGCGGAGCTGGTCACCCCTACCACGCGCTCATTCACGCGAATGAAACCGCTGACTTCGCAGTGTTCATGAAGCGTGACATTGGGCAGTGCCAACAGCGCTGCCCGGAGGGATTTCACCAGGCGCGGATTGCGCACGTTGGCCACGTCGGGCATGTAGATCGCGTTGGAATAACCCGCCCCCAGCGCCGGCACGGCGTCACGGACCGCGCAGATGTCCACGGCCTGCATCGGGCGCCCTTCGCGCTCGGCCCAGGCCAGGGCTTGCGCCTGGTCGTCCAGGTCCAGCCAGTACAGGCCGGTGACATACACTTGCGGGTCGACCCCGGTGGCGGCGAGCAGACGCTGGCCCAGCTGTGGATAAAAATCCTGCGACCAATGGGCCAGTGCAGTGACCGCCGGGCTATAGCGCCAAGGGTACAGCGGTGAAACGATACCGCCGCCAGCCCAGGAGGCTTCCGAGCCCACGCCGGAACGGTCCAACAGCACCACTTGCTGCCCTTCGGACGCGAGATTGAACGCGGTCAGCAGGCCAATGACTCCGCCGCCGACAATCACCACTTGCTGTTGCCTGGTCATGTTCTGATTCAACTCATAAGACAGGGGGTGCAAGAACGCACCCGGATAAAAAACTCAGCGGCCCCAGCAATCCTTGGCAGTCAGCCCGGCAGCAGCGTTGAGCATGCTCCGTGCCCCGGTATTGTTGAGGGTGAAATCACCGCATTTGTCCGTTGCCATGGACGAGCCGCTCTTGCGCACGGCGGTCAGGGTAAAGCTCTGGTCCGCCAGCGTCTGGGTAATGGTGTAGTAAGCGTTACCGCTGCTCAGCCCGGTGGCATTGGTGTAGACGTTGTTCTTCGAGTAATAGCGTTCGAGAATCTGCGCCTGCTCCGACAGCAGCCCGGCGATTTCGGCTCGTCGCCCCTTCTTCATGTATTCGGTCAGGCTCGGATAGCCGATGGTGATCACGATACCGATGATCGCAATCACGATCATGATTTCGATCAAGGTGAAGCCCCGGTTGGATCTGCGCATGCCTTGCCTCTCATTGTATTTGCCGCCACATGATGCGGCGGCTGCCGCCGACGACGGTTTTGCCCAGCAGGTTGGTGATGCCGCCACCCGAGTCGTTGACCACCATGTTGGTGGCCCCGTTGGCATTGACGACGGCGCTCAAGGTCGGGATACCGCCCGTGAAGACCACCCCGGCGGAGATCGTGTCGGCGCTGGTGAGCGAACCGTCGCCATTGGTGTCGAGCAGCGCGTAGTTGAGCATCTTACCGTTGAACGCATCCACTTCGATCAGTTTGCCGGTACCGAAGCTGGCACACGGGTCGGTGGTGTCCACCGCTGCCGTGGTGAAGACCACGCGCCCGAGCACCAGGTTGGCCGGGTTGATCACCCGCTCCCCGGTCAATGCATTGTTGTACACCAGGGGCAGGTACCAGCCTTTTTTCGCAGGGTATGTCACGTCGGTCTGGCTGGTGGTCACGAACTGCCCCGTACTGCCTGAAAACACCCCCGTGATCGACTGGGCTTGCAGGCTCGACACGGTGATTTGCCCCGCGCCGCCGACGGCGTCCCAGATCGAATAGAACGCTTGCAGATCCTTGGTGAGCTTGTCCGTCGTCTCGTTGAATTTGCCGGTGCCGAAGAAGACCTGGGTGCCACCCTGGGGATTGTCGGCCAGCAGCGGTTGCACGGTAATCGGCTGGGTCGCCCCACCGGGAGCGGTGAACAGGGGTTGGCCGGCAAACGCCAGGCCCCAGGTGTTCGGTGACGTACCACTGAGGTCGAACTTCCACATCCGCCCCTTCAAATCGCCACCGTAGGCGGCCTGCACCACGTTCTGCGAGTTCACCCGCAGCTTGACCGACGACAGGCCGTTGCCTGTCTCACTGCTGTTGACGACGATCTTCCTGATCAGCGAACCGTCGCGGATATCCACCACGTACAACGCCGCTACGCCGCTGTTGCTGCCGTAACCATTGGCGATGAAGGCGGCCCAGCGACCGTCCGCCAGGCGGGCGACTTCGGGTCGGGCATAGGCATAGCCCAGGTCGTTGAAGTTGTTTGCCGTGTTGGCCACCGTTGGCGCGCTGATTTCCCACAAGGCCCGCAGGGTATTGCCCGCCGCCGCATCGTACAGCTGCACCGCATAGAAGGTCTTGCCCCCTGCCCCGGTCCCGCCCAGGGCCACGGTTTTCCAGGCGCTGCCCGATTGCACATCGAACACGCCAACCTGCCCGTCCACCAGGAACTGATGGCTCGTGCCATTGACGTAGTTGACGTCGGCGATCTCCCGCAACGAGGGCAGCACACTCGACGGCATGTAGGCGTAACGCCGCGTCCCGTTGGCGCTGTTGATGACGCTGAAGAAGCCGTCGTTGGCGTTCACCACCAGGCTGGCCGTCATGCCTGCCGCCTTGGTCGCCAGGTAGCTGCTGTAGCTGGTGTCGTTCAGCAGGTCCGAGGCGGTCTGGTCGTTGGGCGAGGCCAGCACCAGCGGCGAGTTGATGATGTCCCCCAGCAGTGCCGTGCGCACCTTCAGGCCGGTCTTGTTGACGCCCTTGCTCCACTCCACCAGGTCGTTGCCGGTGATCCCGATGGGCAGGTTCTGGTTGAGGCTGGTTTGTTGGGCCGCTGAAAAGTTGCCATAGGCCAGGGTTACCGGCGCGTTGGTCGTGGTGTTCCAGGATTGATAGATCGGTGCCGTGGCACTGGGCACGATGGCGGTGTCGGTGGTCCACTGGAGCGCCGCGGGATTGACCGCGCCGGCCGAGTTGAAGCCGAACGCCCGGACAGTGCCGCGCCAATCCTTGGGGTCATAGGTGCTCTGGTAGAAACTGGAAGTGCTGGACAGCGTGGCACTGTTGGTGCTGCCGCCGCCACCCGATCCGGCCTTGGAGGTGATGTCGTTCAAGGCCGACGACAGGGCCGAACTCAAGCCCTCGCTGTCACTCGCCTGGTAATACGTTCCCGCACCGTAGCGGGCGGCGTCGGACAACATCTGGTTGGTGGCGGTAAAACCCACGGTGTAGGTAATGAGGTACTGCCGGGGAAAGTCCACGGTGTTCCAGCTCTTGCCCGTGGCATCGGTCCCGGTGGAGCGCATGTCGATGTCGAAGGCGAACTTGGCGATGTCGTCCAGGTACAGCGTGTCATTTTCCTGATCACCACTGAGATCCTCGCCATCATTGTTGATGCCGTCCCAGTTCGGCAGCCGGGAGCGACCCTGCGCCTGCGGGTCGTCACTTGGGAACGTCCGGTCATAGGTGGGAAGACCGTCAGTGATCACCACACCAAAATTCTTCTGGCAACGGTACTGGATCGGGCTGGTATAGGTGCTTGGCGTGCTGTTGTAGTACGGCGCCATGCCCCGGAAATAGCGGGTGACTTCGTAATAGCTCTCGGCCAGCGGCGTATTCGCGACAGCGCCTAGGGCGTTGATGGCATTGATCAGAGCATTGTAGTTACTGTCGGCCTGGCTCTGGGTCACACTGCCACTGACAGGCGAAAGGTCGCTGACGGCCCGGGCAATGTAACCGCCCGGGCCGGAGTTGCTGCTGTTGGGTGGGTTGAAGGTGGCGAGACCTATGCGCAAGGCGCGGTTATTGGCCACCAGGTTGGTGGAGACATCCCGGGCCACGTTGATTCGGTAGTCATTGGGGATCGTGCCGGTGGTGAAGTCCCGGTTCGAGCCGTTGGCCAGAGTCAGCAGATAAGACAGGTATTGGGCGGTGTAGCGGGTACCTTCATTACCGACCGGGTCAGGCAACTTCAGGCAGACTCGACCAAGGTTGCCTCGATAGAAGCCATACCAGCCAGTGGAGCAGCCACCTCGAAACAGATTCGACAGCGAGATATTGCCATTGCTCATTAATAGCGGAATGTCGTCGTTGCAGTTCTTATCGGCGCTGCAAATAGATATCTGGGGATAATTGACCGTCGGATCAAACCCCGCCGCCCAGATAATGTTACTCATGCTCCCCGAATCATCGATCAGCAACATCACGTTGGGCGTGACGGCGGCCGCACTGAGCAACGGCGAATCCGAAGGCGTGAACGCATAGGCCGGGGCCGCCAGGTACAGGCTGAGCAAGGCCCCGCACAACGCCTGCCGCGCGGCCTGGAACACCTTAATACTTGGCATAGATGCTCTCCACCACGCTGCGCTGGTTGTTCCCCACCACAGCCACCGCGGTGATGCGGTACAGCGTCGCCGACGTATTGACCGGTACGTTGACCGCGGTCAGCGTCGCGCCGATATTCTGCACGCCGTAGAACCCGCCAGGGACCGCCACCCATGTCACCCCCGACGCGTAGCGCCCGGCCGCCGTGAGGGTCGCCGACTCGGCCGGCGGCGCGCATTCGGTCGTGCCGCTACAGACCGGCAACGAATAATTCTCGGCCTGCACCGCGTTCTCGCCCATCCTCAGCGCCGCCTCGGCCAGCTGGAAGGACTGGTTGCGCAGCATGACGCTGCTGGTCATCTTCTCCTGGAGGGTGGCACTTTGCATCGATGACAGGCCAATCAGGGTCAAAAGCAGCAGGAAGACCAGGCTGACCAGCAGTGCCATGCCACGCTGGCGATATTGGATGGGCGTCGGATTCATCGATCGCCCCCTCACAAGAGCCGGTTGCGCAAAGCGGCAACCACATTGAAGGTCTGCTCACGGACGTTGTTCTTTGGATCGAACAGCGTCAGCGTCAGGCGCACGCTGCGGATCATGGCCGGGTCGGTCGGATTGCTGGTGTAGGCGGACGCCGCCACGTCGGTCGCACTGGCGGCCACGCCGAAGGTCACGCTGAATGTCCTGACGTTGTCGACCAGTACTGACAGGGGTGGATCACCGGCCCCCACCCCCATCGATAATTGATTGTTGCTGAAGTTGTAGACCAACCGCCGTACTGCAAATGTCAACTGTCCGGTGGCCGGGGCCCGCACGCCCGTGTAGGCGGTAGCGGTGTTGCGGCAATCGGAGACCACCGTCCAGTCTGGCTTGCTGCCCCCGGCACCCACGTCGGTAGTCACCAGGATCAGCTTCCGGTTGGTGTTGTCCCAACGGATCGGCGTCATCTGGCTGGCATTGAAATCCCCTGCCGTGGAAGCGTCGGTAATGCTCCCCAGGCAACCGAACATGCCCACCATGCGAATCTCCTGGACCATTTTGCTCAAGGCGAACCGCGCGTCCTCCTGCATCACCGCCGCTGCATTCTGGCTGACGTAGGTGTTCTTGGCCGCTATGAAAATCTGCACGACGCCCAGCACGACAACCAGGCTGAGCACCAGCGCGATCATCAACTCGATGAGGCCGAATCCGCGGCTATGCCTGTTCATGGCGTTGCCACCGGATCGACGGCGACGCGACTGGACAGCACGAAGCTACGCCGCGCATCGGCCGTGTTGGTGGTGTTGGCAGCCCGGGTGTCATCCCAGGAAATGGTAATGGTGTAGACCCGCTGGTTCAGTGCAACGGCGCCGGTGGCCGTGGCGCCGCCGAAGGCGATGATGTTGGTCTTGAAGTCGTAAAGGTCCTGGTCCCGCGCCACGCTGAGGTTGGGCGAACTGGGTGGGGTAATGGTGTAGTCGGCAGCGGAATTGGCGCGAATGCGGTCCAGCAGGTCATAGGCAATGAAGCTGGCCTGGCTGGTCATGCGTGAGCTGTCGGTGTATTTGAGCGCATTGAGCTGGATCATCGCCGCACCCAGCAAGCCCACGCCCAGGATCAGCACCGCCACCAGCACCTCGATCAGCGTCATGCCCTCCTGTGCTTTTCTGCTGCAATCCTTCATCCGCAACTTCCACCCAATACGATTCTTCCATTGAGGCAAACACTCAGGGTCCTGCTCTGCGCCCCTCGTACATAACTGAAACTCACCGGCGTGCTCGGTGATGCCAAACCGCCCAGGCTGTTGAAATCAACGTTGGTCACCTCTGAGGTTAGCGTCAGAGTCGCACCGCTGCCCATCGCTGGAACAACCCGCAATACATTGGGAGACGAGCCGGTGCTGTCATACACCGTCAACTCCGTGCTCCAGGCGCTGCCCTGGGCCGTGGGGCGAATTCGTGTGGTGATGCCTCGGTCGATCGCTTCCATCCGGGCAAAGTTCAGCGCCCGACGCAAATCACCGATCTCGGTGTCCGCCCGGGTGTTCTGCACCACGCCGGTAAACGCAGGGACGGCCAGGGTGATCAGGATCAGCAGCACTCCAAGGGCCACCATCACCTCGATCAGCGTGAAACCTTTTGTACGAAGATCCATCGATGTCCTCCGACGCTGTCGGCTATACCTGCTTTTTACACGCTAGAACAAACCACTGCCTGTGGCGAGGGAGCTTGCTCCCTCGCCAAAACAAGCTCTCCAGGGAGGAGACGTCATGCATCAACAAGGGCTCAGCCTGATCGAACTGCTCATGGGACTGGCGATTGCCGCGATTGTTCTGTCCTGGGCCGCCACAGGCTACAAAGAGCTGGTCGAAGCCAACGAGCGCAAGGATGCCGCCCAGTCGCTGGCCGTCGGGATGCGCAGTGCGCGCAGCGAAGCCATCATCCGTAACCGGACGGTGGTGATCAGGGGGATCGACAACGACTGGGGCCGGGGCTGGCGGATTACGCTGGACGACAAGCAGAAGACCTTGCTGATGGAGCGCAGCGGCCATGCCCGGGTCGTTGGCAATCAGCCGGTGAGGCGCTCGGTAAGTTTCAACGGCCTGGGGGAGGCGCTACTGCCCAACGGAGGTTTCCGAGCCGGCACGCTGCACATCTGCGCCAGACACGGGCCGATCAGCCACCATCAGGTAGTGCTGGCACCTAGCGGGCGCATCAGCCTGCGCAGCGAGGTAGCCGAGCAGGCCGTGTGCGAGAAAAGCCTAGGGCAAAGAACGAACGCGTAGCTCTTTCGGCATGGAGAAAGTGATGTTCTCCTCACGCCCGGCCAACTCATCGGCACCGGTTGCGCCCCAGGTATGCAACTGCTGGATGACGCCGCGCACCAGCACTTCAGGTGCGGAAGCGCCGGCGGTGATACCGATGCGCTCGACACCGTCGAACCAATGGCGCTGCAGGTCTTCGGCACCGTCGATCAGGTACGCCGGGGTGGACATGCGCTCGGCCAATTCGCGCAAGCGGTTGGAGTTGGAGCTGTTCGGGCTACCGACGACCAGCACCACATCGCATTCGTTGGCCAGTTGCTTGACCGCGTCCTGACGGTTCTGGGTGGCGTAGCAGATATCGTCCTTGCGCGGGCCGCCGATGGCCGGAAAACGCGAGCGCAGGGCATCGATCACCCGGCTGGTGTCGTCCATGGACAGGGTCGTCTGGGTCACGAAAGCCAGGCTCTCGGGGTTACGCACCTGCAAGGCGGCCACGTCGTCCTCGTCCTCGACCAGGTAAATGGCGCCGCCATTGCTGGCGTCGTATTGACCCATGGTGCCTTCGACTTCCGGATGGCCCTCGTGGCCAATCAGGATGCATTCGCGGCCATCACGGCTGTAGCGGGCCACTTCGATGTGCACCTTGGTCACCAGCGGGCATGTGGCGTCGAACACCTTCAGGCCACGGCCGGCCGCTTCGCTGCGCACGGCCTGGGAAACCCCGTGGGCACTGAAAATCACGATGACGTCGTCCGGCACCTGGTCCAGTTCCTCGACAAAAATCGCCCCGCGGCTACGCAGGTCCTCGACGACGAACTTGTTATGGACGACTTCGTGGCGCACATAGATGGGCGGCCCGAAGACTTCCAGGGCGCGATTGACGATTTCGATCGCCCGGTCCACACCGGCGCAGAAGCCACGGGGGTTGGCGAGTTTGATTTGCATGCTGTGCCTCGTGTCTTGCGCAAGGAATGATCACTTGCCAGAACAATGAATATCTCGTTTGGGGAGCGAATCGGTGGGAGCAAAGCTTGCTCGCGATGAACGATGACCCGGTCTTGCAGTTAAACCGCGCCGCTTGCGTCGCGAGCAAGCTTTGCTCCCACAGGCTCGCTCCCACAGCCGATCCAGCAGTCCTTAAACCGCCTTGACGTCGAGGATTTCCACTTCGAAGTTCAAGGTCTTGCCCGCCAGTGGGTGATTGAAGTCCACGGTGACCTGGGCATCGTCAAAGGCTTTCACTACGCCCGGCAGTTCGGTATTGGCCGCGTCGTTGAAGATCACCAACAAGCCATGGGACAGCTCCATGTCCTGGAACTGGGAGCGTGGCATGGTCTGCACATTTTGCGGGTTGGGCTGACCAAAGGCGTTTTCCGGAGCAACGACCACGGTGCGCTTGTCACCGGCCTTGAAACCGAAGATCGCCGCCTCGAAACCTGGCAGCAGGTTGCCGTCGCCGACCTTGAACACCGCCGGCTCCTTGTCGAAAGTGCTGTCGACGGTGTCACCGTTTTCCAGGCGCAGGGCGAAGTGAAGCTTCACTTCAGTGTTTTGAGCGATACGCTGCTCAGTCATGGACGGCTTCTCCGGTTTTCTTGCTCTTGAACATATCCAGGGCGAGCATGATGGCGCCCACGGTGATGGCGCTGTCAGCAAAGTTGAACGCCGGGAAATACCAGCGGTTCTGCCAATGCACCAGGATGAAATCGATGACGTGGCCCAGGGCGATGCGATCGTAGAGATTACCCAGCGCGCCGCCCAGGACCAGTGTCAACGCCACGGCCAGCCAGGTTTCGTCGCGCCCCAGCCGCTTGAGCCAGACCACCAGCACGCCGCTGACCACGATGGCGATCAGGGCGAACAGCCAGCGCTGCCATCCCGAGCTGTCGGCCAGGAAGCTGAACGCCGCGCCGGTGTTGTAGGCCAGGGTCCAGCTGAAGTAGTCGGGAATGACGACGATCTGCTGGTACATGGTCAGCGTGTGTTCGAAGTAGTACTTGCTGGCCTGGTCGATGACCAGTACCAGCACGCTCAACCAGAGCCAGCCCAGCCGCCCGAAACGGCCCGCTGCATTAGGCGCCGCATTAGGCATAGTGACGAACCTCGCCACTGCCGCTGATGTTGTCGACGCAACGGCCGCAGATCTCCGGATGCTCCGGGTTCACGCCGACGTCTTCGCGGCAGTGCCAGCAACGGGCGCACTTGACGAAGCTCGACTTGACCACCTTGAGCTTCAGGCCGGCCACTTCGGTGACCACTGCATCGGCCGGCGCCTGCGCCAACGGCGCGACACTGGCGGTGGAGGTGATCAGCACGAAGCGCAGTTCGTTGCCCAGCTTGGCCAGGTCGGCGTCCAGGGCGTCTTCGGCGTAGAGGGTCACTTCGGCCTGCAGGTTGCCACCAACGGCCTTGGCCGCGCGCTGGATCTCCATTTCCTTGTTGACCGCAGCCTTGACCGCCATGACCCGATCCCAGTACGCGCGGTCCAGCTCGAAGCCTTCGGGCAATTCGGTCAGGCCTTCGTACCAGGTGTTGAGCATCACCGATTCGTTGCGCTCGCCCGGCAGGTATTGCCACAGCTCGTCGGCGGTGAACGCCAGGATCGGCGCGATCCAGCGCACCAGCGCCTCGCTGATGTGGAACAGCGCGGTCTGGCACGAGCGACGCGCCTTGCTGTTGGCGCCGGTGGTGTACTGGCGGTCCTTGATGATGTCGAGGTAGAAACCGCCCAACTCCTGCACGCAGAAGTTGTGGATCTTGGAGTAGACGTTCCAGAAGCGGTATTCGCCGTAGTGCTCTTGCAACTCGCGTTGCAGCAGCAGGGTACGGTCCACGGCCCAACGGTCCAGGGCGAGCATGTCCTCGGCCGGCAGCAGGTCGGTGGCCGGGTTGAAGCCGGTCAGGTTGGAAAGCAGGAAGCGTGCGGTGTTACGGATGCGCCGGTAGGCGTCCGCGCTGCGCTGCAGGATCTGCTCGGACACCGCCATTTCGCCGGAATAGTCGGTGGACGCGACCCACAGGCGCATGATGTCGGCGCCCAGGGTGTCGTTGACTTTCTGCGGTGCGATCACGTTGCCCAGGGACTTGGACATCTTGCGACCGGACTCGTCGACGGTGAAGCCGTGGGTCAGCAGCTCGCGGTACGGCGCGTGGTCGTCGATGGCGCAACCGGTCAGCAACGAGGAGTGGAACCAGCCACGGTGCTGGTCCGAGCCTTCCAGGTACAGGTCGGCGCGCGGGCCGCTCTCGTGGCCCATCGGGTGCGAGCCGCGCAGCACGTGCCAGTGGGTGGTGCCGGAATCGAACCAGACGTCCAGGGTATCGCTGATCTTGTCGTACAGCGGCGCTTCATCGCCCAACAGCTCGGCGGCGTCCAGCTTGAACCAGGCTTCGATACCTTCGGCTTCGACGCGCTGGGCAACTGCTTCCATCAGCTCGACGGTGCGCGGGTGCAACTCGCCGCTTTCCTTGTTCAGGAAGAACGGGATCGGCACGCCCCAGTTACGCTGGCGGGAAATGCACCAGTCCGGACGGTTGGCGATCATCGAGTGCAAGCGTGCCTGACCCCATGCGGGTACGAACTGGGTGTCCTCGATGGCCTTGAGCGAGCGCCGGCGCAGGGTGTCACCCGCGGCCGGCTGCTTGTCCATGCCGATGAACCACTGCGCGGTGGCGCGGTAGATCAATGGCGTCTTGTGGCGCCAGCAGTGCATGTAGCTGTGTTCGATGACGGTGGTGTGCAGCAACGCGCCGACTTCGGTGAGTTTGTCGACGATGGCCGGGTTGGCTTTCCAGATGAACTGGCCGCCAAAGAATTCCAGCGACGGGGCGTACACGCCATTGCTCTGCACCGGATTGAGGATGTCGTCGTTGACCATGCCGTATTTCTTGCAGGTCACGAAGTCGTCGACGCCGTAGGCCGGCGCGGAGTGAACCACACCGGTGCCGGCGCCCAACTCCACGTAGTCAGCCAGGTACACTGGCGACAGACGATCATAGAACGGGTGACGGAAATTGATCAGCTCCAGCGCCGAACCTGGCGCGGTGGCCAGCACCGAACCTTCCACGCCATAGCGCGACAGGCAGGATTCCACCAGCTCTTCGGCCAGCACCAGCAGCTTGTCGCCGATATCGACCAGGGCATAGTTGAATTCCGGGTGGACGTTCAGCGCCTGGTTGGCCGGGATGGTCCATGGGGTGGTGGTCCAGATCACGATCGCGGCCGGTTTGGCCAGCGCACCCAGGCCGAAAGCGGCGGCGAGCTTGTCCTCATCGGCGATCGGGAAAGCGACGTCGATGGTCGACGATTTCTTGTTCTCGTACTCGACTTCCGCCTCGGCCAGGGCCGAACCGCAATCGAAGCACCAGTTCACCGGCTTGAGGCCCTTGAATACGAAACCACCCTCGACGATTTTCGCCAGGGCACGGATTTCACCGGCTTCGTTCTTGAAGTCCATGGTCTTGTACGGGTTGGCGAAGTCGCCCAGCACGCCGAGACGGATGAATTCGGACTTCTGCCCTTCGATCTGCTCGCTGGCGTAGGCGCGGCACAGTTCGCGGGTCTTGTCCGCGCCCAGGTTCTTGCCGTGGGTCACTTCCACCTTGTGCTCGATCGGCAGGCCGTGGCAGTCCCAGCCCGGGACATACGGCGCGTCAAAACCCGACAGGGTCTTGGAGCGGATGATCATGTCCTTGAGAATCTTGTTCAGCGCGTGACCGATGTGGATGGTGCCGTTGGCGTACGGAGGGCCGTCGTGCAGGACGAACTTCGGACGATCCTTGCCAATTTCGCGCAACTTTCCGTACAGGCCAATGCTGTCCCAACGCTGCAGAATCTGCGGTTCGCGCTGAGGCAGGCCGGCCTTCATTGGGAAGGCGGTGTCCGGAAGGTTAAGCGTGGCTTTATAGTCGGTCATTTAAGGCTCTTCATTAGCGATTGGCGCTGGTTGCGACAAGGGCACGGGCGGCGGCGATGTCGGCATGGATCGCCGTCTTGAGCGCCTCCAGGGAGGCAAAACGCTGCTCTTCACGCAGCTTGTGGTGGAAAACCACCGTCAAACGCCGGTCATACAGATCGCCGGCAAAATCCAGAATGTGTACTTCGAGGTGGGCCTTGCCATCCCCTTGGACCGTGGGCCGTACGCCGATGTTGGCGACACCGGGCCAGGTCTTGCCGTCGATCTCGACACTCACCAGGAACACCCCGGTCAGCGGCACACGACGACGCTTGAGCTGCACATTGGCCGTTGGCGTGCCCAATTGACGCGCCAGTTTCTGCCCGTGCAGGATCCGCCCGGCAATCCGGTACGGCCGGCCCAGCAAACGCTCGGCCATTTCGAAGTCGGCAGCTGCCAGCGCATTGCGGACCTGGGTGCTGCTGACGCGCAAACCGTCCATCTCGACGGTCTGCGCCGCCTCGACGGTAAAGCCCCGGGCGATGCCGGCCTGTTGCAGGTAATCGAAATCCCCTGCCCGGTCGCAGCCGAAGCGGAAATCGTCGCCCACTTCCAGATGCTTCACGTCCAGGCCGTCCACCAGGATGGTCTCGACGAATTCGGCGGCGCTGAGCTGGCTCAGGCGCTGGTTGAAGGCCAGGCACAGGACCCGGTCGACGCCTTCGGCGGCCAGCAGTTGCAGCTTGTCCCGCAGCCGGGCCAGACGCGCCGGCGCGGTGTCCGGGGCAAAGAATTCGCGAGGCTGCGGCTCGAAGATCACCACGCAACTGGGCAGCCCCAGCTCCAGCGCACGCTCGCGCAGCCGCGCCAGGATAGCCTGGTGGCCACGGTGAACACCGTCGAAGTTGCCAATAGTGGCGACACAGCCCCGATGCCGGGGACGCAGGTTGTGGAGGCCTCGAACCAGCTGCATAACGCGCTTCTTGCTCATAAAGTGGCCGATTATAACCACACCCGGCGGCCGGCGACAGGCAACACCGTAACCCAAAGTGATCGAGCCGACAAAACCACTGCCCGGCCCGGGTTTATCGACAGGAAATCCTCAGTGCAACGCCTTGCGATTGAAGTCGCGCAGACGAAACCCCATCAGCAGCAACATGCCGAAGTACGCCACCACACCTGCGACAACCAGCACGCCCAGGCGCAGGAAACGCCCCAGCATCTGCCCGTCGCCCCACGCCGGCATGACATGCATCGCGCCCATCAGCACCGCCGACATCACCGCCACGGCCACCAGCAGCTTCAAACCGAATTTGCCCCAACCCGGCAGCGGTTGATACATCTTCTGCTTGCGCAGTTGATAAAACAGCAGCCCGGCGTTGAGACACGCGCCAGCACTGATTGCCAGGGCCAGGCCGGCGTGCGCCAGGGGCCCGATCAGCAGCAGGTTGAACAACTGAGTCACCACCAGCGTGAAAATGGCGATCTTGACCGGCGTGCGAATGTTCTGCTGGGCATAGAAACCCGGCGCCAGCACCTTGATCAGGATGATTCCGAGCAACCCCACCGAATAGGCAATCAGCGCCCGCTGGGTCATCGCCGCGTCGAACGCGCTGAACTGGCCGTACTGGAACAGCGAGACGGTCAGCGGCTCGGCCAGGATTCCCAGCGCCAGGGCACACGGTAATACCAGCACGAAGCACAGGCGCAGGCCCCAGTCGAGGATGCGCGAATATTCCTGGCGATCCTGGTTGGCATAGGTCTTGGCCAGGGTCGGCAACAGGATCGTGCCGAGGGCCACGCCCAGCACGCCGGAGGGCAGCTCCATCAGACGGTCGGCGTAGTACATCCACGACACCGAGCCCGCCACCAGGAACGAGGCAAAAATGGTGTTGATGATCAGGGAGATCTGGCTCACCGAAACCCCGAGGATTGCCGGCAGCATCTGCTTGAGTACCCGCCAGACGCCACTGTCGCGAAGATTCAGGCGCGGCAGCACGAGCATGCCGATCTTTTTCAGGTGAGGCAGTTGGTACAACAGTTGCGCCAGGCCACCCACCAGCACCGCCCAGCCGAGGGCCATCACCGGCGGATTGAAATACGGCGTCAGGAACACCGCAAACACGATCATGCTGACGTTGAGCAGGGTCGGCACGAAGGCCGGCACCGAAAAACGGTTCCAAGTGTTGAGGATCGCCCCGGCCAGGGACGACAGGGAAATCAGCAATATATAGGGGAAGGTCACCCGCAACAGGTCGGCGGTGAGCTGGAATTTCTCCGGGGTATCGGTGAAGCCCGGCGCCGTGGCCCAGATAACCCAAGGCGCGGCGAGCATGCCGGCGGCCGTGACGAGCGCCAGCACCAGGGTCAGCAAGCCGGTGACATAGGCAATGAATGTGCGGGTCGCTTCGTCCCCTTTCTGGCTCTTGTATTCGGCCAGGATCGGCACGAAGGCCTGGGAAAAGGCCCCTTCGGCGAAGATTCGCCGCAGCAGGTTAGGCAATTTGAAGGCAATGAAAAAGGCGTCGGTGGCCATCCCGGCGCCGAATATACGCGCGAGCAGCGTGTCGCGAACGAACCCCAGGATGCGCGAAAGCATCGTGATAGAGCTGACAGCGGCCAACGATTTGAGCAAATTCATGAAAAGAGTTCTTGCCTGTCGATGAACAGCAGGCGAACACGCGCCCACTTATGCGATACTCCGCGCCGCTAAACAGCTCAGCGCCAAAGCCCGCGAGTTTACAGGTCGCACGCCGGAAAGAAATCATCCGATGCGTTGTACCTGCCATTCAGCGGAGCGTGTCACCCGCCCTTGACAAGACCTAAACTCATCGGCATGATTCGCGGCCTATTTTGTTTGCTATTCCCTAAAAAGTCTTTCGAGGAGCTCGACGGTGGCCAACTCACCTTCCGCCAAAAAACGTGCAAAACAGGCTGAGAAGCGTCGCAGCCACAACGCCAGCCTGCGTTCCATGGTTCGTACCTACATCAAGAATGTAGTCAAGGCCATCGACGCAAAAGACGCTGTCAAAGCCCAAGCCGCTTACGTTCTGGCTGTGCCAGTTATCGACCGCATGGCCGATAAAGGCATCATCCACAAGAACAAGGCCGCTCGCCATAAGAGCCGCCTGAATGGCCACGTAAAGGCCCTGAACGTTGCCGCTGCTGCCTAAGCGACACGCTCGTTAAAAAACCGACCCCTGGGTCGGTTTTTTATTGCCTGGGATTTAGCAGGCACTGCAAGGACAATGTGGGAACAATCCCTTGCCCCCACCCACTCCCACAATGAGTTTGCGCGAGCTATTGAGCGTGCGCCCACGGCAGGATCGGAATCGCCGTCACCGCATTCTGCGGGCTACCCTCGATCACGCGGTCGCTGTAGACCAGGTACACCAGCGTATTGCGCTTTTTGTCGAGGAAGCGCACCACTTGCATGGTCTTGAACACCAGCGAAGTGCGTTCGCGAAACACCTCTTCGCCATCCTTGAGCTCACCCTTGAAGCTGATAGGCCCCACCTGACGACAGGCAATGGACGCCTCGGCGCGATCCTCGGCCAGGCCCAGGCCACCCTTCAAGCCACCCGTCTTGGCTCGCGACAGGTAGCAAGTCACACCGTCCACCTTGGGATCATCGAAAGCCTCGACCACGATCCGGTCGTTCGGCCCGACAAACTTGAACACCGTCGACACCTGGCCGATTTCTTCCGCCGAGGCCAGCAGCGGCAGCGCCAACAGCAGGCCAATCAATCCTTTTGCCAAACCCATGATTTTTCCTTAGACGAGGATCAGGTTATCGCGATGGACCAGCTCCGGCTCCGCCATGTAACCCAGCAAGCCGACAATCGCATCCGACGATTGACCGATGATTTTCTGCGCTTCCAGCGCACTGTAGTTGGCCAGGCCGCGAGCGATCTCGCGACCGTCCGGCGCCACGCAGACCACCATCTCGCCACGCCGGAAACTGCCCTGGACCAGCTTGACGCCAACCGGCAACAGGCTTTTATTGCCCTGGGACAGCGCCGTCACCGCACCAGCGTCCAACACCAGCGTGCCACGGGTTTGCAGATGGCCGGCCAGCCACTGCTTGCGCGCCGCCAGCATGCCGCGCTCTGGCGAAAGCAACGTGCCGATGCGCTCACCCGCCTTCAGGCGATCGAGCACACGCTCCAGGCGCCCACCGACGATAATGGTATGAGCACCGGAACGCGCCGCCAGACGCGCCGCCCGCAGCTTGGTCTGCATACCGCCACGCCCCAGCGCACCGCCCGTGCCACCGGCCACCGCATCCAGCGCCGGATCGTCGGCGCGAGCCTCGTAGATCAATTTGGCATCGGGATTGTTGCGCGGATCAGCGTCGAACATGCCATCGCGATCCGTGAGAATCACCAACAGGTCCGCCTCTACCAGGTTCGCCACCAACGCCGCCAGGGTGTCGTTGTCGCCGAAACGGATTTCGTCGGTAACCACGGTGTCGTTCTCGTTGATCACCGGGATGACTTTCAGCTCCACCAGCGCTCGCAAGGTACTGCGGGCATTGAGGTAGCGCTTGCGGTCGGACAGGTCATCATGGGTCAGCAGGACCTGCGCCGTATGGCGACCGAGTTCGGCAAAGCTCGACTCCCAGGCCTGCACCAGGCCCATCTGGCCGATGGCGGCGGCGGCCTGCAACTCGTGCATCGCGCTGGGTCGCGACGTCCAGCCCAAACGGCTCATGCCGGCAGCCACAGCCCCCGAAGAGACCAGCACCAGCTCGACGCCAGCCTCATGCAAGGCCACCATCTGCTCGACCCACACTGCCATCGCCTGGCGATCCAGGCCCTTGCCATCCGCCGTCAGCAGTGCGCTGCCGATCTTCACGACCCAGCGCCGCGCACCCGTCACCTTGCTCCGCATCATCTTCAACCTTTGCCAGCGAACGGCGCGACCCAGCGCCGCCCATGGGATTATTCGTATTTGCGTTTTACAGATACCAAAACGCCGCTCGTATGAGCGGCGCCTTGGAAACCGGCTGGCTGCGATGATAACACCGCGCCGAAACACTTGAACCTGCCCGCCACCCACCAGCCAAGAATACTTGTGGGAGCAAGCTTTGCCCCCACAGATCACTCACACAGGCAGAGGCTCCGGCCGAGCAGCATCGGATCAGTCGCGAACGTAGATGATTTCCGGACCATCCTCGTCGTCCACATCCTCTTCATCCCAATCATCGTCACCGATGTCATGGACCGACTTCACGCCACTGCGACGCAGGGCACGCTGGTCGTCCAGCGCCTGCAACCGTGCACGGGCTTCGTCTTCGATGCGCTGATCGAGCTCAGCCAGCTCTTCCTTGTAAGCCGGGTCATTGGCCAGGCGATCGGCGCGATCTTCCAGGTAACGCATGATGTCGTGGCTCAAGCGCTCGGTGCCTTCTTTGGCAATGGCCGAGATCACGTAGACCGGACCTTCCCACTCCAGGCGATCGACGATTTCCTTGACCCGCTCTTCATGCTCTTCTTCAAGTATCTGGTCGCACTTGTTCAGCACCAGCCAGCGATCACGCTCGGCCAGGGCCGGGCTGAACTTGGCCAGTTCGGCGACGATGACCTCGGCGGCATCGGCGGCACTGCTGTCATCCAGCGGCGCCATGTCCACGAGGTGCAGCAACAAACGGGTACGTGCCAAATGCTTGAGGAAACGAATCCCCAGGCCGGCACCGTCGGAGGCCCCTTCGATCAACCCCGGGATGTCCGCGATCACGAAGCTCTTCCAGCGATCGACGCTGACCACGCCCAGGTTCGGCACCAGGGTGGTGAACGGATAATCGGCGACTTTCGGCTTGGCCGCCGACACCGAACGAATGAACGTACTCTTACCCGCATTCGGCAGGCCCAGCAGACCCACATCAGCCAACACTTTCATTTCCAGCTTCAGGTCACGCTGCTCACCTGGCTTGCCTGGGGTGGTCTGGCGCGGCGCGCGGTTGGTACTGGATTTGAAACGGGTGTTGCCCAGGCCATGCCAGCCGCCATGAGCCACCAGCAGACGCTGGCCCGGCTTGGTCAGGTCACCGATGACTTCTTGAGTGGCAGAGTCAATCACCGTGGTACCCACCGGCACCCGCAGGACCAGGTCCTCACCTTTCTTGCCGGTGCAGTCGGTGCTGCCGCCGTTGGAGCCACGCTCGGCATCGAAGTGCCGGGTATAGCGGTAGTCCACCAGGGTGTTGAGGTTTTCGTCGGCCATCATGAAGATCGAGCCGCCGTCGCCACCGTCGCCGCCGTTCGGACCACCATTTTCAATGAATTTTTCCCGACGAAAGCTCATGCAGCCATTGCCGCCATCGCCGGCCTTTACTCGAATCGATACTTCATCAACAAACTTCATGACACGCGCCTCTCGCCATACGGACGAGCCGAAAAAACAAAATATAAGACTCTTGCAAAAATGAGCGCAGCGACCCGATGAACGCCCTTACCGCAGCGCAGACAGCCCATACAAACAGTTTTGCAAGAGACTCACCCCACAAACGAAAAAGCCCCGTCGCAAGACAGGGCTTTTCCAGCGGTCTCGCAATTAAGCTGCGATAACGCTTACATAACGACGACCGAAGGCGCCTTTTACTTCGAACTTGATCACGCCTTCGATTTTAGCGAAGAGGGTGTGATCCTTGCCCATGCCAACGCCGTAGCCAGCGTGGAATTGGGTGCCGCGCTGACGCACGATGATGTTACCGGCCTTGATGACCTGGCCGCCATACATCTTCACGCCAAGGCGTTTGGCTTCTGAGTCGCGACCGTTACGGGTACTACCACCAGCTTTTTTGTGTGCCATGAGTTCAATTCTCCTAGTGAGGAATTAGGCTGGAATTAAGCCTGAATACCGGTGATTTTGATCTCGGTGTACCACTGGCGGTGGCCCATACGCTTCATGTGGTGCTTACGACGACGGAACTTGATGATGCGGACTTTATCGTGACGACCTTGGGAGATCACTTCAGCCACAACGGTAGCGCCAGCAACGACTGGAGCGCCGATATTCACGTCATCGCCATTGGCGACCAACAGAACGCGATCAAAAGTGACGGATTCGCCGGTAGCGATTTCCAGTTTTTCGATCTTCAGGTATTCACCTGGGGCGACCTTGTATTGCTTGCCACCAGTAACGATTACTGCATACGACATGGTATTTCTCCGATAATCCTGCTCACCCAGCGCTTTATAAAAAGAGGTATTGGCTGGCATGGCTGCATGGGCTGGAAGGCCCGGATGCAATTGCGTAAGGCAGGTGCTGCCCAGGAAGTTCAGGGTGCGCGATTGTACGCAAGCTGATCAGGCCTTGCAAGTAGCCGCCTATCGCGCCTTGACACCCGCGGACGTGGGTCCTAGCATGCCGCGCAACCCTTCTGGAGCACCTGTCGCTGATGCAACCCCAAGCTTTCTACCGCGCGGTGGCGGACGATTTTAGTGCCGTCGACGGTATCATCAAGAAGCAGCTGACTTCCCGAGTGCCTCTGGTATCGAAAATCGGCGATTACATCACCTCTGCTGGCGGCAAGCGCCTGCGCCCGCTATTGGTGCTCTTGTGTGGCAAGGCCCTGGGTCGCGAAGGCGATGACATGCGCCTGCTCGCCGCCACCATCGAATTCCTGCACACCGCGACCCTGCTGCATGACGACGTGGTCGACATGTCCGGCATGCGCCGTGGCCGCTCGACCGCCAACGCCATGTGGGGCAACGCCCCAAGCGTGCTGGTGGGCGACTTCCTGTATTCGCGCTCGTTCGAGATGATGGTCGAGCTGGGTTCGATGCCGGTGATGAAGATCCTCTCCCAGGCCACCCGCATCATCGCCGAAGGCGAAGTGCTGCAGTTGTCCAAGGTACGCGACGCCAGCACCACGGAAGAAACCTACATGGAGGTCATCCGCGGCAAGACCGCGATGCTCTTCGAGGCCTCGACCCACAGTGCCGCCGCCCTGGCCGGCGCCAGCGCCGAACAGAGCGAAGCGCTGCGCACCTTCGGCGATCACCTGGGCGTGGCCTTCCAACTGGTGGACGACCTGCTGGACTACAAGGGCGACGCCGACACCCTGGGCAAGAACGTCGGTGATGACCTGGCCGAAGGCAAGCCGACTCTGCCACTGATCTACACCATGCGCGAAGGCACACCGGAACAGGCAGCACTGGTGCGCCAGGCGATCCAGAAAGGCGGGATCGAAGACCTGGAAAGCATCCGTGCAGCGGTCGAAGCCTCCGGCTCGCTGGAATACACCGCGCAACTGGCCCGGGACTACGTCGCCCGCGCGATCAAATGCCTGGACGCCCTGCCGGCCAGCGAATATCGCGATGCACTGGTGGAACTGAGCGAGTTTGCGGTGGCTCGTACCCACTGATACATAGGCTTTATGTGGCAAGGAAGCTCGCTTCCTTGCCACAAGACTGCGCCCCCCCCCACTTCAGCCACAAAACCTTATATAATGTGCGCCCTTTTGTCCTCCTGATACCCAAGGAACCTTAGTGAGCACGCTGCCTCC
Source organism: Pseudomonas citri (assembly GCF_025336485.1). Lineage (GTDB taxonomy): Bacteria > Pseudomonadota > Gammaproteobacteria > Pseudomonadales > Pseudomonadaceae > Aquipseudomonas > Aquipseudomonas citri. The sequence continues at coordinate 25,627 of NZ_JAODAB010000035.1, read as the reverse complement.
CTGCCCGAAATGCAATTCCGAATACACTTACGAAGACGGCACCCAGCTGGTCTGCCCGGAGTGTGCCCACGAATGGTCCGCCAGCGGCGAAGCTGAAGTGGCGTCCGACGACACCGTAAAAAAAGATTCCGTGGGCAACGTCCTGCAGGACGGTGACACCATCACTGTGATCAAGGACCTCAAGGTCAAGGGCACGTCGCTGGTGGTCAAGGTCGGCACCAAGGTCAAGAACATCCGCTTGTGCGATGGCGACCATGACATCGATTGCAAGATCGACGGTATCGGCCCGATGAAACTCAAATCCGAGTTCGTCAGAAAAGTCTGATCTCACTGCATTCCACCCCGCACCCCATGTGCGGGGTGGTGCCCCTCTCCCTGCGCCCTCTCTCCCCCACGAACCCAACGCCCGCCACCTGAGCAGCCATCTCCCGTCGTCAGAAAAACAATCGGAACACCAATAGAGACTTGCTATTTAGCGAATAGGAATTATTCTCATTGAACCCATCAAGGAGATGAGAACCATGACTTATTTGATCGATGCCTGGCTGGACCGCCCACATCCCTACCTCAGGATCCTGCATCGGGAAACCGGGGAAGTCTGTGCAGTGCTTGAGGAGCAAGCCTTGAACGAGTTACAGGACCAGGGAGACCTGGACTTCAACAGCCTGAACTCCAGCGAGCCCTTGGTGCTCAAGGAGCTGGTGCGCAATCTGTTCCTGTTCTGTTACGCCCGGGCATTGCGCCCCAGTGGCGAATTCACTGACAGGTTCCATGGATGAACCTAGACAAACCCTGTGGGAACGAGCCTGCTCGCTCCCACAAAAGCCTGTTTGAAACGTTGATGCCTTACAGAACGTCCAACAGCTCGACGTCGAACACCAGCACGCTGTGCGGCGGAATGCTGCCAACGCCTTGAGCGCCGTAGGCCAGTTCGCTCGGCACATACAGGCGCCATTTGCTGCCGGCATTCATCAGTTGCAGGGCTTCGGTCCAGCCTGGGATCACGCCGCCCACCGGGAATTCAGCCGGTTGGCCACGGTCGTAGGAGCTGTCGAACACGGTGCCGTCGATCAAGGTGCCGTGGTAGTGGGTGCGCACCTGGTCCTCACGGGTCGGCTTGGCGCCTTCGCCCTGGGTCAGCACTTCGAATTGCAGGCCCGATGCCAGGGTGGTGATGCCTTCACGCTTGGCGTTTTCGGCCAGGAACGCACGACCTTCGCCAGCAGCGGCTTCAGCCTTGGCAGCCGCCTCGGCTTGCATGATTTCGCGAATGACCTTGAAGCTGGCGGACATCTCGTCCTGACCCACGCGGCTCGGCTTGCCGGCGAATGCGTCGGTCAGGCCGGCCAGGATCGCGTTCAGGCTCACGCCCGGTGGCGGGTTGTCGCGCAGCTGGTCGCCCAACTGACGGCCAATGCCGTAGCTGACGCGGGTTTCGTCGGTGGACAGGTTAACTTCGGACATGCTGTTGCTCCGCTGTGCGGACGGCTCGAAAAGGGCCGTGCATGACACAGCGCCTTCCGGAGCGCCCGGAACCAAAAAGGGCCAGCAGACTAGCACAGATGCCATGGTCGATGACGAGCATCGACATCCCCCCACGCCAAAAACGACGACGCCCGTCTGCCTTGCAACAGACGGGCGCCGCGCCGACACGCTGTACAGGCTTCAGTGCTTGGTCAGTTTGTCCAGGTAGCCCATGGCGAACGCCGAGACTACAAAGGTCATGTGAATGATCACGTACCACATCAGGTGCTCGGGATCGACATTCTTGGCATCCATGAAAATGCGCAGCAGGTGGATGGAGGAAATGGCCACGATCGAGGCGGCGACTTTCATCTTCAGTGAGGAAGAGTCCATGGTCCCCAGCCAGTTGAGCTTTTCCTTCTCCTCGCCGATGTCCAGTTGCGAGACGAAGTTCTCGTAGCCGGAAATCATCACCATCACCAGCAGGCCGCCCACCAGCGCCATGTCGATCAGCGAGAGCAACACCAGGATCAGGTCGGACTCGGCCATGGAGAACACGTTCGGGATGACGTGGAAGACTTCCTGGAAGAACTTCAGCGCCAGGGCCAGCAAGCCCAACGACAGCCCGAAGTAGATCGGCGCCAGCAGCCAACGAGAGGCGTACATTGCATTTTCGATAAAGCGTTCCATTGAATCTCATACCAGGGCTGAAAAATCGCGGCGAGTATATCAGCCACGACTTGCCCCACAAACGCCGGGCCGATCCTTGGCCCCTGCCCTTGTGTCAAGATCTTACAGTGAGTCGCCCGGGGCCGTGATGGCCTTCAATGCAGCGGGCGAAACTCGAAACCGCCGACGTTGCGACAGCGACCGCCATTGATCTCGCGCAATTGCGCCTGCATGTGCAGGCACCAGATCTGCGGATCATTGGCCAGCTCATAACCGTGCAAGGTCAGGCTCTGAACGATGGTGTCGAGAATGGACTCGGCGGCATTGGGGCCGGCAAACGGTCCTTGGGCCTTGATGGCGGAGGGTTGTTCGCCGGCCATTCCGGCGGCGAAGAGCAAGGTCCACATTCCGGTATCTCCCGCCAGGGGGCGGATAGCGCATTCGATACGGGTGACAAGGCCCAGGCATTGGCGAGTGAGGCAAAGGTTGCGCGACATGGCGGCGCCCCTCGGGTAGATCCGGTATTCAGCCCCGGAAATGAGGCTGTTTCGATCCGATGATGGCTCTCGTTATCCTTGAACTCAGGATAGAAGAAAAGTTCTTGGCGCAAGGGTTTTCGAGACCAGAATACGCCGAATGGTCATAGTGTGAATATTGACGCCAAAACGGTGGCATCCCTTGCAACCAATCCAAGATACTTCGGGTGCCTGTGGGAGCAAAGTTTGCTCCCACAGGTTCGTTCGCACTGAACTCCGCCGGAATCAGGAAAGCATCAAGCCGGCTTGGTTTCCACCAATGCCTGCTGCGCCTGCTCGGCTTCCGCCTCCTTGATCTCGTCTTCGCTGATCATCTCCGCGATCACTCGCAGCCGCTCCACCACGCGGGCATTGACGCTGCCTTCGGGGAACTCACCGTTCTCGTCCGGCTCGCCGGCGGGCTCGCCCACCAACAGGCTCAGTGCTTCGTCGGCCTGGCGCACGGCATAGACATGGAATTGCCCGGCCCGTACGGCGGCCAGCACTTTTTCATCGAGCATCAGGGTGGCGACGTTGGCCTGGGGAATGATCGCCCCCTGCTCGCCTGTCAGCCCGCGGGCTTCGCAGAGGCGGAAGAAACCTTCGATCTTCTCGTTGACCCCACCCACTGCCTGCACTTCACCGAACTGGTTGATCGAGCCGGTGATGGCAAAGCACTGCTTCAACGGCGTCCTCGACAAGGCCGAAATCAACGTGCAGGCCTCACCCAGCGATGCGCTGTCGCCGTCCACGTAACCGTAGGATTGCTCCAGGGCGATACTCGCCGAAATCGCCAGCGGGAATTCCTGGGCATAACGACTGCCCAGGTAGCCGGTGAGGATCATCACGCCCTTGGAGTGGATCGGCTGGCCAAGGTTGACCTCCCGCTCGATGTCGACGATGCCGCTGCCACCCGGGTACACCGTGGCGGAAATCCGCGCCGGCACGCCAAACGCCGAGTCGCCGACCTCCAGCACCGTCAACCCGTTGCACTTGCCCACGGCCGCGCCGGCGGTATCGATCAGGATGATCCCCGCGAGCATGTCGTCGAGGATCCGCGCCGAGACCCGCCCGGTGCGCGTCGCCTTGGCCTTGAGAGCACGCTCGATATGGCCGGCGTCGGTCATCTCGTCACCGGCCAGTTGGCGGATGAAGTCCGCCTCGCTGACCAATTGGAACAAGTCGCCGATACGCGCCGACAAACGCCCCTGGTGTTCGGCCAGCCGTGCGCTGTAAGTCGCCACGCGCGCGACCGCATCGGCCGTCAGCGGCGCCATGCCCTCCTCCGAGGTGCGGGTCTTGAGCAACTGGGCGAACTGTTCCAGGCTTTCGTCGCCCATCGGGATGTCTTCGTCGAAATCCACCAGCACGCGGAACATTTCCTGGAAGTCCGGATCCAGGTCTTGCAGGGTGTAGTAGAGCTGGCGGGCACCGATGATCACGACCTTGACCTGCAACGGAATGTGCTGCGGTGTCAGGGTCACGGTGGCCAGGCGGCCCAGCTCGCCCAGCGGCGATTCCATTTTCAGCTTGCGCGATTGCAGGGCACGCTTGAGCGCATCCCATACGAACGGCTCGCCGAGCATTTTTTCCGCTTCCAGGATGAGGAAACCGCCGTTGGCCCGGTGCAGCGCGCCGGGACGCAACTGCCGGTAGGTGGTATAGAGCGCGCCCTGGTCGGTGCTGTATTCGATACGACCGAACAGGTTGTCGTAGGTCGGGTGCGGCTCGAACACCACCGGCGCCCCACCGCTGGTGGGATGCCCGACCACCAGGCTCGGGGCGTATTGCTCCTCCAGCAGCTTGCGAGCGACAGCGTCGGTCTTGCTGTCGTCCACCAACTGCTCGACCACGGTCCTGAGCAGGTTGACCTGCATCGCTTGCAAATAACCGCAGACCGCCGCGTTTTCCGCATATTTTTCCGACAACGGCGCCAGCAAGGGTTGCAGGGCCAGGGTGATGGTTTCTTCGTTGAGCTGGCGCAATTGATTGCTGGATTCGCGCTTCCACTGCGGCAGGCTGGCGAGTTCTTCGTTCAGGCGCTCCTCCAGGGCCGCGATGTCGTCATGGAAGCGCTCGCGCTCGGCTTCCGGCAACTGGGCGAATTCCGCCTCATCCAGGGCCTTGCCGTCGCTCATCGGGGTGAAGGCGATGTTGCTGCTGTCGCGGTACAACGCGACGTCCTTCTCCAGCGCCAGACGTTCGATCACATCGAGGGCACGGTCGTAGCGCTGGTTGAAGGCGCGGTCGATGGCGCTTTTCTTCTGCTGGTAGGACGGGTGCTCGAACACCGCCGGAAAAGTTGCCAACAGGTTGTCGATCAGGCCATTGATGTCGGCGATGAACGCTCCGGCGGTGCCGGACGGCAGTTCCAGAGCGCGGGGTTCGCGGGGTTCATCGAAATTGTTGACGTAGACCCAGTCCGCCGGGGTCTGCAGGCGCTTGCCTTCGGCCTTGAGGTAACGCTTGACGAACGAAAACCGGCCGGTGCCGGGCTCACCCATGACAAACACGTTATAGCCGGGACGTGGCATCGCCACGCCGAATTGCAATGCTTCGACCGCACGTTCCTGGCCAAGCACACCGCGGAAGGGCTCCAGATCATTGGTGGTAGAGAAGCTGAACTGTTCAGCGGAAAACGGACGGGTCAGCGCTTCAGGCGCTAGACGCAAGCTGGCAGCAACAGGATCAGGCATCGGGCTTCCTTACATCAGGCGGGGCAGATAACGGCATTCTGGCGCTCCCCTACCTGGCTGGCAAGGAGCGCCTCGGGCCAGAGCATAGCTGTGGCTGGCCGGGTAGTTTTAGCAAAATGCAACGGAACCGGCAGATCGTGCCTAAACTCCAAATTGCGCGGCTGGATGAATAACCGGCCCACTGGCATCTGGCCGTCCAGGCCACGGGCCAGACCCTGTCCATTGGTATGCACATAAAGAGAACATAGCTATGAAACGGATTCTTCTCGGTACTCTCTTCACCGCTGTATCCATCAACGCCATGGCTCAGGCGCCAGGCGGTCCGGACTGCGGCTGGGGCAACATGCTGTTCGAAGGCCAGCGTGGCACCCCGGCTCACTTCCTCGCATCCACCACCAACGGCACCTCCGGCAACGCCACCTTCGGCATGACCTCCGGCACCAACGGCTGCTCGACCAACGCGGCGCTGACCTATGGCGGCAAGTCCTGGCTGGCCATGAATGGCATGATGAACGAGCTGTCCGAAGACATGGCCAAGGGTCAGGGCGAAGCGCTGACCACCTACGCCGTGGTACTGGGTGTGGCGCCAGAAGACCGTGCGCATTTCTCCGCCGTGACCCACGAGCACTTCCAGCAGATCTTCAGCAAGGCGGACGTGACCGCCGAAGACGTGCATGCCAACACCCTGGCCGTACTGAAGAACGACCCACGCCTGGCCAAGTACGCCACTCCAGCTTAAGCTCGACAACACTCGCTCCTCTCGGGGAGCGGGTTTTCTTTTTGGGGCCCCTTCGGTCTTTATTTTCGATTTTCCAAGTAGCCGATTATGCTCAAACGCCTTGCCTGGCTGGCGCTCTGTGTGTGCGCCCCGCTGTCCGCCGCGTCCTATGTCGACCCTCAACGTTTGCAGCAACTGGCCAATGATCGCTTCTGGATTTCCCTGGGCCACTATGAAACCGCCAAGCTCGGTGGCTGGCGCAGCTACATCAGCGACAAGAAATTCTTCCTCGCGCCCGACGGCAATACCCATCCCGACCGAGAACTGACGGCCACGCTGCGCGCCTTGTACGGCCCGGCCGAGGCCGGCCAGCAACATGCCCAGTGCGTGTACCCGGCGCGCACACGCTGGTTGAAGGCGCAGCTCAACCTGACGGATCTGCCGGCGGTCAATTGCAGCGATTTCACCCAATGGTTCAAGGACGTGTCGCCCCACAGCGCGGTGATGATTTTCCCCGCCGCCTACCTGAACAGTCCGTCATCGATGTTCGGCCACACCTTGCTGCGCATCGACCAGGCCGACGTACAACGCGACAAGACCGCGCTGCTCAGCTACGCGATCAATTTCGGCGCCTACATCGAAGGCTCCGACAACAGCATCCTCTATGCCTGGAAAGGCCTGATGGGCGGCTATCCCGGTCTGTTCGCGCTGGTGCCGTACCAGCAGAAGCTCGCCGAATACCGCAGCCTGGAGAACCGCGACCTGTGGGAATACCGCCTCAACCTGAGCCAGGCGGAAACCGAGCGCATGGTTGAACACGTCTGGGAGCTGAAGCAGATCCAGTTCGACTACTTCTTCTTCGACGAAAACTGCTCCTACCGCCTGCTCGAACTGCTACAGGTGGCCCGTCCCAGCCTGCGCCTGACCGACCAGTTCCCACTGACGGCGATCCCCACCGACACCGTCAAGGCTGTGAAAGAAGCCGGGTTGGTGGAGAGCATCGAATACCGACCGTCCCGCGAACGCGAACTGCTCAGCCGTGCCAAGCCCCTCACGGACGACGAACAGCAATGGGTGCTGCAAGTCAGTGCCGATCAACAACAGCTGCAAGCCCCCGCCTTCAAGGCACTGGCACGCGAACGCCAGGCGTTGATCATCGACGCGGCCTATCGCCTGGAGCGCTACCGCGCCAATGGCCAGGAGCGCGATCCACAGCGCGCCCAACGCAGTTTCGAGTTGTTGCGGGCGATCAACCAGAACCCTGCACCGGAGCTCGATATCCCACCACCGGGATTGCCCGAAGACGGCCATGAATCACGCACCTGGCAAGCCGGTCTTGGCAGCCGGGGCGACCGGGCGTTCGGCGAGTACGGTTTGCGCATGGCCTATCACGATCTCAACGACAACGCCGAAAGCTTCCCGCTGGGGGCACAGATTGAAATCCTGCAATTGAAGCTGCGCCAGTACGAAGGCAACGACTGGCAGTTGCAGCGACTGGACCTGGCGACCATTCGCTCCCTCACCCCACGCAACGAACTGCTGCAACCGCTGTCCTGGCAGGTCACCGGCGGCCTGGAGCGGGTGCCGGGCAAGCACGACGACGAAACCCTGGTCAGCCACGTCAACGGCGGTGCCGGCGGCACCTGGGCGCTGGGCGACGATGTGCTGGGCTTTGCCCTGGGCACCGTGCGGGTCGAGCACAACAACGACTTCGCCCAATTCATCGCCCCGGCCGCCGGTTTCAACAGCGGCGTGCTGTGGAAGAACCCGCTGGGCAACCTGAGCCTGGAAGCCAAGGGCGATTACTTCGTCAACGGAGAAATACGTCGTAGCCTGAGCCTGAACCAGCAGTGGGAATTGTCCCGCAATCTCGGCCTGCGCCTGAGCGCCCAGCGGGCGTTCAGCCACCTGGCCGCGCCAGAGAACGAAGTGATGCTGGAAATGAAGTGGTATCACTACTGAACACAGACGCGAACGGATAAATTACGAGGCTTTCACGCCTTCCTGACGAATCCACTTCTAGACTTGTCCTATAGGTGGATCCTACGGAAAGGCAAAAAATGAGGCGCGCGGTACTGGTATTGGCTGCATTGATGGTGCTGGGTGGTTGCGAAACGACCCACGAGGACTTGATCGCCCGTGGTTATCCGCCAGCATTCGCCGACGGTTTCGATGACGGTTGCAGCAGTGGCCGGCAGGCGGCCGGCGTGATCACCGGCCAGTTCCGCAAAGACGTGCCGCGTTACCTCAAGGATCCCCGTTACGCCGAAGGTTGGAGCGACGGTTTCCGCCAGTGCCAGGCCATGCGCGAAAGCGAGGAGCGGGACGCCTACCGCGAACGGCATTGGGACGAGCGCGAACGTGCCTGGCAGCAAGAGAAGGAGCGGGACGCCGCCCGGGCTTATCGCTCGCAATGAGTCGCTGACAGACATTCGTCGAAACCAAAAGCCTGCGACCATGGCCCAAACTCCAACAGAGGAGCACACCATGAGTCGAGCCTTCGTCAACGAAGACAACGCCGCGGCCCAGGCCGACCAGCCAGTCGAACGCCAGGTCAGCACCCAGCCTAACTACGTCACCCCCGCCGGGCTCGTCCAGTTGCAGACCCGGGTCGCCGAGCTGCAAGCCTTGCATGGCCAACAGTCACAAAGAGCCGAGCAGGCGGACAAACAACGAATCGCGGACATCGAGCGAGACCTTCGCTATTTCAACCAGCGCCTGCAAAGTGCCCAGGTGGTAGCGCCGACGGCGACCGATCAGGTGCGCATCGGGCACTGGGTGACGTTTGTCGATGAACAGGATCACCAGCAACAAGTTCAATTGGTCGGAGAGGACCAGGCCGATGCCGCCAATGGCCTGGTCAACTGGGGCTCGCCACTGGGACGAGCGTTGCTGGGGGCGAAGGTCGGGGATGAAGTGACCTGGAAACGACCGGTGGGCGACCTCGCCATTGAAGTGCTTGCAATCGATCTGCGATAACTTTGCTAGCTGACTCGCTTATCACATCGAACACTCGTACAAGTTCAGCAACGCCTCTAACACTACGAGCAAGTCATGTTCCACAACATGCCTGTAGCCATATGTAACTGCAACATCAGCTTATAACCGCAGACTGGCGTTAATTCCGAAGCATGCTACTGTGCCCCCCGCACCCCAGCCGGTGCTTGCAGTAGCCTCAACCAATAACAACATCTCGCCAACCGCCTACGCGGTTGGACGCGACGGGCCTCCCTTTGCCCACGGGGCGCTGTAATTAAAATTAAAAGATCATGAGGAAAACACCATGAGCGAACACATCCTGAATATGTCCGGCGACTTCGATCTCGAGTTCGATGCTTATCAGACTCCCGTCAACAACATGGGAGAAATATTTGTAACAACGATCGAATGCAACACCTTTGGAACATGCACCAATATCGGCTGCTCGTCGCTCGGCTGTTAATCAGTCCCTCGACCGATCGTCAGGACCGGCCACCATGTAACAACATAGAGCAGGCAATGCCTGCTCTATTCATGTCAGGAGCCACGGCATGCTTGTTAATGCTTTGAAGTTGAATCAGCGAGGTCAGTACCGATTCTCTTCCGACGGCGACATCGCCCTTTTCGAAAACAATCTGAGCCGCCTGCATGCCGATGACCAGGCCTTGCTCAATCACTTCGGGTTGGACAGCCAGCAACTGGCGGCGTACGCCAAGGAACCCATCGGCAACCATCGCCTGCCCATCGACGGCGAAACGGCCCTGATGGCCTTGCAGGAAAAACTCACCCGCCTTGACCGCATTGACGTCGACACGGGAAAGGCTGGGGGCGGCAACGGCAATTTCTATTGGTTTGGCTACCGTTTTTTTCTTTTTTTCATCGACACATTCAAAGCGGACAGGCGCTATTGCAAAGCCTCGCAGCACATTGATGAAACCACCCTGCTGGCAAGCCTCGAGCGCTACCTCTTGGCCCGGGTCGGACGCACGTCGGAACAAAGCCTGGTCCATCACCTGAACACGCGAATTGCCGCGGGCGACGACATCGATTTGAGCCGTTTCAACGAACACCTGCGCACGTTGCCATTGCTCACATTTTTCGAATCCTATCCGGTGTTGGCGACACTGTTGCTGGAGTTGCTGGAAGACACCCTCGACTATCTTTATGCGGTCATTCTCGACTTCGCCGACGATATTGAAGCGCTGAAGACGGCGTTTTCGATCTCGTCCCGGACCATCGACGCCATCGAGCTCGGCCTGGGAGACCCCCATGGTCGTGGCGAAACGGTCTGCCACGTGCAGATCGGCACGACCTCATTGATCTACAAACCGAGGGCAAGTCGGGAGGCGATTTTTTTCAATCAGCTTCTCCAGTATTTGCAAGCACAAACGGGAGCGGGTTGTTTTTCTGTCTACGCGCCAATAATCCTCAGTCGCGGGCGACACAGTTGGGTAGAACAGATCGACAACCGGCCTTGCGACAGCGAAGCGGATGTCCAACTGTTCTATCAGAAGATGGGCGCACAAATGGCGGTCATTCATGCCTTGAATGGCATCGACTTCCACTACGAGAATATTATCGCCTGCGCCAGCGACCCCGTGATGATCGATCTCGAGTGCCTGTTTACCACCGCCACCAATGATCCGCTGCTCGAACTGCCTGGCGACTGCGCATTATTCAATACCTTTAAAATCATTCAGCAGTCGGTATGTTCCAGCGGCTTTTTGCCTTATTCACAAGATGCCCATAACGACCAGAGCGGACTGACCCGACAAGCACTGTTCATTTCCACCCGCCACGCATTGATTTTCGAGAATGGTTTTTACCATTTGCGCAAAACCAACTTCGAACACCACCTGATGCAAAAACATTTGCCGCTGCTACAGGGCGAACGCCAGGGACTGGAAGCGTATAAAACAGAACTTCTCCATGGTTTTGAATATGCCTATGGCGAATTGATTAAACATCAGCACGTGATTGCGCAGATGCTTGAACAAGCCGCAGACCTACTTTCAACACGTCTATTGTTCAAGAACTCCCAGCGGTACGTTGACTTTATCGGGCTGAGCCGTCATCCACGGTTTATGCAAAACATGCCGGATCGAGAACTTCTGCTCGCCACCCTGTGGAAAGATGCCAAGGGCTCGCATCTGGCGGCGGCCATTCCCCGTTACGAAATAGCCGACCTGCAGAGATCCAGCATTCCCTGCTTCAGCTTGCCCCTCAGGTCCAACTGCCTGACGAGCGCACAAGATGAACCCATCGAAATGCCCCACGTAGAGCCCCCCATAAAAGGCTGCCTGCGGAAAATCGCCAACCTGTCCCAGGCAGACAGGGCTCTACAACTCACATTGCTCGAACTCTGTTTGTTTCCCAAGTCGAATGGAGGCCCGCCGAAGCAGGAAATTCCACTTCGGACAAACCGCCTCGACGCAATCCTGAGCATTGCCTCGCGCCTTGAGGAACTGGCGGTCATTGGCGCGGCAAAAGACAGACGCTGGTTGTCTTTCCATACGCACCCTACCACCCGTAGGAAATACCCTCGCCCCATGGATCACGGGTTGTATTCCGGTCTCGCCGGGATTGGCCTGTTTTACCTGAGCCTGTTCAAGGTGAGCGGCATGCCACACTGGCTGTCGCGCACAGATCGGGTCCTGGACTCGATGGAGCAGCACTTTGGCTACTTCCGAACCGACCTGACCGTCAGTGCTTATCACGGGCTGGGCTCCTATCTCTATCTGCTCATCAATCGTCGCCAGATAACGGGCAATCCGAAGCACGATGAGAAAATCGCCAGCCTGCTGACCCAACTGATCGAGATCCCGCCTGAAGACTACGATTTCGACTTCCTGGGCGGCTGTTGCGGTGCGGTAACGCTGCTGGCCAACATCCATGGATTGTCGGGGCAAGCGGCCGTGCTGCCGGCCATTCGTCGCATGGTCGACTACCTGAAGGACCAAGTACTGATCGAAGAAGGCCAGCTTCTACGGCGCGACGACCGCTCTGTCATTTTGACGGGCCTGTCCCACGGTCTCTCCGGCGTCATCCATGCATTGTGCAAAGCCTATGACGCGACGGGCGATGTGGCGCTGATCCCCTTGGCCCTCCAGATGCTCGAGGGCGAGAACCGCCTGAGTCGGGAGGGGTTCTGGCTGGACCTGAGAAACCTGGGGCCTGCGGAGCATATGTCCAAATGGTGCCACGGAGACGCCGGCATCCTCATCGCCCGGCGACAGTTGATGAAATCCATGGGAACTGCCCTGGACGAAGCGACCCGGCAGACAGTGCTCAAGGACATACGGCAATGCGAGAACAATCTCTGGCAGCACGGGTTTGGTGATGGCTATAACCTGTGCCATGGCGATTTCGGCAATCTGCTCTGCCTGTATGACGGGTATCGGGATTCAGGCAACCGCGAAGGCCTCGACAGAGTCAGGCAAGCACTCGATGAAGCCACCCGGCAGTTTTTCGAGGGACCGTCCCTGGATAGCGACCGGGTTCCCGATGTCAGTCTGCTGACGGGAATAACGGGCGTGGGTTATGCGCTGCTGTACGAGATGGACCCGACGCTTGCCAACATCCTCTCGCTCGAATTCGCGGCGCCGACGCAGCTCAATAACTGAGGGAACGCGCAGGCTAGCGCCCTCAGGGGATTTGGACCCATAAAAAAGACGGAGCCTTGGCAGGCTCCGTTTTTTCATGCAACCAACCGGATCAGGCCAGTTTCTTGTGCCGTACGCGGTGCGGCTGGGCAGCGGCTTCGCCGAGGCGTTTCTTGCGATCGGCTTCGTACTCGGTGTAGTTGCCTTCGAAGAACACCGCTTGCGAATCGTCTTCGTACGCCAGGATGTGGGTCGCCACGCGGTCGAGGAACCACCGATCGTGGGAGATCACAATGGCGGCGCCCGGGAAGTCCAGCAGGGCTTCTTCCAGGGAACGCAGGGTTTCGACGTCGAGGTCGTTGGACGGTTCGTCGAGCAGCAGGACGTTGCCGCCCTCTTTCAGGGTCAGGGCCAGGTGCAAGCGACCGCGCTCACCACCGGACAGGTCCTTGACGAATTTCTGCTGGTCACCACCCTTGAAGTTGAAACGCCCCACGTAGGTACGCGACGGGATTTCATAGTTGCCGATGCGGATCTGGTCGGAACCGTCGGAGATCTGCTGGAACACGGTCTTGCTGCCGTCCAGGTCCTCGCGGCTCTGGTCGACGCAGGCCAGTTGCACGGTTTCACCGACTTCGATGCTGCCCGAATCCGGGGTTTCCTTGCCCATCAGCATGCGGAACAGCGTGGATTTACCGGCGCCGTTACCACCAATCACGCCGACGATGGCGCCCTTGGGCATGGAGAACGACAGGTTGTCGATCAGCACGCGGTCGCCATAGCCCTTGGTGACGTTCTTGAATTCGATGACCTTGTCGCCCAGGCGCGGACCGGCCGGGATGTAGATCTCATTGGTTTCGCTGCGCTTCTGGAATTCCTGGGATTGCATTTCCTCGAAGCGCTGCAAGCGGGCCTTGGATTTGGACTGGCGGGCCTTGGCGCCTTTGCGCACCCACTCCAGTTCTTCCTTCATGGCTTTTTCATGGGCCGACTGCTGCTTGGATTCCTGGGCCAGGCGCTCGGACTTGGCTTCCAGCCAGCCCGAATAGTTGCCCTCGTACGGAATGCCGGCGCCGCGGTCCAGTTCCAGGATCCAGCCGGCCACGTTGTCGAGGAAGTACCGGTCGTGGGTGATCGCCACCACGGTGCCCGGGAAGTCGTGCAGGAAGTGTTCGAGCCAGGCGACCGAATCGGCGTCCAGGTGGTTGGTCGGTTCGTCGAGCAGCAGCATGTCCGGGGCGGACAGCAGCAGACGGCACAGGGCCACCCGGCGTTTTTCACCGCCGGACAGGTGTTCGACCTTCGCTTCCCAGGCCGGCAGGCGCAGCGCATCGGCGGCGACTTCCAGTTGGCGCTCCAGGTTGTGGCCGTCGCTGGCTTGCAGGATGGCTTCGAGCTTGGCCTGCTCGGCGGCCAGCTTGTCGAAGTCGGCGTCCGGATCGGCGTAGGCGGCATAGACTTCGTCCAGGCGGGCCTGGGCATCCTTGATCACACTGACCGCTTCCTCGACCACTTCGCGCACGGTCTTGGTCGGATCCAGCTGGGGTTCCTGGGGCAGGTAGCCGATGTTCAGGTCGGGCATCGGACGGGCTTCGCCGTCGAATTCGTTGTCGACGCCGGCCATGATTTTCAGCAACGTGGATTTACCCGAACCGTTGAGGCCCAGCACGCCGATCTTGGCGCCGGGGAAGAACGACAATGAAATGTTTTTCAGGATTTCCCGCTTCGGCGGAACAACTTTGCTCAGCCGATGCATGGTGAAGACGTATTGAGCCATGGTGAACCTAGCGTCAGTGACAGGTGAAAAAAACGAGCCAGGCCATGCGCAGCGCCGGCGCTCGATGGTCATCAACGCCTGCGGGCAGGAAAAGCCTGGGGATCCGGAGCTTGCGCGCTCAGTTTGACCGGCAAAGCTACCTCAACCGTCCGTCAAGGTCCAGCCGCCGAGGGCTGGCACTTCGCCACAAGTCAAGGCATGCTAGCCGCCCTTCGGGCGTCAGCTTATAGTGCACGTCGCGCCAATCCAGCAAACCGCAGGATCACAGCTTGTCCAACGTCATGCCGCCCTTGTCCCCTCGTGCACCGACTGCGGTGGCTGGCTCGCCCCTGCGCGGGTCATTGAAGGGCGCACTGGCGATGCTGGTGCTGTTGTTGCTCGGGCTGCTCTTCTGGCAATTGCTCGACCAACTGCGCGAAACCCAACAGCAGCAACGCCAGTACACCATCGACTACAGCGCCGACCTGGCCGAACAAATCAGCCTGAACATGGCCCTGAACGCCCAGGTCGCCCTCAATCTGCTACCGATCGTCGAACAACCGCAAACAGCCGACGAACAGCAGGCCCTGGTGCACAAACTTCAGCAATCGCTGCCCGAGCTTCGCAGCCTGGCGCTGCTGAGCCCTTCCGGCCAGGTCCTGAGCGACAGCGACACCGCCAGCCAGGATGCCAACTACCTGGGCGAACTGGTGCGACGCAGCCATGCCCAGGCGCACTATTTCAGCAACGCCGACGACGGCTCGGTGGTGCACTTGCTCCTGCACCAGGCCAGCGGCAGCAACCGTGGCTACTGGGCCCTGCGCCTGACCCCGAACTTTTTCGCCACGCTGACCAAACAGGCCGACGCGGGCCTGCGCCCGTTGTGGCTGGTGGAAAATCATCTCAACCAACAGATCATCAGCCGCGACGAAGCCCCTCCCCCCACCCGCCCTGCCCGCGTATCCCAGCAAGACCTGGACAACACCGTACTGACCGTGCCCTTGAGCAGCAGCGATTGGCAATTGCGCGGGCTGTTCGATAGCAGCCAGGTGATCGAGCAGTTGCTACCGGCCTTCATCGGCAAATGCTTGCTGGGCCTGGCGCTTTCCTTGCTGCCGGTGATCGCGCTGTTGAGCATGCGCCGGCGCCAGCGCCAACTGCATGAAGGCCGTCGTCGCTACCAGGATATTTTCGAAGGCACTGGCGTGGCCTTGTGCGTGCTCGATCTGTCGGGGCTCAAGGGCTTTTTCGGACGGGCCGGCCTGCACAATGGCGATCAATTGCGCACCTGGATGCAGACTCCGCATCAGCTCGAGCAACTGCGCCAGGAAATCCACGTCACCGAAGTCAACCAGATGGCGTTGAAACTGCTCAACGTCGAGTCCCGCGAACAGGCCTGGGAACTGCTGGTCGGCAAGGGTGCGCAGGACAACCACCCGGTGGGCTCGAAGCTGCTCGAGGCACTGCTCGACCAGCACAAACAGCTGGAACTGGAAATCAAGCTCCAGGACACCCATGGCCGCGATCAACACCTGTGGCTGGTATTGCGCCTGCCGGAAAAACAACAGGACTACAACGCGGTCATCCTGAGCATCAGCGACATCACCAGTCGCAAGTTGATCGAGCTGTCGTTGCTCGAACGCGAGGGGTTCTGGTCCGATGTCGTGCGCACCGTGCCGGACCATCTCTACGTGCAGGACGTCATCAGCCAGCGGATGATCTTCAGCAACCATCACCTGGGCCAGACCCTGGGCTACGACCGCACCGAACTGCACCAGATGGGCGAATACTTCTGGGAAATCCTATTGCACAGCGAAGACGCCGACCATTACCACCACCTGCGCCAGGAACAACGACGCGGCGGGTATACACAACTGCTGCAATGCCAACTGCGCTTTCGCCATCGCAATGGCAAGTGGCGACGCTTCGATATCCGTGAGCAGGCGCTGGCCCGCGACCGCTACGATCAAGTGACGCGAATCATTGGCGTGGCCAAGGACGTCACCGAACAAATCGAGGCCAGCGAGTCGCTGCGCGACAGCGAGCAACGCTACCGGATGCTCGCCGAAAGCATCAGTGATGTGATTTTCTCCACCGACAACAAGCTTGCCTTCAATTACGTCAGCCCATCGGTGCAAGCCGTGCTGGGCTACAACGCTGACTGGATCTTCCAGAACGGCTGGCAATCGATCATCGCCAACCCACAACAACTGAGCGGTATCTACAACCTGTTCGACCGGGTCAGCAGGGCCCTCGACATGCCCGAACAACTGGCCGAGCTGCGCAGCCAGATGCAGACCCAGCTGTTCCTGTTCGACTGCCTGCGTGCCGATGGACGCAAGATCCCTATTGAATTGCGGCTGGTGCTGGTGTGGGACGAATGGGGTGCTTTCGAGGGCGTATTGGGTGTGGGCCGCGACATCAGCCAGCAGCGACGCGCCGAGAAAGACCTGCGCATGGCCGCCACGGTATTCGAACACTCGACTTCGGCGATCCTGATCACCGACCCGGCCGGCTACATCGTGCAGGCCAACGAGGCCTTCAGCCGCGTCAGTGGTTACGCCGTCTCGCAAGTGCTGGACCAGTTGCCCAACATGCTGACCGTGGACGACCAGCAGGAAGCCCACCTGCGCTATGTGCTCAAGCAATTGCAACAGCACAGCACCTGGGAAGGCGAAGTCTGGCTCAAGCGCCGCAATGGCGAGCATTACCCGGCGTGGGTCGGCATCACGGCGGTGCTCGACGACGAAGGTGACCTGGCCAGCTATGTATGTTTTTTCAGCGACATCAGCGAACGCAAGGCCAGCGAGCAACGCATTCATCGCCTGGCCTACTACGACGCCCTGACCCACCTGCCCAACCGCACGCTGTTCCAGGATCGCCTGCACACCGCGTTGCAATCGGCCGATCGGCAGAAGACCTGGGTGGTGCTGATGTTCCTCGACCTGGACCGCTTCAAGCCGATCAACGACTCCCTGGGCCATGCCGCGGGCGACCGGATGCTCAAGGAAATGGCCGCCCGACTGCTGGGCTGCGTCGCCGACGACGACACCGTGGCGCGCATGGGCGGCGACGAGTTCACCTTGCTCCTGCAACCGCGCGCCAGCCGCGACATGGCGCTGAACCGGGCCATTGCCGTGGCCGAGCAGATCCTCGCCAGCCTGGTGCGGCCATTCGTGCTCGAAGGGCGGGAGTTCTTCGTCACCGCCAGTATCGGCATCGCCCTGAGCCCCCAGGACGGCAACGAACTGAGCCAGTTGATGAAGAACGCCGACACGGCCATGTACCACGCCAAGGAACGCGGCAAGAACAACTTCCAGTTCTACCAGGCGGATATGAACGCCAGCGCCCTGGAGCGACTGGAACTGGAGAGCGACCTGCGCCACGCCTTGGAGCAGAACGAATTCATCTTGTATTACCAGCCGCAATTCAGCGGCGATGGCAAACGTTTGACTGGCGCAGAGGCCCTGCTGCGCTGGCGTCATCCGCGACGCGGATTGGTGCCGCCAGGGGACTTCATCCCGGTGCTCGAAGAACTCGGCTTGGTGGTGGATGTCGGTGACTGGGTCATCGACGAGGCCTGCCGGCAACTGAGGGCCTGGCACCAGGCCAAGGTCAGGGTGCCGAAAGTCTCGGTCAACATTTCGGCCCGGCAGTTCTCCGACGGTCAGCTCGGGACACGCATCGCCAACATTCTGCGCAGCACCGGCCTGCCACCGGCCTGCCTGGAACTGGAACTGACCGAAAGCATCCTGATGCGCGAAGTCAGCGAGGCGATGCAGATCCTCGCCGGCCTGAAGAACCTCGGCCTGAGCATCGCGGTGGATGACTTCGGCACCGGCTATTCGTCGCTCAACTACCTCAAGCAATTCCCCATCGACGTGCTGAAGATCGACCGCACCTTCGTCGACGGCCTGCCGTCCGGCGAGCAGGACGCGCAGATCGCCCGCGCGATCATCGCCATGGCCCACAGCCTCAACCTGGCGGTGATCGCCGAGGGTGTCGAGACTCATGAGCAACTGGACTTCCTGCGCGAACACGGCTGCGACGAAGTCCAGGGCTACCTGTTCGGCCGCCCGATGCCGGCCAACCGGTTCGAAGCGCAGTTCAGCAATGATGCGCTGTTCATGCTTGACTGAGGCCTTGCACCCTCTGGGCCGGCCCCTCGCGGGCAAGCCTTGCTCCCACAGGGGAACTCAGACTTCTGGACTGTCCCCAAGAAGTTGGACACAAATCCAACCCTTGGAGACAGTCCGCTTCTGTGGGAGCAAGGCTTGCCCGCGATGAGGCCCGCACAGGCAACATCCCTCATGGATGAACCCCATTCGTCCGCGACATGACGTCCTTTCATATGCCTTCCAAAACCGGTTGGGGTAGAATGCCTCCCTTTTCTGCCCCCCGATCCTTGAGGACCGCCATGTTCAGCCGTGATTTGACCATTGCCAAGTACGACGCCGATCTCTTTGCCGCCATGGAGCAAGAAGCCCAGCGCCAGGAAGAACACATTGAGCTGATCGCTTCGGAAAACTACACCAGCCCCGCGGTGATGGAAGCTCAAGGCTCGGTATTGACCAACAAGTACGCCGAAGGCTACCCGGGCAAGCGCTACTACGGTGGCTGCGAGTATGTCGACGTGGTCGAGCAACTGGCCATCGATCGCGCCAAGGAGCTGTTCGGCGCCGATTACGCCAACGTCCAGCCCCACGCCGGTTCCCAGGCCAACGCCGCCGTTTACCTGGCGCTGCTGTCGGCCGGTGACACCATCCTGGGCATGAGCCTGGCCCACGGCGGTCACCTGACCCACGGCGCCAGCGTTTCGTCCTCGGGCAAGCTGTACAACGCCATCCAGTACGGCATCGACGGCAACGGCCTGATCGACTACGACGAAGTCGAGCGCCTGGCGGTCGAGCACAAGCCGAAAATGATCGTGGCCGGGTTCTCCGCCTACTCGCAAGTGCTGGACTTCGCACGTTTCCGTGCCATCGCCGACAAGGTCGGCGCCTACCTGTTCGTGGACATGGCCCACGTGGCCGGCCTGGTTGCCGCTGGCGTCTACCCGAACCCGGTGCCATTCGCCGACGTCGTCACCACCACCAC
The DNA here is from genome assembly GCF_025336485.1 of Pseudomonas citri. Taxonomy (GTDB): domain Bacteria; phylum Pseudomonadota; class Gammaproteobacteria; order Pseudomonadales; family Pseudomonadaceae; genus Aquipseudomonas; species Aquipseudomonas citri. The sequence goes on along the minus strand of NZ_JAODAB010000035.1, from coordinate 6,131 downwards.
CCACAAGACCCTGCGCGGTCCACGTGGCGGCCTGATCCTGGCTCGCGCCAACGCCGACATCGAGAAGAAACTGAACGCCGCTGTTTTCCCGGGTGCCCAGGGTGGCCCACTGGAGCACGTGATTGCCGCCAAGGCGATCTGCTTCAAGGAAGCCTTGCAGCCTGAGTTCAAGGCTTACCAGCAACAAGTGGTGAAGAATGCCAAGGCCATGGCCGGCGTGTTCATCGACCGCGGCTTCGACGTAGTCTCCGGCGGTACCGAGAACCACCTGTTCCTGCTGTCGCTGATCAAGCAGGACATCTCCGGCAAAGACGCCGACGCCGCGCTGGGCAAGGCATTCATCACCGTGAACAAGAACTCGGTGCCAAACGACCCACGCTCGCCGTTCGTCACTTCGGGCCTGCGCTTCGGCACCCCGGCCGTGACCACTCGTGGCTTCAAGGAAGCCGAGTGCAAGGAGCTGGCTGGCTGGATCTGCGACATCCTGGCTGACCTGAACAACGAAGCGGTGATCGACGCCGTGCGTGAGAAGGTCAAGGCAATCTGCAAGAAGCTGCCGGTGTACGGCGCTTAATCCGCTCGTCAGAGTGCCTCTTGAAAGGCCCGCATCGAAAGATGCGGGCCTTTTTTATTGCCCTGCAAACACATAAAAAAACAACTAAGGCAAGCCAGCATTTAATTTCCTGCAATATAGAAAAAACCACACTTTCTTAATAAATCAATAAGATCCTGTCCCTTCCAATCCAAACACAGTCATTAAAGACAGGAGTCTTATTCACATGGACAGTGAACAATCTTTTTATGCAACTCTCGGCATGTTCAAGACCCACATCAACCTGCTGGAAAATCTGCATGGCAAACCTGCAATGGCAACCATCAGTTCATTCAGCGGTGGATTCTTTACCGGCAAGCCCCAGACCCACGACCACTCGAACCTCCTGGGCATGCGCCCTGAAGGGCAGGACGTGCGCAGCGAGCCATTGCGACTGCACTTCGGCCATACCCCCGACGGGTATGTCCTGACCCTGAAAAACAGGGGCGAACACTACAACAAACAATTGGGGAAACATTGGTTCGAAGTACTTGGCGCAAGAGATCCCAACACTCGGAACCCGACGCTTTTCACTCTTGTCGATCATCAACAAAACATCATCACGCGAAAAAACATTACCTCCAGCCACACCCCCATCACGCTCATGACTGCCCATAAAAAACATGTAGGAGGATTAAGGCTACGCGGCTCGCCTTATTTCTATCTTGCCGAGACAGAAGAACCGTCAAAAGTGATGTTCATTCTGAGCATTCTCTAATAACGAGATACAGCCGTTGTGGCGAGGGGATTTATCCCCTCGCCACAGATTGACATTACAGGGCTCCATGCCGACTGGCAGGATCATCATAAATTTTTTCGACCCGGAGAAAGGCTCAAGCACAAGGCTTTCGTCGCAACTGGTAAGACCGGTAAAGCCAAACCGTCATAATTTTGCTTGCCTCACTGTAAAATCCGCGCCTAGACTGCGCCTGCACTGGACAAACCGGTAAGACCACAATAATGAAGTCCTGACGCCATCTGCCCAGCGCCGGCGAAAAAGGACACCGAACCAGGAATCTCTCCCATGCTCAAATGGTGCTCGCGGTCGATCTTCCTTCAAGTTGTCCTCGGACTGGTGCTCGGCATCGTCTGCGGGCTTACCCTTCCCGAATACTCAACCCAGCTCAAACCCCTCGGCGACGGCTTTATCAAGCTGATCAAGATGCTCATCGGCCTGATCGTGTTCTGCGTGGTGGTCAGCGGCATCTCCGGCGCTGGCGACCTCAAGAAGGTCGGGCGCATCGGCCTCAAGTCGGTTATCTACTTCGAAGTCCTCACCACCATCGCCCTGCTCATCGGCCTGGTGTTTGCCTTTACCACCGGCATCGGCAGTGGGGCGAATATCCATCTGGAGCAACTGTCCAGCGCCGACATGGGCGACATTGCCCAGCGCGGCCAGCACATGGTCAGTACCACCCAATTCCTGATGAACCTGATTCCAACGTCGGTGATCGGCGCCTTCGCTGAAAACAACATCCTGCAGGTGCTGCTGTTTGCAGTGCTGTTCGGCAGCGCCTTGAACCTGGTGGGCGACGCGGCCAGCAGCATCTCACGGTTGATCAACGAACTGAGCCACGTGATCTTTCGCATCATGGGCATGATCGTGCGTCTGGCGCCCATCGGTGTCTTCGGTGCCATCGCCTTCACCACCAGCAAATACGGCCTGGATTCGCTGCAACACCTGGGCAGCCTGGTCGGCCTGTTCTACCTCACCTGCGTCGCCTTCGTCGCCGTGATCCTGGGCGTCGTCATGCGTGCATCGGGCCTACCGATGCTGTCGTTCCTCAAATACTTGCGCGAGGAGCTGCTCATTGTCCTCGGCACCGCTTCGTCCGACGCGGTTCTGCCTCAGGTCATGCGCAAGCTTGAACATCTGGGGATCGGCAGTTCCACCGTGGGCCTGGTCATTCCCACCGGTTACTCCTTCAACCTGGACGGTTTCTCGATCTACCTGACCCTGGCGATTGTGTTCATCGCCAACGCCACCGGTACGCCGCTGGCCCTGAGCGATCTGCTGACCATCCTGCTGGTGTCGCTGATCACCTCCAAGGGCGCCCACGGGATTCCCGGTTCGGCGCTGGTGATCCTGGCGGCGACGTTGACGGCCATCCCGGCGATTCCGGTGGTCGGCCTGGTGCTCGTATTGGCGGTCGACTGGTTCATGGGCATCGGGCGTGCCCTGACCAACCTGATCGGCAATTGCGTCGCTACCGTGGCGATTGCCCGCTGGGAAAAAGACATCGACGTCGCTCGGGCGCGCAAAGTGTTGTCCGGCCAACAAGGCTATACCTTCCAACCCAGAAAACCGGTGGGCAACACCCACCATCAGCAATTCTGAAAGACGGCGATGCCGGCCCGCGCGCCGGCATCGCCTGATTGATTGCCAAGGAGTTACCTGTGATCAGTTCATCAACCGTCGTCAATTCCGTGGTGGAGAAACTACGCGCCGCCCTCGCCCGGGGCCAGTGGCGCTCGGGCGAGATGTTGCCCGGCCAGCGGGAACTGGCCGAACAACTGGGCATCAGCCGGCCAAGCCTGCGTGAAGCGGTGATCGTGCTGGAGACCCTGGGGCTGGTGCGCTCGATGCCCGGCAAGGGTGTCGTGGTGCTGGAAGCCAGCCTCAGCGACGCCCCCCACGAAGGCAGCGCCATGGCCGGCGCGAGCCTGGAAGATGTGCTGCAACTGCGCTACACCCTGGAACCCTTCATTGTCGGCCTGGTGGCCCAGTCCATCAGCAGCAAGGAGGTCGGCCAGTTGCGCCTGACCCTCATGGACATGCGTGAAGCCCTGGACGCCAACGACACCGATGCCTGCGCCAACGCCTACATCGCTTTCCACGAAGAGCTGTTTGCCCTGACGTCCAACCCGATCTTCCAGAGCGTTGTGCAGCAAACCAGCAACGCGCTCAAGCAAAGCGCCGATGTGCTGCGCAACTCACCTCAGCACCTGGCCGAACGCCTGGAAGAGAACGAAGCCGTGGTACGCGCCATCCGCGGCAAGAACAGCGCCCAGGCCAGCGCCGAAATGCGCCGCCACATCCTTCGGGAAGGCCAGCGCATGGGCATCGAACTGAATATTCCGGATGACAACCTCGGCGCTTGAACCACGGCCTGCGGAGACCGCCATGAACCACCTCATGCCCCAGCAAGACCTGCACAACCGTCACGTACTTGCCTCCCTGCCGCTGCCCGGCCGGGTTGGCAAACCATCGGTGGACGATATCTACCCGCGGATCTTCGACGCCATCCTTGAACAGCGCATCGCCCCGGCCAGCCGTTTTACCGAGGAAAGCCTGGGGGACGTATTCGGCGTCAGTCGCAGCATCATTCGTCGCGTCCTGGCGCGTCTGTCCCATCAGCAAGTGGTCATCCTGCGGCCCAACCATCGGCCACAAGTCGCCGCGCCCGACCTGGAGCAGACCCGGCAGATCCTGCACGCCCGGCGCCTGGCCGAACAGACCCTGGTGCGCCTGGCCTGCCGGGCGCCGTTGCCTGCGGATGTGCAGCGCTTGCGGGATCTGGTGGAGCGCGAGCGCCAGTGCCTGGATCGCGGCGAGCGCGGCCCGGCGATCCGCCTGTCCGGTGAGTTTCACCTGCAATTGGCCGCCATGGCCGGCAATGCGCCGCTGGCCCAGTTCCTCGGCAGCCTGGTGCCCTTGACCTCGCTGGCCCTGGCGCGCCACGAGATCAAGTCGCGCCGGCACTGCGCATGGCAAGAGCATCTGGAAATCGCCGATGCCGTCGAAACCGGCAACGTCGAGCAAGCGACGCGCTTGATGAACGAGCACCTGGACCATCTTGAGCAAAAGCTGTTGAAGGCCGCAGGCTCCGATTCATCGCAGTAGGACAGCGTCGAAACCTGCGCGGATCTTTTCTTCGGGCAACTCGTCGGCAATGAACACGATCACGCTTTCGCGGGGTTCTTCCGGGGCCCATTCGGTGTCCCAATCGAAACCGTACAGCTTGAGCACCCCCTGGAACACCAGTCGACGGGGTTCGCCAGCGATGTTCAACACGCCTTTATAGCGCAGCAGTTGCTTGCCATGCTCCTCCAGCAGTTGGTTCATGAACTCGCTGAGCCTGTCGATATCCAGCGGCTGGTCGGTGCGCAGCACGAGGCTGCTGATGCGGTCGGCGGTGGTGGCCTTGCTCACCGGCCGCAGGCTGAAGCCAGCGCCGAGGTCTGCATTGAGGTTGAAGCCACGGATATCGAGCAGTTCGGCCAGGTCGATCTTGCCGTGCTCGACCACCCGGATCGGCGCGCGCCGGTTGATACGCGTCAGGCGCTCGCTCAGGGCCTGGACATGGGCGGCGTCCACCAGGTCGGTCTTGCTCAGGAGCAGGCGATCGGCGAACCCGACCTGGGCCTGGGCGATGGCCTGGGTCAGGTGAAGTTCGGCGTGGGCGGCGTCCACCAGGGTCAGGATGCCGTCGAGGATATAGCGCTCGCGCAGCTCCTCGTCGATAAAAAACGTCTGGGCCACCGGCGCCGGATCGGCCAGGCCGGTGCATTCGATCACCAGTCGATCGAAGGCGATCTCACCGCTGTCCAGCCGTTCGAGCAATAGGTACAAGGCCTTGGTCAGGTCGGTGTGGATGCTGCAGCACACGCAGCCATTGGCCAGGGTCATGACTTGCACCGGCTCAGCGCCCAGCAATTGGGTGTCGATACCGGCGTCACTGAATTCGTTCTCGATCACAGCGATCTTCAGGCCATGCTCGGCCTTGAGCAGGTGACGCAACAACGTGGTCTTGCCGGCGCCGAGGAAGCCGCTGAGGATCGTGACCGGAATGGGAGAGGACAACGGGATTCTCCTGTTTCAAAAAAGTTAAAGGAAAATGCACAAGAATCACTGAGGGGCAAGCTTCTGTGGGAGCAAGGCTTGCTCCCATAGAAGATCATCTCAAGGCAGGTGGCTCAACAACACTTCGGCCCACCCTTACCGCCGTAACGGGCTTCCTGGCGTTCGCGGAAGAACGCCTCGTAGTCCATCGGCGGCTGGTCCGGGTGTTTGGTTTGCATGTGCTCGACGTAGTTGTCGTAGTCGGGCATGCCGACCATCAGGCGCGCGGCCTGACCGAGGTATTTACCGAGGCGACTCAGGTCATTGAACATCGTTGCAATCCTCGCTTCAGGCGTCCGGCAGGGCCTGGAATGGCGCTTCTTTGTCCGTGCGTTCCCTGGCACTCCAGGCAGCAACCCCGACCTTGAGCGCATAGAACAGGATGCTCAGCACCACGAACAGGAACAGCGCCGTCAGCGTCGCGTTGGTGTAGGCGTTGAACACCACGTGCTGCATCTGCTCGATGCTCTTGGCCGGGGCCAGGACTTGCCCGGCGGCCAGGGCTTCGTTGTATTTACGCGCCAGCGCCAGGAAGCCGATCGCCGGGTTGGCGTCGAACAGCTTGATCAGGCCCGCCGTGGTGGTGCAGATCAGCAACCAGCTCGCCGGCAGCAGCGTAACCCAGACGTAGCGCTGGCGCTTCATCTTGATCAGCACCACGGTGCCGAGCATCAGGGCGATACCGGCCAGCATCTG
>NZ_JAODAB010000034.1 GCF_025336485.1 Pseudomonas citri | reverse complement strand
CTGATCAAGAGCAACAGCACCTCGAACAAGCTGCATAGTTTGATGGCTGACGCGACAACTACCTTGAAAAACGCCGCCCTCGCAGAAATGCGGGGGCTTTGTTGTTTCTGGGGTGTCCACATTTCGTCCACACTTCCGATCATCGGCAAACGCGTCGCCAGCCTCTGATCGGAACGGCTCATAGACGATTGACCCTAGGCTGGGTGCAAATCCCGCAAAACTTCTGGATGCTGGCTAGCAACACGCAACAGAGTTTGTGCCGCACCTGTCGGCTCTCTGCGACCCTGCTCCCAATCCTGCAACGTCCGCAGACTCACACCGATCAACTTGGCGAACGCACTCTGCGAAACGCCCACCTTGGCTCGCGCTTCAGCGGCCGCCGAGAGTGGCACCTCTGTCACACGGGCTGCTTTTCCCGCCTTCATTTGGCGGACAGAGTCCAGCAAGTCCTGCTGGAATTGCTCCAGTTCATTGACCATCGCTGATTTCCTCCTTCAGTTGCTTAAGGAAGGCTGCGGGCAGGTTGTCGAATTTGGCCTTGGTGTAGGCAATCAGCAACCAAATGGAGCCTTCGCAAAGCGTGTTGTAATAAATGACACGTGTACCACCTCGCTTGCCCATGCCGCTACGAGACCAGCGAACCTTGCGCAGGCCCCCACTACCCGGAATGACGTCACCGGCCAGCGGGTTTGCGGGAACAATCAACCAAATAGCATCTTTTGCCAGTGATCCTCACCCACAATGGCAATCGAAGCACCTGCCTCCCGCAGCTCCACAGCCTTCATGATCTTTGTTCCGTAGGTACTATGGCGCCACTGCTCATTACCCACGCTGCCGACCACCAGGTAGTGCACCTTTTTACTCACAGCGCCTGCAATCAAGCCACCCCGCTCCTCGACCAATGCCTGGCAGTCTTTACGCGGCCCAAAAGCCATGATTCCCGTAAAGACGAACATCCGGCCATCCCACACCAGATCAGGAGCAGGTGAATTGAACGGAAGGTCCGTAGGAGCAACTGCTGCGGTTTCGCCGACCTGAGATTTCTCAAGACCTATTCCAGAAAAGCCACGCAGAATGTTAAGCAGTTCAAGAGACTCGTCCGGGTCCAGGGCATTGTCCTGAAGCATGCAGGCTAAGCGCGAATACAGCAGATTGATCACCGGATCATTCAGATGCGCGAGATTGTTTTCCAGCCATTGCTTTAGAAAAACGGCTTCGGTGGTGTTCACGATTCCGTCCGCCGTAATGCCTGCGGCCAGCCCCACCAAGGCATCAGCGGCGCGGCGGTCGATGCGGGCGCTGTGGAAGAATTTGCTGTTTTCGAACTCGTTGTGTAGGTCCATTACAGAGGCTCCTTCGGGTATGTATTGGCTCGACGATGAGGTATCAGCGGCGCGGATAATCCTTTGTTCAACCTAGCAGCGTTACACGCTGACACATTGATTTAAGTCTTCTTTTTCCGCAGATTATCTTCGTGCCCCGGCGCCGCTCGGACTACAGATCAGTTAGAGCCTTCCCCGCCACCATCACGCCACGATTGCACCCTACCCAACCGCCCGCTACTCTCTGGCAGTCGCTGAAAATTCAGCGACCGGGCGTAGGAAACCCGAAGTAATCAAGGCGCAGCAAATGCGCCCCGCTTATTATTGCAGGCGCATTTTTTGTGTCTGCGATATGCGTTATGGCGGCTGTGCGCGGGACACCTTCGGGTGTGCCGGGTGCCTTGATTCCCGGTTTTCCTACCCCGCGCATGGCCGCCACCCAATCCCGTAGGAAAGGACGGTAGCGGCTCTCACAGTCAAGGAGCCAGACAATGCCAAATCCGCAAGACCTCAAAACCCCAGGCCTAACCCCCTTCTCCTACCATTCCGACCGCCCCCTGTTCCGCATCAACAGCGGCATTCCCATCAGCGAAGCCCTCTCCCACGCCTCCGACCTGCTCCACGTCGCCAAGCTCCTGGCCGAGGATGCGGCGATGATTCGCAGTACGGATCGGTATGCATGGGCGTCGTGTTATTTGCAGGATATGAGCAAAGCCGTCATCGATGACGTGGTGAAGGTGTTGGAAGCACCGGGGAGTCATTCGGCTTAGGCGCGTTGACGCAATGCTGCTCATTGGATTGAGCGGCATTGCGTTTATTTTTTGCGATAGGGGATGGGTCAAAGAAGGGCTGCTTTGCAGCCCAGCGGGAGCAAGCTCCCTCGCCACGGAGTTGATGAAGGGCCAATCAGACCAGCCGGGTATCGCCGTCGATGTTCAGCGAAAAAATGTGGTCTGCCCCTACGAGCTCGCAGCATGAAACGCCGTTCACCCCTTACGCGTGAACTGCTGCTCTATGACCGCCGCCCCCCACTGACGGCCTTGTTCTTCATGAGTCAGCTCGAAATCCAAAGACTCATAAAGACACCGGGCAGCGTCCAGCCCTTTAAATGTCCAAAGCTGAATAGCAGCGAAATTTTGCTGGTCGCAGAAAGCCACTGCCTCCGTGAGCAGACGACGGCCTACGCCGCCGCCACGGTAACCTTCATCCAGGATGAACCAGCGTAGGTGGGCTTGGTTGTTTCCAAGATCCTCGCCGTCAATGGCGACCGATCCTACGATCCGACCGGCGCTTTCAGCGAACCAGATGCCATTTCGCGAATGGCCCAAACGCCCAGCAAATTCCGCTACGCCTGTTGCAACCTGGCTCTCGAAAAACTGCCCGAACCCCGAATGCTGTGAGTAGAAGCTTGCATGCATTTCTGCCACACGTCCGATCAGGCCTGGGCGATATCCCGAGGCGATCTGAAGCCTGGCTGCCGCCGTTTCAACGGTCTGTTGGCGGTGTGTCTTCAACGCCTGGGCGTAGGCGTCGAGCCCCTGTGCGATTGCCTGCTGCTCCTGCTGGGTTAACGGGGCCAGTGCTGATGTCACTTGCATCTGCCCGTAAGCATGAATTGCTTCGAGGGTGCGCTTCCCTTGTTCAGTCAGGCTGAGTTGTTTTGTGCGGCCATCGTCTTCCCCGCCACGCTCCTCTAGCTCACCCGACTGAATCAGCTTGGCAACCATGCGACTGACGCTGGACTTCTCAAGCCCGAGTGCTTGCACCAGTTGAGCCGCCGTCAGCGCGCCGCGTTCGCCTAATTCAAGCAGGGTGTGAACCGCAGAGGGTGAGTACCCGGTGCCCGCCAGCGTTGTACGCATGAAGCCCAGCTCACGGACCATGGTGCGCGAAGCTGAGCGGATTTGTTCCACAGTTGACGGGTCGATCATCGCGGAAGCCCTGGCGGATATGGTTGTGCGATACAACCATATTTAGTTGTATCGCACAACCGTATCTCCACCTTATTGGCATCAACGGATCGAACCCAGTTCGCACATCTGCTCGTTTCAAATTCACAACACGGCGGCGTTGACGGCCTCGGACACCTACCTATAATGCCCCTCAACACACCCGCCAAGCCTAGGTTGACCCAGTCAGCAAGCTCAAATCGTGCGTTTTTTTTTGCCTGGAGAAAACTACATGAGCCCCTTCGATAAGCCGGCCCTCAGCGTAGAACAGCAATTGGAACTGCTAAAGCAACGGGGCCTGCATGTCGTCAACGATGATCGGGCCATGCGTTTTTTTGGACCTCGATAGAGACGCAGATCCATACCCAACCACCATCGTCATTGCCCCCGACGATGCGGTCGTGGCGAAGGCGTAGGCGCTAACGAAACGGTCTCCACTTCCAGCATCAGCAAGACCATTTCGGTCAGTTCGGCATCGGACTTTTGCCCGGCATAGAGGTCGTGGAGCGCCTTGGCGAAGGGGATGCGCAGGTCTTGGGCTTCTTCGCGGGCGGTATCGCTGTGTCGCATGAGTTCGCTGACGGCCCGCAGCACAGCCGCTTGCCACCGAGCGGTGGTCCGAGGACCATCGCTGGTGATTGCAATCAACTTATCCTTCGTCAGTTGGCGAAGGGCCGGTTCCCGCAACGGTTCAAGCGGCTTTGGGTTGCGAGTGATCTTTGACATATCGGACGATGCTCATCGTTTCCTTGCGGAACTGCTCATAGTCGATCTGCTGGGCGTTGATGAAGGTGCTGCCCATCATGGTCAGCGCGCCCATGTAGCTGGCTTCGGCAATCTCCTCGTCGCTCGCGCCAAACAAGCGCGCGGCTTCGGTGTGGAACAAAGCGCAATATTTGCAACGGGTCGCCCCGGAGACCGCCAGACCGATCAATTCCTTGTATTTGTTAGGGATCCTGGTTTCCGCCAACCAGAAATCCCGGGCTGCGCCCCAGAATCCATTCGCCCCGCCTTCGGGCATTTGCTTGATCCATTCAGGCACCAGGCCGAGGGTCTGTTCGATTTCCCGATAGGTATCATGAATTGCCATGCGACACCTCCCAATCCCCGCAAACACAGTGCTGCGGGGATACGACAAGTTTAGTTGCGCGCCCCCCGATCCGGGCCGGCAGCAGGGCGACTTCAGCCAAACGGCGAGGAGGAGATTAGATTTCTTTGGCACAACGGTGCCCCGTTAAGTCCCTGGCGTTATCAAGCGGCAAAAGGCCGGAACGCATTCGCTGCGTTCCGGCCTTTTGCCTGCCCCACCATCAACGACTTCGCACCGCCGGCACCAGCTCCAGGGTGCTGCGGGTGTGGCGGGCGATGTCACTTTCGGCAAGGTGCATCGGTTGGTATTGCCCTTGGGTGAAGGGCAGTGCCTGGTCCTTGTAGTGCCGGTCGAGCAGCACGCCGCTTTGCCCGACGGGGAGCATGCCCAGCGCTTGTTCGGGGGCGTTGAGGTCGATCAGGCGGCGCACCGAAGGGCCGTAGGTGACGGTCCAGGGCGCCGGGCCCAAGGGGGAGGAGAAGTTGTCCGGCACTTCATGGTTGCCGGGAACGTCCATCGGCCCGACGTTGAACAGCATACCCAGCCACTTTTGCGTCCCCAGCGGGTGCATCTGCGTCAGGCGATGGGCCTTGCCCCACTGCCATTGGCTGGGGTCGTTGCCCAGTGTGGCTTGCAGATGGGCGATGCTGGCGGACCAGGCGCGGGCGACGATGTCGTCTCGGGTTTCGCGGGCTGCGGTGGTGCGGTCGTCCCACCACGGTGATTGCGGGTTCTCGGCGAGTCGAGGCAACGCGGCGTCGAGGACGCGGGTACTGAGCAGGTTTTCGAAACGCCCGTCACCGAGTTCATCGTGCAGAACCTGGTAGGCCAGTTGATAGAGGAACTGGTTGAACACCGTGGCGCTGACAGAGTCCAGCGGGTAGTCGCCCTGCCATTGGCCCAGCGCGTCCAGCCATCGCCGTTGCTGGGGGTCGGTGACGTGCCCGCGCAGCGTCGGCAGCAAGGGTTGCAGCACGCGCTGGGCATAGAGCGTGCGGGTGTCGAGCTGCACTTGCCGACTCTTTTCAACGTCCCACTTCTCGCCCTCGCCCAGCAGTTGGTTCAGGCGCTGGCCGCGGTCCGGCAGGTTGTAATAGCCAGGTATCGGCACACCGTTGGCCGAGGGTGGCTGGGTGTTGGCCGAGACGATGTAGCCACGGGCCGGGTTTTCTTCGTGGGGGTTATCGCTGACCGGGTAATAGCCCGACTTCTGCGCCTCGTCGCCGCTGCCGTCAAGGATGAAACCGGGGTCGGCTTTCGGTGGCCGTATCGGCAACGCGGCGCAGGCCCACCAGGCGATGTCGCCGCTGGCGTTGGCATAGACGACGTTAAGGCCCGGCGCCTGGATTTTCGCTGCCGCGGCGCGGGCCTTGTCCAAAGTGTCGGCTCGGTTGAGGCCATAGAACGCTTCGACGATCGGGTTATCGGTATTGAGGTAGGCCCACCACAGGGCAATGGGCCGGCTGCCAGCGTTGTCACCCAATGCATCGTTGATGATCGGGCCATGGGGTGAGCGGCGCAGGCGCAGGTACACCGGCGGTGCGTCCTTGACGTCGATACGCGCCTGTTCCTCTTCCAAATGCACCCACCGGCCTTGATACCAGATTTGTTCCGGATCATCGGGGTGGGTCTTCTCGGCGATCAGGTCGATGTCGTCGTTCTGGAACATCGTCAGCGTCCAGGCGAACTGGCTGTTGTGGCCCAGCAATGCGAAAGGCACCAGGCTCTGGTAATCGCCATAGAGTTCGAAACCGGGGGCCGACAGGTGCGCTTCGTACCACACCGAGGGCACCGAAAAGCGGATGTGCGGGTCGCCGGCCAGCAAGGGTTTGCCGCCGGCCGTGCGGGTGCCGGAGATCGCCCAGGCGTTGCTGCCTTCCAGTTGCGGCAAGCCAGCGGCGCTGACCGCTTGCTGGCTCAACTGGGCCAGGCTGTCCAGGCTCTTCCAGTCCGCAGCGCTGAAGGCCTGGGCTTGCAGGGTGCCGTCGGGACGCCACTGGCGATCGAATATTTCCAGGTAAGGCGCGCCGAGATCGTCACGCACGTAAGTCAGCAGCGGCTCGGTACGAAAGGCGGCGGCAAAGCTGTAGGCCATGTAGCCGACGATGCTGTAGACGTCCTCCGGCGTGAATGAGCGCTTGGGAATGCCCAGCAGGTCGAATTCCATGGGGCTTGGATTTTGCCGTTGGTATTCGTTGATCCCCTCGAGATAAGCCTGCAAGGCCTGCCAGGCCGGGCTGTTGTGATCGGCTTGGGCCGCCTGCCGGTCGGCCTGGTCGCGAATGCGCAGGGTGCGAAACAGTTTGTCGGTGGGCACCAGTTTGCTGCCCAGCACCTGGGCCAGTTCGCCCCGGGCCAGGCGCCGCAGCATTTCCATCTGGAACAGGCGCTCCTGGGCCTGGGCGTACCCCAGTGCACGATACAGGTCGTCCTGGTTGCTGGCATTGATGTGGGGAATGCCGCGTTCGTCATAGCGCAGGGTGACCGGCGCTTGCAGCCCGGCGAGCGGCTGCACGCCTTGGCGCTGGGGTTGTTTGCTGTAGACGTACCAAGTGCCGCCGGCCACAGCGACCAATAACAGAACCAAAAGGCCCTGGGCGATGCGCTTGATCATGTCAAAGACCTTGTTCACGTTGTTGGGGCGGCAGTCGTCGCGCGCCGACTGGGCGCCGGCTGGCCTGGAACCGATTCAGGCCATGCAACAGCGGCCCGGTCATCATGGTGGTCACCACGGTCATGATGACGAAGAGCGTGAACAGCTCCGGGCCGATGATGCCCAGGTCCAGGCCGATCTTCAGCACCACCAGTTCCATCAATCCACGGGCATTCATCAGCACGCCAACCGTCGCCGCCACCGACGGCGAATAGCCGGCCATGCGCGCACCCAGCACGCCGCCCAGCAGTTTGCCCGCGACGGCCACCGCCAGGACCAGCGCCAGCAGGGTCGCGCCCACTCCGGAGAACGCCGCCGACGACGTGTTGAGACCCGCCAGGGCGAAGAAAATCGGCATCAGCACGATCACCGCAACGTACTCCACGCGCTCGACGATCATGTTCAGCAGGCGCTGGTCCCGCGGCAGGCAGGCGCCAAACAGGAAGGCGCCAAACACCGCGTGAACCTGTAGCCATTCCGTGAGGCTGCCGTAGATCAGTGCACCACTGAGCAGCATCACCAACAGCCGGGGGTCGCCTGCCTCACCGATACGGTCGATCCAGGCCTTGATCAACGGGCGCACGCACCAAAATGACACCGCGCACAGCAACAAGAGGCCTGCCAGTCGCCAGGCCAGGCCTTGCCAGTGACTGTCGATTTTCAGGCTCATGACGGCGATGGCCAGCAAGACCCAGGCGCCGACGTCGCTCAGGGCGGCCGACATCAACGCCAGGGCGCCCGCCTCGCTGCGGAGCATCTGGCGCTCCTTGAGAATGCGCGCCAGCACAGGGAAAGCGGTGACCGAGAACACCGTGCCGATGAACAACACGAAGCTCAGGCGTGGGATGCCGGGAGGCGCGAAGGCGTCGTAGAGCAGCGGCGCAATGGCGGCGCCCAGCACGAAAGGAACGATGATGCTGCAGCCGCCGATCAGCAGCACTTTGCCGTTCAGGCCCGGCCCCGTCCGTTCCGGAAAACGGAATTCGGCACCGACGACGAACATAAAAAGAAGAATGCCCAGTTCGCTGAGGGTTTTAAGTTGAATCGCCGCGTCGCCCTTAAAGAGTGCATGATGGAACTGCGGGAAGAAGTAACCCAACACTATTGGCCCCAAAATGAAGCCCGCCATCATTTCTCCGACAACTTCCGGTTGACCGGTTTTCTTCAATAGCCCGCCAACGACCTTGGCCGCCAGCAATATGAATACGATCTGCATGAATAGCATGGGGGGCCCACCCTTATTTGTGCGTCGCCAATTACAAATAGCGCTCGATCCTAACGGAGAGCCGATCGTTCAAAAACCTATCGAAACAGGTAGGTTTTTTAACCTCCGGAAGCTGCTAGATTTCGCCTGCCCTGCCATTTTGCATCCTTTGGTGGCAATACGTTGAACGCCTTAACCCTCACGAGGCCGATAATGAGAGATCAAATATTCGCGATTATCCAAGGTGCACTGACCGAAGTTAATGCCACCCGTAAAGAGAAGATCGATCTAACTAACATTGACCGCCTGGCGCTGTATGGAACAACCGGGGTCTTTGATTCCATGCAACTGGTCAGCTTTTTAGCGGCGGTTGAAGAAGGCTTGGACGATGAACTGGGTATCGAAATTACCCTGACCTCGGAAAAAGCCGTCTCGCAGACCATCAGCCCTTTCAGCAGTGTTCAATGCCTGATTGATTTTATTCTCGCCGAAACCCAAGAACCGCTGATGGCGTCTGCCTGAGGTCACTCTCGCTCAAGGAGTCTGAAGTGAACGTGATCGTGCGAAAGGCCTTGAGCAACGACATGTATCCGGTCTGCAAGTTGTTGCGTGAGTCAACGCTGAACTCCCGATGGATCGGCGTGAACATCCGCAAGCGCATGTTCCAGGATCCGTGGACCGGAGGTGAAGACTACTTTGGCTACGTCATGCAGGACGGTGACGAAGTGGTGGGTTTTCTCGGCTTGTTGTTCACCCGCCAACCGATCAATGGCCCTGACGAGCGCTTCTGCGAGCTGCACAGCTGGTACGTCAAGGAGGCCTATCGCAAGGAAAGCCTCAAGCTCCTGCTGCCCGCGCTGTCCATGCGCAAGGTGACCTTGCTCAACTACACGCCGACGCCGGACGTGTATGAAATCAGCAAGAAGTTTGGTTTCACGGATCTGGAAACCGACCTGTTACTGATTTATCCAGTGGGCAATCCCTTGGCGATGCGTTGGCGTTATCGATTGGAAACCGATGCCTGCGCCGTACAGGGTTGGTTGAACGAACGCGATAAAGTTATTTTTCATGACCATGCCACGCTGGAATGCCGGCACTTAATTGTGGTGGATGAAAAAACCCAGCGCAGTTGTTATTTGATCGTCAAGAAAATGAGTCGCCGCTGGTTCGAACCGTTTGCCCGCATTCTTTATATCAGCGACCCGCAGTTGTTTATCGAAAGTATCGACACCTGGCGCTTGAAGTTATGTTTGATGCTGGGCGTGCAATGCCTGGTGGCCAATGCGGCCGAGTTCGACGGCGCAACTATTTCCCTGTCGCGACGAATCAAGCGACCGGTGCCTTCGTTGATCAAGACCAAGTCCGAACAATTGACGCCAGAAAAAGTAAAACCGGTTTATAGCCTTCCCCTGCTCATTGGTTATAAGTTGCATTGAAATGATTATATTGCTGACCGGTACACGCAAAGGCGTGGGCAAGGATGTGGCCTTGCACTTTTTGAATCGCGGCGATCATGTCGTGGGTTGCAGTCGCGGCGAAAGCAGTATCGAGCATGAACGCTATGAGCATTTTTGCCTGGACCTGAACGACGCCCGCGCGGTTCGGCAGATGATCAAGCAGATCCGCCTGACCCACGGGCGGCTCGACGCCCTGGTCAACAATGCCGGAGAAGCCAGCATGGCGCCGTTCCTGCTGAGCCCGGAGGAAACCGTCCAGGGTCTGTTTGCCAGCAACGTGTTCGGGCTGATCAACGTCACCCGCGAAGCCGTCAAGCTGATGCAAAAAAACGACGGACCGGGCGCCATCGTCAATCTCTCGACCGTGGCCACCCGCTGGGCCATTGCCGGCCAATCGATCTACGCCGCCAGCAAGGCCGCGGTGGAACAGCTGACACGCACGCTGAGCAAAGAGCTGATCGCTTTCGATGTTCGTATCAACACCCTGGCGCTGCCGCTGTACCGCAGCTCCATGACCCGTACGCTGCCTCAGGAGATCAAACAGAAAATGATCGAGCGCCAGGCCATTACCCGACAGTGCGTGTTCAACGATGTGATCGGGCCCCTCGAATTCCTGCTCGGCGAGCAGTCTGCCTTTGTGACCGGCGAAACCCTGAGCCTGGGAGGTGTGCAATGAGTCGTTCGCACTTGCTCGACGCCCTGGCGGAACCGGCAGAGCGGATCGCGTTGCTGCACGGCGACCAAAGCCACAGCTACAGCCATCTGTGCGAGCAGATCCAGCAAGCCCGGCTGGCGCTGCTGACCCAGGGCGTGAAGCCCGGCGACGCGGTGATTCTCCATGGCGACTACAGCGTGCGCGCGATCGCCACCTTGTTGGCGTTGTACTTGAACCGCAACATCGTCGCACCGCTGGTGGACTTGAACGAGCGTGCCGTCGCGACCTTGCAGGACGCCGCCCAATGCCGCTGCCGGATCGAAGTCAGCGAGCAGGGCCTGCGCTTTCATTCCCTGCCCAAACCCGAGGGCGCGACACCGCCCCACTATCAACGCCTGCGCGAGCAGCAACACGCCGGGCTGGTGCTGCTCAGCAGCGGGAGCACCGGGGCGCCGAAAGCCATCCTGCATGACTTTGACGAGTTGATCGAACCCAAGCTGGACAAGGGCCAGAAGAAGCCGACGACGATCCTGATGTTCCTGCTGTTCGACCACATCGGTGGCCTGAACTCGCTGCTCAATACCTTGCTGGTGGGCGGCTGCGCGGTACTGCCCAGCGAGCGTACGCCCCAGGCGATCTGCCAGTTGATCGAGCGTCATCGCATCAAGGTGCTGCCGGTCAGCCCGACGTTTCTCAACCTGATCCTAATGGGCCGTCATCAGGAACAGCACGACTTGTCGTCGGTGCGACTGATCACCTATGGCACCGAAACCATGCAACAGAGCCTGCTCAACCGCATCCAGCAAGTGTTCCCCAAGGCCAAGATGTTGCAGACCTTCGGCACCAGCGAAACCGGGATCAGCGCCACGGTCAGCCAGTCCTCGGCCAGTACGTTTTTCAAGCTGGCGGACAAGAACACCGAGTACCGGATCGTCGACGGCGAGTTGCAGCTCAAGACGCAAAGCCAGTTCATGGGCTACCTGAACCAGGACACCGACAACGTGACCGCCGACGGCTGGTTCCGTACCGGCGACCTGGTGGAGCAGAACGAAGCCGGTTACCTGCGCATCCAGGGCCGGCAAAAGGAGCTGATCAACGTCGGCGGCTTGAAAGTGCTGCCCATGGAGGTCGAGAACATTCTGCTCACCAACCCGTTGATCGAGGATTGCCTGGTCTACGGGATGCCCAACGCGATCACCGGCCAGGCCGTGCACATGGACGTGAAGGCCACGACGATCACCTGCAAGAAAGAACTCAAGCGCTACGTGCTCGAGCACCTGAGCGATCGTCTGGAAACGTACAAATTGCCGGTCAAGATCAACAAAGTGGACGAGATCGCGTTTTCCAACCGCTTCAAGAAAAGCCGGGTGGTGATCTGATGAGCGATATCGTCATTCTCGGCAACGAACGCTTTGCCCTGGAGCTGGCCAGCTACCTGCGGGACATCGAGCCCGGCACCTGCGTGCGCCACCTTGTCATTCCGCCCGCCGGCGAGCCCTCGCTGAACCTGGACGCCCGCCATCGGTATGTCCTGGGAACCTCGGACATCGCCCAGCGCCAGCAACTGATCGATGTTTACTTCAGCGATGGCCGGCTCTCGGCTCCCAACTTCATCCACCCCAGCGTGCGCCATCACCTGAACCTGGAAGGCAGCCGGGGGAACGTCATCGCGGCCGACGCGTACCTGGGCGTCAACGTGCGGTTGGGCTCGTGGAACATGATCAATTACCACTGTTGCGTGGGGCATCACACGACGCTTGGCGACAACAATTTCCTCTCGCCGATGTTCAACGGCGGCAACAGCGTCACGCTCGGCAGTCGGATTTTCTTCGGCCTGAGCGTGGTGGTGAGCCCGCTCAGCGTGGTGGCGGACGACGTCACGGTGCAGGCCGGTGTCACCCTCAGCGAGTCCATTCCCGAGGGCGCCCATTGCACGTCATCGGCGCGGCAAAAAATCATTCAACTGGTCTAAAGGAGTAGTTCGCGCATGAGCAAGAAAGCAAACGTCATCGTCATGGGTGGTGGTCCTGCGGGCAGTATCGCGGCGCTGACCCTGCAGAAGCTCGGGCACCAGGTGACCGTGTTCGAGAAGGAAAAATTTCCTCGCTACCGGGTGGGCGAATCCTTTTTGCCGGGCACGTTGTCGATCCTCCACCGCTTGGGTCTGAGCGATAAAATTGCCGAGGCCGGCTATGTGCTCAAGCCTTCCGCCACGTTCCTGTGGGGCAAGACCGAAGCGCCGTGGACGTTTTCCTTCAGCACGCCCAAGACCGAAGACTGGGTGTTCGACCACGCCATCCAAGTGCTGCGTTCGGAGTTCGACCAGATGCTGCTCGACACCTGCCGCGAACGCGGCGTGAGGGTGTTCGAAGAAGCCGCGGTGATCGATGTCGACGTCGAGCACGATGATTTCGTCAGCGTGCAGGTGCGCCACAAGAACGAAACCAGTGAGTTCAAGGCCGATTACCTGATCGATGCCTCCGGCAGCAACAGCCCGCTGGTGCGCAAGCTGGACTTGCGCGAGTACGACGAGTTCTACAAGAGCGTGGCGCTGTGGTCGTACTTCAAGACCCCCGACCCGTTCAAGAACGACCTCAACGGCACCACGTTCTCCATCACGTTCGAAGATGGCTGGATCTGGATGATCCCGCTCAAGGATGGCATCTACAGCGTCGGCACCATCGTCGACCAGAGCAAGCTGCCGGACATCAAGGCCCAGGGACTGGAAGCCTTCTACGACGCGACACTGGCCAAGAGCGAGCGCGCTCTGGGCATTCTCAACGGCGTGCAGCGCTGCGAGGAGGTCAAGCTGGTGCGTGACTGGTCCTACGAGACCAAGTACTTCTCCAACAAGCGCTTCTTCCTGTGCGGCGACTCGGCCTGCTTCACCGACCCGCTGTTCTCCCAGGGCGTGCACCTGGCCTCGCAATCGGCCGTGAGCGCGGCGAGCAGCATCGATTACCTGATGAACCAGCCCGAGCAGCAGGCGCAAGTCCACGCCTGGTACAACCGCAGCTACAAGGAAACCTACAACCAGTACCACGAGTTCCTCGCGTCGTTTTACACCTTTGCGTCCTTCACTGAGCCGGAGTCCGAGTTCTGGACCAAGCGACGCATCAGCGAGTCGGCCGACGAGCGCCTCAAGCGCAAGGAATGGTTCGAACAACTGGTCAACGGCGAGAAACAGAACCGTCCACAGATCGGCGATTTCAAGGATCGCGCCTCGACCATGATCGCCATCGGTCGCCACCAGCGCCCGACGCTGACGGACGAGTTCATGGACGCGGAGCTCAACCCGGCGCGGGTCCGCTGGATCTCCGACCTGACCAAACAACTGAACCGCATTACCCGCTTCGAATGGAAAGGCGAACGCGTCGAGACCTCCGATTACTTCAAGATCGAGCCCCAGAGCTTCAAGTTGCAGCTCAAGCAGATCCTCTCCAACGGCGCCGGCAAGGACATGAGCAAATACTCGGTCAACGACGCACTGGTGCAACTGATGCAAGCGCTCAAGCAGGAAGGCTTCGGCTACAAGGAACTGATGGTGCGCCTGAACGATGTGGGCGAAGTGAACTCCTCGCAATTCGTGATTCGCCTGATGGAGTCCGGCTTGCTGGACGGCTACGACAAGACGGGCGAGCGCGTGCGGGTACAGGATCGCCTGCGGTTTGACGGGGTGGGAGTGGAATATGAAGTCTGAGCACGCCCACGACTGGCTATTCCTGGCAGGCGTTGGCAACTCGGGGGCCAATCATTGGCAACGGCAATGGGAGATCGAACACCCCAACACGCTGTGGCTGGAGCATCGCGACTGGGACAACCCGACGCGCAACGAGTGGGTGGCCGACCTCCAGCAACTGGTGCTGGAGCATCCACGGCCGATGGTCGTGGTTGCCCACAGCCTGGGTTGCCTGCTGTTGCTCGAGTGGGCCGCCGAGCATGCTCCGGACAAGGTGTTGGGCGCGTTTCTCGTGGCAGTTCCCGATCCCAAGGGGGAGAACTTTCCCGCCGAGGCCATCGGTTTTCGCCCCGCCCATATGCTGCCTGCCGCCCTGCCCATGATGATCGTTGCCAGTGAGAACGATCCTTATGGGACGCTGGGATACGCCGAACTCAGCGCCCGTCAACTGGGTTGCGAATGCGTGAACGTCGGCGCGCAAGGGCACATCAATGGCAAATCCGAGCTGGGCTACTGGCACCCGGGCTACAACCTGCTGCAAGACTTTACCCGGTCGCTGACTGCTTGATCCACTTTGCGCAGGTGCCTGAGGGCGCCTGCGCAACCCTATCGATCAGGACGATGATATGTCTGCAAGCTCTGCACTTTTGCAAACACACAACGTGTTCGCTTCATCGCTGTCGCCCCAGATCCGGGGCGTCGCGTTCGGTCAGTCGCACCGGATTGCAGTCCGGGTTCATATCGATGGCTTCGACGTGCCGGCCACGCTTCAGGTATTGGGCGAAACCCATGGCCTGTTGGAACTCAAGCCGGGCAGTTGTCCGCAGGGATCGGGCAAGGTCAGCCTCGCACTGACCTTCGTCCAGGGCCTGCGCCGCCCGGCCGTGCCGGTTCGCCTGTCGGCCTCATGGCTGCCCAACACACCCGCCAGCCTGATCGTCGACTTGTTGGGCCAGCGCCCCGAATGCCTGGCCCAGCAGCCACGACAGGCGGGGCGAGCACTGCCGGCCAGCGCCCGCAGCCCGGTGTTTTTCAACCGTCGATTGATGGTGCAAGTCGGCCACTTGAGTCCGCTGGCCGGTGAACTGCGCATCGTCCAGCAGGACCCTGGCGTGATGCCGGGCATGGATCTGCTGCTGCAATTCAACTGCCGCTGGAGCGGCCCGTGCGCGGTCAAGGTCCAGGTGCTCGAGGTCTACGAATGGCAGGACCGGCGTACCTGTTATTTCCGCGTGCTGGATAGCGCGTCGAGCAAAGCCGTGGCCTTGATGTTGCTGTGTCAGCGCGACGATTTCACCTTCGATAGCCTGCCCGCCGGGCTGCGCAAGGGTTCGGCGATCGATCGGCTGATTTCAGTGAGCATCGTCGAGAACGCCCGCGACCTGGAACAGGTGCTCGACTGCCGCCTGGCCGCCAATCGCCATTACGGTCGCCTGGGTGAAGTGGCGGATGCGCAAAGCCTGTGGGATGACTTCGATCCGTTCGCGATTCAGGTCAGCGCCCGGTTGGGGCGCAAGTGCGTGGGCGCAGGCCGGGTGGTCATCAATGAAGGGCACCGCGAGCGCTGCGAAATCGAAGTGTCGACGCCCCTGCCATCGTGGTTGTGGGACGGCGGGTTCGTCGAGATGTCGCGGGTGGCCATCAAACCCGAATATTCAGGGCACCGGGTGATGCTGGCGCTGTTACGCGAGCTGGGCCGGATCACGCTGTTCCTGCGCTGCCGCTATATCGTGCTGGATGCCATCGAGGTGCTGGTGCCCATCTACACCCGCCTGGGCGCGCAATGCCTGCCGATCACCAAGCAACATCCCTACAGCGGAGAGCGGGTGCACATCATGTACTTCGATGTCGGCCAACTGCTCGCAAGCCTGGATCGCGGCCTGCCCCATTGGCTGTACGTATTCGGCCCGACCATCGAACACAGCATCACCCCGCAGACTGTCCGGGACGTGGCGGCAACGTTCCAGGTACCCGCCGCCCACTTGCATGTGAAAAGGAGCCTGGCCCGTGCGCTCAAGAAAATCCTTGGCTGATCCGGCGCGGGTGAAAGTGTTCAGCTCGCTGATCTCGGCATCGCTGTACGGCGGCTGGGTCGCCTACTGCGCCCGCCAGCAGCCGATGTTGCAGATGGTTGAATCGGCCCTGGCGCAATGGCTGCTCAGTTTTGCCGCGACCTTTGCCTTTTCGGCACTGATCAGCCGCCTGGTGGGCAGCAGTCAACGTTACAACGCCGCCGCCCTCGCGGCCGGGCTGGCGATTGCGCTATATGCCGGCGTGCTGTTCGGGATTCACGCAATGGTGGGCACACCGCATCCGTTGAGCACGCTGCTGCCGGTGCTGATCCTGGCGGGCGCCTACGCGTGTTTCTTTGCCAGCCTGCAGGTACGCCACAACCTGCGCCCGGCGTTGCCGTGACAGCCTCTGGAATAGCCCACGAAATAGCCCCTCGGCTGGTGGTTTTCACGCTCGCTCGACTGGCCGGCGCCCACGGATGGGCGTTGCTCAGTGAAACAGAACGCAACCACAGCCAGACCCTGGAGGGTCGCCACAAGATCCGCTTTATCAATGCCCGCATCGCGCTGCGCGTCAACGCGGCGGATGCCCTGGGCTGCGCCAATGGGCAACTGAGCGTCGAGCGCGATGCACTGGGACAACTGGCGGTCACCGCACCTGGCAGGCTGTTCGTCAGCCTCAGCTACGGCGAGCACATCGGTGTGCTGGCGTTGGCGACGACCCGCGTGGGCATCGACTACGAGACCGGCCCGGCCCCGGTGTTCTGGCAGAGCGCGATGCGTCGCTACCTGTGTGACTGCGAACGGCGTTGGCTCGAAGGGCTGCCGAGGCATACCCAGCCGCACGGGTTTATCTGGCTGTGGACGCGCCGCGAAGCCTTCTTGAAATACCTCGGCACCGGCATTCGCGGCCACCGCCAGTGCCTGTGCGACTGGCCGGCGGACAGACGCCCGGTCCAGCGCCGCTTCAGTCTGGCCAACGGCATCGGCACGCTGTTCAGCGAACACTGCCTGAACGGCTTGCAGATTCATCACCACGCCTTTGACGCAACCGATGACAACGTCGACTACCCGCTGACCTGGCTGGAAATCCCGGCGATAGAACGCCGATCGGGCGTCAGATCTGAATGATCCGCATCGACAACGCCTGCACCGCCGCCGCGCTGCGGGTGGACACACCGAACTTGCGGCGGATGTTCTTGAAATGAAAGTCCACGCTGGCTTCCGAACAGTTGCAGATGTTGGAAATTTCCCAACTGGTCTTACCGATCGCGCTCCATTGCAGCACTTCTTTTTCGCGTTTGGTGAGCTTGATCCCGGTGGCGCTCTTGGGCGGTGCGTCGAGAAATTTCATGGCGCTTTGCAAAGCGACGTCCTTGAGCAGCGCCAGTTCGCCCCAGCGCGCCTGGATCACGCCCTTGGCCACCGGCTCGCTCACGGCATCGACGCTCAAGTCGAACGTGCCGAATTGCCCTTGGGGGCCGTGCAGCGCCACGGTCACGCCATTGACCAAGCCATGGCCGGCCGCCTCTTCGCGCAGCGCCCGCTGGTTGCTGCTGGTGTACAGGCGCTCTGTCCATATCAGCGGCAAGACACTGTGCATGCAATGCAGCGCCACCGGATCGATCTGGGCGTAGCCGGCTCGCTCGTAGGCCTGCAGCCAACCCTTGGGGAAATCGCCGATCACCAAGGCACTGCGCGAATCGGCCTTGGCGCTGGTCTTCAAGCAGAACAGGAACCGGCTGAATCCCAGCTCCTGCACCCGTTGTTTCATGTACCTGCGCCATTCATCGACCGTGTCGATACGGCTGAAAACCGAGAACGATTCAATGGTGTCCTGATCCATCCCTAAATCCTCCTGAACTCAACTGTTCACCCGCTCCCGACGGGGCCTACCTGTTCACCCTCCAAATGGAGAGCGCGATCAACAACCCGCCCATGCCTTGCAACCAGGACAACTGCGTGTTCAAGACGGCAAACGACAGCAACACAGCGAACAGCGGCGCGAAGAACAGATAGCCGCTGACACGGCTCGCGTTGCCTTGCTTCAACGCCACGAACCACAACCCGAAAGAGCCGGTGGACGCCGGTATGGCCAGCCACAGGAACCAGCCCCACTGGCTGGCGGTGGTGTGCACAGGCCAACGCTCGCCAGCCAGGCCGGCCAACACCAGCACCACCAGGGAGCCAATGAACATTTGCCAGAAACTCAAGGCCCAGACGCCCATGGGCAAGTGGCTACGCTTGTTGATCAACGTTGCAGCCGCCCAGCAGAGCGCCGAGCCCACCCCGTAGGCAAAACCTTGCAGCGTCTGTGGGTCCGAAGAGAGCGAGACATCCGTGCCGATGGCCAGCACGATCCCGACCACGCCCGCCACCAGGCCCAGCCAGCGGCCAAGCGTGAGCGGCTCGGCGAAAAACAACCGGGCTCCCAGCGCGACCCACACCGGGTTGGTGAACAACAGGATGGCGGCGGTGGAGGCCGGTATCGTGCGCATTGCCATGAACAACAAGCTCATCACGGCGGTGGTCTGGGCCAGGCCTATCAGGGCGACGATGCCGGCCTGCCTGGCGCTCAGGTGACGGGGGAACAGCGCCTGGAACAACGAGTCACCTTGCAGCCATAACAAGGGCAACGTCGCGATCGCGGCGACGAAGAAACGCCAACCCACCAGCAGGAACGGTGGAAAACCCTCGTTGAGCAAAATCTTGCCGGAGACAAAACTGGAGCCCATCAGAAAAGTCGAGGCCAGGACAACGACACCGAGTGTCAGCCGGCCTTCTGCCGCACGAATCAGCAAAGGCATTTCACTGTCCTTCCATGGCGTCATGACGCAGGGCCGCACAGGCCACTATCCGTTGATATCGATACGCAGTGCCAACGCACGCGATGCCATGAAGTCCCACCCCAGCCACTTGCGCAGCGCCGCCAGGCTGTCGCCCTGCCCCGGGTTTTCGACCACCGCGACCTCCATTACCCCTTCTCCATCGATCAGGGCCACGCCGGCCGTCAACTTGATGACCTGCCCTTGTTCAAGCAACACATCCCGACCGTCCCAACTGATCCAATGGGTGCCGCTCAGGGAACGGGTGTAGATGGCCTGGGCGAACCGAAGCGAGAGCAGTTGGTGCCTGCCCAGGGAGATCTGCACCCAGTCGAGTTCGGCTGGTTGCAAGCCGGAGTCCGTGGCTGACGTAAAAACACTGTGGAAATGGCCCATGTTGATACCCACCGGTAGATTGATCCGGACGTTAATACACCTTGACTTACATTACGGCCCCGGCAATCTTTGTAAAATCAGTCATTTTTTGCGTTTTCCGTTAGTAGGACTTACCTATTGAACATTCCACCGCTGAGTTGCCTGCGCAGTTTCGAAGCCGTCGCACGACTGGGCAGCGTGACCCGCGCAGCCGAGGAGTTGCACGTCACCCATTCGGCCATCAGCCAGCAGCTCAAAGTGCTGGAGGACATCGTCGGCGTCAGCCTGTTCATCCGCGAGGGCCGGGGTCTTCGGGTGAGCGAGGACGGACGGCTGTATGCCCTGCAAATCCGCGAATCGCTAAATGCCATCGCCGATGCCACCCGACAGGTCCAGGCACGTCCCCAGGCGTCTGAATTGGTCGTGGCGGTGATGCCTTCCTTCGGCCGCTCGTGGCTGCTGCCCAGGATCGAACGCTTTCAACAACGTCATCCCCACATCACCGTGCGCCTGCAGGCCAGCCTGGCGGTGTCGAACCTGCTTCAGGAGTCGGTGGATGTGGGCGTGCGCATGGGCCGGGGCGATTGGGAGGGGCTGGAAAAAAGCCTGATGTTCCATGACGAGATGGTGGTCGTCGCCGCCCCCGGCTTCAACGGCGGGCAGCTTCCCAGGACCCCGGCGGAAATTGTCGCCAGCACGATCATCTTCACCATGGACTCCTGGCAACCCTGGTGCCAGGCCGCCGGGCTGGATATTGATGTGCCGCGTTCAGGCTTGTGCAGCAACGACTCCAACCTGGTGCTGGAAGCCGTTCGGCTGGGCCAGGGCATCGCGCTGGTTCGCCGCAGCCTGGTGCACGACGCGATCATGCGCGACGAGCTGGTTCAGCTGACTGGCTACACCGCACCCTACGCCTATCCGTACTGGCTGGTACTGCCCGGCCAGGAACGTCCCGAGGCCCGGCGCCGGCAGTTTGCGGCGTGGCTGTTCGAAGAGGTCAAGCGTTACCTGGGCGAGGTCGAGCGGTTCAAAGGGGTGAAGGGCTAATAGGTGCGGTGCCTGCCAAGGCTTCACTGGCGCTCGACTACACTTGCCCGACAATCCTCGCTTCAGGGGCAGTAGGCGATGAACGAAGCAGGCGTCGGTTCAGCAGTTCAAGATTTGATCCACGAAATCTTATGCTAAATTATGGCTCGGCAATAATTATGGCTAATCCATAAAACAGGATAATTGCATGAGCAGCATTTTCCAGCGCCCGGAACTGGCTGAAAGCATGGCCAACCAGCTTCTCAATCCGGGAGTGCTTGAGGAGGGTTTGCGTTCAGGTCTGTTTTTGTCCGGTTCGCGCAGAACCGGCAAAACGACTTTCTTGCGAAGTGACCTGATTCCGGCCCTGGAAAAAGAAGGTGCGCTGGTCATTTACGTGGACCTCTGGAGCGATACCCTCGCCAACCCGGCCACTTTGCTGCACGACGCCATTCGTAAAACGCTACAAGCGTTACAGACACCTGCCTCTGGCCTGCTTGAAAAACTCAAGCACATCGGCGGTGTCGATATCGGTGCGGCTGGATTCAAGTTCGGATTCAAACTTGAAGGCATCGGCAATGTCGGAGGCACGACGCTCGCCCAAGCGTTCACAGAAGTTGTCGATCAAGCCAAGACCGACCTGGTGCTTATCATCGACGAAGTGCAACACGCCATTGCCTCTGAAGATGGCAACCAGATGTTGCTCTCGCTGAAAGCCGCTCGTGATGCCATCAATCCTCGCCCCAACACCCCGGGCTACTTTTTGTTCATCGGCACCGGCTCTCACCGAGCACAGGTCAGCGAACTCACCGCCAAACGTAACCAGGCATTTTCCGGCGCTACTTCCGCGGCATATCCGGTCTTGAAGGGAGATTATGTCGAATACCTGCTGAACCGCCTGGCAATGACTGTCAGCCCACACAAACTGCCATCGCTTGAAATCGCCACGCAAGCTTTCAATACACTGGGCAACCGTCCGGAAGAGATGCTCAAGGCGCTGAGGCAAGTCCTGCTGCAAGAAGGCGATCCGGACCTGTTCCTGCCCGTCATCGCCAGTACCCTGCGTTCCGCTGCAGCAAACATTGAGCTTGAGAAGGTTGAGCAGTTGGGCAGCCTGGCCCAAGCCATCTTCAATAAAATCGCCTCGACGGCAGGGGATGCCCGCGGCATTTTTTCCATTGACGCCGCAGCGGAATATTCAAAAGCCGTGGGTCGCGATGTTCGTATCGAAGAAATTCAACCCGTGGTGATTGCCTTGGTGGCCGAGAACATCATCATGCGTCGCGGACATGGGATCTACGCGATCACAGACCCGTTCGTCCAGGAAATATGGTTGGAAGAGCAAGCGTTGATCGCGGCGAGCTGAGTGTAGAAGCCCTGATAAACCAGGTTTTTTATACTCGGGCTCACACCTGACTCACCTCGAATACAAACGAAATCTCCCGCTTCTGGGCGTTCCAGACATACCGAATGTGCTTACCCTGCACTGGAATCGACACCGCCGGCGGACGGAACGCAGCCACGCATTCGTGACCGGGCAGGCGGACGCTGTTGTAGAGCAACCCCCAGGACAGGTTTTCGCGCAGTTGCCGGGCGAATACCTGGGACGGACCGTAGGCGCCAGGATCCGGATTGTGCAGGTGCGGATAGTCAGCGCGAACATCGTGCAGCGGTTTGACGACCTTGTTGACGTAGGTGCGCATGGTCAACTCCAGGTCCGGTTCGTTGGTGGCCCCGAGGAAACGCGCCTGGTGATAACAGGTTTCGGCAATGGCGGCTTCCTGGCTGCTGGCCGCGTAATAGACGCCGAAGGTGCCATCGCTGAAGCGGCTGCTCTTGCCGATGTGGGTAAATGCCGCCATCACGGGCGAAGAGCCGGGTCCGGAAACGCGGTCCTCTGGACGCACCCGGGACAACACGCCAGCTTGCTCCATCAGTCGGTCGTTGGTCAGTGCTTCCAGCGCATAAGCGGTGGGCAAGTCTTCGGGATCAAGTACGTCTTCAAACAGCGAAATCGGCGGGAAGCTGCTGTTGACGATCCGATACGCCCGTTTCCATTGCGGATCCGCCAAGGGAGGAGTCATCAACCGCGCACCCCGTCGAGGTATCGCCGCACATCGGCAATGTCCACCACCCGCCCGGTCAGCATGTAGGACAACGCCGACTGACCGTTGAACGGTGCCGCGGCGTTGGGGCTGCTGACCCACTGGTACGCCCGGTCCCGGCTATTGCTGAAGATGATACTCAGCGCCTTGTGGATGCCCATGAGGTAGGAAATGCGCTCCAGCGTATCGCGCGGCAGCCGCACGTTTCCCGACAATTGTTTGTATTTGTAGAAGGTTGTGTTGCCTACCCTGCCCAACAAGGTGCGCTGCTGCTCGACGCTGCAGCCCCAGAGCGCCATGAGATTGAAGAAAAACTTCAACGCGACTCGACCCGCATCCGGGGAGTCCAACTGCTGCTGTGCGTTGAGGGTGAAGGAGGAAGTCGCCATGGGATTGGCTCCTTTGTCACGGGGTGATGCTTAGAGAATAGTACAGAAATGGATTATTTTTTATTTTTTATTCGTAGACGAATGAGCGAATCGAGATAAATCTCTTTTGCCTTCTCCTTGTTACAGTTCTGATCGGAAGAGGCAGACCGCTTTTCACGACAAAAACGCGACAACCGTGGCGAGGTGCATGATGATAGCCGCACGTTCCGCCTGACCCGGGCCAAGTGCATAACAATAACGAGCCCACTTAAGCAGAGGGTATTACTGATGGATAGCAGAACCCTACGCAACCTCATGCGCATCATGCAGACCGGCTCCTTGTCGGCGGCGGCGGAGCATTCGTGCCTCACGGTGCAGGCATTGGCAGCGCAGTTGAACAAAGTCGAGGAACAGTTCGGTTTCCGCTTGTTCCGACGTTCGAACAAGGGCCTGACCTTGACGAGCCAGGGCTTGGAATTGACCCCTTTCATGGATCAGGTGCTGGTGGCCACCCGCCAATTGGAGGAAAAGGTCGCGGCGCTCAGGACGCCAGGGCAATGCACATTGAAAGTCGCGCTCAATACCACCCTGCCAGCGGAGTTCAACCGACGAATGGTTGACCGGCTGATCGCGGTTTTCCCTCGACACCAGCTGGAGTTCAGCTACGCCGAGTCGATGGAGAATCTGAGCAAGCTCAAGAACGAAGCTTTCGACCTGGCCGTCCTGATCGGGCCGCAGCAGAGTGATTTTCCCAGCATGACCCTGCCGGATGTACAAGTGCGGGTGGTGGGTGCCCACTGTGGCGATGAGGATGACTCCCTTTGTTCGCTCAGCGACAAGTTTCAGGTACGTCCGGCGCAAGACTGTCCGTATTCCCACAGTTTCCGTCGCCTGCTCGATGCCGGGCTGGGCGAATACGGCTCGGGCCAGCGGGTCGTGTATTCCTGCAGTGAAACGCTGACCTTGTCATTGATCGCTCAACTCGATGGCCTCGGACTGGTGTCCCGGGAAGCGGCGTTGCGCAATGGCCTGGCGGTCCTTCCGGACTTCGAGGACTTTCTCGAAGTCCGCCTGGAGGTGAACAATCCCCTGTTGTCAGGCCAGCCGCTGCACGACGTGGTGGACCTGCGGCTACAGGAACGAACCGAGCACGATATACGCCACCGTGCCCAACGCCACGCTGAAAAACAGGTTACGGCTGAAATACGCACATAGCAGCGTCGCGATGGCGGCATAGGATTCCGGACGGTCAAGTTGTATCTGCTGATCCTTGATCAACAAAGGGGGAAGACTGATAGCGGCAACGATCGCCACCGGCAGGTATTCCAAGGCACGGGCGACGAAAGGCGGCCAGTGCTCGGTATTGACCTGCAACGGCAGGGCACGGGGCAGGAAGGTCACGGCCATCATCAGGGCCACGACCAGGATCAGGAACGTTTGGTCAGGCATACACCCACCCCGCAGCCCACGAACGTAGCAATGAAGACGTTGAATGGCGAACTGCCCAGCAGGCTCAAGCCGCTCATGCAGACCACAGCCGCCAGGGCCGCGATCAATTTTTTGCGGGTGTTACACAGCGAAACCAGCACATAGAGCATCATCGCGGTCAAGGCGTAGTCGAGCGGGTACTTGATCAGGTGCGCCGCGTACTTCGCGCATACTGCCCCCAGCAAGCCGCCGAGCACCCAGGAGGTGTGGCAGAAGAGATTGAAGCCGAGCAGGTAACGCACACTCATCGGGGCCCCGCTGCCAAGCTTGGCGCTGTGGAAAGCGAAGGATTCATCCGTAAGCCCTGCCGCATAACACCAGCGCTCGAAACGACTGAGCCCCAGCGCATACAGGGCCTTGGCCATATAGACCGACATCAGCATGTGCCGCGCATTGATCAAGAACGTGGTGAGCACGATGGTGGTCAACGACGCACCACTGGAGATCAAGGCCAAGGCCGCAAACTGCGAAGCGCCCGCGTAGACGAACAGGCACATCGCCACGGGCAGCCACAGGGGCAAGTTGGCGTTGACCGCCATCAGACCGAACACAAACGCAACCGTAAAATACCCCGCGACTACCGGACTGGCCTCAGCGAAGGTACGCGAGGCTGGTGGTTCGACCGCCAGCGGCTGGCTGGATATCTTGTTCATAGATCCCTCTCGAAGGTGATTTCACCCCGCAGAAACGCTTGCCGAGTAGCCATAGCGGCGAAAACGCATGCCTGACTTGGCTTGGCCCTCACGGCTCGTCGATCAAGGTTTAACCGGTGCAGCGCTCATGACAGCTCTTTTGCGCCTGGCAACGATTCTGTTGAGGCGGTCACGGTAGTGATTGAACTCCTCGATGGTGATGCGCTGGTCGAACATCATTTCGGACAGTTGCTTCTGGATCATCGCTGACCAGCTAACAGGTGTTTCAACGTGCTCGAGCGTTTCCAGCTCTTCACCGATGAGAACGTGAGGACTCACAGTTCGTTATCCTCCGCTTGACCGATCAGCGCTGTCGGATTCCATGTTTCCCCAGCTGCTGGCCACGGGGACACAGTCACCGAAATGATCGTAGCGGTTGAAGTCCCCACCCCGAACATTGACGTATTCGTCACGTCGTAACGCTTCGCCCACTCCCCTGTTCAAAACGATCATTGTGTATAGGTCTCCGCTGCATTGAGCGGCCTAATCTAGTGGGCGCAGGATTTACGTCCATGAGAAAGAATTTGAGGCATTTCAAGCCGTGCTTGAAACGAAGTTGGGGTGACTTCTGTAGTCCGGCGAAAAACCTTCAAGAACCGATCAAAACGAACAGCCATCCAGACCGCAGGTCGCTGCAGGCGTAGCGGCCCGCTCCGGCAGAGCTTGCTTGAGCCACTGTGCGAATGCCTCGGGCTTGCCGAGCCAGGGACCGATGTCGATCAGCGTGAACAGGCCATCCTGCTCCAAGGCAAAAGTCGGGAAGCCTTGCCCGCCCACCTCGCTCAGCAAGGTGCGACTGGCCTTGATATGTCCCTGCACATCGACCGCCTCGAAGGCCGATCGAAACGCCTGGGCCTGCAAGCCAATGGATTGTGCGAGTTCCAATAACACGGCCTCGTCGGCAATGCGCCGACCTTCGACATAGTGCGCGGTTTGCAGACGCCCCAGAAGCTCCAGGCCGCGGCCATCGAGTTGTTCGGCAGCGAGGACGGCGGCCGTCGGCGGCGCTGAATCGAACACCGCGTCGCCGTCCCGCAACAAACCTTCGAAATAGTCTTCGCCAAACGGCTGCCCGGTGTATTCGGCAATACGTCGGTCATGGGGTATCACGTAGTTGCGCAGTTGTGGCGTGACCTGCTGGCGATTGGCGCCGGTCATCATGCCGCCACCATGGGCGAGAACAGGCAGCACGTCCCGAGCGGCTTGAACCAACGGCTTGGCGCCGTAGCACCAGCCACACAGGGGGTCGTAGATGTAGTGAAGGAAGATCATGGAAGCTCCGCTAGCCGTAAGGTTTCGATGGCTGCAGATTAGTCCCCACAGCGCCTCGGAAAAACGCTGGAACGGGTTTCAGTTTGTTGCGTGAATCGGTCGAATGCCCCTGCGAATCTCGCCAGTATCGAGATCCTGCGGACAAAAAAAAGCGCCGCCATGCCGGCCAGCGCTTTTCATCGATCCGTCGAATTCTATCCTTGCATCACATCCCATAACGCTTCGAGCTCGGCCTCGCTGAACAGGCCAACCGGGTAGCGTTCAACGATCATCTGGCGCGGATCAGGTTCCCTGATCTGACGCGTCCCGTTGGACTTCAACCACTGCGCCAAAGCTTGAAGCGACTCACCATTAACAGCCAAGGGATGGCACATGCGCTCGCCAATCATATTCACTCCAGCGCTCTCTCTTGGTCGACGAGCGGCCAATTTATCCAAGATTTATGACAAAACTACTCAGCTGCACTCGCGCAAGCCGCAAGACAGATACAAGAGCTATGCCAAGCAGCCTGTAGCGCCCATTGAACAGGCATAAAAAAACCCGCGTCCCAATCGGGCCGCGGGCTTGCCTGGATGGATCCAAAAACGCCGGCGCAGAGCCTGCGCCACCCATGTCACCAGGATGTTACATCGCCACTCATTTTATGTGCGGCGCAGGCTGTTGTTGGGTAAGGCAATGAATATTCCCGCCGCCCAGTAACAGCTCCCGTCCCGGCACCATGACCACTTCATGCTGCGGGAACAGGTCCTGCAGGATCTTCCTGGCCGGCGCGTCCTGCGGATCGTCGAAACTCGGTGCAATGATGCCGCCGTTGACGATCAGGAAGTTCACATAGGAACCGGCCAGCCGCACGCTTGGATTACGCTCCTGGGAGCCGTGTACCGTGTCCACGCCGGCACACTCCTCTTCGGTGGCATACAACGGCCCCGGAATGGGCATCTTGTGCACGATGAACGGGCGGCCCTTGGCATCGGTGTTGTTTTGCAGCACGTTCAGCGCCGCATGGCAGCGAGCGAAGTTCGGGGCCTGCGGGTCGTCGGTCCAGGCGAGCAATACTTCACCGGGACGCACATAGCAGCAGAAGTTATCCACATGGCCGTCGGTTTCGTCGTTGAACAGGCCATCCGGCAGCCAGATGATCTTGTCCACCGCCAGTTGCGCACTCAACACCGCTTCGATGTCTTCCCGGCCCAGATGCGGGTTGCGATTGCGGTTGAGCAGACACTCCTCGGTGGTGATCAACGTGCCTTCGCCGTCGACATGGATCGAACCGCCTTCGAGCACGAAACCTTCGGTGCGGTAACGCGGGCTGCGCTCGAGTTCGAGAATCTTGCCGGCCACTTGGGAATCGCGGTTCCACGGTGCATACAGGCCACCGTCGAACCCACCCCAGGCATTGAAGTCCCAGTCGACGCCACGCACTTCGCCGTGGTCATTGATCACGAACGTCGGGCCGGTGTCACGGACCCAGGCGTCATCGCTCGACATCTCCACCACGCGGATATTCGGCACATCGAGGCGCGCCCGGGCGTTTTCGTATTGGGCCGCCGACACCACCACGGTCACCGGTTCGAAACGGGCAATGGCCTTGGCCACCGCCGCATGGGCAGCTTGCGCGGGCTTGCCGCCCAGGCGCCAGTTGTCCGGGCGCTCGGGCCAGATCATCCAGGCCTGGGTCTGGGGCGCCCATTCGGCGGGCATGTAGAAACCGTCTGCGCGGGGAGTGCTGTGCAACGTTGTCATTAATCAGGACTCCAGTGAGCCATCAAGTGTTTTGAGCGAGCCGTACAGGTTTGGACGGCGATCACGTATTTCGTTCAGCGCCTGGACCTTTTCGCCGAACTGCTTGGCGATGAGACGACTTTATAGCCGACAAAAATCGGCTTTTAAAGCACGAAAAGCTCAACTTAATTGAATAAACAATGAAAATATAGATAAATATCGATTTTTAAACAATGCTATCCCCTGCGGAAGCGGGCTTGCTCGCGATAGCGATGGGTCAGCCAGATAAATATTGGCCAGACCACCCTCATCACGAGCAAGCTCGCCCCCCGCAGGAAAACAGGTTGGCGTTCCAGATCGGTTACAGCCCTTCGTCCAGGACCTTCTCCAGCATATCGACGAAGAAATCCACGCTCTGGCGCGAGGTCACCATCGGCGGCTTGATCTTGAGGATGTTCAGGTAATCGCCAGTTGGTTGCATGAAGATCCCCAACTCTCGCAAGCGATTGCACAGCGCCATGGTTTCTTCGGTAGCCGGTTCCAGGGTGTCACGGTTGCGGATCAGTTCCAGGCCCAGGTAGAACCCGGAACCATGCACCGCCCCAACCAAGGGATACCGGTCGATCAGGGCTTGCAGCCGCGCCTTGAAATGCCCACCCACCACCTTGGCGTTGTCCCACAGCTTTTCTTCTTCCATGACATCCAGCACCGCCAGGCCGATCCGGCAACTGACCGGGCTGCCGCCGGCCGACGAGAAGAAATAGCCCTCGGCCTCCAGCGCCTCGGCAATCTCCCGACGGGTGATCACCGCCCCCAGCGGCTGGCCGTTGCCCATGCCCTTGGCCATGGTGATGATGTCCGGTACCACGCCTTGTTCTTCGAACCCCCAGAAAAACTCGCCCATGCGCCCGTAACCAACCTGCACCTCATCGGCGATGCAGACGCCGCCACGCTCGCGCACCAATCCATAGACCTGCTTCAGGTAACCGGATGGCAACGCGATCCCACCGGCATTGCCATACACCGGCTCGCAGATGAAGCCGGCAAGCTGGCGCTTGTTCGCGGCTATTTTCGCCAGGTTGTCCTCGACGCTGCGCACGTAGTCTGGCGCGCTGTCGACCCCGCGGAATTCGCCGCGATAGGTATTCGGTGCGGTGACCGGGTGCACCCAGTCCGGGCGACTGCTCAGGGCCTGGGGGTTGTCGGCAATGGACGTCGACACCGCATCGGCGGCCACCGACCAACCGTGATAGGCCTCCAGCACACTGAGCATGTCGCGTCCGCCGCTGTAGGCCCACGCCAGGCGGATGGCCAGGTCATTGGCCTCGGTGCCGCTGTTGACCAGGAACACGCGGTCCATGCCGGGCGGTGCGAGTGACAGCAGGCGTTCGGAAAATTCGGCGATCGCCGCATAGTGGAAACGCGAGTTGGTATTGAGCAGCGACCATTGCCGGGCAGCGACGGCGGCCATGCGTGGGTGACCGTGGCCCAGTACCGCGACGTTGTTGAGCATGTCGAGGTAGGAACGCCCCTGCATGTCGATCAGATGGTTGCGCCAGCCGCGTTCGATACGCGGAGGGTCAACATAATAATGTTTCTGGGAACGAGCGAAGCTCGCATCACGCCGGGCCAGCAGCGCCTTGGGATCCTCCTCTGGCTCGGCATCGCAGGCCAGCCCCAGCAGCACCGCTGGCGACGGGCAGAGCTGGTGCCAGGCCGGAGCCGCGGAAGGCGTGCAGAACAACGGTGGATTCAACTGAGCACCTCGGCACAGTTGCACCCGCAACGGACCGACCACCTCCCCCAGCACTTGCCCCTTGACCAGCGCCGCGCCCGAATGCAGCGGCGACTTGACGCCCCACAGGCGCACGCTCAACTGCGCACTGTCGAGTTGCAACACACCGTCGGCCGACTTGTGCACCACGCCGGCGAAAGGCGATTCAAGCGGGGTGCCTTGCGGAACATACAACTCCACGTGCAGTGGATAAGTGTCCGGTTCGACCGCGCTGTCCGGCCGGGTGCGGGACAACCGATACTGCCCGTAGCGACTTGCAGCCAATCCATGGACTGCCGCTGCTTCGCCCAACAGGCGCTGGTCGATCCCGGGCTGCTCCCAATTGCCGGCTTCGAAGTGCGGGCTCAGCACCCCCAGGTCAATCAAGGCAAACTCGCGTCCCACCAGGGTCGGCAACAGCGGCGCGAAGCCTTCGCTGGCAATCGGCGGCAGACTGTGGCCGACGGAGGAAAGAATCGCTGCTTCCATCAGCTCGAGGGGCACCGAGTGGGCGACGCGGAAAATCTCCCACTCATGTTTCAGGTTGTCGCGGCTGTATTGGTTTTCCGGATCGATGGAAACCTGCTGCTCACCGCTGAGCACCAGTACCGCGGCGCGCGCGACGATCAGCGGCCAAAGCGCCAGCAGCTCGTGGTGTTGCAATGGATTGATCGCGTGGTAGGCCTTGATCGCCGGCAAGATGAAGAACGGATCGCCGTCGGCATGGTGCAACAGGGCCGCGCAGGTCACGGAGAGATCGGTGATGCGCCAGGTGCGGATCAGGTCGCCGAAATCAATGACACCCTGCACCTGCCATTGGCGCTGGGCATCGCGCTGCCAGACCACGTTGTCATCGGTGATGTCCATGTGGATCGCCTGCATCGGCAGGCTGGCCTTGAGCGGCAGCAAGCGCCGCTCGGCCTGCTGCGCGACCTCGGCAACCAGGTTGCGCCGCTGATCGTCCTCGATGACAGGCAACAGATGATCGACCAGGGCGGGGGCGTGGCGCGCGTCCCATTGCAGGGTGCGCTCCAGGCCCGGGTGGTCGAAGGTCGCCAGAGCCAGGTCCATTTCCGCGCACAACTGGCCCAGGCCGGTCACCAGGTCGGGCGTGAGATGCTTGAGCGCCGTGAGGGACTGGCCATCGATGTACTCGAGCAGGCGCACATGAACCGTTTGCCCCTCTACCTCCAGGGTCAGCAGGTCTTCGCCGTTGGCCGCCACGATGACCCGCGGTACTTTCACCGCGCCGTGCGCGGCCAATTGTTTGAGGGCCGCATGTTGGGCCTGGAGTTCCTGGATGGCGTAGTCGCCGTGGCAGATCTTCAGCACGAATTGACCGCGCTCGCTGTCGACGCGGTAGTTGAGGTCCTGATGGCTGCCGAGGGGTCGCAGGTCACCGCTGAGTCCATAATTCGAGCGCAGCAGTGTCACCACCTGAGCGGCGCTGACCTGTGGGCTTGGCAAACTGGCACGGTGAACCAACGTAGCGAGCGGCATACGACGACCCTTGGGGTGGTTTTATCGGATGTCTATCTCGCCACTGAGTCGATAGATAAGCAACCCCCTCCTTCCGGGAGAGTCGCATGGATGTCTCCTTGCGCTATTCCGACCGTGCCGACAGGCTATACTCCTGTGCTTTGTCGTCCAATGGAAAAGGCTTAACCGGATGCGCATCCTCATCACTGGCGGGGCCGGCTTCATCGGCTCGGCCCTTATACGGCACTTAATCGCCGACACCAGCCACCACGTCCTGAACCTCGACAAACTGACCTACGCTGGCAATCTCGAATCGTTGCGCAGCATCGACCACGACAGCCGCTACGAATTCGTCCAGGCCGACATCGTCGATCAACCAACGGTCAGCGCGACATTGGCGCGATTCAAGCCCGACGCCATCATGCACCTGGCCGCCGAATCCCACGTGGACCGCTCCATCGACGGTCCGGCGGACTTCATCCAGACCAACATCGTCGGCACCTACAGCCTGCTGGAAGCCACCCGTGCCTATTGGCAGACCCTCGCAGAACCGCAAAAGGGCGCGTTTCGCTTCCACCACATTTCCACCGACGAAGTGTATGGCGACCTGCACGGTGTGGACGACCTGTTCACCGAAACCACGGCCTATGCCCCCAGCTCGCCCTATTCGGCCAGCAAGGCAGCGTCCGACCACCTGGTTCGCGCCTGGCAGCGCACCTATGGCTTGCCCGTGCTGGTGACCAATTGCTCGAACAACTACGGGCCCTATCACTTCCCGGAAAAGTTGATTCCACTGGTAATCCTCAACGCATTGGCCGGCAAGCCACTACCGGTCTATGGGGATGGCCAGCAAGTGCGCGACTGGCTGTACGTCGAGGATCACGCCCGTGCATTGCTCAAGGTAGTCACCGAAGGTGTGGTCGGCGAGACCTACAACATCGGCGGCCACAATGAGCAACGGAACATCGACGTGGTTCGCGGCATCTGCGCGCTGCTCGAAGAGCTGGCGCCGAACAAGCCGGAGGGGGTCGAGCGCTATGCCGACCTGGTCACCTTCGTCAAGGATCGCCCCGGTCATGACCTGCGCTATGCGATCGATGCCGGCAAGATCGAACGGGAGCTGGGCTGGACGCCCCGGGAAACCTTCGAGACTGGCCTGCGCAAGACCGTGCAGTGGTACCTCGGGAACCTGCCATGGTGCCGACGTGTCCAGGACGGCAGTTATCAGGGCGAGCGACTGGGCTCGCTGGACAATAAGGATGCCATTGCATGATGAAGGGTATTGTTCTGGCCGGCGGTTCCGGCACACGCCTGCACCCCATTACACTCGGTGTTTCCAAGCAGTTATTGCCGATCTACGACAAACCGATGATCTACTACCCGATCTCGGTGCTGATGCTTGCCGGCATCCGCGAAATCCTGGTGATCTCCACGCCGCAGGATCTGCCGCACTATCGTGCCCTGCTCGGCGACGGCAGCCAGTTTGGCGTTCATCTGAGCTACGCCGAGCAACCGTCACCCGATGGCCTGGCCCAGGCCTTCCTGATCGGCGAACAATTCATTGGCAGCGACCCGGTGTGCCTGATCCTGGGCGACAACGTTTTCCACGGCCAGCACTTCGGCGAGCAATTGCAGATTGCGGCCAGTCGGCAGCGCGGCGCGACGGTGTTCGGTTACTGGGTCAAGGATCCCGAGCGTTTTGGCGTGATCGAGTTCGATCCTGAAGGCCGCGCCATCTCCATCGAAGAAAAACCTGCCAAGCCCAAGTCCAGCTATGCCGTGACCGGCCTGTATTTCTACGATAACGATGTGATCCAGATCGCCAAGGCCATCAAGCCTTCCAAGCGCGGCGAGCTGGAAATCACCGACGTAAACAATGCCTACCTGCATCGTGGCGATCTGCATGTCGAACGGTTTGGCCGTGGTTTTGCCTGGCTGGACACCGGTACCCACGACAGCCTGCTGGAAGCCTCGCAATACGTACAGACCATCGAGCATCGCCAGGGCTTGAAGGTCGCGTGCCTGGAAGAAATCGCCTACCAACAGGGTTGGGTCAGCCGCGAGCACATGCTTGAGCGCGCCGAATACTTCGGCAAGACCGGCTATGGTCAGTACCTGTTTACGGTTGTCGGAGAACCACGTTGAACGTCATCGCCACCCGCTTGCCGGACGTGCTGGTCATCGAACCGAAAGTCTTCGGCGACGATCGCGGTTTTTTCTACGAAAGTTTCAATGCGCGAGCGTTTACCGAGGCCACGGGCTGCACGCAGCCGTTTGTCCAGGACAACCATTCGCGCTCGACCCGAAGCGTATTGCGCGGCCTGCACTACCAGATCGAGCAGGCCCAAGGGAAACTCGTGCGGGTCACGTCTGGGGAGGTGCTGGACGTGGCCGTGGACATTCGCCGCAGTTCGCCCACATTCGGTCAATGGGTCAGCGTGAACCTGTCGGCACAGAACCGTCGGCAACTGTGGGTTCCGCCAGGCTTTGCCCATGGTTTCGTGGTGCTGAGCGAGTCGGCGGACTTTCTCTACAAGACCACTGATTACTACGCCCCCGCGGCCGAACGCTGCATTCGCTGGGACGATCCGCAGCTGGCTATCGATTGGCAACTGCAAGGCCCGCCCATCCTGTCGCCCAAGGACCAAGCCGGCAAGGCTCTGCGCGACGCGGACCTGTTCCCATGAAGACTTCCCTGCGGATCCTGATCGTCGGCCAGAACGGCCAGGTCTCCCAGGCCCTCCAGAGGCGCCTGGCGGGCATGGGTGAATTGATCGTGCTCGGCAGCAGCCAGCTCGACCTGGCACAGCCGGACCTCATCCGCGCGCCCATCGAGGCCCTGCGGCCCAACCTGATCATCAATGCCGCCGCCCACACCGCTGTCGACCAGGCCGAGGGCGAACCGCAGCGGGCGTTCGCCATCAACGCCACGGCACCCGGCATTCTGGCCCAGGTGGCGGTTGACCTGGGAGCGGCGCTGATTCACTACTCCACCGACTACGTGTTCGATGGTCGAAAACCCGAGCCCTACACCGAAGACGACACGCCCAACCCGCTGAGTGTCTACGGACGCAGCAAACTGGCCGGTGAAGACGCCATTCGCCAGGCAGGTGGCCAGCACCTGATTCTGCGCACCAGCTGGGTGTACTCCACCGAGGGCCGCAATTTCCTGCTGACCATGCAACGCCTGTTGCAGGAAAAGCCGCAGTTGCGGGTGGTGGCCGATCAGGTAGGCGCACCCACCTGGGCCAGCACCATTGCCGACAGCACTGCCCTGCTCATCGAACGCTGGCAGCGCGGTCAACCCGGAGCCTGGGGCACCTACCACCTGACAGCCCAGGGTGAAACCTCCTGGTTCGGCTTCGCCCAGGCCATCGGCGAAAGCCTGGTCCGCCAGCACAAGCCTTGCGCGATGCTCGAAGCCATCCCGTCCAGCGCCTACCCGACGCCAGCCCCGCGCCCGCTGAACTCGCGACTGGATTGCAGCCGTCTCCTCCGGGAATGGGGGGTAAGCCAGCCAGACTGGCGCAGTGCGTTGCAACAGTGTCTGGCCGGACAGGCTTAGGCTTTTTACGAAAAGTCGCCGAGCGGCGATCAGGCAAGGCGAAAACAGGCGAGGAACGGCCGGGGTCGCGTCCGACTTGACTGGTTGTCAATGAGCATTCCGATCGGACTCGCGCACGAGCCTGTTTTCAACGCAGCATGATCGTCGCGCAGGCACTGTTCGTACAAAGCCTAATATCCGGTCTCACAAAGTGTATTGATAGGGCAGGACACTAGGCATAATACGTCTGTCACCACAGGCGCCTGATGCTCATGAACTCCACCCTTCCTCGCAGACCCCGTTGGCGCAGCCTGGCCTTGCTTGCGTTGTGCCTGGCGCCGTTGTTGTGGCCCCTGGAGCATCTGGCCGAACGTTACTATCGCAACGAACTGGCCGGACAGAATCGCCAGACCCTGGATCTCTACGTCGCCAACCTGCTGGGCACCCTGCACCGCTATGAAGTGCTGCCGCAGATTCTCGGTGACCTGCCAGCCTTGCGTGCGACGTTGTCTGCCCCGAACGATGGCGCCACCCAGGACAACGCCAACCAACTCCTCAAAAGCATCAGCAACCAGACCGGCGCGGAAGTCATGTATTTGATGGACCCTTCCGGCAAGACCCTGGCCGCCTCGAACTGGGACAAGCACGACAGTTTCGTCGGGCGCAATTTCGCCTTCCGACCGTACTTCATCGAAGCCATGGCCGGGCGCCTGGGCCGTTTCTTCGGCTTGGGCACCACATCGGCCAAGCGCGGCTATTTCTTTGCCGCCGCCGTACGCGACCAGGGAAAAGTCATCGGCGTGCTGGTGGCCAAGGTCGACCTGGACCACACGGAAAGCCTGTGGGGCAAGACCCCGGAACAATTGCTGGTGACCGATCACAACGGCGTGGTCATCCTCACGTCACGCCAGGAATGGCGTTTTCGCGCGACCCGCCCACTCACTGACGACGAGCGCAAGGCCATCAGCGCGGTGCAACCTTATCCGACCCGTGATCCCAAGCCGCTGAACCTGGATACCAGCGCCTGGCTGACACAGACCCAGAGCATCGATGAAACCGGCTGGAGCGTGAGCATTCTCGCCCCACGCACGCTGATTGACCGTCCGGTGCGTACGGTGGTCGCCATCGGTGGTGCAGCGTTGCTGGTCTTGATGCTGTTGCTCGGGTTGATGATGCAGCGCAGGCGGTATTACCTGGCCCGACTCGCCTTCGAGGCCAAGACCCGTCATGAACTGGAAGGTCGGGTTGCCGAGCGCACCAGCGATTTGGAGGGCTTGAACCGACGACTGAGACAGGAAGTGCTGGAGCGTGAGCAGGCCCAGCAGGAACTGGTCCGCGCCCAGGATGACCTGGTGCAGGCCGGCAAGCTGTCGGCCCTGGGCACCATGTCGGCCAGCATCAGCCACGAACTCAACCAGCCATTGGCGGCGATTCGCAGTTACGCCGAAAACGCCGAGATATTGCTCGATCACCAGCGCACCGAGGACGCCAGGGGCAACCTCAAGCTGATCAGTGAACTGACCGGGCGCATGGCCTCGATCATCGCCCACCTGCGCGCCTTCGCCCGCCGCGACCGCCATGCCCCGGAAAGCGTCGCCTTGCAACCGGCCCTGGACGACGCGCTGGCGTTGCTCGCCAAGCGTCGGCGCAGCATGGAGGTGGAGTTGATCCGCGACTTGCCGGCCGCCACGCTGTGGGTCGAGGCCGGGGAAACCCGCTTGCGCCAGGTGCTGGGCAACCTGCTGGCCAATGCCCTCGACGCCCTGACCGAGAAAGGCCCGCCACGCAAACTCTGGCTCAGTGCCCAAGCCACCGATGCCGGCGTCAATCTGTACATTCGTGATAACGGCCCGGGGTTTTGCATGGAAGCCCTTGGCCGCGCCGGCGAACCCTTCTACACCACCAAGACCCGGACCCAAGGCCTTGGCCTGGGACTCGCGATCTGCGACACCCTGATGCGCGCCTTCGGCGGTGAATTGTCCTTTGCCAACCACAAGGAAGGCGGCGCCCTGATCACCCTGAAACTTCGCGCCGGTGCGCCCGGGGTAAGCCTGCAACCGTCCGAGGACCGTAGCGTATGACCATCGATAACCGGATTGAGGTGGTGCTGATCGACGACGATCCCCACTTGCGTCAGGCCTTGAGCCAGACCCTCGATCTCGCCGGCCTGAAAATCCTCTCCTTGGGCGAGGCCAAGGACGTCGCCGGACAACTGCCCCGCGACTGGCCGGGCGTGGTGGTCAGCGACATCCGCATGCCGGGCATCGACGGCCTGGAACTGCTGCGCGAATTGCACGCCCAGGACCCTGAGTTGCCGGTACTGCTGATCACCGGCCATGGCGACGTGCCGCTGGCGGTGCAAGCGATGCGGGCCGGCGCCTATGATTTTCTGGAGAAGCCCTTCGCCAGCGATCATCTGCTCGACAGCGTGCGCCGCGCCCTGGCCCTGCGCCGCCTGGTGCTGGAAAACCGCAGCCTGCGCCTGGCCCTCAGCGATCGTCATGAGCTCAGCGCACGGCTGGTCGGCCAGTCGGCGCCGATGTTGCGCCTGCGCGAGCAGATCGGCGCGTTGGCGGGCACTCGCGCCGACGTGCTGATTCT
Organism: Pseudomonas citri; assembly: GCF_025336485.1. Taxonomy (GTDB): domain Bacteria; phylum Pseudomonadota; class Gammaproteobacteria; order Pseudomonadales; family Pseudomonadaceae; genus Aquipseudomonas; species Aquipseudomonas citri. The sequence continues at coordinate 14,600 of NZ_JAODAB010000034.1, read as the reverse complement.
CGGTGAAACCGGCGCCGGCAAGGAAGTGGTCGCCCGTGCGCTGCATGACCTCTCGGGGCGGCGCAACGGCCCCTTCGTGGCGATCAACGCGGGTGCCCTGGCCGAGTCGGTGGTGGAAAGCGAGCTGTTCGGCCACGAGCCAGGCGCCTTCACCGGTGCGCAAAAGCGCCGCATCGGCAAGTTCGAGTTCGCCAATGGCGGCACGCTGTTTCTCGACGAAATCGAAAGCATGAGCCTGGATGTCCAGGTCAAGCTGCTACGCCTGCTGCAAGAGCGCGTGGTGGAACGCTTGGGGGGTAACCAGCAGATCCCGCTGGACATCCGCGTCATCGCCGCCACCAAGGAAGACTTGCGCCAGGCCGCCGACCAGGGGCGTTTTCGCGCTGACTTGTATTACCGCCTGAACGTTGCGCCGCTGCGCATACCGCCCTTGCGCGAACGGGGCGAGGACGCACTGGTGCTGTTCCAGCATTTCGCCAACGAAGCCAGTGCTCGCCATGGCCTGCCTCCCCACGAGCTGCAGCCGGCACAACGGGCGCTACTGCTGCGACATAGCTGGCCGGGCAACGTGCGTGAATTGCAAAACGCCGCCGAGCGCTTCGCCCTGGGGCTGGAACTGGCGCTGGACAACAGCGCGCCGGACGGCGACCACGCGGCGACAACGCAGATGGTCAGCGGCGGCTTGAGCGAGCAAGTGGAAAACTTCGAGAAAACCCTGATCGCCGCGGAGCTGGCCCGACCTCACAGCTCGGTCCGCAGCCTCGCCGAAGCCCTGGGTATCCCGCGCAAGACCTTGCACGACAAGCTGCGCAAGCATGGGCTGAATTTCGGCGACAGCAGCCACAATGTCGCCGATGAGTCCGATTGAGTTATCGTCATCTTTTTTCAAGCAAGAGACCTTCGCATGAGCCGCGACAGCCGTTACCTGGAATCGATCCTGCACCACGACATCCCACTGACGCGCGAGATGGGCCTCAAGGTGCTTGGTTGGCAGGCCCGGCAACTGCGTCTGTCGTTGCCATTGGCGGCCAACGTCAACCACAAAAGCACCATGTTCGGCGGCAGCCTGTATTGCGGCGCCGTGCTTGGCGGTTGGGGCTGGCTGCACCTGGCCCTGCGCGAAGAGGGCATCGAGGACGGGCATATCGTGATCCAGGAAGGGCAGATCAGCTATCCGTTGCCGGTCACCGGCGACGCTACCGTCATCTGCGATGCACCGGACGAGAAGCTCTGGAAACGCTTCCTTTCGACCTATCGGCGTTATGGGCGGGCACGGCTGGTCTTGCAGACCCAGGTACTGAATACCGGCAGCGAGGACGTGGCCGTGCAGTTCGAGGGGCAGTACGTGTTGCACCGCTGATTTTTGGAAACACCTCAAAATCTTGTGGCGAGGGGATTTATCCCCTCGCCACAGAAGCCCCCACAGGATTTAAGAGCGGGCAAGCTCCAACAACTTCCCTCGCCACACCGCCTTCGCCGGCAGCGCCAGGAACGACGCGTTCAACAGCGACTCCCGCGGCGGATAACAGAACACTTCGCCGCTCAGATCCAACACCTCGCCACCTGCCCCTTCCAGGACGCCTTGCGCGGCAGCGGTGTCCCACTGGGATGTGGGCGCTAGTCGTGGATAGCAATCGGCCGCGCCTTCGGCCAGCAGGCAAAACTTCAATGAACTGCCGATATTGGTCAGTTGCAATTCGCCCAGGCTGGCGCCCAGGCCAGCCAGGAGACGCTCCTGCTCCGGGCTGGTGTGTCGACGGCTGGCGACCACGGTGAAGGCCTCGCCTGGCGCGAGTTCATGGCGAACCGCGATAGGCGAAGGCTCGCCGCCCTGGTCGCCACGCCAGGCGCCCAGCCCCGCGCCACCGACGTAAAAACGCCCGCTGGTGGGCATCGACACCACGCCGAACACCACCCGGCCCTGCTCGACGAGCGCGATGTTGACGGTGAACTCTTCGCTACCGGAAATGAACTCCTTGGTCCCGTCCAGCGGGTCGACCAGCCACCAACGCTGCCAGCCGGCGCGCACGCTTTGGGCAATGTTGGCGTCCTCTTCAGAGAGGATCGGAATGTCCGGGGCCAATGCCGTCAGCCCGGCCACGATCACATCGTGGGCGGCCATGTCTGCGGCGGTCACCGGCGATTCGTCAGCTTTCTGGACAACCTGCACGCCGGCCCGCCAGAACGGCAGGATCGCCTCACCGGCCTTGAGCGCCAACGCGACCACGGGGGCCATCAGGGGATTGGGGAAATTCATGACAGCAACGCTCCACGCTGGGTCAGCAGGTCACGGGCCAGGTACAACGCCGCCAAGGCTCGCCCTTCCGTGAACTGGGGATTCTGTGCCAGGGCCAACAACTCATGCAGGTTGACCTTGTCCACGCGCATCGGCTCGGGCTCGTCGCCCTCCAGCCGTTCTTCATACAAGTCGGTGGCCAACACCACCTGGATCTTCTGGCTCATGTAGCCAGGGGACAGCGACAGCTCAGTCAAGTGCTCCAACTGGCGCGCACCGAAACCGGCTTCCTCCTTGAGTTCGCGCTCGGCCGCCGCCAACACATCTTCACCCGGCTCGATCAGGCCCTTGGGCAAGGACAGCTCGTAGGCGTCGGTGCCACCGCAGTATTCCTCCACCAGCACGGCATGCTCGGCGTCGAGCATCGCCACGATCATCACCGCGCCGTAACCCGTACTCTTACCCGCCAAACGTTCATAGGTGCGCTCCACACCGTTGGAAAAACGCAGTTTGAGTTCTTCCACGCAAAACAGCCGGCTGGTGGCGACGATCCGTTGATCGAGTATGGTGGGTTTCTGGCGCATAAACGGCTCCCTGGGCGATAGCGGGCTACTATACCCGGCCTATTCTGATTGTTTGTGTCGGATATCCGATTACTGCTGGAGAAGTTTTATGGCCTTGTTGCCCTGGCATGAGATCGACACGGTTCTGCTGGACATGGACGGCACCCTGCTCGACCTGCATTACGACAACCATTTCTGGATGGAACACCTGCCCCAGCGCTACGCCGAACTGCACGGCGTAAGTCGGGCCATGGCCGAAATGGAGTTGCAACCACTGTTCGAACGCCACGCGGGCCAGTTGCAGTGGTATTGCCTGGATTTCTGGAGCACCGAGTTGAAGTTGCCGGTGCGTGAACTGAAGCTGGAAACCGCCCACCTGATCGCCTTGCGCCCGGATGCGGACACGTTCCTGGCGGCGATCCAGCGCGCCGGCAAACGCGTGGTGATGATCACCAATGCTCACCGCGATTCGTTGTCCCTGAAACTGGAACGTATCGAACTGGCGCCTTACTTCGAACGCCTGATCAGTTCCCACGACTACGGTTTCCCCAAGGAGAACCCACAATTCTGGGATGCGCTGCAAGCCGAGCTGAACTTCGATCCGGCCCGCAGCCTGTTCATCGACGACACCCTGCCGGTGCTGCGCAGCGCCCGTGCGTTCGGTGTGGCGCACCTGCTGGCCGTCAGCGTGCCGGACAGCCGCAAGGGGCCGAAGGATACGGGGGAGTTCGCGGCGCTAGAGGATTACCGGGATTTGATCGACGGGCTATAACGCGAACCCTGTGGCGAGGGAGCAAGCTCCCTCGCCACAGGGGGCTGTGTTAATCAGGAATACGCAGCACCTGCCCCGGATAGATCTTGTCCGGATGCTTCAACATCGGTTTGTTGGCTTCGAAAATCTTCTGGTACTTGTTCGCGTCGCCGTACTCGGCCTTGGAGATGGCGCTGAGGGTGTCGCCTTTCTTCACGGTCACGAAACGTGCGGCCTGGGCGACCGGGCCCGTGACGGTGATCTGATCGTCGACACTGCCGACACCTGCGATGTTGCCCACAGCCAACAGGATCTTTTCCTTCTCTTCCTGGCTCGCGACTTCCCCGGTGACGATGACTTTGTCACCCTCGAGGGTCGCCTGGACATTCGGATTACCCAGGCCGACCTCCCTGATATGGGTCTTCAACTGCTCGCTGGCGTTGGCATTACCGGGGGTCAGCAGATCGATCAGTTTTTCACCGGCCTCCTTCACAAAACTGAAAATGCTCATGACGTGCGCTCCTTGGTTTTGGATCCAGACGTTTAATCCTAGACCAGGCCAGACGAACCGGCACCCCGCCCGACCAATGACCATACCCTGGGCAAAGCGCTAGAATTCATTACTTCCCGCGCCCCGGAGCGAAGATGGACATCAAGCAGCTGAAATTTCTCATCGCGCTGGACGAAACCCGCCACTTCGGCCAGGCCGCCGCCCGCTGCCATGTCACCCAGCCGACCCTGTCGATGCGCCTGCGCAGCCTTGAAGAAGAACTCGATCTGCCGCTGGTCAATCGCGGCCAGCGCTTCGAAGGCTTCACGGCACCAGGGGAACGGGTGTTGGCGTGGGCACGCACAGTGCTGGCGGCCTATGACGGCTTGCAAGCCGAAGCGGCCGCCTGCCGTGGCAACCTGGCGGGCACCCTGCGCCTGGGCGTGGTGCCCATGTCGGACTTCGACCCGCTGTCGATGATGCAACGCTTGCACGCCGAACACCCGAACCTGCGTTTCGAATTGTCGTCCTTGAGTTCCGAACACATCCTCGAACAATTGGCGGCCAATCGCATCGACCTGGGCATTTCTTATCTGGAACGGTTGGACACTGAGCGTTTCGAGGCCCTGCCCTTCAACCCCACCCGCATGGGCCTGCTGTATGACCAGCGGTTTTTCTTCTTCGGCGAGCAACCGCTGAGTTGGGAAGCATTGATTGAATTGCCCTTGGGCATGCTCACCAGCGGCATGCATTTTCGCCAGTCCATCGACCACAATTTCCACAGCCGAGGCCTGGCCCCCCAACCCCTACTGCAAACCGACGCGGTGCACCAATTGTTACAAGCGGTGCACGGAGGGCTGTGTTGCGCGGTGATTCCCATGGACAGCGGCCTGAACTTCCTCGCCGAAGACTTGCGCATCCAACCCATCGAAAACGCTCAGACATTGGTGTCCCTGGGGCTGATCATGCGGCGCGGTGCACCGCGATCAGCCTTGGCAGAGGCGTGTTTTGCGCTCTATCAGAAATCAACGACGACCTCTTGATCGACGTCATCTATTGAAGGATCAGTAATAGCGATTAGACGTGGCAGATTGCCGCATTTAGTCTTAACACTATTCCTACTTTCAGTGATGCCCATGAACGACAAGCCTCCGGTCTGTCCAGCACCTGCACCGCAAGTGCCTACGCCGGCCGCCAGCCAGAGCTATCGCTACTGCGACCTGGACCACGCCCGATCGGACAGCACCGCGCTGGCCGAGGAAGTGGCCCTGGCGATCGCCTATAACGGCATCAGTCAGGCCGTCATGCTGGTCACACCCACCGATCTGGAAGACTTTATCGTCGGTTTCAGCCTTGGCAGCGGCATCATCGAAGACCCGTCGGACATCTACGACCTGCAGTTGAGCGGTAGCGGTTCTGCGCAATACGCCCAGGTGACCATCGCCAGCCGTGCCTTCTGGAAACTCAAGCAACAGCGTCGGCAACTGGCCGGCACCAGTGGTTGCGGACTCTGCGGCGTGGAAGCCCTGGAGCAGGCACTGCCAGACCTCAAGACGCTGCCGGGCGCACCGCTGCCACCCGCGCAATGGCTCGACGGCCTGCGCCAGAACATCAGCCAATTCCAACCCCTGGGCCAACACTGCGGAGCCGTGCACGCTGCCTTGTTCATGAACGCCCAGGGCCAATTGCTGTTGGGCCGCGAAGACATCGGCCGGCACAATGCCCTCGACAAACTGATCGGCGCGTTGCTCCGGCAACAGATCCCGGTGGCCGGTGGCGTGGCGATCGTCACCAGTCGCTGCAGCCTAGAGTTGATCCAGAAAGTCCTGCGCGCGGGCATCCAGACCCTGGTCAGCCTGTCGTCACCCACCGGCCTCGCCGTGCAGTGGGCTCGCCGTCACAACCTCAACCTCATTCACCTGCCGCAAAAAAGTGCGCCGCGGGTCTACAGCCCTGCGATGGAGAACCAAGCGTGAGCAAGCATCAACAAGCCGACCAGAAACCCATGCCGCGCTACAAGCCCTACAAGGGCCCGGCCGGGGGGTGGGGCGCGTTGATCAGCGTTGCCCAGGCCTGGCTGACCAGCGACAACGCGCTGAAGAACATCCGCATGATGCTCAAGACCAACCAGAACGGTGGCTTTGACTGCCCTGGCTGCGCCTGGGGTGACTCACCGGAAAGCGGCATGGTGAAGTTCTGCGAGAACGGCGCCAAGGCGGTGAACTGGGAAGCGACCAAGCGCCGTGTCGATGCGGCATTCTTTGCCAGGCACAGCGTGACGGCGCTGCTGGAGCAGAGCGACTATTGGCTCGAATACCAAGGTCGCCTCACCGAGCCGATGAGGTATGACGCCGAGACCGACCGTTACAAGCCCATCAGCTGGGAAGACGCGTTCACCCTGGTCAGCAAACATCTGCGCGGGCTCAGCAATCCCAACCAGGCCGAGTTCTATACCTCAGGCCGGGCCAGCAACGAAGCTGCGTACCTTTATCAACTGTTCGTACGTGCCTACGGTACCAACAACTTCCCCGACTGCTCGAACATGTGCCACGAGGCCAGTGGCGTGGCATTGGCCCAGAGTGTTGGGGTGGGCAAGGGCACGGTGACCTTCGACGACTTCGAGCACGCCGACGCGATTTTCGTCTGGGGCCAGAACCCGGGCACCAATCACCCGCGCATGCTCGAACCGCTGCGCGAGGCGGTGAAGCGCGGCGCCCAGGTGGTGTGCATCAACCCGCTCAAGGAGCGAGGGCTGGAGCGTTTCCAGCATCCGCAGAACCCGCTGGAAATGCTCACCAACGGCAACAAGCCCACCCACACCGCCTATTTGCGTCCAGCCTTGGGCGGCGACATGGCGATATTGCGCGGCATGGCCAAGTTCCTGCTGCAATGGGAGCGAGATGCGCAAAAAACCGGCGCCCCGGCGGTGTTCGACCATGGGTTTCTCAATGAACACAGCGCCAACGTGCTGGACTACCTGGCCGCCGTCGACGACACACCGTGGGAACAGATCGTCGAGCAATCAGGCCTGACCCTGGCCGAAATCGAGCAAGCGGCGCGCATGTACGCCGACAGCGAGAGCGTGGTCATGTGCTGGGCGATGGGGATCACTCAACACCGGCATTCGGTGGCGACCATCCAGGAAATCGCCAACGTGATGATGCTGCGCGGCAACATCGGCCGGCCGGGCGCCGGCCTGTGCCCGGTTCGCGGCCACAGCAACGTGCAGGGCGACCGGACCATGGGTATCAACGAGTGCCCGCCAGCCGCGTTCCTCGACGCGCTGGAGCGGCGTTTCCAGTTCAAGGTCCCGCGGGAAAACGGCCACAACGTGGTCGAGGCGATCCACGCCATGGCCGACGGCCACGCAAAAGTGTTCATCGCCCTGGGCGGTAACTTCGCCCAGGCCACGCCGGACAGCCATCGGACTTTCCAGGCGTTGAGCAATTGCGACCTGACGGTACAGATCAGCACCAAGCTCAACCGCAGCCACCTGGCCCACGGCAAGGAGGCGTTGATCCTGCCGTGCCTGGGACGCACCGACATCGACCTGCAAACCGAAGGCTCGCAAGCGGTGACCGTAGAAGACTCCTTCAGCATGGTCCATGCCTCCAAGGGCCAGTTGCAGCCACTGTCGAACCAGATGCGCTCCGAACCGTGGATCATCGCCGGCATGGCCGCCGCCACGCTGGGTAGCCGCCCGGTGGACTGGAACTGGCTGGTGGCCGACTACGCTCGTATCCGCGACCTCATCGCCGACACCATTCCAGGCTTCAAGCACTTCAACGAAAAGCTCAAGCATCCCGGAGGGTTCTACCTGGGCAACAACGCCGCTGCACGTCGCTGGGACACAGCCTCGGGCCGTGCCAACTTCAAGCCCAACCTGTTGCCGAGCGACCTGGTGCATGAACGCACCCGCGCCACCGGCCAGTTGCCGGATCTGATCATGCAGTCGATGCGCTCCCATGATCAGTACAACACCACCGTCTACAGCCTGGATGACCGTTATCGCGGCGTGAAGGGCCAGCGGGATGTGCTGTTCGTCAACGAAGCGGACATCCTCCGCCTGGGCTTCAAGCCAGGCCAGAAGGCTGACATCGTCTCGCTCTGGGATGACGGCCATGAGCGGCGGGTCAAGGGCTTTACCCTGCTGGCGTTCGACATCCCCGCCGGGCAGGCCGCGGCCTACTACCCTGAAGTGAATCCGCTGGTACCGCTGGAAAGCACTGGCGACGACAGCCACACTCCGACGTCGAAGTTCGTGGCGATCCGCCTGGAAATGCCGAGCGAGAACGGGTTGATCCTGGCCAAGTCAGCCTGATACAGCCTTGGCTGGATCATCGGTGCCCCTCGCCACAAAGTACTTTCCAGCGCCCATAAAAAAGGCCGTTTTCCACGGAAAACGGCCTGTCCAAGTGGCTAAAGACCGGCGAAAAGACGTTAAGTTCCGCCCAAAAAACAATAACTTATAGAATTGTGCACAAGTCGTGTTACTCGTCGGATTTCGATTGTCACGCAGCGAAGCCGGCCTCAGGATCGCGCCCGTCATCCCTTTGAGGCTCCTCTATGAAGTTCTCCTCCATTCTCTTGTTGTCCCTTGGCCTGGTCAGTGGCGTCGCGTCTGCCGGCGGCACCGCCGAAGCAGGTGTCGGTGGCGCATTGGGCGGGGTTTTGGGTTCGGTCGTCGGCCAGTCCCTGGGCGGCAACACCGGTTCCACCATCGGCGCAGCGCTGGGCGGTGCGGGTGGTAGTGCGGTCGGCGCTGACAGACACAGCCGCGGCGAAGCGGCAATCGGCGGCGCACTGGGCGCAGCTGGCGGTAACGTGGTCGGCCGCAGCATGGGCGGCACCACCGGTAGCCTGATCGGTGCCGCAGCAGGCGGTGGCGCCGGTGGCGCACTGGGTAACTACATGGGCAAGGACGATGACGATGACCGTGGTTATGACGGTCGCCGCGGTGACCGCCGCTACTACCGAGATGGTCACCCCGGTCGTGGCCATGCCTATGGGCATCGCAAACATCATCATCGCTATTACCGCGACTAACGGCTGACATTCACTCCAGCCGTTCAAGATCGCAGCCTCCTTCAGCCCATGGCTGACCGGAGGCTGCGATTTTTCGTTTCAGACCACCTCGCTACGCCCCCACCACCTCGGATACCCAAGCCGCCAACCTCGATCAGGTAGGTGTGCACCGCAGCCTCGAAAAAACTGGATTGCCACGGGCAGATACAAATCCAGGCGTCTCGATGCCTCGCCCATCCCTCGTATCCACGCTAAGGTGCGGGTCAACCATGCGCCATCTCAAGGCAAGGAAGCCTGGCGCCCAAGACGGTCTTCAAGGAACGAACCATGTCATGTCGCTACTTCGTAACCCGTATCCTGACAATCACGCTGGCCTCATTATTGGTCGGCTGCCTGAGCACACCTGAACCCTCCGGCGTGGAACCGAACGCATTCGAAACCCCGGAATATCATGCCCAGCGAGGCTTGGCCGTGGTCAAGGCTTCAGCCTTGTATGCATTGGGCGGCACCGGCCAGGACGTGGTCGTCGCGTTGATCGACTCGGGGCTTGATGCCGGCCTGAATGAGTTCGAGGGCAGGCTGGCCGATCCTGGTTTCGATCATGTCGAAAACCGTCCCGGCACGGTTGACCGCCTGGGTCACGGCACGCAAATGGCCGGTATCATCGCCGCGAACAAAGACGACCAGGGCATGCATGGCATGGCATTCAACGCCCGGCTGATCCCCTTTCGCTTTGGCGATGACAACGAGCCGTTCTTCTTCGATCAGGAAATCGCCCAGTCCTGGCAAAGCGGCTTCGACAAGGGCGCCCGTTTGTTCAACAACTCATGGGCCAACGCCATCCCCGCCACCGAAATCAGTGAAGCGCGTTACAAACAGGTGATGCCCGACTCCTTGGCCGTTGCCCGAAAGTTGGTGTCGGACGGCGCCGTGTTCGTCTTCCCTACCGGCAACGAACTCAAGCGAGAACCCCTGGCCGAACCCGGTTTGCCGGCGGCCTTGCCAGAACTGGAAAAAGGCTGGATCGCGGTGGTTGCCCTGAAAAACGACGGCAGCGCCATCAATGGCAAATCCAACTATTGCGGCATCGCGGCTGCCTGGTGCATCGCCGTCCCAGGCGGCGACTCCGGCGCACAGGCAGGCCTGCTCACCGTTGGCAAGGACGGCCACTACATGCAAACCGCCGGCACCTCCCCCGCAGCCGCCTTGGTCACTGGCGCGTTGGCCGCACTACAAAGCCGTTACCCGCAACTCAGTCCGCAACAAGTGCGCGAGCACCTGCTGGCGACGACCAACCGCAGCGGTATCTACGCCAACAGTGAAGCTTATGGCAGAGGGCTGATGGATCTGGAAGAGGCCGCACGACGCATTCCCGGTATCTTGATCGACTGAGCAGATAACGGCGATGACAGTTTCATCGGAAACGGACTACCGCGTCTGAGGCGCGTCTTACAGCACGCTTGTAGGATCCGCCTGATAATCGAGCGAAAAATGATGACAGGCGGCAAACTTCGGAACAGCACTCTGATTCAAGCGTCAGACGCCGGTAAACGCCCTACACAATCTGTCCCTTCGGGCCATATTGCGGCGCTCGGGCAGTGCTCTCTATAGTCCGCGATTCGATTAGGAAATCGGACTGAGAGGCCCGAATGCACACAGACGACCCGAGCGCCAACCGATACCAGCGACTCAACGGTACACCGATCCTGGCCATCGACACCGAGGCCGATATCCAGGACCTCTGCGACGCCGCCGCCCAAAGAATCCGCGCCTCCAGCGACCTGCTCGAAACCTTGCATTGCCTGTGCTTCAAACACGCCGATGTGAGGGATATCCCGAGCATCGTGCATGCGTTGTATCTGTTGGTTCAGGATGGCAGTGAGTTGCTGGAGGTTGTGCGACAGCGGTTGCGTTGAGGATTAGGCTTAACGTTTGATAATCAGTCGTGGGACGTTAGATAAAAATCCAACCCTTCAGGAAAAACCACCGACGCCAACTGCTCAATTTCACGCACTTGTGCTGCAGAAAGCTTGAAGTCTGCACCAATGTGGTCTTGGTTATTCATCCATCGCATCACAGGCTTCAAGTCCTCTACTGACAAGCTGATGTCTTGCTCAAACACCAATTCATCCCTATTTCGATAAAAGCCCAACACACCGAAAGTCATGGTTCTACCTCTCTTGTCCTGTCCGCACTTTTTGTCTGATCACCCGTAATGGGATTGAACTCACCTAAGTGCTTTCCGCGTTTGTTGTATTTTTCCAGGGTTCCATGCTGACGGTCCCACTCATAAATGTTTCCTGCTCTGTCAGTCCAACGGGGACGTAACCCTCCTCCCCCTTGTACGGCAGTTTTTGATCGACCACGAACAAGTTCAGGAAAAGCAGGGAGGATCCCTTTAGGCGTTGGGTGATATTTATGGTCAGAAACATTTAACACAATATAAAGCGGCGAAACCCCAGCCCCCACCGGAAACACAAGAATGAAATCCTTGTACTCCGGCGGATAAATCGGGTTGACGATGATGCTGTCCGCCGCAGGCGTCGGCGGGAAGATCCAGATGTGCGGAGCCTGGGGTGCGGCCTCCAGGGCGGGGATGCCCAGTGTGGCGGAAGGATCGACCGCCGGCGTCCAGATTAGCTCGATCCCATCGCCAAAATCCGCGACCTGCTGCTCGCCGCGTGCCTGGAACGTCACCACCGGGATCATTTCCCAGTCCCGCCGCGCCTGGGTGTTGTAGCCGTACCCTTTGAGCGTTCCGTCGGCCTGGGTTTCGATATGCAGCCGAACCCGGGTGCGGGCCTGCTCCAGCGAGCGCAGTTGCTCTTCGGTGTACAGCGCACCGTCACCCAGGTTCGCGGGCGCCAGCAATCCCACCAGGCCAATCAAGGCGCCCGCCACCACTGGCGCGGAGATAGCGCCGGCCACGGCGCCGGCCCCCACTTCACCCGCAGACAATGCTGCCCCACCCAAGGCGAATGTGCCGACGCTTGCCGGCAACGCGCCGCTGATTCTTTTCAGCGGTATACGCCCCGACTCGCTGACCTCGCGTCCACCCAGCAAGGTGAGCGCACCGTACTCTTTAACGAGTTCCGTCGGGATGTAACCACGAGGATGCTGGTAATCAATCAGCGAGTCAGGCAACTGGCACGATTTGGCAAAGACACAACCTTTCATGACGGGACGTGGTTCTTCCCGTAGTAGAGCCAGGCGCTCTTTCATATAGGCCAGTTGCCTGCCAAGCATGTCCTCGTAGGCTTGTTGAGCGGTGTCTCTCTTCGCCAATTCGCTGGGGGTCATGTCCCGCAAGACCCTGATCCGCCAATCGCCGCCCTGATACTCCCAAACCTGAGGAGGTGCGTTTTTTCCTTTCGTCATGCTTCGTCCTTGCTCAGTCGCTTTGCCCCCTGTGAAGGGCACGGCAAACCCTACCGAGCAAACGAAGGCACGCTTACCGGACGATTCCTAGACTGTCGTGGGAGTTTTCTTCTTTTTCGATGAAGGGGGAGTCCAGCGCCTTAAGTGACATTATTCTGGCTGTTAACATCGACTTCAGCTGGAATAACGACAGTCTCAATCCTCGTCACGAAGGACCACCCCCGTTCGCTCTCCAGGTCGGCAGGGTGGCCTTTAGAATTAAGTGCTAATATTTTGGTAGTTATGATTGAAAAATCACGGAATATTGCCATATGGCCAAGAAAACAGCCCCTCTCCTCCCTCCCGTGACCAAGCTGTTATCCGAATTCGGCGGCCGGCTGAAGCTTGCGCGGCTACGCCGCAAGCTGACGGCCAAGCAAGTCGCCGAAAGATCGGGCATGTCCCTGACAACCTTGCGCTCTCTGGAGTCAGGCGGCGCAGGCGTAACCATCGGCGCCTATCTGTCAGTCATGCAGGTGTTGGGCCTGGAAAGAGATCTGAACAAACTCGCAGCCGTCGACGAACTCGGAAGGCAACTGCAAGATGCTCAACTGCTCACCGCGACAAAAACCGCGACCAGCAAAAGTTCTCGAGCGCCCAGGACGAGCTCTTTGAAAAACTCTCCGGCAGGGCAAGGCGGGAACATGGACGAGACTGAGAACAGGCATCAAAAACCAGATGTCTCTGCCGACTTTCCTCTCAATACCCATTCTCTTTCCAGACTGCTGACCACCTCCAAAAAAACCAAGCCTTCAATGGATAAACAATGACATTGATTGCCGTGTACGCCGACTGGGAATCATTGGGTGGCCCGAGACGCCTAGGCTTGCTGCATGCCCGGAAGACTCGCTCCGCTGATGTGTTCGAGTTTGAGTACGACGTAGCCGCCCTATCCGATCCAGCGTTGAACTTCATATCGCTGGATCCTCGCATCCAGCTCTTCGAGGGGCGTCAATTTCCCGGTCAACACCAGAGCCGATTTGGCGTCTTCGCCGACTCAAGCCCTGATCGATGGGGGCAACTGCTGATGAAGCGCCGGCTAGAGCGAGACATTCGGGACGGCTTGCTTCCCAAAGGCAGCAAGTTGTTTGAATCCGACTATCTCTTGGGTGTCCATGATCTCTATCGCGTCGGTGCAATCCGATACAGGCTCAATGACGAGGGCAACTTTCTCGATGACCGGGACGGCGTGGCGGCTCCCCCTTTTGTCGAACTGCGTGCTTTGGAACAGGCAAGTCGAGCCCTGGAAAATGACCCGGACAACACCTCGCTCCACGGCCGCCAATGGCTGAGAATGCTGATTGCACCTGGCGGCTCTCTGGGCGGAGCGAGACCCAAGGCCAGCGTCGCTGACGAGAAGGGGCACCTATGGATCGCCAAATTTCCAAGCACACGCGACGAATATGATGTCGGCGCTTGGGAAATGGTGCTGAACGCCCTGGCTAATCATTGTGGTTTACGGGTCGCCACGGGTATCGCCCGGCGCTATGCGAGCGATCACCACTGCTTTATGGTCAAGCGCTTCGACCGCACCGAACAAGGTGGCCGGCTGCACTTTGCTTCAGCGATGACCATGACCGACCGAGTGGACGGTGATGATGCCTCGACAGGTGCCAGCTATCTGGAACTGGCAGAGGTGCTGATCGAACACGGCTCGCAAACCAAAGCAGACCTGCGGGAGCTTTGGTCACGAATTGTGTTCAACATCCTGGTTTCCAATACCGATGACCATTTACGCAATCACGGATTCATTCTCGACCCTGGTCGAGGGTGGCGCCTGTCCGCTGCGTATGACATGAATCCTGTCCCCCACGCCGATGGGCTTAAGCTCAACATCACCGATGCGGACAATGCCCTGGACCTGGAACTCGCTCTCGAGGTCGCAGAGTATTTTCGAGTCGGCCAGACAGATGCCCGGGAGATCATTGCGCAGTTCCAGGAAGTGGTCAGCCAATGGCCGACGCTGGCAGCGGCGCTGGGCCTGTCGAAACGAGAGCAAGACAACATGGCGCCCGCATTTCACCTCTCAAACAACTAGTCGGCCATGAAAATCTATGGTCACCCCCATTTTTGCAATACTGATTAACGGGTGGTGTGGTTGGCTTGCTTAAATCTATC
>NZ_JAODAB010000033.1 GCF_025336485.1 Pseudomonas citri | reverse complement strand
GGCAAGGCCCAGTGCTCTAGCCATAACGTCGATTCACTGCGGCCCAACGGATCGGTTTCGCTGATCAGGTTGCCGGCTTCGTCGTAGCTGAATTGGTACTGGCCGCCCTGTGGATCGGTGGCGCCGAGCAGTTGGCGTTCGTCGTTCCATTCGAAGCGCCAGGTCTGACCGAGGTTGTCGGTGAGGCGGGTGATCTGGTGCTGGTTGTTCCACTGCCGGGTGCTGACCCGTTGCAGGCTGTCCGTGATGCGGGTGGTGCCGGCCTTGAGGTCATAGTCGAACTGGTAGGCGTCGCCGTCGTCGGTCCAGTGGCGGACCACGCGCCATTCCTGGTCTTCGATCAGCGCCCAGTCATAGAAGCAGCGCAGGCCGCTGGGCAATTGGTGTTCGACCATGCGTCGGCCGACGTCGTAGCTGAAGCGCCGCTGCACTTGGCCGCTGGCGTCGCGCACTTCGGTCAGATTGCCCACGGTGTCGTAGGCGTAGCTGACCAGTACGTCGCGCGACTGGTCGGGGTAGAGGCGTTCCAGACGCGTGACGCGTTCACTTTCGCGGATCAGTTCGACCTGCACCAGATCGAAGGTGTCGCGCAGCCGCACCAGGCGCCCGGCGGCGTCGTAGTCGAGGTGGATGCGGTTGTCGTTGCGATCACCCAGTTGGCTCAGGCGCAGCCGCGACGCATTCCCTGGCGTAGCTTCGAACAAGCGGTACAGGCCGTCGTCGCTTTCGATCAGCAATTGCCCGTTCACATGGCGGCGCACGGCCAGGCCTTCGCCAGCGCTGAACACCGCACCGCCCAGGGGGATCGCGCCCATGTCGATGGGACGGCCTTGTTCATCGGTGTATTGCAGGGTTTCGCCGCCGTCCGGGTGCGGGAGGATGTCCACGCAGACTTCGTAGGCCACGCTCCAACCGGCGCCGAACAACGTATCGTGGCGTTCGTCGCGGCTGTTGTAGACGCGTTGCCAGTCGATCGGCAGGATGCCGGGCAATACGAAATCCAGTTCCTCCACATCACCGAGCACTTTGGCGCCAGTGGCGGCATGCACCGGGTTCGACGAGCCCATGGCGGCATTGGCCGCGGCGCTCATGGCGCTGCTGATGGCCATCGACGCCGCCGCGCCGGCCAGCATGCACGGCAGCTTGCTGAAGAATTTGCCCTTGCCGCCCTTGAGCATCAACAGCGCCGTGACCGCCAGCCCGACGCCCGGGGTCTTGCCGCTGCGGATCTCACGCACCACCACCGAGCCACCGCCAATGGTCACGTTGGGGGAGATCAGCCCCGACGACACTACCTTGGCATCGCAGGTGCTGCGGTCGCCGCTGCGTACGGCGGGCTGGCCGTTGATGGTGACCTTGTCCGATCCTTCGGCCAGGAACTGCGGCGGCATCGGTGGATGCTTCATGCAGGTGATCATGTCCAGCGGCTTGGGGACCGCGCCGGGAGCGGGCGTGGCGACAGTGGGGCGCCACATCTGCGAGAAGAAACTCTCGGCCATGTCCAGGTAGCTGGGCTCCGGTGCTTCCAACTCGGTGCCGGCGGCTTCGACGTGGGACTGGATGGCCCCGGCGGCACGGGCCGCAGGAATGCTGTTGGTCAGGGTGTCGATGGCGCCGGTGAGGATGTTGGCCTGCACCGTGGGCGGAAAGAGCGCGTTGCCGATGCCTTCGCACATGTCGCTCAGGCCCTTGTCGGCCCCGGTCTTGCTCATGGCGATGCCGACCACTGCCCCGACCACCGCGCCAAGCAGGAAACAACCGAGCCCGCCGGTGGCGACGGTGATGCCCGTGGCGGCCACCACGGCAGCGGTGGCCAGGGCGGTGATGGCGATGTTCGCGGCTACCTCGAGCACGCCGCCGAGGATGTCGGCCATCATCGAGGTGTGTTCCAGCGCGTCGCCCAGGCGAGCGGCCCAGAGTGCCTCAGACATCTAGCGCTTCCATTGCACGTTGCTCCTTGTCGGTTTCCGTCCAGCCTCTGGTAAGGCAATCGGGCGGATGGAGATTAGCATTCCAAGTGCAGGATTGTCCGCGAGCATCAAAAGTGAGACGGCTGTCATGGGCCTCGAAAACGAGCCCCTCGGTCAGCTTGATTGTTACCATTCATTGCTTGAAGATCTGCCACTTGCCGCAGCCTCTCTCTTGCCTGGAAACGATCCGAATCATGACGCTCTATCGCCTTCAAGAAGCCGATCTCGATATCCCTGACAGCTGGCAGGACCAGAGCATCAATATCTTCAAGCTGCCTGCCGTGGGCGGTGCCAAGGAAGCCAGTTTCGTCATCAGCCGTGACCCGAGCCGGGGCGACACGCCGTTCAATGACTACGTGGCCCAGCAACTGGCGAGCGCCGAACAGCAATTGCCAGGTTTCAACCTGATCAAGCGCTGGGACTTCTTCCTCCATGGCCATGCCGCCGTGCTGCTCGATTACAGCTGGCAACGCGAGGGCCGCGAGTTGATGCTGCGCCAGGTGTTCATCGACCGCCAGCCCGTGGGGTTGATCACCACGCTGACGACCACGCCGAACGATCTGGTTCACCACGAGCCGGCCTGGAAGGCGGCGATGCATTCTTTCAAGGTCCTGCCTCAGACCGCTTGATCACTCCGGGAAGATCACAACGCAATGGATATGCTGGCCGCTGCGCGCCTTGGCGATGAAATAGCCCACGGTTTTGGTGTTGCCGCGATGGTGGCGGGCGCCGTCGCGGGGGCGTTGATCGGGGCCGCGGTGGTGGCGGCCACCGTGGCGACCGGCGGCGTGGCGCTGGCGATCATGGCCGGTTCGATTGCCGCCGGCGGGCTGTCGATGTTCCAGATCCTCAAGGGCCTGAACACGATTTTCAACCTGCCCGAACCCACGACGGGGGCGCTGATCATGGGCAGCCTGAATGTCCAGATCAACCGGCGCAATGCGATGCGCGCCGGCATGGACACGGCGGCCGGCTGCACCGGCTTGCCCCTGAACCACCCGATCTGGCCATTCCCGGTGTTGATCGCCGAAGGCAGCGCCACCGTCTTCATCAACGGCAAACCGGCGGCACGCTTGCAGAGCAAGATGGTGTGCGGCGCGCACATCAAGACCGGCAGTTCCAATACGTTCATTGGCGGGCCCACGGTGTCCGTGGCGTTTGTGCTCGACCTCGAAGGCTGGCTGCACACCGGTCTCGAAGCGTTGGGGATGCTGGCTGCGGGGGCCGCGCTGGTCTTGGCTGCCATGGCAGGAGCCGCCGCCCTGGCCACCGCCGTTGCCATCGGTGCCGCCGCAATGGGCGGCATGGCCCTGCTGGGCGAATTGGGCGACCGCCTGGGGCCGGGTTATCGCGATCTGTTGCAGGGCGTGGCGGGGATGGCTTTGCTGGGTATCGGGCCGAAGTTGGCGAAGCTGGGCAAGCCAACCACCCCTCCCAAGACGCCCAAGACATTTGAAGAGGTTTATGCCAAGGCACCGGCTGCCAAAGCGGAAATCGATGCCGTCGCCGATGAGATCGCCGCCCAGTACGGGGGCAAGGTTGCCAAGGCACCGGTCAAGTCCGAGGCGCGTGCCCGGCAGAAAATCGATAACGACTACGGTGGGGATGCGACCCGGATCAAGGACCTGGCGCGCAACACGATCATCGTCGAGTCCGACCAGATCAATGCCGTTGCGGCAGAGCTTGGCAAGCGCGGCGCGAACGTGAAGGTCATTGAAGGCGCCACCAATGAAATGGGCTATAGCGGCGTTAACTCGACCTTGCCAACCCGTGCGGGCATACCAGGGGAGATCCAGGTTAACTCGCCGGAAATGATCTACGCCAAAGAGCCGGAACCGCTGGCCCGGGTACTGTTGGGGGACGAAACCTATGATGCCGTTGCCGCTAAATCCGGGGTGCCTGGGGGGCTGGGTCATAAGTACTACGAGGACTTCCGGGTCTTGGACAAGGCCAGCCCGGAGGCGCAAGCTATCGCGGACCAGAGCAAAGCCTATTACGACGCGATAAGGGGGAACGGTGGGAATTAAGGATCTGAGTGCCTTCGCGAGCCGGGATGTGTTCCTGGATTATGACTTCGAAGAGGTGACCTACCGCTGGGATCATCGCACCAAGACGGTCTTCGTGAAGTTCTACGGCGCCGCTGAAAGCGACCGGCCAGTGCCGGCGGATAACCGGCTGTACAACGATGCAGTCTTGTATGGCCGCGAGATTTCCAAAGAAGAATACGAGAAAGGCTTCGAGCGCCGATGAGCATTCTGGATGCGGCAATCGCCCTGGCGGCACGGGTCCACGCGGGCCAGGTGGACAAAGCGGGCAAACCCTACATCCTTCACCCCTTGCGCCTGATGATGGCGTTCGATGGGCTGGAAGAACAGTTGGTCAGCTTGCTTCACGATGTGGTCGAGGACGGTGATGTCACCCTCGATGAGTTGCGTGCGCTGGGTATTCCGGAGACGGCCGTGACCGCCATCGATTGCCTGAGCAAGCGCCCGGGCGAAGCGTACGAACAATTCATTGCCCGGATTCGCCCCAATCCGCTGGCGACCAAAGTGAAGATCGCGGACATCCGTGACAACCTCGACCTCACCCGACTACCCGTCGTGCGCGACAAGGATCTGGAACGCGCCGCGAAATACCATCGGGCACTGCTCTACTTGCTAGAGCCTCTTGAGTCGTAGTGCTGGATCCGGCATCGCCGCCCGGCGCAAGCTTCACCCCCACAATCAGGCCGGGCTGTCGAACACCAGCGAGCCCTTGATCGTCGCCCAATGCGCGGCTTCGGCATCCCCGAGCTTTTCGGCTTTCACATAGCTGAGTGCCAGCAGCTTGCGGGTGCCGGGCAGGACCAGCGCCAGTTGGAACTGGAAGACCTTTTCAGTGCCCTTGTTGAACTGGCTGCGCAGCTCGACGCCTTCGACGTCCTGGTTGGGGCCCAGGCGCACGGCGACGCCGGGTTGGCAGCGCAGGTCCTGGACCTGTTTTTCCAGGCGTTCGAGCTGGGCGTCGAGGTTGCTTTGCAGGGTTTCGCCCTCGGCCAGCAAGCTGCGACTGATGATCAACGACGTGCCCAGTTCGGGGAACTTGAGGATGTTGATCGTCGCGTCCAGCAATTCGCTGGGCGGCAATTGGAACTGGAATTCGTTGATGCGGTAAGTCATGGCGCCTGAGTCTCTGGATTAACCCTTGGGGAACGCGGCTTTGACGTTGGCGTCGATGCTCGCCTTGACGCCCTGGCCGTCGGGTGTGGCACCCGGGCCGTTGCCGTTGTTCAAGTGCAGCACGCCGCCGGTGTTGAACTCGGCATCGCCCTTGGCATAGAAACTGATCTGCACGCCGCTCAGGTTGATCTGGCCGCTGGCATTGAGTTCCAGGATGCTTTCGCCACACACCAGGCGCAGGTTCTCACCCACTTCGATGACGTAGCTCTGGCTGATGCTATCGGTCTTGCGCAGGCCCACCGACAGGATGTCTTCCTGTTTGACGATGCGCAGGCGGTTGTTGCCGATGGTCACCGTTTCGTTGTGGCCGATGCTCTTGTTGCGGTCGTGGCCCACCGAATGGCTTTCGTCCACCTCGACCACGATGTCCTGGTTACGCTCGGCGTGGATGTACAGCTGCTCGGCGCCCTTTTTGTCTTCCATGCGGATTTCGTTGAAATTCGCCGGCGTGCCGCCCTTGCTGGAACGGCTCTTCATGCCGCTCTGGGTGGCGTTGTCGGGCAAATCGTAGGGCACGGTCTGTTCGGCGTTGTAGACGCGACCGGTGATGATCGGCCGGTCCGGGTCACCTTCGAGGAAGCTGACGATCACTTCCTGGCCGATGCGCGGGATCTGCATCGAGCCCCAGTTCTTGCCGGCCCAGGATTGCGACACACGAATCCAGCACGAGCTGTTTTCGTTGGACTGGTCGTGACGATCCCAATAGAAATGCACCTTCACCCGGCCGAACTGGTCGGTCCAGATTTCCTCGCCTTTGGGGCCGACCACCAAGGCGGTTTGCGGGCCTTTGACGATGGGGCGGTGGGTCGTCGCCAGCGGACGAAAACTCTGCTGGGCGTCGATGCAGGTCAGGGTACTTTCGAACTGCGCGGAAGGCGCGCCGCCGCCGGTTTCGCCGCTCTCCTGGGAAAGGTAGTAGCGGGCGCCGACGATCAGGTATTCGCGGTTCTGGTCCTGGCGGGTGAAGCCGGTGAGGCTGAACAGATGGCCCGATCCCAGGCCCCGGGCATTACCGGCCAGCTCGACCTGTTCGTGTCGGCTCTGCAAGGCTTCAATGCGTGTGCGGGCGTAGTGTTCGCCGTCTTCGCTCTGCACATAGGTGCCGGGATAGTCGTACAGCGGATAGTCACCGGCGGTGTGCGGACGCGGCATCGCCGAGCGCACGTCGATGCGCGCGCTGGGGCGTTGGAAATCGTAGTCGTTGAGCTCCAGCGAACCGGGCTGGACTTCCTGGGCCAGGTGCCAGTCGTGGATGTGATCGCGCTCGCGCTGCTGTTCGTTCTTCGGGTAGTAGGGCACTGACGCGTAGCCCGGCGCACTGGTATGGGCGCCGTAGGCGTCGGCCAGCACCAGCACATGGCGACCCTGTTCGTGACGGAAGAAGTAGTAGATACCTTCCTGCTCCATCAGCCGGCTGACGAAGTCGAAACTGGTTTCGCGATACTGCACGCAGTATTCCCACTCGCGATACGGACGGCTCAGGGCGTCTTCGAAATCGGAGAAGCCCAGGTCGCGGAACACCTGCTTGATGATCTGCGGGATGGTCAGGTTCTGGAAAATCCGGCAATCGGAGGTGCGGGTCAGCAGCCACAACCAGGGGCGCAGCGTGGCCTGGTAACTGGCGAACTGGCCTTGGTCGACGTTCTGGCTGAAGCGGGCAACGATGCCATGGAAATGCCGTTCGCCGCCGCCGTCCAGCTGCATGCTGACGCACATGGGCTTGCCGAGCACCTGGTGGAGGTCGATGGCGTTGTCCAGCGAGTGCAGTTGCAACTCATAGTTGAACAGCCTGCCCAGCTCTTCGCCGCCGCCCATGTCCTTGAGCAGCAGCACCTCGGGGCCCAGGGGGCTGGTGATCTTTGCCAGGCGTGAGGCTTGGTTGAATAACATCGAGTGTCCCATGCACGTTGTAATAGCCGAAGGTGCGCAACCCTGTGGGAGCTGGCTCCCACAGGGTTATCGGTGTTCCGGTCCGATCAAGCCGCGTCGCTGAAATCGTACTGCAATTCGTTATCCACAGCGCTGATCCGCACGCCGGCCAAGGCCTTGCCTTCGAGCATGCGGGTCAGGAACTCGCGGCTCATGTCCGGCAGCAGGCTGTTGGTCAGGATGGCGTCGATCATGCGGCCGCCGCTTTCGGTTTCGGTGCAGCGCGAGACGATCAGGTCAACCACCGCGTCGTCATAGTCGAATGCCACCTTGTGGGTGTTCTCCACACGCTTCTTGATGCGGTTGAGTTGCAAGCGGGTGATGGACTTGAGCATCTCGTCGCTCAGCGGATAGTACGGAATCGTCACCAGGCGGCCCAGCAAGGCCGGCGGGAAAATTTCCAGCAGCGGCTGGCGCAGGGCCTTGGCGATTTCCTCGGGCTCGGGCACATCCTGCGGGTTCTTGCAGACCTGGGCGATCAGCTCGGTGCCGGCGTTGGTGGTCAGCAGGATCAGGGTGTTCTTGAAGTCGATCACCCGGCCTTCGCCGTCCTCCATCACGCCCTTGTCGAACACCTGGAAGAAAATCTCATGGACGTCCGGGTGGGCTTTTTCCACCTCGTCCAGCAACACCACGCTGTACGGTTTGCGCCGCACGGCTTCGGTCAGCACGCCGCCTTCGCCATAACCGATGTAGCCCGGTGGCGCACCCTTGAGGGTGGACACGGTGTGGGCTTCCTGGAACTCGCTCATGTTGATGGTGATGACGTTCTGCTCGCCACCGTACATGGCTTCGGCCAGGGCCAGGGCGGTTTCGGTCTTGCCCACGCCCGAGGTGCCGGCGAGCATGAACACGCCAATCGGCTTGCTCGGGTTGTCGAGGCCGGCACGAGAGGTCTGGATGCGCTTGGCGATCATCTGCAAGGCATGGTCCTGGCCGATGATGCGTTTTTTCAGGTGCTGGTCGAGGTTGAGCACCGTTTCCAGTTCGTTGCGGGCCATGCGGCCCACCGGGATACCGGTCCAGTCGGCGACCACCGAGGCCACGGCCTGGTAATCCACGGTCGGCAGGATCAGCGGGTTTTCGCCTTGCAGGGCGCTCAGGCGCTGTTGCAGGTCCACCAGCTTTTCGCGCAGGGCATGGCTTTCGTTGTCAGAAGCTTCGCTGGCGTCGTCGCTGTCCACCACGCCGACGCGTTCGCGCAGGGTCGCGCGGGTTTCCAGCAACTCATCCACCAGGGCTTTCTCTTCGGCCCAGCGGCTTTCCAGTTCGGCCAGGCGCTCACGCTCGGCGCTCAGCAGGCTTTCGGTCTGGGTCTGGCGGCTGCCGATGGCCACGCCGATGGCGTGTTCACGGGCGATGATCTGCAGCTCGATTTCCAGCGCTTCGATGCGCCGACGGCTGTCGTCCACTTCGGCCGGCACCGCGTGCAGGCTGATGGCGACGCGGGCGCAGGCGGTGTCCAACAAGCTCACGGATTTGTCCGGCAACTGGCGCGCGGGAATGTAACGGTGGGACAGCTTGACCGCAGCTTCCAAGGCTTCGTCGAGGATCTGCACCTGGTGGTGTTTTTCCATGGTCGAGGCCACGCCGCGCATCATCAGCAGCGCCTTGTCTTCCGACGGCTCGGCCACTTGCACTACTTGGAAGCGGCGGGTCAGGGCCGGGTCTTTCTCGATGTGTTTCTTGTACTCCGCCCACGTGGTGGCGGCGACGGTGCGCAGGGTGCCACGGGCCAGGGCCGGCTTGAGCAGGTTGGCCGCGTCGCCCGTGCCGGCGGCGCCACCGGCACCTACCAGGGTGTGGGCTTCGTCGATGAACAGGATGATCGGTTTCGGCGACGCCTGGACGTCTTCGATGACCTGGCGCAGGCGCTGTTCGAACTCACCTTTCATGCTCGCGCCGGCCTGCAACAGGCCGACGTCGAGGCTGCGCAGTTCCACGTCCTTGAGGGACGGCGGCACGTCACCGGCGACGATGCGCAGGGCAAAGCCCTCGACCACCGCAGTCTTGCCCACGCCAGCTTCACCGGTGAGGATCGGGTTGTTCTGCCGGCGGCGCATGAGGATGTCCACCAACTGGCGGATCTCTTCGTCGCGGCCGACGATCGGGTCGAGCTTGCCGCTGCGGGCCTGTTCGGTGAGGTCGACGGTAAAGCGCTTGAGGGCCTCCAGCTTGCCCATGGCGCTGGGGGCCATGGCGCCGCTGGCTTCGCCGGGCACGCTGCCGGCGTTGAAACCGTCGCTGGCGGTCAGGGCGTTCTCCGGCGAGTCGCCGACATACTCGTCAAAACGCTCGCTCAGGGCTTCGACCTTGACCTTGTCGAACTCCGACGACAGCCCCAGCAATGCGTGGCGCAGGCTCGGGGTCTTGAGGATGCCGATCACCAGGTAACCGGTGCGCACCTGGCTTTCGCCGAACATCAGGCTGCCGTAGACCCAGCCGCGTTCCACCGCTTCTTCCACGTGGGACGACAGGTCGGTGATGGACGTCGAGCCCCGTGGCAAACGGTCCAGGGCGTCGGTCAGGTCACGGGCCAGGCGCGCCGGCTCGATGTTGAACTGGCGGATGATGCGGTGCAGGTCCGAGTCCTGCAGTTGCAGCAATTGATGGAACCAGTGGACCAGTTCCACGTAGGGGTTACCGCGCAATTTGCAGAACACGGTGGCGGCTTCGATGGCTTTGTAGGCCACGCTGTTGAGTTTGCCGAACAACGCGGCGCGACTGATTTCACCCATGCTCATGGCTCCTTGAGGTCTGTGAGGTGTTGGCCTGTTCGGCGTAATGCCGGGCCAGGATTAAATCGTTGGCATCTGTTTCGGGTTTCCCCAGCCAGGTGTTGAATCCCAGGCGGAAGCGACCGTTGAGTTGCAGCGCCGGGACTTCGGGCTGCTCCAGGACCAGGTTCAAGTCCCAGTCCAATTCATGGCCCAGGTATTCGGCGACCCAGGCCACCAACTCGTTGAACGGTTGGCTGCCGGGCAGCATGCCCATGTAGTCGACGAGCTTGAGGGGGCCCAGGCGAATGCGGAATTTGTGTTGGCGGTCCCACACGTAGCGACCCAGGCAGAAGTCCACGCCCAGCCGATGAGCGCTGACGCCGACGCGGCTGCGCTCGGGCAATTCCAGCCATTGGCCGACGTACTCCTCGATCTCCACCGGCAAGCCGAAGTACTCGCTGAGAATGGCCTTCAAGCCGTCCGGGTAGCGGGTCTGTGCCGACAGGTGACCGCTGTAGTGCAGCTTCGCGGTGTCGGGGATCGGGCCCTGGTTGAGCAGGCTCGGCATGCCCCGGCCGCTGAACGCCGCCAGGCGCGCCGACCAGTAGTCATCGTCGGGGCGGTCGTGGCTGATGGTCGGCCGCGCTTCGGCCCAGGCCCGGTAGAACAGGCTGAGCAGGCGATGGTGGAACACGTCGAGGAAGCGCTTGCTGGTGCTGTCGGCGTTGTTGCGCTGGCGTTCGCGCACGTATTCGGTGAGGTGCAGCGGCATCGGGCCGTTGGGGCCGCCGAGGCCAAAGAAGAACTGCTCCAGGCGCGCCGGCGCACCGTCGACACCCGGTTGCACCGCGGCCAGGGTTCTCGGGGCGAAGGTGCAGTCGGGCTGTTGGCCCAGGCGCAGCGGGTCATCGGCCAGGCGCAGGGAATGGCCCAGGCGCGGCAGCTCGGGGGTTTCGCACTCGATGCGCCGCAACGCCTGGAAGAAGTCGTATTCCCAGGGTTCCTGGTGCATCGCCTCCAGGGTACTCACAGGGTCGGACGACGTCCGGGCTTGGCTTTCCATCGCATGATCTCGCCGCGTTCGGTGGTGCGCACCACCGTCTCGGTAAAACTGTTGATCGACACGTAGCGTGCCAGGAAGCGCTCGAACACGGCGCCGAGCAGGAACACCCCGGTGCCGCGAAACGCGTTTTCATCGAATTCCAGGGTGATCTCCAGGCCGCGCCCGAACACGATCGGGCCGGGCATCGGCAGGCGTCGGGTGCAGGCCTTGCTGCTGACGTCGCGCAGGCCTTCGATCTGCAATTGCAGCGCCGCGTCGTTGTTGTCGCCGTACAGGCGCAGCAGCTCGCGCAGGGCCGCGGCGCCCTGGCCCTGTTCGCTGAGGGACAAGTAGTTCAGCGACAACTGGCTGATCAGCCGCCAGGCCTTGGCGTCGTGGGCATGGCTGGCCCGTGGGCGACTCGGCCCGGCCACGCAACGCACGGCCGAGACCGGCGCGCTGTCGGCCAGGGTGAAATCGGTCTTGCCACTGCCCACGCTCATGAACAGCGGCAGGTCGCGGTTGGTGCACAACGCCGTCACGCCCAGTTGACGCAAGTCGTGGCGATAGGGCGCTTGCTGGCTGTCCACCAGGCTG
This sequence comes from Pseudomonas citri, assembly GCF_025336485.1. Lineage (GTDB taxonomy): Bacteria > Pseudomonadota > Gammaproteobacteria > Pseudomonadales > Pseudomonadaceae > Aquipseudomonas > Aquipseudomonas citri. The sequence goes on along the minus strand of NZ_JAODAB010000033.1, from coordinate 43,506 downwards.
ACGAAGGTTTCGCTGCCCACATAGGTCGAGCGCGGTCCGTTGCGGCGCTGGTCGCTGGACAACACGCGCGGCTCGCGACGCACGGTGTAGTAGGCCTGGTCGCGGCCATAGCGCGACGGATCGCGCACGGCGTAGAACGGCAGGAAAGGTTGTTCCGGGCCTGTGCCATGGCCGCTGAGGCCGGTCAGCGAATGCACTTCGAAATCCATCGGCCGGGTACGGTCGGCGATGACGTGGTGTTCGTTGACCCGGTCCGACAAGTGGATACGGTCCAGGCGCTTGGGGAACAGGTTGATGGCCGGGGTGCAGAACGGCAGGAACTGCGCGGCACCGACGCTGCCTTCCAGGCTCGGATCATGACGGTTGAATAGCACGATCAGCTCCAGCTCCTGGCCGTCGCAGCGCCGGACCGCACGGCTGAGCTGGGTGAAATCGACAAACAGGAAGCGCTGGGGCAGGGCGAAATATTCCTGCAACAGGCGATAACCCTGGAAGGCTCTCGACACCACTGGCAGTGCGGCGTCGGCATCGTCGAAACCCCGCGGACGCAAGGCATCCTGGGGCAGGCGCTCGACCCAGTTGCCGCCGGGCTGGCGGGCGAACACCGCGCAGGCATTGCCCAGCAGTTGTTCATAGAGGCGGAACGGTTGTTCGTCGGCGCCGCTCAGATACAGCGGCAGGTTGTCCAGCGCCAGGCTGTTGAACGGCAGTTCGGCGCCGGTGCGCAGGGTCAGGCGCAAGCCGGCCTTGGCCTTCGGTTCGCTGGCGGCCAGGCGTCCGAGCACGGTGGACGGGTTGCCGAAATATTCGGCCTGGCTGATCTGCAGTGGCCACAACGTCACCGGGTGCGCGGTGCGGTACTCGCAACAGGTCTGGGTTTCACGCCCCAGGGCGGCGCGCAGGGCAGTGTCGCGCGGGAGCGCGAAGCCACTGCTCAATGAGCCTTCATCGGGATCGGCCTGCAACTGCACCACGGTCATCGACGGCGTCGGCGCCAGGTAATGGGGGTAGGCGATTTCCAGCAGGTTGTGGGTGAACGTCGGGTACTCGGCATCGAGCTTGAGCTGCACCCGCGCCGTCAGGTAGGCGAAGCCTTCGAGCAGGCGCTCGACGTACGGGTCGGCGCAGTCCATGCCGGACAACGTCAGCCGACTGGCGATCTTGGGGTATTCCTTGGCGAACTCCGCCGCGCTTTCGCGCACGTGGTGCAGTTCCTGGTTGTACAGCTCCAGCAGGCGCGGGTTCATGTGCGTCTCCGCTGATCAGCGTTGACGACTTGCACGTGTCCGGTTTCCAGGTCCAGGTCGGTTTGCAGCATCAGGCGCAGCGGCACGGGCTGGGCCCACAGGTCACCTTCGATCTCGAAAATCAGGGCGTTGTGGTTCATTTCTGCCGTCGAGCGGGCGCGCACCCGCAGGGTATGACGCAGGATGCGCGGTTCGAACGTGGCGATGGCCTGGTGGATCAACGCCTCCAGCGCCGGGACGTCGACGTTCGACGCGCTGCTGCCGGCCAGCGCCGGTAACCCGAAATTCGCCACCGACGTGCCCGCCGCGGTGTGCAGCGTGGCGTCGGCATCGAGCAATGACGTGGTGTTGAGCAACCACGCCAGGTCGCGCAGCACCGAGGCTTTCAACTGGGTGAGCGACAGCACGCGCTTGTCGGCGCTTTCCTTGGGATTGGTCGGATCGTCATCGGTCAACCGGTCCAGCAGGGACGGTTGCAGGCGATCGCGGGTGGCGATTTCGGTTACCACGTAAAGGGCGCTACGTACATTTTCTGGTCTCCGCCGGAGCCGCAAGACGCATATCGACTGACCGGACCCGCCTCAAAACCTGTCGGCATCTGACGGATAGCCTGCATTTTGCTCAGGCAATCGCGGCTGGGGGCCGGCATATGTTCGCTGCGCCAGACCGCAAATATGGGGATGTTGTTGAACATCTCCACGCGCAGTTTTTGCTGTTTATCCAGGCTGAAGCCACAAGGCCATTCCATGTCCAGCTTCATGCGGCTTTGGTCGGCTTTGACCAGCGTGCATTGGCCCTGGTCGTCAACCAGGCTGAGTGGTTGACCCGCGAAAACGGCCTGGGTCGTCGGTGTCGCGGCCTGCTCGGCGCAGGCCGTCAGGCTGGATAACAGGCAGCCAACCAATATCGCGCAGTGAGCCTTGCTCATGTGAGCTCCCAGAACCAGATCGCGCGTGAACGATAGCCGGGATCGTCATAGCCGAGGGTCAGGCCACGATTCCAGAGATCGATGTGATCGCCGGTACGACTGTCTGAAGACTCGCCCAGTTGCTGGAAACAATCCTTGAAGAAGATCAGCCCTTTCTTGTCCATCAGCTTACGGCGTTCTGCTGCGCTGCCGCCGAGAATCATTGGACGTCCCAGGTGATGTTTCCACAGCCAGTTCGCCAGCGATTCGGCGCCCCTGGCGTGTTCGTGCGCGCACTTGGGTTCGGTGTACGTGGATTTGTTGACCTTGATGGTGAGCTCTGCATTGAGCGTCATGCTCATGCGGATAGCGCACTGGTTTGCCCACGGTCCGTCGCATGGTTTTGCGTCGGGATAGGTCGCCAGCAGATCGGAATACGCTTTCCACAGATTGATAAACGAAGGCTTGGCCATGACTCAGATACCGCGCTATAGAGGATTGGATTCGAGCAAGCACCAAACACCCCCGGCGTGTGGCGCCGGGGGTGTGTTCGATTACACCTTGACGTTCTGGCGGATGTTCCAGCCGAACTTGACCGGGCCGCCTTCCTTGGTGCCGTCGGCTTTCTGCGGCTGGTAGTCCACCAGCACCTTGGCGAAGTTCAGGGTGACGTTTTCGGTCAGGCGATCATCGCTGCCCGAACCGCCGGTGCTCAGGGAGGTGATCAGCACTTCTTCCAGGTTGATGATCATGTACTCGACCTGGCTTTCGCCGCCGGCCTTGCGCACGGTCAGCTTGACCTTGTCGATGTGCTTGCCGCTGGCGCAGTGCATCATCAGGTTCGGGGAAGCCTTGTCGACGTACTTGGTCAGCGACAGGTCCTGGACGTTGACCTTGCCGGCACCGCCGCCGCTGCCCACGTGCATGTTGCCGGACTGGGACATGCCCCAGCTCCAGTTCAGGACATCGATCTCGTCCTTGTGGGCCTTGTCCATGGACTCGCCCTTGATGTCGCCGATCTTGATGAAAATATCAACAGCCATGATGTCTCCCTGCGTGGTGTCTACCACATTGTTTGATTGACGCTGACCTTGCGAAATTACGTTGGATGCCGGTCAGGCCCGCTCCCACACAGGAACGGGCCTTTTCCAACAAACCTTCTGCTTACGCGCCCTTGGCCGAAGGCAGTTTCGATACCAGGCGCAACGACACGGTCAGCCCTTCGAGCTGATAGTGCGGGCGCAGGAAGAACTTGGAGTTGTAATACCCCGGGTTGCCTTCGACTTCCTCGACGATCACCTCGGCCGCTGCCAGTGGGTGTTGGGCCTTGGTGGTCTCGGTGGAGTGTGCCGGGTCGCCGTCGACGTAGTTGAGGATCCAGTCCTGCAACCAGCGCTGCATCTCGTCCTTCTCTTTGAAGGAACCGATCTTGTCGCGCACGATGCACTTCAGGTAATGGGCGAAACGGCAGGTGGCGAACAGGTACGGCAGGCGCGCGGCCAGGTTGGCGTTGGCGGTGGCGTCCGGGTCATCGTATTCGGCCGGTTTCTGCAACGACTGGGCGCCGATGAACGCGGCGAAGTCGGTGTTTTTCTTGTGCAGCAGTGGCATGAAACCGTTCTTCGCCAGCTCCGCTTCACGGCGGTCCGAAATGGCGATTTCGGTCGGGCACTTCATGTCCACGCCACCGTCGTCGGTCGGGAACGTGTGGGCCGGCAGGTTTTCCACTTCACCGCCCGATTCGACGCCACGGATGCGCGAGCACCAGCCGAAGTGCTTGAAGGAGCGGTTGATGTTCACGGCCATCGCGTAGGCGGCGTTGGCCCAGGTGTACTTGGAGCTGTCGGCGCCATCGGTGTTTTCTTCGAAGGCGAAGGCTTCCACCGGGTCGGTCTTGGCGCCATATGGCAGGCGCGCCAGGAAGCGCGGCATGGTCAGGCCGATGTAGCGCGAGTCTTCCGATTCACGCAGCGAACGCCAACCGGCGTATTCCGGCGTGGTGAAGATCTTGGTCAGGTCGCGCGGGTTGGACAGTTCCTGCCACGAGCCCATGCCCATCACCGTCGGCGAAGCGGCGGAGATGAACGGCGCGTGCATGGCCGCACAGACTTTCGACAGCTCGCCCAGCAGCTCCACGTCCGGAGGCGACTGGTCGAAGTAGTAGTCGCCCACCAGGCAACCGTAAGGTTCGCCGCCAAACTGGCCGTATTCTTCTTCGTACATCTTCTTGAAGATCGGGCTCTGGTCCCACGCGGTGCCTTTGAATTTCTTCAGGGTCTTGTGCAGGTCGGGCTTGGAGATGTTGAGCACGCGGATCTTGAGCTGCTCATCGGTCTCGGTGTTGTTGACCAGGTAATGCAGGCCACGCCAGGCGCTTTCCAGCTGTTGGAAGTCCGGGTGGTGGATGACCTGGTTGACCTGGGCGGTGAGCTTGGCGTCGATGGCGGCGATGATCGACTCGATCGACTTGATGGCGTCGTTGGACACCAGGTCGGTCTGCGCCAGGGCCTGCTCGGCCAGGGTGCGCACGGCGGTCTCGACGGCTTCGCGAGCGCGTTCGGTCTTGGGTTTGAATTCTTGCAGCAGCAGGGAAGCGAACTCGCTGGTTTCTTCGGTCGCGCCCAGGTTCTGCGAGCTTTCGCGGGCTGTATTGTCAGTCATGATCATTGGTCCTGTGCTGGCTTCGGCGCGCTCGCCAGGGCCTGCAACAGCGCTGGGTCCTTGATCGCCTTCATGATGATTTCTTCGGCACCGGTCTTGCCGTCCATGTAGGTCAGCAGGTTGGCCAACTGGGTACGGGCCTCGAGCAACTTGTTCAGCGAGTCGACTTTGCTAGCCACGGCGGCCGGGCTGAAGTCGTCCATGCTTTCAAAGGTCAGGTCCAGGCTCAGGTTGCCTTCGCCGGTCAGCTCGTTCGGCACATTGAACGCTACGCGCGGCTTCATGGCCTTGAGGCGCGAGTCGAAATTGTCGACATCGATCTCGAGGAACTTGCGATCGGCCACCGGTGCCAGAGGCTCGGCGGGCTTACCGGCGAGGTCGGCCATTACCCCCATGACGAAGGGCAACTGGACCTTTTTCTCGGCGCCGTAGAGCTCGACGTCGTACTCGATCTGCACTCGAGGCGCGCGGTTGCGCGCGATGAATTTCTGAGAACTTTGCTTCGCCACGTTGCTGCTCCTGGTCGCTTGAGCGACGGTGTTGGCGTCATCGGCGAAACCGATGACGTGACTGCGTGATCCGTTCGCTTTTTATTCGCTGTCTGGGCCGCGCAGGTTTTCAAATTGGCTCATGCCGTCGGGAATCAGGTTGCGCACGATGGCTGCGAAGTCGGCGTTGACCAGATTCTTGGCCCGGTTCAACAGCACCGGCAGGGGGCTGGAGGGCTCGTGACGGGTGTAGTAAGCGAGAATCCGGTCCAGGCTGCGCAGCACGTCGTCGCGGCTGCCGATCTCGCCGCTGACGGCGTTCGGGGCAGCGCGCGGAGCGCTTGGCGCGGCGGCATGTTCCAGCGCGACGGCGCCGTCGTCGTTGACGGCTTCGGACGCTGCGCTGTCGCCACTCTGCGGGGCGAACTGGCCGAGTATCTGCAAGGCCATCTTCAGCGGCTGCTTGAGCGGGCCCAGGTCCACGCCCTGGGCGGAACCGACCTGGTCGCTGACTTCTTGCTCGATGGCTTCGGCGGCGCTGCGGGCTTCCTGCAGGGCGGTGCGAGTGATTTCCAACTGTTCGGGATCGCTGTCGAGCAGTGCCCCGGTGAGCTGTTCCGCGCCGAGGGTTTCATCGGCGAAATTTTGCAGGCCGCTGGCGTTGGCGGCGGCGCGCAGGCTGACGGGGCCGAACGTGCGCGAACGCACCAGAATGCTTTCGCGCAGCAGACGAATGGTGACGTCCGAGGTCAGGCCAGTCAGGGCGTTGATGCGCACGGTGGGGTCGTTGTCGTCATCGGCATCCAGGCGCGGGTGCAGGTCCGCCCAGTATTGCTTGAGCAATTCACTGATGAGCGACAGCACACGGGCCAGGCCGGGAATGCCTTCCAGGGCCAGGGAGCTTTGCAACAGGAAATGGGTGATGCGCAGGTCTTTGCTGCGTTGCAACAGGTCCAGGCTTTGCTGTTGGATGCTGCGCCATTCAGGCGGTTCGGCAGGCAGGATCGAATCGCCCATGCTGCGCTCGGGCTGACCCCGGGAGTCGCGTTCCAGGCGCAAGAAATCCGCGTCATATTCCAGATCTTCACCGCACGGCGAGGTCGCGGAAACGGCGGCGAGCAGCAAAGGCACATCCACTTGGATCGATCTCCCTATCACCCGCTGAAGAAGTCGGGCAGTTCACACGCAAGTTTCGGATGAAACTTCACATGTTTCCTTGACGGTAATGGCCTGTTAGATGCGCAATGATCTTAAAGTGCCATCATCTATATTCAAGAAGTTGTGCATTTTTGGTGTAGTACTTATGGCTTGTCAAGGTAAGCTATTTCGTCAGTGTAGCCGCTGTGTAACAGTTGTGATGGGCTTAACAGCCTGTCCGACCGAACGGTCGAAGCAGCGACTGACGTGGGGTTTTTGTCATGCAAGAGGGTTATGATCTGCCATCATGCTGGCAAAAAGCCGTTTAGCTCGGTGGTTGGCAAGGTTGTCGGTGGGTGGCAAAGGGATCTCTGTCCTCGAATGCACGCCCGCGCGCGGAAGTATTAAGCAAGGAGGCGAAATGCCACTGTGTTTGACTATCACTAGTTATCACAAGATTACCCCAGGCCAATGTTCTGAGAAGTCCATGGACCAGGGAGTGATGGCAATTGGCCGTAATTCCGATAATGACTGGGTATTACCGGATCCCGAGCGCCTGGTATCGGGCAAGCATTGCGTTATTCAATACAAGGATGGGCGCTATTACTTGACCGATAACAGCACTAACGGCGTGGAATTGGTCAAGGCCGGTGTTCGTTTGCGCAAAGGCAACAGCGAGCCGCTGCAAGACGGCGAAGTGATCCGTATCGGCGATTACGAAATCCAGGCGCGCGTCGATTTCAGCCTGCCGGTTGCCGGCAGCAACCCATTTGCCGAATCCCCCAGCAGCTTCGAAGCCCTGATGGGGGCCCAGGGTGCGAGCGCGCCTGCGCCCGTGTCGATCGCAGCGGCGCCTCCGGCACACTTCCAGGGCGGCTCGGCCATGGACACCCTGCCGGACCTGTTCGACTTCCTGGCGCCCAGCAGCATCCCGCCGGCGACCCAGCCTGATCACGTCCCGGCCCAGCAACATGATTTCCGTCCGCCGACACCGATCCCGCGTCCGACTCCGATTCCGAGCCCTGCACCGACTGTCGAACCACTGGCAGTGCCTTCCGCCTCGGTGATACCCGAAGACTGGGACCTGTTCAGCGACAAACCCGCGCCCGCGGTGCCGCGGCCCCTGCCCGTCGCGCCACCGCCGATCATCGAGCCGGTCGTGACGGCCCAACCTCGAATTCCCGATGTCGAACCGGCGCCGCTGGAATCCGCACCCTTCGAAGCGACGCCATTCCCCTTCGAAGCTGCCCCTTTTGAAGCTGCCCCGTCCGAGGCGGCCCCTTTCGAAGCTGCGCCGCTGCGCGAGGCGCCGGTGACCCGCGTCGAAACCCCGGTTGCGCCACCGGCTGTCACCCCGGTTGTCACGCCAGTGGCAACCCCGGCCCCACCGCCGGTCACCGCCGCCAATCCGGTGGACGCTTCCCAGCCCGACCTGCTGCAAGCCTTCCTGCGCGGCGCCGGGCTCGACCAGTTGCGCCTGGACAAGGCCCAGGCCGAGGCGCAGATGGAGAGCATCGGCCGCAGCTATCGGCTGATGGTCGAAGGCCTCATCGATGTGCTACGCGCCCGCAGCAGCCTCAAGGGTGAATTCCGCATCCAGCAGACGATGATCCAGCCGGTGGAAAACAACCCGCTGAAGTTCGCCCCCAACGTCGACGAAGCGCTGCTGTTGCTGTTGCGCCATGGCAACCAGGCATTCATGGCCCCGGACGCGGCGGTGCGCGACAGCTTCGACGACCTGCGTGCCCATCAACTGGCGGTGATGGCCGGGGTGGAGGCAGCGATCAAGCATTTGCTGGCGCGCTTCGAGCCGTCGCAACTGGAGGAGCGCATGGCCAAGCCCGGTGGGCTGTCGGGGATTTTCGGCGGCTCGCGACAGGCCCAATACTGGCAGCAGTTCACCGAGCTCTACAGCAACATTTCCCGCGAAGCCCAGGAGGATTTCCAGGACCTGTTCGGACGTGAATTCAGCCGTGCCTACGAAGAGCACAGCACGCGACAGCGACGCCGCTGAGTGGCGTCGCCCTAACCATTCAATAGCAAACAACGGATAGCTCAAAACGTCATTGAGGACGCAGGATGATTCCCAGGTTTTTACTCGCAGCCGCCACCGCGCTGCTGCTGACGGCGTGTGCCAAGGACACGGCCCAACCCCAGCCCGAAGAGGCTGAGGCCGATACCGCCGCCGTCGAACTGCACTTCCACGCCATTGCCGGTCTCAACCCCGGCGCCACCGGCCAGCCCGCGCCGGTCCGGGTGCGCATTTTCGAATTGAAGAACGCCGCCACCTTTGGCCGCGCCGATTATTTCGCCTTGGCCGAACGGGCCCAGGCGACCCTTGGCGCCGACCTGCTCGACCAGGACGAAGTGCTAATCCAGCCCGGCCAGCAGTTGAGCTTGCAACGCGACCTCGACCCGGCCACTCGTCATATCGGAATACTGGTGGGTTATCGCGAGCTGGATCGGTCGTTGTGGCGCACGGTGATGAATGTCCCGGCGCGCCAATACACCGAGTACCAGATCAGCCTCGACGTGCGCGCCGTGCGCAGCGACGTCGTCGTTCTCCCAACCAGCCCAGCCCAATAAGCAATCGGAGCCCCCATGTCCTGGAACAATCGCGTGGTCTGGTCGGAAGGCATGTTCATTGGAACGCAGCACTTCCAGCAGCATGACCGTTACCTGGAAAACCTCATCGACGCCCGCAGCCGCCCGCTGTCGGCCGGTGCCTGGGGGTTCTCCGAATTGATGATCGACCAGGGCCTGCTGGCCCAGGGCAAGCTGGCGATTATTTCGGCACGCGGCCTGTTGCCTGACGGCACACCTTTCAACATTCCCCAGGATGACATCGCGCCGACGCCACTGAACGTCGACGACAACCTGCGCGACGGCCTGGTATACCTGGCTTTGCCACTCAAGCGCGCCGGCGCGCGGGACACCGTCGACGAGGGCGAAGAGTTGGGCGCTGCGCGCTACGTGAGCCAGGTGAGCGAAGTGCGCGACGACAACGCGCCGTTCGAGAACCGCGCGCCGGTGGCCCTGGGTGCCCGGGCGCTGCGCTTGCTGACCGAACAGGACGGCATCGGCGACTACGCCGCCGTCGGTGTGGTGCGCATCAAGGAGAAGCGCGCCGACCGCGCCCTGGTGCTCGATGACGCCTACATCCCGCCGCTGCTGGATGTGGTCGCCTCCAAGCCGTTGGCGGCGTTTCGCAGCGAACTGCTGGGGTTGCTGCATCAACGCGGCGAAGCCCTGGCGGGACGGGTGGTGGCGTCCGGTGCCGGTGGTGCCTCGGAGATCGCCGATTTCATGCTGTTGCAACTGGTCAACCGCGCCCAGCCGTTGATCCAGCACCTGAGCCAGTTGAGCCCGTTGCATCCCGAACGTTTCTACAGCGAGCTGGTGAGCCTGGCCGGGGAGTTCTCCACGTTCACCGCCTCCGAGCGACGACCGCAGCAATATCCGCAATACCAGCACGATGACCTGGCGCTGAGCTATGCGCCGGTGATGCAGGCCTTGCGCGAAGCCCTGTCGATGCTGATCGACAGCAAGGCCACGCCGATCCCGATTGTCGAGAAGGCCTACGGCATCCACGTGGCGATGCTGGCCGACAAGACGTTGCTCGACAACGCCAGTTTCATTCTGGTGGTGCGCGCCGATGTCCCCGCCGAAACCCTGCGCGGCCGCTTCGGCCAGCAGAGCAAGGTCGGCTCGGTGGAGCACATTCGCGACCTGGTCAACCTGCAACTGCCCGGCATCGGCTTGCTGCCGTTGCCGGTGGCGCCGCGGCAACTGCCATACCACGCCGGCTCCACCTACTACGAACTCGACCGGGGCAGCGACCACTGGCAGCAGTTGAGCAACTCTGGCGGCTTTGCGTTCCACATCGCCGGCCAGTTCCCTGGGCTGAACCTGGCCTTTTGGGCGATCCGAGGATAAACCGCGATGAGCAACGACGATCGTACTCAGTTCATGCCGACACCCGGTGGCCGTGGCGGGGATCCTTTGCGCCAAGACCCTTTGCGCCAGGACCCGTTCCGTCCGGACCCGGTGCGTGCCCAGCAGCCCGCGCCAGCACCACTGTCGATGCCGGCGGCACCGGTCCTGACTGGCAAGGCCCAGGGCCTGAACCCCTTGGAGAGCGCCGCCGGCCCGCTGCTGGCCCTGCTCACGCGCCTGCGCAGCACCATCGCCCACCCGGCGCCGGCCAGCCTGCGCGCGCAACTGCTGGCCTACCTGCGCCAGTTCGAAGAGCGCGCCGAGGCCGCCGGCGTGGTGCGCAACGATGTGCTGCTGGCGCGCTATGCCTTGTGCACCGCCCTGGACGAAGCCGTGCTGAGCACCCCGTGGGGTGGCGCCAGTGATTGGGGCAAGCAAAGCCTGCTGATCACCGTGCACAACGAGGCCTGGGGTGGCGAGAAAGTGTTCCAGCTGCTGGAGCACTGCCTGCAAAGCCCACGGGAGCGCCTGTACCTGCTGGAGCTTTTGTATCTATGCATGTGCCTGGGTTTCGAAGGCCGCTACCGGGTGATGAACGACGGTCGCAGCCAGTTGGAAGCGTTGCGCGAGCGTACCAGCGCTGTGATCCGTAGCGCCCGTGGCGAGTACGAGCGCGAGCTGTCGCCGCACTGGCGTGGGGTCACGGTGGCCCGTGACCGGCTGGCGCAATTCATGCCGCCGTGGATCGCCGTGGCCATCGGTGCCGCGCTGCTGCTGGCGTTGCTGTTCGGCCTGCGCATGAAGCTGGCATCGGATGCCGAGCCGGTGTTCAAGAACATTCACTTCCTGGGCGAAATCCCGGTGCAAACCATCGACCGTCCGGTGGTCCAGCCCAAAGTCGTCGAGCGCCCACGCCTGGCCGGCTTTTTGGCCGATGAGATCAAGGCCGGTCGGGTGGCGGTGGAAGACGCCGTGGACCGCTCGGTGGTGACCATCCGTGGCGATGAACTGTTCTCCTCGGGCAGCGCCAGCATCAAGGACGATTTCGAGCCGCTGATGCTGCGCATCGCCGAAGCCGTGCGCCGGGTCAAGGGCCAGGTGCTGGTAACCGGTCACAGCGACAATCGGCCGATCGCCACCCTCAGGTTCCCGTCCAACTGGGCGTTGTCCGAGGCGCGGGCGCAGTCGGTATTGCAGATTCTTTCGGCCAAGACCGGCCAGCCCGAGCGCTTCAGCGCCGAGGGCCGCAGCGACACCGAGCCGCTGGCCTCCAACGCCACGACCGAAGGACGTGCGCGCAACCGTCGGGTTGAAATCACAGTATTGGCGGAGGGAGTCGAGTGAAGGCTTTTTTCAGTTTTATGATCCGCTGGGTCATTCCGGTACTGGGGCTGATCGCCCTGAGCCTGATCATCTGGTTCGTCGGCCCGCTGCTGGAGTGGCTGGTGCCCGAAGGTCGTCGCTGGGCATTGATCATCCTGGTGTTCGCGGTGTGGATCGCCTACCGCGTGTTCCGCATCATCCAGGCCCGCCGCCAGGCCGCCGAAGTCATGCGCAGCCTGGCCGCGCAAACCCCGCCCGACCCGAGCAGCATCGCCACCGCCGAGGAGCTTGAAACCCTGCGCCAGCGCATGGACGAAGCCCTGGCCCTGCTCAAGAAAGCCAAGCTGGGCGGTGACGAGCGCCGTAATCTCTATGAGCTGCCGTGGTACGTGATCATCGGGCCGCCGGGTTCGGGCAAGACCACCGCGCTGGTCAATTCCGGGCTGCATTTCCCGCTGGCCGCGCAACTGGGTGCCGGAGCGGTGCGTGGCGTGGGCGGTACGCGCAATTGCGACTGGTGGTTCACCGACGAGGCGGTCCTGCTCGACACCGCCGGCCGCTACACCACCCAGGACAGTGACGCGACCGTCGACAAGGCGGCCTGGCTGGGCTTCCTGGGCCTGTTGAAAAAACAACGGGCCCGTCGCCCGATCGATGGTGCGTTCATTGCCATCAGCCTGTCCGACCTGCTGTTGGGCAGCGATGCCGAGCGTGCCGCCCATGCCGCGGCGATCCGTTTGCGTATCCAGGAGCTGTACACCCAATTGGGCGTGCGTTTCCCGGTCTACCTGATGCTGACCAAGCTCGACCTGGTGCCTGGGTTCATGGAGTATTTCGATACCCTGAGCAAGGAAGAGCGCGCCCAGGTCTGGGGCATGACCTTCGCCCTGGACGACGGCAAGAGCACCGACAGCCCGCTGGCGCACCTGCAAAGCGAATTCGCCCTGCTCGAACAGCGCCTCAACGACCGTTTGGTGGAACGCTTGCAGCAAGAGCGCGACCCGGCGCGGCGTGACCTGATCTACGGCTTCCCGCAGCAATTCGGCGCCCTGAAGGATTGCCTGCAAAGCTTCCTCGAAGGTGTGTTCAAGCCCAATGCCTTCGAAGAGCGCGTGCTGCTGCGCGGTGTGTATTTCACCAGCGGCACCCAGGAAGGCAGCCCGATCGACCGCCTGATCGGCGCCATGGCCCAGAGCATGAACCTGGACCGTCAGCATCTGGCGCGCCAGACCGGCACCGGGCGCAGTTACTTCATCGAAAAACTCTTCACCGCCGTGGCCTTCGCCGAGCGTGGCCTGGTGGGCGTCGACCCGAAGGTCGAGCGTCGGCGCAAATGGATCGCCCGTGGCGTGCTGGCCTCCACCGTGGCGTTGGTGTTGGTGGTCAGCACCTTGTGGTGGGTGAGCTATCGCGCCAACCAGGCGTACATCGCCCAGGTCGACCAAAAGGTCGCGCCACTGGGCCAGACCGTGCAGAACCTCAGCCCGGCACAGCGCGACGTGCTCGCCGTGCTGCCATTGCTCAACGCGGTCAAGCACCTGGCCGGCGACGCGCCGAGTTGGGCCGAAGGCCTGGGCCTGTACCAGGGCGACATGCTCGAAGCCGAGTCCGGCAGCGTCTATCGCAAGTTGCTGATCGCGGTGTTCGCCCCGCGCTTGCTGACGCGCATCGAAGAGCAACTGCACAGCGGCGGTAATTCGGACTTCCTCTACGAAGGCTTGAAGGCTTACCTGATGCTCGCCGACAACGAGCATTACGACGCCGACTTCATCAAGGCCTGGATCGCCCTGGATTGGGACCGCACCCTGCCGCGCGACCTGCCGGCCGAGCAGCGCCTGGCCTTGAGCGAGCATTTGCAGGCGCTGTTCGAGCGGCGTCCGCCGACCGCGCGCCTGGATCCGCGCCTGGTCGAAGACCTGCGCCGCCAACTGCAACAACTGCCGGTGGCCCAGCGCGTCTATGACCGCATCAAGCGCCAGAAACTGCCGGAAGGCATCCCGGACTTCCGCATCAACGAAGCCGCCGGACGCGACGCTGCGCTGGTGTTCAGCCGCAAGAGTGGCAAGCCGCTGGGTGAACCATTGAGCGGGTTCTTCACCGTCAAGGGTTACCGCCAGGGCTTCTTGCTCACCAGCCTGAGCCAGACCGGCACCCTGGCCGAAGAGCAATGGGTGCTGGGTCACGAACAGGCCGATCAACAGAACGTCGCCAGCCTGGCCGCCGACGTGCGCCGCCTGTACTTCCAGGACTACCAGCGCCAATGGGATGCCCTGCTGGCCGACATCGACTTTGTGCCGATCACCAGCGTGGCCCAGGCCGCCGACGTGCTGCGGGTACTTTCCGGGCCGACCTCGCCGCTGAAGAAACTGCTGGTGGCGGTGGCGAAGGAAACCGACCTGCAACAGGACGAACGCCTGCTGGCCGCCCAAGGCGCACCAGTGGAAGGCGGCGTGGACAAGCTCAAGGAGCGCCTGGGCAGCCTGCTCGGCCAGGAACAGGCGACGCAGAACACCCCGGCGGCCAGCGATGATCCGATCACCGCGCACTTCGCCGAGCTCAACAGCATCGTCAATAAAAACGAAGGCGAACCGGCGGCCATCGATGGCCTGTTGGCGGACATGAACGCCTTGTACGTGCAGGTCAGCGCCATGGTCGGCGCCAGCGGCGATGCCTTGCTGGGCGAAGCCAAGAACCAGGCGAGCGCCGCCGCCACCCGCGTCAGCCTCAACGCCGAACGCCAGCCGCCGCTGGTGCAGGGCCTGGTCAAGTCGGTGGTCAACTCCACCACCAACACCATGATGGGTGGGGTGCGAAACCAACTGAACGCCGCCTGGACCAGCGAAGTGGTGAACATCTATCGCCAGTCCCTGGCCGGACGCTACCCGATGTCGCCGGGCAGTGCGCGGGACGCGACCCTGGACGACTTCGGCCAGTTCTTCGGCGTCGGCGGGGTGATGGACAACTACTTCCGCAAGTACCTGCAACCTTATGTCGACACCTCGACACCGACCTGGCGCTGGCAGCCGGGCGCGGCGCAGAAACTCGGCATCGCCCCTGGCGTGCTGCAGACCTTCCAGCGCGCGGCGACCATTCGCGATGCGTTCTTCCGTTCCGGCGGCACCCAGCCGATGGTGCGTTTCGAACTCAAGCCGGTGGCAATGGATTCGACCATCACTCAGTTCCTGCTCGACCTCGACGGTCAGCAACTGAGCTACGACCACGGCCCGAGCCGCCCGACCGCCATGCAATGGCCAAACCCCGGCAGTATTGGGGTGGTGCGGATCTCGGTCATGCCGCCGTCGTCCAGTGGTCGTTCCGGCATTACGCTGGACGGCCCGTGGGCCTGGTTCCGGCTGCTGGAGCAATCGGACCTGACCGCCGGCAATTCGCCGGACCGCTTCAACCTGCGGTTGCGGGTCGACAACGCCAGTGCCTCTTACGAACTGCGGGCCAACAGTGCCTTCAACCCGTTCAAGAGCCGGGTACTCAGTGGCTTCAGCCTGCCGGAGCGGCTATGAGTACAGCGGGCTTCTATGGAAAGTTGGCCAGCCGTGGGGACTTTGTCAGCCGTGGCTTGCCCCAGAGCTTTATCGGCCCGTGGGACTCCTGGCTGGCGGCGGGTTTGCTCGCCAGCCAGGCCAGCCTCGGCGAACGTTGGCTGGACGCGTACCTGGTCAGCCCGTTGTGGCGCTTTTTGGTGGCGCCGGGCGTTTGCGGGCCGGACGCCGCCGTGGGCGTAGTGATGCCGAGCATCGACCGGGTTGGGCGTTATTTCCCGTTGACCGTCGCGGTGTTGCTGGAGCCCGACGCCGATCCGGCTTCGGTGGTCGGCGGCGCGGACGATTGGTTCGAGCGGGTGGAAAACCTGCTGTTGGGCACCTTGAGTGTGGAGGCCAGTTTCGAGGCCTTCGGCGCAGAGCTGGAAAGCCTGGGCAGCCCGATGACCGTGCCACGTACCCCGAGCGGCCGGTTCGCCAGCCTGCACCGCTTCGACGCCACCGACCCGCAGCGGCGCATGAGCGCCCTGGCCGAGTCGGCCTGTGAAGGCATGAGCCTGTGGTGGGGCCAAGGTTCGGAGCGTATCGCTCCTGGTTTGATGCGCTGCCAGGGATTGCCGGCGGCGGCTGATTTTGCACAATTTCTGCTCGGCCAAGAAGGTGTGGTGTAGATGCGTCCAAGTGCTGGGAAAGCATTCAAGTCGGCAAGCAAGAGCCATGTCGGCATGGTCCGTCAGGTCAACGAAGACGCTTGCCTGGATCTGCCGGAAAACGGTTTATGGGTGGTCGC
This sequence comes from Pseudomonas citri, assembly GCF_025336485.1. Lineage (GTDB taxonomy): Bacteria > Pseudomonadota > Gammaproteobacteria > Pseudomonadales > Pseudomonadaceae > Aquipseudomonas > Aquipseudomonas citri. The sequence goes on along the minus strand of NZ_JAODAB010000033.1, from coordinate 27,520 downwards.
CGATGGCATGGGCGGGCACGCGGCGGGCGACTACGTCAGCAGCCTGATCGTCGATAGCCTGCGCAGCCTTGCCCTGGGGCGCTCGTTGGACGAATACGTCGCGGCGCTGCACAGCGACCTGCTGCGGGTCAACGCCGCCGTGCGTGAGGAAACCGCCAACCGTGGCGTGACCATGATGGGCAGTACCGTGGTCGTCCTGGCCACGCGCGACTTGCGTGGCGTGTGCCTGTGGGCCGGTGACAGCCGCTTGTATCGCCTGCGCGACGGCGTGCTCGAAGGCATCTCCCGTGACCACAGCTACGTCCAGGACCTGCAAGACAGCGGCCTGCTCAGCGAAGCCGAGGCGCGAGTGCACCCACGGGCCAACATCGTCACCCGGGCCATCGGCGTCGAAGCGCAATTGAACCTGTCGACGGTCGAGCTGCTGCTGGTGCCGGGCGACAGCTACCTGCTGTGCAGCGACGGGCTGACCAAGACCGTCGAAGATGACGAAATCCGCGGTGTGCTGGGCCACGACGACCCCGGCGAAATCGCCAGCAGCCTGGTGTCCCTGGGCCTGATGCGCGGTGCGCCGGACAACATCACCGTGGTGGTCGTGAAGGTGCCGTCATGAGCCTCACCCTGAACATCCAGATTCCCGGCTACGACATCGAAGGGGCCATCGGCGAAGGCGCGATGGCCAGCGTGTACCTGGCGACCCAGCGTTCCCTGGAGCGCAAGGTGGCGTTGAAGGTCATGGCGGCGGCGCTGGCGGCCGACCCGACGTTCTGCGAGCGTTTCCTGCGCGAAGGCAAGACCCTGGCGCGCCTGTCGCACCCGCACACCGTCACCATCCACGACATCGGCAACGTCGGTGAGCTGTATTACATGGCGATGGAGTACTTGCCCAACGGTACGCTCAAGGAGCGCATCGCCGAGGGGCTGACGCCGGAGCAAGGCCTGATCTACATCCGCCAGATCGCCTCGGCCCTGGGTTATGCCCACGGCCTGGGCCTGGTGCACCGCGACGTGAAACCGGCCAACATCCTGTTCCGCGCCGACGGCACGGCGGTGCTGTCGGACTTCGGCATCGCCAAGTCCCTGGACGACCGCACCCAATTCACCCAAGCCGGTTTCGCCGTCGGCACGCCCAGCTACATGAGCCCGGAACAGGCCCGTGGGCAGGACATCGACGGGCGCGCCGACCTGTATGCCCTGGGCGTGGTGCTCTATGAAATTCTCGTCGGCAAGCTGCCGTATACCGGCAACGACGCGTTGTCCACGGCGTTGGCGCACCTGACGGAACCGTTGCCGGAATTGCCGGTGCATCACGGGCGTTATCAGGACGTGTTGCGCAAGCTGCTGGCGAAGGATCCGGCAGAGCGCTTCCCGGATGCCGCGGCACTGTTGCGGGCGTTGGACAACCTGCCCCAGGATTCGGCGGAGGCGACCTTGATCCGGCCGTTGCCGCTGCCGGTCTCGACGAAGCCGGCAGGCGATGACCTGGCGGGCTTGACGCCGATGTCCATCGACATCCCGAGCGGCCCCGCACAGCCGCAAGCCCGGCCCCAGCCGACACCGCCGCCCGTGAGCCCGCCGCCACGGCCTGTCGTTGCAGCGCCGCGCAAGACGCCGGTGTTCGCCTTGGCCGCTGTCGCCGTGGCCGTCGCGCTGGCCCTGGGCGGCGCCGGTTACTGGTGGATGTCCGGTGATGCGAAGAAGCCCGAGAAACCGCCCGTGGCTTCGACGAAGGCGGTGAAGCCTGCCGAGACCTCCCAGCCCAAGCCCCCCGAGGCGCCACCGGCCAAACCGCCGGAGGCCCCTCCGGTACAACCACCCGTACAGCCGCCCGTGGCGAGCGAGGCTGACGGTGGCCAGCGCCCGTTGCTGATGGCCGGCAAGAAAACCTTGTTCCAGCGCGTGCTCAGCAAGCCGGGGGCAAAACTCGCCGACGCGCCGGGCTCCGCCCCGGGCAAGGCACTGCCGGCGTTTTCCGTGCTCTATGTCTATCAGCGCAAGGACGTCGATGGCAGCCCGTGGGTACGGGTCGGTGCGGCTACCGATGGGCGCAGCGACGGTTGGTTGCCGGCCGCCCAGGTCAGCGACTGGAAGCAAAGCCTGGTGCTCAAGTTCACCGAACGTTCCGGTCGTGCGCCGGTGATGTTCCTGCGTCAGCCCGGCGACGTGGAAAAGTTGTTGGCGAACCCTTCGAACGCCAGGAACATGTTGCTCAAGGCCCAGCAGAACCCCCAGGACAACCAGCAAGTCCTGGCCCTGGAGCCGGCCGCCAGCGCGGTGCCACAGAGCCAGTTCTACCTGTTGCCGATCTTCGATTCCCGCGAGAGCCTCGACGAGAACGGTCAGCCCGTGCAGTTGCTGAACGTAGCCTCCATCGACCCGGGCGATACGCCCAAGGCCAGCGCCAACACCCCCATCCTGACGGCCAACGCCGACGCGTTCCGCACGGCCGTGGTACTGGTGGTGGACACCACCGTGTCGATGCAGCCCTACATCGACCAGGTGCGCGACGTGGTCCACGAACTGCAGACCCGCATCGCCGAGCGCGGTGAGTTGGACAGCGTCAGCTTCGGGCTGGTGGGGTTCCGCAGCAGCGTCCAGAAAACCCCGGGCCTGGAATACGTCGCCAAGACCCTCATCACCCTGGAGCAAGGTCGCGACCCGCAACGCTTCATGGAGCTGGCGCGGCAGGTCAAGGCGGCCACGGTGTCGAGCCATTCGTTCAACGAAGACGCGTTCGCTGGCGTGATGGAAGCGGTGCAGGGCATGGACTGGTCCGGCTATGGCGGCCGCCTGATCCTGCTGGTGACCGACGCCGGCGCCCTGCGCAAGAACGACCCGCTGGCCGCCACGCAAATGAACGAAGCCGAAGTGCGCCAGGCTGCATTGGGCAAGCAGATCAAGATCTACGCCCTGCACCTGCTCAGCGACGCCGGCAAGAAAACCCACGCCGGCGCCCAGAGCCAGTACCGCACCCTGACCGCCGACCCCAACCCGCAGATCGGCGACCTGTACATCCCGGTGCCGGGCGCCGATGTGCGCAAGTTCGGCGAGCGGGTCGACGAGATCGGCTCGGTGTTCGCCGACCTGGTCCACCAGGTGCGCAGCAACAAGGCGCAAAGCGCGCCGATGCTGGGCGCGGCGCCGAGCGTGGCCGACAAATCGGCAGCGGTCGGCTATGCGATGCATATGGACTTTCTGGGTCGCAAGAGCGCCAGCCAGGCGCCGCAACTGGTCAGCGCCTGGACCGCCGACCGCGACCTGACCAACCCGGCGCTGCCGTCGTTCCAGGTCTGCGTGATGCTGACCAAGCTGCAACTCAACGACCTGCAACAGTCGCTGAAGCTGATCGTCGACGCGGCCCGCAAGACCCAGAGCTCGCCCAAGGATTTCTTCCAGGAAATCGCCAGCGCCAGTGCCTACATGAGCCGCGATCCGCAGGCCCTGCGCAAGGGCGGCAACCTGGCCGATGGCGGGATCCTTGGCGAATACCTCGAAGGGCTGCCCTACCGCAGCAAGTCACTGAACATGACCCAGGAGCTGTGGTTGTCGTTGAGCGTAGCCGAGCAGGAAGACTTCATCGACGAGTTGGATTCGAAAATCCGTCTCTACGAAACCTTCCACAACGACCTGGCGAACTGGGTGCGTTTCGGCGATGCCGAGCCGGGTGACGCCCTGTACCGCGTTCCGTTGTCGACGCTGCCGTGATGCTGAGCCTGAACGCCGTGCACAAGAGCCGGGGCGCCGGCAGCCAGCGCTACAGCCTGGTGATCCCACGGCTGCAACTGCGCGGCGGTGAACAACTGGCGGTGGTCGGTCCCAGCGGCTGCGGCAAGAGCACCTTGCTCGATCTGCTGGCGCTGGTGTTGGCGCCGGATCAGGCCGGGCAGTTCGACTTCACGCCCGCCAACACGCCGGTTGACATCGCCAAACTGTGGCGCGCGTCGCAACAGGACACCTTGGCCGAGCTGCGCAGTCGTCACCTGGGGTATGTTCTGCAAACCGGCGGCTTGCTGGGTTTCCTGGATGTGCGCGGCAACATCGAGTTGTCGCGCAAACTGCTCGGTTTGAAGGATGACGGCAGCGTGACGCGCCTGGCGGGACAGTTGGACATTGCCGATCAGCTGGGCAAGAAACCGGCGGACTTGTCTGTCGGCCAGCGCCAGCGGGTCAGTTGCGCCCGGGCCTTGGCCCATGGTCCGCGGCTGTTGCTGGCGGATGAACCGACCGCCGCCCTCGACCCGCTGAACGCCGAACGCGTCATGCAGTTGCTGGTGACCCAGGCCCGCGAACAACGCGTGTGCTGCGTGGTCGCCACCCACGATGAAGCGCTGGCCCGCGCCAGCGGCTTGCAGGTGCGGCGCATCAGTTGTCGGCGCGACGCCGACGGCGGTGTCACCGCCACCCTCGGGGAGGCCAGCTGATGCGCAGTGCGTTGGTGGCTTCCCTGGCCTGGCAGGATTATCGCAACGACGCCTGGCTGTCGGCCTGTTCGGTGTTGGCGCTGGTGGCCGTGGTCGCGCCGTTGCTGGTGTTGTTCGGCCTGAAGTTCGGCCTGGTCACCAGCCTGACCGAGCGCTTGCAGAACGACCCGGCCACCCGGGAGATCATTCCCTTGGGCGGCGGTCGCTTCAGTGCCCAATTCATCGAGCAATTGAGCCTGCGTAGCGACGTGGCATTCGCCTTGCCGCGCACCCGGCAAATCGCGGCGACGGCCGATCTGAGTGGCGATGCTTCGGTCGTCACGGTCGAGATGATTCCCACCGCAGCCGGTGACCCCTTGTTCGACCGTTTGCCAGTGCCGCAAGGATTGGATCAAGTGGTGCTCAGCCACACCGCAGCCGAAAAGCTCGGGGCCAAGGCCGGTGATTGGTTGCCGGCCAGTTTCGGCCGGCAGGTGGCCGGTCGTAACGAGGCGCAGCGCACGCGCGTCCAGGTACTGCATGTGCTGCCGCTGGAAGCCTTTGCGCGGGACGGTTTGTTCGCGCCGCTGGCCTTGCTGGAGGCGGCCGAGGATTACCGCGACGGTCGCGCCGTGCCCGCGTTCGGCTGGCCCGGTGATGCGGTGAGCGTGCCCGGGCAACGGGTCTATCCAGCCTTCCGGTTGTATGCCCGCAGCCTTGGCGACGTGGAGCCGCTGCGCCAGTATTTCGCGGCGCAAAACCTGTTGGTGTCGACCCAGGCCCAGGCCATCGCACAAGTGCAATCGTTGAGCCGCAACCTGTCGATCGTGTTCTGGATCATCGCCGGGTTGGCCTTGGCCGGCGCGTTCGCGGCGATTTCCGCCGGCGCCCTGGCGGCGGTCGAGCGCAAGCGCCGGGAGCTGTCGGTGTTGCGCCTGCTGGGGGTGTCGACCGCGGCGCTGTTGTGGTTCGTGGTGTTGCAGGCGCTCTACAGCGCCACGTTTGCGGCCCTGCTGAGTGCCGGGTTGTATGGCATGGCTCAGTCGGGCCTGAATCATTTATTTGCGCAGATGCCCGGCGAGTACGCCAGCCATCTGCTGCTGCGTCATTACCTGTTGGCCCTGGTGGCTGTGCTCGGCGTCAGCGCCGTGGCGGCGGCCTGTGGTGGCTGGCGCGTGGCGCGCATCCAGGCGTGTGAAGGAATTCGTGATGTATAAGTTATGGGGCGCCGCCGTGGCGCTGAGCCTTGCCGCTGCGATCAACGTAGCAAGCGCTGATGAAGGCACCGACAAGCTCGACAACCCCAAGCCGTTGCCCGACGACATCAGCCTGCCGCTGCCGTGTGACGGGCAGATGGTCTTCCGTTACGTCTACATCCTCGCCCAGGGCACCCTGGACGACCGTGAGATCAGTCTCGGCTACCCGTTCAGCGAAGGTGAGGCGGGCTATCAGCAGTCGTTCATTTCCGGCTACCGGCGCGATTTCATCAACGGCCAGTTCACCCTCAAGGACCTGCCCAAGGATTGGAACAAAACCATCACGCCGTTGATGCCCAAGACCGACGCCAAGACGCCGCTCAAGCCGATGCTGTACTTCATCGGCAAGTACGAGGTCACGGCCCGGCAATACGCCCAGGTCATGGCCCAGGCCCAATCGTTGGCCAGCGGCGAACCGGCGCCGGCTTGCGAAACCCTGCAAGCCGACTTGCCCCAAGGCGTGGCCGGGCGCTTGCCCAAAGTGAAACTGTCAAAATTCGAGGCCGAGCGCTTCGCGGCGGTGTACAGCGCCTGGCTGATGAAATACCACAAGGACCTGCTGCCAGTGAGCGGGCGCGGCACCGCGGCTGAAGACGGCGGGCTGGGTTTCGTGCGCCTGCCCACGGAAGTCGAATGGGAATTCGCTGCCCGGGGCGGGCAAGCAGTCAGCCGCCAGGACCTGGAAGGACGCCTGTTCCCTCGGCGCCTGGAAGGCAGTGAGAGCGACGGGCCGCTGGCCGACTGGGCGGTGTTCAACCAGGTTGCCGGCGGCACCGGCCAGGCGGCGCGGCTGATGCCCATCGGCACCAAGCTGCCGAACCCCATCGGCCTGTTCGACGTGGTCGGCAACGCTGCCGAGATGGTCCAGGAGTCCTTCCAACTGGTGCACGCCGGTCGCCGCCAGGGCGCCTATGGCGGCTTCGTGGTCAAGGGCGGCAACTACCTCGAAGGCGAGGGCACGCTGTTCACCGGCATGCGCCGCGAATACCCGTTGTTCGCCGCCGACGGCACCGAACAGAGCAATGAAACCACCGGTTTCCGCGTGGCGGTCGGGGCGTTGTCGGCGCCGCGTTCGCGCTACAAGGAACTGCTTGCCCAGTGGCAGAAAGAAGGTCGCCTCGCGTCCCTCACCGATGCCATCGATGACGCCGAAGATCCGACCAAGCGACTGGACAGCATCATCGCCGCCAGCACCGATCCGCGCCTGCAAGCCGAACTGGGCCTGGTCAACGAAGAGCTCAAGCGCAACGTTTCGCTCATCGCCCAGCAACGCGAGGAAGCGGCCGGCAACCTGATCCAGTCTTCGGCCCTGGTGGCCGAGACCGTCAACAACTACAACATCCGCCTGACCAACCTGCAAAACAGTCGGCAGGCGGCCCTGGACGCCAAGGACGAGGCCAGCGCCGCGCTGTTCGCCACGGCCATCGACAACGGTCGCAGTGCGCTGGAGGGCGCGGTGGCGATCTACATCGACAACCTGGCCACCGGCACGCGCTACACCGATGCCGTGATCCAGGCGCAGTTTCAACGCATCAAGGAGGAGTTGGAGCGCAAGCCGGTACTGGGCAAGAGCCTGGTGGCGCGCGCAACGCTGTTCGTTCGTCATGTCGGGGACTATCGTCAGCAAAAACGAGCCGACCCGGCAGCGATATTGAAGGAATTGCTCGCATCGAATGCCCAGCGGTCTTGAGTATTCGTTGTCAGCGAGCTTGGAAGGGACTCAGGTGGCAATCGGGCCGCGCTGAGCTGGTCAAACTTAAAACGAGAACACAACTATGCTTTTCTCCCGTAAACCTTCTGCTTCGGTTTCCAAGCGTCACTTGCTGATGGTCGCAGTTGGCTTCAGCACCGTACTGACCGGCTGCGCCACGTCGCCGACCTCCAAGGTCGCGTCGAGCACCAAGGTCGAGTACTACCCGAGCTGCTACGAGCCGGTGCAGCATTTGCGCGCCACCGAAGGCAACATGACCAAGTCGGTGCTCACCGGTGCCGCCGTGGGTGCGGTGGGCGGTGCGCTGCTGGGTGCCCTGACCGACTCTGAAAACCGTGGCCGCAACGCCGCCATCGGTGCCGCGGGTGGCGCCCTGGCCGGTGGTGCCGTCGGTTACTACAACGAGCGCCAGAAGCAGATCGCCGATGACAACCAGCGCATCGCGTCCTACGCCGCCGACGTCAACAAAAGCGTCTCCGACATCGACCGCAGCACCGCCTACGCGAAGACGTCGCAGCAGTGCTACCAGAACGCGTTCAGCAAACTGGTCGCCGACCGCAAGACCAAGACCGTCAACGACACCGAAGGCCGCAAGCGCCTGGCGGAAATCGTCGCGGGCCTGAAAGAGTCCAACGACCTGATCGTCGCGGTCAACGGCAAAGCCTCCGAAGACCTGAACAACTACACCCAGGCCTACGAGAAAGACCTGCAGCAAGTGGGCGTGCAGCGCACTGACGTGGTCACCGTCGCCACCGCCGATACCACCCCGGTCGTGGCGCCAACCACCAAGACCAAGAAAGCGGTGAAGCCTGCCAAGAAGCCGGTACTGCCAACCGTGCCGAAAGAAGCGGTCACCACCGAGAAAACCCTGCAGACCGCCAAGGCCAAGCAGAATGAAAGCGCGCAGGTCGCCAGCGCTGGTACCACCCAGGTCAACAGCATGTGCAAAAACCCGGACCTGGGCGACTGGGCACCGGTGCCTTGCCCGAATGTTTGATTGAGTGATGGCTGCTGGTCCTCCTGATCGGGTGACCAGCAGTTAAAACCTGGGGGGCGGGCTTGTTTGCGAAGGTGGCCTTGTGGGTGGCTTGGTTTTTTGACGGGGTACATATCCGTTGCTGCGGTAACGGCGGCTTATGGTTCCGCCCTTACGGCGGCTCACTTTTTTTCAGACGCCAAAAAAAGTAAGCAAAAAAGGCTTGGCCCCACCACTCGGCACCTCGCCTAGGCGAGGTGTTCCCTCACTCCGGCATTGCTCCGTGGGCCCGCCGCGAAGGGCCCTCCATGGCCCAGCGCGGCTATCCCGGCATCCATGCCGGGATGCCCACTGCGCAATACCTGCGTTCGGCCAGCGTGGTTAACGGGGCCCCAAGATCAAAAGCAAAAAGCAAAGCGCCGCGGCCTGACGCTCTCGACGGTACACCGATCCAGATTGTGGGAGCGAGCCTGCTCCGGGCGGCGATCCGACGATGGCGGCGGTACAGCTTGCATCAATATTCGTTCTATCCCTTGGCGCCAGACGTCGCTATTGCCTTCGCTTCCAGATGATCCAACGCCCGCTCAACCAACAACTGAACCCCATCGGCCATGCGGCTAATCGCCAGGGCTACGCAGCGGCGTGAGTCTTCGACGTCGTCGGCCAGGTCGGCGGCGATGGTGCTGATGGAGAGCAGGTCTTCGGAGGCGTTGGCGAGCAGGGTTTCGGTGTCGATGTGGGGGGCGACGATGAACAGCTGGGAGTTGTCAGGTTCTGCTGAGGCGGGCTTGGGGTTGAGGTAGTAGTCGAGGGCGCGGGTGGCGGCTTCGTCGAGCTTTTTCGCTTCGAGGGTTTCGACGCGGGACTTCGGCTGCGGAGGATTCGGAGAAACCTTGAACATAGTAAAGATCCTGAGAATTGGAGCCGACACCCCTCGATTGCACTTCGAAATAAAGGTGGCAGCTGTACGTAGGTGTGCAAGACCGGTCTCAGGAACCCGGCAGACCCGAAGGTCTCCCACGCGCAGCCGCCATAACGATCGGCGAGCATAGAAAAATGCTCGACGAATAGCCATAACCGAATGCACCTGAGATCGGACTTGCACGTCCGTGTCACCGCTTTTGTGATGACGAACAGAGGTTAGCGGCGCCCTAAAGCACTGCCTAGTTCATGAACAGCCCGGCGTGTTGAAGGAAATGTCCGAGGGTTTGGCAGGGAAAAAGGATCAAAAGATCGCAGCCTTCGGCAGGTCCTACGGAAATCGATGTAGGAGCTACCGAAAGCTGCGATTTTTTGATTTATTATTTCGTGACTTGGTAGTCATATTTCATGAAAACAGGCTTATCTTCCGCTAAACCTATCCGATGATGGTGTTTCGACGAAGAGTCGCTAAACTGCGCCAGCCATTCATTTTTCTCACGAGGCTGTGCCCATGAAATTTCGTTTTCTGCTGTGGATGCTGGGGTGGTTGATGGGCAAGGCCAGTCGGACTAACCCTGCGTTCCAGCAGCAATTGGGCGACAAGGAGTTGGTGTTTCAACTGCAAACCCTGGACGGTAAGGTCGCTCGGCATTTCATCGTGAAAAACCAGCGCATCACCAGCAAGGCCGGCGTTTACCCGACCCCGGCCTTCGCCATTGGCTTCAAGGACGCCGCCTACGGTTTTGCCACAATGCAGGCCAAGAACAAGCAGTTGGCGTTCATGACGGGGATTCAGGACAAGTCGATCCAGATCAAGGGCAACCCGGCGCTGGTGATCTGGTTCCAGGGGTTGACCAAGTATTTGAGGCCGAAGAAGAAGGCTTAGGCGGCAATGACCTTATATGGGAGCAGGGCTTGCCCGCGATGAGGACGATGCGGTCGTCCAGGCATCGAGTCGCCTGTATCGCGAGCAAGCTTTGCTCCCACCGTTCATTTCTCAGCATGGCGTTCTCAGCCATCAATGGCTGAACTGCGACGCCAACTCCCGCAACAGCACTTCCGCCTCCAGCACCTTGCTGACCACGTCGTTGGCTTTTTCCCGGGTCAGGCCCACGCGTTCGAGCAGGGCGTCGGGGATCTCTTCCTCCGGGCCGGAGCCGATGCTGCGGGCGCGCAGCAGGCGTACGGCCAGGCACACCAGGTTCGGGTAGGCGGCGTAGTCGCCGTCGTAGTGCGGGTCGTGCTGGAAGCGCAGGGCGGTGGCCAGTTCGTCGGGCATGTCCCAGTAGCGCATCAGCCAGGCGCCGATCTGCTCGCGGCTGATGCCCAGCAGGTGCTGTTCCACGTAGCTGTGGCACAGGTGCGGGTTGACCTCCAGGTGCCGGCAGATCAACGAGAAGTGCGGCGGGAACACATGGGCCAGCAACAGGTAGCCGAAGTTGTGCAGCAGGCCCGACAGGTAGGTCAGGCCGCCTTCGGGGCGCTGGGCACGGGGCATGGCGCGGGTGAGGCCTTCGATGACGGCGGCGGTGTAGATCGATTGCTGCCAGTACGGCGTGGTGTGTTGCGGGCGGTCCTTGGGCAGGCTCAGGGTCTTGCCCAGGGCCAGGCCCAGCGCCAGGTTGATCACCAGGTCGAAGCCCAGTACCCGCACGATGGCATCTTCCACCGAGCGGATCTTGCCCGGTGAGGCGTAGTACGGCGACGCCGCCCAGCTCACCACTTGCGCGGCCAGGGCCGGGTCGGTTTCGACGACACCGGTGATGTCGTCGATGGTGGCATCCGGGTCGACCCGCAACTTGATGATTTTTTGCGCAGTCTCGGCCAGCGGCGGGATCTCGATGGTTTCTTCCAGCCGTTGCTGGATACGCCGGGCGGTGAACGCCTGTACAGCCTGGGTGATTTCCGCACGGTCGTCGTGAGGGCGGTCCAGGTTGGGGGAAATGTTGCGCAGGTCTTCGCCGAACGTCGCGGCGCTGGCCTTGGTGAGCATGGTCTTGAAGGCTTCGCTGGTGACCTCCAGCAGCACGCCCGGCTCGCCCGAGTTGATCAGCAGCTTTGGTTCGCGCAGCAGGCTTTCTTCGTACAGGCATGGCGAACTGGTCAGCGCCGGCAGGCCGGGCAGCAAGCTCAGGTTATGCTTGCCGAGCATGCGCTCCAGGCGTTCGGTGGACACCGCCGTCAGCTTGCGGCCGGTGAGTTCGGCCAGGCGGTTGAGGTCCAGCAACTGGCTCTGGGGAAACAGCACCATGAGCGCGCCAACGGCATCGTGCAGCAGCACGGCTTGCACTTTGCGGGCAGGATTGAGGCCGGGTCGCTCAAGGACTTCGTCAAAGCCGATGCCCAATTTCTCAAGCAACTGGCGAATAACAGACGGAGCGTGCGGTGGTTCGGGGGCGAGGGCAGCTTCTGTCATGGTCTGTATCCGTGTTCTTACAAGTGGGTCAGTATAACCAGCTTGTCTGAGCCGCGCGTCCGGAAACTGAGAGCGTGCTCACACTTGGCCGTATTGCTGCCCATGCCGCAGCCAGCGGTCGAGCAATGGGCTGACGTGCTGCGGCCAGCGTTCCAGCAACGCCTGGGCGGCGTCACGCACGGCGGGGAGCAGGTCGGCGTCACGCATCAGGTCGGCCACCTTGAATTGAAGCAGGCCGGTCTGGCGGGTGCCGAGCATTTCACCAGGGCCGCGCAGCTCAAGGTCTTTTTCGGCGATGACGAAGCCGTCGTTGGTTTCGCGCATGATGCCCAGGCGTTGACGGCCAATTTGCGACAAGGGCGGGTGATACAGCAGCACGCAATGGCTGACGGCGCTGCCCCGACCGACCCGGCCGCGCAGCTGATGCAACTGCGCCAGGCCCAGGCGCTCGGGGTTCTCGATGATCATCAAGCTGGCGTTGGGCACGTCGACACCCACCTCGATCACCGTGGTCGCGACCAGCAACTGCAACGCGCCGGCCTTGAATTCGGCCATGACGGCGGCTTTCTCGGCGGGTTTCATGCGGCCGTGGATCAGCCCGACCTTCAGTTCGCCGAGGGCGGCGCTGAGGTCTTGGTAAGTGGTTTCGGCGGCCTGGCAGGTCAGTTCTTCCGATTCCTCGATCAGGGTGCATACCCAATAGGCTTGCCGGCCTTCGGCGCAGGCACCGCGCACGCGCTCGATCACTTCCACCCGACGGGTGTCGGTGACCAGCACGGTGTTGACCGGCGTGCGGCCGGGGGGCAGTTCGTCGAGGATCGAGGTGTCGAGGTCGGCATAGGCGCTCATCGCCAGGGTCCGCGGAATCGGTGTCGCGGTCATGATCAACTGGTGTGGGCACATGCGCCCGCCCACGCCTTTCTGGCGCAGGGCCAGGCGCTGTTGCACGCCAAAGCGGTGCTGTTCGTCGATGATCACCAAGGCCAGGTTCTTGAACTGCACTTCATCCTGGAACAGCGCATGGGTGCCGACCACCATCGGTGCGCCCTCGGCGATCTGCGCCAGGGCGGCGAGGCGGTTCTTGCCCTTGAGCTTGCCGGCCAGCCAGGCGACTTCGATGCCCAGTGGTTCGAGCCAGCGCTGGAAGGTGATGAAGTGCTGTTCGGCGAGAATTTCCGTCGGTGCCATCAAGGCCACCTGGTAACCGGCCTCCAGGGCCTGGAGCGCGGCGAGGGCGGCGACCACGGTCTTGCCGGCGCCGACGTCGCCCTGGATCAACCGCAGCATCGGCTCGGGCTGGCTCAGGTCGTAGGCGATTTCGTTGCCGACCCGTTGCTGCGCGCCGGTCGGCGTGAAGCCGAGGTTGGCCAGGTAGCGGGCCGGCAGGTCCGTGGCCTTGGGCATGGCCGGGGCACGTAGCGCGCGCAGGCTTTCGCGCAAGCGCTGTTGGGACAGTTGATGGGTCAGCAGTTCTTCGAACGCCAGGCGGTGTTGGGCCCAGTGATGCCCGAGGGCCAGTTCCTCAACATCGGCATCGGCCGGCGGATGGTGCAGGTAGCGGATCGCATCGGCCAGCGGCGCCAGTTGGTAGTCGCGCGCCAGTTCGGTGGGCAGCCAGTCCGGCAGGCTGCTGGGGCCCAACAGCGTCAGGGTCTGCTGGCAGAGCTGGCGCAGGCGCTGTTGGGTCAGGCCCTCGGTGAGGGGGTAAACCGGGGTCAGGGTTTCAGCCACCGGCGGCGGTTCGTCGCCGGTGATGGTGCGGTATTCCGGGTGATAGATCTCCAGCCCCGACGCACCGGGCCGCGCCTCGCCATAGCAACGCACGCGGGTGCCGCGCTTGAGGCCTTCCTTCTGGGCATTGCTGAAGTGGTAGAAGCGCAGGCTCAGGCCGCCGGTGCCGTCCTGCAGGCGCACCACCAGGCTGCGGCGCCGGCCCATGACCACGTCGGCACCGCTGACGGTGCCTTCGATCACGGCGTCCTGCCCTGGGCGCAGGTGGCCGATGGGCACCACGCGGGTGCGGTCCTGGTAGCGCAACGGCAGGTGGAACAGGACGTCCTGGAGGTTTTCCAGCCCCACCTTGGCCAGTTTCTCGGCCATGGCCTCACCGACGCCCTTGAGCGTCGTGACCGGTACCTGCGACAGCTCCGTCATGGCGGCGGCTTACTGGGCGGCGGGCGGCTTGGCCACGGAGCACAGGCGGATCGAATCGGCGAGGATCTCGATGGCCTTGGGCCGCGGGAAGCTGGCGCGCCAGGCGATGGCGACGGTGCGGAACGGCGCGGGCGGCGTCAACGGGCGGACTTCGATCACGCCGGGGGCATAGTGATGGCTGTCCACCGCCGACAGCGGCAGGATCGACACGCCCAGGCCCGAGGCGACCATGTGACGAATGGTTTCCAGGGAGCTGGACTCCACCGTGGTGTGCTTGGCGCCTTCGCTGCCCTTGGTCAGGGTCGGGCAGGCTTCGAGCACCTGGTCGCGGAAGCAGTGGCCCTCGCCGAGCAGCAATAGGCTCTTATCGTTGAGCAGGGCGGTGTCGATGGTTTTTTTCTGGGTCCAGGGGTGCTGGGCCGGCATCAGGACGTAGAACGGTTCGTCATAGAGCGGCAGGGTCAGCACGTCGGCTTCGTTGAACGGCAGGGCGATGATGATCGCGTCCAGTTCGCCGTTGCGCAGTTTGTCGCGCAGTACATGGGTGAAGTTTTCTTCGATATACAACGGCATCTGCGGGGCGACCCGGTGCAGTTGCGGAATCAGGTGGGGGAACAGGTACGGGCCGACGGTGTAGATCGCGCCGACCTTCAGTGGCGCAGTCAGCTGGTTCTTGCCGGCCTGGGCCAGCTCACGGATGCCCTGGGCCTGCTCCAGCACTTTTTGCGCCTGGGCGACGATTCCTTCGCCCACCGGGGTCAGGCGCACGGCGCTCTTGCTGCGCTCGAAAATCAGCACCCCGAGTTCGTCTTCCAGCTTTTTCACACCCACCGACAGCGTCGGCTGGCTGACATGGCAACGCTCGGCCGCATGGCCGAAATGCTGCTCTTGGGCGAGGGTAACGATGTAGCGCAGTTCTGTGAGAGTCATAGCGAGCGTCCGTGAAGTTGCGAGCCAAGCATACCGGCTGCAATCGATAGACGCACGTTATCAGACTGAGGGCGCGGTGCGACATGGTCCAATGTGCGTTGGGTCGTTGCCGGATATGAAAAAGGCACCTTTCGATGCCTTTTTTCGGTTGGCCCTCGCCACAGGTGTCATGCATGAAGCAATGGTTAGCGCTTGCGCTTGTCGATCGAGTAAACGAACGGTGCCGTCAGTTCGACACTGCCGTTGGTCAACAACTCGGCCGGGGGCTTTGGCAGCGGTTGGGCGCGGCGGATCATGTCCAGGGTGGCCCGGTCCAGCAAATCCGTGCCGGAGCTGCCGACCAGTTCGAAGGACAACACGTTGCCTTCGGCGTCCACCACAAAGCGCAGGCGGTTCATGCCTTCCTTGTTCATTTGCTGGGCCCTGGGCGGGTACTTCTTGTACTTGGCCAGGTGCGCCAGCAACGTGCCTTGCCAGTTGGCTTTCGCTGCTGACTGGGCAGGCGAAGGGCCGGGGGCCGGCTGGGCGGATTTTTCGCTGGGTGCTGGAGTCGGCGGAGTGTCGCTGGGCTTTTGCTCCGACGGCTGTTCCTTCGGTGGCTCCGGCTTCTTCTCTTCCACGGGCTTGGGTTTGGGCGGTTGGGGCTTTGGCTTGGGTTTGACCGGCTTGGGCACGGAAATTTCGGGTTTCGGTGCTTCGGCAAGTTTAGGCAGCGGCAGCTCTTCGACCGGCTCGGGCGGTTTCGGCGGTGTGACAACCTTTGGTGGCGCCGGCGGTGGCGGGGCCGGTAGCGGGGCCAGCTCGACCATCATCGCCTGGGGTGGCAATTCGATGGGCGGGCGTGACGTCCAGTTCAGCGTCAGCGCGATGGCGAGCGCATGTACGCCCAGCACCACGGCCAGGCTACCGCTGTAACGCGTCAGCTTTTGGCGCGTCGTGATCATTTCTGCCGCGCCGTCTCGAGTCCGACCAAGCCGACCTTGAGATAGCCGGCGCCGCGTAATGCGTCCATCACGCTCATCAGGTCACCGTAGTCCACGCCTTTGTCGGCCTGGAAGAAGATCGTCGTGTCCTTCTTGCCCTGGGTCTTGGCATCCAGGGCGGCGCCGAGGCTTTCGGTCTTGATCTCTTCTTCGCCTAGGAACAGGCGCTGGTCGGCCTTGACGCTCAGGAACACCGGTTTCTCGGGCCGTGGTGATGGCTTGGCCGTCGAGGCCGGCAGGTCAACCTTGATGTCGACGGTGGCGAGCGGGGCCGCCACCATGAAGATGATCAACAACACCAGCATCACGTCGATGAAGGGGGTGACGTTGATCTCGTGGTTCTCGGCCAGATCGTCTGCGCCTTCTTTCAAATGCAGGCCCATGGCCGATTACCCCACTTTCACCATGTGCGGTTGCGAGGCGCGCTCAGGCGGCAGGTGGTCCAGGTCGCGGCTGACCAGCAACAGGACTTCGGCCGAGGCGTCGGACACCTGCGCCTTGTAGCCGGCGATGGAGCGGGCGAAGACGTTGTAGATCACCACCGCCGGGATGGCCGCGACCAGGCCCAGTGCCGTCGCCAACAGCGCTTCGGCGATACCGGGAGCGACGACGGCGAGGTTGGTGGTCTGGGTCTTGGCGATGCCGATGAAGCTGTTCATGATGCCCCACACGGTGCCGAACAGGCCGACGAACGGCGCGGTGGAACCGATGGTGGCGAGCACGCCGGTACCGCTGCTCATGTTGCGACCGCAGGCAGCGACCAGGCGCTCGAGGCGGAAACTCACGCGCTCCTTGATGCCTTCCTTCTCGCGGCTGTTGGCCGACAGACGCATCTCCTCGAGTGCGTCGTGCACCAACAGGTGGGCGAGGGTGCCTTGCTTGGCGGCGCTGGCGCTGGCTTCCTTGAGGGTGCTGGCTTGTTTCAGGGCCGCGATCTCGCCGCGCAAGCGACGTTTGGCGCCCAACAGCTCGAAGCCTTTGGCAATCCAGATGGTCCAGGTGATGATCGAGGCGATGGCCAGGCCGATCATGACGAGCTTCACCACGATGTCGGCGTTCTTGTACATGCCCCATGGCGACAGGTCGTGGCCCAGGCCCAGGGAGTTGTCGGCTTCGAGTGTTTGTGGTGCGGTGGCCTCGATGGCTTGGGCCGGCTCGCTGGCCGCGGGCGTCGCAACGGGGGTGGCCGGCTCGACAGGCGCCTGGGCCGTCACCGGCGTGGCGGCCGGGGTCGTGGCTGGCGACTGGGTATCGGCGAAGGCGGCGGGCACCAGCAGTAGGCTGAGCAGCAAGGCTGCCACGGCGCTCCAGGCGCGAGGTCGATTGGTTGGCGAAGCGAAGGATGGAGAGCGTTTCATGCTGGCCGGACCTGAGAGAAAAAGAAGTTGATGTTCTTCCAGGCCTCGTGAGGCCGAGAACAAAAGCGGGGTGCATTATTGCAAGTAATTCTTGTTAACAAAAGCAATACAGTTGCTATTTTTGTCTTGCGGGTAGCCGCTCGTCCCTCTCGGAGGCTAGTCTGCGGCTTTGCCAGAGGAGTTCTTGATGTCCGCGCCTTCTGTTTTGATCGCCGGCTGCGGCGATATTGGCGGCCGCCTGGCCAGTCGTCTGGTGGCTGAGCATTGGCAGGTCCATGGCTTGCGACGATCGGTCGCACAGCTGCCGGAGGGGGTCATCGGGGTCGCGGGTGATTTGTTCAGCGACCAATGCCCGGCCGATTGGCCCACCGGGCCGCTGGATTACCTGGTGTACAGCGCCGCCGCCACCGTGCACGACGAAACCGGCTATCGCGCCGCCTATATCGATGGGTTGCGGCATGTGTTGGGTTGGGTGAAGCAGCACGGCCAGCGGCCCAGACGGCTGCTTTTCGTGTCCAGCAGCAGTGTTTACGGCCAGCAGAACGGCGAATGGATCGACGAAACCTCGCCCACCGAGGCCGGTGGTTATTCCGGGCGCTTGATGCTCGAGGCCGAGCAACTGGCGCTCGACAGCGGTATCCCTGCCAGCCGCGTGCGTTTGACCGGTATTTACGGCCCGGGCCGCGAATGGTTGCTCAGCCAGGTGCGCCAGGGCTATCGCGTGGTGATCGACCCGCCGCTGTATGCCAATCGCATCCATGCCGACGATGCGGCTTGCCTGCTGGCCTTTCTGCTCGACGCCGATCGCCAGGGCAAGGCATTGGATGATTGCTACATCGGGGTCGACGACGCGCCTGCGGCATTGGCCGATGTGGTGGGTTGGCTGCGGGAGTACATGGGCGTTACCGAGTGGGCTGAAGACGCCAGCGTGCGTCGCGCCGGCAGCAAGCGTTGCAGCAACGCCCGGGCGAAGGCGCTGGGCTGGACGCCGCGCTATCCGAGTTTTCGCGAAGGGTATGCGGCGATTCTGGAAGGGCGTTGCTGATCCGTCGCCGCCTTTAAAACAAAACAATTGTGGAGGCGAGCCTGTGGGAGCACAGCTTGCTCGCGATGAGGCCAGCACATCCAACGCTTCTGCTGGCTGTAACACCGCTATCGCGAGCAAGCTTTGCTCCCACAGGTGTTGCTCTTGTAGCTAACAAAGAGCGGGGTTACTGCTTTTCAAGCACCCACTGCCGGTTACCCGGTATGAACGACGGCATCTCGTCGGCCAGCGCCGTGTTGACAGTCTGGAAGATCTCCAGCTTCTTGCCATCACGAGCGAAGATCCAGGTGTTGCCCTGGCCGTTCTTCTGTAGCCAGATGTTGTCGTTGCCTGCGCTCATGGAGGCGCAATCGCCGGCCAGGCACAAGGCGTAGCGATCGGCGCCCGGCAGGCCGCTGACCTGGCCGTCGGGCTGGAACTGCACGGTGGCGCCCTGGCCGGGGCCGCTGGCGATGTTCCAGGTGCCGCCGAGGTAGGCGGCATACAGCGCACGCTCGAAGCTGGCGCCGATGGGCGCGCCTTCCGGTACCTGGACTTGCGCACGGTCGAAGACTTGCTGCGGTTCGTTCTCGGTGGCGGCCTGGTTCAACTGGTCGCCGTCGCGCTTGAGCTCGCTGGCGGAGCTGCCGTAGAAGTCGACTTTCCACGCGCCGTCATCTTCGCCCAGCAACTTGCCTTCGACGTTTTCAAAACCGTTGGTGTAGCGCGCCTGGCCTGCCTGGGTGTTGACGTCCCATTCCAGGTTCGGGCCATAGCCCTGCAGCGCCTCGCGAAGTGGGCCGCCCTTGGCGGCAGCGTCGATGGCGGCCTGGTTGATCCAGGTGCCGCTGATGTCACGGTCGGCAGGGTCGCTGGCGCAACCGCCCAGGAGCAGGGCGAGCAGCGAGAGAGCAAGCGCTTGGCGCATGGTGGAATCCTTTCAAAACGAAAACGGCGCAGCGGGGAATGCTGCGCCGGCCTTGTTACTCGATGACCAGGATGGCATCCATCTCAACCTGCGCGCCCTTTGGCAGGGCTGCCACGCCAATGGCGGCGCGTGCAGGGTAAGGTTGTTCGAAATACTTGCCCATGACCTCGTTGACTTTGGCGAAGTGGCTCAGGTCGGTGAGGAAGATGTTCAGCTTGACGATGTCCTTGAACGAACCGCCGGCCGCTTCGGCCACGGCCTTGAGGTTTTCGAACACTTGTACGGTCTGGGCTTCGAAGCCTTCCACCAGCTCCATGGTTTTCGGGTCCAGGGGAATCTGGCCCGACATGTATACGGTGTTGCCGGCCTTGATCGCCTGGGAGTAAGTGCCGATGGCGGCCGGGGCCTTGTCGCTGGTGATGACGGTTTTGGTCATGTATGACTCCTTGTAATGGGCGGGCTACGCACGCATGCGGGTGATGCGAATCACGCCGGTAAGGGCGCGCAGTTTCTTGATCACGCGGGCCAGATGCACGCGGTCGTGCACGCTGACCACCAGTTGGACGACGCTGATGCGGCCATCGCGTTCGTCCATGCTGATCTTTTCGATGTTGCCGTCGGCTGCGTTGACGCTGCTGGCCAGCAGGGCGATCAGGCCGCGTTGGTGCTCCAGCTCGACCCGCAGTTCGACATTGAATTCGCCAGTGACATCCTTGGCCCAGGAGAGCTGGATGCATTTTTCCGGGTTATGACGGATTTCACTGATGTTGCGGCAGTTGTCCAGGTGCACCACCATCCCCTTGCCGGCGGACAAATGGCCGACGATCGGGTCGCCAGGGATCGGCGTGCAGCACTTGGCGTAGCTGAGCACCAGGCCTTCGGTGCCGCGAATCGCCAGCGGGCCTTCGGGGCTGGGCAGCTGTTCGCCTTCGCCGAGCAGGCGACGGGCGACGACGTAGGCCATGCGATTGCCCAGGCCGATGTCTTCGAGCAGGTCTTCGACCAGTTCGAGGCGGTATTCGTGGAGCATCACCTGCACGCGTTCGGCCGGAATCTTGTCCAGGGCGCTGTCGAAGCCGTTCAGGACCTTGTTCAGCAAGCGCTCGCCAAGGCTGATGGATTCGGAGCGGCGTTGCAGTTTCAACGCGTGGCGAATATGGGTGCGGGCCTTGCCGGTGACCACGAAGTTGAGCCACGCCGGGTTCGGTCGCGCACCGGGGGCGCTGACGATTTCCACCGTGGAGCCGCTTTGCAGCGGTTCGGACAGCGGCGCCAGGCGCCGATTGATCCGGCAGGCGATGCAGCTGTTGCCGACGTCGGTGTGTACCGCATAGGCGAAGTCCACGGCCGTGGAGCCTTTGGGCAGTTCCATGATCCGGCCCTTGGGCGTGAAGACGTAGACCTCGTCCGGGAACAGGTCGATCTTCACGCTTTCGATGAATTCCAGGGAGTTGCCGGCTCGTTGCTGCATTTCCAGCACACCCTTGACCCATTGTCGGGCCCGGGCGTGGGTGCCCTTGGGTTGCTCGTCGCCGCTGGATTTGTACAGCCAATGGGCGGCGATGCCATTGTTGGCCATCTCTTCCATTTCGCGGGTACGGATCTGGATCTCGATGGGAACGCCATGCATGCCGAACAACGTGGTGTGCAGCGATTGATAGCCGTTGGCCTTGGGAATCGCAATGTAGTCCTTGAAGCGTCCCGGCAAGGGTTTGTACAAGTTATGCACGGCGCCCAACACGCGGTAGCAGGTATCGACCTTGTCGACGATGATCCGGAACGCATAGACGTCCATGATCTCGTTGAAGGCCCGACGCTTGCCGCGCATTTTCTTGTAGATGCCGTAGAGGTGTTTCTGGCGACCGCTGACCTCGCCTTCGATGCCGTCGATGGCCAGGCAATGACTCAGGGATTCTTCGATCTTGTTGACGATTTCCTTGCGATTGCCCCGGGCGCGCTTGACCGCTTGCTTGATGCGCGCCGAGCGCATCGGGTGCATCGCCTTGAAGCCCAGGTCCTCGAACTCGATGCGAATCGCGTGCATACCCAGGCGATTGGCGATCGGCGCGTAGATTTCCAGGGTTTCCTTGGCAATTCGCCGACGTTTTTCCCCGGAAAGCACTTCCAGGGTGCGCATGTTGTGCAGGCGGTCGGCGAGCTTGACCAGGATCACGCGGATATCGCGCGCCATGGCCATGGCCATTTTCTGGAAGTTTTCGGCCTGGGCCTCGGCCTTGGTCTCGAAGTTCATCTGGGTCAGCTTGCTGACCCCGTCGACCAGTTCGGCCACGGTTTCGCCGAACTGCGCTTGCAGCGCTTCCTTGGCAATGCCGGTGTCTTCGATCACGTCATGCAGCATCGCCGCCATCAGGCTCTGATGGTCCATGTGCATGTCGGCAAGGATATTGGCCACGGCAAGAGGATGCGTGACGTACGCTTCGCCACTGCGCCGGCGTTGGCCGTCGTGGGCTTGTTCAGCGTAGAAATAGGCTCGGCGGACCAGGTTGACCTGGTCCGTGCCGAGGTAGGCCGATAAGCGATCGGCGAGGGCGTCTATGCTCGGCATGGTACTGACTCCTGCCGTTCGCTGTGACCCCGCGCCGTGCTACGTCGACCAGGCATAGGATTAGACCGCCTCGTTGGACTCGTCCTCGAACGCTGCGAACAGCGGTTCGTCCTCAACGATTTCTGCGTTGGCGATGAACTCGTAGCTCATCAGGCCTTCAGCGATTTCACGCAGTGCTACAACGGTAGGCTTGTCGTTTTCCCACTGGACCAACGGCTCTTTGCCACCGGTGGCCAGTTGACGGGCCCGCTTGGTAGAGAGCATGACCAGCTCAAAGCGGTTTTCCACGTGTTCTAGGCAGTCTTCAACGGTTACGCGGGCCATGGTATTCCTCGGAACGAATGCAATATGCGCGCTGCCCGGTTGGGCGAGCGGACTCGACAGTTTAAAAAAACACCAGCGTTTAGGGAAGCGCTGATTTTTTAACCAAACCCCTCGGCGCGCTGCGAGTACCAATGTAAAGCCGTCGCAGCGGTTTTGGGAAGAGCTGTTCAGCCCAGCAGTTCGGCCAATAATTTACCGAAACGTTGCTGCTGGCGTTTTTGCTGTAGCTGGCTGGCGCGGAAAATCGCCTTCAGGTCGTCCAGCGCGTGGGCAAAATCGTCGTTGATGATCAGGTAATCGTAGTCCACGTAGTGGCTCATTTCGCTGACCGCTTCACGCATCCGGCCTTCGATGATCTCGTCGCTGTCCTGGCCACGGTTGGTCAGGCGCTGGCGCAACGCTTCCTGGCTGGGCGGCAGGATGAAGATCGAGCGGGCCTGGGGCATCAGCTTGCGCACTTGCTCGGCGCCTTGCCAGTCGATTTCCAGGATCAGGTCGTGGCCTTCGTCCAGGGTCTGCTGCAAGTAGCTTTGCGACGTGCCATAGAGGTTGCCGAAGACTTCGGCGCGCTCGAGGAAGTCGCCGTGCTCGGCCATCTTCACGAACTGCTCGCGGTCGACGAAGTGATAGTTCACCCCGTTCACTTCGCCCGGGCGCATGGCGCGGGTGGTGTGCGAGACCGAGACGCGAATCTGCGGCTCGGCGTCGATCAGGGCCTTGACCAGGCTGGTCTTGCCGGCGCCCGAGGGCGCGGAAATGATGTAGAGAGTGCCGGTGCTGTGGGTCATGTGGGGTTAGCCTTACTCAATGTTCTGCACTTGTTCGCGCATCTGCTCGATCAACACCTTGAGGTTGACCGCAGCCTGGGTGCTGCGCGGGTCGAAGGCCTTGGAGCCCAGTGTGTTGGCTTCGCGGTTGAGCTCCTGCATCAGGAAGTCCAGGCGGCGACCGGCCGCACCGCCGGACTTGAGCACCCGGCGAACTTCGATGATGTGGGTGCTCAGGCGATCCAGTTCTTCGGCCACGTCGCTCTTTTGCGCGAGCATGACCATTTCCTGTTCGAGGCGTTGCGGATCCAGTTCGGCTTTCATATCGGCGAAGCGATCGAGGATCTTCTGGCGCTGGGTGGCGAGCATCTGCGGGACCAGTTCGCGCAGGGTGCTGACGTCTTCTTCGATGGAACTCAGACGCTCATTGATCAGTCGGGCCAGTTCCGCGCCTTCACGCTCGCGCCCGGCCTTGAGTTCTTTCAAGCCTTGGTTGAACAGCGCCAGTGCCTCGGCGTTCAAGGCTTGCGGGTCGCTTGCGTCGCCCACCAGCACGCCGGGCCACGCCAGGACCTCCAGTGGGTTCAGGGCGGCGGGGTTGGCGATCAGGCTGGCAACGGTCTCGGCCGCCGCGACCAACTGCGCGGCACGCTTGCGATCGACTTGCAGCGCTTTGCCGGTGTTTTCTTCGGTGAACCGCAGGGTGCATTCCAGCTTGCCCCGCGACAGGCTCTGACGCAGGGCTTCGCGCACACCACCTTCCAGGTCGCGGAAAGATTCGGGCAGGCGCAGGTGAGGCTCCAGGTAGCGGCTGTTGACCGAGCGCAACTCCCAGCTCAGTGTGCCTTGGGCCCCGGCTTTTTCGACGCGGGCGAAGGCGGTCATGCTGTGCACCATGAAGGTTCCTCGCAATGCAGGCCGGCACGACCGTAGCCGTGGCGCCTGGAATCTGTGGGTAACAGCCCAAGGGCTGCAAAGGCGCAGGATTGTAGCGCAGTGAGCCCCATGGCCCAAACCGCGCAGGTGACAAAGCACTGCGGCCCGTCGGACAGGCGTTCGAGAGGCGGCGCTCGTCGTGCCGTTTTTTTAGAACTGCCCTCGGATCGCCCACGGCCTTATAATGCCCGGCAGTTTTCCGTCCTCTGTACAGGTATTCCCTATGAAACGTCCAAGTGGTCGCGCTGCCGATCAGCTTCGCTCGATCCGCATTACCCGCAACTACACCAAACACGCCGAGGGATCCGTACTGGTCGAATTCGGTGATACCAAGGTCATCTGCACCGTCAGCGTCGAAAACGGCGTACCGCGCTTCCTCAAGGGCCAGGGCCAGGGCTGGCTGACCGCGGAATACGGCATGCTGCCGCGTGCCACTGGCGAGCGGAACCAGCGCGAGGCCAGCCGTGGCAAGCAGGGCGGCCGGACTCTGGAGATCCAGCGCCTGATCGGTCGTTCGCTGCGCGCTGCGCTGGACATGTCCAAGCTGGGCGACGTGACCCTGTATGTCGACTGCGACGTGATCCAGGCCGACGGTGGCACCCGTACCGCGTCCATCACCGGCGCCATGGTTGCGTTGGTCGATGCCTTGAAAGTGATCAAGAAGCGTGGCGGCCTCAAGGGCGGCGATCCGCTCAAGCAGATGATCGGCGCCGTGTCCGTGGGCATGTACCAGGGCGAGCCGGTGCTGGATCTCGATTACCTGGAGGATTCCGCCGCCGAGACCGACCTGAACGTGGTCATGACCAGCGCCGGTGGTTTTATCGAGGTCCAGGGTACCGCCGAGGGTGCGCCGTTCCAGCCTGAAGAATTGAGCGCTATGCTGGAGTTGGCGAAGAAAGGCATGAACGAGATTTTCGAACTGCAAAAGGCCGCGTTGGCTGACTGATCGATTCCTGCTTCAGACAAGGAGAACGTCATGAGTGATGAGCAAATCCTGCTGCCCCAGCCGAGCAAAGAGGCGCGTCAATGGGCGATGTTCTGTCACCTGTCGGCCTTGTTGGGCATCTGGATTCCGTTCGGTACGTTGATCGGGCCCCTGGTGCTCTGGCAGCTCAAGCGCGACTCCGACCCGTTCGTCGACGCCCAGGGCAAGGAAGCGCTGAACTTCCAGATCACCGTGGCGATCGCCTCGGCCATCAGCCTGCTGCTGATGGTCGTGGTGATTGGTTTCTTCCTGTTCGGCCTGGTGGCCATCGGCGCGTTGGTGCTGACCATCATCGGCGGGGTGAAGGCCAACGAAGGGCAGGCGTACCGATATCCGTTCACCTGGCGCCTGGTCAAATAATGATCGATGGCCGCTGCTCCTTCGGAGCGAGCCTGTCCAGTCGGCGCTGACGTGATCCACAAAAAAGCCCCAGGTCTTGCGACCTGGGGCTTTGTTTTTGGATGGCGATAACACGGGCAAGCTGGATCTGAGCTTGAGGCCTGTGGGGTTGGAACAGATTGACGATGACTTTTGGGATGCTTTCGACGGGCATGGAGCATTCTTCCGAGTCCGGGGCACGCGCAGTTGCGATCCGTGAGCGATCAGCGTTTCTTTTTTTGGCTGCTCAGGCGCTTTTCCAAACGCTCGAGCTCCGCCAGCTCTTGAGCATCGGAGGCTAGGGCTTCGGCCTGTCGGCGGTGCTGGTCGAACTGCTCGTAACGCTCATGTGCCACCTGTTTCATTTGCTCGTGGCTGATGCTGCCCGCGGTGCGCAGGAGCGGTTGCTCGTTGAAGGCCAGAAAGCTGTCGATGTATTGCCGCCAGTCGGCGAGCGTCAGGTGCTTACGCTGCTCGGCGCGTAGCTCGGCGAAGTCGAGGAACATGCCGACTAGGCGGTTGAGCTGGTCTAGCTCCTCGGCATTCAGGTAGTTCTTGGCCACCACAACGTCGGCCTTGCGTACCCGATCGCCCTTGAAACTCAGCAGGCTCATATTGGGTGCGCTGGCATCGGCCCGCTGTACGATCAACTCGGCGGCAGTGTGGCCGGTAACGGCGAAAAACAGTTTGTTCTGCACCTCGGCAAACAAGCGGGCCGTGTCCTGCTCGTTGGCACGGTAATCCTCGGCCAGGGTGAAGAGGTCCCGCACCTTCTGGTAGAAGCGCTTCTCCGAGGCCCGTATGTCACGGATGCGCTTGAGCAGTTCATCGAAGTAGTCCCAGCGTGGCTCCCTCAGTCGGGCGTCGTCCATCACGAAGCCCTTCTGCAGGTACTCACCCAGGGTGCGGGTGGCCCACTGACGAAATTGGGTGCCACGCGTTGAGCGCACACGGTAGCCCACGGCGATGATCATCGGCAGAGCGTAGAGGAGGGTCAGGTAGTCTTTGCCATCGGCGGCAGTAGTAAACTTCTGGTTTACAACTGCCCCTTCAGCCAGCTCCCCATCAGCGATGATGGCCTGGATATGCTTGCCGATGTTCTGCTTGCTTGTCTGGTACAGCTCGGCCATTTCCAATTGCGTCAGCCAGACCTGACCATCCATTTCGCGTAGGGTGAACTGCGCTAGACCATCGTCCGTGCTGTAGAGAATTAGCTCGCTATGTGCCATCAGGCGACCTCCAGTTCATCTCCCTTGACGGCGCTTGCCGGTGAGCAGTGGTTGTATAACTGCTCTCTTTTCCTGCCGACTTTTAAACGCGAGAGATAATCAGAAACGACAGAGCCCGCACGGAGCGGGCTCTATCGAGCGTTTCGTAGACATCTATAGACAACTAGAAACAATGATCTGGCGCACCAGGCGGGATTCGAACCCACGACCCCTGCCTTCGGAGGGCAGTACTCTATCCAGCTGAGCTACTGGTGCAATGCGGGCGCCATGATACTCATATGCAATGCGGGCGTCCATGCTGCTGATTTGCCGGTGTTTTCATGAGCATAGGCGGGCATCGGCTACGCTGATCAGAAAAAATGGGCAAAAACGGCTTTTTTGTTCTTTTTTTCGAACAGCCTATTGTCCTTGCCCCCCATCGGCCCTAGGATTCGTTTGAGATTTCAAACGCTCTTGTCTGGGTGCTGAACCGCACGGTTATGCTTCTGTGCGTTATTTCTGTGCTTCGGCCCGGTGAATGATTTCCCTGACGGCAGCCCCTGGGGTTTGTACGAAAAGTCGCCGAGCGGCGATCAGGCAAGGCGAAAACAGGCGAGGAAGCGGAGTTTACTGTAGTAAATGAGCATTCCGAGCCTGTTTTCAACGCAGCATGATCGTCGCGCAGGCACTTTTCTCGTACAAAGCCTAAGGCGCCTTTCTATAAATCTAATTCGCTCCGCGATGCGCGGTGCTGTTAAGGAAAGCCGACATGCAGCTTAAAGACACCCAGTTGTTCCGCCAGCAAGCCTTTATCGATGGCGCTTGGGTCGATGCCGACAATGGTCAGACGATCAAGGTCACCAACCCGGCAACGGGTGAAGTGCTGGGCACCGTGCCGAAGATGGGCGCCGCCGAAACCCGCCGGGCGATTGAAGCTGCCGACAAGGCGCTGCCGGCCTGGCGTGCATTGACCGCCAAGGAGCGCGCCAACAAGCTGCGCCGTTGGTACGAATTGCTGATCGAGAACCAGGACGACCTAGGTCGCCTGATGACCCTGGAACAGGGCAAGCCACTGGCTGAAGCCAAGGGCGAAATCGCCTATGCTGCCTCGTTCATCGAATGGTTCGCTGAAGAAGCCAAGCGCATCTACGGTGACGTGATCCCAGGCCACCAGCCGGACAAGCGCCTGATCGTGATCAAGCAGCCGATCGGCGTGACCGCGGCCATCACTCCGTGGAACTTCCCGGCGGCGATGATCACCCGCAAGGCCGGTCCGGCCCTGGCGGCCGGTTGCACCAT
>NZ_JAODAB010000032.1 GCF_025336485.1 Pseudomonas citri | reverse complement strand
TACTTAACTCATTGAATCTCAAGGAGTTTTCCGTTTCGACTGCGCCGGAAGTGGGGCGAATTATAGAGATCCAGAATCTGCCGTCAACACTTATTTTGCTTTTGTTGCAAAAGGAACCTTCCGCCCCCATAAACGCGGGATCCGACGCATAACCGGTGGAACCCTCAGAAGCAGCAATATGCTGCCTATGAAAGCGTATATCGCCCACTCCTGCAGATCCGCCCGCACGATCCACAACATATGCAGCAAGCCAAGCCCGAGGATCAGATACACCAAGCGATGCAACTTCTTCCAACGCACACCCAACCGGCGTTGACTGTAACGATTGGAGGTAATAGCCAGCGCCAGCAAACCGATAAACCCCAGCGCACCGACAATGATGTAGGGGCGCTTGCTCAGCTCAACCCCCAACTGCGACCAGTCGAACCCCAATATGAACGCCGCGTATCCACTCAGGTGCAACACGACATAGGTAAAGCACCACAAGCCCAACTGACGCCTGACTGCGATCCACCCCGCCCACCCCGTCATTTTCTGCAATGGCGTCATGCTCAAGGTGATCAGCAAAAAGATCAGCGTCCCCAGCCCCAACCGATCCACCAGCACCTTGCCCGGATCAGGACCCAAGGCGTTCGTAATCGCCTGGTAGAGCCAGAACAACGGCCAGACCGCCGCCGCGACGAAGACGCCGGCTCGCCATGCTGCAAAGCGCATCAGTAGTCTTTCCTCAGATCCATCCCTGCGTATAAAGAGGCCACTTCATCCTGATAGCCATTGAACATGAGCGTATCGCGAACATTGGGGCGCAACAGTCCGCTCGGCAGTCGCCGCTCATGGGCCTGGGTCCAGCGCGGATGATCGACCGTCGGATTGACATTGGCATAGAAGCCGTACTCGTTTGACGCAATACTTTGCCAAGTGGTTTTGGGCTGCTCACTGACCAGGCTGATACGCACAATGGATTTCACGCTTTTAAACCCATACTTCCAGGGCACCACCAAACGCAACGGCGCACCGTTCTGATTCGGCAATTCCCGTCCGTACATCCCTACCGCCAGGATCGCCAACGGGTTCATCGCCTCATCCAGTCGCAAACCCTCCACATAAGGCCAGTCGATCAAGGCGAAACTGGAGCGCTGCCCGGGCATGGTCTTGGGATCTTGCAAAGTTTCGAAGCGGATGAATTTTGCCTTGGAGGTCGGCTCGACCTGTTTAAGCAGCGCAGAGAGGGGAAAACCGATCCACGGGATGACCATCGACCACGCCTCGACACAGCGCAACCGATAGATCCTCTCCTCCAACTGATAAGGCTTCATGAAGTCTTCCAGCTCATAGCGCCCCGGCTTGCCCACCTCCCCGTCCACCACGACGCTCCAGGGTTCGGTTTTCAAAGACCCGGCATTTGCCGCCGGATCGCCCTTGTCGGTTCCGAACTCGTAGAAGTTGTTGTAGTGAGTGGCGTCCTTGAACGGTGTGATGGCCTCATCCTTGACCGTGACGGCACCCCATTGGGTGGACGGAAGTTTTTCGGCAAACCAGGACGGCGCCTTGCCAGGATCGACATCAGCATAACGCCCTCCATCACCCGCCAGAGCCCAGCGTGGCAAGCTACCCACCGCAATCCCCGCCACGGTGGCGCCCAATATTTGGCGACGAGACAGATAAAAGGATTCCGGCGTGACGTCCGACTCACGGCAATCGGAAGACTTGGAGATCTTGATTAACATGGCAACTCCGCAGAATTGGAGGACAGGTGCACCAATAGACTGCGGAGTATGGGGGAAATTACATTAAGGCAACGTTTAGCGTCGGCGAAGACGCAGCAAATATTGCACCGGGCCGGAAGCAGCATAGGCGAGGAACACCAACAGCAAGATACGTGGCGGATCGCTGAACACCACGGCGAACACCAGCACCACCGCAAGGATCGCAACGAACGGCACGCGCCCCTTCAGGTCCAGCTCCTTGAAGCTGTTGTACTTGATGTTGCTGACCATCAGCATCCCGGCCGCCGCTACCAGCAAGGCCACCAGGAAGGACATCTTCGATCCCTGTATGCCGTAGTCACTGAAGGCCCAGACAACACCTGCCACCACACCCGCCGCGGCAGGACTGGCCAGGCCAATGAAATAACGCTTATCAGCCTTGCCAACCTGGGTGTTGAAGCGTGCCAGGCGCAACGCCGCACCCGCCACATAGATAAAGGCGACCATCCAGCCAACCTTGCCCATGTCTCCCAGCGCCCAACCGAACGCCAGCAAGGCAGGGGCCACGCCAAAGGCGACCATGTCGGACAGCGAATCGTATTCGGCGCCGAACGCACTCTGGGTGTTGGTCATGCGCGCTACGCGCCCGTCCAGGCCGTCGAGCACCATGGCGACGAAGATCGCGATGGCGGCAAAGGCGAAGTAGCGGCTTGCGCCCGCAGCATCGCCGGCACTCAAGGCAGCCTGGGCACTCATGGAGTTGATGATGGAGTAGAAACCGGCAAACAGGTTCGCCGTGGTGAACAGGTTCGGCAGCAGATAGATACCACGATGCCGGACCTTACGGCCTTCAGCATCGTGACCTTCTTCGACGTGCTCGTCGATGGGCAGCAGGCTTTCGGCGTCAGGAGCCTGGTTCGGCTCGTCGGGACGTTCGCTCATGGACAGTACCTTGCAACGGTGTGAAAAATTCGACAGATGTCTGGGGCGACGGTTCGACCGCAAACGATGCAGCTTTATACCAGAACCCACCGTCCAAACGAAAAAACGCGGCCTAGGCCGCGTTTTTCGCTCAAGTTCTCGACTTAGTTCTTGGCTTTGTCGACGATCTTGTTGGCGCTGATCCACGGCATCATCGAGCGCAGTTGCTCACCGATGATCTCGATACCGTGGGCCGCGTTGTTGCGACGCTTGGCAGTCATCGAAGGATAGCCGGTGGCGCCTTCGCTGATGAACATCTTGGCGTATTCGCCGTCCTGAATACGTTTCAGGGCGTTGCGCATGGCCTGACGGGATTCGGCGTTGATCACTTCCGGACCGGTTACGTACTCGCCGTACTCAGCGTTGTTGGAGATCGAGTAGTTCATGTTGGCGATACCGCCTTCGTACATGAGGTCAACGATCAACTTCAGTTCGTGCAGGCATTCGAAATAGGCCATTTCCGGCGCGTAGCCAGCTTCAACCAGGGTTTCGAAACCGGCTTTCACCAGCTCGACGGTACCGCCGCACAGAACAGCCTGCTCACCGAACAGGTCGGTTTCGGTCTCGTCCTTGAAGGTGGTTTCGATGATACCGGTACGACCACCGCCAACGCCGGCAGCGTAGGACAGGGCTACGTTCTTGGCGTTGCCCGAGGCGTCCTGGTAGATCGCGATCAGGTCAGGGATACCGCCGCCCTTCACGAACTCGGAACGCACGGTGTGGCCCGGAGCCTTCGGCGCGATCATGATCACGTCGAGGTCGGCACGCGGCACAACCTGGTTGTAGTGAATCGAGAAGCCGTGGGAGAAGGCCAGGGTGGCGCCTTTCTTGATGTTCGGCTCGATTTCGTTCTTGTACAGGGCGCCCTGGAACTCGTCCGGAGTCAGGATCATGACCAGGTCGGCAGCGGCAACGGCGGAAGCCACGTCGGTGACTTTCAGGCCATGGGCCTCGGCCTTGGCGACAGTGGCCGAGCCTTTACGCAGGCCGATGGTCACGTCAACGCCGGAATCCTTCAGGTTGCACGCCTGGGCGTGACCTTGGGAACCGTAACCGATGATGGCGACTTTCTTGCCCTGGATGATCGACAGGTCGCAATCTTTATCGTAGAAAACTTTCATGAAATACCCCTATATCCGGCCGTTCAGGCCATTCGCTAATTTGGTTTAGATGCTCAGTACTTTGTCGCCACGGGCAATGCCGGTGACACCACTGCGTACGGTTTCCAGAATCGAGGCAGTGCCGATCGATTGAATGAAGCTGTCGAGCTTGTCGCTGGTACCGGTCAACTGAACGGTATAGACGCTGGCGCTGACATCGACGATCTGCCCACGATAAATATCGGTAGTGCGTTTGATCTCGGCGCGCTGGGCGCCGGTGGCCTTGACCTTGACCAGCATCAGTTCGCGCTCGATGTGAGCGCTTTCCGACAGGTCCACCAGCTTGACCACCTCGATCAGCTTGTTCAGGTTCTTGGTGATCTGCTCAATTATTTCATCATGGCCCACTGTCGTCAGCGTCAGACGCGACAAGGTCGGGTCTTCGGTTGGCGCTACCGTCAGGCTTTCGATGTTGTAGTTGCGCTGGGAGAACAGACCCACTACACGAGACAGCGCACCCGGTTCGTTTTCCAGAAGCAGGGAAATAATATGTCGCATGATTAGGTACGCTCCGTCTTGCTCAGCCACATATCGCGCATGGAGCCGTCTTTGATCTGCATCGGGTAGACGTGCTCGCTGGTGTCGACCTGGATATCGATGAACACCAGGCGATCCTTCATGGCGAAGGCTTCTTCAAGCCCGGATTTCAGATCCTTCAGGTCGGTGATGCGGATGCCCACGTGACCATAGGCCTCGACCAGCTTGACGAAGTCCGGCAACGATTCCATGTAGGAATGAGAGTGGCGGCTGCCGTAGCTCATGTCCTGCCATTGACGAACCATGCCCAGCACACCGTTGTTCAGGTTGACGATCTTCACCGACAAACCGTACTGCAGGCAGGTCGACAGCTCCTGGATGTTCATCTGGATACTGCCCTCGCCCGTGACACAGGCGACGTCGTGATCCGGAAAGCTCAGCTTGACGCCCATGGCCGCAGGAAAACCGAAGCCCATGGTGCCCAGGCCACCGGAGTTGATCCAGCGGTTGGGTTTGTTGAACTTGTAGTACTGCGCGGCGAACATCTGATGCTGGCCCACGTCGGAGGTCACAAAGGCATCGCCCTTGGTCACTTCGCACAGGGTTTCGATAACAGTCTGCGGCTTGATCACACTGCCGTCGCCCTTGTCGTAAGGGAACAGGCCACGGTCACCGCGCCACTCATCGACCTGCTTCCACCAGCTGGCCACGGACTCCTTGTTCGGGACCTCGCCGATTTCCTTGAGGATGGCGACCATTTCGGTCAGCACACTCTCTACAGGCCCAACAATCGGCACGTCTGCCTTGATGGTCTTGGAGATCGAGGCCGGATCGATGTCGATGTGGATGATCTTGGCGTTCGGGCAAAACTTCGGCGCGCCGTTGATGACACGGTCATCGAAACGCGCGCCGACCGCCAGGATCACATCGGCATGGTGCATCGCCAGGTTGGCGGTGTAGCTGCCGTGCATGCCGAGCATGCCGATGAACTGACGGTCGGTGCCCGGGTAGGCACCCAGTCCCATCAAGGTATTGGTGACCGGCAGGTTGAGCATTTTCGCCAGTTCGGTCAGCGGCGCCGAGCCACCGCCAAGGATCACACCGCCACCCGAATACAGCACGGGACGCTTGGCCGCCAGCAGCATTTCGGCGGCCTTGCGGATCTGCCCCGAGTGGCCGCGAACGGCCGGGCTATAGGAGCGCAGCTTGGCTTTTTTCGGGTAGACGTATTCGAACTTCTCGGCCGGGTTGGTCATGTCTTTCGGAATGTCGACCACGACCGGGCCCGGACGACCGGACTCGGCCAGGTAGAATGCCTTCTTCATGACTTCCGGGATTTCCGAGGCGTGCTTGATCATGAAGCTGTGTTTCACGATCGGCCGGGAGATACCGATCATGTCGGTTTCCTGGAACGCATCGGTGCCGACCATGGTGCTGGGCACCTGGCCGGAGATGATCACCATCGGGATGGAGTCCATGTAGGCAGTGGCGATACCGGTGATGGCGTTCGTGGCGCCAGGACCGGAAGTCACCAGGACCACGCCGGCCTTGCCGGTGGCACGGGCGTAGCCGTCAGCCATGTGGGTCGCCGCCTGCTCGTGACGAACCAGGATGTGGGTCACTTCCGGTTCTTTGAACAGGGCATCATAGACATGAAGAAGAGCACCACCGGGGTACCCGTAGATATATTCGACGCCTTCGTCACGCAAGAAGCGGACGAGCATCTCACCGCCAGATAAAAGCTCCACGTTGTTCACCTCTAAAACGCCAGAATACCGACCCACGAACGGGGACGGGTCTTAATAGGTTTACTTCTCGGCAGAGCATGAGCGACGGTGGTCGCCGACTACGTCAGCACTGACTGAGCAAGTATTGGGATCGTCCCAAGTGTTGCGGGCCTTTCCCACCCAGCGCGAGGTAACGCGTTGCGGGTGTAACAGGTCGACGCGGATATGCGCCTCATGATCTGCCGAGTGGGCCTGCTTCTGGCAGTCCCTCTACAGCGGACTTTGGATTCTTCTGTTTCGCCTTCTGCAAGTCAAGTCGTCTATGTGCTTTATTCGAAGTAAGTGCATGAGAACGCAAGAAAACACCTTTAATCGACAACTGTGTTAGCTTCGATTGCGCAATCCACGACAAGGAAACAGCATGCGTACGTTTCTCCTGACGGCCAGCCTGTTGGTTGGCCTGAGCCCGACCTGCATGGCCGGCCAGGTCTATAAATGGGTGGACGCCCAAGGCGTGACTCACTTCGGCGCGCAGCCGCCCCAAGGCACGGAAGCCACCACTGTGATCAGCCCGGCGCCATCGAACGCCAAACCATCCGCATCGCCTCCGTCCGGTGGCGTCATCGGCGACCAGAAAACCATCGACCGACAGGTCAAGAAGCAGATAGTCGAGCAAGAAGCCCAGCTCAAGGTTTTCTGCGAGCAGGCACGGACCAACCTGGCGCAACTGCAGAACAATCCAAGGGTGCGTGAAGACGTGGAGGGGGAAATGCGCCGCCTCACAGAGGAAGAACGGCGCCAGCGGATCGAGGAGACCCGCAAGCAGATCGAGGAGAATTGCCAGTAAACGGCGCTCAGCCCACGTCGCTGATCAGTTGGTCGAACTGCGCCAGCAGCCGTTGCAACTCGATGCCCTGCCCTGGTCGCTGGGCATAGACCATTTCCGCCATGGCCAGAATGCCCGAGGCGTTGGGCAGCGGCAGGTCGTTTTCCAGGATGACCTTCATCCGTGGCAGGAAAATCCACTGCAGCCACTGCTCGAAGTCCAGGGTGTCGACCGCGAACGGCTCGACACTGGCCAGCGCTTGCGCCGACGGCGAAACGCTGCTCCACCAGCCCTGGACCCGCAGTTCCCGCTCGATCAGCAGCAACTGGTCGGCGATCTCGGGAAAGCGGGTATCCATCAGAGCGAAACCTTGGCTTTCTGGCGGGCCAATGCCGCACCGGCGGAATCGCCTTGCTTCTCACGCGCCTGGGCAATCAATTCCCACAAGCTGGCCTGGAGCGCCGGGCGACCGCTGGTGAAAGTCAGGCCACGACGAGCCAATTGTTCGGCTTGCGGCGCATCGCCCTGGGCCATGCGCACCTGGGCCAGGCGATAAAGAACCTGGGGCTCGCGCGGCGCTACACGTTGGGCACGCTCCAAGCTGGAGGACGCACCGTTCAGGTCGCCGCTGGCCTGTTGCTGTTGCGCCGTCGTCAGCAGGGCCAGCACCGGGCCGTCCAGTTGCTCATCGGCAGCCAAACCACCCGAACCGGAGGGAGTACTGCTCGGTGTCGACGGCATGCTGTAGCTGCCCTGATTGCTCGGCGAGGTCTCGATCGGACCCGGTGTAATAGGGCCTGGCGTGATCGGCGTCGTGCTGATCGGCGCCGAGGTCGTCGCGCCGCCACCTGGCACCATCACCACGACACCAGTGTCACCCTGGGGAATCGCCTGGGTCTGGCCCTGGGTCGGGCGCTTCACTGTCGTTTGGCGGAAGCCGCCATTGGCCGAGATCCGCTCGCTGTTGGAAACAGCCGTGCCGGAGTCCACAACCGGGATCGAACCACGCTGCACGGTAGAGCAGCCACTGAGCAAAGCCACGGCCGTTACCGCTGGAATCAACCACTTGTTCACTTGAAACCCTCTTTGCTTAATTCATCCAGTCCTTGACCCAATCCATCACCGACTCGGCAGGATTCTGACCGCCACAGGCGGCACCGGGTGGCGGCTCACTGCCGCGAATATACGGCATCTGTACCGCACCAGGGCAATTGGCATCGGAGCCTTGTCCTGTGCGCGAATCGACCCAGGCCTGAACGATGTTATCCGGTTGCGGCATGTCCAGCGGCAACGGATCAGCCTTGCGCATGAAACTGGTCCACACCTGCAACGCGCCGGTGGCACCGGTGAACGGCGTCTTGCCGTTGTCATCGCGCCCGAGCCAGACGACCGCCAGCAGATCCTGGCTGAAACCGGCAAACCAACTGTCGCGCGAATCGTTACTGGTACCGGTCTTGCCCGCCAGGGTCAGGGTGCGGGGCAGCACGTTATAGACCGAACTGCCAGTGCCTTCGCGCATGACCCGCTGCATGGCGCTCTGGATCAGATAAATGGAGGCTGGATCGAAACGCTGCTGGATCTGGAACGGATACCGCTTGAGCGGCTCGCCCTCAGCGGTAAGCACGCTGCGGATCCCGCGCATCGGCGTATTGAAACCACCGTTGGCCAAGGTCTGGTACATGGCGGCCACTTCAATCGGTGCAAGACCACCGGCCCCCAGCAACATCGACGGGAAGGCCGGAAGTTCGCGGTTCACCCCCAGGCGCGCCACAGTCTTGAGCACATTTGGCACGCCGACTTCCAGCCCGAGGCGAGCCGTCGAAAGGTTATAGGAATGCGCCAGCCCCTGGTACAGGAAGACCGTGCCGTGGGAACGGCGATCATAGTTCTGCGGCGTCCATACCTGACCGTCCGCGCCCTTGACCGAGAACGTCTCGTCCGACAACCAACTGGTCAATGTGTACTGGCTCGGTTTTTCCAGGGCCGTCAGGTACACCGCCGGCTTGATCAACGAACCGATGGGCCGGACGGCATCCAGGGCCCGGTTGAAACCGGCAAAACTGGCCTGGCGACTGCCGATCATGGCCTGGACTTCGCCGGTTTCCGGGTTCGTCACCACCATGGCGGCCTCGACTTCGTCGGCGCCCTTGCGCGCTCCCAGTCGCTTGAAGGTGTCTTCGACCGACGCTTCGGCCTTCATCTGCAGGATCGGATCGAAACTGGTGAAGATCCGCAGGCCTTCTTCGGTCAAGTCTTCGTCACGGTAGTCTTCACGCAACTGGCGCTTGACCAGGTCCATGAAACCGGGGAACGAGCTGTCCGCCAGGCTGCCGCGCTTGGTCACGCCCAATGGCATTTTCTTCGCGGCTTCAACTTGCTCGGCCGTCGCCACGCCTTGCTGTTGCAACAAGTCGAGTACCAAGTTGCGGCGTTCCAAGGCGCGCTCGGGATTACGCCGCGGGTTATAGGAAGAGGGTCCCTTGACCATGCCCACCAGCAGCGCCACCTGGTGCAGCTTGAGCTCGGACAGCGGCTGACTGAAGAAGAATTGGCTGGCAAGGCCAAAACCATGCACCGCGCGCTGACCGTCCTGGCCGATGAACACCTCGTTGAGGTAAGCCTCCAGGATCTCGCGCTTGTCGTAATGCATTTCCAGCAGCAGCGCCATCATCGCTTCGGTGAGCTTGCGGGTCAGGCTGCGCTCGTTGGTCAGGTAAAAGTTCTTGACCAGTTGCTGGGTCAGGGTACTGCCGCCCTGGCGCATATGGCCCGAGGACGTGTTGACCCAGACTGCCCGGGCAATCGACTTGGGCGAAACACCGAAGTGGTGATAGAAATCGCGGTCCTCGACGGCGATCAGCGTATCGAGCAGGAACGGCGGCACCTGGTCGATCTTGATCAGGATCCGGTCTTCGAGGTTCTTGGGGTACAGGCCGCCGATCAGCAACGGCTCGAGACGGACCACCGACAGGCTTGCATTGTTGGCACCGGTCAGCGCCGCCACATAATCGCCGGAAAACCGCACCCGCACCGATTGCGGTTGCTCCATGCCCTCATAGAACTGGAAACCACGGGTATTGAGGTCGACGGTGTTGCCATTGACCGAGGCCGCGCCCGGGCCGTTGGCCGCGCTTTCACGGCGATAGCCCAAGGCATCGAGCTCGGTCAGGAAGTCCTCCCGGCTGAGCTTTTGTCCGACGAACAGTTCCAGCGGCCTGGCATACACCTTGGCCGGAATGGTCCAGCGCTTGCCGGAGAACTTCTCCTGGACAATCGCGTCGAGATAGACCGCAAAGCCAGCGAGCACAACAAGGCCCACCAGGCTGAGTTTAAGGGCCCAGCCCAGCCATGGCCGCAGGCGGCTGGCGGGTGGTTTCTTGGGGGTACGAGGGGATCGGGTACGAGTCATGGCGGCGGATTATACGCACTTTGCGGCGGTTCAACATGAGGCCATGCGGTTTGCGTTAGCGCCGCTTGCCGCCATAATGACGGCCTCGAATTTTCCCAGACTCTGAAGGATCGCCCGTGAGCCAATCCCTGATCGCTGCCCTGCAAAATCCTGCCCTCTACCCACATCCCGTTGAAGGGTTCCAGGTCATCGAAACCCATATTTCCTGGGTATTGCTCACCGGACCTTACGTCTACAAATTCAAGAAGCCAGTCAACTTCGGCTTCCTCGACTTCACCAGCCTCGAGGCGCGCAAACATTTTTGTGGCGAAGAGTTGCGCCTTAACCAGCGCCTGACCCAGGACCTGTACCTGGAAGTCCTGCCGATCACCGGCAGCACCGAAGCGCCACAACTGGGTGGCGAAGGCCCGGCCATCGAATACGCGCTGAAAATGCGCCAGTTCCCCCAGAGCCAGTTGCTCAGCACGCTGCAAGCCAACGGCGAACTGACCACCGCGCACATCGATGAAATGGCCGGACAAATCGCCCGGTTCCACCTCTCCACGCCCAAAGTGCCCGCCGAAAATGACGCCGGCACCCCGCACAGCGTGATGGCACCGGTGCTGCAAAACTTCGAACAGATTCGCCCCTTCCTCAATGACAAGGCCGACCTGTTGCAACTCGAAGCCCTGCAAGCCTGGGCCGAAAGCAGCTTCGAACGCCTCAAGCCGCTGCTCGCCCAACGCAAGGCTGACGGTTTCATTCGTGAATGTCACGGCGACATCCATTTGGGCAATGCCACCGTGATCGATGGCAAGGTGGTGATTTTCGACTGCATCGAGTTCAACGAGCCCTTCCGCTTCACCGACGTCTACGCCGATACCGCTTTCCTGGCGATGGACTTGGAAGACCGTGGCCTCAAGTCGCTGGCGCGGCGTTTCGTCAGCCAGTACCTGGAACTGACCGGCGACTACCAGGGCCTGGAACTGCTGAACTTCTACAAGGCCTACCGTGCCCTGGTCCGCGCCAAGGTCGCGCTGTTCAGCATGCCCGCCGAGGCCGACCCGGTGCAGCGCGCCACCACCCTGCGCCAATACCGCAACTACGCCAACCTGGCCGAAAGCTACAGCACCATTCCTTCGCCCTTCCTGGCCATTACCCACGGCGTTTCGGCCGTTGGCAAAAGCCACGTGGCAATGCGCCTCGTAGAAGCACTGGGCGCCATTCGCCTGCGCTCCGATGTTGAACGCAAGCGCCTGTTCGGCGAGCAACAAGTCCCCAACGATCCACAGGCCGGCATTTATAGCAACGATGCCAGCAGGGTAACCTACGCGCGCCTGCATGAAATCGCCGATGGCATCCTGCGCGCCGGGTTCCCGGTGGTGATCGATGCCACCTACCTCAAGCAGGAGCAGCGTGATGCGGCGGCGAAAGTCGCCGAAGCCACAGGCACCCCGTTCCTGATCCTCGACTGCAACGCACCGCAAGCGGTCATCGAAAGCTGGCTGGCGCAGCGCCGGGCCGACCAGAATGACCCTTCCGATGCGACCCTGGCGGTCATCGCGGCGCAACAAGCCAGCCGCGAGCCCCTCACCCCGGCGGAAATCCTCTGCAGCAAGCGGGTGCAGACCAACGAAAGCGGCACGCTCGACGTCGTCGTCGCGCAGATTCGCCAGCGCTTGCCAGGTCTGTAGAAACTATTTCGGCCGTGAAGCCATCACCGGCTTCACGGTCGCCAAGTGGTGGCACTATACTGGCGTCATAAAACCAACAGGTGCTATGACATGAGCCTTCCCAAACTTCTCAATACCCCGCTTTATACCTTGCTGCGCAAAGACGATATCGCGGGTTTCAACAGCGAACGCCCTCAAGGCCCGGTCGACATGCGTGGCGGTGATTTTCGCGGACTCGATCTGCGGGAACTGAACGCGGACGACATCGACTTCACCGACGCCTACTTCCGCTCCGCCGATTTGCGTGGCGTGGATTTCCGCAAAGCTTCACTGGAAGGCGCGAGCCTGGCCCATGCGCAAATCTCGGGCGCCTACTTCCCTCCCGAGCTGTCTGCGGACGAGATCCTGATGTCGATGAACTTCGGCACCCGCCTGCGCTATCGCACCCGCTGAATCTTGTGAACCGGGCCGGCCAGCAAGTGCGAACCGGTCCCAGGCCGAACTGATCTCCAGCGCCCCCGCTTGCGCCGGATGACGAACATCGCACCTCTTTTGCACCTCATCGTGCGTATTGCCTTAGAAGCTTTTGCGTCATATCCCATCAAAGAATCACGCTTTTCCTACTGACCGCTACACTCCTCAGAAAACTTGCCCATTGCACCAGTCGGCCGTCGCAAGGAGGCTCGATGAACGATGAACTGCAACACCTGAAGAATCTGGGCAAGACATCAGCCCAGTGGCTGCATGCCGTGGGTATCCACAGCGCTTCGGACCTGCGTCGACTTGGCGCGGTAGACGCCTATCGGGCCGTGCGCACTCGCGGCTTCCGCGCCTCCAAGGTATTGCTGTATGCCATCGAAGGCGCCCTGATGGACGTGCACTGGAACGACATTCCCGCCGAACGCAAGGAAGCACTGAACAAACAACTGGACGCCCTTTCGACACGCCACAAGGCCTGACGCCCGTCGCTTGTGCTGCACACTGCGGCCCGAAGGCAATTTCCAGGGCATCGAAAAAACAATGTTTGACTTGCTAATGAGAATCGCTATGATTACCACATCCAGTCGCGAGACTGGTCGATATTTGAACAGCCTTGGTTCGGACGCTCAAATATCTCCTCATCAGGCTAATCACGGTTATTTGACCCGGCTTTTGCCGGGTCTTTTTTTATCCGCAGCACATCACTTCCCGACTTGTTCACGCATTTGCGCGCAGTAATCCTGTGGCGGCGTGGCCGGGGTGTACCACACGTAGTCCGCCATGGCCGACGTCACCTCGCTCCCCTCCTCGGCCAACATCAGCACGACCGCTTCCTCGCGGGCCCCCAGGTCCAAGATATGCAGCGGCACGCCAACGTCCTTTCGTCCATGCCATGCCCCGGCGAACAACCACGCCGGGGTCGGAGCGTTCAACAGGCGTTCGGCCATGCGCCGGTCGCGCTGTTGCTGGACCCCCAGCATTGCCGGCATTTGCGACTCCGGCAGCAACCCGCAATGGGACTCTCGAATCTGCCCCATTAACTCATCGCGCACCGCCGGCGCGCTGGAGCGAGCGCCAGTCAAGCCCGGCGCCTGTCGATAGAAGCGCCGGACCTCGACGGTATCCAGATTGGCCGCCAGCAACGGATAAGGTTGCACCAGGGCAAATTCGACGACGGGCCCGTACAGGCGCCAGTCCCAGCCCGGCGACCAGTCCAGCGCAGCGGGCAAATCCTTCGGCAGTGCGGTTGATCGGCGGAGTGCATCCACCCGTGGCTGTTGCGAGGGAGTCAACATCTCCAGCAACAGGCTGCCTTGAACCCGTTGCCCGGCCATAGCCTGGAGCAGCCACAGCTGCAGCGCGTGATGATCTAGATTGTCGTGTTGCTCACCCACCACCACCCGGGGCGCTTTCGCCAGGCGGTCGACCAGTTCTCGAGGCGTCACGGCCCCGCCGTTGTGCAAATCACGAATCCGCCCGCCGAGCGGAGGCTGCACGACGCTCTGGCAAGCGGTCAGTACACTCAGTACCAGAATCAGGATCAGGCGCATGTCCACTTCCTCAAGACGC
This sequence comes from Pseudomonas citri, assembly GCF_025336485.1. Lineage (GTDB taxonomy): Bacteria > Pseudomonadota > Gammaproteobacteria > Pseudomonadales > Pseudomonadaceae > Aquipseudomonas > Aquipseudomonas citri. The sequence continues at coordinate 43,880 of NZ_JAODAB010000032.1, read as the reverse complement.
CCTCGACGGGCGAGCCTCCATTGATGCCTGCGGCAGCGCAGGTTCGATGAAAGTTATCCACAGGCCAGGCATGGGCCTGGCAAGCCAGGTATCCTCAACGACCTGCCAGGGATGTTGCCCTACATTTTTACTGGCCCCGAGCACGCCCCCATCGAACCGTGGGCAACACTCCACAGAAGAGAGCCCCATGAAGTTTCTTTGCACCGCCGCCCAATTGCCTGACAACCACAGTCGCAGCTTCGACATTGATGGAAACAAGTTACTGGCCGTGCGCCGCGCAGACCAGGTCTATATCTATCGGAACCGCTGCCCGCACCGCGGCGTGCCGCTGGAATGGCACCCCGACCAGTTCCTCGACGCCAGCGCCAGCCTGATCCAATGCGCCACCCACGGCGCACTGTTCCTGATCGAAAGTGGCGAATGCGTCGCCGGCCCCTGCGCCGGCCAGTTCTTGGCCCCGTTAGACAGCCGGGAGGACGAGCAAGGCATCTGGGTTGCGCTGTAGCGGCTCAAGCAGCACCGGCAACGGACGGTCGACCCGGATCTGCGTAGGCGTCAACGTGACCCCGTAGGCCAGCACTTCCACCCCCGCCGCCACCGCGTCGCGCAACGCAGCCGCGTAGAGCGGATCGATCTCCTCGGCCGGGCGCACGGCATCGATACCGCTCAAATTCACACAATACAATTGCACCGCCCGCACACCCTCTCGGGCCAGGCACGCAAGCTCCCGCAGGTGTTTCGCGCCGCGCTGGGTCACGGCGTCGGGAAATGCCGCCACCGCCGTGCCCTCGAAACCCAAGGTGACACTCTTGACTTCGACCCAGGCCGTGCCACGTGCGTGCTCCTGTGGATAATCCAGCCGAAAATCGATTCGGCTGTTTTCCTGCCCATAGGCCACTTCACGCTTCAGCCCGGTAAAGCCGTTCAACTCGCTGATAATGCCGGCGCGCAGGGCTTCCTCGACCAACGCATTGGCCCGTGCCGTATTGATGCAGGCCAGCCGGCCTTGCGGGGTTTCGCCTATTTCCCAAGTGCCGGGCAGCTTGCGCTTGGGGTCGTTGGAGCGACTGAACCAGACCCGCGCGCCTTCGGCCATGCAATTGAGCATCGAACCGGTGTTCGGACAGTGAATCGTCAGCAATTCGCCGCGAACAGTCTCGATATCGGCGAGAAAACGCTTATAACGGCGAATCAACCGACCTTCTTCCAAAACGGGATCGAAACGCATCAGCCTTGCCAGCTCCGCAGCCCGCGCTCGATCCGCTCTACCGCTTCCTGCAACCGCGGCAAGCTCTGGGTGTAGGCGAAGCGCACATGGTGACCGGCCTGGTGACGACCAAAATCCAAACCCGGCGTGAAGGCCACGTGCTCGGTTTCCAGGAAGTGCTGGCAGAACCCATAGGCGTCACCGCCGAACGCACTGATATCGGCGTAAAGGTAAAACGCCCCTTGTGGCTCGACCGCGATACCGAAACCCAGCGCCCTCAGGGCCGGCAGCAGATAATCGCGACGCAGCGCGAATTCGGCGCGACGTTGCTCGAAGATCTCGACGGTGGCCGGCTCGAAACAAGCCAGCGCCGCATACTGGGCCATGCTCGGCGCACTGATGTAGAGGTTCTGCGCAAGCTTTTCCAACTCGCCAACGGCGGCCGACGGCGCCACCAGCCAGCCAAGCCGCCAACCGGTCATGCCGAAATACTTGGAAAAACTATTGAGGACAAACGCGTCGTCGTCCACCTCCAGCACGCTGGCGGCGTCGGTACCGTAAGTCAGGCCGTGATAGATCTCGTCCACCACCAGATGGCCGTGGCGGCTCTTGACGGCCTTGGACAACCCGGCCAGCTCATCGCGGGAGAGAATCGTCCCGGTCGGGTTGGCCGGCGATGCCACCAAGGCACCGACACTGTCCTGGTCCCAGTAACGGTTCACCAAGTCGGGCGTCAGTTGGTAACGCACCTCCGGTCCCACCGGCACCAACTGCGCCGCACCTTCCACCAACCGCAGGAAATGGCGGTTGCACGGATAACCAGGGTCGGCCAGCAGCCAATGCTTGCCTGGGTCCACCAGCAAGGCACTGGCCAGCAGCAATGCACCGGAGCCGCCCGGGGTGATCAAGATACGCCGGGGATCGATGCTCACCCCATGGCGCTGTTCATAGAAACCGGCAATGGCTTCGCGCAGCTCGGGAATGCCCCGCGCTGCGGTGTAACGGGTCTTGCCCGTCGCCAGCGCCGCCTGGCCGGCGCGGATGATCGGTTCGGCAGTGGTGAAGTCCGGCTCGCCGATCTCCAGGTGAATCACATCATGCCCGGCGGCCTGCAATTCGTTGGCGCGGGCCAGCAGCGCCATGACATGGAACGGTTCGATGGCGCGGCTGCGTGCACTGTAGGACTGGGCCATTGGCCTTCCTTCACATGAAAAAGAACTGATTCTACCCAACTCTCTGCTCAAGTCAGAAGCCAGGTGCGGGAACGAGCACGAGACTGAAGTTGTCCGATCCCTTGGATCGTTGGAAATGCTGCGGCGATTGATCCAGTCTTGGCTAGAATCAAGCATTGAGCAGGGTGGATATTCCCAACGCCCCGAACCCGACCACGCCTTGCAAGCCCCGGCCACCGCAGGCTCGACAACCGGGAGTAGCGCGGCCCGATTCGATCTGGTAAGTTCGCCCGCTTGCAGCCGCAGGGCCGGCAGGTGTCGGTGATGGAGCAATCCTGCGTAGTGGATTACAAGAGTAGAGGCGGTCCATTCATGCCCACCCAAGCAAAGCAACACCCAAACCAGTCGCTCAGCGGGTTCGAGCCTTATGTCCCGGCAGAGGGCGAAGAGTACATGGGCGTTCCCATGCGCGCGCACTTCACCAAGATCCTGAACAAGTGGAAACAGGACTTGATGCAGGAAGTCGACCGCACCGTGGACCACATGAAAGACGAAGCGGCCAACTTCCCCGACCCGGCCGACCGTGCCAGCCAGGAAGAAGAATTCAGCCTCGAACTGCGCGCCCGTGACCGCGAACGCAAGCTCATCAAGAAAATCGACAAGACCCTGCAACTGATCGAAGACGAAGAATACGGTTGGTGTGAGTCCTGCGGCATCGAGATCGGCATCCGCCGCCTGGAAGCCCGTCCAACCGCCGACCTGTGCATCGACTGCAAGACCCTGGCGGAAATCAAGGAAAAACAGGTCGGCAAGTAACCGCCGACGCTGTCATCGAAAAACGGAGCGTTCACACGCTCCGTTTTTTGTTTCCGGCACTTTATCCAAGCCTACCGCCCGGATCCGGTAACCTCTGCCCTATGACTGCCTCCCCCTACATTGGCCGCTTCGCCCCCACCCCCAGCGGCCACCTGCACTTCGGTTCGCTGGTCGCCGCGCTGGCGTCTTACCTCGATGCCCGGGCCGTGGGTGGACGCTGGCTTTTGCGCATGGAGGATCTCGACCCGCCACGAGAAGAGCCTGGTGCGCAAGCGGCGATTCTCAAAGCGCTGGAAAGCTATGGCTTCGAATGGGATGGGGAGATGGTCCGCCAGAGCGAGCGGCACGAGGCCTACGATCAAGTCATCGATCGTTTGTTCAGCCGAGGCCTGGCCTACGCCTGCACCTGTTCGCGTAAACAACTGGAGCCGTACCAGGGTATTTATCCGGGGTTGTGCCGTAATGCCGGACATGGCCCTGAGGATGCGGCCATTCGCCTGCGCGTCCCGGAGCTCGAATACCACTTCATCGACCGGGTGCAAGGCGAATTCCGCCAACACCTGGGCCGCGAAGTCGGCGACTTCGTGATCCGTCGCCGCGACGGGCTCCATGCCTACCAACTGGCGGTGGTGCTGGACGACGCCTGGCAGGGGGTGACGGACGTCGTGCGCGGCGCTGATCTACTCGACTCCACGCCGCGCCAGCTTTACCTGCAAGAACTGCTCGGGTTGTCGCAACCGCGCTACCTGCATGTGCCGTTGATCACCCAACCGGATGGCCACAAGCTCGGCAAATCCTACCGCTCACCGCCACTGGCGGCCCATCAGGCCACGCCGTTGCTGTTACGGGCGTTACGTGCGCTGGGCCAGCAACCGGGCCTCGAACTGGTCGACGCCAGCCCACGGGAACTGCTGGCCTGGGGCATTCGCCACTGGGATGCCGGCAAGATTCCGCGCACACTGACGTTGCCCGAAGCGCAAATACGTTGACGCCCCTTGCAGCTTGGCATCCATCCGTTACCATCGCCGCACGTTTTCGGGCACGCACTTAGAAAAGAGAGGCCGGGATGTACATCTATCGCTTGGTCCTACTCCTGGTAGTGGGGATCTATCTGTTCTCCCCAGCCATCATGGATTGGTGGATCGACGCCACGGGTGCCTGGTATCGGCCGTATCTGCTGTGGCTGATCCTGATTGTCGTGACCTTTATACTGCAGAGCCAAAAAGATGCCGATGAGCTTTAGCCTGACCCAGATGATCCTGATCAGTGCAGCCTATCTGGCAGTGCTGTTCAGCGTGGCCTGGATCAGCGAACGAGGCATGATCCCCCGGGCGATCATCCGCCACCCGCTGACCTACACCTTGTCCCTGGGCGTCTATGCCAGCGCTTGGGCATTCTATGGCACGGTCGGGCTGGCCTATCAGTACGGCTATGGCTTCCTGTCCAGTTACCTGGGCGTGTCGGGCGCGTTCCTGTTGGCACCGGTGCTGCTTTACCCGATTTTGAAGATCACCCGCACCTATCAACTGTCGTCGCTGGCCGACTTGTTCGCCTTTCGGTTCCGCAGCACCTGGGCCGGCGCGCTGACCACGATCTTCATGCTCGTGGGCGTGTTGCCGCTGCTGGCATTGCAAGTCCAGGCCGTGGCCGACTCCATCAGCATCCTGACCCATGAACCGGTGCAACACCGGGTAGCGCTGAGCTTCTGCGCGCTGATCATCCTGTTCACGATTTTCTTCGGTTCCCGGCACATCGCCACCCGGGAAAAGCACGAAGGCCTGGTGTTCGCCATCGCGTTCGAATCGGTGATCAAACTGATCGCCATTGGCGGCGTCGGCCTCTATGCCTTGTACGGTGTGTTCGGCGGCCCGCAACAGCTCGAGTTGTGGCTGCTGCAAAACCAGACCGCCCTCGCCGCCCTGCACACGCCCTTGCAGGAAGGCCCGTGGCGCACGCTGTTGCTGGTGTTCTTCGCTTCGGCGATCGTGATGCCGCACATGTATCACATGGCCTTCACCGAAAACCTCAACCCACGCTCGCTGGTCAGCGCGAGTTGGGGCCTACCGCTGTTCCTGCTGCTGATGAGCCTGGCGGTGCCGCTGATCCTCTGGGCCGGGTTGAAACTGGGGGCCAGCACCAATCCGGAATACTTCACCCTCGGTATCGGCATCGCAGCCCGTAGCGAAGCCCTGGCCCTGATGGCCTACATCGGCGGCCTGTCGGCGGCCAGCGGCCTGATCATCGTCACCACCCTGGCCCTGTCGGGGATGGCCCTGAACCATCTGGTGCTGCCGCTCTACCAGCCACCGGCCGAAGGCAACATCTACCGCTGGCTGAAATGGACCCGCCGCGCGCTGATCGTGGCGATCATCATGGCTGGCTACGGTTTCTACCTGATGCTGGGCGACGGGCAGGATCTGGCGAACCTGGGCATCGTCGCCTTCGTCGCCACGTTGCAATTCTTGCCGGGCGTGTTGTCGGTGCTGTACTGGCCGACCGCCAACCGCCGCGGTTTCATTGCCGGGCTCCTGGCGGGCATCCTGGTGTGGCTGGTGGCCATGCTGCTGCCGCTGCTGGGCAACCTGCAGGGCTTCTACATTCCATTGCTGAACATGATTTATGTGCTCGACGACACCAGTTGGCACATGGCAGCCATCGCCTCACTGGCGGCGAACGTGCTGATGTTCACCCTGATCTCGCTGTTCACCAACGCCAGCAGTGAAGAAGCCAGTGCTGCCGAAGCCTGTGCGGTGGATAACGTTCGCCGTCCACAGCGCCGGGAATTGCATGCGGCTTCGCCGCAGGAATTTGCCACGCAACTGGCCAAACCCCTGGGTGCCAAGGCTGCGCAAAAGGAAGTCGAACAGGCCCTGCGCGACCTTTACCTGCCCTTCGACGAACGCCGGCCCTATGCCTTGCGCCGCCTGCGTGACCGGATCGAAGCCAACCTGTCCGGCCTGATGGGCCCCAGCGTGGCCCAGGACATGGTCGAAACCTTCCTGCCCTACAAGGCCGGTGGCGAGAACTATGTCACCGAAGACATCCACTTCATCGAAAGCCGCCTCGAGGACTATCACTCGCGCCTCACCGGCCTGGCCGCCGAGCTGGACGCCCTGCGCCGCTACCATCGCCAGACCCTGCAGGAATTGCCGATGGGCGTCTGCTCCCTGGCCAAGGACCAGGAAATCCTTATGTGGAACAAGGCGATGGAAGAGCTCACCGGAATCGCCGCGCAACGGGTGGTCGGCTCACGCCTGAGCACCTTGGGTGAGCCGTGGAGAGGCCTGCTGCAAGGCTTCATCGACCTTCCCGACGAGCACTTGCACAAGCAGCACCTGGCCCTCGACGGGCAGACGCGCTGGTTGAACCTGCACAAGGCCGCCATCGACGAACCGCTGGCGCCGGGTAACAGTGGCCTGGTGCTGCTGGTGGAAGACTTGACCGAAACCCAGATGCTCGAAGACAAACTGGTTCACTCCGAACGACTGGCGAGCATCGGTCGGCTGGCCGCCGGGGTGGCCCACGAAATCGGCAACCCGATCACCGGCATCGCCTGCCTGGCCCAGAACCTGCGCGAAGAACGCGAAGACGATGGCGAACTGACAGAAATCAGCAGCCAGATCCTCGAGCAGACCAAACGCGTGTCGCGCATTGTCCAGTCGCTGATGAGCTTCGCCCATGCCGGCAGCCACCAACATAACGACGAACCGGTCTGCCTGGCCGAAGTGGCCCAGGACGCCATTGGCCTGCTGGCCCTTAACCGACGCAACTTCGAAGTGCAGTTTTTCAACCTGTGCGATCCGGATCACTGGGTCGACGGCGACCCCCAACGACTCGCCCAGGTGTTGATCAACCTGCTGTCCAACGCCCGCGACGCCTCGCCGGCGGGCAGCGCGGTACGCGTCAGGAGCGAAGCCAACGAACACACGATCGACCTGATCGTCGAAGACGAAGGCAGTGGCATCCCACAGAGCATCATGGACCGATTGTTCGAACCCTTCTTTACCACCAAGGATCCTGGCGAAGGCACCGGTCTGGGCCTCGCACTGGTCTATTCCATCGTTGAAGAGCATTATGGACAAATCACCATCGACAGCCCGGCTGATGTTCAAAGCCAGCGCGGCACCCGTATCCGGGTAACCTTGCCGCGTCATGTCGAAGCGACGTCCGCTGTGAACTGAGACCGTCGAGAGAATTGAAACAATGCCGCACATTCTGATCGTCGAAGACGAAACCATTATCCGCTCCGCCTTGCGCCGCCTGCTGGAACGCAACCAGTACCAGGTCAGCGAAGCCGGTTCCGTGCAGGAAGCACAAGAACGTTTCAGCATCCCGACATTTGACCTGATCGTCAGCGACCTGCGCCTGCCAGGTGCCCCGGGCACCGAGCTGATCAAGCTCGGCCAGGGCACGCCGGTGCTGATCATGACCAGCTACGCCAGCCTGCGCTCGGCGGTCGACTCCATGAAGATGGGCGCGGTGGACTACATCGCCAAGCCATTCGACCATGACGAGATGCTCCAGGCCGTAGCCCGCATCCTGCGTGATCGACAAGCGGCGACCAGCAGCCCATCGGAGCCTGCCGGAAAGACTTCCGCCTCGGCAAAAACCGGCGCGAGCGCCAATAACAACGGCGAAATCGGCATCATCGGCTCCTGCCCACCCATGCAGGACCTGTACGGCAAGATCCGCAAAGTGGCGCCGACCGACTCCAACGTGCTGATCCAGGGCGAATCCGGGACCGGCAAGGAGCTGGTAGCCCGCGCACTGCATAACCTCTCGCGCCGGGCCAAGGCGCCAATGATCTCGGTGAACTGCGCGGCGATTCCCGAAAGCCTGATCGAGTCCGAGCTGTTCGGTCACGAAAAAGGCGCGTTCACCGGTGCCAGCGCCGGGCGCGCCGGATTGGTTGAAGCCGCGGACGGCGGCACATTGTTCCTTGATGAAATCGGCGAGCTGCCGCTCGAAGCCCAGGCCCGCTTGCTGCGGGTGCTGCAAGAAGGCGAAATCCGTCGGGTCGGCTCGGTGCAGTCGCAGAAAGTCGATGTCCGCCTGATCGCGGCCACCCACCGGGACCTCAAGAGCCTGGCGAAAATCGGCCAGTTCCGTGAAGACTTGTACTACCGCCTGCACGTGATCGCCCTGAAACTGCCGGCCCTGCGCGAACGTGGCGCGGACGTCAATGAAATCGCCAACGCCTTCCTGGCCCGCCAGAGCGCCCGGATCAACCGCACCGATCTGAAGTTCGCCCCGGACGCCGAGCAGGCCATTCGTCACTATGCCTGGCCCGGTAACGTCCGGGAGCTGGAAAATGCAGTCGAGCGCGCGGTCATCCTATGTGAAAGCCCGGAAATTTCCGCCGACCTGCTGGGTATCGACATCGAACTGAGCGATCTGGACGACGAAGAGTTCGTCAGCCTGGCCCCTCAACCGGGCGGCGCAGCCAACAACACCAGCCACGAGCCCACCGAAGACCTGTCCCTGGAAGACTACTTCCAGCATTTCGTCCTGGAACACCAGGACCACATGACCGAGACCGAGCTGGCCCGCAAGCTGGGCGTCAGCCGCAAGTGCCTGTGGGAACGCCGGCAGCGCCTGGGTATTCCGCGTCGCAAGACCGGGGTCGCCAGCGAAAGCTGAAGCTAGAGCTTCCCACAGCGGGAACGCTCGAATACACAAGTATGTGAAAAAACTGTTACCTCAGCTTTTTTCACGTAACAGAAGCCGGGGTTTACGGTAACGAAACCTCGGCTTTTTTTTGCCCTGAAAAAACCGGCATAACCTTAGAACCCCCGGTTTCGCTGGGCCTCGCAAAAGTTGGCACGCACCCTGCTATAGCTTTGGTACAAGAACAATAACAAGCAATGCAAAAGACAATAAAAACAAGACGAATCGGCTCACGCACAATAAAAACAAGACGGCGAGAGGCGTAGCTAACTGATTCTTTTGGAGAGGCGTTGCATTTGGGGCTTGCCCCACAACCAGGCCGAGAACAATAAAAACTGTCTCAAGACAGGTGCCTGAACTGGTTGGATCGATCGATCACCGCAACACAGCGACCAAAGCAATCCGTTTGCTCTTGGCTCCCGATTGGGAGGGTCACGAAGGGAAAACCTCGTGACGCGGGCACTCAACAAAAACAAGAAGCCCGAAAACCATAATAAAAACAGAGCGCGTAACGAATTCTGGGGGAGCTTCGGCTCCCCTTGTGGTTTCTGTCATTCCGCCCTCCCCCTGCAAACTACAACGCTTATCGCTTGAAGCTTGCAGCTCAAAACTCCTGTGTCCTACACCATCCCCTGACTAAATGCTAGAATCCCGGCCCATCATGCGGTCATCCTTCGTTTTGGCCGAACATTTTTTCAAACAGTGCATCCCATGCTGAAGAAGCTGTTCCAGTCATTCCGTTCTCCCTTGCGTCGTACGCAACACATTCGCAGCACGCCTGAAGTGCTCAACAGTGGCCAGCATTCGTTGCAAAAGGCCCAGTTCAGCCGTTATGCGGTGAACATCGTCGAACGCCTGCAGAACGCCGGTTACCAGGCTTACCTGGTCGGTGGCTGCGTGCGCGACATGCTGCTCAACATCACCCCCAAGGATTTCGACGTGGCCACCAGCGCCACGCCGGAGCAGATACGCGCCGAATTTCGCAACGCGCGGATCATTGGCCGACGCTTCAAACTGGTCCACATTCACTTCGGTCGCGAGATCATCGAAGTGGCGACCTTCCGCGCCAATCACCCGCAAAACGAAGAGGACGAAGACAGCAACCAGTCTTCGCGCAACGAGAGCGGGCGTATCCTGCGCGACAACGTCTACGGCACGCTGGAAGAAGACGCGCAACGCCGCGACTTCACCATCAACGCCCTGTATTACGATCCGGTCAGCGAGCGCATCCTCGACTACGCCAATGGTGTGCACGACATTCGCAATCGCCTGATCCGCCTGATCGGCGATCCCCGCCAGCGCTACCAGGAGGACCCGGTGCGGATGCTGCGGGCCGTGCGCTTCGCCGCCAAACTGGATTTCGGCATCGAAAAACACAGTGCCGCGCCGATTCGCGAACTGGCCCCGATGCTGCGCGAGATCCCATCGGCCCGCCTGTTCGAGGAAGTGCTCAAGCTGTTCCTGTCGGGCAACGCGGCAGACACCTTCGAGATGCTGGTGGACCTGCAACTGTTCGACCCGCTGTTCCCGGCCAGTACCGAGGCCCTGGAGCACAATCCGACCTACACCCACACACTGATCAGCGAAGCGTTGGTCAACACCGACCTGCGCATCCAGCAGAACAAACCGGTGACGCCGGCGTTCCTGTTCGCCGCCCTGCTCTGGCCGGCCCTGCCCGCCCGTGTGCTGCGCCTGCAAGACCGTGGCATGCCGCCGATCCCGGCGATGCAGGAAGCCGCCCACGAGTTGATTGCCGAACAGTGCCAGCGCATCGCGATTCCGAAACGCTTCACGATGCCGATCCGCGAGATCTGGGACATGCAGGAGCGCCTGCCACGGCGCAGCGGCAAACGCGCCGACCTGTTGCTGGACAACCCACGCTTCCGTGCCGGCTACGACTTCCTGTTACTGCGCGAAAGTGCCGGCGAGCAGACCGATGGTCTCGGCGAATGGTGGACCGATTACCAGGACGCCAATGACAGTGAGCGTCGCGAGATGATCCGCGAACTCAGTGGCAAGGACGACGGAACCGGTCCGCGCAAACGCCGTCGCAGCGGTGGTGCCAAGCGCAAGCGTAGCGGCGTGCCGAGCGCATCGGACGAATAATCGATGGAACGCATCTACATCGGCATGGGCAGCAACCTGGCCGAACCCGCCGAACAACTGCGCAGCGCCCTCCAGGCGCTGGCGCAATTGCCCGACACACAGCTGGCCGGCGTGTCGGCGTTCTATCAGAGCGACTCCCTGCTGCCCGGCCAACCGCGCTACACCAATGCGGTCGCGGCGCTGGACAGTCGCCTGGCGCCACTGCAATTGCTTGATGCGTTGCAGGCCATCGAAACCGGCCAGGGTCGCGAACGCCTGGAACGCTGGGGCCCGCGTACCCTGGACCTGGACATCCTGCTGTTTGGCGACCGCCTGATCGACGAACCCCGTCTCAAGGTGCCCCATTACCACATGCATGCCCGGGCTTTCGTGCTCTATCCCCTGGCAGAACTGGCCCCCACCGACCTGCGCCTGGCCGATGGACGCTTGCTCGATGACCTGCTTGCGGCGTGCCCGTTCGTTGGCCTGGAACGCCTACCCTCCAACTGACGCCCCCTCTCCCAGCTGAAACGCGTCAGTAACCCCGGTAACACCCACCGGTAACACATCCAATTGACTTCCCGGATACTCCTCACGACTATAGGCGTCCCGTTGCCGCCAACGCGGCGCCGAAGGGCGCAATCCAGGCCTTACAAGCACCACACATAGAGGGTGCGCCTGTATAAGTGACGAATCATGCGCGTTACTCGCAGTTGTCGAGCGCCTAATGAGGACTTTTTCATGCCAGCTATTACCCTGACCACGCTGCAAGGTCTCAAGCAACAAGGTGAAAAGATCGCCATGCTGACCTGCTATGACGCAACCTTCGCCCACGCCTGCAACGAGGCCGGTGTCGAAGTGCTGTTGGTGGGCGATTCCCTCGGCATGGTGCTGCAAGGTCACGACAGCACGCTGCCGGTGACCACCGCCGAAATGGCCTACCATGTCGCCGCCGTCAAACGCGGTAACACCGATGCGCTGATCCTCGCCGACCTGCCGTTCATGGCCTACGCCACGCTTGAGCAGACCATGATCAACAGCGCGATGCTGATGCAGGCCGGCGCCCACATGGTGAAGCTCGAAGGGGCGTTGTGGCTGGCCGACTCGATCCGGCTGCTGGCCGAGCGTGGTGTTCCGGTGTGTGCGCACTTGGGGCTCACTCCCCAGGCAGTGAATGTCCTCGGTGGCTACAAGGTCCAGGGCCGCAATGAAAACCAGGCGCGGCAGATGCGCGCCGATGCGATTTCGCTGGAGCAGGCGGGAGCGGCAATGTTGCTGCTCGAATGCGTGCCCAGCGAACTGGCCGAGGAAATCACCCAGGCGGTGAAGATCCCGGTGATCGGAATCGGCGCCGGCAACGCCACCGACGGCCAGGTGCTGGTGCTGCACGACATGCTCGGCTTGTCGATCACCGGCCGCACGCCCAAGTTCGTGAAGAACTTCATGAGCGGGCAAACGTCCATCCAGGGCGCCTTGAGTGCCTATGTTGCGCAAGTCAAGGCCGCGACCTTTCCTGGCGCCGAACACGGATTTTCCGCATGAACACCGTCAAGACCGTACGCGAACTGAGGGCCGCCGTGGCCCGTGCCCGGGGCGAAGGCAAGCGCATCGCCTTCGTACCGACCATGGGCAACCTGCACAGCGGCCACATGGCCTTGGTGACCAAAGCGGCACAGCGGGCCGACTTCGTGGTGACGAGCATCTTCGTCAACCCGCTACAATTCGGCGCCGGCGAAGACCTGGACAAATACCCCCGCACCTTGGCGGCGGACCAGGAAAAGCTGCTCCAGGCCGGTTGCCACCTGCTGTTCGCCCCGAGCGTCGAAGAAATGTACCCCGACGGCATGGCCGGGCAGACCCGGGTCAGCGTCCCGCAATTGTCCGAAGGCCTATGCGGCGCCAGCCGTCCGGGGCACTTCGAGGGCGTGGCGACAGTCGTCAGCAAACTGTTCAACATGGTCCAGCCTGACCTGGCGGTATTCGGTCAGAAAGACTTCCAGCAACTGGCAGTCATCCGCGCATTGGTCCACGACCTGAACATGCCGATCCAGATCATCGGCGAACCCACCGTTCGCGCCGCAGATGGCCTGGCGCTGTCGTCGCGCAATGGCTTCCTCAGCCCCGAGCAGCGCGCCGTCGCGCCGGTGGTCTACCGTGGCCTGAGCCAGATTGCCGAGGCGATCCGCCAGGGCCAGCGGGATTTCCCGGCCCTGATCGCCGAACAGATCAAGCAACTCGAGGCCGCGGGCCTGCGTCCCGACTACCTGGAAATCCGCCATGCCAGGACCCTGCGACCCGCTACGCCGGAAGATCGCGACCTGGTGATCCTGGTAGCGGCGTTCCTGGGCACCACGCGCCTGATCGACAACCTGCACCTGGACCTCGACGCGCCTGCCTGAACGCTGCAAGGCCCCTGTGGGGATGCCCTGAGGAAGCAACGCTTTGCTCCCTCAGGGTCCGCGCCAACAGGACTCGCACAGTGATCGAATGTGCGGTAACACCTCATTGCACCTCCATCTGTCGGACCGCTCCGACCCCCTTGTATAAAAAAGTACCGGCAAGCGGTCTGACAAAGCCAAGACAGATCGCAGCGCGAGGTTTACTGTAGTCGCCCTGCGTCCGGCGATCATGTCGATGCAGTGTCCGGGCACGCCGCCTCGAGCCGCGCCGGAATTTTTCGTGTACAAAAGGTCGTTCAAGTAAAAAGGAAACCCGCAGCGATGGCGTATTACCGAACCCCTCATGACGTGACCGCTCTGCCTGCCTGGCAAGCGCTGAATGACCACCGCAAAGCCATGCAGGATTTCAGCATGCGCGAAGCGTTCAATGCCGATCCGCAGCGTTTCACTCAATTCACCCTGTCGAGCTGCGGCCTGTTTCTCGACTATTCGAAAAACCTGATCAACACCCAGACCCGCAACCTGCTGGTGGGCCTGGCCAACGAAGTCGACCTCAAGGGCGCGATCAAGTCGCTGTTCGAAGGCGAAATCGTCAATGCCACGGAAAATCGCCCTGCCCTGCACACCGCCCTGCGCCGGCCGGTGGGCGACAAATTGCTGGTGAACGGTGTCAACGTGATGCCGGACGTGCACAAGGTGCTGAACCAGATCACCGACCTGGTCGGCCGCATCCACGATGGCCTGTGGCGTGGCTACACCGAGAAGCCGATCACCGACGTGGTGAACATCGGCATCGGTGGCTCCTTCCTCGGCCCGGAACTGGTCTCCGAAGCGCTGTTGTCCTACGCGCAAAAAGGCGTTCGCTGCCACTACCTGGCGAACATCGACGGCAGCGAGTTCCATGAGCTGACCATGAAGCTGCGCGCCGAAACCACGCTGTTCATCGTCTCGTCGAAATCCTTCAACACCCTCGAAACCCTGAAGAACGCCCAGGCCGCCCGCGCCTGGTACCTGGCCCAGGGCGGTTCCGAAGCGGAGCTGTATCGTCACTTCATCGCCGTGTCGAGCAACAACGCCGCCGCCGTAGCCTTCGGTATCCGCGAAGAAAACATCTTCCCGATGTGGGACTGGGTCGGCGGGCGTTACTCGCTGTGGTCGGCCATCGGCCTGCCAATCGCCCTGGCCATCGGCATGTCCAACTTCAAGGAACTGCTCTCTGGTGCCTACACCATGGACCAGCATTTCCAGACCGCGCCGTTCGAACAGAACATGCCGGTGCTGCTGGCTTTGCTGGGCGTGTGGTACGGCAACTTCTGGGGCGCGCAAAGCCACGCGATCCTGCCGTACGACCACTACCTGCGCAACATCACCAAGCACTTGCAGCAGTTGGACATGGAATCCAACGGCAAGAGCGTGCGCCAGGACGGCACACCGGTGTCGACCGACACGGGCCCGGTCATCTGGGGCGGCGTCGGCTGCAACGGCCAGCACGCCTACCATCAGTTGCTGCACCAAGGCACCCAGTTGATCCCGGCTGACTTCATCGTGCCGATCGTCAGCTTCAACCCGGTCGCCGACCATCACCAGTGGCTGTACGCCAACTGCCTGTCCCAGAGCCAGGCGCTGATGCTGGGCAAGACCCGCGCCGAGGCCGAAGCCGAGCTGCGGGACAAGGGCATGAGCGAAGAAGAGGTGCAGAAGCTGGCGGCCCACAAGGTGATTCCGGGCAACCGTCCGAGCAACACCCTGGTGGTCGAGCGCATCAGCCCCCGTCGTCTTGGCGCGCTGGTAGCGCTGTACGAACACAAGGTCTTCGTGCAAAGCGTGGTCTGGGGCATCAACGCCTTCGACCAGTGGGGCGTGGAGCTGGGCAAGGAATTGGGCAAGGGCGTCTACAACCGCCTGGTGGGCAGTGAAGAAAGCCCGGCCGAAGATGCCTCGACCCAAGGTCTGATCAACTACTTCCGCGGACGTCACCGCGGCTGATCGACAGGGCCTTGTGGGAGCAAAGCTTGCTCCCACAAGGCCCCCACAGCTGCTTTGCGCATGACTTGAACCCTCAGGCGACTGGGCGCATCTTTATGGCTTGTTGCAAAAACAAGAATAAGGAACCGTCATGTTCGATATCAGCCAGTTCCCCCAAGCCGATGCCGTACGCCGGGCTGCGCAACTGAGTCAGGACGAGTACCAGCGGCTCTACAAAGAATCCATCGAACACCCCAGCACCTTCTGGGCCGAGCAGGCCACGCGCTTTCTCGACTGGATGGCGCCCTGGCAGACCGTCCAGCGCTATAACCTCAAGGTCGGCGAGGCCACCTGGTTCGCTGGCGGCAAGCTGAACGTCAGCGCCAATTGCATCGACCGTCACCTGGAAACACGCGGTGACCAGATCGCGATTATCTGGGAAGGCGACAACCCCGCCGAATCGGCACAGATCACCTACAAAAAACTGCACAACCATGTGTGTCGCCTGGCCAACGTCCTTAAAAGCCGTGGCGTGAAGAAAGGCGACCGGGTGTGCATCTACATGCCCATGATTCCGGAAGCGGCCTACGCCATGCTCGCTTGCACCCGCATCGGCGCGGTGCATTCGGTGGTGTTCGGTGGTTTTTCGCCGGACTCTCTGCGCGACCGGATCCTCGACGCCGACTGCCGCACCGTGATCACCGCCGACGAAGGCGTGCGCGGGGGGCGCTTCATCCCGCTCAAGCGTAACGTCGACCAGGCCCTGGAAAGCTGCCCGAACGTCAGCACCGTGCTGGTGGTCGAGCGCAGCCAAGGCGAGGTGAACTGGGTCGAAGGTCGCGACCTGTGGTACCACCAGGCCATGCACGAGATCAGTGACGACTGCCCCCCCGAACC
Organism: Pseudomonas citri; assembly: GCF_025336485.1. Classification (GTDB taxonomy): domain Bacteria; phylum Pseudomonadota; class Gammaproteobacteria; order Pseudomonadales; family Pseudomonadaceae; genus Aquipseudomonas; species Aquipseudomonas citri. Next base: position 27,672 of record NZ_JAODAB010000032.1, on the reverse strand, counting down.
GATGGACGCCGAAGATCCGCTGTTCATCCTCTACACCTCCGGCAGTACCGGCAAACCCAAGGGCGTGCTGCACACCACCGGCGGCTATCTGCTGCAAGCAGCGATGACCTTCAAGTACGTGCTCGATTACCGCGACAACGAAGTGTTCTGGTGCACCGCCGACGTCGGCTGGGTCACCGGCCACAGCTACATCGTCTATGGCCCACTGGCCAACGGCGCCACCACGCTGATCTTCGAAGGTGTGCCCAGCCATCCCAGCAGCTCGCGCTTCTGGCAAGTGATAGACAAACACCAGGTCAACATCTTCTACACCGCGCCGACCGCCCTGCGTGCGCTGATGCGCGAAGGCTCCGGGCCGTTGCAGGAGACCTCGCGCAAAAGCCTGCGCCTGCTTGGCAGCGTCGGCGAGCCGATCAACCCGGAGGCGTGGGAATGGTATTTCAACGCCGTGGGCGAGCAGCGCTGCCCGATCGTCGACACCTGGTGGCAGACCGAGACCGGCGGCATCATGCTCAGCCCGTTGGTGAGCGCTACACGACTCAAGCCCGGTTCCGCTACCCGGCCGATGTTCGGCGTGCAACCGGTGCTGCTCGATGAGGCCGGCAAGGAAATCAGCGGCCCCGGCAGCGGCGTGCTGGCGATCAAATCCAGCTGGCCGGGGCAGATCCGCAGCGTCTACGGCGACCATCAGCGCATGGTCGATACCTACTTCAAACCGTATCCCGGCTACTACTTCACCGGCGACGGCGCGCGCCGCGACGAAGATGGCGACTACTGGATCACCGGGCGCATCGACGACGTGATCAACGTCTCCGGGCACCGTATCGGCACCGCCGAAGTGGAAAGCGCCCTGGTGCTTCACGACAGCATTGCCGAGGCGGCTGTCGTCGGTTACCCCCACGACCTCAAGGGCCAGGGGATCTATGCGTTCGTCACGCCCATGAACGGGGTCGAGGCCAATGACGAGTTGAAGAAGGAACTGCTGGCCTACGTCAGCAAGGAAATCGGCAGCTTCGCCAAGCCGGAATTGATCCAATGGGCACCGGCGCTGCCCAAGACCCGCTCAGGCAAGATCATGCGGCGCATCCTGCGCAAGATCGCCTGCAACGAACTGGACAACCTTGGCGACACCTCGACCCTGGCCGATCCAAGCGTGGTGGAGGGACTGATCGACAAACGCCTGAATCGCTGAAGCAACCGTGGCGAGGGAACTTGCTCCCGCTGGGGCGCGAAGCGCCCTCTGGTTTTGCAGCAGTCATCAGCCGTACTGGCGTCTGCTGCGCAGCCGAGCGGGAGCAAGCTCCCTCGCCACAGAGGGCTGCCTGGCTCATCTTTGTATGCGATACCCGAATAGCCATAGCTGCTAAACTCCCGCGCCTCATTTCCCTAAGGCCCACCCGGCATGTCCTCCTTGAATCAGGCGCTGCGCGCCGCCCTCGACCAGCGTCAGGAACTGCTCGGCCAGTTGCGCCAGCAAGGCACCGACTGCTATCGCCTGTTCCACGGCAGCCAGGAAGGCGCACCCGGCCTGACCGTCGACCGCTACGGCCCACAATTGCTGGTGCAGAGTTTCCACCAGTCGCTGACCCGCGACGCCCTGCTGCAGATTCACGGTATCGTCAACGAGCGCCTCGGCCTCGACAGCCTGCTGGTCTACAACGACCGCTCCCAGGGCAATTCGCGGATCGACCGCCAGGACACCGTCTACCAAGCTGAAGAGGCCGCCTTGGTGGATCTGGTTGGCCATGAGTGGGGCCTGAACTACCGCGTTCGCGGTCGCCACGCCGGACAAGATCCGCTGCTGTTTCTCGACCTGCGCAACGCCCGGGGCTGGGTCAAGGAACACAGCCGCAATAAAAGCGTGCTGAACCTGTTCGCCTACACTTGTGGCGTCGGCCTGAGCGCCGCGGCCGGCGGTGCGCGCGAGGTGTGCAACCTGGACTTCGCCGAGGGCAACCTGGCGGTGGGTCGCGAGAATGGCCTGCTCAACCCCGATTTGCCGCCCATGCAATTCATACAGTCGGATTACTTCCCGGCGATCCGTCAGTTGGCGGGCCTGCCTGTCAGTCAGCGACGCGGGCAAAAACTGCCGAGCTACGTTCGCCTGGAACAGCGCCAGTACGACCTGGTCCTGCTCGATCCGCCGGCCTGGGCCAAAAGTGCTTTCGGCACCGTCGACCTGTTGCGCGACTACCAGAGCCTGCTGAAACCGGCATTGCTCGCCACCGCCGACGATGGCGTGCTGATCTGCTGCAATAACCTGGCAAAAGTACCGATGGACGATTGGCGCGAACAAGTGCTGCGTTGCGCAGAAAAGGCGGGCCGGCCGGTGCGCGAATGGCGCGCGCTGAGCCCCGCCAGCGACTTTCCTTCGCTGGACGGGCAACCACCGCTGAAAACCCTGATCCTGCAACTCTGAGGTCTCAGATGAATTCCTACGCAGAAAACGGATAAATCTCTTAGATCACAGTGGCTTCGGAACCGTAAACGCATGCCATACTCCAACGCACTCCGATTCACATCAGATGAAACCGCACATGTCCAAAGGATTGATTCGCGCTTTCGGCGCCCTGTTGACCGCACTGGCACTCTACAGCCTGTTGGGTTTCCTGATATTGCCGGGCATCGCCTTGCGGATCGCCAACCAGCAGCTGGCCGAGCACGCCACGGTGCCGGCGCAGATCCAGCGCATCGAACTCAATCCATTCAGCCTTGAACTCACCCTGTGGGGGCTGACCGTCGGCGAACCCGGCAAGGAGCAGGTCGGCTTCGATCGACTGTATGCCAACCTGCAGATCGACAGCCTGTGGTCGGGGGCGCTGCACCTGGCCGACATCGAACTGGACAAGCCCAAGACCGAGGTCGTGTTCGCCAAGGACGGCCAGTTGAACCTGTTGGGCCTGTTCAAGTTGCCGGTCAGCGAGCCAACCCCCGCCAACCCCGAGGCCAAACCGTTCCCGTTGCGGGTCGATCGGATCAAACTCGCCACCGGCTACGTCCACTTCCAGGACCTTCGCCCCAGCGAACCCATCGAATTTCTTTACGACACCCTCGACTTCGAACTGAAGAACCTCAGTACCCTGCCCGATGACAGCGCCGACATGACCTTGGTCGCCGCCGGCCCGGCAGGTGGGCAAATCGACTGGAGCGGCAATTTCAGCCTGTCGCCGATTGCCTCCGAAGGCAAACTCAAGGTCACCGATGGCCAGATGAAAGCCTGGTGGCCGTACGTGCGTGATGCCGTGCCGCTGGCGCTGGAGAACGGCGTCCTCAACCTGAGCACCGACTACAAGCTCAACCTGGGCAAGGCCACCGAACTGCTGCTCAGCAATGCAGCGATCAGCGTCGCGCCCTTCTCGATCAAGGCGCCCGACGGTCGCCCGCTGGTGAAACTTGAACGCCTGGATGTCAGCGAAACCACGCTGGACCTGGCCAGGCAGCAAGTGGTGGTGGGCAAGGTCCGCAGCCAGAAACTGGAAACCTGGGCCGCTCGCGAGGCGGATGGGCAGCTCGACTGGCAAAAGCTCTTCGCCAGCCAACCGGCCAAGCCGCCCGTCAAAGCCGAACCGGCATCCGCCCCGGCGGCGGCCGACTCCCCCAAGCCGCCTCCCGCCGCCAGCAAGCCATGGCAGGTGCTGCTGAAGGACGTGCAACTGCGCAATTACCAAGTGCATCTGGCCGACCGCCAGGCCCAGCCTGCCGTTGCCCTTGAAGTCGGCCCGCTGAACCTCGACCTGCAAGACTACGACACCCTCAATGGCTCGCCTTTTAGCCTGAAGCTGGACACGGGAGTGGGCAAACAGGGCAAGCTCCTCGCCGACGGCCAGGTCAACCTGAACCCGATCACCGCCAAGCTCAACGTCAAGACCCAGGACATCGACCTGCGCGTCGCCCAGGCCTACATCAGCCCGTTCATTCGCCTGGAACTGCGTTCCGGGATGCTCGGCAGCGACCTGGCCGTCAACCTCAAGAGCGTCGAGCCACTGGCCTTCGCCATTACGGGCCGCGCCCAGGTCGACCAATTACACACCCTCGATACCCTCAAGACCCGCGACTTCCTCAAGTGGCAGAGCGTGGTGGTCGAAGGCCTCGATTATGAACACGGCGACAGTCTGTCCATCGACAGGATCAACCTGTTCCAACCTTACGCGCGCTTCATGATCAACGAAGATCGCACCACCAACATCGATGACCTGCTGATCCCGCAACCGGCTGATGGCGGCGCGAAGAAGGCCGCGGCCAAGCCGGAGTCCCGGCAGAAACCACTGGGTATCCACATTGGCGGCATTGCGATCAATGACGGCTCGGCGAACTTCGCCGACTTCAGCCTGACACCCAACTTCGCCACTGCCATCCAGCAGCTCAACGGCCAGATCGGCACCATCGACAGCCGCCAGGCAAAACCGGCCAGCGTGGACGTCAAGGGCAAGGTCGACCGCTACGCACCGGTCACCATCAAGGGCGCAGTCAACCCCTTCGACCCGATCGCCAGCCTCGACATCGCCACCAGCTTCAAGCGGGTCGAGCTGACGACCCTGACCCCCTATTCCGGCAAGTTCGCCGGCTACCGTATCCGCAAGGGTCGACTCAACCTGGACCTGCATTACCGCATCACCCAGGGCCAGCTCCAGGCCGAGAACAAAGTAGTGGTCGAGCAATTGCAGCTAGGGGAAAAAGTCGATAGCCCGGACGCCGTGAGCCTGCCGCTCAAGCTGGCCGTCGCGCTGCTGAAGGACTCCGAGGGCCGGATCTCCATCGAACTGCCGGTTTCCGGCAACCTCAATGACCCGCAGTTCAGCGTGATGCCGATCATCTGGCAGACCTTGCGCAACCTGGTGGTCCGGGCAGCCCAGGCGCCATTCAAGCTCATCGGTGGGCTGGTGGCCGGTGGCGGTTCCGAAGACCTGGGCAGTGTCGCGTTCGCCCCCGGCTCCAGCGAACTGAGCAAGGAAAACGAAGGGGTGCTGCTCAAACTGTCCGAGGCCCTCGCCAAGCGTCCGGAGCTGCGCCTGGAGATCGAAGGCACCGCCGCCGAGGGCAGCGATGGGCCACTGCTCGCCGCTCAGCGCCTGGAGCGCGAGTACCAATACACCTATTACAAGATGCTCCAGCGCCGCGGCGACAAAGTGCCGGCCCAGGCCTCATTGCTGCAAGTGCCGGAGGATGAAAAGGCACCGCTGCTCGAGGGTATCTACCGCACCCGTCTCAAGGGCCAGCCGCCGGCCGAATGGACGCAGTTGGATAAGAAGGCCCGCATCGACAAACTGCGCGAGAGCGTGATCCAGTTCTGGAGCGGCAGCGATGTGCTGTTGCGTCAACTGGGGCAGGAACGGGCCAGCAGCATCAAGGATTTCCTGGTGGACAAGGGCCAATTGGCCGACGACCGCGTCTACTTCATCGATGCCAACATCGGCCAGGCCGAAAGCGATGGACGCGTGATCACCCCTCTGCACCTGGATGCCGAATAAAATGCCGCACCTCCTGTATGGCCTCAGCCTGGGTTTGCTGTTCGCCGCTGGTTCCGCCTCGGCTGCCGATACGCTGCGCTGTGGCAGCCAGTTGATCAGCGTCGGTGACCGCGCCAGCGAAGTGCTGCAAAAATGCGGACAACCCATGGCGCGTGACGACCTGGGTTACAAGCGCAGTGTCAATCGCCGCGAAGAATACCCGGTGGAGGAATGGACCTACGGCCCCAACAGCGGCATGTACCAGTACCTGCGTTTCGAGGGCAATCGGCTGGTGCAGATCACCAGCAAGCGGGGACGTTGAATGAGGCTGGCAGCGACACCGTAATCGCGAGCAAGCTTTGCTCCCACGGATTTTTGGCTGACCGACAGGCATCAGGACTAACACATTCTTTTTCATCCAGAATAGAACAGGCCCCCGGCAAACGCCGCGGGCCTGTGGCGGCCACGTCCCTGTGGCCTTTCGCATGAACTGCAAAGCAGCGGCAAGCGTATGACTCAGCCCGCTTGCCGCGCCTTCTCCCGGGTCCAGGCGAGAAGTCTTGGCCTTATTCGGTCTTCAGGCCATCAGCCGATACGGCTTGTACACCTTTGATTTTCTTCGCGATGGCGACAGCGGTTTCCTTTTGTGTCTTGGTCACGGCCACATTGGAAGACAGGGACACAACACCCTTGTTGGTTTCAACTTTGATATCGGTGCCTGGGATGCCTTTTTCGGTGACCAGGTCAGCTTTGACCTTGGTGGTGATCCAGGTGTCCTTGGTTTCTTCCTTGGCTTTGGTCACTTCACCGGCAGCCAGCGTCATTGGAGCCTGGGTCGCTTGAGCAGTCTCGGCAAATGCGTTAGCCATGGTCAAGGTCAGTGCGGTAACAGCAGCAGCAGTGATAGCGAACTTCTTCATACGAGTAACTCCTGTTTTGCTCAGAAACTGCCGGACGTGCATCCCGGCAGGGGTATCAGGAGTGGTGCGAAGGCTGTGCCAATTTTTAAGTATTTAATAACTTCATGTTAATCAAATAGTTAAACGAAACGGCAGTTTCCACGATCATGCAAAATGCAAGACCGGGGGATTTTGGACATGCAACTTGCGGGTTTGGACCTTTCCCCTAAGCGTTTGAATTGCGAAGGCTTTCGGGAAACCGGACGCTTGCTCCCGCAAGAAGCACTGCCTTCAAGCGGGAGCCAGCCCCGTTAAACGCCAGGACAACCAGCCGGCAGGTACTCCTTGGCGGCAGTGGATGCACATGTCCACACCCCAGTGGCATCACGACTGAGCGTGATCGTCTTGCCCACCACAGCAGCCGGGGCTTTCAGCAGCGTACAGACGATGGTGCCTGTCCCCGCCGAAGCGGTACCAGTAACTGCAACTGTGCAGTTACTGGTGGGCGAAGTGACGCCCATGTTGGTCAAAGTGGGATCGGTCCCCTGATTCATCATATCTTCGTAAGGCACCTTCATTGCGGTGATCTCCCCCAGTCCCGCCGTGGCCTTGGCCCGCGCCTGATACTTGGAATATTGTGGCAACGCAAACGTCGCCAGGATGCCGATGATCGCCACGACGATCAGCAGCTCGATCAAGGTAAAACCATTCTGCTTGCTCATAGTCATCTCCATAGCATGAGGCGGAATCTCATGTCCTGAATCAGCCATAGCACGGCACATGCCAACCACCTCGGGCCCACCAGCAAAGGGTTTCGCGGGGCGAAGGCCCGCCAGGGGAGCCTCAACAACCGCACTATCTGACATTTTTTGTCACCCTGCCCCGCTGGTTTGGCGACGATGCTTGACTAGGCTATAAGTCATGAACTGTCTGCGTCGGGTATTTCCATGAATGACATCGCCCTCAGCGGCCTGACCAAGCAACTGGTGCTGGCCGAACTGATCACCGAGCAAAATGCCCAGCAGGCCCATCAACAGGCCCAGCGAAATCGCATGCCCCTGGTCAGCTACCTGGTACAGAACAGACTGGTCCAGAGTCGCCAGGTGGCGGAAATCGCTTCGGAACATTTTGGCGTCGCCCTGCTGGACCTCAACAGCTTGGACAAAGACAGCCAGCCGGCTGGCCTGGTCAGCGAGAAACTGGTGCGCCAGCATCACGCCCTGCCGTTGTGGCGACGCGGCAACAAGCTGTTCATCGGCATCTCCGACCCAACCAATCACCAAGCCATCAATGACATCCAGTTCAGCACCGGGCTGACCACCGAAGCCATCCTGGTGGAAGACGACAAGCTCAGCGACGCCATCGACCGGTTCTTCGAATCCAGCAGCACCGGCCTGGAGGGCATGGGCGATGTCGACCTCGATGGCCTGGACATCGAATCGGCCGACGACCACAAGCAAGACAGCATCGCCGGCCATGACAGCGACGACGCACCCGTGGTGCGGTTCGTCAACAAGATGCTGCTGGACGCGATCAGGGGCGGCTCCTCCGACCTGCATTTCGAACCCTATGAAAAAAGCTACCGTGTCCGGGTGCGCACCGACGGCATGCTGCGGGAGGTGGCCAAGCCACCGATCCAGTTGGCCAACCGAATTGCCGCGCGCCTGAAAGTCATGGCCAACCTGGATATTTCCGAGCGGCGCAAACCCCAGGACGGCCGGCTGAAAATGCGCCTGTCAAAGACCAAGTCCATCGACTTCCGGGTCAACACCCTGCCCACGCTGTGGGGCGAAAAAGTGGTGATCCGGATCCTCGACCCGTCCAGCGCGCAGATGGGCATCGATGCCCTGGGCTACGAGCCGGACCAGAAAGAGCTGTACCTGGCCGCCCTCAAACAACCCCAGGGCCTGATCCTGGTGACCGGGCCGACCGGCTCGGGCAAGACCGTTTCGCTCTACACCGGGCTGAACATCCTCAACACCGTGGACATCAATATTTCCACCGCCGAAGACCCAGTGGAAATCAACATGGAAGGCATCAACCAGGTCAACGTGAACCCGCGCCAAGGGCTGGATTTCGCCCAGGCCCTGCGCTCGTTCCTGCGCCAGGACCCGGACGTGATCATGGTCGGCGAGATCCGCGACCTGGAAACCGCCGAAATCGCCATCAAGGCCGCCCAGACCGGCCACCTGGTACTCTCCACCCTGCACACCAACAGCGCCGCCGAAACCTTGATCCGTCTGCAGAACATGGGCATTCCCGGCTTCAACATCGCCACCGCCGTGCATCTGATCATCGCCCAGCGGCTGGCACGCAAGTTGTGCAACCATTGCAAGAGGGCGATCGAGCTTGCGCCGGAAACACTGCTCAAGGAAGGCTTTCCCCGGGAACGCATCGGCGCCTTCACGATCTATGAGCCGGTCGGTTGCGAACAATGCAACCATGGCTACAAGGGACGCACGGGGGTCTACGAGGTGGTCAAGAACACACCCGAGCTGCAACGGTTGATCATGGCCGAAGGCAACTCGCTGGAAATCGACCTGCAAATGCGCAAGGACGGTTTCAATGACCTGCGCGCCTCGGGGCTGCTCAAAGTGATGCAGGGCGTCACCAGTCTCGAAGAAATCAACCGGGTCACCAAGGATTGAACATGGCGGTCAAGGCAGTAAAAACCGATGTCTACACTTGGGAAGGCAAGGACCGCAAAGGCACGAAAATGACCGGCGAGCTGACGGGCCAAAGCCCGGCGCTGGTCAAGGCACAACTGCGCAAGCAAGGCATCAACCCAGGCAAAGTCCGCAAGAAATCCACCTCGATCTTCAGCAAGGGCAAGCGCATCAAGCCCCTGGACATTGCCCTCTTCACCCGCCAGATGGCGACGATGCTCAAGGCGGGCGTTCCCCTGTTACAGGCCTTCGACATCATTGGCGAAGGCTTCGACAACGCCAACATGCGCAAGCTGGTGGATGAAGTGAAGCAGGAAGTCGCCGCCGGCAACAGCTTCGCCGCTTCGCTGCGCAAGAGCCCGCAGTATTTCGACGAGCTGTACTGCAACCTCGTGGATGCCGGCGAACAGGCCGGTGCCCTGGACACGCTGCTGGACCGGGTCGCGACCTACAAGGAAAAGAGCGAAGCGCTCAAGGCCAAGATCAAGAAAGCCATGACCTACCCGGCAGCCGTGATTGTCGTCGCGGCCGTGGTCACGGGCATCCTGCTGGTCAAGGTGGTGCCGCAGTTCGAGTCGGTGTTCTCCGGGTTCGGCGCAGAATTGCCGGCATTCACGGTGATGGTCATCGGCCTGTCGAAGTTCATGCAGCAATGGTGGTGGATGCTGCTGGGCGGTCTGGTCGGTGGTTTTTTTGCGGTGAAATACGCACTCAAGCGCTCCCAGGCCTTTCGTGACTGGCGGGATAAATGGTTGCTCAAGCTGCCGCTGGTCGGTGCCCTGATGTACAAATCCGCCGTGGCCCGCTACGCCCGCACGCTGTCCACGACTTTCGCGGCCGGCGTACCGCTGGTGGAAGCCCTGGAATCGGTGTCGGGCGCCACCGGCAACGTGGTGTTCAAACAGGCGGTGCAACGTATCCGCCAGGACGTCTCGACCGGCATGCAACTGAATTTTTCCATGCGTGCGTCTGGCATCTTTCCCAACCTGGCAGTCCAGATGACCGCCATCGGCGAGGAGTCCGGCGCGCTGGACGACATGCTCGACAAGGTGGCGAGCTTCTACGAGGTCGAGGTGGATAATCTGGTGGACAGCCTCACCAGCCTGATGGAACCGTTCATCATGGTGATCCTGGGGGTGGTCGTCGGCGGCCTGGTGGTTGCCATGTACCTGCCCATCTTCCAACTCGGCTCGGCGATCTGACATGCCCCTGAGCGAATTCTTCGCGCTTTATCCCCTGGCCTTCACGCTGACCGCCTTGTTGCTCGGATTGATCATCGGCAGTTTCCTCAACGTGCTGGTGTGGCGCTTGCCCAAGATGCTCGCCCGCGAATGGCGCCTGCAAGCCCATGACCTGCTGGGCCTGCCGGCCGAAGCCCCGGGACCGGTGTACAACCTGATGTTGCCCCATTCGCAATGCCCGCACTGCGGGCACCGCATCCGCGCCTGGGAGAACATCCCGCTGCTCAGCTACCTGCTGTTGCGCGGTCGCTGTTCGAGCTGCACCGCGCCCATTGGCAGGCGCTACCCCCTGACCGAATTGGCCTGCGGTGCATTATCGGCCTTCGTCGCCTGGCATTTCGGCTTCGGCTGGCAGGCGCTGATGGTGATGATATTGACCTGGGGCCTGCTGGGCATGAGCCTGATCGACGTCGAGCATCAATTGCTGCCCGATACCCTGGTGCTGCCGTTGTTGTGGCTAGGCCTGATCATCAACAGCTTCGGCCTGTTCGTTTCCTTGAACCAGGCGATGTGGGGTGCCGTGGCCGGCTACCTGGCCCTGTGGTCAGTGTTTTGGGTGTTCAAGCTGCTCACCGGCAAGGAAGGCATGGGCTATGGGGATTTCAAGCTGCTGGCGATGCTGGGGGCCTGGGGCGGTTGGCAAGTCCTGCCGTTGACGTTGCTGTTGTCTTCGCTGGTGGGGTCCGTGGTCGGGGTCATCGTGCTGCGCCTGCGCGAGGCCCCGACGTCCACGCAGATCCCCTTCGGACCTTATCTGGCAATTGCCGGCTGGATTGCGTTGCTCTGGGGTGGTCAAATAACCGACTTCTATTGGCAGTCTCTCGGTTTCTGATGTCGATTTCCTATGACTTTCTCTATGAATGACCCTGTGAAAAAAACCTGGATTCTCGGCCTCACCGGAGGCATCGGCAGTGGCAAGAGCGCGGCGGCGCAACACTTCATCGACCTCGGCGTGCCCGTGGTCGATGCCGATCACGCCTCGCGTTGGGTGGTCGAACCGGGGCGTCCGGCGCTGGCGAAGATCGCCGAGCACTTCGGACCCGGTGTATTGCAGGCCAACGGAGCCCTGGACCGCGCAGCCCTGCGCAAGCTGATCTTCGAAAATACCGAGGAACGCCGCTGGCTCGAGGCGCTGTTGCACCCATTGATCGCCGAGGAAATCGCCCACCACCTGGCCCAGGCACAATCGCCCTACGCCATCCTGGTTTCGCCGCTGTTGATCGAGTCAGGACAATACGCCATGACCCAGCGAATCCTGGTGATCGATGCGCCGGAACACTTGCAGATAGAACGTACCTTACAGCGTGACCAGACCAGCGAGCAGCAGGTCCAGGCAATCCTGAAGGCCCAATCCAGCCGCCAGGATCGCCTGAGCCACGCCGACGACGTGGTGGTCAACGACCGCGACCTCGCCTGGTTGCACAGCGAGGTCGAGCGCCTGCATCACTTTTACCTTACTTTGCGTGGAGGCCAGTCATGAGCCAAACCCCAACCGTTGATTGCCCGACCTGTGGCGCCCCCGTCGAATGGGGCCCGCAGAGCAAATTCCGGCCGTTCTGTTCCGATCGCTGCAAACTGATCGACCTGGGCGCCTGGGCTTCGGAAGAACACAAGATCCCGGTCGCCCCCGAGGCCGAGGACGAGTTGTTCAGCGAGGACTTCAACCCTCGCTCGCATCACTAGGGTTTGTACGAAAATCGTACAAACCTAAGGCCGCATGAAACCGTAATCTTGTCGATCGTCGAGGTTCTCCGCCAGGAAACTCAACTCGTCGGCCAGGTCTTCAGCACTGCGCACATCCTTGCTCTGCTGCACGATGGCACTGAGCAAGGCCCGTAGGCTCAGGCCCGGGTCGAAGCCGATTTCCATGGCCAGGTCCTGGCTGCGCCTGATCTCTTGTCTTGCCCACTCATAAACACTCATGGTCGTGCTCCTGGAAATTTTCCAAAGCATGCAGGGCACGTGCTAGCGCAGCCTTGACGTGAATCAAGGCTCGTCGTCATCGTTCCAGGGCGCCGACAGATAGCGCGTGCGGTTGAAAGTTTCCAGCCATTCCGGACTGAACACCACCAATGCACTGACTATCATGCCGTTGATGAAAGCTTCGGGAAATATGATCAGCCAGAGGTAACCGATGAAGTCCTCGAGCCAGAACGGCATGGCGAACAGCCCGTCGTACCACAGCAGCCCGAGCCCCAGCAGCAGGCACGCCAGCGCCGACAACGCGGCGGCGAGAAACCCGGAACAGAAGATATACACAAACAGATTGCGCGGTTGGGCACGCTCGACCAGGATCGCGCAGCATTCGGTGACCAGCACTGGCAACACAATCAACAACACGCCGTTGACGCCCACCGCCGTCAGGTCCTGACGCCCCAGCAACACCAGGGCAAGCTGGGCGAAAAGCCCGCCGAGGATCGCCAGCGGCCAGTCCAGCAGCAGCGTCACGGCGGTCATGCCGATGAAGTGATACGAAACACCGGTATCGAAGTCCCGTCGCACCAACCACAGTAGGAACAATGCCAGCACCGTACCGAACAGCAGGTGCTGGCGACGGCTGTCGGTGAACAATTCGACCCACGGCGCCCGCGACACGGCCCAGACCGACACCGGCACGTAAATCAGCCAGCCGGCCGCCAGGGTCTGCGGTGAGAGCAGTTCTGCACCGATCATGGGGCTACTCCTTTCGCGGCCGTTGCCACAGTCAATTCAAGCCAAGAGTCTACATCCCACTATAAAAATCCATTAATCAACGCAACGCTTCCAGCTTGTCGCAATTGAACGCTAAGCTTGGGTGCATGGATGATTCCGATTATTTACGCCTGCTGACCATCGCGGCCGAGCAAGCCAACGCCTTCCTCTCCAATGCCCGCAAATGGGAGCGTGAGCGTTGGGTCTGCCAGCGGCTGCTGCAAGGATTGAACGTACCCTATCGCGCCGACGAGTTCACCCCGGCGGGAGAACCGCCGGACGTGCTGTTTCGCGATGCCAATTTCGAAGTGTTTTTTGTCCTCGACGAAGGGCGTCGGCTCAACGACGAATGGCGCGACGAACTGCAACGCCGTCGCAGCGCGTTCTCCTTGAGCCAACTGGTGCGCCGCGAAGCCAAGCCCCGGCGGATCCCGGCCAATGAGTTCCTGCTCCGCCTGGCCCCTACCCTGCGCAAGAAAGCCCATAACTACACCGAGCGCGGCATGGACCTGGGAGACCTGGATATCATCGCCTTCGCCAGCCTCAAGCGTGAAGTGCTGGACCTCAACAGCCACTTTCCACCGCCCACCGAATATTTGCGCCAGGGTTGGCGCTCGCTGTCTCTGGTGGGCCCGACCTTCGCCCGGGTGCTGTTCGCCCACCCCGATGCGCCGGACTTTTTGCGCAGCAACCTGGGACGCAGCATTGTCTTCGATGTCGGAATCAGCCTGTGATAGCGCAGCTCGCGATGCCAGACCGTGGACACTGTAACGTCTACACATTTCGCAACGTCTACCTGACGAGGCCTTTATGACCAGCCGCCTGAACCCAGAAGACCAGAAGCATGTCGAAGAGTACCTGCAACTGTCCCAGCACCGAGTCGAGCGCCGGCCTTTCCGGCCGTGGATGCTCCTGGTGGTGGTACTGGCCGTGACCATCGGCCTGGGCCTGTTGAGCCGACTGATCAGTTACCTGACGCTATGAGCCAGTGTTTGCGAGACACCACAATGAAGCTCGCGCGGGTAACGGCACCGATTTCCTTTAGCCTTGCGAGATATCCCCATGACTCACCGTATTGTCATCGTCGGCGGCGGCGCCGGCGGCCTGGAGTTGGCTACCCGCCTGGGTAAGACTCTGGGCAAGCGTGGCACGGCCAGCATAATGCTGGTCGACGCGAACCTGACCCACATCTGGAAACCCCTGCTGCATGAAGTGGCCGCTGGTTCCCTGAACTCCTCCGAAGACGAACTCAACTACGTCGCCCAAGCGAAATGGAACCACTTCGAGTTCCAGCTCGGGCGCATGAGTGGCCTGGATCGCGAGAGCAAGAGAATCCAACTGGCGGCCACCTACGACGAAGCGGGCGTCGAGCTGTTACCCGCCCGGGAACTGGGCTACGACACCCTGGTGATTGCCGTCGGCAGCACCACCAATGATTTCGGCACCGAAGGCGCGGCGCAGCATTGCCTGTTCCTCGACACCCGCAAGCAGGCCGAGCGCTTCCATCAGCAGTTGCTCAACCATTACCTGCGGGCCCACGCCGGCCAAGCCGACGCCCAGGAGCGCATCAGCGTGGCCATCGTCGGTGCCGGTGCGACCGGTGTCGAACTGGCGGCAGAGCTGCATAACGCCGCCCACGAGTTGGCGGCCTACGGCCTGGACCGGATCAAGCCGGAAAACATGCACATCACCCTGATCGAAGCCGGGCCACGCGTGCTGCCGGCATTGCCCGAGCGCATCGGCGGGCCCGTGCACAAGACCTTGGAGAAACTCGGGGTCAATGTCATGACCAACGCGGCCGTCGCCCAGGTGACCGCCGACAGCCTGATCACCGCCGAGGGCAAGGTGATCGACGCGAGCCTGAAAGTCTGGGCTGCCGGGATTCGCGCACCGGGCTTCCTCAAGGACATCGACGGGCTGGAGACCAACCGGATCAACCAGTTGCACGTGCTGCCGACGTTGCAAACCACCCGCGACGAGAACATCTTCGCCTTTGGCGACTGCGCCGCCTGTCCGCAACCCGGCAGCGAACGCAACGTGCCACCCCGCGCCCAGGCCGCGCATCAGCAGGCATCGCTGCTAGCCAGATCCTTGAAACTGCGGATCGAAGGCAAGGCCCTGCCCGCATACAAATACACCGACTACGGCTCGCTGATCTCGCTGTCGCGCTTCTCGGCGGTGGGCAACCTGATGGGCAACCTGACTGGCAGTGTCATGCTTGAAGGCTGGCTGGCGCGGATGTTCTACGTGTCGCTGTACCGCATGCACCAGATGGCGCTGTACGGGGTATTCCGCACGGCGATGCTGATGCTGGGCAGCAAGATCGGTCGGGGGACCGAGCCTCGGCTGAAGCTGCACTAAGGGTGACCGCTGACGATTGCGCGGGATCAGTCATATCGACCTTGAATGATCCTGCGCAATCAAACCTGAAACCGCTGCACCATCGTGCGCAACGAGTTCGCCAGTTGCGACAGCTCATGGCTGGAGGCGCTGGTCTGGTCCGCGCCGGTGGCCGAGCGCACGGACAAATCACGGATGTTCACCAGGTTGCGATCCACCTCGCGGGCCACTTGCGCCTGTTCTTCGGCGGCACTGGCAATCACCAGGTTACGTTCGTGGATTTCGTTGACCGACGCCGTGATGGTCTGTAGCGCCTCCCCTGCCCGCTCAGCCAATGCCAGGGTACTGACTGCGCGACTGGAGCTGGCTTGCATGGAGTCCAGTGCCTGGGTCGCACCGCTGCGCATGCCCTGGACCATTTGCTCGATTTCCTGGGTCGATTGCTGGGTACGATAAGCCAGCGCCCGCACTTCGTCCGCCACCACCGCAAACCCGCGACCGCTTTCGCCGGCGCGAGCCGCTTCGATGGCGGCATTGAGCGCCAGCAGATTGGTCTGCTCGGCGATGGCCCGGATCACATCCAATACCTTGCCGATGTCCTGCGACTGATTGGCCAGTGATTGCACCAGGCCGCCGGTTATCTGCACATCGCTGGCCAGGGCGCCGATGGCGTCGACCGTATCGCTGACGCGTTCCTGCCCCAGCGACGCCGAGGCGCTGGACTGACGCGTGGCGTCAGAGGTGGACACGGCATTGCGCGCGACTTCTTCCACCGCGGTGGTCATTTCAGTGACGGCAGTGGCGGCCTGTTCAATTTCGTTGTTCTGCTGTTGCAGGCTATGGGTGCTGTCGAGCGTGACGGCGTTCAACTCATCGGCCGCGGTGGCCAGCCGCGTGGCCGAGCCACTGATGCCCTGCAGGGTCTCACGCAGGTTCCGCTGCATCGCCGCCAATGCCTCGAGCAAGCGGCTCACTTCGTCGTTGCCATGGGTCTCGATCGACCGAGTCAAGTCACCACGGGCAACGTTTTGCGCAGCATTCAACGCCTCGCCCAGGGGCTTGACGATACTGCGGGTCAGCAACATCGCCAGGGCTACCGTCGCCAGGGCGGCAAGCACGATGAACAGGCTGACGATCATCCTGGAATTGGCGTAGTGCTCCTGGGACTTCTGGCTTTCGAGGGACACCTGCTTGGAAAACAACTCGGCGAGGTCGTTGAGCTGCTTGCCGGAACCATCCACGACGGTCTTCATGTCCACCAGCAACAGCTTGATCAGATCGTCACGACGCCCCTGCTCCGCCAGGGTGAACGATTGCGCGATACCTGTACGGTAAGCGGCGAAGGTCTGTTTGAACTGGTCATAAAGGGCCTTGCCTTCAGGCGTGACGACCAGCTTGTCGTAGCTGGAAATTTTTTCGCTCAGCTCTTTATCGCGCGTGTCCATCTGCCCGCGATACACCGGGATGTTCTTGGGGTCCTGGTCCAGGGCCATGCGCAGGGAAATCGTGCGGATGCGCAACATCAGCTCCCGAATCTCATCACCGCCGCGAATGCTGGGCAGCCATTGGGACTCCACCGCGACTTCGCTGTCGCGAATGCTCGACATCTGCCCCAACGCAAACACCCCGAGCAATGCCACCAGCAAGGCAATCACGGCAAAGCCCAGCGCGGCACGGGGGGCTATATTCAGCTGACGAAGGTACATAACGAGTGCCTTTTTTATTGTTTGGCCTGAAGTTGGGGTGGTCGGTCCATGCCCCTGTCGGCGGGTTATCGGCAACTTGTACGATGACTTAAGACTATTTGATTTTTTCGCAGGCAAAAAAAATCCCCGTATCTTTCGATACGGGGATTTTCAATATGGTCGGGGTAAGGGGATTCGAACTCCTGACATCCTGCTCCCAAAGCAGGCGCGCTACCGGACTGCGCTATACCCCGGTAAAAAAAAGGCGACCTTCGCAAGTCGCCTTCTCGATCAGCGCTTTTGGCCTCTGATCTTAAGATTCGATTCCAGCGAACTGGTTTCAAAAATGGTGGGTCGTGTGGGACTCGAACCTACGACCAATTGGTTAAAAGCCAACTGCTCTACCAACTGAGCTAACGACCCAAAAATGGTCGGGGTAAGGGGATTCGAACTCCTGACATCCTGCTCCCAAAGCAGGCGCGCTACCGGACTGCGCTATACCCCGATTGAAATGGCTCCGTGACCAGGACTCGAACCTGGGACCCAATGATTAACAGTCATTTGCTCTACCGACTGAGCTATCACGGAACTGATATTTCAAGTTACAACATTGAAGCTTGATCGAATCTCGCTTCAACCTCTTCGACTCGTTCGCATCGCTGCGTTCGTGTGTCTGAGGCGCGCTATTCTACAATCTTCAAAACCGCTGTCAACCCCCTAAATTGCTTTCAAGACAATGATTTGCAACTTATTTTGGATTCCTTCCCAGTGAGAAGTAACCCTTGGGGTGACTGACTGCGGGGCGCACTTTACAAGCCTTTTCCTTTGAGTTCAACGGCCTGATGAAAAAAATGATCGCGCCGGCAAATACCTTATGAATCCGAAACGATCAAAAACAGCGGCGAGGGAACAAGCTCCCTCGCCACAACAGCCCCGCAATCGACTCAGATGAAGACGATCTCATCGTTCTCCACAGTGCCGGTCACAGTCTCGCCCGGCATGAAGCGGCCGGACAGGATCAACTGCGCCAATGGGTTCTCGATCCAACGCTGGATCGCACGCTTGAGTGGCCGTGCGCCATAGACCGGGTCGTACCCCACGGCAATCAGCTTGTCCAAGGCCTCGTCGCTCAACTGCAACTTCAGCTCACGCTCAGTGAGGCGGCTGCGCAGGCGGCCCAGCTGGATCTCGGTGATACCGGCGATCTGGTCGCGGGCCAACGGCTCGAAGATCACCACTTCGTCGACCCGGTTGATGAACTCCGGCCGGAAATGCGTGGAAATCGCGTCCATCACCGCTGCACGTTGCGCCTCGCGGTCGCCTATCAGTTCCTGGATCTGCGCCGAGCCCAGGTTGGAGGTCATCACGATCACCGTATTGCGGAAATCCACCGTGCGTCCATGACTGTCAGTCAGGCGACCATCCTCCAGCACTTGCAGCAGGATGTTGAACACATCCGGGTGGGCCTTCTCGACCTCATCGAGCAGGATCACCGAGTACGGTTTGCGCCGCACGGCTTCCGTCAGGTAGCCACCCTCTTCGTAACCGACGTAACCCGGAGGGGCGCCAATCAGCCGCGCCACCGAATGCTTCTCCATGAACTCGGACATGTCGATGCGCACCATCGCCTCTTCGGTGTCGAAGAGGAACTCGGCGAGCGCCTTGCACAACTCGGTCTTGCCCACACCGGTCGGGCCAAGGAACATGAACGAGCCGCTTGGACGATTCGGGTCCGACAACCCGGCGCGGGAGCGGCGCACGGCGTTGGACACCGCCACAACGGCTTCCTCCTGGCCAATCACGCGCTGGTGCAGCAGTTTTTCCATTTTCAGCAGCTTGTCGCGCTCGCCTTCCAGCATTTTCGACACCGGAATACCGGTCCACTTGGAAACCACCTCGGCGATTTCTTCCTCGGTGACCTTGCTGCGCAACAACTGGTTTTCGCTCTTGCCGTGCTGGTCGACCATTTGCAGGCTGCGCTCCAGGTCCGGGATCACCCCGTATTGCAGCTCGGCCATGCGGTTGAGGTCGCCTTTACGACGGGCCGCTTCCAGTTCCTGGCGGGACTGCTCGATCTTTTGCTGGATCTGCGCCGAGCCCTGGACTTCAGCCTTTTCCGAGTTCCAGATCTCTTCAAGATCGGAATATTCGCGCTCGTGACGGGTGATCTCCTCCTGCAACTTCTCCAGGCGTTTCTTCGCCGCGTCGTCGCTTTCTTTCTTCAGGGCCTGGGATTCGACCTTGAGCTGAATCAAGCGACGCTCCAGGCGATCGAGCACTTCGGGCTTGGAGTCGATTTCCATGCGAATGCGGCTGGCGGCCTCGTCGATCAGGTCGATGGCCTTGTCCGGCAACTGCCGGTCAGTGATGTAGCGATGGCTGAGCTTGGCCGCCGCGATGATCGCGCCATCGGTAATCGCCACCTTGTGGTGGACTTCGTAGCGTTCTTTAAGGCCACGCAGGATCGCGATGGTGTCCTCTTCGCTCGGCTCGTCCACCAGGACTTTCTGGAAGCGCCGCTCCAGGGCCGCGTCTTTCTCGATGTACTGGCGGTATTCGTTGAGCGTGGTCGCACCTACGCAGTGCAACTCACCACGGGCCAGCGCCGGCTTGAGCATGTTGCCGGCGTCCATCGAACCTTCGCCCTTGCCCGCGCCGACCATGGTGTGCAGTTCGTCGATGAACAGGATGATCTGCCCTTCCTGCTTCGACAGTTCGTTGAGCAAGGCTTTTAGCCGCTCTTCGAATTCGCCCCGGTACTTGGCACCGGCAATCAGCGCGCCCATGTCCAGGGACAACAACCGCTTGCCCTTGAGGCCATCGGGTACTTCACCGTTGATGATGCGCTGGGCCAGACCCTCGGCGATGGCGGTTTTACCCACGCCGGGTTCACCGATCAGCACCGGGTTGTTCTTGGTACGACGTTGCAGCACCTGGATCGTGCGGCGGATTTCGTCGTCACGACCGATCACCGGATCGAGCTTGCCGTCCTCGGCCCGCTTGGTCAGGTCGACGGTGTACTTGTCCAGGGCCTGGCGCGATTCCTCGTGGTTGGCGTCGTTCACCGCTTCGCCGCCACGCAGGTTATTGATGGCATTTTCCAGGGCTTTCTTGCTCACGCCCTGGCGGAGCAACAATTTGCCGAGCTTGCTGTTCTCGTCCATGGCGGCGAGCAGCACCAGCTCGCTGGAAATGAACTGGTCACCCTTCTGCTGGGCCAGGCGATCGGCCTGGTTGAGCAGCCGCGCCAGATCCTGGGACATGTTCACGTCACCGGTCGGATTCTGGATCTTGGGCAACTGGTCGAGCTCTTTGGCCAGCTCTTTGCGCAGGCTGTTGACGTCAAAGCCCACCTGCATCAGCAGCGGCTTGATGGAGCCACCCTGCTGTTCCAGCATGGCCTGCATCAAATGCGCCGGCTCGATACCGGGATGGTCCATGCCGACGGCCAACGATTGGGCATCGGACAGAGCTAACTGCAATTTGCTGGTTAAACGATCAATACGCATGGGTCACCTTCCTTTTGGGCAGGCCGGACCTGAAACCATCCTGAATGAAGAAACCTGCCAGATACCGCTATAGATGCGGACGATTCTGGAAGATTCAAGCAGCCAGCGCTTGATGCAGATCAGGAAAGTCAGGCGATCCAGACCAGGGAGGCAAAACGACCGGTGCGCGGGTTGCGTCGGTAGGAAAAGAAGCGCGGGTCGGTCACGGTACACAGGCCGCCACCGTAGACCGCCGTGACACCGCGCGCCGCCAGTCGCAGGCGGGCCAATTGGTAAATGTCGGCGAGGAACTTGCCCGCGTTGTGGCTGGGCACAAACGCCTGTGAAGCCTGGGGCAGGTGCGCGACGAACGCCTGGCGCACCTCCGGCCCGACTTCGAAGGCTTGCGGACCGATGGCCGGGCCCAACCAGGCGAGGACTTCATCGGCGGGCACCTGGAGACTGTCGAGGGTGGCCTCCAGCACGCCGTTCGCCAGCCCACGCCAACCGGCGTGGGCCGCGGCAACGCGGGTGCCGGCGCGATTGCAGAACAGCACGGGCAGGCAATCGGCGGTCATGGCCGTACAAGCGATGCCCGGCGTGGCCGTCCAACTGGCGTCGGCCGTCGCCACACGGGTCGGATCGGCTTCGACCACGGCAATGCCATGGACCTGCTGCAACCAGGCCGGTGCGATGGCGAATTGATCGGTGAGGCGGCGACGATTCTCGGCAACGGCCGCCGGGTCGTCGTCGACGTGATCGCCCAGGTTGAGGCTGTCGAACGGCGCCACGCTGACGCCGCCCGCACGGGTGGTGACGCAGGCCTTGACCCGTGCCGGCGCGGGCCAGTCGGGTATCAGCCAGTTCGTCATCCGATGAACGCCTCGCGGTCCTGCTTGAGCAGCGTCAACAGCCAGACGAAATCATCCGGCAAGGGGGACTCCCAGCTCATGCGTTTACCGGTGGTCGGGTGGTCCAACTCCAGAAAACGCGCATGCAGTGCCTGGCGCGGGAAGTTCTTCAGGGACTCGACCATCGTCGCGCTGGCCGCCGGCGGAATGCGGAAGCGACCACCGTAAGCCGGGTCGCCGACCAACGGGAAGTTGATGTGGGCCATGTGTACGCGAATCTGGTGGGTGCGGCCGGTCTCCAGCTTGACCCGCACATGCGTATGGGAGCGGAAGCGTTCGAGCACGCGGTAATGGCTGACTGCCTGCTTGCCGCCTTCCATCACCGCCATGCGCTGGCGCTGCTGGCCGTGACGGCCGATCGGTGCGTTGATCTTGCCGCCGGCGGTCACCACGCCGATGACGATGCATTCATAGATCCGGCTGACGCTGCGGCTTTGCAGCTGGGCCACCAGTTGTGTCTGCGCCTGGATGGTCTTGGCCACCACCATCAGGCCGGTGGTGTCCTTGTCCAGGCGATGCACGATACCGGCGCGTGGCACATTGATGATGTCCGGCACATGGTGCAGCAAGGCATTGAGCAGGGTGCCATCGGCATGACCCGCCGCCGGATGCACCACCAGGCCCGCCGGTTTGTTGATCACCAGGATGTCGTCGTCTTCATAGACGATGTCCAGGGCGATGTCCTGGGCCACCCATTCACCCTGGGCCTCCTGCTCGGCAGTCAGCTCGAGGACGGCACCGCCGTGGACGATGTCGCGCGGGCGGATCACCGCCCCATCCACCGTCAGGCGACCGTCCTTGATCCAGGCGGAAAGGCGCGAGCGCGAATGCTCGGCGAAGAGTTGGGCGGCGACTTGATCGAGGCGTTGGCCGCCCAATTCGGACGGCACCTCTGCGCGAAGTTCTATTTTATCGGACATGCTCGGACTGGGCGTCGGCACAGCCTTTGGTTTCGGCTGCGCGCTTGTGGTTAAATACGGCGTCTTTTGCCCCGAGGCTTTTCAACGGGGCGCTCATCATAACAGGACGGCCCCGCCCAAGACAGCGGCCGTCATAGGGACGCAAGCCGCCATGCAAGTGAAACACCTGCTGCTGATCGCCATCCTCGCATTGACCGCCGCTTGCTCATCGAAGGAAGTCGTAGACGAAAACCTGAGCGAAGTCGAACTGTACCAACAGGCGCAGAACGACCTGGACAACAACAGCTACACCAGCGCCACCGCCAAGCTCAAGGCCCTGGAGTCCCGCTATCCGTTCGGTCGCTACGCCGATCAGGCCCAGCTGGAGCTGATCTACGCCAACTACAAGAACTCCGAGCCGGAAGCCGCCAAATCCGCCGCCGAGCGCTTCATTCGCCTGCATCCGCAACACCCGAACGTCGATTACGCCTACTACCTCAAGGGCCTGACCTCCTTCGACCAGGACGTCGGCCTGCTGGCACGCTTCCTGCCGCTGGACATGACCAAGCGTGACCCGGGTGCCGCCCGCGACTCCTACAACGAGTTCGCCCAACTGACCAGCCGCTTCCCCAACAGCCGCTACTCGCCGGATGCCAAGCAGCGCATGATCTACCTGCGCAACCTGCTGGCCTCCTATGAAATCCACGTGGCGGACTACTACCTGACCCGCCAGGCCTACGTCGCCGCCGCCAACCGCGGCCGCTACGTAGTGGAAAACTTCCAGGAAACCCCTTCCGTCGGTGACGGCCTGGCCGTGATGACCGAAGCCTACCAGCGCCTGCACCTGGACGACCTGGCGGCCACCAGCCTGGAAACCCTCAAGCTGAACTACCCCGATCACCCGTCCCTGGTCGACGGCCAGTTCACCCCACGGGTCGACGAAGCCGACAACCGTTCGTGGCTGAGCAAGGCGACCCTGGGCCTGATCGAGTCCCGCGCGCCGCTGCCACCGGGCGAAACCCGCGCCAACCAGGACTTGCAGCGCCAGTACCAGGATGCCAAGGAAGCCATCCCGAGCGAGCTCAAGCCCAAGGATGAAAATGGCGACGTGATCGAAGAACCGGAGTCTGAGAGCACGTCCACCGATCGCTCCTGGTTCAGCTACATGACCTTCGGCCTGTTCGACTGAGAACAGGGCATGGCAAAAAGGGAGACCCGGTGGTCTCCCTTTTTTGTACCTGGATTCTATTGAACTGTGCGCCGCTCCAGTCCTTGGCTAAACTGCCTCAACTCTCGCCAGAAAGCTGCCCAACATGCTCCGTCTATTGATTTTGTTCGCCGTAGTTGCCTCTGCCATCTGGATCTTTCGCAACGTGAAGCCCAAGGCATCCACGGCAAAGTCCTCCCGGGAACAGGATGCACCGCCCATGGTTCGTTGCGCCCATTGTGGCGTGCACCTGCCGCGTGACCGTGCGCTCCCCCTCGAACAACAGTGGTACTGCAGCCAGGCTCATCTCGAGCAAGGCCCAGGCCCTCGTGATCGCTGACACCCGCAGCCCGCGCGTCAAGCAGACGCAGCGCCTGCTGCGTCTCTATCACCTGTACCGCCTGAGCATCGGCATCACCCTGGTGTTGCTGATTTCCAGCAACATGGACAACCGTCTGCTGGAGTTCGCCAACGACAACCTGCTGCGTAGCGGCAGTTGGTTGTACCTGGTGCTGAACATCCTGCTGGTGGTGTTCCTGGAAAACACCCGCCGTCCTGCCCGGCTGTTCGGCCTGGCATTGACCGACGTGCTGCTGCTCTCGTGGCTGTTCTTCGTCGCGGGCGGTGCCCCCAGCGCCATCGGCAACCTGATCATCGTCTCGGTGGCCATCGGCAATACGTTGGTACGCAGCCGGATCGGCCTGTTGCTCGCCGCCGTGGCGACCATCGGCATCGTCGGTTCGAGTTTCTTCCTGGAGCTCAGCGATTCGAACCGTCCCAGCAGCTACTTGCAAGCCGGCACCTTGGGCGCGCTGTGCTTTGCCGCCGCGCTACTGGTCCAGGGCCTGACCCGGCGACTGGAAGCCAGCGAGATACTCGCCGAGCAACGAGCCAGCGAGGTAATCGGCCTGGAGGCGCTCAACGCGTTGATCCTGCAACGCATGCGCACCGGCATCCTGGTGCTCGACCGCCACCGCCGGGTGCAACTGGCCAACGAAAGCGCATTGCACCTGTTGGGCGTGCACGACCTGGTGGGCCAGCGCATCGACGACCGCGCCATGCCGCTGGTCGAACGCCTGCAATTGTGGCTGAACAACCCCAGCCTGCGCCCGCCAAGCCTGAGCGTCAGCGGCACGGGCCTGGCCCTGCAACCGAGTTTCATTGCCCTGGGGCACCACGATCACCAGCAGATCCTGGTGTTTCTCGAAGACCTAGCCCAGGTCTCCCAACAGGCCCAGCAGTTGAAACTCGCCTCGCTCGGACGTCTCACGGCCGGGATCGCCCATGAAATCCGCAACCCGCTGGGCGCGATCAGCCATGCGGCGCAATTGCTACGTGAGTCCGAGGAACTGAACGCCGCGGACCGGCGTCTGACGCAGATTATCCAGGATCACTCCCAACGAATGAATCGCGTCATCGAAAACGTGCTGCAGGTCTCCCGCCGCCAACCCACCACGCCCCAACGCCTGGACCTGCGGGCATGGCTCGAGCAATTCGTGCGCCAGGCCCGGGACACCACGGCCGGCCACCCGATGCTGCACCTGAGCATCGACCCGGGCGACTACACCACGCTCATGGACCCCGATCAGTTGACCCAGGTGCTCGACAACCTGCTGCGCAACGCCTGGCGTCACAGCGCGATGACCCACGAGCAGGCCGAAGCCTGGCTGAAGCTGTTCATCGACCCCCACAGCCAGCTATCCACACTGGACATTATCGACAACGGTCCCGGTGTCACACCGGACCAACAAGCGCACTTGTTCGAACCCTTCTACACCACCAGCAACCAAGGCACCGGCCTTGGGCTCTATCTGTCCCGTGAGCTGTGCGAAAGCAACCAGGCCCGCCTAGACTTCAAACCACGCCAAGGCGGCGGTTGCTTTCGCATCACCTTTGCTCACGGACGGAAACAGCTTTGAATAATCGCTCACGGCAACGAATCCTGATCGTCGATGACGAACCGGACATCCGCGAACTCCTGGACATCACCCTGGGCCGGATGAAACTCGACACCCGCAGCGCCAAGAACCTCGCCGAAGCCCAGGCCCTGCTGGCGAGCGAAGCTTTCGAGCTGTGCCTGACCGACATGCGCCTGCCCGACGGCACAGGCCTGGAACTGGTGCAGCACATCCAGCAACGCTACCCGCAACTGCCAGTCGCAATGATCACCGCCTACGGCAGCCTGGAAACCGCCATCGACGCCCTCAAGGCCGGCGCTTTCGACTTCCTCACCAAACCGGTCGACCTGACCCGGCTACGGGAACTGGTCAACAGCGCCTTGCGCCTGCCGCCGGTGACCGCTCCGGCCGCCTCGATCGAACGCTGCCTGCTGGGCGATTCCCCCCCCATGCGCGGCGTGCGCAAACAGATCGAAAAACTCGCCCGCAGCCAGGCGCCGGTGTACATCAGCGGCGAATCAGGGTGCGGCAAGGAGTTGGTCGCCCGGCTGATCCATGAACAAGGCCCCCGCGCCAACCAGGGTTTTGTCCCGGTCAATTGTGGGGCAATTCCCAGTGAGCTGATGGAAAGTGAGTTTTTTGGCCATCGAAAAGGCAGCTTCAGCGGCGCCATCGACGACAAGCCGGGGCTATTCCAAGCCGCCCACGGGGGCACCCTGTTCCTTGATGAAGTAGCCGACCTGCCCCTGGCCATGCAGGTCAAGCTGCTGCGGGCAATCCAGGAAAAAGCCGTACGCGCCGTGGGCGGCCAGCAGGAAGAGGTGGTGGACGTGCGAATTCTTTGCGCCACCCACAAGGACCTGGATGCCGAAGTCGCCAGCGGACGTTTTCGCCAGGATCTTTACTATCGATTGAACGTCATTGAACTGCGTGTCCCGCCCTTGCGCGAACGCCGCGAAGACATTGAGCCCCTGGTCAACCACATGCTCCAGCGCCTGGCCGTCAATACCGGCAACCCGGTGGCCAAACTCCACCCCAAGGCCCTGGAAGCGCTGCGTAACTACCGATTCCCAGGCAACGTGCGGGAACTGGAGAACATGCTCGAACGCGCCTACACCCTCTGCGAACACCAGCAGATCGAAGCCGAGGACCTGCGACTGGCCGAGAGCAACAACGCCACCGACACGGGCAGCCCGGATTTGATGCAGGTCGACAACCTGGAGGATTACCTGGAAGACGTCGAGCGCAAACTCATCCTCCAGGCCCTGGAGGAAACCCGCTGGAACCGCACGGCGGCGGCGCAGCGGTTGAAGTTGTCGTTTCGCTCGATGCGGTATCGGTTGAAGAAGCTGGGGTTGGATTGAGCGGGAATCTGTCCCCCCATTTGCCGGACCTACATTGCACCTGTGGCGAGGGGATTTATCCCCGCTGGGCTGCGTAGCAGCCCCCAACTTGGCACCTCGGTGTATCAGATTGACCGAGTCGTTGCTTTGGGGCCGCTACGCAGCCCAGCGGGGCGGTGCGACGTTTCGATAAATCCCCTCGCCACAAACAGTCCTCGACTCCGTAGCCCTTCCCGTCCCTAGCCCTCCACCGGCACCCGTTCGTCCAGGACGCGGTTGGCCAGCAATTGGCTCAGCTCAATCAGCTGTTGCACGCCCAAAGCGACGTGGCGGCGCGAGCCTTCGAGTTCGAAGGCCAGGTCGCTGAGTGTGGCGTTGGCGGAGGCTAGGGTTTCGCTGAGATTCACCAGCAGTCGTTCAGTATCAATACCATCGACGATGGTGAAAATGTGCGAGGAGGATGAATCGCTTTCTGGTCGCGGCTCAGGAGGTGACAGATGGAAATCCAAGGCGCGCTTGGCAGCTTCTTGATGTTTTTTTGAGCTTGGGTTGGAGTAAAAAGAGCTGTCATGCGTTGGTGAAGGGGACGCTGGCTTGTCGTTCATTAGGTTCTCCAAAGGAAAATGGATTACCAAGTTTTTAGCGGGCCGCGACGCCCGGACGCTGAATTGGCAGCGACGGGAAAAAGGTAGCGAGAATACTTCCCACCTGGCAACCGCCAGAGCTCGTCGGAAAATTCGGCGAGGATTGGGGGGTTGTCCGACCGTTCCCACAAGTTTTGGGGGGTTGTCAGGGGGCTATCTTAGGCTTAGGGGTGTATATCCGTTTCTTCGGTCATGGCTACTGGCGGTTTCGCCCTGACGGCGACTTACTTTTCTTTCGGGACTGTCAGATTTTTTGTGTTCGGGCCGGTAGCGGCCTGCCGTCAGGCAGGCCTTGATTTCACCAGGTCGGCCT
>NZ_JAODAB010000031.1 GCF_025336485.1 Pseudomonas citri | reverse complement strand
GGATAGATTTAAGCAAGCCAACCACACCACCCGTTAATCAGTATTGCAAAAATGGGGGTGACCATAGATTTTCATGGCTGTGATTCAACCTTCTTTCATGACCTGCGCCAGTAACTCATAGGAGTGCAGGCGATCGGCATGTTCGTACAGGTCGCTGGTGAAAATCAGCTCATCGGCCTGGGTCTGCTCGATCAGCACCTGCAGCTTGGCGCGATTTTTCTGCGGGCCACCGACCATGGCCAGGCCGAGGAAATCGCCCACCGCTTCTTTTTCATAGGGCAGCCACAGACCGTTCATGGTTTCGACCGGCGGACGCTGCACCAGGCTCTGGCCGCGCATCAACGCCAGGATCCGTTGATAGACCGAGGTCGCCAGGTAATCGGCCTGCTCGTCCGTGTCTGCGGCCACCAGCGGTACACCGAGCATCACGTAGGGCTTTTCGAGCACCGCCGATGGCTTGAAATGGTTGCGGTAGACGCGAATGGCTTCATGCATGTAGCGCGGTGCGAAATGGGAGGCAAACGCGTAGGGCAAACCGCGTTCACCGGCCAATTGCGCGCTGAACAGGCTCGATCCCAACAACCACACCGGCACCTGGGTCCCGGTGCCGGGCATGGCGATGATGCGTTGATCCGGCGTGCGTGGACCGAGGTAGCGCATCAGTTCGGCCACGTCCTCGGGGAAATCGTCGGCGCTGCCGGAACGCTCACGACGCAGGGCGCGAGCGGTCATCTGGTCGGAACCGGGCGCACGCCCCAGCCCCAGGTCGATCCGCCCCGGAAAGAGGCTTTCCAACGTACCAAACTGTTCGGCGATGACCAACGGCGCATGGTTGGGCAACATCACCCCGCCGGAGCCGACGCGAATGCTCGAAGTGCCCCCCGCCAGATAGCTCAGCAGCACCGCCGTCGCGGAGCTGGCGATGCCATCCATGTTGTGGTGCTCGGCCACCCAGAAGCGGGTGTAGCCAAATTTTTCCACGTGCTGCGCCAGGTCCAGGGAATTGCGCAAGGAGCGTGCGGCGTTGCCGTCTGCGCGCACGGGCACCAGGTCGAGGGTTGAGAACTTCACTTCGGACAGCTGTTTCATGGGCCAGGATCTCCAACGGCGTTCCGGGCTTTTCCCGCAGGCAAAGGCCGACCGTTTCTAGGGGTGTGTACCCTGCAATGTGGGCATATACCCGAGTTTCAATAGCAGCAACGAAATTTCCTACTAAATTGGTCGACTAATCGACAAGGGTGAACTTTCTCGACTCGTCTATCCTCACAACCCCAAGCAACGAAAACACCTTGGCGCGAAACCTCGCGCCGGATCTTGAGGAGACAGACATGGCTATCGTTAAGAAAGCATCGGCTCACTGGGAAGGTGACCTGAAGACGGGTATCGGCTCCATCTCCACGGAAACCGGCGTGTTGCGCGAAGCGCCCTATGGTTTCAAGGCCCGTTTTGAAGGGGGCCGGGGCACCAACCCGGAAGAACTGATCGGCGCGGCCCATGCGGGCTGCTTTTCCATGGCGTTTTCGACGATCCTGGGCGACGCCGGGCTCAAGGCCGACAGTATCGACACCCAGGCCGAAGTGACCTTGGACCAGGTCGAGGGCGGCTTCGCCATCACGGCAGTGAAGCTGATTCTCAAGGCGAAGATTCCCGGTGCCAGCCAAGAGCAATTCCGGGAACTGAGCGACAAGGCCAAGCAAGGGTGCCCGGTATCAAAGGTGCTCAACGCCAGGATCACCCTGGACGCGACGTTGCTGGGCTGATGAATTGAAAAGACCACAGTCCCGGCGCGGGCTGTGGTCTTTTGAATACGAGCGATCTGTTTACCCGTGGGCAATTGTGATCGAATGCAGGTCTGTGGTTTCTGCATTGAGGAAGTCGAGCATGAAACGATTTGCCCTGGTGGTCATTGGCTGCACATTCGCTACAACAACCCTCGCGGCCCCCAAGCCGTGTGAAGAACTCAAGGCCGAGATCGAAGCCAAGATCCAGGCCCAGGGTGTGTCGTCCTATACCCTGGAGATTGTCACCAACGACGAAGTCCACGATCAGAACATGGTGGTGGGGAGCTGCGACAACGGGACCCGCAAGATCATCTATCAGAAGAATGATCGCTAGAGACAGTTGGCCTGCCGGTCCTCGGCAACGATCTCTCGCTTGGCGTTGTAGAGCCGCGCGCTGGGACTGAACGCCAGGCTGCGCGCCTCCAGGCGATAACGCTGGCCTGCTTCGAAATGGTCGTAGCGCACGATCAGGTAGCACAGCCGCTCTTGCGGCTCGGCCTGCATACCCAACCCACCGCCGCTGTACACTTCGAAATCGAAACGCACCTCCAGTTCATGACTGCCCGGTGCAACCTGGAAGAACCGCCCGTCCGCGACGCGCCGACCGTCCAGGCGTTCAGCCATCAACACCTTGCCGCCCGGTGCCGGAGTGGCGAAGTCGATCCACGCCTTGTTCGCATCCACTGGGGGGAGCGGGCTCGTTGCGCAGCCGCTCACACAGAGCAAGATCGGTAATAGAACACGAAAATCCATGGCGAAACTCCCGGCATCAGCTACTGAGCATAGCGCCGATCAGCTCTGCTGGCAGCCCGCCGGCATTCCTTGGCCCACCACTTTGCGTTGCTGGTCGTACAGCTTGGCCCATGGTCGGAAACCGATACTGCCGGCCTGCAACTGGTAACGCTGACCGGCGTTGAAGTCCTTGAATTTCACATTCAACCGGCAATCACGCCACAACGGCTCGGCATTCGGGCCAATGTTGCCGGGCTCCACGGCAAATTGATAACGCACCGTCAACTCGTGGCTGCCGGGTTGCACTTGGAAGTAACGATGGTCGACAGAGGTCTTGGCATCGACCTCCAGCGCTTGCAACGCGGTGTCCTGGCGGTTTCCCAGGTCGATCCAGGCCTGGGAGGGGTCAGGGTCAGGCAAACCGGCACAACCAGTCAGCAGCAACAGGCCACTCGTCAGCATCAATACGCGCATAGCGAAGCTCCGGGCAGGCGAGATAGTCTTGTGGGCAGACTTCCCAGGGTGATTCCAATTGATCAGGCCGCAATCAAGCCATCGGTTACTCGACCGTGCTTTCCGGATTTTGTTTCCAGCCCTGCTGCTTTTGTTACTGAACGGTTGCTCCAGCGTCGGCTATTACCGCCAACTCGTCGGCGGCCAGTTGAAGTTGTTGCAGGCCCGCGAGCCGATCGACCGGGTCATCGCCGACCCGGCTCGCGATCCCCAACTGCGCGCGCACCTGACCCAGGCCCGCGAAGCACGGGCGTTCGCCAGTTCGCACCTGCACTTGCCCGACAACCAGAGCTATCGCCTGTACGCAGACATCGGTCGACCGTTCGTGGTCTGGAATGTCTTCGCCACGCCAGAGTTTTCCCTGGCAGCGAACAACCACTGTTTTCCGATTGCCGGTTGCGTGGCGTATCGCGGCTACTACAGCCAGGGTGCCGCCCGTGGCGAGGCAGCGTTGCAGCGTTTGCAAGGCATGGATGTGTCGATTGGCGGCGTAGAGGCTTATTCGACATTGGGCTGGTTCGACGACCCGATCCTCAGTTCGATGATGCATTGGGGCGATGAACGCCTGGCGACACTGATATTCCATGAACTGGCGCACCAGCGCTTCTATCTGAAAGACGACACCTCATTCAACGA
The DNA here is from genome assembly GCF_025336485.1 of Pseudomonas citri. Taxonomy (GTDB): domain Bacteria; phylum Pseudomonadota; class Gammaproteobacteria; order Pseudomonadales; family Pseudomonadaceae; genus Aquipseudomonas; species Aquipseudomonas citri. The sequence continues at coordinate 57,087 of NZ_JAODAB010000031.1, read as the reverse complement.
GTCTTTCGCCACCTTCGTCGAACAGGAGGGCACTCGCCAATGGCGCGCCAGTCGCGGCCTGACGCCGGATAACGGTCAGCTAGTGCGCCAGCGCGAGCAGTTCATCCAACTGATCCTCGATACCCGCCAGCGCCTTGAAAAGCTCTACGCCCAACCCCTGCCTGCGGCGCAAATGCGCCAGCGCAAGGCCCAGGCATTCGAACGCCTGCGTGCCGATTACGCGCACCTGCGTGATACCCAGTGGGCGGGCGACAAACGCTACGACGCCTGGGTCTACGCACCATTGAACAATGCGCGGTTATTGCCGTTCGGCTTGTATGACCAATGGGTGCCGGCGTTTGCGGCGCTGTACAAGCGCGAGGGCGATGACTGGGTCAGGTTCTATGCGGCGGTGCAAACCCTTGGCAAATTGCCGGCCGATGAGCGTGTGGTGGCGTTGAAGGCGCTAACAGAACCTAAGGCTTCTGCAAATTGAATGGGCGCCATCGCGGGCAAGCTCGCGCCACAATGACCAACAAAAAAGGGCATATCGATCCATCGATATGCCCTTTTGATTGCCGTTTTGCTTCCCTCTGGCCGAGGTACTCGCAGCAATTATGGGTTGACGCAGTCCTTCAGGTTCTTGCCTGGCTTGAACGCAACGGTGTTGCTGGCCTTGATCTTTACCGGCTCACCGGTCTGCGGGTTCTTGCCAGTGCGTGCGCCGCGATGACGTTGCAAGAAAGTGCCGAAGCCCACCAGGGTGACGCTGTCCTTGCGGTGCAGGGCGCCGGTGATTTCTTCGAGGATGGCGTTGAGCACGCGGTTGGCTTGTTCTTTGGTGAGGTCTGCTTTTTCCGCGATGGCGGCGGCGAGTTCTGGTTTACGCATGAATGAAGCCCCTTTGACGGTTTTTTGTTTTTATGTCAGGGCTGTTCTCTTCGGAACACCCCTAAGGCGCCGCAGGCTCTACTCTGCGGCAGACGGGAGTGAGGATGGCACGGTGCCGTAAACCGCGCCAGTGTCAGGGCGACCTTTGTGGGACCAAAAGTAGGGTTTTTGCGACAGAACGACCAGTATTTACGCCAGCAGGGCTGGAAGTTCCTTGTTCAGCGCCAGTTTTTCCATCACCGCCGTACCGGTCAGCGCATAGCCCAACAGGTGTCCTTGGGCATCGCGGCACAGGGCCTTGATGTCGCCACCCTGCCCCTCGACGCTCCACACACCTTCGCGACCCCGTGGTGGCGGCGACACCACCAACGGACAGACCGGGGTTTTGACGGTAATCGGCATGGCACCGTAGCTGACCGCCGTCGGGTTGCCGGCCAGGGTCTGAGCCAGGGCGCGGGCGCAGCTCATCAGCGGCATCACGTACAGCAGGTTCAGGCCGTCGACCTCGGCGCAGTCGCCCAGGGCGTAGATATTGGCGTGGGACGTCTTCAAGTGACGATCGACCACCACGCCGCGATTGACCACCAGGCCGGCCGCTGCCGCCAGGTCGATCCGAGGGCGCAGGCCGATGGCCGAGACCACCAGGTCGCAGGCAATCACCTGGCCGTCGGACAGATGGGCTTCCAATCCGGAAGGCACTTTCTGCAAGCGGTTGAGCACAGGGCCCAAGTGGAAACGCGCGCCAAGGCTTTCCAGCCCGGCCTGCACCGCAGCGGCCGCCGCCGGGTGCAGCAGCGTCGGCATGACTTGCTCGCACGGCGCCACCAGTTGCACTTCGTAGCCACCCAGGCTCAGGTCGTTGGCGAACTCGCAGCCGATCAGGCCGGCGCCGAGCAGCAGCACCCGGCGCTTGCCGACGGCCGCAGCGCGAAAGCGCGCGTAATCTTCCAGGTCGTTGATCGGGAAAATCAGCTCCGCGGCATCGCCTTGCACCGGCACCCGCACGGTTTCGGCGCCCCAGGCCAGGATCAGGTCGCGGTAGGCCACCGCCTCTTCGCCGATCCACAGCCGCTTGTGCCCTGGGTCGATGCCGCTGATGCGGGTGTGGGTGCGTATTTCCGCTTTCAGTTGCTCGGCCATGGCTCCCGGTTCGGCCATGCTCAGACCGTCGGCGTCCTTGTTCTTGCCAAAGCCGGTGGAGAGCATCGGCTTGGAATAGGAGCGGCCGTCATCCGCCGTGATCAGCAGCAGCGGGGTTTCGCTGTCGAGCTTGCGAAACTCCCGGGCCAGGTTGTAGCCGGCCAACCCGGTACCGACGATAACGACAGGTGCGCTCATGTTGCTCTCCATGCTGGGAATGATCAGTTGATCTCGATCATTTCGAAATCGCTTTTGCCGACGCCACAATCGGGGCACAGCCAGTCTTCCGGTACATCTTCCCAGCGCGTGCCGGGTGCGATGCCATCGTCGGGCCAGCCGTCAGCTTCGTTGTAGATCAAGCCGCAGACGATACATTGCCACTTCTTCATTCAGGACTTCCTCAGGGTATCGGGCCGTTGCCGGCAGATCGGCCGGCAGCGTTGGGCGTTTTGTACTGGTCGGCCGCCGCCGATGCAAGCAAGATCGCAAGCCAGTCAAATCACCGGGCGACATGTTAAGCTCGGGGCCTCATTTGCTGCCAACCATGACCGCTGTGCCGCATACAAATTCGATATTTCCTACACTCCAGTGGCGACCACAGCACCTGCTGTCGCCTCGCCCCGACGCCTGTGTACTCGACTGGCTGTTCGACGAAGGCTCCCTGACCCGACGGCTGACGCACTTGTCGGACGATCATTTCAACGTGACGCCATTGTTCGAAGGCTGGCAGCCCCTGCGCGCCGACGAGTGTGCGGCCCTGGACCTGGCCGAAGGCAGCGAAGGTTGGGTGCGCGAAGTGTACCTGAGTGGCCACCACCAGCCTTGGGTGTTCGCCCGCAGCGTGGCGGCACGTAGCGCGCTGCAGGACGATGGCTTGCACATGGACCAGTTGGGCAGCCGCTCCCTCGGGGAATTGCTGTTCTGCGACCAGGCGTTCCAGCGGCGGGCAATCGAGGTCTGTCATTACCCCGAGCCATGGCTGCCGGCCGCTGTACGCGCCAGCCAGCTGTGGGGACGTCGTTCGCGCTTCGACCGGGGTGCGTTGAGCGTGCTGGTAGCGGAAATATTCCTGCCGTCGCTGTGGAGCGTCGCCCGCGCCTATTCGGAGACCTGTTGATGTACGCGCAATTGCTCAAATCCTTGAATCGCCTTAACCCACGGGCCTGGGACTTCGTGCAACTGACCCGCATGGACAAGCCCATCGGCATTTATCTGCTGCTGTGGCCTACACTGTGGGCGCTGTGGATTGCCGGTGACGGCTCGCCGTCGCTGGCCAACATCGTGATTTTCGTCCTCGGCGTGACGCTGACCCGCGCCGGTGGCTGCGTAATCAATGATTGGGCCGACCGCAAGGTGGACGGCCACGTCAAGCGCACCGCAGAGCGCCCGCTGGCCAGTGGCAAGATCAGTTCGAAAGAAGCCCTGGTGTTCTTCGCCGTGCTGATGGCTTTGAGTTTCCTGTTGGTGCTGTGCACCAATGCGCCGACAATCCTGCTGTCCTTCGGCGGCCTGGCGCTGGCGTGCACCTACCCGTTCATGAAGCGCTACACCTATTACCCGCAAGTGGTGCTGGGGGCCGCGTTCTCCTGGGGCATGCCGATGGCGTTCACCGCCGAGACCGGCCACTTGCCGGCCGTTGCCTGGTTGCTGTACATCGCCAACCTGCTGTGGACGGTGGGCTACGACACCTATTACGCCATGACCGACCGCGACGATGACCTGAAGATCGGCGTGAAGTCGACGGCCATCCTGTTCGGCGACGCCGATCGCGTGATCATCCTGACGTTGCAGGGCCTGGCCCTGGGTTGCCTGCTGCTGGCCGGGTCGAAATTCCAGCTGGGCGTCTGGTTCCACCTGGGGCTGGTGGCCGCTGCCGCGTGCTTTGCCTGGGAGTTCTGGTACACCCGTGGCAAGGACCGGATGCGCTGCTTCAAGGCGTTCCTGCACAACCATTGGGCAGGAATGGCGATTTTCGCCGGCATCGTGCTGGATTACGCGTTGCGCTGAGGCCGCTGACCCAGCACTGAACCTTGGGTCAGGAAAGGCTTTGTGGCGAGGGAGCTTGCTCCCTCGCCACAAGAGCATCCGCTAGGCACCGTGCCCATCAGTCAGGCTTGGCAACCTTCCACGCGCCGTCCATCTTGCCGTCACCGGTCATGTCTCCGGCCTTCTTGTCCATGACAAAGGTGTACAGCGGCTTGCCATAGTAGGCCCACTGCTTCGTACCGTCGCCACGGGTGATCACCGTCCAGTCGCCCATGGGCTTGTCGCCCGCTTCAGCCTTGAGCGGCGGCCAGTTGGCCGCGCAGGTATCGTTGCACATCGACTTGCTGCCCGAGTCTTTGGCAAACGTATACAACGTCATGCCCTTGTGGTCGGTCAGCATGCCATCTTTCTCCATCGCCGGTTCAGCTGCAAACGTCAGTGCCGGGAACGCCAGGACCGTGGTAACCGCCAAGGCCTTGATGGAATGAGTGAGGTAAGTCATGGAAACCTTCTTTTGTGGTTGTCAGGATTCGGACTTGAAGCTTAGTCCAGGATCCGCTTCGCTGCCGGGTGGCGAAATAACTGTCACACGACTGCAATAATTCCGTTATCTAATGCGGCGCAAGACAGTTAAATGACAAGAGGATTACCCCCATGGTTGGCAGGAACATTCTGATCGTCGACGACGAGGCGCCCATCCGCGAGATGATCGCCGTGGCGTTGGAGATGGCCGGCTATGACTGCATGGAAGCAGAAAACTCCCAACAGGCTCACGCTATCATCGTCGACCGCAAGCCCGACCTGATCCTGCTGGACTGGATGCTGCCCGGCACGTCTGGCATCGAACTGGCGCGACGCCTGAAACGCGATGAGCTGACCGGTGATATTCCGATCATCATGCTCACCGCCAAGGGCGAAGAGGACAACAAGATCCAGGGCCTGGAAGTCGGCGCCGACGACTACATCACCAAGCCGTTTTCACCCCGCGAATTGGTGGCACGCCTCAAGGCCGTGCTGCGGCGCGCCGGGCCGACCGATGGCGAGGCGCCGATCGAGGTCGGTGGCCTACTGCTCGACCCCATCAGTCACCGCGTGACCATCGACGGCAAGCCCGCCGAAATGGGCCCGACCGAATACCGCCTGCTGCAATTCTTCATGACCCACCAGGAACGCGCCTACACCCGCGGACAGTTGCTGGACCAGGTCTGGGGCGGCAACGTCTATGTCGAGGAGCGCACTGTCGATGTGCACATCCGCCGCCTGCGCAAGGCCCTCGGCGATGCCTATGAAAATCTGGTACAAACCGTGCGAGGCACCGGTTATCGTTTTTCGACAAAGGCATGAGAAAAAGCAGCTGCGAGCTTTGAGCTACAAGTAAAAGCCACTACCGACCCGCTTCAAACTTGCAGCTTGAAGCTTGCAGCTTTCAGCTGCTTCCAAAGGAAGCCCCGTGAATCAAAACTGGCATGGCACCCTGATTCGCCACATGTTGTTGCTGGTGACCGGCTGTCTGCTGATCGGCCTGATCAGTGGCTATTACGGCTGGAGCCTGGCCGCGGGCCTGGGACTTTACCTGGCCTGGACCCTCAAGCAACTGCTGCGCCTGCATGAATGGCTGCGCCTGCACCAGCCCGACGAAGCCCCGCCCGATGGCTACGGCCTGTGGGGCGAGGTGTTCGACAGCATCTACCACCTGCAGCGCCGCGACCAGCGCGTTCGTGGGCGCTTGCAAGCGGTGATCGATCGGGTCCAGGAGTCCACCGCCGCGCTGAAAGACGCGGTGATCATGCTCGATAGCGACGGCAACCTGGAATGGTGGAACCGCGCCGCCGAGACCCTGCTGGGCCTCAAGACACCCCAGGACAGCGGCCAGCCGGTGACCAACCTGGTGCGTCATCCGCGCTTCAAGGAGTATTTCGAACAAGGCAGCTACGCCGAACCGCTGGAAATTCCCTCGCCCACCAATGACCGGCTGCGTATCCAGCTGTACATCACGCGCTATGGCAATAACGAGCACCTGATGCTGGTACGCGACGTGACGCGTATCCATCAATTGGAGCAGATGCGCAAAGACTTCATCGCCAACGTTTCCCACGAGCTACGTACGCCGTTGACGGTGATCTGCGGCTACCTGGAAACCCTGCTCGACAACGTCGAAGAAGTGAACCCGCGCTGGAGCCGGGCCTTGCAGCAGATGCACCAGCAAAGCGGGCGCATGCAGACCCTGCTCAACGACTTGCTGCTGCTGGCGAAGCTGGAGGCCACCGATTACCCCTCGGACAACCACCCCGTGGCCATCGACGATTTGTTGCAAACAATTGCCGAAGATGCCCAGGAACTGTCGGGGCCCAAGCAGCAGGCCATCACGTTGGAAGCCGACGCGCGCGTGCAGCTCAAAGGCAGCGAGGCGGAACTGCGCAGTGCGTTTTCCAACCTGGTGTTCAACGCGGTCAAGTACACGCCGGAACAAGGCCGGATCCATGTGCGCTGGTGGGGCGACGAGCAAGGTGCGCACCTGAGCGTGCGGGATTCGGGCATTGGCATCGACAGCAAGCACCTGCCGCGCCTGACCGAACGCTTCTACCGAGTCGACTCCAGTCGCAACTCCAACACCGGCGGCACCGGGCTGGGCCTGGCGATAGTGAAGCACGTCCTGTTACGTCATCGCGGGCGCATGGAAATCAGCAGCGTACCCGGCCACGGCAGCACGTTTACCTGCCATTTCGCCCCGGCACAGGTGGTTCGGGCGCGGCTGGCCAGCCCAGCCGATTGACACCGACGGGCATCCCCCTCTAGGCAACCGCCAAGTCAGCCGCTACATTGGCTGACTTGTGCCTGCCTTTTCAGGTACTCATTTTTAATTTCCACGACGATACGGAACCCGCAAAACTCCATCATGGACCCTTCCCCTGGCTTGTCCCTGGCAACACTCTTCGCCGAATTCGGCATGATTCTTTTCGCTCTGATCCTGGTCCTGCTCAACGGCTTTTTCGTTGCAGCGGAATTTGCCATGGTCAAATTGCGCTCGACCCGGGTCGAAGCCATCGCCGAGCAGAACGGCTGGCGCGGGCACATCCTGCGCACCGTACACAACCAGCTCGACGCGTACCTGTCAGCCTGCCAATTGGGCATTACCCTCGCCTCCCTGGGCCTGGGCTGGGTTGGCGAGCCGGCGTTCGCCCACCTCCTCGAACCGCTGCTGGAGGTGGTCGGCGTGCAGTCGCCGGAGGTGATCAGGGGCGTCTCGTTCTTCACCGCGTTTTTCGTGATTTCGTACCTGCACATCGTGGTCGGTGAGCTGGCGCCCAAATCCTGGGCGATCCGCAAGCCCGAGCTGCTGTCGCTGTGGACCGCCGTGCCGTTGTACCTGTTCTACTGGCTGATGTACCCGGCGATCTACCTGCTCAACGCCAGCGCCAACGCCATCCTGCGCATCGCCGGCCAGGGCGAACCCGGCCCGCATCACGAGCACCATTACAGCCGTGAAGAACTCAAGCTGATCCTGCACTCCAGCCGTGGCCAGGACCCGAGCGACCAGGGCATGCGCGTGCTGGCCTCGGCCGTGGAAATGGGCGAGCTGGAAGTGGTGGACTGGGCCAATTCCCGGGAAGACCTGGTGACACTGGAGTTCAACGCGCCGCTCAAGGAGATCCTCGCGCTGTTCCGTCGTCACAAGTTCAGCCGTTATCCGGTGTACGACAGCGAGCGGCAGGAGTTCGTCGGCCTGCTGCACATCAAGGACCTGTTGCTGGAACTGGCCGCCCTGGACCACATTCCCGAGTCGTTCAACCTGGCCGAGCTGACCCGGCCGCTGGAACGCGTGTCGCGGCACATGCCGCTGTCGCAGTTGCTGGAGCAGTTCCGCAAGGGCGGCTCGCACTTCGCCGTGGTCGAGGAAGCCGACGGCAACATCATCGGCTACCTGACCATGGAAGACGTGCTGGAAGTGCTGGTGGGCGACATCCAGGACGAACACCGCAAGGCCGAGCGCGGCATCCTGGCCTACCAGCCGGGCAAGCTGCTGGTGCGCGGCGACACGCCGCTGTTCAAGGTCGAGCGCCTGTTGGGGATCGACCTGGACCACGTCGAGGCCGAAACCCTCGCCGGGTTGGTCTACGAAACCCTCAAGCGCGTGCCGGAAGAGGAAGAAGTGCTGGAGGTCGAGGGCTTGCGGATCATCATCAAGAAGATGAAAGGGCCGAAGATCATCTTGGCGAAGGTGTTGATGCTCGATTGAGCATCAACCTGCTTTCCGGCACGCCCGCGCAGAACCTGTGCAGACCTGTAGCAAACCTGTGGGAGCAAAACTTGCTCCCACAGGTTTTGGGTCAATACCCTCGCCGCAGAAACTCCTGCGCTATTGCTTACCCACCGCGAAGTTGGGCAACTCCCCCACCGGTTGGTTGAACTGATAGGGAATCGACACCAGCCCCAACCCGGTATTGCGCTGCACCACGAAGTGCAGGTGCGGGCCGGAACTGTTGCCGGTGTTGCCGGACAGCGCCAACGGCGAGCCCACCACGACTCGCTGCCCTTCCCGCACGCTGACCGAACCTTTCTTCAGGTGCAGGTAGACGCCCATGGTGCCGTCATCGTGCAGCACCCGCACGAAGTTGCCCGAGGGGTCCTCGCCATGGCCGGTCTGGTTGTTTTCGGTCTTGATCACCACTCCACCGCGCGCCGCGATGATCGGTGTGCCTACTGGCATGGCGATGTCCATGGCGTAGCGGTTTTTCGGGCCGTAATGGCTGTATTGGCCATTGGCGCCCTGGCTCAGCCGGAACGGCCCGCCGCGCCATGGGAAGGGGTATAGGTAGGCCTGCGCTGCGCCTGCGGGGTCGCCCAGGGAATATTGCAAGCTTGTGGTGTACACCAACGGTTGTCCCGGTCGAGCCGCCGTGAGCAGGGCCAGGCGCAGGTTGCTGCGTGCCGGCAGCACCCGTCGGATCGGCTGGTCCGGCGCCCCGCTGACGTTACGCAAGCCGAGGAAACTCAACTCGACCTCTACTGGCGCATACAAATCATTGCGCACGTACACCGCGTCCGCGTCTTTCTGTTTGCGAACATCGAGAAACACTTGCCGCTCCAGCCGCTCGACCATGCGATCGCGAAACACGAACACTTGGGCGCCCTTGCTCGGGCGGTCGCTATAGGAGACCACGCCATTGGCGTCGGTGGATTTGTAGATGGTCATGGCCACGGCCGAGGATGAGGCCAAGACAAGACCGCAAGCGAACAACAGGGGCGCGAGCATGGGCAAAGGTTCTGTCGAAAAGGAAAGGCCTGCACAGCAGCCTAGCAGCTGGGATGGACCTGCGTAGTCGACAGATGTTTCAAGAATGAATCAACAATCGTTGTTGGATCCAATGCCCCCATCGCGAGCAAGCTCGCTTCCACAGTGATTTGTGCAGGTCACAGATTTGTGCCCCGCCGCAAATCCCCCGTGGGAGCGAGCCCTGCTCGCGATGGCGACCTGATAGGCGCCGTCGGATCAGGCACCCGGTACGAAGTGCTTCTGCGCGGTGCCGCGGGCGATCAGGCGGGAGATGTAGTCGAGTTTCTGCGGATCTTTGTCGACGAAGCGGAAGGTCAATTGCAGCCATTCACTGTCAGGCGACTGCTCATGGGCGACGATGGCGTGCAGGTAACCATTCAGACGAGCGGTTTCGGCGTTGTCACCTTGTTCCATGTCCAGCACCGAGCTTTCGAGGACTTGCGGCAAGGTGTCCGTGCGCTTGACCACCAACAGCGCTTCCTTGAGGGTCAGGGCCTTGATCACACATTGCTGGATGCCACTGGACAGGCGCAGTTGGCCTTGGCCACGACCGGCAGTCGGTGCAGCGGCGGGAGCCTTGACGGGCGGGTTGTTGAGCAAGCCACGGGCCGGCGCGGCGGCAACGGGAGCTGCAGCAGGCGCCGGGGCTGGAGTGGAAGCGGTCGCGACCTGAGCTGCCTTGCCACCCGTCAGGGCACTGAGGGAGTCATTGCCGAACGCCGAGTTCGCTTTGGTCGGGGCGCTCATTATCTTGTCGAGCTTGCCCACCTTGTGCAGGGCCTGCTTGACCTTGGTCAGCAGTTGCTCATTGGTGAACGGTTTGCTGACGTAGCCGGAAACACCAGCCTGGATCGCCTGGACCACGTTTTCCTTGTCGCCACGGCTGGTAACCATGACGAAGGGCATGCCCTTGAGATTGTCCTGCTGCCGGCACCAGGTCAGCAGTTCCAGGCCGGACATTTCCGGCATTTCCCAGTCGCACAGCACCAGGTCGAACGCCTCGCGGGCCAGCAGCGCCTGGGCTTTCTTGCCGTTCACCGCGTCTTCGATGCGCACGCCCGGGAAGTAGTTGCGCAGGCACTTCTTAACCAGGTCACGAATGAACGACGCATCGTCCACGACCAACACACTGACCTTACTCATCCAGATACACCTCTAAAAAATCCCGGCAAGCATACCGCTTTTACTGATGGCACATCGCCAAAAAACCTTCAGTCACGCCGGGACTTTTCGTTCGCGGGTGCTGCTTTCGATAAAAAAACCCCAAAAAAAAGCCCGGCCAAAAGGCCGGGCGCTTTTCTTGGCAATCTTACTTATCGTCCGTTTCGCCGGGAACATTAGCGGTTTCGGACGGGGTGCCTTCAACTTCTTCCTTCATGCGCTTGAGCCCCATGTGCCGTACGTCGGTACCGCGCACCAGATAGATCACAAGTTCGGAGATGTTGCGCGCATGATCGCCGATACGCTCCAGGGAACGCAGCACCCAAATGATGCTCAACACCCGGGAGATCGAGCGCGGATCTTCCATCATGTAGGTCGCCAGCTCGCGCAGGGCAGTCTTGTATTCGCGGTCGATGATCTTGTCGTACTGGGCCACCGACAGCGCCAGGTCGGCGTCGAAACGGGCAAAGGCATCCAGCGCATCGCGCACCATGTTACGCACCTGGTCGCCAATGTGGCGCACCTCGACATAACCGCGCGGGGCCTCGCCTTCTTCGCACAACTGGATGGCCCGACGGGCGATCTTGGTGGCTTCGTCGCCGATCCGCTCAAGGTCGATCACCGACTTGGAGATGCTGATGATCAACCGCAAGTCGGAAGCCGCCGGCTGACGACGGGCCAGGATTCGCAGGCACTCCTCGTCGATGTTGCGCTCCATCTGGTTGATCTGGTCATCGATTTCACGCACCTGCTGGGCCAGGCCGGAGTCGGCCTCGATCAGCGCGGTCACCGCGTCATTGACCTGCTTTTCCACCAGCCCGCCCATGGCCAGCAGGTGACTGCGCACTTCCTCAAGCTCAGCGTTGAACTGTGCGGAAATGTGGTGGGTAAGGCCTTCCTTCGAAATCATGGGTTTGCTCCGCAAAAGCTGTGAGCTGCAAGCTACAAGCTGCAAGCTGATGTGTGTCGTTACTCGGATCGCTTTTACTTGCCGCTTGCAGCTTGACGCTCGCGGCTCTACGGCTAGCCGTAGCGACCGGTAATGTAGTCCTCGGTCTGCTTCTTGGCCGGATTGGTGAACAGCGTATCGGTGTCGCCAAATTCCACCAGTTTGCCCATGTACATGAACGCGGTGTAGTCGGAAACCCGCGCCGCCTGTTGCATGTTGTGGGTCACGATGACGATGGTGAACTTGGACTTGAGCTCGTAGATCAGCTCTTCGACCTTCAGCGTCGAGATCGGGTCCAGGGCCGAGCAGGGTTCGTCGAGCAGCAATACTTCCGGCTCCACGGCGATGGTGCGGGCAATCACCAGACGTTGCTGCTGGCCGCCGGACAGGCCCAGGGCCGAGTCGTGCAGACGGTCCTTGACCTCGTCCCACAGCGCCGCGCCCTTGAGCGCCCATTCCACGGCTTCGTCGAGAACCCGCTTCTTGTTGATGCCTTGGATACGCAGGCCGTAGACCACGTTCTCGTAGATGGTCTTGGGGAACGGGTTGGGCTTCTGGAACACCATGCCCACACGACGACGCAGCTCGGCCACGTCCTCGCCCTTGCGGTAGATGTTGTTGCCGTAGAGGTTGATTTCGCCTTCGACGCGGCAACCGTCCACCAGGTCGTTCATGCGGTTGAAGGTGCGCAGCAAGGTCGACTTGCCGCAGCCCGACGGGCCGATGAACGCGGTGACACGCTGTTTCGGGATGTTCAGGCTGACGTCATACAGCGCCTGCTTCTCGCCATAGAACAGGTTCAGGCCGGGCACTTCGATGGCGACGGTTTCCTGGGCCAGGTCCAGGCTCTGCTTGTCGCGGCCCAGGGCCGACATGTTGATGCCGTGTGCGTGTGCTTCGTGTTGCATGGTCTCACTCCGTTCGTAGCTGCAAGCTTCTAGCTGCAAGCTGCAAGTTTGAGCAAAAGCGGCGGATCGCTTGCCGCTTGTGGCTAATGACTTTTAGCTATCCAACGCTTTGTACTTCTCGCGCAGGTGGTTACGGATCCATACCGCCGACAGGTTGAGCGTGGCGATCACCAGCACCAGCAGCAGCGCCGTGGCGTATACCAGCGGGCGCGCCGCTTCGACGTTCGGGCTCTGGAAGCCGACGTCATAAATATGGAAGCCCAGGTGCATGATCTTCTGATCCAGGTGCAGGTACGGGTAGTTGCCGTCCAGCGGCAGCGACGGGGCCAGTTTCACCACGCCCACCAGCATCAGCGGTGCCACTTCACCGGCGGCACGGGCCACGGCGAGGATCATGCCGGTCATCATCGCCGGGCTGGCCATGGGCAGGACGATTTTCCACAGCGTCTCGGCCTTGGTCGCACCGAGGGCCAGGGAGCCTTCGCGCACGGTACGCGGGATCCGCGCCAGGCCTTCTTCAGTGGCGACGATCACCACCGGCACCGCCAGCAACGCCAGGGTCAAGGAGGCCCAGAGCAGGCCCGGGGTGCCGAAGGTCGGCGCCGGCAGGGCCTCGGGGAAGAACAGTCGGTCCAGCGAGCCGCCCAGCACGTAGACGAAGAAACCCAAGCCGAATACGCCATAAACGATGGCCGGGACACCCGCCAGGTTGTTGACCGCGATCCGGATTACCCGGGTCAGGGTGTTCTGCTTGGCGTATTCACGCAGGTAAACCGCTGCCAGCACGCCGAACGGCGTGACGATCATCGCCATGATCAGGGTCATCATGATGGTGCCGAAGATCGCCGGAAAGATCCCACCCTCGGTGTTCGCCTCGCGAGGGTCATCGCTGAGGAATTCCCAGACCTTGCTGAAGTAGAAACCCAGCTTGGTGAAAGTGCCCATACCGTTCGGCTGGTAGGCGTGCACCACCTTGCCCAGGCCGATTTCCACTTCCTTGCCGTTGGCATCGCGGGCGGTCAGGCTGTCGCGGTTGAACTGGGCATGCAGGTCGGTCAGGCGTGCCTCGACGTCCTTGTAGCGGGCATCGAGCTCGGCGCGCTCGCTGGCCATGTCCGCCTGGGCGGCGGCGTCGAGCCTGCCGTCCAGCTCCAGCTTGCGGCCGTGCAGGCGAATGCGTTCCAGGCCGGCGTTGATGGCGCCGATGTCGGTTTTTTCCAGGGTCTTGAGTTCGGCGGCCAGTTGATTGACGCGCTGTATGCGGGCCTGCAATTGCGGCCAGGCGGCCTCGCCTTCGGCGACCACCTTGCCATCTTCCTTGACGTTGACCAGGTAGCCGTAGAAGTTGCCCCATTCACGGCGTTCGATCGCCATCAGCTCCGGTGGCGTGGTCTGGTCGGTCAGCCAATCGCCAACGATCCACGTGAAATCGTTGCCGTTCAAGTCGCGGTTGCCGACCTTGATCAGCTCGCGGGTCATGAACTCGGGGCCTTCGTCGGGCACCGGCAGGCCGGCGCTTTTAAGGCGCTCGCGCGGCACTTCTTCCTTTTGCACCACTTCGCCCACCACCAGGTGCGCGGGCATGCCCGGCACGGTGTAGTTGGCGTGGATCAGGTCCGCCGGCCAGAAATGGCCCAGGCCGCGCACGGCAATCACTGCCAGCAGGCCAATGGTCATGATCACCGCGATGGACACCGCGCCACCGCTGATCCAGACGCCGGGGGCGCCGCTCTTGAACCATCCTTTCAGGGAGTGCTGTTTCACAGACTTCTACCTTTCTTAAAGCGACGAATATTTCTTGCGCAGACGCTGACGAATCAGCTCGGCGAGGGTGTTCATGACAAACGTGAACAGCAGCAATACCAGGGCCGACAGGAACAGCACGCGGTAATGGCTGCCACCGACTTCCGACTCGGGCATTTCCACCGCCACGTTGGCCGCCAGGGTGCGCAGGCCTTCGAACAGGTTCATTTCCATGACCGGCGTGTTACCGGTGGCCATCAGCACGATCATGGTCTCGCCCACGGCCCGGCCCATGCCGATCATCAGCGCCGAGAAAATCCCCGGGCTGGCGGTGAGGATCACCACGCGGGTCATGGTCTGCCACGGCGTCGCGCCCAGGGCCAGGGAACCCAGGGTCAGGCCGCGCGGCACGCTGAACACGGCGTCTTCGGCGATGGAGTAGATGTTCGGGATCACCGCGAAGCCCATGGCCAGGCCCACCACCAGGGCGTTGCGCTGGTCGTAGGTGATGCCCAGGTCGTGGGAGATCCACATGCGCATGTCACCGCCGAAGAACCACGCTTCCATGTACGGGCTCATGTACAGCGAGAGCCAGCCCACGAACAGGATCACCGGAATCAGCAGGGCGCTTTCCCAACCGTCCGGGATCCTCAGGCGAACGGACTCCGGCAGGCGGCTGAAGACAAAACCGGCCACCAGGATGCCGATCGGCACCAGCATCAACAGGCTGAAGATGCCTGGCAGGTGCCCCTCGACATAAGGCGCGAGGAACAGACCGGCGAAGAAACCGAGGATCACCGTCGGCATCGCTTCCATCAGTTCGATCACCGGCTTGACCTTGCGGCGCATGCCCGGGGCCATGAAGTAGGCGGTGTAGATCGCGGCGGCCACGGCGAGCGGGGCGGCCAGCAGCATCGCGTAGAAAGCGGCTTTGAGGGTGCCGAAGGTCAGCGGCGACAAGCTCAGCTTGGGTTCGAAGTCGGTGTTGGCGGCGGTGGATTGCCAGACGTATTTAGGCTCGTCGTAGTTCTCGTACCAGACCTTGCCCCACAACGCGCTCCACGAGACCTCCGGGTGCGGGTTGTCCAACGCCAGCGGTTGCAACTGGCCGCCCTGCTCGACGATCAACCGGTTGGCCCGTGGCGACATGCCGAACACACCCTGGCCATCGACCACTTGATCCACCAGCAACGTACGGTGGGCGGTGCTGTGGAACACACCGAGCTGGCCGGCGGCGTCGAGTGCGACGAAGCCTTTGCGACGCTCTTCAGCGGTGATCTCGACGATCGGCGTGGTGCCCATCTGGAAGCTGCGGATGTGCTTCAGGCGTTGCTCACCGTCCGCATCGCGGGCCATGAACCACTGGGACAAGCCGCCCTTGGAGTTGCCGACGATCAGCGAAATGCCACCTACCAACTGAGTGGCGGCGGTCACTTGGGCCTCGCCATCTTCCAACAGTTTGTAGCGACCGTTGAGGCTCTTGTCCCGCAGGCTGAATACGTCGGCCTGGGCGCGGCCGTTGACCACGTAGAGCCACTGCTGGCGTGGGTCGACGAAGATGTTCTTCACCGGCTCGGTCATTTGCGGCAGATCGATACGCGTCTGCTCATGGGTGACTTCGCCGGTCATCATGTTTTCTTCGCTGGTAAGCGACAGGACCTGCAAGTGGGCACCGCTGGAGCCGGCCAGCAACAGGGTCGACTCGGTGGCGTTGAGGCTGACGTGCTCCAGGGCCTCGCCCTGCTCGTTCAACGCGATCGGCGTTTCACCGTAAGGGTATTCGATGGCGGGCGAGATGGTTTTCTTGCCGTCGGGGTAGCTGACCTTATAGGTGTGACGGAACACCAGGGCCTGGCCGTTGGACAGGCCGATGACCACCAGCGGGCTGCCGGGCTGGTCTTCGCCAATGGAACTCACGCTGGTACCGGCCGGGATCGGCAGGTCGATACGACGCAGTTCGGCGCCACTGTCGACGTCAAAGAACAGCGCCTGGCCCTTGTCGGAAACCCGCATGGCGACCTGGTTCTGCTCTTCGATGGCGAGCATCAGCGGCTTGCCGGCGTCTTGCATCCAGGCCGGGCTGATGCGCTCCTTGGCGGTCAGGTCCGCGCCCTGGAACAGGGGCAGCACTACATAGGCCAGGAAGAAGAAGATCAGGGTAATGGCGGCCAATACGGCGAGACCGCCGACCAGCACGTACCAACGGGTCAGGCGATCCTTGAGCGCACGAATGCGGCGCTTGCGTTGCAGCTCAGGCGTATTGAAGTCAATGCGCTTGGGAGGGGAAGTCGTAGTCATTGTGGAATTGGCCAGATCATTCATGCGCACACCCTAGCGATCCTGTATGACAGAAAAATGACAATGCAGTGACGCAACAAATCCGCCGCCCGTGGACACCGGCAGCGGAGAGAAAATTAGGCTGTGGGAGCGGGAGGGCTCCCACAGGGACCCGGGCTAGGCCGGACCGTTACTTCTTGGCGACGTTGCCACCTTCCGACAGACCCAGGTCAGCCAGTGCCTTGGCGGCGACTTTGGCTGGCAGTGGGATGTAGCCATCCTTGACCACGACTTCCTGGCCTTGCTTGGACAGGACCAGCTTCACGAACTCGGCTTCCAGCGGGGCCAGAGGCTTGTTCGGTGCCTTGTTGACGTACACGTAGAGGAAACGCGACAGCGGGTACTTGCCGTTCAGGGCGTTTTCTTCAGAGTCTTCGACGAACTCGGTGCTGCCTTTCTTGGCCAGGGCCACGGTCTTCACGCTGGCGGTCTTGTAGCCGATGCCCGAGTAACCGATGCCGTTCAGCGAAGAGCTGATCGACTGCACGACCGAAGCCGAGCCAGGTTGTTCGTTGACGTTAGGCTTGTAGTCGCCTTTGCACAGGGCTTCTTCCTTGAAGTAGCCGTAGGTACCGGATACCGAGTTACGACCGAACAGTTGCACTGGCTTGTTGGCCAGGTCGCCGGTCACGCCCAGGTCGCCCCAGGTTTTCACGTCGGCTTTGGCGCCGCACAGGCGAGTGGACGAGAAGATCGCATCGACCTGTTCCATGGTCAGGTGCTGGATCGGGTTGTCCTTGTGCACGAATACAGCCAGGGCGTCCACGGCAACCGGGATGGCGGTTGGCTTGTAGCCATACTTCTGTTCGAAGGCCTGCAGCTCGTTGTCCTTCATCTTGCGGCTCATCGGGCCCAGGTTGGAGGTGCCTTCGGTCAGAGCGGGTGGCGCGGTGGAGGAACCGGCGGCCTGAATCTGGATATTTACGTTCGGGTATTCTTTCTTGTAGTTCTCGGCCCACAAGGTCATCAGGTTGGCCAGGGTATCGGAGCCGACACTGGACAGGTTGCCCGACACACCCGTGGTCTTGGTGTAGCTCGGGATCGCAGGGTCAACAGCGGCAACCGCGTTGGCAGTCGCAACGCCAGCAGCGACGAAAGTCATTGCCGCCATCAAACGCTTCAGTTTCATGCCTTACTCCTAGCAGATAGGGTGTGTTAAGTCGGCCAAGTATCGGTAAGCCGTGTGAACACTCTATGGCTGAAATATGACAATTGGATGAAAGGCCAGCACTGAATTTTTCAAGATGATTTGTGGCGAGGGGATAAATCCCCTCGCCACGAGAGCCACGATTTGGCTGTGTTGATCAGCGCCCCTTCTTCCAAAGATACGCACCCACCGCAATCCCGACGCCGCAGATCACCGCCACATAGTAGGCAGGCCCCATCGGGCTTTCCTTGAGCAGCAGGGTGACGACCATCGGGGTCAGGCCGCCGAAGATCGCGTAGGCCAGGTTGTAGGAGAACGACAGGCCGCTGAAACGCACCACGGCGGGGAAGGCCTTGACCATGACATACGGCACTGCGCCGACGATGCCCACCAACAGCCCGCTCAAGGCATAGAACGGAAACAACCAGTCGGGGTGGTTGAACAGGCTGTGATAAAAGGTCCAGGACGTCACCAGCAGTAACGCACTGCCAAACACGAAGACCCGTCCGGCACCGAAGCGGTCGGCCAGCACGCCGGCCCCGATGCAACCCAGGCTGAGGAACACGATCGCCACGCTGTTGGCCTGCAACGCGGTAGCCGGGCTGAAGTGGTACACGGTCTGCAACACGGTCGGGGTCATCAGGATGATCACGATGATGCCGGCCGACAGCAACCAGGTCAGCAACATCGAAACCGTGATCGCACCACGGTGATCACGCAGCACGGCGCGCAACGGCACTTCTGCGGCCAGGGCCTTGCGCAGTTGCAGCTCGGCGAACACTGGGGTTTCGTGGAGCCACTGGCGCAGGTACACCGAAAACAGACCGAACACGCCGCCCAGCAGGAATGGAATCCGCCAGGCGTAATCCGCGACTTCCACTGCGCTATAAATGCTGTTGATGGCCGTGGCCACCAGCGAACCCAACAAAATCCCCACCGTCAGGCCGCAGGTCAGCGTGCCGCAGGCATAGCCGATATGGCGCGCCGGCACGTGTTCGGAAACAAATACCCAGGCGCCCGGCACCTCGCCGCCGATGGCCGCGCCCTGGATCACCCGCATCAGCAACAGCAGGATGGGTGCCCACATGCCGATCTGCGCATAGGTCGGCAACAGGCCCATGATCAAAGTCGGCACGGCCATCATGAAAATGCTCAGGGTGAACATCTTCTTGCGTCCCAGCAGGTCGCCGAAGTGCGCCATGACGATCCCGCCCAGGGGCCGGGCCAGGTAGCCGGCGGCAAAGATGCCGAACGTCTGCATCAAGCGCAGCCACTCGGGCATTTCGGCAGGAAAGAACAATTTGCCGACCACGGTGGCAAAGAATACGAAAATGATGAAATCGTAGAACTCCAACGCACCGCCCAAGGCAGAAAGCGACAGGGTCTTGTAATCGTTGCGGGTCAGCGGACGGGCGGGATGCGCAGGCGTCGCGGTGCTCGAAGGCGCGGTGGTCATGGCAAGGCTTCTCTTATAGTCGGTTCTGCCGGGGCAGGTTCGGCACGATAGCAAATTGTTCAAAAAAGCACAGGCAGGCGTGAATTTGACAATCGAAATCAGAACCGGGTGGTCGTCTCGACGCCTGTCGCCCGATATACTCGCAACATTGCAACACTCTGTAAGGGGTTGCTGTGCGAAAACGTCGTTGGTGGTGTAGTACCAAGACCAGCCGGTTTCGCAGAGTTTCCCTTTGGCACGCCTTTACGAAAAACGTGACGAACGCAGGTTCGGGCTGAATCGTTTTTTACAAAGACGGCTATTCACCTGAAGCACCAGACAGAGTCACGGGTCAGAGGCACCCCCGGCATGATAGAGCTCGAACAAGAAGATCCAATCCCGCAAGGCGACCTGGCTTTGCAAATCACCGCGCTTCCGCGCGAGACCAACGGTTTCGGCGATATTTTCGGCGGCTGGCTGGTGTCCCAGATGGACCTGGCCGGCACGGCGATGGCCAGCCGGGTTGCCGGCGGACGCGTGGCTACCGTGGCGATCGATCGCATGGCCTTCCTGGTGCCGGTGGCCGTGGGTGCACAGCTGTCGTTTTATACCCAGACACTGGAAATCGGCCGCAGCTCGATCCAGATGATGGTCGAGGTCTGGAGCGACGACCCGCTGTCCAGCGAATGGCGCAAAGTGACCGAGGCCGTGTTTGTCTTCGTTGCCATCGACGGCAGTGGCCGCACCCGTTCGGTTCCGCCGCGCGCCCGTTAAACGCGGCGCCGCTTTTGCGGTCCATTGCTGCTCCTGTTCCCGAGTGAGATCTGCAACATGCCTACGCCCCACGTCGAAGCCGTCAAGCTGGATGAACTGAATGCCTGGCGTATCCGCCACGCTCAGGCCGAGTTGTTGGTGGCCCAGCAAGGCGCACATATCCTCAGCTATCAAGTGGATGGCCAGCCGCCGCTGATCTGGCTCAACGACCACGCCACCTTCAAGGCCGGCAAGAGCATCCGCGCGGGCGTGCCGGTGTGCTGGCCGTGGTTCGGCAACCTGACGCGCAACCCTCAAAGCGTGCAGGCCATGCGTGTGAGCAACGACCCGGCCACGGCCCACGGCCTGGTACGGGCAATGGACTGGGAACTCAAGGGAATCGAAGTCCAGGGCGAGGGCGTGAACGTGGAGTTCGTGCTGCCCTACCCGGAAAACGGTCTCTCGGGCTGGCCTCATCAGGTGGACCTGACGCTGACCATCGTGATGGACGAGCAACTGCACATCCGCCTCACCAGCCATAATCGTGGCAGCGAAACCGTCACCTTGAGCCAAGCCCTGCACAGCTATTTCGCCGTCAGCGACGTCCGCGAGGTGCAGGTCGAAGGGCTGGACGGCCTGAACTACATCGAGACCCTGGACGACTGGAAAACCGTCACCCAGGCCGGTGACCTGCACTTTGCCGGCGAGACCGACCGGATCTACCTCGACACTCCGCCGAAACTGAGCATCGTCGACCCGCGCTGGGCACGACGGATCGAACTGACCAGCAGCGGCTCGCGCTCGGCGGTGATCTGGAACCCCTGGACTGAACGCGCCAAGGCCTTAAGCGACATGGCCGACGATGGCTGGCAGGGCATGCTGTGCATCGAGACGGCGAACGTGATGGACGATGTGGTGACGTTGCTGCCACAGGCCAGCCATACCTTGGGTGTGAGTATCTGCGGCAAGCCGCTCTAAGCCACACCACATAGGGATCTGTGCCAGGTCAACCGACCTGTTACAGATCCGCGTCCTGCACCACCCGCACCTTCTGCGCATCCAGCGCATACGCCGCACTCGCCAGATCGTTGTCGACCTTTTCGATCTTCAGCGTTCCCGTTACCCACAGCGGCGTGTAGATGTCGTCCAGCTTCAGGCCCTTGGGATAGCGCACCAGCACCAGTTGATTAGGCGGCGGTGGCGGGACGTGGATGCACGCGCCGGGATAGGGGACCAGGAAAAATAGCGTACTACGCCCCTTGGCATCGGTTTCCAGGGGTACCGGGTAGCCGCCGATGCGGATGTTCTTGTCGTTCATCGACGCCACGGTCTTGGTCGAATACATCACCGCCGGCAAGCCTTTGCTTTGCTTCAGGCCGCCCTTGTTGGTGAAGGTGCCGTTGGCTTCGGGGGAGTTGTGGTCGATCTCGGGCATGGCCTCGAGGGCTTTCTGGTCCGACTTGGGCATCAGCTCGAGCCAGTCGGTTTCCGGCAGTTCGCCAGCGTGGGCCAGGCCACTGCCCAGCAATAGAAGGGTCAAGACTAGACGGCGCATGACAGGGCTCGACAATGGAAAGGCGAGCATTCTAGCCCTCTGCGCGCGCCACGCGCAGAGGGCTTCGTCGCGTTGAATCAGTTTTTCTTGATCAGGCCGTAGATCACCAGCAACACGATGGCACCCACCAGGGCACCGAGGAAGCCAGCGCCTTGGCCAGCCTGGTAGATGCCCAGGGCCTGGCCGCCGTAGGTGGCTGCCAGCGAACCGCCGATACCGAGCAGGATGGTCATGATCCAGCCCATGCTGTCATCGCCCGGTTTCAGGAAACGCGCCAGCAAGCCGACGATCAAGCCGATAAAGATGGTTCCAATGATTCCCATGGCAGTTCCTCTCTGGTTGAGATGCTTATGCCAAAGCCTAGTCAGGCTTTGGCATCTAGCCATCAGAGAATTACGCCGACGAATGGTTCCACCGATGTTTCAGATTATTGCTCGGCGATCAGCGCCTCGACCTTGATGATCTGCTGCGCCAGCGTGGCCCGGTCGGCGCAACGCAGGTTGGCGTGGCCGACCTTGCGTCCGGCCTTGAACGCCTTGCCATAGTGGTGCAGGTGGCAGTCGGCGATGGCCAGGACTTTCTCGGTGTCCGGCACCTTGCCGATGAAGTTGAGCATCGCGCTTTCGCCGACCTTGGCGGTCGACCCCAGCGGCAGCCCGGCCACCGCCCGCAGGTGGTTTTCGAACTGGCTGCACTCGGTGCCTTCGGTGGTCCAGTGGCCAGAGTTGTGCACGCGCGGGGCGATTTCGTTGGCCTTGAGGCCACCGTCCACTTCAAAGAACTCGAACGCCATTACGCCGACATAGTCGAGCTGCTTGAGCACTCGGCTGGAGTAGTCTTCGGCCAGTGCCTGCAACGAATGGTCGGTGCTGGCGACGGACAGCTTGAGGATGCCGTCCTTGTGGGTGTTGTGCACCAACGGGTAAAAGCGGGTTTCACCGTCGCGGGCCCGTACGGCGATCAGCGAGACTTCCCCGGTGAACGGCACGAAACCTTCCAGCAGGCACGCCACGCTGCCCAACTCGGCAAACGTACCGGCCACGTCTTCAGGGTTGCGCAAGACCTTCTGGCCCTTGCCGTCATAACCCAGGGTGCGGGTCTTGAGCACGGCCGGCAGGCCGATGGCCGCCACGGCGGCGTCCAGGTCGGCCTGGGACTGGATGTCGGCGAAGGCCGGCGTCGGGATGCCCAAGTCCTTGAACATGTTCTTTTCGAACCAGCGATCGCGGGCGATGCGCAGGGCTTCGGCGCTCGGGTAGACGGGGACGAACTGGGACAGGAAGGCCACGGTCTCGGCCGGGACGCTTTCGAACTCGAAGGTCACCAGATCGACTTCATCGGCCAATTGGCGCAGGTGATCCTGGTCGCCGTAGTCGGCACGCAGGTGTTCACCCAGCGCGGCGGCACAAGCGTCTGGCGCCGGGTCCAGGAAAGCGAAGTTCATTCCCAGCGGCGTACCTGCCAGGGCCAACATGCGACCCAACTGGCCGCCACCGATTACACCGATCTTCATTCGTCAACCACCTCAGGCAATGCGCGGGTCCGGATTGTCCAGGACGCTGTCTGTCTGCTCAGCGCGGAATTTTTTCAACACGGTATGAAACTGTGGGTGCTTGGCGCCCAGGATGCTCGCCGACAGCAGGGCCGCGTTGATGGCGCCGGCCTTGCCGATGGCCAGGGTCGCGACCGGGATACCGGCCGGCATCTGCACGATCGACAGCAGCGAATCAACACCCGAAAGCATCGACGACTGCACCGGCACGCCCAGCACCGGCAGGTGGGTCTTGGCTGCGCACATGCCTGGCAGGTGGGCCGCGCCACCGGCACCGGCGATGATCACCTCGATGCCACGGGCTTCAGCCTCTTCGGCGTACTGGAACAGCAGGTCCGGGGTGCGGTGGGCAGAGACCACTTTCACCTCGTAAGGAATGCCGAGCTTTTCCAGCATATCGGCGGTGTGGCTAAGGGTGGACCAATCGGACTTGGAGCCCATGATCACGCCAACCAGTGCACTCATCGTCGTGCCTCTTCTCTCTGGGCGCCCGCAAGCGCGTCAAAAAACAACAAGCCACGCAGGAAACCGGCGTGGCTTGTTGTACGAATAATGGCCGATCTGGACCGGCCGAAGGCCGCGCAGTATACCGCAATGAAGCAGATAAACAGCCCCTGTCGCGACCATCCGTCATTTCTGGCGAAGCGGCGACTTTATTGACTCGCAAGTCAGCGTCAAAACACCCAAGTCCTGTGGCGAGGAGGATCCTCAGGCGCCGGCCACACCCTGCGCCACGCCGCCTTCGAGCTTGCGCCAGAGCAATCGCACATTGGCCTTGCGCACCAGGGCGCAGCGGTACAGGCGGATTTCCAAAGGCACATGCCACTGCGCGCCACCGCAGATCACCAACTCGCCCCGAGCCAGCTCGGCGCGCACACTCAATTGCGGCACCCAGGCAATGCCCAGGCCTTCCAGGGCCATGCTTTTAAGGCTGTCGGCCATGGCAGTCTCGTAGATCGTGGTGAAACGCAGCGCTCGCTGGCGCAACAACTGGTTCACCGAACGACCGAGGAACGCGCCGGCGCTGTAGGCCAGCAACGGCACGCTGGCCTCGCCTTCAAGGTCGAACAGCGGCTTGCCGCCGACATCAGCAGCACACACCGGCAGCATTTCGGTCTGGCCCAGGTGCAGCGAAGGGAAAATCTCCGGGTCCATCTGCATCGCCGAATCCGGGTCATAGAACGCCAGCATCAGGTCACAACCGCCTTCACGCAAGGCATGCACGGCGTCCCCCACGTTGGTGGCCACCAGGCGCGTGGCGATGTTCATCCCTTCGTTGCGCAATTGCGCGATCCAGCGCGGGAAGAAGCCCAACGCCAGGGAGT
This sequence comes from Pseudomonas citri, assembly GCF_025336485.1. Lineage (GTDB taxonomy): Bacteria > Pseudomonadota > Gammaproteobacteria > Pseudomonadales > Pseudomonadaceae > Aquipseudomonas > Aquipseudomonas citri. Next base: position 32,951 of record NZ_JAODAB010000031.1, on the reverse strand, counting down.
GGGCGGCCGCCACCTGGATGACTTCACCCTGCCCGCCCTCCAAGTGATGCAAATGCCGCAGCACTTCGCCCAGTTGCTCGACCACCGTACGCGCCGTCACCAGGAACAATTGCCCGGCGGCCGTCAGCTCGACCGGGGTTCGGGAACGGTTGACCAACGTCAGCCCCAACGCCGCCTCCAGGCTGCGGATGCGCCGACTGAAGGCCGGCTGCGTCACAAAACGTCGTTCGGCCGCCTGGGAAAAACTGCGAGTCGCGGCCAAGGCACTGAAGTCCTCCAGCCATTTGCTTTCAAGATTCATGCTGTTCTCCCATTAAACGCACCAAAACAGGTCACACGTTCGCCGTGGAGCCGGCGTCACACGGGCATTATGCCGAATATGCATAGGCCAGTGTTTAACAGCATTGGCCCATTTTTTTTGGCAAGCCTAGGATTCACAGCGTTCCGGCACAGCCCGGGTCCATATCGAGATGATTTCTATCATGTCCTCCGCTGCATCGTTCCGCACAGAAAAAGACCTGCTTGGCGTACTCGAAGTACCGGCACAAGCGTACTACGGCATCCAGACCCTGCGAGCGGTAAACAACTTCCGCCTCTCCGGCGTCCCGATTTCGCATTACCCCAAGCTGGTAATCGGCCTGGCCATGGTCAAACAGGCCGCCGCTGACGCCAACCGCGAGCTGGGCCAACTCAGCGAAGCCAAGCACGCAGCAATCAGCGAAGCCTGTGCACGATTGATCCGCGGCGACTTCCACGAAGAATTCGTGGTGGACATGATCCAGGGCGGCGCTGGCACGTCGACCAACATGAATGCCAACGAAGTCATCGCCAACATCGCACTGGAGGCCATGGGCCACCAGAAAGGCGAATACCAGTACCTGCACCCCAACAACGACGTGAACATGGCGCAGTCCACCAACGACGCCTACCCGACCGCGATCCGCCTGGGTCTGCTGTTGGGCCACGATGCGTTGCTGGCCAGCCTCGATAGCCTGATCCAAGCGTTCGCGGCCAAGGGTGAAGAATTCAGCCACGTCCTGAAAATGGGCCGCACCCAGCTGCAAGACGCCGTACCGATGACCCTGGGCCAGGAATTCCGCGCCTTCGCCACCACCCTGAGCGAAGACCTGGCACGCCTCAAGACCCTGGCGCCTGAAGTCCTCACCGAAGTGAACCTGGGCGGCACCGCCATCGGCACCGGCATCAACGCCGACCCGCGCTACCAGGCCCTGGCCGTGCAGCGCCTGGCAATCATCAGCGGCCAGCCGCTGGTGCCGGCCGCCGACCTGATCGAAGCCACTTCCGACATGGGCGCCTTCGTGCTGTTCTCCGGCATGCTCAAGCGCACCGCGGTCAAGCTTTCGAAGATCTGCAACGACCTGCGCCTGCTGTCCAGCGGTCCACGCACCGGCATCAACGAAATCAACCTGCCAGCACGCCAGCCAGGCAGCTCGATCATGCCCGGCAAGGTCAACCCGGTGATCCCTGAAGCAGTCAACCAGGTGGCGTTCCAGATCATCGGCAACGACCTGGCCCTGACCATGGCAGCCGAAGGCGGCCAACTGCAACTGAACGTGATGGAACCGTTGATCGCCTTCAAGATCTTCGACTCGATCCGCCTGCTGCAACGGGCCATGGACATGCTGCGCGAACACTGCATCGTCGGCATTACCGCCAACGAAGCCCGCTGCCGCGAGCTGGTCGAACACTCGATCGGCCTGGTCACCGCCCTGAACCCGTACATCGGCTATGAAAACGCCACCCGCATCGCCCGTGTAGCCCTGGAAAGTGGCCGCGGCGTGCTGGAACTGGTGCGCGAAGAAGGCTTGCTCGACGACGCCATGCTCAACGACATCCTGCGCCCGGAAAACATGATTGCCCCGCGTCTGGTTCCGCTCAAAGCGTGATCGATGCGACCACCGCTCACCAGGTCGAGGGACTAGACACCTCTCACCTTTTGAGGGCTTGGGGATCTTCCCCAAGCCCTTTTTTTAATTGATAGCGAAAGGATGACCGAACCTGTAGGAACGAGACCACTCGTGATAAACGACGCCGCACTGCCGTTGTACCCCGCGCCGCCAGCCATCACGGGCCGACTCGCCCCACAAGAACCTGACCGAAAGGCCAGGTAACTAAAGAGGCCGTTTTGTCGGATGCACCACAACTGTGCAGACGGGCACCGCACTGACAGGTATAGTGCCGCCCCTCTCGCATGCGTGGTCGTAAACAAGCGCCCCTTAAAACATGCGAACCCGAACTAATAACAACCCGCGAAATGGACCGGGACGAAACACCGCTTGACCTGCCCAGCCGCCTGTCGGCCGTCGTAACACGGTGTTTCCAATGGCCAGTATTTGCTTAAACAAAAAACAGCGAGGAATAATCCATGCTCGAAGTCATCAACGACTTCCTTTCAGGGAAAGTGCTGATCCTGCTTATTGTGGGACTCGGTGGCTACTTCACGATCCGCTCGCGCTTCGTCCAGTTCCGCCATTTCGGCCACATGTTCAGTGTCTTCAAGGAGTCCCTTCACGGCCAGGCAGGCCAGCTGAGCTCGTTCCAGGCCCTGATGCTGAGCCTCGCCGGCCGCGTCGGCGCCGGTAACATCGCCGGTGTCGGCATCGCCGTGACCCTCGGCGGCCCGGGCGCCGTGTTCTGGATGTGGGTCACCGCACTGGTGGGCATGTCCAGCAGCTTCTTCGAATGCACCCTGGCCCAGGTCTACAAGCGCGCCGACGGCGACGGCCTGTACCGTGGGGGCCCGGCCTACTACATCCAGCACGGCCTGAAGCTGAAAGGCATGGCGGTGGTGTTCTCCATCCTGCTGTTGGTCACCTACGGCTTCGCCTTCATCGGCCTGCAGTCCTACACCGTGACCCACTCGCTGCAGAACGCCTTTGCCTTCGACCCACGCCACACCGGTATCGTCCTGGCGGTGCTGCTGGCCATCACCTTCATCGGCGGCATCAAACGCATCGCCGCGGTGTCCGACCTGCTGGTACCGGTCAAGACCCTGGCCTATATCGGCGTGACCCTGTACGTGATCGGCACCCAGATCGAACACGTGCCAGCCATGCTGGAAACCATCTTCAAGAGCGCCTTCGGCCTCGACCCAGCCTTCGGCGGCCTGCTCGGCAGCGCCATCGTGATGGGCGTAAAGCGTGGCGTGTTCGCCAACGAAGCAGGCCTGGGCAGTGCGCCGAACGTCGCCGCCGTGGCCGCCGTGAAGCACCCGGGCGCCCAGGGCGTGGTCCAGGCCTTCAGCGTGTTCCTCGACACCTTCGTGATCTGCACCTGCACCGCGCTGCTGATCCTGCTGTCGGGCTTCTACACCCCGGGCTTCGAAGGTGACGGCATCGTCCTGACCCAGAACTCGCTGGCCGCCGTGGTCGGTGACTGGGGCCGCGTGTTCGTCAGCGTCGCGCTGTCGCTGTTCGTCTTCACCTGCATCCTCTATAACTACTACCTGGGCGAGAACAGCCTGCAGTTCCTCAGCCGCAACCGCGCCGTGCTGATGGTTTTCCGCGGCCTGGTTCTGGCGCTGGTGGTATGGGGTTCGATGCAGGACCTTTCGACCGTGTTCGCCTTCGCCGACATCACCATGACCTGCCTGGCCTTCGTCAACTTGATGGCCCTGGCCATGTTGTTCAAGGTCGGCCTGCGCGTGATGCGCGACTACGACGAGCAGCGCCGCGCCGGCGTCAAGCAGCCAGTGTTCGACTCCAGCAAATTCACCGATCTGGACCTAGACCTGAAGGCCTGGCCGACCAGCCCAAGCCAATCGGCTCCACGCGAGCAAGGCGCAGCCCAGGGCGCGCCTGCCACGCAACGCTGATCGCCCTGGCGGGTGGCTCCCCGCCACCCGCCGCGACAGACCGCAACGAGTGGCGTCCTGCCACTCGACGTGACACACCTTGCGCACGCAGGCATGCTGGGCGCAAGGTGTATTCGTCCAGGAGACCCATCAATGAATTCCGCCCCTTACCCTGCCGCCCAGCACGTCATGGTGCTCTACACCGGCGGCACCATCGGCATGCAAATCGGCGCCCATGGCCTGGCCCCAGCCTCCGGCTTCGAAGCGCGCATGCAGGCCTACCTGAACAACCAACCCGAACTCGTCGTCCCACAATGGCGCTTCAGGGAAATGTCGCCGCTGATCGACAGCGCCAACATGACCCCGGCCTACTGGCAGCAACTACGCGAAGCAGTGGTCGACGCGGTGGACGTGCAAGGTTGCGACAGCGTGCTGATCCTGCATGGCACCGACACCCTGGCCTACAGCGCCGCCGCCATGAGCTTCCAGTTGCTCGGCCTGCATGCGCGGGTCTGCTTCACTGGTTCGATGCTTCCTGCTGGCGTGACCGACAGCGATGCCTGGGAAAACCTCAGCGGCGCGCTGGTCGCCCTCGGCCACGGCCTGGCGCCGGGTGTTCACTTGTACTTCCACGGCGAGCTGCTGGCGCCGACCCGTTGCGCGAAAGTGCGCAGTTTCGGTCGTCACCCGTTCAAGCGCCTGGAGCGCCAGGGCGGCGGGAACAAGGCATCGTCCTTGCCGGCGCAGTTGAACTACGACCAGCCCAAGCAACTGGCGAACATCGCGGCGCTGCCGCTGTTTCCCGGCATAAGCGCCGAGATCCTCGACGGCCTGCTGGGCAGCGGCATCCAGGGCCTGGTGCTGGAATGCTATGGCAGCGGCACCGGCCCGAGCGACAATCCGGCCTTCCTCGCCAGCCTCGAACGGGCTCGGGACCGCGGCGTCGTGGTCGTGGCGGTGACCCAATGCCATGAAGGCGGCGTGGAGCTGGACGTGTACGAAGCGGGCAGCCGCTTGCGTGGTGTCGGCGTGCTGTCCGGCGGCGGCATGACCCGCGAGGCCGCGTTCGGCAAATTGCAGGCGTTGATCGGCGCCGGGTTGCCGGTGGAAGAGGTTCGGCGGCTGGTTGAGCTGGATCTGTGTGGCGAACTGAGCTGACACATTACCAAGCCTGCTGGCAGGGCTGTTGGGAGCAGTGGGATTGAGTACTGTGGGAGCAAAGCTTGCTCCCACAGCCTCAGCGGCCTTGGCATCTCCGTTCGGCATACAACTTGCTCCATTTCCAGCGTCCCCAGACTGGAAACACCCATGCTTCATTCCCACCTCACCACCCTCAACGCCGTTTCACTGGTACTGAGCACCTTCAAGAATGAAGGGCTGCCCAGCGATGCGTTACTGGCCGGCAGCGGCATCAGCACGGCGGACCTGAGCCGGGCCGACACGCGCATTACCACCAACCAGGAGATGCAAGTCTGCGCCAACGCCGTGGCCCTCAAGCGCGACATCGGCCTGGAGCTGGGCTTGCGCATGCACGTTTCGTCCTACGGCATCCTCGGCTACGCCCTGCTCACCAGTGCCACCTTAGGTGACGCTTTACGCCTGGCGCTGCGGTATCCGGCGTTATTGGGAACACTCTTCGAACTGAACCTTGAAGATGACGGCGAGCGCATCTGGTTCAGCGCCAGCGATTATCGGGAGAACCCGGCCCTGGCGGTGTTCAACGCCGAATTCTGCATGGTTTCGCTGAAGGTCATCTGCAATGACCTGCTGGGCCATGCGCTGCCATTGCGCGCTGCTCGCTTCGAACACCCCGCGCCCGACTACCAGGCGCGCTACGCCGCGCTGTTCGATTGCCCGGTACGCTTCGACTGCACCGATAACGCTTTCGCCTTCGACCGACACTGGCTCGAACAACCCTTGCCGCTGGCCGACCCCATCACCCACCACGCCATGGCCGAACGCTGCCGTCGGCAGAACACCGAATTCACCGGGCGCCAGGCCTGGCTGGGACGCATCCGCCAACTGCTCGACGCCCAACTGGACGCAGCCCCCGGGCTGGAAGGCCTGGCCGAACAGATGAACTGCTCGGCGCGCACCTTGCGCCGCCACCTCAAGGACCTGGGCTGCAGCTACCAGGAACTGCTGGACGAACTGCGCTTCGAACGGGCCAAGCAGATGCTCTGCGAGGACCAACTGCCGATCTACCAAATCGCCGAACGACTGGGCTTCAGCGAAACCGCCAGCTTCCGCCACGCCTTCGTACGCTGGAGCGGCGTGGCGCCAAGTCAGTTCAGGCCTTGAACCTCTGTGGGCAAGGCTTGCCCGCGATGGCGATAGCACTAGCCCCGCAAAAACGCCCGATGCAATTCATCCACCGTCTGGAAATGATAAGCCGGACTCTCTGCACTCAACTCTTCACGGCTGCCAAACCCATACCCCACCGCTGCAGCATCCAGGCCATTGCTGCGGGCGCCGATCAGGTCGTGTTTGCGGTCGCCGATCATCAGGGTGCTGGCCGGGTCGAGGCCTTCTTCTGCCATAAGATGGGCGATCAGCTCGACCTTGTTGGTGCGGGTGCCGTCCAGTTCGCTGCCGTAGATCACTTTGAAGTGGCGGGCGAAGTCGAAATGGCGGGCGATTTCCCGGGCAAACACCCAGGGTTTGGAGGTGGCGATGTATAGCTGCCGCCCTTGGCCGCCCAGGGTTTCCAGCAGCGGCATGACGCCGTCGAAGACGCGGTTTTCGTAAAGGCCGGTGACCTTGAAGCGTTCGCGATAGAAGTTCACCGCTTCCCAGGCCTTCGCTTCGTCGAAGTCATAGAACTGCATGAAGGCCTGCAACAGCGGTGGGCCGATGAAGTGTTCGAGGCGGCTCAGGTCGGGTTCGTCGATGCCCAGCTTGCTCAAGGCGAACTGGATCGAACGGGTGATGCCCTCGCGGGGATCGGTGAGGGTGCCGTCGAGGTCGAAGAGTACGGTTTGGTAATGCATGAACATTCCTGGAATGTGGTTGGGCGATTCAGACCTGGTCGTAGCCTTCAGCCAGATGCAGGTCCTTGAGCTTCACGTAGTTCGCCGCGCTGTAGGTGAAGAAAGCGCGCTCCTTGTCCGTCAGCGGCCTGGCCTGTTTCACCGGGCTGCCGACATACAGGAAGCCACTCTCCAGCCGCTTGCCCGGCGGTACCAGGCTGCCGGCACCGATGATCACATCATCTTCGACCACCGCGCCGTCCATAACGATGCTGCCCATGCCGATCAGCACCCGGCTGCCCACGCTGCAACCATGGAGCATGACCTTGTGGGCGATCGTCACATCGTCGCCGATCAGCAGCGGGAAGCCTTCCGGGTTGAACGGGCCGGCGTGGGTAATGTGCAACACGCAACCGTCCTGGACACTGGTCCGCGCGCCGATACGAATGCGGTGCATGTCGCCGCGAATGACCGTCAGCGGCCAGACGGAGCTGTCTTCGCCGATTTCGACGTCGCCGATCACCACCGCGGTGCTGTCGACAAAAGCGCCCCGGGCAAGCCGTGGGCTGTGGTTCTGGTACGTGCGAAGGGTCACGATAGGCTCTCTCTTTTCTACTGATAGGCGCTGCTAGCTGCGGTGAACGTCGATTGTAATTAAGATGGGCCCGTGTTTCTTCCAGCCAAGGTGCCAACCGTGAGCGTGAACAACCCTCTTTTGCAACCCTACGACCTGCCGCCATTCTCGGCGATCCGTGCCGAGCATGTGCAACCGGCCATCGAGCAGATCCTGGCTGACAACCGTGCCGCCATCGCCCAGATCCTCCAGAACCAGGGCCAGCAGCCGACCTGGGCCGGCCTGGTGTTGGCGATGGACGAACTCAACGATCGCCTGGGGGCCGCCTGGAGCCCGGTGAGCCACCTGAATGCCGTGCGCAACAGCCCGGAACTGCGCGAGGCCTACGAGGCCTGCCTGCCGGCGCTCAGCGCCTACTCCACCGAACTGGGCCAGAACCGCGAGCTGTTCCAGGCCTACGAGGCCCTGGCCAATAGCCCCGAGGCTGGCGGTTTCGACGTGGCGCAAAAAACCATCCTGGAACACGCCCTGCGCGATTTCCGCCTGTCGGGCATCGACCTGCCACCCGAGCAGCAGCAGCGCTACGCCGAGGTGCAAAGCAAACTGTCCGAACTGGGCAGCCGCTTCTCCAACCAACTGCTGGACGCGACCCAGGCCTGGACCAAGCACATCACCGACGAGCCCGCCCTCGCCGGCCTGACCGACTCGGCCAAGGCGCAAATGGCCGCCGCCGCCCAGGCCAAGGAACTGGACGGCTGGCTGATCAACCTGGAGTTCCCCAGCTACTACGCGGTGATGACCTACGCCGAAGACCGTGCCCTGCGCGAAGAAGTCTACGCGGCCTACTGCACCCGCGCCTCGGACCAGGGCCCGAACGCTGGTCAGAACGACAACGGCCCGGTGATGGAACAGATCCTCGACCTGCGCCAGGAACTGGCCGGGCTGCTGGGGTTCGCCAACTTCGCCGAGCTGAGCCTGGCGACCAAGATGGCCGAATCCAGCGACCAGGTGCTCAGCTTCCTGCGCGACCTGGCCAAGCGCAGCAAGCCGTTCGCCGCCCAGGACCTGGAGCAGCTGAAGGCGTTTGCCGCCGAACAGGGCTGCCCCGACCTGCAAAGCTGGGACAGCGGTTTCTATGGCGAAAAACTGCGCCAACAGCGCTACAGCGTCGCCCAGGAAGCCCTGCGCGCATACTTCCCGATCGACAAGGTGCTGGGCGGCCTGTTCGCCATCGTGCAACGCCTCTACGGCATCGAAATCGCCGAGCTGAAAGGCTTCGACAGCTGGCACCCGGACGTGCGCCTCTTCGAAATCAAGGAAAACGGCCAGCACGTCGGCCGCTTCTTCTTCGACCTCTATGCCCGCGCCAACAAGCGGGGCGGTGCCTGGATGGACGGTGCCCGCGATCGTCGTCGTACCCAAGGCGGCGTGCTGCAAAGCCCGGTCGCCAACCTGGTGTGCAACTTCACCCCGGCCGACAGCGGCAAACCGGCGCTGCTGACCCACGATGAAGTCACCACGCTGTTCCACGAGTTCGGCCATGGCCTGCACCACCTGCTGACCCGCGTCGAACACGCCGGTGTGTCCGGCATCAACGGCGTGGCCTGGGATGCCGTGGAGCTGCCGAGCCAGTTCATGGAGAACTGGTGCTGGGAGCCTGAAGGCCTGGCGCTGATTTCCGGCCATTACGAAACCGGCGAGCCGCTGCCCCAGGACCTGCTGGAGAAAATGCTCGCGGCGAAGAACTTCCAATCCGGCCTGATGATGGTCCGCCAGTTGGAATTCTCTCTGTTCGACTTCGAACTGCACGCCACCCACGGCGACGGTCGCGGTGTGTTGCAAGTGCTCGAAGGCGTGCGCGACGAGGTGTCGGTCATGCGTCCGCCGGCCTACAACCGCTTCCCCAACAGCTTCGCCCACATCTTTGCCGGCGGGTACGCGGCCGGTTACTACAGCTACAAATGGGCGGAAGTGTTGTCGGCCGATGCGTTCTCCAAGTTCGAAGAAGACGGCGTGCTCAACGCCGACACCGGTCGCGCCTTCCGCGAAGCCATCCTGGCCCGTGGTGGTTCACAGGAACCGATGGTGCTGTTCGTCGACTTCCGTGGCCGCGAGCCCTCGATTGACGCACTCTTGCGCCACAGCGGCCTTTCCGAGGACGCAGCAGCATGAGTGAGGGGCCTGTGATTACCAAGAAGCGCTTTATCGCCGGGGCGGTCTGCCCGGCGTGCAGCGAGCCGGACAAGTTGATGATGTGGAACGAAGACAGCGTGCCGCACCGCGAATGCGTGGCCTGCGGTTATTCCGACACGCTCAACGAACAAGGCCTGTCGGTGCCCAAGGAATTGGGCACCCGGGTCAACACCTCGGCGCTGAAAGTGCCGGACGCCAAGGTTCAAGCCGTGCAGTTTTTCCCCAACCCCAAGTTGAAGAAAAAAACCGACTGAATGATCCGGTATCACCTTCCGGGCCCCACGGCCCGGAAGCGATACATATATATCGCCCCGCCGCAGGGCTTCCTGCCCAGACTGTCCCGCCCGTTCAGTCCAAGGAAGACTGCTGATGCCCAACGATGACGATCCGCTGTTGCAGGCTTATGACCTGCCCCCTTTCGCCCGGATCCAAGCCAGGCATTTCTCACCGGCCCTCGACCAGATCATTGCCGAGAGTCGCGCTAAAGTCGCCGAGATCATAAAGACCCAGACGCCCTTCCCCACGTGGGACGACCTCGTACTGGCGATGGATGAGGTCCACGCCCGCTTGAAAGGCTTCGGCTACTTGCTGGAATGCCTGACCCTGAGCCGGACAGGCGCCGACTGGGCACAGGCGTCCCTCGATTGCAGCGAGCGCCTGCACGACTACCAACGGTCGCTGAAACAGAATCGCGAACTGTTTCAACTCTTCCAGCGATTGGCGAACAGCCAGATCGCCAGGCATTTCACACCGGCGAGAAAACGCGCACTGGAAAAAGTCCTCCGGCAGTTTCGCCAGAACGGATTGGCCCACGACGCACCGGCGGAGCTGGGAGACCTGATGCTGCGCATCCAGGGCGCCCGGAGCCTGTTCCAGGAACACTTGCACGAGGCCAACAAAGCCTGGCACCAGGCGTTCGACGACGAAGCCCAATTGAGCGGCCTGCCGGCGTCTTTCAAGCAACGCATGGCTGAGCAGGCCCGCAAGGCTGGACACAAGGGCTGGCGGCTGGCACTCGACGAGGAATCGTTTCGCATCGTCAGCCGTTACGCCGATGATCAACTGCTGCGCAAACGCATGTACATCGCCTTCAGCACCCGAGCATCGGACCAAGGGCCCCAGGCAGGCGTGTTCGACAACGGGGAAGTCCTCGCGCAGTTGTCCAGGGACCGTCAGCGGTACGCCACCCTGCTGGGTTACCCGAGTTACGCTCACATGGCCCTCGAGTCCGAGCAAGCCGAATCGCCCGAGCAAGTGCTGTCGTTCCTGCATGAAGGGCTTGCCCGGCAACGCAGCACATTTGCCCGGGACACCGAGCAGTTGCAGGCATTCGCCAAGACGCAAGGCTTCAGCGACCTCCAGCCTTGGGATTATCCATACCTGGCGCAAAAGCTACGGCGGCAAGCGGCAGGTGTTTCAGAGCAGACCGTCAGCGCCTGGTTTGAGCTGGAATCGACTTTTTCGCAGCTGTTGCAGATCGCCAGGGACCTGTTCGGCGTGCGCATCGTGGAACGCCAGGATGTGGCGACCTGGCATCCAGACGTGCGGCTGTTTGAAGTCCGCGAGTGGGACGAGCCCATTGGCTATCTGTATTTCGACCCGCTGGAAAAAGCCGACCAGGACGGCTTCCCAAACACCACCACCCTGCGAAACCGCCGCATCACCGCCGAGGGCCGGCCCCGCTATCCGGTCGCCGTGTTGCATGGCTGGTTGCCGCGCGGCTCAGGGGGCGACCCGGTGTTGCTGGATCATCGGCAACTGCGGATCCTCTTCCATGAATTCGGTCATTGCCTGCACCACCTGTTGACCCACGCGCAATACCGTGAAGTCTCGGGCATCTCCGAGCTGTCCCGGGACACGGCCGAATTCGCCGGGGTGCTGTTCGAACAATGGTGTTTTTCCAAGCCATGCCTGATTCGGGTATCGAAACATTACCGGACCGGGGAGCCCCTGCCGGACGGCATCGCCGAACAGTTGCTGGTTTACCTCGACACCCAGACCAGTTGGGACACCGCCGCATTCCTGCGTGATGCGCTGTTCGACATGGAATTGCACCGCAGCCACGGCGACGGCCGCACCGCCCAGCAGGTATTCGATCAAGTCAGCGCAGAGGTCGGGCACCTGCCCGTGTGGCCCGGCGAGCGCTGGCCCAATGGCCTGGACTATCTGGTGACCGGCTATGCCGCCGGCATCTATGCCTACGCCTGGTCCAGGGAGCGGGCGAAAACCGTGTTCCAGCGGTTCAAGCGCGACGGGTTGTTCAATCGGAAAACCGGCCAGGCACTGCGCGAGACGATATTCGGGCCAGGCGATTCGCGGCCGCTGACCGAGTCCATCCAGGCATTCCTGGACAGTCGCTGATCATGGCTTGGGAAGGGCCGCCTGAGGATCGAGGTGTGACGATGTCGTGGTCGAGTTGACCCAGCTTTGCAAGGAACACAGTGCAAAAACGCTGGTGCTGCAATCGCCGTTTGCCAATGCTGTGCGCAGTTTGTCGACATCGGCCTGCATCATGTAGCGAACGCCGTCCTTGAAGTGATGGCTGTCCCCGAAACCACCCTCGGTCATTTCGTTCAATGCATCTTCCTTGCTCCAGCCCTGGACCACCACCCGGTACATGGCGGCGACCAATCCGGTGCGGTCCGAACCATGCTTGCAGTGCATCAGCACCGGGCCCTTGGCTTCGGCCGCCTGGATCGCGCGCAGGGCCCTGAGGATGTCGCTGTCGTCGACGTGATTGGTGCGGTAGGGCAACTGCACTTGCTCGATGCCGGGGCTGGACAGCCAGCGCTTGTCCGACTCCGGCAGGAAGGTGATGACGGTGCCGATCCTGAGTTTTGCCAACAGCGGCAGGGCGCCGCCGTCCGGCAGGGAGCTGCGATAGAGCGTGGGTGACATCCGGTAGAGGTTGTAGCTTTTTTCCACCGGTTGGGCCCAATCGGCGGGCCTCGCCTCAACCTCATCAGCCGCCTGGACCGGCGACTCGACACCCCCGATGAACAACGCCAGGCACAGCAAGGAACGGAAACAGAATTTGAGCATGCAGGGGCGACCGAAACGAAAGGTTCAAGCGTCCAGTTTCAGCCAGCCCCCGTTAAAAACCTGTAAGGAGGACGTCAAAGCGTCGTGAATTGTCGCCTGGCCCCACCCGGCTGGACGGGCCGCCCAACGGCACTGGCCGGATTCGACTTCAACGAATACTGTATGCACATACAGCAATCGGAGTTTGCCCATGTCAGCCTCTCTTCCACCCCGTGGCCGCGGCACCGCCACCAACCCGCACAACCGCTTCGCGCCGAATCGCTCGGTGGCCGAGGATGACGGCTGGTACCAGGAAGTGCCAGCGACCCAAGGCACCGAGGTGCGCATCGAGAAAGCGAAGACCATCATCGCCCGCAACACCTCGCCGGACATTCCCTTCGATCGCTCGATCAATCCTTACCGGGGTTGCGAGCACGGCTGCATCTACTGCTATGCGCGACCCAGCCATGCCTATTGGGACCTGTCGCCGGGGCTGGATTTCGAAACGAAGCTGATCGCCAAGACCAACGCCGCCGACGTGCTGGAAGAACAGCTGTCTCGACGCGGCTACCGATGCGCGCCAATCGCGCTGGGCTCCAACACCGATCCCTATCAGCCGATCGAGCGCGAACAGCGGATAACCCGGCGGATTCTCGAAGTACTGCTGCGTTATCGGCATCCGCTGACCATCGTCACCAAGGGTTCGCTGATCCTCCGTGACCTGGACCTGCTGGCCGAGCTGGCGCAACGACGCCTGGTCCACGTGATGATCAGCCTCACCACCCTGGACGATGAACTCAAGCGCATCCTCGAACCCCGCGCGGCGGCGCCCAAGGCGCGGTTGCGGGCGATCAGGGTCATGCGTGAAGCGGGTATTCCCGTGGGGGTGCTGTGCGCGCCGATGATCCCGATGATCAACGACAGCGAGATCGAGCGCCTGCTCAGCGAGGCCCACGCCGCCGGCGCGCAGCAGGCCGCCTACGTCATGCTGCGCCTGCCGTTGGAGGTCGCGCCGCTGTTCGAGGAGTGGTTGCAGGCGCATTACCCGCAGCGCGCCGCCCATGTGTTGAGCCTGGTGCGCCAGAGCCGTGGCGGCGAGCTGTACGACAGCCAGTTCGGTACGCGGATGCGTGGCGAGGGGCCTTTCGCCGACCTGCTGGCCCAGCGTTTCAGCCGGGCCCTCAAGCGCCTGGGGCTCGATCGACGCGAAGGTTACCGTCTCGATTGCGACGCCTTTTGTCCGCCGGGCCGACAGATGCCGTTGATTTGATTAAAGTTGACGTGGTGGCCTGCGTGGCGCTGATCCGCGCCAGCGTTTTGCCACCCTTGTAATCGTTGATCTAGAGCCTCCGATTTCAGTTTGAGTTAAGTTTCGGCCGCTACCTTGTTCAGCGAGTGACTGACGGGTCGTAGATGTCGACCTGGACATTTTTTAACCAGCCACTGGCGCCTCAAAGAGGATGAATCATGAGTGACAAGGATAAACAGCCGTTGGCTGCGTCGGCTTCAGCCCAACCAGAGGCGGAGACCGCCGATGCAGCGCTGCGGCATATCGTTGACGGCTTTATGCATTTCCATCACGAGATCTTTCCCCAGCAGGAAGAACTCTTCAAGAAACTCGCCACCGCCCAGAAACCCAGGGCAATGTTCATCACCTGCGCAGACTCGCGCATCGTGCCCGAGTTGATCACCCACAGCTCCCCCGGCGACCTGTTCGTGACCCGTAACGTCGGCAATGTCGTGCCACCGTACGGACAAATGAACGGTGGCGTCTCCACCGCCATCGAATACGCCGTGCTGGCCCTCGGTGTACAACACATCATTGTCTGCGGCCATTCCGATTGCGGCGCCATGCGCGCGGTACTCAACCCCGACACCCTGGAAAAGATGCCGACGGTCAAGGCGTGGCTACGCCACGCCGAAGTCGCCAAGACCATGGTCCATGACAATTGCCCTTGCGGCGACGAAAAACAGACCATGCCCATCCTCACCGAAGAAAACGTGATCGCACAGTTGCAGCATTTGCGCACGCACCCCTCGGTGGCCTCTCGCATGGCCAGCGGCCAGTTGTTCATCCATGGCTGGGTGTACAACATCGAAACCAGCGAGATCAAAGCCTTTGACGCGGAGCAGAATTGTTTCCGGCCGCTCGATGGCAGCCATCCGATACCGGTAGCGACGCCCAAAGCGCGCTTCTAACCGCTCCGAGGGTTTGTACGAAAAGCCGCAACCTTCGTACAAAACCTAAACCTGCGTGGTTCAAGCCAACCTGCCTTCGGGCGGGTAGGCCTTGCCATGCCTGAAGAAAACTTCGGGAGAGTCGCCATGCGTGCCGCTCAATCAAAAGCTGTTCTGCCACGGGAGCTGCTGGCTTCGGTGGTTGTGTTCTTGGTGGCGCTGCCCTTGTGCATGGGCATTGCCATCGCCTCGGGCCTGCCGCCGGCCAAAGGCCTGATCACCGGCATCGTCGGTGGCCTGGTGGTGGGTTTTCTGGCCGGTTCGAAGCTGCAAGTCAGTGGCCCGGCCGCCGGGCTGGCGGTATTGGTCTTCGAACTGGTGCGCCAGCACGGCGTGACCATGCTCGGGCCGATCCTGCTGCTGGCCGGTTTCCTGCAATTGCTCGCCGGGCGCTTTCGCCTGGGTTGCTGGTTTCGCGTGACCGCGCCTGCCGTGGTCTACGGCATGCTGGCCGGTATCGGTGTACTGATCGTGCTGTCGCAAGTCCATGTCATGCTCGACGCGGCGCCCAAGCCCTCGGGGCTGGATAACCTGGCGGCGTTCCCGGCGGCGGTGGCCCAGGCCTTGCCGTCCTTCGGCTGGCAGGCCGGCCTGCTCGGCCTGTCGACGATTGCCGTGATGTGGCTGTGGGAAAAACTTCGTCCCCACAGCCTGCGCTTCATTCCCGGCGCCTTGCTGGGCGTGGGCCTGGCGACCATCGCCAGCCTGGTGCTGGCCTTGCAGGTCAAGCGCGTGGAGGTTCCGGACAACCTGGCCGAAGCCATCGACTGGCTGCGTCCAACGGACCTGCTGAACCTGGCCGACCCGACGTTGCTGGTCGCCGCGTTCGCCGTGGCCTTCATCGCCAGCGCCGAGACCCTGCTGTCGGCTGCCGCCGTGGATCGCATGCACAATGGCGAGCGCGCGGACTTTGACCGCGAACTCTCCGCACAGGGTATCGGCAACATGCTCTGCGGCCTGCTCGGTGCCTTGCCGATGACCGGCGTGATCGTGCGCAGCTCGGCCAACGTCCAGGCCGGAGCCACCACGCGGATGTCGACGATTTTCCACGGCCTGTGGTTGCTGCTCTTCGTGCTGTTGCTGTCCAGCGTGTTGCAAAGCATTCCGGTGGCGAGCCTGGCGGGTGTGCTGGTGTACACCGGTTTCAAACTGGTGGATCTCAAGGCGTTCCGCAATCTGGGTCGTTATGGCCGGATGCCGATGTTCACCTACGCGGCGACGGCCCTGGCGATCATCTTCACCGACTTGCTCACGGGCGTACTGATCGGTTTTGGCCTCACGCTGGTCAAGCTCGCCTGGAAAGCTTCGCGCCTGAAAATCAGCCTGGTCGATCTGCCCGAGGAAGGCGAGATGGAACTGCGCCTGGTGGGCGCGGCGACATTCCTCAAGGTCCCGGCGCTGACCCAGGTACTGGGCAGCATCCCCGCTGGCGCGACCGTGCATGTGCCGCTCAACAACCTGAGCTACATCGACCACTCGTGCCTGGAGTTGCTGGAGGAATGGGGCCGGGCCAATGCCAGCAAAGGTTCGAAGCTGTTGATCGAATCCCGTGGGCTCAAGCGTCGGCTGGAAGGGCGGTTGCGGACGACGGTGGGAATGGGGGCAATGACGGGATAACCCCCCCCCGGATAATGCGGTAGCGGGTTTGCTCGCGAACGGCGGCACATTTACCACCAGTGCCGACTGAACCACCGCTGTCGCGAGCAAGCTTTGCTCCCACAGGGGATCGATCGGTGATGTACACCGACCCCAAGGACATCCGGAACCCCTGTGGCAGCGGGCTTGCTCGCTTCCACAGGTTTTTTGGACATCCGATATTTCAGTGGGTCAAGCCGCAGGCGGCTCCAGCTCCAGGCCCACGCCCAAGCGGCGGGACATGCACGGCCAGCGCTTCCAGGCGGCGCCGGTGTGGGGGCTGCTCAGTTTCTCGCGGTAGGTCTCCACCGACTCCAGGGCGAACGTTTCTTCGTTGAGCATTTCATCGAAGGCGTGGTGCACCACTTCATCGAGCTGGTTGGCAAATTCCTCGCCGATCAACTGGTGGGCGATCAGGTTGGCGACCGTCATGTCCAAGGGGATCAGTGGCTGGCCGAAATGCTTGATGTACAGATCATTGACCTCTTCGACGAACCGATGCGCCAGGTAGGCTTCGTCCAGCAGGCCGACATGGCCGACATGGCCGACCATGATCGCCGGCGGCTGGAGGAAATACTGTTCGGCGATCTTCAGCACCGGCTTGATCTGCGACTCGATGCCCGCTTCCCTCGCTACTTCATTGGCCGCATCCAGCAAATCAGGCACTTCATCGATGTAGGCGCAAACAAAACGCGCCAGGACGGCGTTGGCGTTCGCCTCTGGCAGTTGGATCGCACGGTGCAGGCTGGGCAACTGGGTTTGCAGCTGACGGGTCAACTGACCGGTCTGGGCTTCATGTTGTTGGGCTTTTTGGATCTGCTCGCGCAATGCGGCGGTGTTCATGACAACTCCAGGAAACAAAGGCAATGAAAGAGGGAAGACATAACTTAGCTGGCAAAAAGACACTCCTAAGACCCATTTTTCATAAACAACCCCTTCCTTGATGCACAGCAGCTATATCCATTTGCCATCACACAGGTGAGCATCCTTTTCCATCCGAGGGCCCTGGCGCAAGCCCTGTCTGTTTCAAACGATTTACGCCATCGCGTTGCGAGGTTGCAGTCGCTGTCTATACTCGGTCTTGAATGGAGTTAGCTGATGACACCCGATGCACAAGCAGCAAGGCACGGCGGTGGAGTTCGCAGTCTGATGGAGCCGCTCGCCCTTGCCGCAGGCGTTACGCCTACGGGATAACAAGAACGATAAGGGGAACCCGCAATGACGCGACATCCACACGTATGGATGGGCCTCCTGTTGTGGTCGATTTTCAGTCCGGCACAAGCGGCCTGGACTGTGAATATGGCGCCTGGAGCGACACAGATCAGCAACGCAGTCTTCGACCTGCACATGACCATCTTCTGGATTTGCGTGGTCATCGGCCTCATCGTCTTCGGCGCCATGTTCTGGTCGATGATGATGCACCGCCGCTCCACCGGCCAGAACGCCGCGCATTTCCATGAAAACACCCGCGTCGAGATCCTCTGGACCATCGTGCCCTTCATCATCCTGGTGGCCATGGCGATTCCGGCCACCGCCACCCTGATCAAGATGTACGACTCCAGCGAATCGGACATCGATATCCAGATCACTGGCTATCAATGGAAATGGCACTACAAATACCTGGGCCAGGACGTCGAGTTCTTCAGCAACCTGGCCACACCCGCCGAACAGATCCATAACCAGAGCGCCAAGGGCGAGCATTACCTGCTGGAGGTCGACAAGCCGCTGGTGCTGCCGGTCGACGCCAAGGTGCGCTTTCTGGTGACCTCCGCCGACGTGATCCACTCCTGGTGGGTGCCGGCGTTCGCGGTCAAGCGCGATGCGATCCCGGGGTTCGTCAACGAAGCCTGGACCCGCATCGACAAGCCCGGCCTGTATCGCGGCCAATGCGCCGAGCTGTGCGGCAAGGATCACGGCTTCATGCCCATCGTGGTGGAGGTCAAGAGCAAGCCCGACTACGAGAAATGGCTGGCCGAGCGCAAGGCCGAAGCCGCGCAGCTCAAAGAGCTGACCAGCAAGGAATGGACCCTGGAAGAGCTCAAGGAACGTGGCGACAAGGTCTACCACACCACCTGCGTGGCCTGTCACCAGGCCGAAGGCCAGGGCCTGCCACCGATGTTCCCGGCACTCAAGGGCTCGAAAATCGCCACCGGTCCCAAGGCGGATCACCTGAGCCTGGTCTTCCATGGCAAGCCCGGCACCGCCATGGCCGCGTTCGGCAAACAACTGTCGGAAGTCGATATCGCCGCCGTCGTGACCTATGAACGCAACGCCTGGGGCAACAACAAGGGCGACATGGTCACGCCTAAAGAAGTGCTGGAACTCAAACAGGCGGAAAGCAAATGAACCGGCCTGAGCTGCGTTTCCGTAACCGGTCGGGGCTCAGTGCCCCGCGCCGTCCAGCCCATTCGTTCGAAGGAGACAGGACATGAGTGCTGTGATCGATGAGCACGGCCATGCCGGTGCCGACCACGCCCACGGCCCGGCCAAGGGCCTGATGCGCTGGGTACTGACCACCAACCACAAGGACATCGGCACGCTGTACCTGTGGTTCGCCTTCTCGATGTTCCTGCTCGGCGGTTCGTTCGCCATGGTGATCCGCGCCGAGCTGTTCCAGCCCGGCCTGCAGATCGTGGAGCCGGCGTTTTTCAACCAGATGACCACCATGCATGGCCTGGTGATGGTCTTCGGCGCGGTGATGCCGGCGTTCGTCGGCCTCGCCAACTGGATGATCCCGCTGATGATCGGCGCGCCGGACATGGCCCTGCCGCGCATGAACAACTTCAGCTTCTGGCTGTTGCCGGCGGCGTTCCTGCTGCTGGTCTCGACGCTGTTCACGCCGGGCGGCGGGCCGAACTTCGGTTGGACCTTCTACGCCCCGCTGTCCACCACCTATGCACCGGAAAGCGTGACGTTCTTCATCTTCGCCATCCACATGATGGGCATCAGTTCGATCATGGGCGCGATCAACGTGATCGCCACCATCCTCAACCTGCGCGCCCCTGGCATGACCCTGATGAAAATGCCGCTGTTCGTCTGGACCTGGCTGATCACCGCGTTCCTGCTGATCGCGGTGATGCCGGTGCTGGCCGGCTGCGTGACGATGATGCTGATGGACATCCACTTCGGCACCAGCTTCTTCAGTGCCGCCGGCGGCGGTGACCCGGTGCTGTTCCAGCACGTGTTCTGGTTCTTCGGCCACCCCGAGGTGTACATCATGATCCTGCCGGCCTTCGGCGCCGTCAGCTCGATCATCCCGGCCTTCTCGCGCAAGCCGCTGTTCGGCTACACCTCGATGGTCTACGCCACGGCGGCCATTGCGTTCCTGTCGTTCATCGTCTGGGCGCACCACATGTTCGTGGTCGGCATTCCGTTGGTGGGCGAGCTGTTCTTCATGTACGCCACCCTGCTGATCGCCGTGCCCACCGGGGTGAAGGTGTTCAACTGGGCCAGCACCATGTGGCAAGGCTCACTGACCTTCGAGACGCCGATGCTGTTTGCCGTGGCGTTCGTGATCCTGTTCTCCATCGGCGGCTTCTCCGGGCTGATGCTGGCGATCGCCCCGGCGGACTTCCAGTACCAGGACACCTACTTCGTGGTCGCACACTTCCACTACGTACTGGTGCCCGGCGCGATCTTCGGGATCTTCGCCTCGGCCTACTACTGGCTGCCGAAATGGACCGGCCACATGTACGACGAAACCCTCGGCAAGCTGCACTTCTGGCTGTCGTTCATCGGGATGAACATGGCGTTCTTCCCGATGCACTTCGTCGGCCTGGCGGGCATGCCCCGGCGGATCCCGGACTACAACCTGCAATTCGCCGACTTCAACATGGTCTCGTCCATCGGTGCGTTCATGTTCGGCACCACGCAGCTGTTCTTCCTGTTCATCGTGATCAAGACCATCCGTGGCGGCGCGCCTGCACCGGCCAAGCCGTGGGACGGGGCCCAAGGCCTGGAGTGGAGCGTGCCGTCGCCAGCGCCGTATCACACCTTCACGACACCGCCGGACGTGAAATAAATGACACGTGCTGAGGATGGGAAGCCATGGCTGACTCGATTTCGCTGAAGAAACTGGTCACCCGCCTGCTGATCGTGGTGGCAGCCATGTTCGTCTTCGGGTTTGCCCTGGTGCCGATCTACGACGTGATGTGCAAGGCGTTCGGCATCAACGGCAAGACCGCCGGGCAGTACGAAGGCGAGCAGACCGTCGATGAGTCGCGGCAGGTGCGTGTGCAGTTCCTGTCGACCAACGCGGTGGACATGCCTTGGGACTTCTTCCCCAAGGGCGACCAGTTGGTGGTCAAGCCGGGGGCGGTGAACGAGATGGTGTTCGTCGCCCACAACCCCACCGACCGGCCAATGAGCGCCCAGGCGGTGCCGAGCATCTCGCCGAGCACCGCGGCGGCGTATTTCCACAAGACCGAATGTTTCTGCTTTACCCAGCAAGTGCTGCAACCCGGCGAACGCATCGAAATGCCCATGCGCTTCATCGTCGACCGGGACATGCCCAAGGAAGTGAAGCACCTGACGCTGTCCTACACGCTGTTCGATATCACCGCTCGTCATCCACCGGTGGCTCTAAACACTGACCGATAGCGTGCCCGATAAGGAGAACAATAAATGGCAACTCACGAACACTATTACGTTCCGGCCCAGAGCAAGTGGCCGATCATCGCCACGGTCGGAATGTTCGTCACCCTGTATGGCCTGGCGACCTGGTTCAACGACCTGAAGGCGGCGCGACCGGAATCCCACGGCCCGCTGGTGTTCTTCGTCGGCGGCCTGCTGTTGGCCTACATGCTGTTCGGCTGGTTCGGCGCGGTGGTCAAGGAAAGCCGTGCCGGGCTCTACAGCGCGCAGCTCGACCGCTCGTTCCGCTGGGGCATGAGCTGGTTCATCTTTTCCGAAGTGATGTTCTTCATCGCCTTCTTCGGCGCACTCTTCTACGTGCGCCACGTGTCAGGGCCGGCCCTGGGCGGCGAAGGCACCAAGGGCCTGGCCCATATGCTCTGGCCGAATTTCCAGTTCACCTGGCCGTTGCTGAACACCCCCGACCCGAAACTCTTCCCCGGGCCCAAGGAAGTCATCAGCCCCTGGGGCCTGCCGCTGCTCAACACTGTGCTGCTGGTCAGCTCCAGCGTCACGGTCACCATCGCCCACCACGCCCTGAAAAAAGGTCATCGCGGTGCGCTGAAACTCTGGCTGGCGATCACCATCCTGTTGGGTTGTGCGTTCCTGAGCTTCCAGGCCGAGGAATACATCCACGCCTACAAGGAACTGGGGCTGACCCTGGGCTCGGGGATCTACGGCGCGACGTTCTTCATGCTCACCGGTTTCCACGGCGCCCACGTCACTATCGGCACGATCATTCTGTTCGTCATGTTGATGCGCATCCTGCGCGGGCATTTCGACAACGAGCACCAGTTCGGCTTCGAGGCGGCGAGCTGGTATTGGCACTTTGTCGATGTGGTGTGGATCGGCTTGTTTATCTTCGTCTACGTGCTCTGAGACAACCGTTACCAAGGCGCATGGGACACCAACTGGCCGCTGAAAAAGCCCCAGGCGATCAAGCCGACGGTGATGGCGGCCAGGCAGACCCTGACCGCCAGCGCGGTGACCAGGCGATTGGAAGCGCTGTCGTCCTTGACCAGGAAAAACAGGCCGCTGAACAGGCTCGCAACCGTGGCAATCAGCATCAGGACGATGGCTGCTTTTAGCATCAGGGAACACTCCGGGGGGACGCGATGCAGGTGAGTATAGCTATCCCGTTCGACGGCTTTCGGACGGCGCCATGAAAGGCTTTCGGCCAGGACTCGTGCCGTCGCTGGTGGTGGCCGTGCTGGTGCCGGTGATGGTGTGCCTGGGGTTCTGGCAATTGAGCCGGGGCGAACAGAAACGCGTGCTCATGGACAACTACGCCGAGCGCCGCGTGGCGCCGCCGCTGGACAGCAGCGAGCTGTCACACACCGCCGACCCGGCCTTTCGCCGGGTCACCTTGCAAGGGCAGTTCGACGCCGAGCACAGCCTGCTGCTGGACAACCGCCAGCACGACGGCAAGGTCGGCGTCGAACTGCTGCAACCGTTCCTCGACCACCGCACCGGGCTCTGGCTGCTGGTCAATCGCGGCTGGCTGCCCTGGCCCGACCGGCGCACACCGCCGGCCTTCGACACACCGGCACAACCCGTGAGCCTCGAAGCCTGGGTCTACGTGGCACCGGGCGCGACCTTCCAGCTTCACGCCGACCCCAGCGGCGCCCCCTGGCCGCGCCTGGTTACCGCCGTCGCGCCGGACAAGCTCTGGGCCGAACTGGGCCGCGACGGCTTCGCCTATGAACTGCGCCAACAAAGCGGCCCCGGCGCCTACCGGACCGACTGGCCGGTGGTGGCCATGGGTCCGGAAAAACACTTCGGTTATGCCGTGCAGTGGTTCGCCATGGCGGCGGCACTGTTCGGCCTTTTCCTTTATCTCGGATGGCACAACGCAGGGAGACACCATGGGAAACACCATGAATCCAACCAACACGTCTGAGGCGCCCGTGATGCACAACCGTCGCAAAGGACGCCTGCAATTGCTGCTGATCGTCTTCGGCGTGATCGGCCCGATGATCCTCGCCACCGGCATGTACAAATTCCAGTTCTGGGTGCCGGACAGCCGCAGCTACCACGGCGAACTGATCGGCAACGGCCAGACCCGCGCCGAGATCGGCGTGCAGGCCGACGAGCAGCGCTGGCAGATCCTGGTCACCGCACCGCAGGCGTGCTCGGTGGATTGCCGGCAATTGGTGTACCTGGCCCGCCAGGTGCAGATCGGCCTCGGTCGCGATGCATCCCGCGCCAGCCATGCCCTGGCGGTCGCACAACCGCTGGACGCCGAGTACGACGCCCAATTGCAGCGCGAATACCCGCAACTGCAACGCTACCCGCTGGACCTGCCGGCCTACCGCAAAGGCGCCCAGGACACGGGCGGCGCCCAACTGTGGATCATCGACCCCCACAGCAACCTGGTGCTGCGCTACGACGCCCGGGTCAAGGGCAAGGACCTGCTCAACGACCTGCGCCACTTGCTGAAACTGTCGAACATCGGATGAGGGCATCGACATGGCCAAACCTGGATTTCGCCTTGCGCTGTTTGCCACGCTGCTGGCACTGATCGTCGTCCTGCTGGGCGCCTACACCCGGCTCACCCACGCCGGCCTCGGCTGCCCGGACTGGCCCGGTTGCTACGGCTTCATCAGCGTGCCCAAGAGCGAAGCCCAACTGGCCCATGCCGAACTGCACTTTCCCGACGCCCCGGTGGAAGCCCACAAGGGCTGGAACGAGATGGTCCATCGTTACTTTGCCGGGACACTGGGCTTGATGATCGTGCTGTTGGCGGCGCGGTCCTGGATGAACCGCCATCGCCCGGGCCAACCGTTGAAGCTGCCGCTGTTCCTGCTGGCCGTGGTCTTCGCCCAGGCAGCGTTCGGCATGTGGACGGTGACGCTCAAACTCTGGCCGCAGGTGGTCACCGGGCACCTGCTCGGCGGCTTTGCGACCTTGAGCCTGCTGTTCCTGCTGACCTTGCGGCTGTCCGGCGTACTGCCGGCGCTGACCGTGCCCAAGCGCCTGCAACATTGGGCCACCGCCGGGTTGCTGCTGGTGATCGGCCAGATCGCTCTGGGCGGTTGGGTCAGCTCCAATTACGCCGCCGTCGCCTGCATCGACTTTCCCACCTGCCACGGCCAATGGCTGCCCCCCGCCGATTTCGCCAATGGCTTTCACCTGACCCAGCACATCGGCCCCAATTACCTGGGCGGGCAACTGGACAGCGAGGCCCGCACCGCCATCCACCTGACCCACCGCATCGGCGCGTTGCTGGTCACTGTGGTGCTGCTGGGGCTGGCCTGGCAATTGAAAACCGTCGGCATGACCCGACTGGCCGGCCTGGTACTGGCCGCACTGGCGGCGCAAATCACCCTGGGCATCAGCAACGTGCTGTTCCACCTGCCACTGCCAGTGGCTGTCGCCCACAACGCCGGGGGCGCCGCGTTGCTGCTGACCCTGGTGCTGGTCAATTACCACGCCCGCACCAGCCTGGTCCGCGTCAAGCAGCCGGGGCCACTGCGCTGGCGCTTCAATCCGCATAAATACGGCTCCGCGCCCATCACAATAAAAGGAGAGATGCCATGGCAACCTTGACCGGCGCCCGTCGCAGCCAGGCGATCTGGCGCGATTACCTGGAGCTGACCAAGCCCAAAGTGGTGGTGCTGATGCTGATCACCTCGCTGGTCGGCATGTTCCTCGCGACCCGCGCCGGTGTGCCGTGGACCGTGCTGGTGTTCGGCAACCTGGGCATCGCCCTGTGTGCCGGCGGCGCGGCGGCGGTCAACCACGTGGTGGACCGCCGCATCGACGCGGTGATGGCCCGCACCCACAAACGTCCCTTGGCCGAAGGCCGGGTTTCACCCGCCGCTGCACTGACCTTCGCCCTGGCGCTGGCGGTGATCGGCCAAGCGTTGTTGCTGGCGTTCACCAATCCGCTGACCGCCTGGCTGACCTTGGCGTCGCTGCTGGGTTACGCGGTGATCTACACCGGCTTCCTCAAGCGCGCAACGCCGCAGAACATCGTCATCGGCGGCCTGGCTGGCGCGGCACCACCGCTGCTGGGCTGGGTCGCGGCCACCGGTCATGTCAGCGCCGAACCGCTGCTGCTGGTGCTGATCATCTTCGCCTGGACTCCGCCGCACTTCTGGGCCCTGGCCATCCACCGCAAGGAGGAATACGCCAAGGCTGACATCCCGATGCTACCGGTGACCCATGGCGAGCACTACACCAAGATCCATATCCTGCTGTACACCCTGGTGCTGCTGGCGGTGAGCCTGATGCCGTTCGTGATCCAGATGAGCGGCATGCTCTACCTGATTTGCGCCCTGGTACTCGGCGCCCGGTTCCTGCAATGGGCCGTGGTGTTGTACCGTGGCAGCCGGCCGCACGCCGCGATCAACACGTTCAAGTACTCTATCTACTACTTGTTCCTGCTGTTCATCGCCCTGCTTGTCGATCACTACTTACTGTTGAGCCTATGACCCGAACCCAGAAAACCGTCTTCATCCTCGTGGCCGTGATCGCGCTGATCCTCGGCCTGACCATCAACAAAGTGCTGACCGGCAAAGGCCAGGGCGACACCACCGCGTTGATCGACGCCGGCATCATCCTGCTGCCGCAAAGCCGCACCCTGCCGGACGTGAAAATGACCGACCAGGACGGCCAGCCCGTGGCCGTGGACGGGTTGAAAGGCAAATGGAGCCTGCTGTTCTTCGGCTACACCTTCTGCCCGGACATCTGCCCCACCACCCTCGCCCAACTGCGCCAGATCAAAAGCGAACTGCCGCCCGAGGCGGTGGACAAGTTGCAGATCGTGCTGGTCAGCGTCGACCCGAACCGCGACACCCCCAAGCAGCTCAAGCAGTACCTGGGCTACTTCGACCCGCAGTTCAAAGGCCTGACGCCTGCCTCGATCGAAGACCTGCAAAAACTCGCCAACGCGGTGAGCATTCCGTTCATCCCGGCGGACACCAGCAAGCCCAACTACACGGTCGATCACAGCGGCAACCTCGCCGTCATCGGCCCCGACGGCACACAACGCGGGTTCATTCGTGCGCCGTTGAATAATCAGAAGTTGGTGGCGCAGTTGCCGGAGATGCTGAAACGCAAATAGCCCCACGCCAAGCACGCCCGCTCCCACCACCAATCCCCTGTGGGAGCAAGGCTTGCCCGCGATGAAAACGACGCGGTTCCAAGCGAAAACAAGCCCCTGCATCACCCAAAATCCCTTCTCCTACAGCCCCCACCTACACACCCCCAGCAAACTACGCATCCTTGCGCCTTTGCCTACAACTACGCCAGAATCCGCCCGCTTGTGCGCCTTGTTCCTGGGTTCTATTGTCTTCGTGCCACTGCCCATCAGTGGTCGGGTTTAGTAGCCCGGATGACATCCCGGTTGCATGAGTCTCATCAGTTAGGTATTTGCCTGTTCTTGATGGTGGCTGTGCGCATGGCGCCTTCGGGCGCGCCGGTTTGGTGTGTCACCGGTCTACTAACTTGCGCACAGCCGCCTCCATTCCGTTTAGTAGCGGGATGGTGCGGCCCTTACGAGGATCACACCAATGTTCAAAGCTACTCCGAATCCCCCAGAAGCAGACCCCATCGCACAATCCGCAAAATCCAAAGCTAAGAAGCAAGACGAGACCACCAAGCGCGTGCTCGATTACTACTTGCTACCAAAACCGGAACAATCCCAAGACGACCCGAAGCCGGGGCAGGTATTCACCGTCGTGAACGGCATCGACAACGAATCCTTGCTCGCCAATCTCAGCGAAACGTTGGCCTCGGCTGATGCGATGGTGAGTGATCTGGCGTTCGATCTGGAGGGGTCGCGGCGTCATGTTGCGCTGGGGATACAGCAGTTGATTGAGCTGAGTTCGTTGTTGGCGAATCGGGTGTTGGATAACGTGGAGCTGCGGCAGTAGGAGAAGGTTTTATCAATGACAACCCGGCGCTTGCGCCGGGTTTTGTCTGTTCCACTCGAAAATACGAATTAATAATTGTATATAAACGCAGATTCTTTCCACCATTCATTCCACCAGCCCTTCCTAGCGATAGGCTGCAAACGATCAATAACGAACTCGCGCACAGACGGCGCTGATTATCCATTCTCCTGTTTAAGACACGAAGCTCTCTATTAAAGGCGAGTCGCAAGAGAGTAGACATTTAAGGCAATCCAAAAGATGGCATTCCGGCATTAACTGAGCTATACACATAATACTGAGCCAAAAGCTAGATCAATGTTTGGGAGCCTTCATATGGACGTGCTTGCAATATCGGCAAAAAAAGAGTTTGGCCTCCGCGAACGAATCGAAAATTATCGTATAGCGCTTGCGAGCGATGGTAACGAAGCGCAAACCAGGTTCCATGTAATAGATGAGTTCTTAATAGCCGAGCTAGACTGGTCCAAAGAAACCCTTCGTGTCGAACCATATTTAGCTGCGGCCGGATACGCTGACTATGCCTTTTTTAATGGTTCACGCTGCAAAGTAGTATTAGAAGCAAAGCGGGATGAGATCAACCTTTGCTCTTCTGAACAGGCGGAGATTTCAGTAATCCCCCTAAATAGCAGCGCTGTAGCAGGCGCCAGAAGCGGAATTGAACAAGCAATTCGCTACGCTTCAAAATTTGGCGCGCCTATAGGGATTGTTACAAATGGCCGACAGTGGATCGGTTTTTTAGCCTCAAGGGCTGATGGGTTGGCTCCCGCTGACGGATTTTGCGTGGTATTCCCCTCAGTTGAGGCCGTCATTAAAAATTGGTCGCTGTTCTATGAATTCTTTTCTGATGTAGGCCTACAAGAATCGCGAGTCGTAAGCTATTTAAGAGAAAAAGAAACAGGTTTCACACCGGTATCAGCTAACTACTATCGAGCATTTGATAGAAGTTTTAAACAAACACCACTTATGAGCGATCTGAGCTATGCGATTGAGGAGCTTTTTACAACTTCCTTTATACGAATGAGCGGCCAATCCATTGATGTCCTAATGGATTGTTTTGTTGAAACTAAAGCTAGTCGTGAAGCTGACGTCGCTTTCGAGAAAATTGTAGATGAACTGTTGGGTAGAGTGAAGCGATTGCAGCAAATAGATAGCACCCAGCCGGAGGCACTACAAAATCTTTTGGAATACTCTGTCGAGCTGAAAACCGGTGAGTTTGTGCTGCTCGTCGGAAACAAAGGAGCGGGCAAAACAACTTTCTTACAGAGGTTCTTTCAAAAAGTAGTTCCTAAACCAACGAAAGACCAAGTGTTATTTCTCAGCGTCAACCTACTTAAAAGTGAAGGATCAGAGGAGCGACTAGCAGATTGGATGTCCAATAGTTTAATCGATCAGGCTGAAAGGGCACTGTATGGGTCATCAACTCCCACATATGATGAATTACGAGGCACATTCTGGGCTAAGTACCAGCGATTGAGTCGTGGAGAACTCGCACCTTTATATAAGATCGACAGGGACGCTTTTCGGCAAAAATTTGGAGAGGAGCTACGGCAACTAAGATTGAACCAGCCACGCGAATACCTGTTAGCGCTGCTAAAAAACTCCCTCGCTAGTCGTCGATTACTACCAGTATTAGTAATAGATAACGTTGATCACCTATCGCGCAGTATTCAAGATTCAGTTTTCCAGTACGCTATAGGGATTTCAAGTAATGTAGCTTCATTTCTAGTTTGCCCTGTGACTGATACCACCGTCTGGTCACTAAGCAAAGCAGGGCCATTACAAAGCTTTAGCTCCCGGGCTTTTTTCTTACCAGTACCGAGTCTGAAGGAAGTATTTACTAAGCGCTTAGAGATATTGAGAAAGAATCAAGTAATGGAGGGACACGCCCGTAAAAGGTTGAGCGGTTTGGTTGGGCCTGGCTGGAAATTGGAAATCCCTCACTTAGAATATTTTTGCGCAACTGTAGAGTCAATTTTCGTTGCAACTTCTGATGTTACTTCAATCATAGGAAAACTATGCAATTACGATGTGCGGCGCAGCTTGGAATTGGCGGGTTCCATTCTAGCATCCCCTTGGATAGGCCTGGACCAGCTACTTCGATTATATGTTGCTCGCGGGGAGCTTACGCCTAGGAGAACCGATTTGCTAAACGCGCTAATTCTGCAAAAAGGATCGCTATTTGATGAAGACAAACATAGCTTTATTACAAATCTATTTGCGCGCCCTGCTGGTTCAGTGTCGTCACCCTTAATGGCGCTATATATTCTTCGGCTTTTGATAAATGCCGATGAGCGCGCGGCTACTACGAGAGATAGATTTATTAGAATTTCTGAGCTTTGGACGATATTTTCTGCACTTAATATCGCTCGTGAAATTTTTAGATATTTTGTAGATCGCCTTTTTAGTAGAGGGTTGCTTGAAATTTATGACCCTTCTGAAAAAGTGATTAGCGATGATACGTTGATTCGGATAAGCGCGGCTGGCATTGCGCACTACCGCTTAGTATTTAGTGATAACGTATATTTGTCGCAGATGGCTTTGGTAACACTACTAGAAACAGAGGCCGTGGCGATCGAAATTAGAGAGGAAGCCAAGCGAGCCCACCCCGGCTGGATGAAAATTTGCAGGATCATATTGACTGAGCTAAAGGCAAGTGATTCAAGACTTATTACCGTCAACCCGACTGGTCTGTTTGAATGGGTAGCAGCGGTACGCTCGGACCTAGACAGTGCTCTAGCTAGAGTTTCTGCACGTAACATGGTGCGGAATGGCAGTCACGCCACATCAAAACCTTACCGATCTAAAGATTCATGAGGCAGTATCGAAGCAAATACTCTGCCCCATTTTTCACGGAACTGGCAGTCATGGAAAAAGTGGTGACAAGGTGACCCACCACTTCTCGAAACACAACCAATAACTAAACTTGCGCCGTCTGAGGGAAACGCGCAAACAAATTTGAAAAATTTACCGGTGAAACTTCAGCAACATTGCTCCCATGACGAACAAAGTACTGATCATTGGGAAAACGGGGACAGACCACGATTATGAACTGGCAGATTACCGGTAAATCCAAAATCGTGGTCGTCCCAGCTTCCTACTTTTCCCTTTTCTACTTACATGGGCTGTATATTTCGAGCACATCGACCATTTCAGTGGAGACTCTAGTAGCCGGGCCAGCAGAAATGACGGTCGTCTGCTTGACCTTCTCGCCGCTTGGACGCTGGAAGTTCACCTCCGGACCGCTATAGCTGTACTGGCCCTTGCTGTGAAGATAATTAAACATTTGGACTTTGAAGTGGGTATTGATCTCGTCTCGATCTGCTTTAAGAGGCCCCAGCATGTACGCCTCGTTAGCGGCGAATGCGAAGAAGTAACCGTCTGCAGATGCTCCACCAGGCACGCTCGAACAGATGATGTCCTCAGACTTGAGGACGTGGGCTAGCACGTACTTATCTTTGACAAAATGGGCCATTACCAAGCCATTTGGAGTGACGATGCCAACGCCCCTATTGGGCTTACACCCCGGGGCGCTGCCGTAGGGATGAACACACCAGTTCATTCTTGACGAGTCGATGATGGTGGTCAGATTCAAATCCCTTTTCATCTGTTGCTGAGCTTCTGGTGTCTCATGAGTGATGCCTACACAGGCAGTGAGAAATAGAGTAATTGCTGCGACAAGCAGGCTACGAAGCATCGTCATTCCTTCAGTTAATTTTGAGAAAACGGGGATAGACCACGATTAAGGGACGGACCGAAGTGAACTCAACATCGTGGTCCGTCCCTAATTTTTCCCGCCGGATTTCGATTTCTCCGACAACAAAGAGCGGAAGCTCGCAGTTCTGCAATTGCTAAAGCTACTGCCTATCACACAGCCACCTCTGCGGGCCAAATCCAACTCTGGAATCCAGCCGTAAACTCCAACAGCTCGCGGTTGATCTGGTCGACGGTCCCGTACGTCCCGCTTTCAGCCAGGCTGTAAGCATCGTCGAAGTATCCGAACGGGCTAAGAGCATCCGGAAAATTGCAATTTGCCTTGATCCAGGAGCGGAACATCCCCTCGGCCAGAACCTTTCCGAAGTCGGGAGTATCGAGCAATTTTTTATGGGCTGCTGCCAATACGTAGGGCAGTACTTCTGCAGCGCTCACTGCAGGCTTCACGATCCGCAGCAATTGGCTTGCCGCGTCGAACCTGTTTGAGTCAGCCATCAACGCAAGCTCTATCAGTTCATAGGGGGGACCGGCTTGGCGATTTATCTCTTCATCGGCCCAGCGAACGATGTCGAGAACGTCAAGAACACAAAGCTCCAACGCCTCTATTAGGTACGCGACCTGAAAGCTCATACTGAGCTTAGATAGGGGTGTGGTCATGTGGTCCTCCGGATTTTCTACCGTTGTCACTAGTCAAACAGTGGCTTGCTGCCAGCCGCTTCAAAAGGTATCAGGTTTTCGCTAACGGACCCTGCCTCCTACCCTCCTCCAACGAGCTGCGTATCCCTGACTGACACCTTGGCCTACAACTAAACCAGAATCTGCCGGCTTGTCCGCCTTGCCATCGGGCTCTATCGTCTCCTCACCACTGGCCGAGCCAGTATCGATGACGCTCAGACACGGGTAAGACCTGCAGGAAGGTCGTGGCCCGTACTGTGTGCGAAATCCAACTCCTGAAAGCTACCGATGTACCCTGGCTCAGGAGAAAAGCGCTGCCACCCAAACCCGCACACCGCCAATCTGCGGCCTTTACACCTGTAGCAAAAGGAAGGTCTACATCCATGGACATCCAGGAAATCAAACAACGCCTAGCCCGCCCCGCCGTGAAGCTTATTGCCGGCGGCTTTCGTCCTACCGGGACTGATGAAGAAAGCTGGCTGGGCGACGTCTTTCTATTCCGCCCCGATGAAGAGGTGCCCACCAATCAGGCCGGGCAACCGTTGCTGCCCTATGCGCAGTTCTACCTGCCCGCCCTGCCCGTCAACAGCCCGCTGCTGGCCGGGGTTCGGGTGCTGACGGTGTTCATTTCAAACCCGCTTCCCGAGCACTTCGAGTCGATGGGGAATAATTGGGTCATCCGCGAATATGGGCCGGATGATGTGTTGGTGCGCAAGTCGCTGCCGGTGGCCGGTGCATTCCTCAAACCCTTCCCGCTGGCAGCGCAAGTGGTGCCGGAGGACTTTCCACTGTGGGATGGCGGTGGTGTGCCGGAGGACCTGGAGCAAGAAATTCTCGCCCTGGAACGCGCGGGCGAGATACAGAGCTATTACGACCTGGTCACTCACACCTACGAACACAAGTTCGGCGGTTACCCCTCGTTCTGCCAGTCGGGGGTCGATCCGGGTGAAGGCTTTGAGTTTGTGTTCCAGATCTCATCGGACGCGAAGATCAATCTGAACGTGGTCGACAGTGGGAGCCTGATGTTCTGGAGGCACAACGAAACTGGGGAGTGGGCGCTTTATTATGATTTTTACTGATGTTTTGCCATCTTCTTTCCTTCAGCAATCCTCTTCAAACCTCCGCCGCTTCATAAATAACCCCATCCCTATAGGCACAGCAAAAACCGACCACAACCCCAGATCAAACCCCAACAAGCGTGTCTGGCCTGCCACAACGCAGCCAACCGCACCCGCCGCCACCAACACCACTCCCAGCCACTTGCGCAGCAGATACGGCTTGAGAAACCGATCGAGCAGAAAGGACAACACCACGGCAATAACCATCTGGGTAATGTCGGACATATAGGTCTCCAGTCAGGTCTTGATGATCAATGTCGAGAGGGTGCGTTGCGGGCCGATACCGCCGTTGACCTGTGCCTCGATACTGACCAGTACGTCGCCCGCATGGTAGGTGGGTAGGGTTTCATTAACATACGTGCGCACACCGGCCCCTACGGGTACATACACGTAAGAGGCCCCCGGTGTCAGGATAGTTGTCGCCTCTCCAGATTCACCTGAAAACAATCCCTGGGGGCGGAAAGAGAGTCGATG
>NZ_JAODAB010000030.1 GCF_025336485.1 Pseudomonas citri | reverse complement strand
ATGATGATGGCCTCCGAAAACAAAACACCCTGCGAAAGCGTAGCCCTCGCAGGGTGTGGGGGTGACCATCTCATTAAACCGGACATTGAGTCCGGTTCCTTGAAAAGCTGGAATTACGCGGCGGTAAATTCTACCGAGTAAGGAATCGAGGCCTGTGCCGTTTGTACCTGGGCGAGGGTTTCCCGAACGACCTCTTTGGCAAGGCACGCACATTTGCCACATTGGCTGGCTACGCCGGTGGCCTGTCGGACTTCGCGGTAGCTGCAGCAACCCTCATAGATCGCTTCGCGGATTTGTCCGTCGGTGACGCCGGTGCAGAGGCATACATACATAAGCAATAACCGTCGCAAGTGGTGACTCGATTGGGATGGATCTTAATGTTAACGAGAATGATTGTCAAAGTGGTTTCTGAGATGCGCAGGCTGGAGCGGCATCGGGCTGACGAACGGTTTTTTAGTGGCACTCTGGCGATTTTTCGATAACGCCAAAAAACCGTTGAAAACAGCCCAAATGCGCGGTGTATGATGGTCGGTCCTTGCGAAGCGGGTTCGTGTCACAGGGTTGTCGCCTGAGGGTGGCAGGCTGGCCCGGACCTTGTTTTCCCGTTACTACACCAGGAGATATTCAATGAGCGTACTCGTAGGCAAACAAGCCCCTGACTTCACCGTTCCTGCCGTCCTTGGCAACGGCGAAATCGTCGACAGCTTCACCCTGTCCTCGGCCATCAAAGGCAAATACGGCCTGGTGTTCTTCTACCCGCTGGACTTCACCTTCGTCTGCCCATCCGAGCTGATCGCACTGGATCACCGCATGGACGACTTCAAGGCGCGCAACGTTGAAGTGATCGCCGTTTCGATCGACTCGCACTTCACCCACAACGCCTGGCGCAACACCCCGATCAACAACGGCGGGATCGGCGCGGTCAAATACACCATGGCTGCCGACATGAAGCATGAAATCGCCAAGGCCTACGACGTTGAGTCCGAAGGCGGCGTGGCTTTCCGTGGCGCGTTCCTGATCGACGACAAAGGCGTTGTCCGTTCGCAGATCGTCAACGACCTGCCGCTGGGCCGCAACATGGAAGAGCTGATCCGTCTGGTCGACGCGCTGCAATTCCACGAAGAGCACGGCGAAGTCTGCCCGGCTAACTGGAAGAAAGGCGACAAGGGCATGACTGCATCGCCTGAAGGCGTTGCCGCTTACCTGGGCGAGCACGGCGACAAGCTGTAAGCGCACTGAGGTATGAAAAAACCGGCCCTTGATGGGCCGGTTTTTTATGGGGAAAAATCTGTAGGTGCCCTGTGGAGCAAGGCCTCAGTCGTCGAAATCCTGCCAGCCACCCATCTCTTTCCACCGGTTGACAATGCCGCAGAACAGCTCGGCGGTCTTTTCGGTGTCGTAGCGGGCCGAGTGGGCCTCACGGCCATCGAAGTCGATGTCGGCCGCCTGGCAGGCCTTGGCCAATACTGTCTGGCCATAGGCCAGGCCGGCCAGGGTCGCGGTGTCGAAACTGGAGAACGGGTGGAACGGGTTGCGCTTCATGTCCAACCGCGCAACGGCAGCGTTGAGGAAGCCCAGGTCGAAGCTGCTGTTATGGCCGACCAGGATCGCCCGTTTGCAACCGTTGGCCTTCAGCGCCTTGCGCACGCCGCGGAAGATGTCGGTCAGGGCCGTCTCTTCACTTACGGCCATGCGCAACGGGTGGTCGAGCTTGATCCCGGTGAACTCCAGGGCGGCCGCTTCGATGTTGGCGCCTTCGAACGGTTCGACGCGGAAGAAATAGGTGTGATCGGGGAATACAAAGCCTTTTTCGTCCATGCCGATGGTGGTCGCGGCGATTTCCAGCAAGGCGTCGGTGGCGGAATTGAAACCGCCTGTTTCTACGTCTACGACGACCGGCAGGTAGCCACGGAACCGTGCTGCCATCGGGTGTCGGGCGCCCGAACCGCCATTGCCGTCCATCTCGTCGTCGAAATGATCTTCACTCACGCCGTTTCCTCCAGCAGGCGCCAGCGCAGTTTCTCACCGGCGCGCAGCGGGATGACAGTCTGCTCGCCGAAGGGCAGGCTGGCGGGGGCGGTCCATTCGTCGCGGACCAGGGTAATGCGATCGCTGTTCACCGGCAGGCCATAGAAGCGTGGGCCGTGCAGGCTGGCGAAGGCTTCGAGCTTGTCCAGCGCATTGCGTTGTTCGAATGCTTCGGCGTACATCTCGATGGCGGCATAGGCGGTGTAGCAGCCCGCGCAACCGCAGGCCGCTTCCTTGGCGTGACGGGCGTGGGGCGCCGAATCGGTGCCGAGGAAAAACTTGCTGCTGCCACTGGTGGCGGCGTCCAGCAAGGCTTCCTGGTGGGTATTGCGCTTGAGGATCGGCAGGCAATAGAAGTGCGGCCGAATCCCGCCCACCAGCATGTGGTTGCGGTTGTACAACAGGTGATGGGCGGTGATGGTCGCGCCGACGTTGGCCGGGGCCTCGTTGACGAACTGCACGGCGTCACCGGTGGTGATGTGCTCGAACACCACCTTGAGGGTCGGGAAACGCTCCACGACACGGCGCATGTGTTCATCGATGAAGATCTTCTCGCGGTCGAACACGTCGACATCGCCCCGCGTCACTTCACCGTGGATCAACAGAGGCATCCCGACTTCGGCCATGGCCTCCAGCGCCGGGAAAATCTTGTCGATGCTGGTGACACCGGAGTCGGAGTTGGTGGTGGCCCCGGCCGGGTACAGCTTGGCGGCATGAACGAAGCCGCTGGCCTTGGCATCACGGATTTCTTCGGGCTGGGTGCGATCGGTGAGGTAAAGCACCATCAGCGGTTCGAAGCGGCTGCCAGCCGGGCGCGCGGCGAGGATACGCTGGCGGTAGCCGTCGGCTTCGGCGGCGTTGCGCACGGGTGGAACCAGGTTAGGCATGATGATGGCGCGCCCGAAGGTGCGCGCGACATCGGCGACGGTATGGGTCAACACAGCACCATCGCGAAGATGAATATGCCAGTCGTCGGGACGCAGCAGGGTCAGGCGGTCGGACATTGGGGGGCTTCCAGGCGGGTCAAACTCCGGGAATGCTACCGGAAAAGACCGATTCAGGCACCCGCTATCAAGTTCTGTCGCAAGTGACCGATAGCTTCTACAGGTGTGTCACGAATTCGTCGTGCCGTGCCCCGGACCGACGTCATACTCTCAGCGTGTGTCGATCTTTGTGTAAAAGTCATTGGAGCCTCCCGTGCGCCAGCGTTATCTAGCCTTGCTCAGTGTGTTTGCCAGCCTTCCCGCCATGGCGCTCACTTTCCAGACCCGTCTGGAGAGCATCGAGTGGACGGTCGAAGGCGACAAGTTCGAGTGCCGGCTGAGCCAGCCGATCACTGACTTTGGCACTGGCGAATTCGTGCGCCGGGCGGGAGAGCAGGCCACGTTCCGGCTCAAGACCTATAACCCTGTGCTTGGCGGCGGTTCCGCGACCCTGTTGGCAGCCGCTGCGCCGTGGCAACCGGGGCGCGGCGACATCAACCTGGGCTCGGTGCGGATCGGCAGTGGCGATGTCCTGTTCAACAGCTCCCAGGTCCAGGCCGGTCGCCTGATCAGTGGCTTGATGGAAGGTCGCAGCCCGGTAGTGCGACGCAACACTGAGGACGGGCGGGTCTCGGAGGTCCGCTTGCTGCCGGTGCGTTTCAACAAGGCCTTCAGCGACTATCAAGGCTGTGTGGCGAAACTGTTGCCGAAGAACTTCGAGCAGGTGAAGCAATCCCAGATCGGCTTCCCGGGCGAAGGCACTGAGCTCGATGCCCATGCCAAGGCTCAGTTGCAAGTGATGCTCGACTTCATCAAGGCCGATCCGAGCGTTAATCATGTCGAGCTCGATGGTCACTCCGACAACAGCGGCAACCGTTTGACCAACCGCGAGTTGTCACGCCGCCGGGCGTTGGCGGTCATGGATTTCTTCAAGGCCAATGGTTTCCAGGAATCGCAGATCACTCTGCGTTTCCATGGCGAGCGTTACCCCCTGGTCCCTAACACCAATGCGGCCAACCGCGCCAAGAACCGTCGTGTGGCGGTGCTCTTGCAGCGTGTGGCGCCCTCCGACGTAGCGGCGCCGCCGCCCGTTTCTGCTCCAGCCCCCGTCGTCCCTGCCGCTCCCGCTGCGCCGGCCCCCGCTCCAGCCAAGACGCCTGCACCTGGACCTGCACCTGCGGCGGCGCCGGCCAAGGCTCCGGCGGGCGCCACCGCGCGCACGTCCTGAACCGACCTGGCTCGTCGCGCAGTTGACATTATCTGTCGCTTCGTCGTCATAAGCTGTCGCGCCTCTGTAAATTATCCGCGCTGGACGGTAAACTTCCCGGCTTTCCGTACAACCCGTGGAGTGATGGCATGGCGGACGTAAACAAGGTCGTTCTGGCGTATTCCGGCGGCCTGGACACTTCGGTGATCCTCAAGTGGCTGCAGGACACTTATAACTGCGAAGTGGTGACCTTCACCGCTGACCTGGGGCAGGGCGAGGAAGTCGAGCCTGCACGCGCCAAGGCTCAGGCCATGGGCGTCAAAGAGATCTACATCGATGACCTGCGCGAAGAATTCGTCCGCGACTTCGTGTTCCCGATGTTCCGCGCCAACACTGTTTACGAAGGCGAGTACCTGCTGGGTACGTCCATCGCCCGTCCGTTGATCGCCAAGCGCCTGATCGAAATCGCCAACGAAACCGGCGCCGACGCCATTTCCCACGGCGCCACTGGCAAAGGTAACGACCAGGTCCGTTTCGAGCTGGGTGCCTACGCCCTCAAGCCGGGCGTGAAGGTGATCGCTCCATGGCGCGAATGGGACCTGCTGTCCCGTGAAAAACTGATGGACTACGCCGAGAAGCACGCGATCCCGATCGAGCGCCACGGCAAGAAGAAATCCCCGTACTCGATGGACGCCAACCTGCTGCACATCTCCTATGAAGGCGGCGTGCTGGAAGATACCTGGACCGAGCACGAAGAAGACATGTGGCGCTGGACCGTCTCCCCGGAGAAGGCCCCCGATACCCCGCAATACCTGGAGCTGACCTACCGCAACGGCGACATCGTGGCGCTGGACGGTGTGGAAATGACCCCGGCCACCGTGCTGGCAACGCTGAACCGCATCGGTGGCGAACACGGCATCGGTCGCCTGGACATCGTCGAGAACCGTTATGTCGGCATGAAGTCCCGCGGCTGCTACGAAACCCCAGGCGGCACCATCATGCTGCGTGCCCACCGGGCGATCGAATCGATCACCCTGGACCGCGAAGTGGCTCACTTGAAAGACGAGTTGATGCCCAAGTACGCCAGCCTGATCTACACCGGCTACTGGTGGAGCCCTGAGCGCCTGATGCTGCAACAGATGATCGACGCCTCGCAGGTGAACGTGAACGGTGTCGTGCGCCTGAAGCTGTACAAGGGCAATGTCATCGTGACCGGACGCAAATCCGACGATTCGTTGTTCGATGCGAACATCGCGACCTTCGAAGAAGACGGTGGTGCCTACAACCAGGCCGACGCGGCCGGCTTCATCAAGCTCAACGCCCTGCGTATGCGCATTGCGGCGAACAAGGGGCGCAAGCTGTTCTGACCCTCGTTGGAGGATAACGGCCTGCCCAACCCCTGGGCAGGCCGTTATCGACGTTATTCCCTTTCTGCATGTGCGGCTGTCCTGCCGTAACGCTGTCCTCCCTCCGAAAAAATCGTTTATCCGTCCTGCTGGTTCGCCGCTTTGCCTCACCTGCAGATGACGTAAACAATGGTCCCTGCGTGTCCCCGAGCCTGTTTCGAGGGTTTTGGCCGGTAGGTCGAAAGCCGCCGTTGCGATGGGTTGCACACAATGGAAATGACCCGTGCCGGCTTGCGCCGTTGTCGATGAAGAGCCCCCCGTGGTCGTTTTGCCTTGCTTGCCTGGCGCACTATCCGTTGGCGTCGGTAGAGCGAGTCCTCCAGGGTTTTCATGAAGTGCTTGCTCTTATGAAAGTCGGAGGGTGAATACAAGGCATGGTAATTGAAGTTGAGGGTAATGAAAAAAAGCAGCAATAAGTAGAACGGGAAACTGATCAGGAACCATATGTAGTATTCACGATCCTGATCATCCAGGAAGGGCAGGGAAATAGCCGCCGAGGTTTCGGATAATGTGGAGAAAAGAGCAATGAGGGTCATCGGGTTGGTAATGGTCTTTGAAGTTGTTTTCATAATGAGTGCTCATGATTGAGTGGGTTCTCTGTTTTTTAATAAGTAGGGTGAGGTTTGGTGGGGTTTCAAAGTTGTATGTGTATGTCGGCTTATACCCTGTTGCCGTTATTGAAAACAGTTTCGCTTGTTTTTCTTTGCCAGGTAAACTTTCTCTGTTCGAAATGTTGCTGTTTTATCAGGGGATTAAGTTACTTTTTATGAGTGGGCGGCGCTTTTTCATTCGCAGGGCAGGGGCAGGCACCGAAAAAAGGGGCGATGTTTCTGGTGGTCCGGGTGGATACGCGCGGGCAGCAGCGCTCTGTTCATGAATTCATGGCACATTGTTTCCAGGGAAATTTGTAGGATTTTTCTGTATATCTTGTAGGTTGCGTCTCTCGGTGCGAGCAGCCAGGGGGGGGCGGCATGCCAAGGTAGAAATGACTAGGCTATTGTGCGTGCTCTAAAAATTCGAACAGCGAAGTTGGATTTGCCTATGAATAAAGTGCTGATCGTGGATGATCATCCCGTCATTCGTCTTGCTGTACGTTTGCTAATGGAGCGCCATGGATATGAAGTTGTTGCCGAAACCGATAACGGCGTCGATGCGCTGCAGTT
Organism: Pseudomonas citri; assembly: GCF_025336485.1. Taxonomy (GTDB): domain Bacteria; phylum Pseudomonadota; class Gammaproteobacteria; order Pseudomonadales; family Pseudomonadaceae; genus Aquipseudomonas; species Aquipseudomonas citri. The sequence continues at coordinate 57,176 of NZ_JAODAB010000030.1, read as the reverse complement.
CGCCCGCGACCTCATGCCCGACATTGTCATTCTCGATATTGGTATTCCGAAACTGGATGGCCTGGAGGTTATTGCGCGCCTGACCGTCAATCCATCGCCGTTGAAAGTGCTGGTGCTGACTTCCCAGTCTCCCGGGCACTTTTCAATGCGCTGCATGCAGACAGGGGCCGCGGGATATGTCTGCAAGCAACAGGATCTTACCGAGTTATTGAGTGCGATAAAGGCAGTGCTGTCCGGCTACAGCTATTTTCCCAACCAGGCGCTGCATACAGTGCGTTCCAGTCTGGGCAATGCCAGTGAGTCGGATATGGTGGACCGTTTGTCCGGGCGGGAGATGATGGTGCTACAGCAACTGGCTCGCGGAAAGACCAACAAGGAAATCGCCGATGGGATGTTCTTGAGTAACAAGACTGTCAGTACATACAAGACGAGGTTGCTATTGAAACTCAATGCCCGTTCGCTGGTCGATTTGATCGAGCTGGCGCAGCGTAACGGCTTGGTGTGAGTTATCGGTTACGCGTACCCGGTAAAAAGCCTCCATCAGGGAGGCTTTTACGTGTCAGAGGTCAAAATCGTAATCGGCCAATTGCTTCTTCAAGCGGCGCTCTTCGAGCAGGTTATCAATGGTGCGGCGTTTACTCAGATTGGTTTTCGCCACTTCCACGACCACAGGTTCCGCGTCGTCGTTTTCAGCAGCGATGAATTCGTCTTCTACATCCAGTTGTTCTTTGCCAGTACTCATGGGGTCGACTCCAGGCTAAGACTGCCATTGGCGCTCCTTATATCGATAAACCTCGGTCGGGTAAAAAAGATTTTTTCAATCGGCGGATCAAAAAAAGCAATAACCCCTCAATCGTCAGAAGTCTTGTGCTTGTATTCGCATAGATCTTCGATGCGGCAGCTGCCACAGCGGGGTTTGCGCGCCAGACAGACGTAGCGCCCGTGCAGGATCAGCCAGTGATGGGAGTCCAGCAGAAATTCCTTGGGAACGAATTTCATCAGCTTCTTCTCCACCTCGACCACGTTCTTGCCGGGGGCCAGCCCGGTGCGGTTGCTGACGCGGAAGATGTGGGTGTCGACGGCCATGGTCAGCTGGCGAAACGCGGTGTTGAGCACGACATTGGCGGTTTTCCGGCCGACCCCTGGCAGGGCTTCCAGCGCTTCACGCGTCTGGGGGATTTCACCGCCGTGACGTTCGATCAGCAGGCGGCAGGTTTCGATCACGTTCTTGGCCTTGCTGTTGAACAGGCCGATGGTCTTGATGTACTCCGACAACCCTTCGACGCCCAGGGCCAGGATCGCCTGTGGTGTATTGGCCACCGGAAACAGCTTGGCGGTGGCCTTGTTGACACCGACGTCGGTGGACTGGGCCGACAGGATGACCGCGATCAGCAATTCGAAAGGGGACGAATAGGCCAGTTCGGTCTTGGGTTCCGGGTTGTCCTCGTGAAAGCGACGAAAGATTTCCAGGCGTTTTGCGGCGTTCATGGGCGCGGCGTTTCCTCATGGGGTGAATGGGCTCTGGCACCTGCCCAAGCCTGGTGGGCGGCCAGCAGCAGGCCAAGCAGAATGAATCCGCCGGGGGCGAGCAAGGCCAGTGGGACGCTACCGCCGATCAGTTCGCGCAGCGCGCCCAGGCCGGTCATCAAGAGTCCGGACAGTCCGGCCAGCTTCAGGTACCCCGGCAGGCGGAATTCGACAAAGAAGTCCTGATGTTCCAGTACCACGCAGCTTACGGCGATCCAGCCAAGGTAAAGGTTCAGCGGTCGATACAGTTCCAACGCCCAGGCCTGGGCCACCAGGGCCATGCAGGCGCTCAGGCTGGCGGCCAGCACGACGGCCGCGAGCAGCCGCTGAGGTGCGTCCAGGCGCGCTCGCAGAAGCCCCATTGCCCCGCCATGGCTGGCGCTGATCAAGACCCAGGTCAGCCACACCGCCAAGGCGTTAGCCAGCGAATCGCTTGCGCCTACCAACGGGACGAGCAGCAGGCCGCGACTCAACAGCCAGGGTTTATTCATCGCGCCCCTCCCATCAGCTCAGCCTTGTGCTCATCAAAATACCGCAGGGCATCGTGGACCGCCTGCAGCACGGCTCGAGACGTTACCGTCGCGCCAGCCAGTTGATCGAATTGTCCCTGGTCTTTCTTCAAGGCCCAACCGCTGTCGTCCGGCGCGTTCCGTGATCGACCGTTGAACGTTTGCATCCAGCTGTTCGGCCAACCGGCAATCGCCGCGCCCAGCCCGGGCGTCTCGGCTTGGCGCAGGGTCTTGACGCCCAGCAGCCGGCCTTGCGGGTCGATGGCCACGAGCAGTTCGATGCTGCCCTCGTAACCCGTTGCCTGGCTGCGTAATAGCACGGCAGCCGGATGAGCGCCGCGGGTGGCCAGGTAACCGCCCAGCAACGTGCTGTGGGCCAGGATTACGGGTTGGGTGACGGTCGGTTGTGCCAGCGGCTGGTTATCGTAGAGATCGACGGGCAGCACTTCGAGCAAGGCCCGGTTGGCGAGCGCCTGGCGCTGAGCCTCGATGCGCTCGGCCGTACCGAGGTACGTGAAGCAGGTGGCAGCGGTACCGAGGCCGATCAACAGGATCAGGATTGCAACGCCACGAGGATTATTCATGGTGCTTGCCGCCTTTGCCGTGCTTCGGCGAATCGCTCCAGCGCCGGTACACCGAGGTTCATGAGCAACACCGCAAACGCAACGCCGTCCGGGTAACCGCCCCAGGTTCGGATCAGATAGACCAGCAGGCCCACGCCGACACCGAACAGCAGGCGGGCGAGCGGGGCCCTGGCGCCTGACACCGGTTCGGTCACGATAAAAAACGCGCCGAGCATGGTCGCGCCGGTGAACAGGTGAAACAGCGGCGAGCCGTGGGAATCAGAACCTGAGCCGTTCCAGCACAACAGACTGGCTAGGAACAGGCCGGCCAGCATGCCGGCAGGGGCATGCCAACTGAAAACACGTTGTTGTAGCAGGAACAGGCCGCCGGCCAAAAAGGCCAGGTTGATCCATTCCGTGGCACGCCCCCCCACCTGCCCGAACGCCGGGTTGCTGGCGAACAGCTCATCGATGGTCAGGCTCTTGTTGATTCGCAGGCTATCCAGCGCGGTCGCCCCGGCCCAGGCATCGGGCGCGGGATGAACACCGAAGACACGTTGCAGGCCATCAAGTATCTCGACGCCCTGAGGTACGGGCCATTGGCTCATGTGGGAGGGGAACGCCACCAGCATCAGGGCGTAGCCGAGCATCGCCGGGTTGAACGGGTTGCTGCCCACCCCGCCCCACAGGTGCTTGCCCAGCAACAGGGCGCTGGCCGCCGCCGTGACGGTCAGCCACCAGGGACAGTATGCCGGCAAGGCCAGGGCCAACAGTGTGGCGCTGACCAGCGCGCTGCCGTCGTTCAGTCCGGCGGTGAGGGAGCGGCCGCGCGAGCGCAGCGCCAGGGCTTCGACCGCCAGTGCGGTGAGGCCGGATAACAACAGGTTGAGCACTACCCCCCAGCCATAGAACCACAGCGACGCCAGCACGCCAGGCAATGTCGCCAGCAGCACTCGCGTCATCGCCAGTCGCAGCCGGTCGTCCACGGGCTCAAGGCGCGGCATGGGCGTCCACCTGGCGTTCGGCGTCTTTCACCGCTTGTTCCAGGGCTTGCAGTTGTTCGTCCGTAGCGCTGGCGTTGCGGGCTTTGCTGAGCTCGGCCCGGCGCATCGCCAATTGGATCTTGGCCCGCTTCAGTTCGGCATCCTGGGCCGGTGCGGGGGCCGGCGTGGTGGGGGCAGCGCTGCTTTCCAGTTGCGCCAGGACCTGCTCTGCCGCTTCGAACTGGCGTTGCAGTACGATCAACTGCGACTGCTGTTCAAAGGTCGGCGGATGCCCGAACGCCTTCAAGGACTTGTTCAATTGTGCCCGGCTCATGGCCAGGTCAATCTTGGCTTTTTTCAGCGCTGCATCGGCGCTGGCGGCTTTTTGCGCGCGCACCCGCTCCAGCGCGGCTTGCACAGGGTCGAGGGCCTGGGTCTGTGGCTGGGTCTGGGCGGTTCGTTGGCTGCGGGCCAGGCGCTCCGCCTGACGCTGCTCCTCTTCCCGGCGCAGGCGCGCGTTGCGCTGCTCGAAACGTTGCCGGGCGTGATTGCGCTTGGCGGTGCGTGCTTGCAGTTGCTCGACGCTGGCGGCCAGTCCACCCACGACCGGAACAACCGTGGCCGTTGGCAAGGGGCGCATTTCGATGCAATCGACCGGGCAAGGGGCCACACAAAGATCGCAGCCCGTGCATTCCTCGACGAGCACGGTGTGCATCAGCTTCGCCGCACCGACAATGGCGTCCACCGGGCAGGCCTGGATGCACTTGGTGCAACCGATGCACTCGGCTTCGCGGATAAAGGCGAGTTGCGCCGGGGCCTGGCCGCGGCTGGTGTCCAGTTGCAATACCGGTACTTTCATCAGTTCGGCCAGGGCCGCGATGGTTTCGCGGCCGCCCGGCGGGCACTTGTTGATCGGCTCGCCCTGGGCGATGCCTTCGGCGTAGGGCTTGCAACCGGGGTGGCCGCATTTGCCGCATTGGGTTTGTGGCAGCAGGGCGTCGATACGTTGAATAAGCGTCATGTTTTGACCAGCCCGCGCAATCCGAGAAAGGCCACGGCCATCAGTCCGGCACTGATCAACTGAATCGGCAGGCCCCGAAAGGGCAGGGGAATATCGTTATTGAAGGTGCGCTGGCGCAGATCGTCGAACAGGCTCAGCACCAGCCAGAAACCCAGCCCTGCACCCAGGCTTGCAGCGATGGCGTGGCCGAGACCTTGGGCTTGCTGGCTGTTGAGCAGCACGATGCCCAGTACACCGGCATTACCGAGCAACAGTGGCCACAGACCGTCGAACGACTGCCCTGGCAGCAGGCGCGCCAGCAGACGCAGCAACGGCCCGCTCAGCAGCACGCACAAGGGCAGCCACACCAGCAGGCGCAGTGATGCCAGGCTCGCCGTTACCAGTAGCCACTGGTCGATGGCATACCCCAGGCTACCGACGATCAGCATCAAGCTTGCGGTCGCCAAGCCAAGGGCGTGTACCTGTTTCCTGGACTTATTCGCCAGCAGGGGATCGATACCCAGGGGCCAATGCAACACCAGGTTGTTGATCAAGGCTGCACTGAACAGTGTGAGGACGAACTCGGGCATGGGCGTGTGGGTTACAAAGGGGCCTGTTACAAGATTAGGCATTATCCGGCACGCCGGGAGCACGGACCAGATATGAAAATCCCACAGTCACCGGGCAGGCGACTGTGGGATCGGTGCAGCACATGACCGTTTACTTGATCCGCTGACCCGGCTTGGCGCCGCTGTCGGGGCTCAGCAGGTAGATTTCCTCGCCGCCGGGGCCCGCCGCCATCACCATGCCTTCAGAGATACCAAAGCGCATTTTGCGCGGCTTGAGGTTGGCGATCATCATCGTCAACCGGCCTTCGAGCTTGGCTGGGTCCGGGTAGGCACTCTTGATACCGGAGAACACGTTGCGTTGCTCATCGCCGATGTCCAGGGTCAGGCGCAGCAGCTTGTCAGCACCCTCGACGGCCTCGGCCTTGACGATCAGCGCCACGCGCAGGTCGACGGCGGCAAAGGCATCGAATTCGATTTCCGGCGACAGCGGGTCCTTGGTCAGCTCGCCATTACCGGCCGGTGCACCGGTATCGGTCTGGCTGGCGGCCAGGTCTTCCTTGGAGGCGTCGGTCATGGCTTGCACCTTGGCGGCGTCGATGCGGGTCATCAACGGCTTGAACGCGTTCAGTTGATGGTTGCTCAGCAGGGTCTGGTGATCGTTCCAGGTCAGCGGCGCGACGTTGAGGAACGCTTCGGCATCGGCGGCCAGCAGCGGCAGCACCGGTTTGAGGAAAATCACCAGTTGGCGGAACAGGTTGACGCCCAGGGCGCAGATTGCCTGGACTTCCTCCTGCTTGCCTTCCTGCTTGGCCAGCGACCAAGGGGCCTTGTCGGCGATCCAGGCATTGGCGCGGTCGGCCAGGGCCATGATCTCGCGCATGGCTCGGGCAAAGTCGCGGGTCTCGTAAGCTTCGGCGATGCTTGGCGCGGCGGCCAGGAACGCATCGGTCAGTTCCGGCGCGGCGTTGCCTGCCACCAGCACACCGGCGTTGCCTTTATGGATGAAACCGGCGCAACGGCTGGCAATGTTGACGACCTTGCCTACCAGGTCGGAGTTGACCTTCTGCACGAAGTCTTCGAGGTTCAGGTCCAGGTCGTCGACGCCGCGGCTCAGCTTGGCGGCGTAGTAGTAGCGCAGGTATTCCGGCGATAGGTGGTCCAGGTAGGTCCGGGCCTTGATGAACGTGCCACGGGACTTGGACATCTTCTGGCCGTTGACGGTCAGGTAGCCGTGGACGTTGATGCCGGTCGGCTTGCGGAAACCCGCGCCTTCGAGCATGGCGGGCCAGAACAGGGCGTGGAAGTTGACGATGTCCTTGCCGATGAAGTGGTACAGCTCGGCGGTGGAGTCCTTGCCCCAGAACGCGTCGAAGTCCAGATCCGGCGTGCGGTTGCACAGGTTCTTGAAGCTGGCCATGTAGCCGATCGGTGCGTCCAGCCACACGTAGAAATACTTGCCGGGCTCGTCGGGGATCTCGAAGCCGAAGTACGGCGCATCACGGGAAATGTCCCACTGTTGCAGGCCGGCATCGAGCCATTCGGCGATCTTGTTGGCGACGGCGTCCTGCAGGGTGCCGCTGCGGGTCCAGGTTTGCAGCATCTGCTGGAAGTCCGGCAACTTGAAGAAGAAATGCTGGGAGTCCTTGAGCACTGGAGTCGCACCGGAGATCGCCGATTTCGGGTCTTTCAGGTCGGTCGGTGCATAGGTAGCGCCGCATTTCTCGCAGTTATCACCGTACTGGTCCTCGGTGCCGCATTTCGGGCAGGTGCCCTTGATGAAGCGGTCGGCCAGGAACATTTTCTTTTCCGGGTCGAAATACTGGGTGATCGAACGCGTGGCGATGTGCCCGGCGTCACGCAGCTTGAGGTAGATCTGGCTCGACAGCTCACGGTTTTCTTCGGCGTGAGTGGAGTGGAAGTTGTCGAAGTCCACCAGGAACTCGGCAAAGTCGGCGCTGTGTTCGGCCTGGACGTTGGCGATCAGTTGTTCCGGGGTGATGCTTTCCTTTTCCGCACGCAGCATGATGGCCGAGCCGTGGGCGTCATCGGCGCAGACGTAAATGCATTGGTTGCCGCGATGTTTCTGGAAGCGCACCCACATATCGGTCTGGATGTATTCCAGCATATGGCCGAGGTGGATCGAACCATTGGCATAGGGCAGGGCGCTGGTAACGAGGATCTTGCGTGGCTCGGACATGGGGCTCGGCTACTTGATGAAACGGAGGTCGGCCACTATAAAGCGCCGGCGGCTTTTTTTCACCCTTCGGGCCTGTTTCGGGGCTGCGAAAGTATTGCGTCATGCGCGAACCGTGGCGAGGGGATTTATCCCCGCTGGGCTGCGAAGCGGCCCTGAAATTGTCAAACTTGGTGTGCCAGGCTGACCTGCGTTGGCAGGCTTGGGGCGCTTCGCACCCAGCGGGGATAAATCCCCTCGCCACAAAAGTATTCACATATTGGTAATCGGGTCTAGGATAGCGGCCTGTTTTCCAAGCCTTGCTATCGGAGTTGCCCATGAGCGCCGTCAATCGCGCAGCGGTGGAAGCCGTCCTTCGCCAGTACACCGACCCTTACCTGAACCAGGACCCGGTCAGCGCCGGATGCGTGCGCGCCATCGACATCCAGGGCGATCGCGTCAGCGTCCAGTTGGAAATCGGCTACGCCGCCGATCTGTTCAAGAATGGCTGGGCGCAGATGTTGCAGATGGCGATCGAAGGTCTGGACGGCGTGACCGCCGCGACGGTCCAGGTCAGCAGCGTGATCGCCGCCCACAAGGCCCAGGTACAGGTGCCGGGGCTGGCGAACGTCAAGAACGTGATCGCCGTGGCTTCAGGCAAGGGTGGCGTGGGCAAGTCCACCACCGCCGCCAACCTGGCGTTGGCCCTGGCGCGTGAAGGCGCCAAGGTCGGGATCCTCGATGCCGACATCTATGGCCCCAGCCAAGGCATCATGTTCGGCATTGCCGAGGGCACCCGGCCACAAGTCAAGGACCAGAAATGGTTCGTGCCGCTGAAGTCGCATGGTGTGGAAGTCATGTCCATGGCGTTCCTGACCGACGACAACACGCCGATGGTCTGGCGTGGGCCGATGGTCTCCGGTGCCTTGCTGCAACTGGTCACGCAGACCGCCTGGGGCGACCTGGATTACCTGGTGATCGACATGCCGCCGGGCACTGGCGATATCCAACTGACCCTGGCGCAGAAAGTCCCGGTGGCCGGCTCGGTGATCGTCACCACACCTCAGGACCTGGCCCTGCTGGACGCGCGCAAAGGCGTGGAGATGTTCCGCAAGGTGAACATCCCGGTGCTGGGTGTGGTGGAAAACATGGCCGTGCACATCTGCTCGAACTGCGGCCATGCCGAGCACCTGTTCGGTGAAGGCGGCGGGGAAAAACTGGCGTCCCAGTACGGCGTCGAACTGCTGGCCTCGCTGCCGCTGTCGATGCTGATCCGCGAGCAGGCCGATGGCGGCAAGCCGACGGTCATCGCCGAGCCGGACAGCCAGATCGCCATGGTCTACCAGGAACTGGCTCGCCAAGTGGGCGCGCGGATCGTGTTGCAGGAAGCTGCGTCACCTGCGATGCCGAACATCACCATGAGCGACGATTGATCGGCTGAGGGGCAAGCGGATATGAGGGCGAGCCTGTAAGAGCAAAGCTTGCTCGCGATAGCGGTTTCAAAGCCAGCATAGGTGTTGTATGTGGCGATGCCATCGCGAGCAAGCTTTGCTCCCACAGGCCTTGCTCCCACATCTTGTCTGGCGGTGGGTTCAGATCCGCAACCCGCCGTCCAGCTCCAGGATCCGCCCGGTGTAATAGTCGTTCTCGAAGATGTACGCCGCCGAATGAGCGATCTCCTCGGGCTTGCCCATGCGCTTGAGTGGGATGCCCGAGGTCATTTTCTCCAGGGCCTCGGGTTTCATGCCCAGGGTCATCTCGGTTTCGATGAAGCCCGGTGCGATGCCAGCGACACGGATGCCGTAGCGCGCCAGTTCCTTGGCCCAGGTCACGGTGGCTGCTGCCACGCCGGCCTTGGCGGCGGAATAGTTGGTCTGGCCGATATTGCCGGCGCGGGAGATCGAGGAAATATTGATGATGGCGCCGCTGTTCTGCAGCTCGACCATCTTCGCCGCCACTTCGCGGGTGCACAGGAACACGCCGGTAAGGTTGACGTCGATCACCGCTTGCCACTGGGCCAGGCTCATCTTGGTCATTTCACCGTCCTTGACCTTGAGCAGCAGGCCATCGCGCAGGATCCCGGCGTTGTTGATCAGCCCGTTGATCGCGCCGAAATCCCCGGCCACCCGGGCGACCATGTCGATCACCTGATCTTCATTGGCGACGTTGCACAAGTAGGCGCGGGCCTCGACGCCCTTGACCGTGCAAGCGGCCACGGCCTGATCGAGTTTTTCCTGGTTGAGGTCCACCAGGGCAAGCTTCGCGCCTTTCCCTGCCAAGTGCTCGGCCATGGCGCGGCCCAGGCCCTGGCAACCGCCGGTGATAATGATTACTTTGTCTGTGAGTTGCATGTTATGTCCCCAGCTGCCTGACCGTTTTTAGACGAAGCTTACCAAAGGAGTCATAAATTGAGCGTAGCCGCTGCCAAGCATGCCCGAGAATTACTGCTCAAGGAATACCGTGGAGTGCTCTCCACCCATTCCCGATCCATGCCTGGCTTTCCGTTCGGTTCCGTGGTGCCTTATTGCCTGGACGAGCAGGGCCGGCCGTTGATCCTGATCAGCCGCATCGCCCAACACACGCACAACCTGCAAAAAGATCCCAAGTGCTCGATGCTGGTGGGCGAGCGGGGCGCCGAGGACGTACAGGCCGTGGGGCGCCTGACCTACCTGGCCGAGGCGCAGAGGCTGGAAGACAGCGCCGCCATCGAGGCCGCCGCCGAGCGTTATTACCGTTATTTCCCCGACTCGCGGAATTATCACAAGGCCCACGATTTCGATTTCTGGGTGCTCAACCCCGTGCGGCATCGCTACATCGGTGGCTTTGGCGCCATCCACTGGGTTGACCAGCTCACTCTGCCCAATCCCTTCGTCGGCGCGGCCGAAACCAGCATGGTCGACCACATGAACACCGACCACGCCAAGGCCATCGCTCATTACGTGGAACTGACCGGCCTGCCGAAAACCGAACCGGCGCAACTGGTCGGGATCGACAGCGAGGGCATGCACCTGCGCGTTGGCCAAGGGCTATACTGGCTGGCCTTCCAGGCGCCTTGTAACACCCCGACACAAGTGCGCGAGGCCTTGGTTTTCCTGGCCCGCACTGAACAATGGCCGAAAAATACCGACGCCGACGCTTGAATTCACGAAAGGGCGACGTCATTTAAGGTTTCATAGCAAGGCATTCTTGCGTTGAGGAACCCTTTGATGCGCCCTTTTTTGTTGCTCTTTCTGCTGTTCCCGGTGTTGGAGCTGTTCGTATTCGTCAAGGTCAGCGGTGCGATCGGGTTTTTCCCGGCGCTGTTGCTGATCATCCTGGGGTCGATGCTCGGCGTGTTCGTGCTGCGCATCGCCGGGCTCGCCACGGCATTGCGAGCCCGTGACAGCCTGAACCGTGGCGAGCTGCCGGCCCAGACCATGCTCGAAGGTCTGATGCTGGCCTTGGGCGGCGGCCTGTTGATCCTGCCAGGTTTCGTCAGCGACGTGCTGGGCCTGGTCATGTTGTTGCCGTTCACCCGCCGCCTGCTGGCCAACAAGATGCGCCAGCGCGCCGAAGAACAGGCGATGCGCCAACGCGCATTCGCCGATGATCTCCAGCCCCGTGGCGGTCCGGCTCCGCGCCAACCCGTGGGCCGCGAACCCACGGTCATCGAGGGCGAGTTCGAACACCGCGACTCCAAGTGATCCCATCGACACGGCACCTTCGGGTGCCGTGTTCGTTTCTGGCCGCGCGAAGTAAAAAATTTTCTACTCCACCCTTGTAATCGGCTTGCACGCCCCTATGTAACGGTCACCGCAAGGTTTCCGGTGGCGACACCGGACAGACTTCCGCGGTTCGACTGACGAACCGCACCCGGCTCTGCCGGCTTTGTTAAACCCGCCGGGACTACACCGGCCGATGAAAACCAAAATTAGGAGAGATCGACAATGAAGCTTCGTCCTCTGCATGACCGCGTCGTCATCCGTCGCAGCGAAGAAGAGAAGAAAACCGCTGGCGGTATCGTCCTGCCAGGTTCGGCTACCGAGAAAGCCAACAATGGTGAAGTGATCGCTGTAGGTACCGGCCGTGTGCTGGACAACGGTGAAGTCCGTGCGCTGGCCGTGAAAGTGGGTGACAAGGTTGTGTTCGGCCCTTACTCCGGCAGCAACACAGTGAAAGTCGACGGCGAAGACCTGTTGGTAATGAGCGAGAACGAGATCCTCGCTGTTATCGAAGGCTGATTTCCCTCGCGTATTTTCCCGCTACTACAAAGTATTTAAGGAATATCGATCATGGCTGCTAAAGAAGTTAAATTCGGCGATTCCGCCCGCAAGAAAATGCTCGCCGGTGTCAACGTCCTGGCTGACGCAGTAAAAGCGACCCTGGGCCCGAAAGGCCGTAACGTGATCATCGAGAAGAGCTTCGGCGCTCCGACTATCACCAAGGACGGCGTTTCCGTAGCCAAGGAAATCGAGCTGAAGGACCGCTTCGAAAACATGGGCGCGCAACTGGTCAAGGACGTTGCCTCCCGTGCCAACGACGACGCCGGTGACGGCACCACCACCGCCACCGTCCTGGCTCAATCGATCGTCAACGAAGGCCTGAAAGCCGTCGCTGCCGGCATGAACCCGATGGACCTCAAGCGCGGCATCGACAAGGCGACCATCGCCATCGTCAAGGAACTCAAGGGCCTGTCCAAGCCATGCGCCGACTCCAAGGCCATTGCTCAGGTGGGTACCATCTCGGCCAACTCCGACAGCTCCATCGGCGACATCATTGCCGAAGCCATGGAAAAAGTCGGTAAAGAAGGCGTGATCACCGTTGAAGAAGGCTCGGGCCTGGAAAACGAACTGTCGGTCGTGGAAGGCATGCAGTTCGACCGTGGCTACCTGTCCCCATACTTCGTCAACAAGCCGGACACCATGGTCGCCGAGCTCGACGGCCCGCTGATCCTGCTGGTTGACAAGAAGATCTCCAACATCCGCGAAATGCTGCCAGTGCTGGAAGCCGTTGCCAAAGCCGGCCGCCCACTGCTGATCGTGGCTGAAGACGTCGAAGGCGAAGCGCTGGCGACCCTGGTCGTGAACAACATGCGCGGTATCGTCAAGGTTGCAGCCGTCAAGGCTCCTGGCTTCGGCGACCGTCGCAAGGCCATGCTGCAGGACATCGCCGTTCTGACCGGCGGTACCGTCATCTCCGAAGAGATCGGCCTGAGCCTGGAAAGCACCACCCTGGAGCACCTGGGTAACGCCAAGCGCGTGATCCTGTCCAAGGAAAACACCACCGTGATCGACGGTGCTGGCGTTGAGTCCGATATCCAGGCTCGCGTTGCCCAGATCCGCGCACAAGTGGCCGAGACTTCGTCCGACTACGACCGTGAAAAACTGCAAGAGCGTCTGGCCAAGCTGTCGGGCGGCGTTGCGGTGATCAAGGTAGGTGCCGGTTCCGAAGTTGAAATGAAAGAGAAGAAAGCCCGCGTTGAAGACGCCCTGCACGCTACCCGCGCAGCCGTCGAAGAAGGCGTGGTGCCTGGCGGCGGCGTGGCCCTGGTTCGTGCCCTGCAGGCTATCAGCGAGCTGAAAGGCGACAACGCTGACCAGAACGTCGGTATCACCCTGCTGCGTCGCGCTGTTGAAGCACCGCTGCGCCAGATCGTTGCCAACTCCGGCGACGAGCCAAGCGTAGTGGTCGACAAGGTCAAGCAGGGTTCGGGTAACTACGGTTACAACGCTGCCACCGGCGAATACGGCGACATGATCGAAATGGGTATCCTGGACCCAGCCAAAGTGACTCGTTCGGCCCTGCAAGCGGCGGCTTCCGTTGCCAGCCTGATGATCACCACCGAGGCGATGATCGCTGAAATCAAGGAAGACGCTCCAGCGGCTGGCGGCATGCCAGACATGGGCGGCATGGGTGGCATGGGCGGCATGATGTAAGCCAGCCTTACCCCTGTAACGAAAAACCCGCGGGCGAAAGCCGGCGGGTTTTTTTTTGCGGGCTGCTTTACCGGGCTGTGGAACGGCAGCTTCACCGCTATCCCTAAAGCACAAACCGCCCATCGAACATCGGCTTGTGATCCAACGCCAGCACGCCGCCTTCGAATATCAGGTCCAGATGATGGCTGCCTTTGGCCCCGCCCCCCAGTCCCAGGTGCAGGCCACAATGACGCTCCTCGAAACCGGCATTGCGTGCATAGAGGCTCTTGACCCCTTCGTTGGTGCCGATCCCCAGTTCCTCGATACGCCGGTTTGACGGGTTGGCATCCAGGTATTTGGTGAAGTCCTGTTCCAGGCCCGGCACGTCGGTGGCGATTTTCTGGATGGTGGAGTCCTCGATCCACAACTCCAACGGTGACTGCAGCACGCCATATTTGCGCGCGAACGGAATGGTGCCGAGGAAAGTGCCGACGAATTTCACGTGGCCATTGATGGTATCGCTGTGGGTAGCGATTTCGCCGGGGGCCAGGTCGTAGTTGCCGATCCCGTTGATGTCGGTCCACTTCTTGACATTGTCCAGCGTGGTATCGAAGTACGAACCGTGCTCATCCTGAAAGCTTAGCGTCGTCGCCTGGGACATGCGCTGGATCAAGTGGCTGTTGAGCCCGGCGATACGTTGGGGGATGACGCTGAAGGTGTCGTAGAAATAATCCCCATAGTCTTTGAACAGCAGCGATTTCTTCCAGTTCTCTGCCATTACGCTTTGCAGCGCGCGGACAAATTCCGGGCCGTCGGGACGTGGGTTGGGCAGGGTGGAAGAGTCGTAGAAGAAAATATACAGGTCACAGTCGGCAATCGCCTGGGACAGGCGTTGCGTCGGTTCAAGGTCCAGGCGCATGGCGCTGAACCGGAAAGGTGAGCCGCTGCTGGCCTGTTCGGCGATGGCGCCGGCCAATGCTTCGTAGTCAGCGGTATGGCCGAGCAACACCTTGGCGGGCTGGACACCGACCAGGGCGGGATGATGTTCGAGGTAGTAAAGGAAATGCGAGATGGCTCGTTGTGTGTCCATGCTTGTTCTTCCCTGAAAAAAGGTGGTTTCCCTGAAGACCTGCGACGGTGGCGGAGACGACCGGCCGGATCGCCTCCGCCGGGGTGGTGCTTACACAGGCCACATCGCCGTGCCGAATGGAACGACGGCGTCGGCTTGCATCATTTCAACGGCGGCTTCATGGGTTGGCGCTTCAAACCACTCGTCCAGTTGCAGTTCGGTTTCCAAGTCTTTGTCCAGTGTTTGCATAGTGAATCTCCTGATGACTTTTCGACGGATAGCGTTTTCACAAGCGCGCAGCGATCCGGCGGGCGAAAGCTGGCCAGAAGCAGCGCCGCAGAACTTGCCAGCGTGACGCATGGCAAGTCGGTGAAAACCTAGTCGAGGTTGTTTTGCTGTGCAAAAAAATAATTTCATTTTTTCAGCTTGAACTTTTTGTTCCATTTTTAGCGGCCCATTTACTTATTTAAAAACAGCCGCCTGGGGGATTTTTTTAATAGGTAGCTATCTACCGTCAATTTGCAGTCAGCCTACGGAAAATTCCTACATGGAAACTCTACGTGACGGGGTGTAACGAGATGTTGACGATTTCGTGCGGTCTGCAAGGTTGCGCAGCCTGTCAGCGGCAATTGTAAGAAAAAACTTCCGCCGACCCCGTTCCAGCGGGCGTTCGAGGGCTCTGGCATGCTTGTTTCCAATCGGCTGGAAGGGTGAGATGCGCTCCACGCCTGTGTGCAGGTGAATAACAAGAAGGAGGCGCAATGCACGCCGTAACTCAACTCCATTTCTCCTGTGGTGGCGTTTTTCGCGCTATCCACGCCTGGGGCTCGCAAGGGCCTGAACATGTCTTTGCAGCCGCCCGAGACGCTCGAGGCGGCCCCGTGCGATCCCGGCAAACGACACGCTGATCTGGTGGTGTCTGGCAGCAGGGGGGCGGCGGTGTACAATGCGCCGCGTTTTACTGTGACCCTTTGCGTATCCACGCACCTTCAAGGTTATCCGCCTTGTTCACTCCGCCACGCCATAAGCGTGTCGGGTTCGATTTCGTCACAGATAAAAACAAACAGGTGACGCATGACCGTTGTAGATAACACGCTGCCAGGCGAGCTTAAGCGCGGCCTGAAGAATCGACATATTCAATTGATCGCCCTCGGTGGCGCCATCGGCACCGGTCTGTTCCTCGGCTCGGCCGGGGTGCTGAAGTCTGCCGGTCCATCGATGATCCTCGGCTACGCCATTTGCGGCTTCATCGCCTTCATGATCATGCGCCAACTGGGCGAGATGATCGTCGAGGAGCCGGTGGCCGGTTCCTTCAGCCACTTCGCCCACAAGTACTGGGGCGGTTTCGCCGGCTTCCTGTCGGGCTGGAACTGCTGGATCCTCTACATCCTGGTGGGCATGTCCGAGCTGACGGCGGTGGGCAAGTACATCCACTACTGGGCGCCAGACATCCCGACCTGGGTGTCGGCCGCCGCGTTCTTCATCCTGATCAACGCCATCAACCTGGCCAACGTCAAAGTCTTCGGCGAAGCCGAGTTCTGGTTCGCGATCATCAAGGTGGCGGCGATTGTCGGCATGATTGCCCTGGGCAGCTACCTGCTGGTCAGCGGTCATGGCGGGCCGCAAGCGTCGCTGACCAACCTGTGGTCCCACGGTGGCTTCTTCCCCAACGGCGTGAGCGGCCTGGTGATGGCCATGGCGATCATCATGTTCTCCTTCGGCGGCCTGGAAATGC
The DNA here is from genome assembly GCF_025336485.1 of Pseudomonas citri. Lineage (GTDB taxonomy): Bacteria > Pseudomonadota > Gammaproteobacteria > Pseudomonadales > Pseudomonadaceae > Aquipseudomonas > Aquipseudomonas citri. The sequence goes on along the minus strand of NZ_JAODAB010000030.1, from coordinate 41,154 downwards.
TCGGCTTCACTGCTGCCGAGGCCGACAAACCGAAAACCGTGATTCCCAAGGCCATCAACCAGGTGATCTACCGGATCCTGATTTTCTACATCGGCGCCCTCGTGGTGTTGTTGTCCCTGACCCCGTGGGACAGCCTGCTGACCAGCCTCAATGCCTCCGGCGATGCCTACAGCGGCAGCCCGTTCGTGCAGGTGTTCTCGATGCTGGGCAGCGATACCGCCGCACATATCCTCAACTTCGTGGTGCTGACCGCCGCGCTGTCGGTCTATAACAGCGGCACCTACTGCAACAGCCGCATGTTGCTGGGCATGGCCGAACAGGGCGACGCCCCCAGTGCCTTGGCCAAGATCGACAAGCGTGGCGTGCCAGTGCGTTCGATCCTGGCCTCGGCCGCGGTCACGCTGGTGGCGGTGTTGCTGAACTACCTGATGCCGCAGCATGCGCTGGAGCTGCTGATGTCGCTGGTGGTCGCCACCCTGGTGATCAACTGGGCGATGATCAGCTACTCGCACTTCAAGTTCCGCCAGCACATGAACCAGAGCCGCCAGACCCCGCTGTTCAAGGCCTTGTGGTATCCGTATGGCAACTACGTCTGCCTGGCGTTCGTAGTGTTCATCCTCGGCGTGATGCTGCTGATCCCCGGGATCCAGGTCTCGGTCTATGCGATTCCGGTGTGGGTGGTGTTCATGTGGGTGTGCTACCTGATCAAGAACAAGCGCAGCGCCCGGCATGAACTGGCTGTGGTGGCGACTGCCAAGTAAGTCGTCCTGAAATACCGCAAACCCGGCCAAGTGCCGGGTTTGTTGTTTTAAGACCCCGTGGCTTTTGTCCGGGGGATTCGCGGTATCCTGTGGATCCTGATACCGGACACCTTCCATGCTGGTCATTTCCAACACCGTGCACATTCCGGACGCCGAGATCGAACTGACGGCCATCCGCGCCCAGGGCGCCGGGGGGCAGAATGTCAACAAGGTTTCCAGCGCCGTGCACCTGCGCTTCGACATCCCGGCCTCGTCCTTGCCCGAGTTCTACAAGGAGCGGCTGCTGGCCCTGCGCGACAGCCGCATCACCAGCGACGGCGTGCTGATCATTAAGGCCCAGCAATACCGCACGCAGGAGCAGAACCGCGCCGATGCTTTGGAGCGCCTGGTCGAATTGATCCTCGGCGCCATCAAGGTGGAGAAGAAGCGCCGCCCGACCAAGCCGACCCTGGGTTCGAAAAAGCGTCGTCTGGAGACCAAGGCCAAGCGCGGCTCGATCAAGGCGGGACGTGGCAAGGTGGACTTCTAATCCCGCGCCTGGCGTTGTCTTGGCGCCTGTCGGTACAGGTAGAGGCTCAAGGCCAATCCGCCCAGCGCCGCCAGCGCCGCGAACAGGAAGATCGAGGCAAAACCGAAGCTTGCGGCAACGGCCCCGGCCAGTGGTCCGGTGATCCCCAGCGACAAATCGATGAACAACGAATAGGCACCCACCGCCGCCCCACGGCTGGAGGCCGGCACCAGGTTGACCGCTTCCACGCCCAGGGCCGGGAACACCAGGGAAAAGCCAAAACCGCTCAACGCCGCACCCGCCAGGGCCCAATGGGCATCCGGTGCCAGCCACAACAGCAACAGGCCCAGGGTTTCCACCGACAGGCAGGCGATGGCCACCCGGAAGCCCCCTAGACGATTGATCAGGTTGGCGAACAGCAGGCGGGCGCCGATGAAGCTGCTGCCGAACAGGCTCAGGCACAGCACGGCGTTGTCCCAGTGTTGCGTGGCGTAGTACAGCGTGATGAACGTGGCGATGGTGCCAAAGCCGATGGAGCCCAGGGCCAGGCCGCAGCCGTGGGGCAGGACGCGGCCCAACACGTGCATGAACGGTAACCGTTCGCCAGCGACGATGGGCGCGGCGGTTTTCGGCCATGCCAGGGCCAGGCCGAACAAGCCCAGCAGGATGATGCTGGCGCCCATGCTCCACAGCCCCAGGTGATTGACCAACCACACGCCCAACGGTGCGCCGATCGCCAACGCGCCGTAGCTGGCGATGCCGTTCCAGGAAATCACCTTGGCGGTATTGATCGCGCCGACCCGGCCGATGCCCCAGCCAATCGAGCCCGAGCCCACCAGGCTTTCGGCGCTGCCCAGCACCAGGCGACCGATGAACAGGCTGGTCAGGCTGACGTAGGGCAAATGGGGCGTCCAGGCCGCCAATAGCATGAACACGCCGCTGAGTCCGCAGCCGGCGAGGCCGAACATGACCGCGCGCTTGCTTCCCAGGTTATCGATGATGCGCCCGGCGTAAGGGCGGCTGAGGAGCGTGGCCAGATACTGGACGCTGATCACCAACCCGGCGATCACCGCACCGAAGCCCAGGTCGCCGTGGACGTAGCCGGGCAACACGGCCAGGGGAATGCCGACGTTCAGGTAGCCGATGAATGTGAAAAGGACGATGGAAACGACTTGCAGCGTGACCGCCAGAGGGCGCTCGGAATGTGACATGGGGAGAGGGTCCACGGAACAGCAGGATAGATAGGCTGCTTATGATACCGACGACCGTGGCGGCAGGGTGTGAAAAAGTAAAACTATTTGCCCGGCGGTGGCTCAGCTATCGCTGTTCCCGGCAACCAGTTGCGTGGTGACCAACGCGGCGATGGCGTTTTCTTCGCTGCCGAAACGTGCCAGCAGGGCGGCGCGTTTTTCCGCAGGAAGGCGTGTCCAGACATCAACCATTCTTTCGGCGGTGCCAATGAGCACGCCAGCCTGGGCTTCGCTGAAGGGAGGTGGGGTGTCGTCGGTCATGGTCTGGCTCGGAATTCAGGCGGTGTGGAAAGCGCATATTAGCGCTTTCCACACGGTCTGGTGGTGCGGCTGTATCAGTCTTCGCTGTCGGCCTGGCGGCGTTCAGTGGCTTCTTTGGGCTCGGGTTTGTGGGGCTCAGGTTGCCCGGCGGCCTGTAGCGTGGTCGTCTGCTCAGTGTCGTGCAGGCTTGGGAAGGGGAGATTCGGGATCTCGTGCATTTCGCGCTCCTCGCAAAGTCTGTGGATAGATCTGGTAGATCCGCGCTTTTACAAAGCCTGGGCAGGATACAGCAGGAGAAATGACAAAAAGACGTTTAAATCCCGCCGGGCCGACAGATGGGGTTGTCTGGACAGGTCATGCTAGCTGCCCGACCGAAAGCCGACCGTTCGTCGCGAAGGCTCAAGAGCGGGCTTTTTGCGCCGATGGCGTGGACATATCCCCTGCATTCGGTCGCGACACGGTGCATCACGGACATGGAGGTCGGAACGTGTCGTTCCGTGAGCTTGGCTTTTTTTCTTCCTGAGAGAGCTCCGTCCGTGTTTCTACAAAAGTCCTTGAGAGCCCAGATTCTTGCCTTGTTGAGCGGCAGCCTGCTGGCCATGCTGCTGATCGCACTGGCGTCCTTCCACTTTCTTTCCAATGGTGTGCAGAACTACCGCAACCTGATCGATGGGCCCGTGCAAGCTTCGCAATTGATTGACGAGGCCAACTTGCAATTCAAGGTGCAAGTCCAGGAATGGAAGAACGTCCTGCTGCGTGGCAAGCAGCCGGCGGACCTGGAAAAGTATTGGAAGCAGTTCGAGGAGCGCCAGCACGAGGTTCAGGGCATTCTCGGCGAGTTGGTGGGGCGCAAGGACCTTTCGGCCGGGATCAAGGCGCGCATCGAACGTCTGCGCGACGAGCATCGTCAGTTGGGTTCGGCCTACCAGAAAGGCCGTGACGCGTTCGTGGCTGCCGGTGGCGACGCTGCGGCGGGGGACGCGGCGGTCAAAGGCGTGGACCGCGCGGCCAGTGAGCAGATGAGCGAGCTGGTGGTCGATTTGCACAAATTGGCCAGTGAACAGTCGGTGCTGATCAGTGCCGATGCCGATCGCACTGTCCTGCTGGGTATCGCGGTGATGCTGGTGTCGGGCCTGTTGATCGGCCTGTTCAGCCTGTGGCTGGTCAATCGCAGCCTGGTGCAGCCGATTCGTAACCTGATCGAATACGTGACGCGCCTGAGCCACGGCCGTTTTGCCGAGCGCGTGGTCAGCCACCGTCAGGACGAGTTGGGCGATTTGGCCCTGGCTGCCAATACCCTGCGTGATTTCCTCGCTGAAACCTTCGCGCGTCTGCAACGCAGTGCCACGGAACTGGACAGCGCCAGTGGCGAACTCAACGCCATCGCTGGCTTGATGAGCCAGGGCACCAACGAACAGTTCGAACGTACCGATCAGGTGGCAACGGCGATGAACGAAATGTCCGCCACCGCCCAGGAAGTGGCGCGTCATGCCGCCGATGCGGCGCAGGCGGCTGACGATGCCGATCACTCCGCCCAACAGGGTGAAAAGGTCATGCAAGGGACCATCCACACCATCACCCGCATGCGCGGCGAGATCGCCAATACGGCCACGGTGATCCGTCGGCTGGAAACCGACAGCGGACGCATCGGCAAGGTCCTGGAGGTGATCCGCGGAATCGCCGAGCAGACCAACCTGCTGGCGCTCAACGCGGCTATTGAAGCGGCACGGGCCGGTGAGGCCGGGCGCGGTTTCGCGGTGGTCGCCGATGAAGTGCGCAGCCTGGCCCAGCGCACGGCGTCGTCGATCATCGAGATCAACCAGATCATCCAGACCGTGCAGACTGGTGCGGTGGACGCGGCCCAGGCCATCGAAAGCGGGCAGTCGCGCAGCGAGGAAAGCGTGGAACAGGTCACCCAGGCCGGCGCCATGCTCGAACGCATCACCCAGGCTGTCGAAGCGATTCGTGACATGAACCGTCAGATCGCCACGGCGGCAGAAGAGCAGACCTCCGTCGCCGAAGACATTTCGCGCAACCTCACCGAAATCACCTGCATCGCCAGCACCAACCTGGAAAACGTGCAGCGCACCGAAGCCGCCAGTCGGGACCTGCATGGCTTGTCGGGGCAGTTGAATGACGTGACGGCGCGGTTGAGCGCTTGACGATAGGTAGCGAGGGAGCAGGGACTCCCATGCCTGAAGCCGGGTAATCATGTTAAAAGCCGCGCGACTCGAAAGTTGCGCGGCTTTTATTTAGCTATTTAGCGAATCAAGTGTCTTGCTTGTTGGAGAGCACTTTGCCGGTGGTTGCGTCGAAATCAACATCGAACTCTTTGCCGTCGGCGGTTTTCAGTTCCACTTCATATTCATAACCGTTGAAGTGATTGTCCAGGTCGGTGTCGGTGATGGTCGCACCCGGGTGCAACTTCAGGGCTTGTTCGTTCATCGATTCCAAGGACTTGATCTTGCCTTCCTTGACCAGTTGAGGAATCTGATCGACTCGTACATCGGCCTGGGCCAGGCCAGCGGTAAGGGTCAGGGCGGCAGCGGTAAACAGGGCAGTCAGCGTTTTCATGAGTATTTTCCTTGTCTGATTAAGGGTGAGTCGTTCAAGTGGCCTCAGATTAAATGTGGCAACTTAATTCACCCTTAATTCGCAAAAACCTGAAACACCTGCCCTGTCAGCTGCCTGCGGTTCAATAGCCGTTCTTTACTAATAGTTGTGTCACGCTGCCTGTCTCGGGGCGCTTGAAGTACTTGAGCAGTTCACTGGCGCGGTTGGTGAAGATGCCATCGACGCCGGCATCCATCACTTTCTTGAAGTCCACCGCTTCATCCACGGTGTAGACATGCACCAGCAGGCCCTGGTCATGGGTGTACCGGTTCATCCATGGCTGCACCAGGTCCGAGTAACTCTGGCTGCCGCCGTGGGTCAGGGCCGCGGACGGTCCGGTGCCGATGGCGCCCTGGGCCTTGGCATACTGGACCCATTGTTCGAACGCAGCCTTGTCCTTGGGCTCCTGCTTGGCGTAATAGGCCGCCTTGTCCGTTTCGCCAGACTCGGCAAAAGACACCTTCGACTTGGGCTCGATGTTGCCTTCGCCCACCCACAACAGCAGGACTTTCGGGACACTCGGCATCTCTTTGTGCAGCAATTCCAGGCTGCTCTTTTCGAAGGTCTGCAAGACCACTTTGCCCTTGCCCTGGCCCACACCGGTGGCGCGCTTGGCCAGCTTGGACCCGGCGGGGCTCAGCCAGCCACGGTCCTGCAACTTGTCCTTGAGGTCACGTTCGATGCCGGGAAACAGCTTCGGCTCCTTGGTTTCGATGTAAAGCCCCGGTTTGTGCGATGGGTTGCCTTCGGCAATGTCGATGACTTCATCCAGCGTCAGGATCTTCAAGCCCACGAAGGAAGGGCGCGCGCGGTCCGGGTAGGCGGTGTTGAACCAACTGCCTGCGTCGAGGGTTTTGAGTTCTGCCATGGTGAAGGCGTTGGCGCTGCTGTCCTTGCGCTCGGGAAACTTGACCGCGACATCCGTGGTGCGCAGCAGGCTGTCGTCATGCAGGACGAACAATACGCCGTCCTTGCTGCGTTGCAGGTCCAGTTCCAGGTAATCGGCGCCCAGGTCGCGGGCCAGCCTGTAGGCGGCGGCGGTGGACTCCGGTGCGTCGAACGAGGCGCCCCGGTGGGCGATGACCGCCGGGTGCGGAATGCCCTGGAGGGCTGCCAGGGCCTTGGAACTCGGGGCCTCGGAGGCTTGTGTCTGGCCGAAACCGAGCAACAGGCTCAGCATCAGGGCACTGCGGGTAAAGGTGACAGGCATGCTCGAAATCCTTTCATGGGTGTGTGCAACGCCCTATCTTTTAGCAACTGAACGCTGTCGGCGCTATCGCCAAGCCGACATAAATCTGTGCAAAGAAGATTTTTCCCACGCACCTCCACGCCGCTTTGCAGTACCCTTGGGCGCACCAGTTTCTCCGGCAGAGGGAAACGCTTGCCCTGCGTGTAAACCACTATCAGACGTCCCGAGGGACGCATCCATGAGGTTTACCATGAGCACCACTTCGACATTCATCTGCCAGGCCGCCGACCAGCTCAAGGGTTTCGTTGGCTTGAATCGCAAGACCGGCCAGTACATCGTGCGGTTCAGCGAAGACGCCTTCGGCATGGACGTGGCCGACGACGGCATCATCCCCACCTGCGAATTCGTCTGGACCCCGGCGGCAAACGGCACCATGGCCCTCAAGCGCGAGCGCATCCAGCTGTTGCTGGACCAGAACATCGACGACCGCCTCAACCTCACCGAACCTTTGCGGGTGTACATGGCGCGCAATGACTTGCCGGAAATTCTGGCGGTGCGGCAGTTGGTGGCAGGCTGAGTCCTGCGCAATTGCACACAAAACCCTGTGGGAGCAAGGCTTGCCCGCGATGACGGCGGCACATTCAGCACTGATGCAAGCTGACCCACCGCTATCGCGAGCAAGCTTTGCTCCCACAGGTTTTAGGCCATGGACCTCGCACAGGCTTGGGCAAAGGCGTTGACCAGCGGCGGCACACGACCTTCCAACGCCGCGCGTTCAGGCTGGAATAGCGTGGCGACAAAGAACGGATGATCACGCAACTCCACGGCCCGCAGGTCGCCGGCCGAGTCCCGGGCGACGGCGTGCAGGCGCTGGTTCAGCAAATCCCTCTCAAAATCCGGATTGACCCCAAAGCGGCAATGGTAGCCCTCGAACGCGGTCTGCCGGCCATAGGCCTTGGCAATCAACGAATCCGCATCGAACTGAAGGCTGTCGAAGGTCTCGATCAAGGCACAGCTCAACGGCGTCAGCAGTGCACGTTCGGCGTCGGGGCTCGTCTCGCCATGGGCGGCATCGGTCCAGCCCATCACATTGCGGGCATATTCCAGCAGCGCATGTTGAAAACCGCCGCAGGTGCCCAGGAAAGGGCGACGCTGTTCGCGGGCAAAACGAATGGCTCGCAAGGCGCCGTCTTCATTTCGATAAGGGCTGCCCGGTACACACCAGATGCCATCGAAAGCATTCAGCGCCGTGTCATCGATGATGAGGTCCGTTGCCAGCCATTGAAAATGAATGTCCAGGCCTGTTTGCCTGCCGACCCGCTCGAGGGCGATGGGAATCGCTCGATGGGCGGTGATGTGTGGGTCCTGATCGCCGACCAGGGCGATGCGCAAGGCACGCTGATTTTCCATGTGAGACTCGCCGCTTGTTGATTCCTGGTCGCCACTATAGATTGGCGTTCACGCAAGCCATATGGGCGTTTATCCAAGTGATCAATGCAGCGACGCACTATCGTCTGGACTACTCCGATCTGTCCCTGATCCTCGCGCTGGTTCGTGGCGGTTCGCTGGCCCGGGCTGCGCGACTGCTGCACGTGGACGTGTCCACGGTCTTTCGTTCGGTACGCCGGCTGGAGTCGGCCTTGGGCCTGCCCTTGTTCGAAAAAAGCCGTTCCGGCTACTTGCCCACCAGCCTGGCCCAGGCACTGGCCGAACAGGCCGAGCGCGCCGAGCAAGCCTTGGAGGCAGCGCGGGTGGGGGTGGAGCAGGGCGGTGCGGTCATCAGCGGGACGGTTCGCCTGACGTGCTCCGACTCAGTCCTGCAAGCGTTGTTGTTGCCGGCGCTGGCGCGCTTCATGCCCGCTTATCCGGCGTTGACCCTCGAGCTGAGCACCTCGAACGATTTCGCCAACCTGAGCCGCCGAGATGCCGACATCGCCTTGCGCTTGACCCGCACGCCGCCGGAGCACCTGGTTGGGCGAAACCTGGGCAATGTGGCTTACCGGGTATGTGCCAGCGCCACGTACCTGCATTCGACGAAAGCGGATGACCTGGCTGCCATGAGCTGGATCGCCCCGGACGATTTTCTCCCCGACCACCCCTCCGTGGCCTGGCGCCGTCAGCATCTTCCCGGAGTGATGCCGGCTTACCGCTGTAACAGCATGCTCTCGGTCACCGAACTGGTGCGGGCTGGTTTGGGTGTGGCGGCGCTGCCGGACTTTCTGCTCGGCGACAACCAGGGGCTTGTGCCGCTGGGCGAGCCGTTGGTGGGGTATGACACGGCACTTTGGCTCCTGACCCGGCCGGATTGCCGGGCCTTGCGCTCGGTGGTGACCTTGTTCGATGAACTGGGACGCAACCTGCAGTTGCGCTAACTCTAATCAAGCATCGCTAGATGGGGGATGACTTTCCAGCGGTTATAGTGAGCGTCAGCTCCAGTCCAGGCAGAGAACATTACGATGACGAACTCCTCCCAATCTATCCCCGACGCTCCAGTGGATCACCTGCGTTTTCATCGCCCTCACGCGCATCTGGCACCGACCTTTGGCAATGATCGCTTCGCGTTGCGCGCGGAGGCGTTCGCCCGGTTCTTCGGGACGCCGACATTCCTTGGCGCGCAAACCCTGATCGTGCTGGTGTGGATGGGGTTGAACCTGGCAGGGGTCGTTCATTTCGACGCGTACCCGTTCATTTTGCTCAATCTGGCGTTCAGCCTGCAGGCGGCCTATGCCGCCCCGCTGATCCTGTTGGCGCAAACCCGCCAGGCTGCCCGAGACAAGGCCCAGATGGAAGCCGATGCCCAGCACCGCGAAGCCTTGGCCGTCGCCAACAGTGAGCGCCAGGCCCAAGCGGCGCACAACACGGCGCAGTTGCTCGAATTGTTGGAGCAGAACACTCGCCTGACGGAAATGACCAAGGCATTGACCGAACGGATCGACACCTTGACCACTGAAATGCACCAGAAATTTGTCAGCAAGTCATCATTGCAGTGACGCTTTTCTCAGGCCTGGTAACGGGCCAGAAACATGTCGAGGGCCGATTCGATCACCTGCGCCTGCTCATCCTGAGTCAGGCTCGGTTGGCCCATGGAAACCTGGGGCCAGAACGCGAACGTCTTGAGCAGCCCGTGCACCTGCTGCGCGGCAAACGCCGGGTCCACGGGTTTCAAGCGGCCATCGGCCTGGGCCTGGCGGATCCAGACCGTCAGCCCCTCTTCGCGCTGCCCCATGCGCGCCACCATGTCCTGGGCCCGCTCAGGAGAATGAATCGTTGCGGCGATGGCAATGCGCGCCAGGTCGAGGAAATTTTCGTCTGCCAGCATGTGCAGCTTGGCCTGCAGTAAGGCCTGCAATTGCTCGCGTAAGGGCGTCTGTGAACTGTAGGCCTTGTCCTGCTCCGCGGTAATGCTGTTCCACAACCGGTTCAAGATCTCGGCAAACAGCTCTTCCTTGCTCGGGAAGTGGTTGTACACCGTGCGTTTGGAAACCCCGGCAGTCGCGGCGATCTTGTCCATGCTGGTGATCTCGAAGCCGCTGCTGCGAAATTCGGCAATGGCGGCCTGGAGAATGGCTTCGCGTTTTCGCTCGGTAAGGCGCTGCGGTACGGTCATGGGCATTCGTCGGATGAGAAAGATGAAATTACACTAGGTAGTTTACTTGCTCCGGGCATTGATGCAATCTAGAAACTACACCGTGCGGTGTAGTTTATCCGTCCAGCGGCTTAGCGTGACGTCCTTGGAGTTATCGCACCATGACCATTCCCTCTCTTGCGACCGACAGCTCGCCTGTACCTCGTTCATCCCGGCATGAACAGGGCAAGTATCACAACCATGCCTTTACCCCGCGGGAAAGCTTTGGCGCCACCCTGCGGATCATCTGGAACATGATTTTCCACAAACCGCGCACCACCCGGCCAGCGGGCGTCATCGACGTCCAGCCACTGACTCGCGCCGCGTTGCTGGCGGCGCCCGACCACAGTGTTTTCCGCCTCGGCCATTCCACGGTGTTGCTCAAGCTGCGGGGCAAGTTCTGGCTGACCGACCCGGTTTTTTCCGAGCGTGCGTCACCCGTGCAATGGGCAGGTCCGAAGCGTTTTCATCAGCCGCCCATCAGCCTGGACGACTTGCCGCCCATCGAAGCGGTGATTCTTTCTCACGATCATTACGATCACCTCGACTACCAGGCCATCCTCACGCTCGCCGCCAAGACCCATCACTTCCTGACCCCTCTGGGCGTGGGTGACACCCTGATCAAGTGGGGTGTCGACGCCAGCAAGGTGCGTCAACTGGACTGGTGGCAGGGCACCGAGGTAGACGGCATCGAGTTCATCGCCACCCCGTCCCAGCACTTTTCCGGCCGTGGCCTGTTCGACAGCAACAGCACTTTGTGGGCCTCCTGGGTGATGATCGACGGGGCCACTCGAATTTTCTTCAGCGGCGACACCGGTTACTTCGACGGTTTCAAACGCATCGGTGAGCGACATGGGCCCTTTGACCTGACGCTGATGGAAACCGGTGCCTATAACGTCGATTGGCCCCACGTCCACATGCAGCCGGAGCAAACCCTGCAAGCCCACATCGATCTCAAGGGCCGTTGGCTGCTGCCGATCCACAACGGTACGTTCGACCTGGCGATGCATGCCTGGTACGAACCTTTCGATCGCATCCTGGCCCTGGCCTGGGAGCGCAACGTTTGCATCACCACACCGCAGATGGGCGAAGCGTTCACGCTGGCGCAACCACAACGCGGACGTGCCTGGTGGCTGGATGTGGAGCCCTCGGCTTATCAGAACCAGACCGGCGTGGCCTGACGCCGCAGGTGCGAAAACGCTTACTCGATCATCGCGTAATCGGCCCGCTCCATCGGATTTGGCGTCGCTCCCTTGATGTTCATGCCGCGCCCCGGTGCAAAGCCGGGGAAGAACACCAGGCCTTCGGCTTCCAGGCGAAAAGCGAGGGCCAGGCGGGTTACGTCGCGCAGCTCGCCACCTGCTTCGAAGCGCTGGATGGCCTGGACCGACACGCCGGATTGGTGGGACAACTCCTCGACACTCCAGCCCAGCATGGCGCGGGCCTGTGCGCTGTGGGCAGGGGTGAATTGATAGACAGCGATGCGTTCCAGGGTGGTTTTGATTGCGAGAGAGGCCATGGGGATGCTCCAAAGCTGTTGGGTTCAAAAGTACTGTGTTTTTGTACAGTTGTTTTGAGCCTGGATCAATCGCATTTTTTGGGTCGGTGACCAGTGGTCGTTGCTGGCCATTCACGAGGGGGGGCAGACAGGCGTCAGCGTCATGGCCGCTTCGGTCTATAGTGAAATGTTGGTGATCGTGATGTGACTCGTCATGTTTCGAACCGTTAGTTTCGTGGGCAGATGCTCGCTCTGTTCAAGGATGATTCTATGTTCAAAGGACTGCTACACCTCGTACCCAGTGCCACTTTACTGCTCGCGCTCTGTTCGACAGCTGACGCCGAGGACAGCAAACGTGTCTTCACCGGCACCCTGGGCAAGATACCGATTGTGCTGGAACTCAGTACCCAGCCGGTGAACAGCGTCACGGGTCGCTACTTCTACGAGAAATATCATCGGGATTTGGAGCTCAGTGGCTCGCGGCAAGAGGACACGCTGACACTGACCGAAGGCAATACCCGCTACGGCGACGACAAACCCCAGCCAACCCTGATGTTGCAAGAGACGGGCAATGGCTGGCAGGGTGAATGGAAAAGCCCCGAGGGCAAAGTCCTGCCAATACAGCTGAACGAGGCAAGGCCCCCGGTGCCGGCGGCTGATGCTTTACCCTTTATAGCTGCGTTGGCGCAGAGCGACCCATATGAATATCTCCGCTTGCGAGGCTTGAAGCTCAAGCCGGGCAAGAAAGACTCGTTCATGGGCCATGACCTGCAATGGTGGACACAACCGGAATCCAGCCTCTCCATGTTCAGCATTGAGTCTGGCTACCCACCCGCCTCCCAGCAACGGATCAACCAGCAATTGCTGGGGCGGCTCTGGAGTGAAGTCATCAGCTACCACGAATGTTTACTGCAAAGTAGCGAAAACTCAGAGTTCGATCAGGATGTCAGTCCCCAATTCCTGTCGCCCGAGGTGGTCAGCCTGAACATCTCCACCCGTTACTACTGCGGCGGAGCTCACCCGGATTTTGTCAGTTCGCCCATCAATCTCGACGTTCGAACCGGTCGTAGCTTGTCGCTGGAAGATGTGCTGTGGGTCGGCAAAGGCAAGCCATTGCTGCGCGTCGACAGCGCCTCGAGCGGGGAAGAGGACAGCGCGCAAACCACCTATCAGCGCGAAGTACTCACTCCATGGCTGATCAAGCAATTCACCACGCTGTACCCCAACGAAATGCGCAAACCGACAGACGAGGACGGTTGCGACTACACCGAGGAAAGCATCTGGGATTATTCCAACTGGCACTTCACCGCTGAAGGCTTGCTCCTGCTACCGTCTTTCGGTCGCGTGCAGCGCAATTGCGACGATCCGGGGTGGTCAGTATTGCCTTACGCAGTGGTCAAGCAGTATCCCGGTGCGGTCAAACTGCAATTGCCCGAGGGTTAATCCCGGGTGGCCTGTGCCAACCCCGGCGCTTCCCGAATAATGAAATGATCCAGGTTCTCGATGTTGGCACTGAACACCCCGAACGTCTGTTCGGGGTGTTTCTTGCTGGGCACCTGTTTCAACTCCGGCGTCATACCATAAAAGAAGCAATACAACGGCGCGTCACTGTCGATCGCATGCTTGATTTCTTCCAGGAACGCTTTGCGCTTGCGGTAGCTGTCGATCAGTTTCTTGCTCAGGTAAACGTTGACCGCATAAGGCTTCTTCTTCGCCTCGCCCGGTAGCTGGGTCCAGACCTTTTGCTCGAAATCGACGCGAAAACTGGCGCTGTGATAGTCCTCGATCTTCTTGATCTTGCCCCAGTAGATCAGCCCCTTGTTGTCCAGCAGGTATTCGATCTTCTTGAAGAACGATCCATAGGACGCCGTGTGCTCGCCAATCTTCAGCGGCATGCGCTTGAGCAGATCCTTGTCGGCAAAGTTCGACACGAAACACTCCACCGGATGAGCAAAGACACTGGTTTTGTCCGGCGCCGAATCACGGCTCGTGTGCTCGACATGACTGGCGCCTGAAGGCGCTCGCTCATTGCGCATCACGTCCGCCGCCACCGCCGGGCTGGAAGGCTTGCGCACATACTCACGCCGGGTCAGCAACAACTCCGAAGGAAAATGCTCCTCCCGGCCGTCATCCGCTTCCGCAGCGTCCGCGTCCAGGCCGGTCGCCGGCGTTTTCAGGCTGGCATAAGGACAACCCTCGACATGCCGCGTGCTGGGAATGTTCTTGAAGTGCGGCGTGCGCACGTAATTCACATTCTTGGCGTTGAACGTTCCCAGCACATTCGCTACATCGAACGCCGCCCGACAGGCATCGTTGGGGCACTGGAACTGTTCCTTCGCGGAATCGAAGCCCACCGTCTCGTCGAAATTCAAATCGCGCACGTCATAGATCGACAGTTTTTCGTCGAGGCTGCGGCAGTAGGCGAGGTCGAATTTCATGATGGGGCTCGGGTCCTTGAGTGAGGAGGGTATTAATAGCCGGTGGTGGGGTGGGTTGCACTGATTGTTTTCAATGCAGCGCAAAATGTCAGACGGTCAGCACGAGCGTTCTGCCTGTCGAAAATATCCTGCTCAGGTTAACTTGGCTAATTCGATGGAGGTGTTAGATGAGTGAGCGGGTGCAAGTGAACATGCGCGAAGCTAAGTCCATGCTCTCCCAACTGGCTGAGCGTGCATGGCGTGGCGATAAGGTGGTGATTACCAAGGGCGGCAAGCCTTATCTGGACCTGCTGCCTCATGTCGATTCATCTCGGGCGCGCAAACCTGGGCGGCTGAAGGGGAGGATTTGGATATCTGCTGACTTTGACCAGCCTACCGAAGATAGATGGTAATCGGCATCATAATGCTGGATATGAATGCGAATACGCCGGTAACCGGAATTATATTGCTGGGAACGGATAACTGTTGCTTATGGTTGAACGAGGATTTCGATGAAAGAGAACCCCGGCGAACGGCGCAAGATACTCATCGAAGACATCGCGATGCAGCACGCGATAGGGAGCGTTACTCAACGACCAACCGCCTAACCCTCTCATACAACGACAGAGTAAACGCCTCTCGATCACTGGCAAGATGACAACGCCGATGGCAGTTCGGGCACAACGCAACGGCATTAGTAATACTGTCCGACCCTTGCTGAGCCAAATGCTTCACATGATGCACTTCAAGAAACGGCAACCCATCCACCTCGAACGGTGCTCTCTGACCGCAACCTTCGCAGACGCCTTTAGCCAATTCAGCAACCCACGCCCGAACCTTCGGATCCCGAACGTAAGCCGTCGTAGTCGTGCTGACCTGCGCCGGTTTGGGATTCCCTGATGGTTCGACCTTGAGTCCGTTCTTTTGCAGCTTTGAGGCGCGGCTGATCAAGGTTCGCTGATCAGATGTCGGAGCAACTTCATCTGCGCCCGGTATCACCTTATTGGCGAGCGCTTTGCGGATCCGTTGAGCCACACCCGCCCCGATGTTCTTGGCAGGCATGTAGCCGCTGATGCGCTGCAAACCCATTTGCTCCAACACCGCCGAGATATTTTGCATGCGGTATTCCACCGATGAGGCACTGCGCTTGCTCAGTGGCCCGTCACGCAAAAGCTGGTTCTCAATCGACTTCTTGAATGTCTGACCGCTTAACTCACGGGCGAGCATTCTAAGGTACGCATCGACCGACGCCTCAAGCTCTTTGTCGCTCCAGCCATTTTTTTCCGTTGATGTGTCCATACAGTCGCCGAGGGTTGAAAACCCTCGGACGATACTGACTGGCCACTATCGCTGTCTACGAAAATTCCTACAGAAAAGGCAGCACCTTTCCTCGGAGTCCTCCTAGGAAACCGAATGCCTCGACACGTGAAATACCTCAAGCAACCTACGCCACCACGGCTTGACCGAGGCCGCCCGGCCCCGAGTCCGATTGAGCAACAGACAGGGCATGTCTCGAAGTCGAATCCAGCCATCGTTTTGCCAATGCAACAGACTCATGGACATCTCCGGCCAATCCAAAACACTCAGCATGGGCCGGTCGGTATCGCTTGGTGCCTGCGTGTCTCGCATCGCCGGTACTACCTGATGCGTCAGCCATTCGCGTAACAGGCGATTCCCCGGTGCGTAGTGGTAAACCAGCAGTGCATAGACACCGGATTCGCTGAGCATCAGCCTTTTTTCAGGCTGGCCGTGGTAACGGATTACCAGAACGTGCCGTTGGTCCTCGTCCAGTTTGCTGACCATACGGTCGTTCAGATGCACGCCCATCAACCGCCCAAGGTCGCGAGCGCAGAACCAAGGTTGGTTTTCTAGGAGGAGGGCGTGAAGGTGGCGGTTGTGGCGGGTGAAAACTGCCGGAATGTAGGCTTCATGCATGATCTCCGAGGTATGCGGAGAACAGGAAGGCTTCTTTGTGAGCATAACGACCTCTACGTATGAAGTTAGCGGCGGGAGCCCGACGTAGAGGATGTAAGAAAATCCCAACAAGCTGTTGCTCTGCACAGAATGCATAGGTCTTTAGACCGTACGCGGTTCTCTGTTCGGCGATTAGCTACTACGTTGGGCGTTTCTTAGGCACCTGCGACTAAGATAGGTAACGAGGCGATACGGCGTCAATGCGGAACTATTCTGAGTTTTTCGTAGGGTAAAGGTGGTGTGCCTGCTCCAGAGTTAAACGCGGTTCTGGTTCTGCTGAATGCAAAAAACCCCGTTTTCACGGGGTTTTTGGTAGAGCGTCAACTGACAGGTTCAACTTAGGATTTATCAATCCCAGCTAAGCGCACCACCCGTCTGATACTCAATCACCCGAGTCTCAAAGAAATTCTTCTCTTTCTTCAAGTCCATGATCTCGCTCATCCAAGGGAACGGGTTAGTCGTGCCTGGATACTCTTCTTTAAGACCAATCTGCGACAGGCGACGGTTAGCGATGAACTTCAGATAGTCTTCCATCATTGCCGCGTTCATGCCCAACACCCCTCGAGGCATGGTGTCGCGCGCATATTCGATCTCCAACTGAGTGCCTTGCAGGATCATCTGGGTCGCTTCTTCCTTCATTTCGGCATCCCACAGGTGCGGGTTTTCGATCTTGATCTGGTTGATCACGTCGATGCCGAAGTTCAGGTGCATGGATTCGTCGCGCAGGATGTATTGGAACTGCTCGGCGACGCCGGTCATTTTGTTGCGGCGGCCCATGGAGAGGATCTGGGTGAAGCCGCAGTAGAAGAAGATGCCTTCCAGGACGCAGTAGTAGGCGATCAGGTTGCGCAGCAGTTCTTTGTCGGTTTCCGGGGTGCCGGTTTCGAACTTCGGATCGGAAATCGAGCGGGTGTATTTCAGGCCCCAGGCGGCTTTTTTCGCGACCGATGGGATCTCGTGGTACATGTTGAAGATTTCGCCTTCATCCATGGCCAACGATTCGATGCAGTACTGGTAGGCGTGGGTGTGGATCGCCTCTTCGAAGGCCTGGCGCAGGATGTACTGGCGGCACTCCGGGTTGGTGATCAGGCGGTACACGGCCAGGACCAGGTTGTTGGCGACCAGGGAGTCGGCGGTGGAGAAGAAGCCCAGGTTGCGCATGACGATGCGGCGTTCGTCGTCGGTCAGGCCTTCCGGGTTTTTCCAGAGGGCGATGTCGGCGGTCATGTTGACTTCTTGCGGCATCCAGTGGTTTGCGCAGCCGTCCAGGTACTTTTGCCAGGCCCAGTCGTATTTGAACGGCACGAGCTGGTTGAGGTCGGCGCGGCAGTTGATCATGCGCTTTTCATCGACGGCGACACGGGCGGAGGCGCCTTCGAGCTCGGCAAGGCCTTCGGCGATGTCGAGTTTGTCGAGGGCGGCCTTGGCGCGAATGATCGCGGCCGAGTCGCTGGCCGTCACGGCGCGGGCTTCGAGGGCGGCGGCGCCGCCGGCGCTGTCGAGGCGGTCCATGTTGGCTTCGGCAGCGTGGCCGGCGTTGGCGCCTTTTGCGGCAACTTCGCCGTCTTCTTTGTCGAATTCGTCCCAGCTCAGCATGACGTGTCGTCTCCTGCGTGAGGGCCAGATGCCCGGTGAAGGCCTACTGGCCGCGGTGGATCTTGGAAAAATCGTTTCTTGCAGCTGACGCAGGCAATAAACAGAAAAATGTACGGACGTCCTGAAGCAGCAGCGAGCGCAGGGAGGCAAGGGCCTCTGCGGGGCTTCAGGTTTGGTGCGATCCCTGTAAAGGAATATTGCAGGCCCGTTTAGGGCGGCATTATAAGGAGTTTTTTGCCTACGTGGTGCGGCGAAATAGCTCACGAAGGGGGCGGTGCGCGGTAGATCCGCATGGGAACGCGGGTTTACAGGGCTTTGGTCGCTGAAGATTTTTTTTGCATGAATCGGACGGCTGGCTGTTTTGATCAAAAAACCAGCGTTTTTTGTGCTTTTACACTACATCTTGTGTTTGCTGGCGGTTTTCGGTGGTTTTAGACACAACCAGGCCCGATCGAAATCGGGCCGTGGAAAATACCAGTAATGATCAATCGGTACTGGCCGAGCGGGTGTGATCGCTGCCGTCGCTGGCGACTGCCGTCGGGTCGGCGTGGTCGTGGCGGTCAGTGGCGAGCGGGGTGCTAGCCGCCACGTCCTGGCGGTGGATGGCGGCAGCGGAGCCGGTGCGGTCAAAACCGTCGGCGGCGAAGGCCTGGGCGGTCAGTGCGGACAGCGCAAGGGTGAAGATCAGTTGGGTTTTCATGGGGGTTGCTCCAGGTTCGTTCAGGTGTCGATCAGCCGTTGGAGCAGCCGTTGCCCATGACGCTGTAGCGCAGGATGTGGCGCTGTCCCTTGGAGTCGTCGTACTCCATCTTGGCTGGGACCACTTCGCAGACATTGGGGATTTCGCTCATGGAGATGACTTTGGCGATGTCCAGGTGCGTGGAGTAGGTGTACTCCTCAATGGCTGGTTTTTGCTGTGCGGCATCGGTCGGGGCTTCGTCTGCCATTGCGGTTGCGCAAAGACTGCCGAGGACCAGAACCCATAAAGCTTTCATCTGTTTCACCTTTCTTGAGGTCGAGTGGGGTCACGCAACCTTTTTTCAGGTTGCGTGGGGAGCAGGTTTTGGGAAGTTGGATTAACGGCCTTTCGTGGGGGCTGTGTTGCGTTAATCGTGTTTGCCGGTTGGCGAGGTGGATTCTAGGAGCGGGGGCTGGGCGCAAAAAGCCGCAGTTTTGATAAACACTGTTGGTTGATCTGGTAATAATCGCGACGGTTGGGTGTATCTGTTAGCTCTGTGTTGAATGTGCCGCGGTCATCGCGAGCAAGTTCGGCTCCCGCAGGTTCGGTTCCCACCAGGAAAATGCCCGCGCGCAGGAGCTTGCACGCTAGTACCGACATTTTGTAGGGACTTGTTACTACCATCGTCGAATGGTTCTATAGGCCCGCCCCGGGCTACAACGGGACCATACAAAAACAACTATTGTCACCGAGGTAAGAAAGATGAGTGCGGCTTCTGTGTATCCCGTTCGTCCCGAGGTTGCGGCCAATACGCTGACTGACGAGGCGACCTACAAAGCCATGTACCAGCAGTCGGTCGTCAACCCGGACGGCTTCTGGCGTGAGCAGGCCAAGCGCCTCGATTGGATCAAGCCTTTCACCACGGTGAAGCAGACTTCCTTCGACGATCACCACGTCGACATCAAGTGGTTCGCCGACGGCACCTTGAACGTTTCCTACAACTGCCTCGACCGTCACCTGGCCGAGCGTGGTGATCAGGTGGCGATCATCTGGGAAGGCGATGACCCGTCCGAGAGTCGCAATATCACCTATCGCGAGCTGCACGAAGAAGTCTGCAAGTTCGCCAACGCCCTGCGCGGCCAGGACGTGCACCGTGGCGACGTGGTGACCATCTACATGCCGATGATCCCCGAGGCCGTGGTCGCCATGCTGGCCTGTGCCCGGATCGGTGCGATTCACTCGGTGGTGTTCGGTGGCTTCTCCCCAGAAGCCCTGGCCGGTCGCATCATCGACTGCAAGTCCAAAGTGGTGATCACCGCCGACGAAGGCGTGCGCGCCGGCAAGAAGATCCCGCTCAAGGCCAACGTCGACGATGCGCTGACCAACCCGGAAACCAGCAGCATCCAGAAAGTCATCGTGTGCAAGCGCACGGCGGGCAACATCAAGTGGAACCAGCACCGCGACATCTGGTACGAAGACCTGATGAAAGTGGCCGGCACCGTTTGCGCGCCGAAGGAAATGGGTGCCGAGGAAGCGCTGTTCATCCTCTACACCTCCGGTTCCACCGGCAAGCCCAAGGGCGTGCAGCACACCACGGCCGGCTACTTGCTGTATGCGGCCCTGACCCATGAGCGCGTGTTCGACTACAAGCCGGGCGAAGTCTACTGGTGCACCGCCGACGTGGGTTGGGTCACCGGCCACAGCTATATCGTCTACGGCCCGCTGGCCAATGGCGCGACCACGCTGCTGTTCGAAGGCGTGCCGAACTATCCGGACATCACCCGAGTGGCCAAGGTTGTCGACAAGCACAAGGTCAGCATCCTCTACACCGCGCCGACCGCGATCCGCGCGATGATGGCTTCGGGCACCGCCGCTGTCGAAGGCGCCGATGGCAGCAGTCTGCGCCTGTTGGGTTCGGTGGGTGAGCCGATCAACCCGGAAGCCTGGGACTGGTACTACAAGAATGTCGGCAAGGAGCGTTGCCCGATCGTCGACACCTGGTGGCAGACCGAAACCGGCGGCGTGCTGATCAGCCCGTTGCCTGGGGCTACGGCATTGAAGCCGGGTTCGGCCACCCGTCCATTCTTCGGCGTGGTGCCGGCGTTGGTGGACAACCTGGGCAACCTGATCGAGGGCGCCGCCGAAGGCAATCTGGTGATCCTCGATTCGTGGCCAGGCCAGGCGCGCACCCTGTACGGTGACCATGATCGGTTTGTCGACACCTACTTCAAGACTTTCAGTGGCATGTACTTCACCGGTGACGGTGCGCGTCGCGACGAGGACGGTTACTACTGGATCACCGGTCGGGTGGATGACGTACTCAACGTGTCCGGCCACCGCATGGGCACCGCCGAAATCGAAAGCGCCATGGTTGCCCACCCGAAAGTCGCCGAAGCGGCGGTGGTGGGTGTGCCGCACGACATCAAGGGGCAGGGCATCTATGTCTACGTCACCCTCAATGCCGGCGAAGAAACCAGCGAAGCACTGCGCCTGGAACTGAAGAACTGGGTGCGCAAGGAGATCGGCCCGATCGCCTCGCCAGACGTTATCCAATGGGCGCCGGGGCTGCCGAAAACCCGTTCCGGCAAGATCATGCGCCGCATCTTGCGCAAGATTGCCACGGCGGAGTACGACGGCTTGGGTGATATCTCCACCCTGGCCGACCCAAGCGTGGTGGCGCACCTGATCGAGACGCACAAGACCATGAACGTTGCCTGACCGCAGCGCGTAACACCGAAAAGCCCCGCCCGGTATTTGCCGGGCGGGGCTTTTTCGTTTGTGTGGGGGGCACAGCTTGTGGGAGCAAGGCTGTGAGAGCAAAGCTTGTGGGATACAGCTGTGGGAGCAAAGCTTGCTCGCGATGCAGGCACCTCGGTTTCGGAAAGACCGCATCGTCTGCATCGCGGGCAAGCCTTGCTCCCACAGGTTGCAGCTCACAGTCCTACAGCCCACAGTCCCGCAGGTCACAGCCCAGTCAGCGAATAAATATCGATCTTCAAAGTAAGACGCTTCTGAGCGTTACCCCTGTTTCGAAATGTGTAACCAAAGGCGCCACAACGAGGCAATGGGAAACGTGAAGCCCCGTTTCAGGGCTTTTCCAGGACGTTTGTGAAATAAGCCGACACGCTGTGCTTGCCGGATTAGAAGGGTTTGCGAATAATGGGCCCGCAATTTGCAGAATAGATCGGTTCCCTTTCTTTTGCTCTTGCATGAATTTGCGGAGTTGTCAATGTGCTCGGGCGGCTTTCTCGGTGCTTCTGTAATTTGTTGTCGCATTGAGGAAATATCGGCTTCAGAGCTGTCGTTAGAATGCCGATCACTCGCTCGTCGTGGCCCATGTTGAATTGAACATGGGCTTCCTAGGACGCAGCACCAAAAGTTCGTTCCACTCATTCGCATATTGGGCTGTTGCTCACTCTGCCGTTTTGCCCTTTACCGATGGAGTCCCAAGATGAAGAAACTTGTGCTGCTTGGCGCCCTGGCACTGTCCGTGCTGTCCTTGCCGACATTCGCTGATGAAAAGCCCCTGAAGATCGGTATCGAGGCGGCTTACCCTCCGTTCGCCTCGAAGGCTCCGGATGGCAGCATCGTCGGTTTCGACTACGACATCGGCAATGCGCTGTGCGAAGAAATGAAGGTCAAGTGCCAGTGGGTCGAGCAGGAGTTCGACGGCCTGATCCCGGCGCTCAAGGTTCGCAAGATCGATGCGATCCTGTCGTCGATGTCGATCACCGAAGATCGCAAGAAGTCCGTTGATTTCACCAACAAGTACTACAACACCCCGGCGCGCCTGGTGATGAAGTCCGGCACCCAGGTGGGCGATAGCCTGGCCGAGCTCAAGGGCAAGAACATCGGTGTGCAGCGTGGTTCGATCCACGAGCGTTTCGCCCGTGAAGTCCTGGCGCCAAAAGGTGTCGAGGTCAAGCCATACGGTTCGCAGAACGAGATCTACCTGGACGTGGCCGCTGGCCGCCTCGACGGCACCGTGGCAGACGCTACGCTGCTCGATGACGGCTTCCTGAAGACCGATGCCGGCAAAGGTTTCGCGTTCGTTGGTCCAGCGTTCACCGACCCCGCCTACTTCGGCGACGGCATTGGTATCGCGGTGCGCAAGGGTGATGCGTTGAAGGACAAGATCAACAACGCGATCACCGCGATTCGCGCCAATGGCAAATACAAACAAATCCAGGATAAGTACTTCGCCTTCGACATCTACGGCCAGTAACGACGTTCCGTCATTCCTGCGAAATGGCGCAAGCAACAGGATCCCTGCGGTTTGCGCCATTTTTTCATCCCACTTTCGAGGACCTGAATCATGTTGAAAGGCTATGGGGCTGTCATCCTCGATGGCGCATGGTTGACGCTTCAGCTCGCCTTGTCGTCCATGGCCCTGGCCATCGTCCTGGGGTTGATCGGCGTCGCGTTGCGCCTGTCGCCGGTGCGCTGGCTGGCGTGGCTCGGAGACCTGTATTCCACGGTCATTCGCGGCATTCCCGACCTGGTGCTGATCCTGCTGATTTTCTACGGCGGTCAGGACTTGCTCAACCGCGTGGCGCCGATGCTTGGTTATGACGACTACATCGACCTCAACCCGCTGGCGGCCGGTATCGGCACCCTGGGTTTCATCTTCGGGGCCTACTTGTCGGAGACCTTTCGCGGCGCGTTCATGGCGATCCCCAAGGGGCAGGCCGAGGCGGGCATGGCGTATGGCATGAGTGGGGTCCAGGTGTTTTTCCGGGTGCTGGTGCCGCAGATGATTCGCCTGGCCATTCCGGGCTTCACCAACAACTGGCTGGTATTGACCAAGGCTACCGCGCTGATTTCGGTGGTGGGTCTGCAAGACATGATGTTCAAGGCCAAGCAGGCGGCGGACGCCACCCGCGAACCTTTCACCTTCTTCCTCGCAGTGGCGGCGATGTACCTGGTGATCACCAGCGTCTCGTTGCTGGCATTGCGTCACCTTGAGAAGCGCTACTCGGTAGGCGTAAGGGCGGCTGATCTATGATCTTCGACTACAACGTCATCTATGACGCCTTGCCGCTGTACTTCAGTGGCTTGCTGACCACCCTCAAGCTGTTGGCCTTGTCGCTGTTCTTTGGCCTGCTGGCGGCATTGCCTCTGGCGCTGATGCGGGTGTCCAAGCAGCCGTTGGTCAACATGACCGCCTGGCTCTACACCTACGTCATTCGCGGCACGCCGATGCTGGTGCAATTGTTCCTGATCTACTACGGGTTGGCGCAGTTCCAGGTGGTGCGCGAAAGCTTCCTCTGGCCGTGGCTGTCCAGCGCGACGTTCTGTGCGTGCCTGGCCTTCGCCATCAACACCAGCGCCTACACTGCCGAAATCATCGCCGGCAGCCTGCGTGCCACGCCCAATGGTGAGATCGAGGCGGCCAAGGCCATGGGTATGTCCCGCGCCAAGCTGTACCGGCGGATCCTGTTGCCATCGGCCCTGCGCCGGGCGCTGCCGCAATACAGCAACGAAGTGATCATGATGTTGCAGACCACCAGTCTGGCTTCCATCGTGACGCTGATCGATATCACCGGCGCTGCGCGTACGGTAAATGCCCAGTATTACCTGCCGTTCGAGGCCTACATCACGGCCGGTGTTTTCTACCTGTGCCTGACCTTCATCCTGGTGCGCCTGTTCAAACTGGCCGAGCGCCGCTGGCTGGGTTACCTGGCTCCGCGCAAGCACTGATAACGCATCGACCCGATCGACTGCCCAACGACTGACGTTTTGTGAGAATCGACCGCATGTACAAGCTTGAAGTCCAAGACCTGCATAAACGCTATGGCAGTCATGAAGTGCTCAAGGGCGTGTCCCTGAAGGCCGCCGCTGGCGATGTGATCAGCATCATCGGCTCCAGTGGCTCCGGCAAGAGTACGTTCCTGCGTTGCATCAACCTGCTCGAACAACCTCATGCCGGCAAGATCCTGCTCAACAACGAAGAGCTGAAACTGGTCGCTGGCAAGGACGGTGCCTTGAAGGCCGCCGATCCCAAGCAGCTGCAACGCATGCGTTCGCGGTTGTCGATGGTGTTCCAGCATTTCAACCTGTGGTCCCACATGACCGCGCTGGAAAACATCATGGAAGCGCCCGTGCATGTACTGGGCGTGGCCAAGGCTGAAGCGCGGGAGAAGGCCGAGCACTACCTGAACAAGGTCGGCGTGGCCCATCGCAAGGACGCCTACCCGGGCCACATGTCCGGCGGTGAGCAACAGCGCGTGGCGATTGCCCGTGCGCTGGCGATGGAGCCGGAAGTGATGTTGTTCGACGAGCCGACTTCAGCCCTCGACCCTGAGTTGGTGGGCGATGTGCTCAAGGTCATGCAGGCCCTGGCCCAGGAAGGCCGGACCATGGTGGTAGTGACTCACGAAATGGGCTTTGCCCGTGAGGTGTCGAACCAGTTGGTGTTCCTGCACAAGGGCATTGTCGAGGAAAGCGGTAACCCGCGCGAAGTGCTGGTCAACCCGCAGTCAGAACGCTTGCAACAATTTTTGTCGGGCAGCCTGAAGTAATCGCTCCCGTTCATACCTGATTCAGGTCATTCTGCGCGGCGTGCGCCAGATGGTCTAATTTGGTTGCAGCCGCTTTTGGCTTTAACACTGTTTTCGCTTCGGATCGCCCGCCATGACTGCCCATCGAATTGGTTTCCTGATTTGGCCCAGCACTAAAGCCCTGACGCTGGCGCTGGCCGAGGAGGCCTTGCGTGTCGCTCAGCGCGTGCACCCGGAGGTGGTCTACGAGTTGTCGTTCTTGCAGGCCGAGCCCCCGGCCGAAGGTGCCTGGCAATTACCGGGCGAACCCTGGGCCGGCAAGCTCGAAGGCTTGCAGAAGCTGTTCCTGCTGGCCGATGAGCCGCCGACGACACTGGCGTCGCCCCTCAGCAGCGCGCTCAAGCAACTGGTGCGTGCCGGTTGTGTGATCGGTGGTTTGTCCGCCGGCGTCTATCCGCTGGCCCAGTTGGGTTTGCTCGACGGTTACCGTGCCGCGGTGCACTGGCGCTGGCAGGACGATTTCGCGGAGCGCTTTCCCAAGGTCATCGCCACCAGCCATTTGTTCGATTGGGATCGTGATCGCCTGACCGCGTGTGGCGGCATGTCGGTGCTCGACCTGTTGCTGGCGGTGCTGGCCCGCGATCACGGCGCGGAGCTGTCCGGCGCGGTGTCGGAGGAGTTGGTGGTCGAGCGTATTCGCGAAGGCGGCGAGCGCCAGCGTATCCCGTTGCAAAATCGTCTCGGCTCCAGCCACCCGAAGCTCACCCAAGCGGTGCTGTTGATGGAAGCCAACATCGAAGAACCGCTGACCACCGATGAAATCGCCCAGCATGTGTGCGTATCGCGCCGGCAGTTGGAGCGGATCTTCAAGCAATACCTCAACCGCGTGCCCAGTCAGTATTACCTCGAACTGCGCTTGAACAAGGCCCGGCAGATGCTGATGCAGACCAGCAAGTCCATCATCCAGATCGGCCTGTCCTGCGGTTTTTCCTCGGGGCCACACTTCTCCAGTGCCTATCGCAACTTCTTCGGCGCCACGCCGCGGGAAGACCGCAACCAACGCCGCAGCAGCAGCCCGTTCGAATTGTCTTCGGTGCCGTCCGAGCGCGGCTAGGGCCGGCACAACACCTTCTCCCTGTTGGCGAGGAAATCTGTGGGAGCAAGTTTTGCTCCCACAGATAAATCCCCGCGCCACAAGTGATAGGTCCGGCCAGGGAAATGTAGAAGCCGCTGCCTAAAATCCTGCCGCAACGTTTAAACTGCGCCTTTGCGACGGTATTTGTCGCATTGCCGTAAACCCGCGCAAAACGTGGGTTGGCGCTATAAGAAGTTGTCGCTTGGCGGCAAGGCCGGGCTGAAAACTGTCCTTACAATCCTTTCATCGCTCGCCAGTTTCAGGCGGGTGTTCCTCTTCAGGAGACTCCGATGTCCGTTGAGCAAGCCGCGGTACAACGCGCCGATTTCGACCAGGTTATGGTTCCCAACTATGCGCCTGCAGCCTTCATTCCAGTGCGTGGCGCCGGTTCCCGCGTGTGGGATCAATCCGGTCGTGAGCTGATCGATTTCGCTGGCGGCATCGCAGTCAACGTACTGGGCCATGCCCATCCGGCACTGGTGGGCGCCTTGACCGAGCAAGCCAACAAGCTGTGGCATGTGTCGAACGTGTTCACCAACGAACCGGCCTTGCGCCTGGCCCATAAACTGGTCAACGCCACCTTTGCCGAGCGTGCATTCTTCTGCAACTCCGGCGCTGAAGCCAACGAGGCGGCCTTCAAGCTGGCCCGTCGCGTCGCGTTCGACCGTTTCGGCAGCGAGAAATACGAAATCATCGCCGCGCTCAACAGCTTCCACGGCCGCACCCTGTTCACCGTCAATGTCGGCGGGCAATCGAAATACTCCGACGGCTTCGGTCCTAAAATTACCGGCATCACCCACGTTCCCTATAACGACCTGGCGGCGTTGAAAGCGGCGATCTCGGACAAAACCTGCGCCGTGGTGCTGGAGCCGATCCAGGGCGAGGGCGGTGTGTTGCCGGCCGAGAAGGGCTACCTGCAAGGCGCCCGCGACCTGTGCGATGCGCACAATGCATTGTTGGTGTTCGACGAAGTACAGACTGGCATGGGCCGCACCGGCGAACTGTTCGCCTACATGCACTACGGCGTGGTCCCGGACATCCTCACCAGCGCCAAGAGCCTGGGCGGCGGTTTCCCGATTGCCGCGATGCTCACCACCGAAGCACTGGCCAAGCATCTGGTAGTCGGCACCCACGGCACCACGTACGGCGGCAACCCGCTGGCCTGTGCAGTGGGCGAGGCGGTGATCGACGTGGTCAACACCCCTGAAGTGCTCGGTGGGGTCAAGGCCAAGCATCGCAAGTTCAAGGCACGCCTGGAGCAGATCGGCGAGAAGTACGGCCTGTTCACCCAAGTGCGAGGCATGGGGCTGTTGCTCGGTTGCGTGCTGAACGACGCCTGGAAAGGCAAGGCCAAGGACATCTTCAACGCCGCCGAACAGGAAGGCCTGATGATCCTGCAAGCCGGCCCGGACGTGGTTCGTTTCGCCCCGAGCCTGGTGGTGGAAGACGCTGACATCGACGCTGGCCTGGACCGCTTCGAGCGGGCAGTGGCGAAGCTGACCCAAGCCTGATTTCAGGCACTTGCCCGGCTCTCCTGTGGGAGCTGGGTATGTGTGGGAGCAAAGCTTGCTCGCGATGGAATCGCCTCGGTGTGACAGGTAAACCCCTTGTCTGTATCGCGAGCAAGCTTTGCTCCTACAGGGAACCGCTATTTTTTCTATGTGTATCGATCTTTTTGGGTCGAACCCTTTATTTCAAGTTAAGGAGTGACACCATGCTGGTGATGCGCCCCGCGCAAATGGCTGATCTGGGCGAGGTACAGCGTCTGGCTGCGGACAGTCCGATTGGTGTCACTTCCTTGCCGGATGACGTGGAACGCCTGAGCGACAAGATCGCCGCGAGCGAAGCCTCGTTTGCCGCCGAGGTCAGCTTCAACGGCGAAGAAAGCTATTTCTTCGTTCTCGAAGACACCGAGACCGGCAAGCTGGCGGGCTGTTCGGCCATCGTCGCGTCAGCCGGTTACTCCGAACCGTTCTACAGCTTTCGCAACGAGACCTTCGTTCACGCCTCCCGTGAACTGAAGATCCACAACAAGATCCACGTGCTCTCCCAGTGCCACGACCTGACCGGCAACAGCCTGCTCACCAGCTTCTATGTGGTGCCGGAACTGGTAGGGTCGCCGTGGTCGGAACTCAATTCCCGCGGGCGGCTGCTGTTCGTCGCCAGCCACCCGGAGCGCTTCGCCGATTCGGTGGTGACCGAGATCGTCGGTTACAGCGATGAGCATGGCGACTCGCCGTTCTGGGACGCCATCGGTCGCAACTTCTTCGACCTCAACTACGCCGCCGCCGAGCGCTTGTGCGGGCTGAAAAGCCGTACGTTCCTTGCCGAGCTGATGCCCCATTACCCGATCTACGTGCCGCTGCTGCCGGACGCCGCGCAAGAAGCCATGGGCCAGGTCCATCCGCGTGCGCAGATCACCTTCGACATCCTGATGCGCGAAGGCTTCGAGACCGATCACTACATCGACATCTTCGACGGTGGTCCGACCCTGCATGCCCGGGTCTCGGGTATCCGCTCGATTGCCCAGAGCCGCGTGGTGCCGGTGAAAATCGGTGAAGCCGTGAAGGGTGCCGGCCGGCAATACCTGGTGGCCAACGGCTTGTTGCAGGATTACCGCGCGGTGCTGCTGGAGCTCGATTACGCGCCCGGCAAGCCAGTGACCCTGGACATGGCAGCGGCCGAAGCCCTGGGCGTCGGCGAAGGCGCCAGTGTTCGCCTGGTCGCGGTTTGATGGCCCCGCCTTACAGTTGAGTTTCGCGGGTGGCGTGAGCGACCCGTTTGAGGAGATAGCATGATCGTTCGTCCCGTACGCAGCAGCGATTTACCCGCTCTGATCGACCTGGCCCGCAGCACCGGTACCGGCTTGACCACCCTGCCGGCCAACGAACAGCGCCTGGCCCATCGCGTCGGCTGGGCCGAGAAGACCTTTCGTGGCGAAGCCGGGCGCGGTGATGCGGACTACCTGTTCGTGCTCGAAGACGACGATGGTCGCGTGGTGGGCATCTCGGCCATCGCCGGTGCCGTGGGGCTGCGCGAGCCCTGGTACAACTTCCGGGTCGGCCTGACGGTCAGCGCCTCCCAGGAGTTGAACATCTACCGGGAAATCCCGACCCTGTTCCTGGCCAACGACCTGACCGGCAATTCCGAACTGTGCTCGTTGTTCCTGCACGCCGACTACCGCACCGGCCTCAATGGCCGCATGCTGGCCAAGGCGCGGTTGCTGTTCATCGCTGAATTCAAGCAATTGTTCGGCAACAAGATCATTGCCGAAATGCGCGGCATGTCCGATGACCAGGGCCGTTCACCGTTCTGGGAAAGCCTGGGCCGGCATTTTTTCAAGATGGAATTCAGCCAGGCCGACTACCTGACCGGCGTGGGCAACAAGGCATTCATTGCCGAACTGATGCCCAAGTTCCCGCTGTACACCTGTTTCTTGTCCGAAGACGCCCGTGCCGTGATTGCCCAGGTGCACCCGGATACCGAGCCGGCGTTGGCGATGCTCAAGAGCGAAGGCTTCAGCTACCAGGGTTACGTCGACATCTTCGACGCCGGCCCGGCCGTGGAATGCGAAACCAGCAAGATCCGCGCGGTTCGCGACAGCCAGGCGCTGGTGCTGGCCATCGGCACGCCCGGCGATGACGCCACGCCATTCCTCATTCATAACCGCAAGTGCCTGGAGTGCCGCATCACTGCGGCGCCGGCGCGCCTCGCCGCAGGCACCCTGGTGGTCGATCCGCTGACCGCCAAACGTCTTCAACTCAATGCCGGCGACCAGGTGCGTGCCGTCGCGTTGTCCCCCGCTCGGGAGTCGAAATAATGAAATCGCTGTACATCGCAGGAAGCTGGCTGGAAGGCCAGGGCGACGTCTTCGAGTCGTTGAACCCGGTGACCCAGCACGTGCTGTGGTCGGGCAAAGGCGCGACGGCGGCACAAGTCGAGTCGGCGGTGCAGGCCGCGCGCCAGGCATTCCCGGAGTGGGCTCGGCGCCCGCTGGAGGAACGCATCCAGGTGCTGGAAGCTTTTGCCACAACCCTGAAGAAACACGCTGACGAATTGGCTTATTGCATCGGCGAGGAAACCGGCAAGCCGTTGTGGGAAGCGGCCACCGAAGTCACCAGCATGATCAACAAG
The DNA here is from genome assembly GCF_025336485.1 of Pseudomonas citri. Lineage (GTDB taxonomy): Bacteria > Pseudomonadota > Gammaproteobacteria > Pseudomonadales > Pseudomonadaceae > Aquipseudomonas > Aquipseudomonas citri. The sequence goes on along the minus strand of NZ_JAODAB010000030.1, from coordinate 11,014 downwards.
GTTGCCATTTCGGTGCAGAGCTACCGCGAGCGGACCGGCGAAAAGAGCGGCCCCCTGGGCGATGCCACTGCCGTGTTGCGCCACAAGCCCCACGGCGTGGTGGCGGTGTTCGGCCCTTACAACTTCCCCGGCCACCTGCCCAACGGTCACATCGTACCGGCGCTGTTGGCGGGCAACAGTGTGCTGTTCAAGCCGAGTGAGCTGACGCCCAAAGTCGCCGAGCTGACGGTCAAGTGCTGGGTCGAGGCCGGCCTGCCGGCGGGTGTGTTGAACCTGCTGCAAGGGGCTCGGGAAACCGGCATCGCCCTGGCGGCGAACCCGGGAATCGACGGCTTGTTCTTCACCGGCTCCAGCCGCACCGGCAATCTGTTGCATCAACAATTCTCCGGTCGCCCGGACAAGATCCTGGCGCTGGAAATGGGCGGTAATAATCCACTGGTGGTGGACCAGGTGGTGGACGTCGATGCGGCGGTCTACACCATTATTCAGTCCGCGTTCATTTCCGCCGGGCAGCGCTGCACTTGCGCACGCCGCCTGCTGGTGCCGGAAGGTGCGTGGGGCGATGCCTTGCTGGCGCGCCTGGTGGCGGTCAGCTCGACCCTCGAGGTCGGTGCCTTCGACCAGCAACCGGCGCCGTTCATGGGCTCGGTGATTTCCCTGGGCGCGGCCAAGGCGTTGATGGATGCGCAAAACCATTTGCTTGGCCTGGGTGCGGTAGCGCTGCTGGCCATGACCCAGCCCCTGGCCCAGGCGGCGTTACTGACACCGGGCATCCTGGACGTGACGGCGGTGGCCGAGCGTCCCGACGAGGAATTGTTCGGGCCGTTGCTGCAAGTGATCCGCTATACGGATTTTCCGGCGGCCATCGCCGAAGCCAACAACACCCAATATGGCCTGGCTGCCGGGTTGCTGTCGGATTCGCAAGAGCGTTACCAGCAGTTCTGGCTGCAAAGCCGCGCCGGTATCGTCAACTGGAACAAGCAACTGACGGGTGCAGCGAGCAGCGCGCCGTTTGGTGGTGTCGGGGCTTCGGGCAACCATCGCGCCAGTGCCTACTACGCGGCCGACTACTGCGCGTACCCGGTGGCGTCCCTGGAGACCCCGAGCCTGGCGATGCCAGCCAGCCTGACGCCTGGTGTGCGAATGGCGTAAACCCATCGCGGGCAAGCCTTGCTCCCACAGGTTCCGTGCAGTTCCTGTGGAGGGCTGACCTTGTCCCCACAGGCTTGATGCAATCCCCTGTGGGAGCAAGACTTGATGCAGTCCCCTGTGGGAGCAAGGCTTGATGCAACCCCCCTGTGGGAGCAAGGCTTGCCCGCGATGGCCGCGCCGCCGTTATTACTGATGCCTATAAAAACAGATCCTCGTGGAGCCTCGCTGATGAAATCCTTTGAAGTCAACTTTGACGGTCTAGTGGGGCCGACCCACAACTATGGCGGGCTCTCCTACGGCAACGTCGCCTCCCAGAGCAACAGCCAGCAGTCCTCCAACCCCAAGGAAGCGGCGCTGCAAGGCCTGGCGAAAATGAAAGCGCTGATGGACATGGGTTTCCAGCAAGGTGTCCTGGCGCCACAGGAGCGCCCGGACGTGGCGGCGTTGCGTCGGTTGGGCTTTGCCGGCAGCGACGCCCAGGTCATCCAGCAGGCGGCGAAGGAAGCGATGCCGCTGCTGGTCGCCAGTTGCTCGGCTTCCAGCATGTGGGTGGCCAACGCCGCCACCGTCAGCCCAAGCGCCGACACCGCCGACGGGCGCGTGCATTTCACCGCCGCCAACCTGAACTGCAAATACCACCGCAGCATCGAGCACCCGACCACCAGTCGTGTGCTGGGCGCGATGTTCGCTGATCAGCAACACTTCGCCCACCACGCCGCATTGCCGGCCGTGGCGCAGTTCGGCGACGAAGGAGCGGCCAACCACACCCGTTTCTGCCGCAGTTACGGCGAAGTCGGCGTGGAATTCTTCGTGTTCGGTCGCAGCGCCTTCGACACCCGCTACCCCTCGCCGCAGAAATACCCGGCGCGCCAGACCCTCGAAGCTTCCCAGGCCGTTGCCCGCCTGCACGGGTTGAAGGAAGAGGGCGTGGTGTACGCCCAGCAGAACCCGTCGGTGATCGACCAGGGCGTATTCCACAACGATGTGATCGCGGTGGGTAACGGCGAAGTGCTGTTCTACCACGAGGATGCCTTCCTCGAGACCGACAAGATGCTGGCCGAACTGGGCAGCAAGCTCGCCAAGGTCGGTGGTAAATTTCAAGCGGTGTGCGTGCCGCGTTCGGCGGTGACCGTGGACGACGCGGTGCGTTCCTACCTGTTCAATAGCCAGCTGCTGTCGCGTCCCGACGGCACGATGTTATTGATCGTGCCGCAAGAGTGCCGCGCCAACGAACGCGTCTGGCAATACCTGCAAGGCCTGACGAGCTCCGGCGGGGTGATTCGCGAAGTGAAGGTCTTCGACCTCAAGCAAAGCATGCAGAACGGTGGAGGCCCGGCGTGCCTGCGCTTGCGCGTGGCGCTCAATGAAACCGAACTGGCGGCCGTCAACCCAGGGGTTATCATGACCGCGCCGTTGTACGATTCACTGACCCAATGGGTCGAACGGCACTACCGCGACCGCCTGGCCGAAAACGACCTGGCAGACCCGCAATTGCTGCTCGAATGCCGCACGGCACTGGATGAACTGACACAAATCCTTAAACTTGGCGCGGTTTATCCTTTCCAGATCAATTGAAAGCGCGCGCGACCTGACTACAGTCAATGCAGGGCGCGTTGCCTTATTTCCAGACGAGAACGTAAAGACATGAGCGATACCCTGCAACTGATCCTCGAAGACAGCGACGGCACCCAACTGGAAACCTCCTGCACCCGCGTCGCGGTGATGTGGCAAGGCAAGGAGTTGTGGATCCAGCAGGACGGCCGTGGCCAGTTGCTGATCGGTGTCGACGTCGAGGAAGACGACGAGGAATACGCCAACCTGCTGCTGCGTCCATTGGCCACCAACCTGGTCAGCCTGCAACTGGAGATGGAACCGGCCGACCTCGGCGACGACGGGCACGTCCATGGCCCGGATTGCGGCCACGACCATTAAGGAACCGCGCTATGCTCGCCCTCGGCAAACTGCTTGAACTGACCCTCGCCGGTCGTGAACCGGCGGAGAAGACTCAACTGACTGTCGAAGGCGTACGGATGCGCTGGCTGAGCGAGGGCGCGCTGGAGGTCAAGCCGCCCGAGGCCCGGGACAACGGCCTGGACCTGTTGCTGTCGGCCGGTATCCATGGCAACGAAACCGCACCGATCGAGCTGCTCGATCGCCTGCTGCATGACATCGCCCGTGGGGATTTGAAGCCACGGGCACGCATTCTGTTCCTGTTTGGCAACCCCGAGGCCATACGCCGTGGGGAGCGTTTCGTCGAGCAGGACGTCAACCGCTTGTTCAATGGTCGCCACGAGCTGAGCGGCGGCCCCGAGGCGCTTCGAGCGTGCGAACTGGAGCGATTGGCCGCCAGTTTCTTCAGCCTGCCGGACCGCAGCCGCTTGCATTACGACCTGCACACCGCCATCCGTGGTTCGAAGATCGAGCAGTTCGCCCTCTACCCGTGGAAGGAAGACCGTCCGCACTCGCGCCGTGAGCTGGCGCGCCTGCGGGCTGCCGGCATGGAGGCGGTGCTGTTGCAGAACAAACCGTCCATCGTGTTCAGCGCCTACACCTATGAACAACTCGGCGCCGAGTCCTTCACACTGGAACTGGGCAAGGCCCGGCCGTTCGGGCAGAACGACGGCGTCAACGTCAGCTTGTTGGAAAAGCGCCTGCAACAGATCATCGAAGGCAATGAGCCGGAGCTGGACGAAGGGCTGGATGGCCTGCAGCTGTTCAGTGTGGCGCGGGAAATCATCAAGCACAGCGACAGCTTCCGCCTGAACCTGCCGGCGGACATCGAGAACTTCTCGGAGCTGGGTAAAGGCTACGTCCTGGCCGAAGACATCGCCCAGACCCGCTGGGTGATCGAAGAAGAGGGCGCCCGGATCATTTTCCCCAATCCCAAGGTCAGGAATGGCTTGCGGGCCGGCATTCTGATTGTGCCGGCTACGGATGAGAGCCTGATATAGAACCCGGACAGAACCATTGTGGGAGCGAGCAAGCTCACTCCCACAGTTTCTTCAGACCGCTATCGCCCGCTGCTCAACATGACGCAACATCCGGGTCTTGTGCAGCGTATCGACGCAGGTCTTCGCTGCTTCCTGGCCCTTGTGCACGAAGTGATCGAAGAAAAACTTCTGGTGTTCTTCCCCGGCATGGAAGTGATGGGGCGTGAGCACCACGGAGAACACCGGCACTTCGGTTTCCAGTTGGACCTGCATCAGGCCGCTGATCACCGACTGGGCGACGAATTCGTGACGATAGATGCCGCCGTCCACCACCAGGCCCGCGGCGACGATACCGGCGTAGCGGCCTGACTTGGCCAGCAGCTTGGCGTGCAGCGGGATCTCGAAAGCGCCGCCGACTTCGAAGAAGTCGATATCACTCTCCTGGTAGCCTTGGGCGATCATTTCGGCGACGAAACCTTTACGGCTCTGGTCGACGATTTCCTTATGCCAGCAGGCCTGGATGAACGCGACGCGCTCGCTCGGGTGGTGTTTGGTCTTGCTGTCGATTGCAGTGGGTTGCATGTTCTGGTTCCTGTTTGTTTGAAAAACAGGGCGTCATGAATCGAAGGGGATTCGAGGGTACGCCGCGCACAAGACAGTCGCAGGCGGCCCTTGGGTGCCAATCCCGTTCTCTCTTCATCCGGACTATGACCGTCGGCCCCGGAATCACACCGGGTCTGCTGACCTTGTCGCTACACCGCAACAGCCGTGTACCGCCAAGCGCTCGCGGGCTATGCACGTTGCGTGCAATTACCGCCGGTGGGGAATTACACCCCGCCCTGAGAACGTTTGTGCCGCCACGCTTCGTGACGGCGAACGATTTTTAACACACAACCCCCTGTGGGCGCGAGCCGTGGGAGCAAAGCTTGCTCGCGATAGCTGCGGGTCAGTCAACATCAGCACAACCTGACCCGACGCCATCGCGAGCAAGCTTTGCTCCCACGGCGCACACTGGGGTTTTGTTGCCCTTTTCGTCGCCCCGTCTTGATTATTTCCCGCCATGACCGCAGTAATTACCCTTCGAAAGGGAATTCCCGCCACCAGAACCCGAGGCCAGATTCATGAGTGTTATCGATCTTCGTAGCGACACGGTCACCCAACCTTCCGCCGGCATGCTCGACGCCATGGCCAGCGCACCGACCGGCGACGACGTGTATGGCGAAGACCCGACGGTCAATCGTCTCGAAGCCGAGTTGGCTGCGCGCCTGGGGTTCTCGGCGGCGCTGTTCGTACCCTCGGGCACCATGAGTAACCTGCTGGGGTTGATGGCCCACTGCGAGCGCGGCGATGAATACATCGTCGGCCAGCAAGCCCACACCTACAAATACGAAGGGGGCGGGGCGGCGGTGCTCGGATCGATCCAACCCCAGCCCCTTGACGTGCAGGCGGACGGTTCTCTGGATCTGGCGCACGTCGCCGCCGCGATCAAACCCGATGACTTCCATTTCGCCCGCACCCGCCTGCTGGCCCTGGAAAACACCATGCAAGGCAAGGTGCTGCCGCTGGACTACCTGGCCCGGGCCCGGCGCTTTACCCAGGAGCATGGCCTGGCGCTGCACCTGGACGGCGCGCGGTTATACAACGCGGCGGTCAAGTTGAATGTCGATGCCCGGCAGATCACGCAACATTTCGATTCGGTCTCGGTGTGCCTGTCCAAGGGCCTTGGTGCTCCGGTGGGTTCGGTCCTGTGCGGCAGCGCGCCATTGATCGCCAAGGCGCGTCGATTGCGCAAGATGGTCGGCGGCGGCATGCGCCAGGCCGGGATCCTCGCGGCGGCGGGGCTGTATGCCCTGGAGCATCAGGTCCAGCGCCTGGCCGACGACCACGCCAACGCCGAGCGGCTCGCCGACGGCTTGCGGGCGGTGGGTTATGAGGTCGAGCCGGTGCAGAGCAACATGGTCTATGTGCAAATGGGCGAGCGGGCCGAGTCGCTCAAGGCGTTCGCCGACGAACGGGGCATCAGGCTCAGCGCGGCGTCACGCTTGCGGATGGTGACGCACATGGACGTGAGCGCGGCGCAAATAGACCAAGTGATCGCCGCTTTCGTCGAATTTTCCCGTCAATGACCCGCCAATCGGGCCAATTGGCAGTTTCTATCATATAAACACGCTGTACCCCGCGCGCAGGGCCGATATAATGCGGCCCTTTGCCGTTGCTTCGTCTGTGACGTTTTGCACAGGCCTTTGGCCGCAGCCTCCGTGGAAGAACCTAATGAAAAGCGCAGAAATCCGTGAAGCCTTCCTTCGCTTCTTCGAAGAGCAAGGCCACACCCGAGTAGCCTCCAGCTCTTTGATCCCTGGCAATGACCCGACCCTGTTGTTCACCAATGCGGGGATGAACCAGTTCAAGGATTGCTTCCTGGGCCAGGAAAAACGTGCGTATACCCGTGCAGTGAGCAGCCAGAAATGCGTGCGTGCCGGTGGCAAGCACAACGACCTGGAAAACGTCGGCTATACCGCTCGTCACCACACCTTCTTCGAAATGCTGGGTAACTTCAGCTTCGGTGACTATTTCAAGCGCGACGCCATTACCTTCGCCTGGACCTTCCTGACGTCCGACAAGTGGCTGAACCTGCCCAAGGAAAAACTCTGGGTCACGGTCTACGCCTCCGACGACGAAGCCTATGACATCTGGACCAAGGAAGTCGGCGTCCCGGCTGAGCGCATGGTGCGTATCGGTGACAACAAGGGCGCACCCTACGCCTCCGACAACTTCTGGACCATGGGCGATACCGGCCCGTGCGGCCCTTGCACCGAGATCTTCTACGACCACGGCGCCGATATCTGGGGCGGCCCACCCGGCTCGCCGGAAGAAGACGGTGACCGCTACATCGAGATCTGGAACAACGTGTTCATGCAGTTCAACCGCACCGCCGATGGCGTGTTGCATCCGCTGCCGGCGCCGTCGGTGGATACCGGCATGGGCCTGGAACGGATCAGTGCGGTGTTGCAGCACGTTCACTCCAACTACGAAATCGACTTGTTCCAAAGCCTGCTGAGCGCATCCGCACAGGCCATCGGTTGCACCAACGACAACCAGGCTTCTCTGAAAGTGGTGGCCGACCACATTCGCTCGTGCGGCTTCCTGATCGCCGACGGCGTGTTGCCGTCCAACGAAGGCCGCGGCTATGTGCTGCGCCGGATCATCCGTCGCGCCTGCCGCCACGGTAACAAGTTGGGTGCCAAGGGCAGTTTCTTCTATCAGATCGTCGCCGCATTGGCGGCCGAGATGGGCGATGCGTTCCCGGAACTCAAATCCCAGCAGGCGCACATCGAGCGCGTGCTCAAGGCTGAGGAAGAGCAGTTCGCCAAGACCCTGGAGCAGGGCCTGAAGATCCTCGAGCAGGACCTGGCCGAACTCAAGGGTGATGTGGTTCCCGGTGACGTGGTGTTCAAGCTCTACGACACCTACGGTTTCCCGATGGACCTGACGGGCGACATTGCCCGCGAACGCAATCTGACCCTCGACGAGGAAGGTTTTGAGCGCGAGATGGAAGCCCAGCGGGTGCGCGCGCGTTCCGCCAGTTCCTTCGGCATGGACTACAACAGCCTGGTCAAGGTTGACGTGGCCACCGAATTCACCGGTTACGCCGGCACCACCGGTTCGGCCAAGATCGTTGCCATCTACAAGGACGGTCAGTCGGTCGACATCCTGAGCGAAGGCCAGGAAGGGGTGATCGTGCTGGACACGACGCCGTTCTACGCCGAGTCCGGCGGCCAGGTCGGTGACTGTGGCTACCTGCAGGCCGGCAATTCGCGCTTCGACGTGCGCGACACCACCAAGACCGGTGGCGCGTTCCTGCACCATGGCGTGCTGGTCTCGGGCAGCCTGATGATCGCCGCTCCGGTGGCGGCGCACGTCGACGCCGACGTTCGTCACGCCACGTCGCTGAACCACTCCGCCACGCACTTGCTGCATGAAGCGTTGCGCCGTGTGCTGGGCGAGCATGTCCAGCAAAAGGGCTCGTTGGTGGACAGTCAGCGCCTGCGCTTTGACTTCAGCCATTTCGAAGCCATCAAGCCGGAGCAGATCAAGGCACTGGAAGACATCGTCAACGCCGAGATCCGCAGGAACTCCCCGGTCGAGACCGAAGAAACCGACATCGAGACCGCCAAGCGCAAAGGCGCGATGGCGTTGTTCGGCGAGAAGTACGGCGACAGCGTGCGCGTGCTGAGCATGGGCGACTTCTCCGTGGAACTGTGCGGTGGTATCCATGCCAACCGTACCGGTGACATCGGCTTGCTCAAGATCGTCAGCGAAGGTGGCGTGGCCTCCGGCGTTCGCCGCATCGAAGCGGTGACCGGCGCGGCGGCCCTGGCATACCTCAATGCCGCCGAAGAACAACTCAAGGAAGCGGCCAGCCTGATCAAGGGCAGCCGCGACAACCTGATCGACAAGCTGTCGGCTGTGCTGGAGCGCAACCGCCTGCTGGAAAAACAACTGGAACAGTTGCAGGCCAAGGCCGCCAGCGCAGCAGGTGACGATCTGTCGGCCCAGGCCGTGGACGTCAAGGGCGTGAAGGTGCTGGCCGCGCGTCTGGATGGCCAGGATGGCAAGGCGCTGCTGGCGCTGGTCGATCAACTGAAGAACAAACTCGGCCGCGCAGTGATCCTGCTCGGCAGTGTCCATGAGGAAAAGGTCGTTCTCGTCGCAGGCGTGACCAAAGACCTGACTGGCCAACTCAAAGCCGGTGATTTGATGAAGCAGGCTGCTGCCGCAGTGGGCGGCAAGGGCGGTGGTCGTCCGGACATGGCGCAAGGCGGCGGTACCGACGCAGGCGCACTGGACGCAGCACTGGCCCAGACCGTGGCATTTGTGGAGCAGGGTATTTAAGGCAGTGCCGCGGGCTCGTGGTCTAGTCACGAGCCCGAGCGCTGTTGGTTGATTATTGGGCGCCCTTCATGGGCAGAGGCGGCTTTGAAATGGCTTTGATCGTACAGAAATTTGGAGGCACCTCGGTCGGCACTGTCGAGAGAATCGAACAAGTCGCCGACAAGGTTAAGAAATTCCGTGATGCGGGCGATGACCTGGTGGTTGTGCTGTCGGCAATGAGCGGCGAGACCAACCGTCTGATCGATCTGGCCAAGCAAATCAGCGGCGACCAGCAACCGGTTCCCCGTGAACTGGATGTGATCGTTTCCACTGGCGAGCAGGTGACCATTGCCTTGCTGGCCATGGCGCTGATCAAGCGTGGCGTGCCGGCGGTCTCCTATACCGGTAACCAGGTGCGTATCCTGACGGACAGCGCGCACAACAAAGCGCGTATCCTGCAGATCGACGACCAGAAGATCCGTGGCGACCTGAAGGCTGGCCGCGTGGTAGTGGTCGCCGGTTTCCAGGGCGTGGACGAGCACGGCAATATCACGACCCTCGGTCGTGGTGGTTCCGACACGACGGGTGTGGCATTGGCCGCAGCCCTCAAGGCGGACGAATGCCAGATCTACACCGATGTGGACGGTGTCTACACCACCGACCCGCGCGTGGTGTCCGTGGCGCAGCGCCTGGACAAGATCACGTTCGAAGAAATGCTGGAAATGGCCAGCCTGGGCTCGAAAGTGTTGCAGATCCGCGCCGTCGAGTTTGCTGGCAAGTACAACGTTCCGCTGCGCGTCCTGCACAGCTTCAAAGAGGGTCCGGGCACCCTCATTACTATTGATGAAGAGGAATCCATGGAACAGCCGATCATTTCCGGCATCGCTTTCAACCGCGATGAAGCCAAGCTGACCATCCGTGGCGTGCCAGACACCCCCGGCGTGGCGTTCAAGATTCTCGGCCCGATCAGTGCCGCGAACATCGAAGTCGATATGATCGTGCAGAACGTCGCGCACGATAACACCACCGACTTCACCTTCACCGTGCACCGCAACGACTATCCAGCGGCTGAAGCCGTGTTGAAAAAGACCGCTGGCGAAATCGGTGCCCGGGAAGTGGTGGGCGATACCAAGATTGCCAAGGTCTCGATCGTCGGTGTCGGCATGCGTTCCCACGCAGGCGTGGCCAGCCGCATGTTCGAAGCCCTGGCCAAGGAGGGTATCAACATCCAGATGATCTCCACCTCCGAAATCAAGGTTTCCGTGGTGATCGAAGAGAAATACCTGGAACTGGCCGTGCGCGCCCTGCACACGGCTTTCGAACTCGACGCGGCTGCCCGACAGGGCGAGTAAGCGTTGTCTGAAGGGCGCGGCTGGACCGCGCCCTTTGTTTTTTTGAATGGCGCGCCCCAAAACTGTTCTTTTGCCCGCGCTGGTCAATACTAAGGCCTGTAGGCTTCGACCGTTCCGGTTGTAGGTCCAGTGCCTTTTTTTTGCAGACTGTTGTCCCTGAACTGAATTGCGTGAGGAGAAAGGTATGCTGATTCTGACTCGTCGGTGCGCAGAAAGCCTGATTATTGGCGATGGCGAAATCACCGTGACCGTACTCGGCGTCAAAGGAAACCAAGTGCGTATCGGCGTCAATGCACCGAAAGAGGTTGCTGTGCATCGGGAGGAAATTTACCTGCGTATCAAGAAAGAGAAGGACGACGAACCAAGCCATTAATTTTTATCGATTTTTATGTTTGCAAACGGGGATGAAGCTGGTTAATATACGCCCCGTGTTGCGGAGAGCTGGCCGAGTGGCCGAAGGCGCTCCCCTGCTAAGGGAGTACACCTCACAAGGGTGTCGGGGGTTCGAATCCCCCGTTCTCCGCCATTATTCGTTTAGTGCGTCAGATCTGGCTTGTTCAGTAAGTGATTGAAATTACTGAAAAAAGCGCTTTACAAAAAGATTCGACGACCTATAATGCGCGGCAACAAATGCACTCGTAGCTCAGCTGGATAGAGTACTCGGCTACGAACCGAGCGGTCACAGGTTCGAATCCTGTCGAGTGCACC
>NZ_JAODAB010000002.1 GCF_025336485.1 Pseudomonas citri | reverse complement strand
CAGGCCGACCTGGTGAAATCAAGGCCTGCCTGACGGCAGGCCGCTACCGGCCCGAACACAAAAAATCTGACAGTCCCGCCCGGTCAATCGGGAGCAAGCTCTCACGCCACGTCAAGCAAGCCAAGCAGTTTCGGCGCGATTCTCCACCGCATGTCACCAACCCGTGACAATTTGGTCTACCGTCTCTCTAGCAGACCCCCACCTCTGCCGATAGCTAAAGACATACCCTCGAAAAGGAGTAGCACCCATGCCACGGTTTTTCGCCGATCTGGGCTTCCGCTGGAAAATCACCTTGCCCGTTGCGTTCCTGGCGTTGCTGCTGGTGTTGATGGGATGGTCGGGCATGCGGGGCATCGGGCAAGTGACGGAGTCGAGTACGCAGTTGACCAACCGTTATCTGCCGGCGATCAGCTTGTTGCTCAATGCCGACCGGGATCTCTACCAGGCTTTCGTTGCCGAACGCAGCCTGCTGGGCGGCGGCGTGGGGAATCATTTGGAAGCGTTGCGCGCCAGTCATGGGGAAAACCTGAAGCAGGCTTATGATCGCGTGCAGAAATATGCCGCGATGCACCCGAGCGCCGAAGCCTTGGCGTTGGTCAGTCAGTTCAATGATCGTTTTGCACAGTGGTCGCAGGTTTCGCGGCAGGTGGTCGAGCAGGCCGTGAGTAATCCGCAGGCCGCCAGTGCGCTGAGTTTTGGTGAGGGTGAAAGCAAGTTCGACACCATGCGCGATGCCATCGACAAGCTCGGTGAGCTGGAAGACGGCGCGGCACAGGGTGAGGGCCAGGCGGCGATCGATCATGGTGAATCAGTAGGCATGCAGCAGGGCGGCATCCTGTTGGTCGGTCTGTTGGGATGCATTCTGTTGATTGTGGCTTTGCCCATGGTCGTGCTGCGTCCCATGCGTCGATTGTTGCACCGTGTCGAGCAGATTGCCGAGGGCGGTGGTGATCTGAAGGCGCGTCTGGAGGTGCGTTCGGCGGATGAGTTGGGGCAACTTGGCAGCGCTTTCAACCGCTTTCTCGATAAGCTGCAACCGTTGATTGCCGAAGTGGGGCGGGTGACCGGGGAGGTCGATGCCGCGGCCCGCGCCATGGCGAATATGGCCGCGACCAATGATCAGTTGATCAGCAGCGAGCATGCCGCGCTCGACCAGGTCAGTACGGCGGCGACGCAGATGAGTGCTGCGGTGCATGAGGTGGCGCACAGTGCCGTCAGCGCTTCGGACGCCGCGCAGCAGGCCAGTGGCCAGTCCCGCGATGGCGCCGAGGTGGTTAGCAGCACTATCGAGTCCATTCGCCAACTGGCCCAGGAAGTGGAAAGTGCCTCCGGAACGATCGAGGCCTTGGCCCAGGAGACCTCCAGTATCGGTGCGGTGCTGGAGGTGATCCGGGGCATCGCCGAACAGACCAACCTGCTGGCATTGAATGCCGCCATCGAGGCCGCGCGGGCCGGCGAACAGGGCCGTGGTTTCGCCGTGGTGGCCGATGAAGTCAGGGCCCTGGCGGCGCGGACGCAGGATTCGACCAAGGACATCCAGGTCCGCATCGAGCGCTTGCAGGCCGGCGTCGCCAAGGCCGTGCAGGCCATGCAGGTTGGCAGCAGCAAAGCCCGCGACAGTGTCGAGCGCGCGGCGGGCGTCGATCAGGTGCTCAGCGGCACCAGTGGTTCGATACAGCGTATCAACGACATGGCTGCGCAAATTGCCAACGCGTGCGAAGAGCAGAGCAGTGTCACCGAGGAAATCGCTCGCAACATTTCCGACATCCGCGACCTGTCCAACGAAGCGGCAGAGAATTCCGCCCAGAGCATGCATGCCAGCCAGCAGTTGTCGAGCCTGTCGAGGAGCCTGGCGGAACTGACGGGCCGCTTCCGGACCTGAGAACGGTGCGCTCGTGTCCACCCAAGATAGCCTGCGGGCCCTGCATCAGGACGGTTTCGTCCTGGTGCCTGGGGTGTTGGATGCCGTGCGAATTGCCGCTCTGCGTCATGCCATCGACCAGTTGAAGCCCCAGCATTGGGACTACAGCGGGCTCATCGATCATTACAAGTGTGTGTTCAATCGTGATCCGTTCTGGCTGCCATTTTTGGACGTGGAAGGGGTGGTCGAGCTGGCCGAAGCCGCGTTGGGAGAGGACTGTCACATCATTGGGCAGACCGCCTGGCGCTGCCATCCCGGCTACGTCGCACCGCCGTTGCATCTGGACTATCTGCCGATGCCATTGCCGCCTGGGCTGTTGGCCGATTCGGCCTTTGAACTTCCGATGCACGTTTTTACCGCGCAATTCTACCTGGATGACATCGACGCCGACTTGAGCCCGACCCGGGTCATCCCTGGCAGTCATCGGGCAGGGCGGACGCCCATTGCCGGTGAGACACAATGGCAGGGGCGTACGGCCCAACCGATCTTGTGCCGTGCGGGTGACGTGCTGATCCTGCGCAGCGAGTTATGGCATGCCGGCAGCGACAACCGGACCGCCGACCGCACGCGGTATCTGCTCCAGGTGCATTATGGCCGGCGGATGGTCGCGCAGAAGTTCTCGCCTTATCTGCACTGGCAGTTCAACCCTGTTGTCCTGGCTGCCGCGACACCTCGTCAGCGGCGGTTGTTGGGGGATCACCAGGAAGCGGAATACGATTGAGCTTGGCTCAGTCAGGTCCTTGAGCGGATCGAGGGGGCCATGCTGCTCAAGGACCGGCGAGTCGCGGCGGCGCTGTTCAGATCTCCTTCACAGGCGTCTCGCCGTGGGCGCTCTTGATCAGTTGGATAACGTGAAGGCAGTCGGACTTGTTCACGTAGGATTCGCCACTGGCGATCGTTTCGTGGTTGCCTGCCCGCAGGCGCCAGCGCCATTGGCCTTTTCCGCTGCTGTGGGTGCCTCGGGTCTGTCGATAGATTTCAAAGTACATCGGGTTCGCTCCCTGCGATTCATTCAATCAAGACATGCGTTGGACATGTGGCCGCAAGCCTAGCCAAGCTGATGGTTTTGGCTACGAAAAATTCGTTTCTATTGATGATCGAGCGGCGCTGATACGGTTCACTGTTCCTACAGACGCTTGGACTTTTTGCGCATAGACGCAGGGCCTGCGTTGTTTCTACACTGGGCCCCGTTCAGCGACCGGGGGCAATGGATGAACCGCAACGAATTGCGCAAGGCCGACATCAACCTGATGGTGGTGTTCGAAACGCTGATGCTCGAGCGAAACGTGACACGGGTGGCGGAAAAGTTGTTCCTGGGCCAGCCGACCATCAGTTCGGCCCTCAATCGATTGCGCAAGATGTTCAACGATCCGCTGTTCATTCGCGTCGGCCATCGCATGGAGCCGACGGCCCGGGCCGAGGAGATCATCCGGCATTTATCGCCGGCGCTGGATTCGCTGTCGGTGGCCCTGAGCCTGACCCATGATTTTGACCCCTTCAGCAGCACCATGACCTTTCGCATCGGTCTGTCGGACGATGTCGAGTTCGGCTTGCTGCCGCCCCTGTTGGGCAGCCTGCGCCAGGAAGCGCCGAACATCGTGTTCGTGGTCCAGCATGTCGATTACTGGCGCATTCCCGATCTGTTGGCGTCGGGGGATATCACCGTGGGCATCAGCCAGACCCGGGGGTTGCCGGCCAACGCCAAGCGCAAACTGTTGCGCCATATCCAGCCCCGCGTGTTGCGCGCCGATGCGTCGGACAGGCCGTTGACCCTGGATGAATACTGCGCAAGGCCCCATGTGCTGGTGTCCCATACCGCCAACGTCGCCGGGCTCGCTGACGAATGGCTGGCCGAAATGGGGCGAACGCGCCAGGTGGTGCTGTCCGTGCCGCAATACAGCGCGTTACCGGCATTGCTGGCCGGCACGGACCTGATCGCCAGCTTGCCGGACTATACCGCCAGTGCCATGGCGGCCTCGGGCCAGCTGTTCAGCGAGCCTTTTCCCTTCAAGACACCGACGCTGGATCTGTCCATGGTCTGGTTGAGCCATGTCGACAGCGACCCGGCCGAGCGCTGGTTGCGGTCCCGGCTGGAGGCGTTCATGGGGGAGCGCGGGGCTCTGTAGCGCGCCTTGAAAACAAATCTGCCTGAAACGGGAAAGTCGGGGTATGGTTGCCACCGCTGAAACCACATTGTCGTATTTCGAATGGGAGTCGAACACATGCCGCATCTGCACATGGAGTACACCGCCAATCTGCCTGGGCTCAATGCCGATGTCGCGTTGCTGCGCCTGAACAATGCGCTGGTGGCGTCCGGTCAGTTCGCCGATGAGTTGGACATCAAGAGCCGCGCCGTGAAAGTCGAGACTTTCCGGGTAGGCACAGGTTTGGGCGAGCGTGGTTTCGTGCACGTCAAGCTGGCCTTGCTCAGCGGACGTTCGCCGGAAATCAAGAAGCAATTGGCCGACAGCCTGCTGGCCGTGCTTCAGGAACTGGGCCCATGGCCGGCTGAGGTCAGCGTGCAGCTGTGCGTAGAACTCCTCGACATCGATCGGGGCCCTTACGCCAAGGCGCTGATCGGCCAGTAACGGTCAGGCGTCTCGCCCGGCGCAGGCCTTGATGATCTGTTCGCGCAACCAGGCATTGGCGCTGTCCTGCTCGGCCGCCTGGCTCCATTGCATGTCCAGGGTAAAACCCGGCAGGCCCTTGGGCGCTTCGTGGTGGTTGAAGGTCGCCTCGCTGGCCAGCAGTTTCTGGATGCGCCGGGGCAGGGTCAGGATGAAGTCGGTGCCGGTGATCATCTTCAGTGCCGCGCCGTAGCTGTTGGCCCGGGCGGCGATCTGGCGCTGGAGGGCCTGCTGTGACAGCCAGCCATCCACCATGTTGAGGGTAGAGCTCCAAGGCGTAGGGAAAACGTGGCGGCGCTGGATGAACGACTCAAGGCTCAACCGCGGTTCCAGCGGCGTCGCCCGTTTGTCCACGACACAAACCAGGTCTTCTTCCAGCAGCGACCGGGATTTCAGATCGGCGTGGTTGCTGTGGAAGTTCGGACCGAAGCAGATCACCAGGTCCAGGCTGCCGTCGCGCAGTTGTTCGGCGGGGATGTCCGCTTCGAGCTTGCGTACGTTCACCACCACCGGCAGGTCGGCGTAGTCGAAGCTTTGCAGTAGGGTCGGCAGGATCAGGTGTTCGAAGTATTCCGGTGCGCAAATGTCGAACGTGACGGCCTGGCGGCTCGGGTCGAAAGCGGGCGTGCTGGCATGGCACAGGTTGATGCTCTGCAGGATGCTACGGACATGCTCGTACATGCCCTGGGCCTTGTAGGTGGGGCGCATGCCGGTGCGGGTGTTGATGAACAGTTCGTCTTCGAAACAGGTCCGCAGTTTCTTCAAGCAGTAGCTGACGGTGGACTGGCTCACACACAGCGCTTCGGACACGCCGGTGACGCTGTTTTGTTCGTACACGGCGCTGAACACCATGAGGTCTTGCATGTCGAGCTTTCTAAGGGCATTGCTGTTTAGCATCCGTTCTGTCTCTTGCTGTGCTCCATGCGCGGAGGCGGATAATGTAGCGAACGCGCCTGTCGATCAACGCTTGATTCAATCAGCCATTGTTTAGCGCGCGCTGATCCATGGGTTATCAAATCGAGGTTTAACGACTCGGAGCGTCGTGGGACGCTCCCAAGTGTATTTTCTTTTGTGATGCGCTCATGGACGGTTGGCCGCTGGCATTGCAGTACCCGTCGTCTACCGCACCCGGTCCGGTCGGTAGCTTCATGCGCGTCATCCCTCCTTCGCTCTGGACATTGCCGTGCGAACTGGCGTTCTGGGCGCTCTGGCATTGCCGCCATGCGCGACCTCCAGATAGCTGTATTTTCTGTTGAGTTTTCCAGAGTGTTTGTCGACGACGAACACTGGCTGACGGCGTCTTTTCGTCCGTCCTACAAGGAAATACGAGTGTTCCCATGGACCTTGCCAAAATCTCTTTCGCGCCCGTGGAACAAGCCCGGGCGTTCCTGGAACAGAACCCCGATATCGATCTGTTCGAGTTGTTTATTCTCGACAACAATGGCGTCCCTCGGGGCAAGTTGTTGCATCGCGACGAATTGCTGGCGGTCTACGAAAGTGGCCGACCCTTGCCCAGCACCATCCTCGGCCTGACCCTCAATGGCGAAGACGTGGAAAATTCCGGCCTGGTGTGGGAGGTCGGTGACATCGATTGCCGTGCCTATCCCATCGCTGACAGCTTGCAACGCCTGCCGTGGCGGTTGATTCCCACGGCTGCCTTGCAGGTCAGCATGCACCCGCAAGAAGGCCTGCCGGCGGCCGTCGCCGATCCGCGTCATTTGCTCGGCCGGGTGATCGCAGCGCTGCAAGCGGATGGCTATTACCCGGTGATGGCGGCGGAGCTGGAGTTTTATCTGCTGGACGCGCAGCGCGATAGCCTAGGCCGGCCACAGCCGGCGCGGGACGCCGATGGTGGGCGACCGCACGCTACTCAGGTCTATGGTTTGCGTGAACTGGAGCAGATCGAACCGTTCCTGGCCGACCTGTACGCTGCGTGCAAGCTGCAGGGCCTGCCGGCCCGCACCGCCATTTCCGAATACGCACCGGGGCAAGTGGAGATCACCCTCGAGCACCGCAGCGATGCCTTGCAGGCCATGGATGAAGCAGTGCGCTACAAACGATTGGTCAAGGGCGTGGCACACAAGCATGGCATGACGGCGTGTTTCATGGCCAAGCCGTTCGATCACCTGTCCGGATCCGGCCTGCACATGCATGTCAGCCTGGCGGATGCGCAGGGCAACAACCTGTTCGCCAGCGAAGCCGCCGATGGCACGCCGCTGTTGCGCCAGGCCGTGGGCGGGATGCTCGACACCCTGCTCGATGCGCTGCTGATGTTCTGCCCGAACGCCAATTCCTACCGGCGCTTTCAAAGCAACAGCTACGCACCGCTGGCGGCGACCTGGGGTGTGGACAACCGTACCGTGAGCCTGAGGGTGCCGGGTGGCCCGGCCTCGTCACGGCACATCGAACATCGCATTTGCGGCGCCGACGCCAACCCGTACCTGGCTGCGGCGGCGATACTGGCCGGCATCCATCGCGGCATCCGTGAGCAGCGTGACCCCGGACCGCCTGTCGAGGGCAATGGCTATGCCCAGGCGAGCGCATTGTTACCGACCGATTGGCTGACCACCCTGCGTGCCCTCGAAGCCTCGACCTGGGCACGGGAAGCCTTTGGCGAGGAGTTCCTGGGTGTCTACCTGGCGGTCAAGCGCGCCGAATATCGTCAATTCATGGGGGAGGTCGGGGAGCAGGATTGGCGCTGGTATCTGCATCAGGCCTGATGCGATTGAAAGCCACACGCTGGCGACTCGTTCCAGCGTGTGGCCTGCCCCTTAAATAATATTTTAATAGCAACTTTTTCACGAAAAATTGATGGTGGGCTGTCTAGTGTCCTGTATCACAAATACTGTTCCTTTTTGACGGTGTCTGTTGTCGCCATGCTGCGTTGCCGCTCCTCGCCATAGCGGGCTATGACTCGTCGCGGCGCCTTGCCTGACGACAACAGCCACTCGTAAAAAAGGAACGTATTTGCGAAACAGGACACTAGAGTCCGTGCTGCCGTGGGACATGAAATTTCCCTCTCTTCTTGTGGCATTTCTTTTTAAAAGAGCAACTTTCAGGAATCCGCCAACCATTATGCTGACTATCAAAGCCGTGCGCCCGGAGTGGGTGACACTGGTCGCCAGTGCCTTTTTTTTAGTGGGCTTCAACGTTGTACTGTGGCAGCACTTGCTCACTATCACGGCGGCTGACGGTCGGGGTGTGTTGTTGAGCCTGGCTTTCGGTCTGATGATTTTCTGCGCGTTCAACCTGGTGTTGACGCTGGTGGCCTTCCGTCCGTTACTCAAACCTCTGTTGATGTTGCTGTTTCTGATCAGCGCCGGCGTGGCGTATTTCATGTCCCAGTATGGCGTGCTGATCGATGCCGGCATGTTTCGCAACTTCGCTGAAACTAACGCAACGGAAGTTCGCGACCTGTTGTCGCTGAAGTTATTTGCCTACCTTGGTTTGCTAGGCGTATTGCCGTCCTGGTTATTGTTCAAGACGCCCATCAACTACCGTCGCTGGCCCAAGGAGCTGTTAAGTAAATTGATGGTTGGCGTCGCCTCGGCGGCGGTCATTGGCGTCGTCGCGTTGGTCAACTATCAAGGGTTGGCCTCACTGTTTCGCAACCATCATGAACTGCGCCTGATGGTCGTGCCGAGCAACTATATCGGTGCTTCGTTCGGCTACTTGCGCGAGCAGGTGGCCTCGGCCAAGCAACCGTTCATCGCGCTGGGCGAAGATGCGAGTCGTAACCCGGCCTGGCAAACCCACGCCCGCAAGTCCCTGACCGTGCTGGTGGTGGGGGAGAGCGCCCGGGCCGAGAACTTCGGCATCCTGGGCTATAACCGCGATACCACGCCGCAATTGAATAAAGAGGCTGGCCTGATCGCCTTCACCGACGTGCATTCCTGCGGAACCGAAACAGCGGTATCGGTGCCCTGCATGTTCTCCAACATGGGCCGCAAGAACTATGACGCCAGTAAGGCCAAGAATGAAGAAGGCCTGCTGGATGTGCTCAAGCGCGCCGGACTGGAGGTGATCTGGCGTGACAATCAGTCTGGCTGCAAGGGCACGTGTGATCGGGTCACCCTGCAGGACGTGAGCAACCTCAAGGATCCGGCCCTGTGCGCCAACAGCGAGTGCCGCGACGAAATCCTGCTCCAGGGGCTGCAGCATTTCATCGACACCCTCGACAAGGATACGGTGTTGGTGCTGCACCAGATGGGCAGTCACGGGCCGGAGTACTACAAGCGCTACCCCAAGGAATACGAGCATTTCACCCCGGTGTGTGAAAGCAACGCGCTGAACAATTGCAGCCGCGAGAGCATCGTCAACGGCTACGACAACACGCTGGTGTACACCGATCATGTGCTGTCGACCCTGATCGATCTGCTGCGGGCCAACCAGGACAAGGTCGACACGGCCATGCTGTATCTGTCGGATCACGGCGAGTCCCTGGGGGAATACAACCTGTTTCTCCATGGCACGCCGTACATGCTGGCCCCGGAGCAACAAAAGCACGTGGCGATGCTGGCGTGGTTTTCCGATAGCTATCAGAAGTCCTTCGCGGTCGACACCCATTGCTTGCAATTGAGCCGGGAAAAGCCTTTGAGCCAGGACAACCTGTTTCACTCGATGCTCGGGCTGCTGGAGGTCAACAGCAAGGTCTACAACCCGGACCTGGACATGTTTTCCGGTTGTCGCGGCGCGGTGGTCGACGGCGTGTTGGCCCGTCAATGATCACCTGCACCTTTTTTTCACGCGCCGCCGGTTAATCTGTCATCCATTTCCCACTTTCAAGAGCTGTTCGTATGTCCGGCTTAACCCCTTCCAATGTCGAGCTCGAGTTTGCCAGGCATCTGGACCAGGAGCATGCGCAAGTCTGCTGCCAGCCGGCGCCTCGACGGCTGCGCTTTACGTTCTGGCGTGACGAGCACATGGTCCGCAACGCCTTGAAAGTGGCCGGCGAGCCGGGGCTGGTGCTGGATGTGGCGTGCGGGGCAGGGCGGTTCTGGCCGGTGCTGGCCGAACACGCCAACCGAGTGATCCTGGCGGCGGACCCGTCGCCCGACATGCTCGAGCATGCGCTGACCCACCATGGCGGCGCGGTGCTCAAGCGGGTCAAGACGTTTCCCAGTTCCGCCTTCACCATCGGCCTGTCGGCCAACGCGGTGGATTGTATTTTTTGTCTGCAACTGTTTCGGCACGTCAGCGCCAGCGAGCTCCGCCTGGCGTTGCTGCGCGAATTTCATCGGGTCAGCCGCGACACGGTCATCGTCTCGGTGCAGTTGGAGACCCGCCTTAAAATCGGCCAGCCGCCACGAGGCAGCCTGGTCGGCAAGGCGGATGTCGAAGCCGAGTTTCGCCAGGCGGGTTTCAGTGTGTTGTGGCATCAGGATTTCCTGCCCGGCTTTGTGCTGACGCGGGTTTATGTATTGCGTAAGAAGAACTAATTCCTGATGTAGGACTATTCTGGCATCTGCGCAGGCGATTTCTCTCAGGCTCTTGCTTTACGGATGCTCGCAATCGCCGGCGGCGATATACTGCGCGCCATTCTTCAAGGGAGAGCCGTGTGGCCATCGATATTCACTGGGTTCGCGACAACGATAGCCTCGGTCAGCTTTGCACCGAATGGCAGCAGTTGCCATTCGTTGCCCTCGACACCGAATTCATGCGGGTCGATACCTTCTACCCCATCGCCGGTTTGCTGCAGATCGGTGACGGCAAGCGTGCCTATCTGATCGACCCCTTGACCATCGACGACTGGCAACCGTTGGCCGCCCTGTTGGAAAACCCGGCGGTGCTCAAGGTGCTGCATGCCTGCAGTGAAGACCTTGAAGTGTTGCTGCGACTGACGGGCAGCCTGCCTTCGCCGTTGTTCGATACCCAATTGGCAGCCGCTTACCTGAACCTGGGTTTCTCCATGGGTTACTCACGGCTGGTGCAGGAAGTGCTGGGGATCGAACTGCCCAAGGGCGAGACACGTTCCGATTGGTTGCAGCGGCCATTATCCGAGACCCAGATCAGCTACGCCGCCGAAGATGCGGTGCACCTGGCGGAGGTTTTCATACAACTGCGCCCGAAGCTTTCTGATGAAAAATTCGCCTGGGTCCTGGAGGACGGCGCCGAGTTGGTGAGCAACCTGCGCCGCGAAGTCGATCCGTATGAGGTGTATCGCGAAGCCAAGCTGGCCTGGAAGTTGTCCCGTGCCCAGTTGGCCGTACTGCGCGAGCTGTGCGCCTGGCGTGAGCGGGAGGCGCGGGCCCGTGACCTGCCGCGCAACCGCATTATCCGCGAGCATTCGCTGTGGCCCCTGGCCCGCACGCAACCGGATAACCTCGGCGCGCTGGCGAAAATCGAAGACATGCACCCACGCACCGTGCGCCAGGACGGCCAGTTTCTGCTAGACCTGATCCAACGCGCCGCCAGTATCCCACCCGAGCAATGGCCGCCGGCCGTGGCCGAGCCACTGCCCATCGAGGCCTCGGCGCTGGTCAAGCGCCTGCGGGCGTTGGGGCAGGCTGAGGCCGAGCGCCTGGGAATCGCCCCGGAGCTGATGCTGCGCAAGAAAACCCTCGAGGCGCTGATCAAGAGCGGCTTTCCCGAGGGGCCCTACCAATTGCCCGATTCGCTGCGTGGCTGGCGCCGCGAGTTGATGGGCCAGGCATTGCTCGACAGCCTGGCCTCTGCCGGAGAACAGCCTTGAAACGTATCTGCTCCATCTATCGAAGCTCGAAGAAAAACGAAATGTACTTGTATGTGCTCAAGAGCGAGGCGCTGGCCCGCGTGCCTGAGCCATTGCTGGCGGCCTTTGGCAAGGCGACCCACGTCTTCGACCTGGTGCTGAGCCCGGAGCGGCAACTGTCCCGGGAAGACATCAACAAGGTGCTGGAAAACCTCGACACCCAGGGCTATCACCTGCAAATGCCGCCCGCCGAAGACGAATACATCGAGCATCTGCCCGAAGAGTTGCTGCGACGCAACGACCCGGTTTGACGAATGCTCCGGGGCGCCCGTCCTGGGCCCCCTGTAACACTGGATTTTGTTGATGATGACCGCACGGATGGAGCGATACTCTGTCGGCGGTCGTCTGCACTGTTTTTGAAAGGTTGATTCATGCGCGTTCTGATTGCCGAACACAGCCACGCGGTCTATGCCAAGCTGCTGCGCCAGGCTGCCCCCGATATTGAAGTGCTGACCAGCGGCGATTCCGCCGAACTGTCGCGACTGGCCACGGATTGCCCGGTCTGGCTCGGCCAACCCGACCTGCTTGCCACCCTGTTGCGCCAGGGGCATCAACCCCGCTGGCTGCAATCGACCTGGGCGGGCATCACGCCGTTGCTGGCCGAGGGCCTGACCCGCGACTACCGCCTGACCCGTGCAGTGGGCATTTTTGGCCAGGTCATGGCCGAGTACGTGCTCACCTACATGCTGGGCCATGAGCGCGAGGTGTTGGCGCGCTTGGTCAGCCAGGTCGAGCGCAAGTGGGATAACCGCCAGGGACAAGGCCTGGCGGGGCGTAAGGTGCTGATCGTCGGGACCGGTGATATCGGCCAGCGTGTGGCGCAGTTCCTGGTGCCGTTTGGTGTGGAACTCTATGGCATCGCCAGCGAAGCCCGGGCATTGCCGTCCTTTGTAGAGGTCGGGACGCTGGAGGACCTGCCGCGCCTGGTCGGTGAAGTGGACTACGTCATCAACCTGTTGCCCAACACCCCTCGCACCCATGACTTGTACGACGCGGCGCTGTTCAAGCAATTCAAGCCGACCGGGCTGTTCATCAATGTCGGGCGCGGCGTGGCCGTGGTCGATGCGGACCTGGTGCAAGCCTTGAAGGACGGGCACCTGGCCGGCGCGGTGATCGATGTTTGCCGCCAAGAGCCCTTGCCGCAGCGCCATCCCTTCTGGACGGCCTGGGGCCTGCTGCTGACCGGGCACAGCTCGGCACCGACGTCGCCGCCGATGATGGCGCAGTTGTTCCTGGAAAACCTGCGGGCTTACCAGGCTGGCGAAGCGCTGCGCGGGGAAGTGGATTTTGCCCGAGGCTATTGAGGCCCGTGCAAAACAGTAGTGGGAGCGCATGCCGATCTACGATCCTACCGACAGTCGCCAGTGCTTGGCCTGGAGCGGCCCCAGCACTAGACTGTCGGCCTTTTCACCACGTGATGTAGATGCTTGAGCCATGGCCGCCAAAGTCGAACCGTTCTGGATACGCAAAACCCTCGATCAGCTCGACCCGCAGGAATGGGAATCGCTGTGCGACGGCTGTGGCCTGTGCTGCCTGCAAAAACTCGAGGACGAAGACGATAACAGCGTCTACTACACGCGCATCGCCTGCAAACTGCTGGACTTGAAGACCTGCCAGTGCACCAATTATCCCCGGCGTAGCGAGTTTGTCCCCGATTGCATCCAACTCACCCCGGGCAAGGCCGATGAGTTCAAATGGCTGCCGCCGACCTGCGGCTATCGGCTGGTCAGCGAGGGCAAGGACTTGCCGTTGTGGCACCACTTGGTTTGCGGTGACCGCGATGCGGTACACCACGAACGCATTTCCCAGTCCGGGCGCATGCTGGCCGAGGGCAGCGTGCCGGAAGAGGATTGGGAAGACCATCTGATTTTCCGCGCAGGCTGAACCGCCGGGCGCCGCACCACCAGGGAGAACCCATGGCGGCAGGATTGAAACGGATGCTGGCGGCCGGGCTGCTCGCGGTGTGCGGGCCGTTGTGGGCAGCGCAGAAAGTCGATCTGGATTATCACGTGCACCTGTTGCCGCAGAGCGACCAGGCCGAGGTGCGTCTGACCCTGGCTCGGGGTTCGGCGGTGCGCAGCCTGGATTTCGACCTTGGCGACGGCAGCCGCTACAGCGACTTCAAGGCGGACGGCCAGTGGCAGCTCACGCCGGGTAAGGCGATGCGAGGGGTATGGCGTCCGGCGGCCGACAAGGCGAGCCTGAGTTACCGCGTGCACATCAGCCACGCCCGCAAGAAGGGCGCATTCGAGACCCGCATGACCCCGGGCTGGGCCTTGTTCAACGGCAATGACCTGGTGCCGTCGGCCCGGCTCGACCAGCAGGACGGCGTCGAACTGGTGGCCCGCCTGGACATCGAGTTGCCCGATGGCTGGAAAAGCGTCGAAACCGCCTGGCCACGCATCGGTAAGCAACGTTTTCGCATCGACAACCCCGCGCGTCTGTTTGACCGCCCGACGGGCTGGATCCTCGCCGGCAAGCTCGGCAGCCGCCGCACGCGCCTGGGGGAGACCGAGGTGACAGTCGCCTCGCCCCAAGGCCAGGGCATGCGGCGGATGGATGTGCTGACGCTGCTGACGTTCGTCTGGCCGCAGGTGCAGGCGCTGGTGCCGCGTCATCCGGCCAAGCTGTTGGTGGTGGGTGCCGGCGATCCGATGTGGCGGGGCGTCCAGGCCGGTCATGAGTCGATTTACCTGCACAGCCGTGCGCCGCTGGTCAGCGAGCGCGGTTCGAGCCCATTGTTGCGCGAATTGGTGCAGGTTTTGGCGCGGGTCCATGACCGTGAGCGCAGTGACTGGATCAGCGAGGGGCTGGCCGAGTACTACGCCGTCGAACTGCTGCGCCGCGCCGGTGGCATGAGTGACGAACGCTACCAGGCCTACAACGACCGTCTCGCCAAGGACAGCCAGGGCGTGACGACGTTGCGCGCCACGCAGGCCAGCCCTGCCATGGTGGCCAAGGCGGTGTTGCTGTTGCAGGAACTGGATCGTGAGATCCGCCTGAAAACCCGCAACAAGCGCTCCCTCGATGATGTGCTGCAAGGGGCGATGCGCTTGGAGACGGTGGATACCCAGGCGTTTGTGCAGCTCAGTGAAAGTGTCCTGGGTGGGAGTTCGACTGTGCTGAATAGCCGGTTACTTCAGTAATACTGCCATCGCGGGCAAGCCTTGCGCCCACAGGATCGAGTCGTACCTCCAGTGAAGACTCAGTATGGACGCAAGGCTTGCCCGCGATGAGGCCATCAACCCCATCGCAAAAAATCAAAGCCCAACCTTGGGTGAATTCAGCGAATCATTCCCCGTCACCGTAGCCGTGCCCGTCGCCGCCTCGGCATTGGCTTTCATCCGGCTCAGTTCGTCACCGGCCTGTTCGATCCGCGCGCGGGCGGCGCTGAGGTTCTGGCGATTCTTTTCCAGCAGGGTCTTGGCCGAGCAGTGCCCGGTGATGCCCCGGGCGAGCGCCAGGCCACCTACGGCCAGTTGCGCCAGGCCGATCACACCGCCTCGGCGCAAGCCTTTGCCCATCATCAACACACCGCCCGCCAATGAGCCAATGCGTTCCCAACCGTGTACGTTCTGCGGTGGATGCGATTGGAAAGGCGTTTCGATCGGCTCGAACGGATTGTTATCGCGCATGATCTGTCTCCAGGGTGAGAAGGGGTATAAAGCTGACTGCCGGAGCGCTGGCCGCGTTCCATCGGATTTCGCGCCATTCAGCGAAATTGCGGCCCCGAGCGGGTGTTGTTGCCCTTGGCCATGCGGTCGTACAGCACGACGTTGACCGTTGCCGCCAGGTTCATGCAGCCGGTGGTGGGGATGTAGACCACGTCCTCGCACCAGTCGCGAATGTCTTTATCCAGCGAACCGTCTTCGGGGCCGAAGATATACAGCGCCCGGTCCGGGTGGGTGTATTCCGGCAGGGGACGAGCGCCGTCCACCAGTTCCACGGCCACCGGTACGCAGCCCAGGGGCAGGATTTTCTTCAGGTCGTCGATGCCGATCAGCGGGATGTCGTAGTGGACTTTCTTGGTGTCGGTGACGAAATCGGCGGCGCGTTCATAGCGCTTGCCGGTGTAGAACACCGACGCCACGCCATAACAGCCGGCGGCACGCATGACCGAACCGACGTTTTCCGGTGACTTGGGGTTGAACAGACCGATGCAGCTGTAGCGTTTGTTGGCCACGGGCGGGATGCCTTTGGGGAAAAGGCGCGATTATACGGGGAATGCTCGGACTGAGCTCGATTCGGGTGAAGTTCTGTGGGAGCAAAGCTTGCTCCCACAGAATGGCTGGCTACTCGTCTTTCTTCATCATCCCGGCCAACGCGGCGAAGGGGTTGTGGGTTGCCTTGGCGGTTTTCGGGGTGCTCAGGGAGCCCTCGCCGAAGTACTGCTGGTCGGTGTAGCGCGAGTGTTCGTTGTCGTGGCAGTACAGGCACAGCAGCTCCCAGTTGGAGCCGTCCTGCGGGTTGTTGTCATGGTTGTGGTCGCGGTGGTGCACGGTCAGTTCGCTCAGGCGCTTGCCGGAGAATTCACGGGCGCAGCGGCCGCAGACGTGGGGGTACATTTTCAGGGCTTTGTCGCGGTAGCCCATCTCCCGGTCACGCTGGGCGTCGGCGAGGATGCGGTCCAGCTTGGCGGTGTTGGACGGTGGCGTTGACGAACTCATGGGTTCACCTTTGTAGAAAAGACGGATGACGGTTGGACAAAGTTTAGCTCAGCCCTTGCACGGGAGGGCAAACCGGCGCGTCAGGGACTAGCCTGAAAGCAGACGATAGCCGTGGAGCCATTGATGAAGTGCGTCATTCTACCGGCCATAGCGCTGGCGATGCTCTCGATGAGTTGCGCGCAGGCCCAGCAACCGACGATCCCGGTCAACCCGCCGAGCATTCCCGGGTCACCCGGCACCCCCACCCCCATGCCGTACCCGCCGGTCGCGCCAGGAGCCGTGCCCAAGCCCGGGCCGGAGAGCAACGGGCCGCCGTTGCTGCCGCCGATCGAAATGCCCAGGCCGCCCAAGGACCAGCCGATACCGGGTATGGAGTCGCAGGTGCCCAGGGCCAAGTCACCGGGCGGGTAGACAGGGTTTGTATTTCAACGGTCAGAAGCTGGCTAGACCTGCTGCGACAACAACTGCCCATCCGCCATGCGCAAGCGCTTGGACAGCGAGACGGCGAGGGCGCGGATGATCTTGGCGGCGACCTTGGGGGCGTCGTTGAGCATCTTTTCCAGCGAGTCCTTGCCCAGGTTCAGCAACTGGCAGTCGCTGGCGGCGATGCAACTGGCCGAGCGCCGTTCGCCGTCGAGCACGGCCATTTCACCGAACGCCCGGCCGCTGCGCAGGGTGGCGATGGTCACGGGTTGGCCATCGGGACCGGTTTTCTGCACGGCCACCTGGCCGGTGTGGATGATGCACATGAAGCTGCCGGCATCGCCCTCATGGAAAATCGTCTCGCCCTGGGCGATGGCACTGATGCTGAAATAACCCGACGCCGCCGCGAAGTCGACAGGCAGCAGTTGGTCGAACAGTCCACAGTCCATCAGCCAGTCGCGGATTTCTTTGTTCAGTAAGGTCGGTTCTGGCATGTCGTCACGGTCTTTTTCTTGTGTTTGTTGCGGTT
Organism: Pseudomonas citri; assembly: GCF_025336485.1. Classification (GTDB taxonomy): domain Bacteria; phylum Pseudomonadota; class Gammaproteobacteria; order Pseudomonadales; family Pseudomonadaceae; genus Aquipseudomonas; species Aquipseudomonas citri. Next base: position 427,769 of record NZ_JAODAB010000002.1, on the reverse strand, counting down.
TCAGTTGGGTTCTGGTGTAGGAAAACTCCCAGGATAGGCTCTTGTGGGAGCAAGGCTTGCCCGCGATAGCATCAGCTGGGTCTTATAGGCAGACCGAGCCGCCTGTATCGCGGGCAAGCCTTGCTTCCACAGAATTGTGCCTCCACAAAATCTTGCTCTCACATTGGAGCCGGGATTGCATCAGAGCCTACGCCCCAGCTAAGACCCGGCCATCGCGCAGAGTTCCTCAAGCCGCCCCCAAAACCTTCAAGACAAATGCATATTCGAGCGCTACGTCACGCAATCCCTGGTAACGCCCGCTCATGCCGCCGTGTCCGGCGCCCAGTTCGGTCTTGAGCAGCAAGGGGTTGTCGTCGGTCCTGGTGGCGCGCAGTTTCGCCACCCACTTGGCCGCTTCCCAGTACTGCACGCGGCTGTCGTTGTAGCCGGCGATCACCAGCATCGCCGGATAGGCCTGGGCACGCACGTTTTCGTAAGGGGCGTAGGCCCGGATCCGATCATAGACGTCTGGCTCCTCGGGGTTGCCCCATTCATCGTATTCGGTGACGGTCAATGGCAGGTCCGGATCGAGCATGGTGTTGAGCACGTCGACGAACGGCACTTCGGCAATCGCCACCTTGAACAGCTCCGGGCGTTGGTTGAGCACCGCACCGATCAGCAGGCCGCCAGCGCTGCCGCCACTGATCGCCAACTGGTCGGAGGTGGTGAAACCGTGGGCGATCAAATGCTCGGCGCAGGCGATGAAATCGCTGAAGGTGTTGTGCTTGTGCTCCTGTTTGCCGGCGCGGTACCAGGCTTCGCCCAGCTCACCGCCGCCGCGCACATGGGCAATGGCGAACGCCACGCCACGGTCGAGCAGGCTCAGCCGCGCATGGGAAAACCACGGGTCGAGGCTTTCGCCGTAGGCACCGTAGCCATACAGATACAGCGGCACCGGTTGGCCGAGGGCTTCGCGCTTGACCACGAGGCTGATGGGCACCTGGGTGCCGTCCGGTGCCGTCGCCCACAGCCGCTGGCTGACGTAGGCGTCGGCGTCGAACGGCCCCAGCACCGGGGTCTGCTTGAGCACCACCTGCGTGCCGCTCGCGAGGTCCAGTTGACGGATCTGCGCCGGACGGTTCAAGGCTTCATAGCGCAGGCGAATACGATCGCTGGCGAATTCCAGGCTGTTCTGCACATGCAGGCTGTAGGCCGCGTCCGGCAATTGCACCCGATACGCCGGTAGGCCCTGTGGATGAACCTCGATGATCGGCAGGCCACCTTCGCGCAGGCTCAAGGTCATGGCGCCGGCGTTCAGGCTCAGGCCGTCGATCATCACCGTGTCGCTGTGGGGAATCAGGTTCTGCCAGTCGGCCTCGGTGGGCGCGACGCCGGTGTCGGGCGCCTGATACAGGGCGAAGTTGATCCCGTCGCGGTTGCTGCGGATCAACCAGGTCCATTGCCCGTCGAGCAGGCCATGGTCAACATCGTATTCATGATTTTCGATCCGTGGCGCCAGGCAGGTGAACGGTTGCTGCGGTTGCGTGGCGTCCAGCACCCAGGTTTCGCCGGTGGTCTTGCTGCCCAGGGACAGGATCAGTTGACGTTCGGAGCTCGAGCGGTAGCAGTGCAGGAAGAATCGTCCGTCCGGCTCATGGAACACTTCTTCGGCGGCGGTGCCGTCGAGGCGATAGCGCCAGAGCTTGTGGGGGCGGTGGGTGTCGTCCAGTTCGCCAAAAAACAGCGTCAGGCTGTCATTGGCCCAGGTCATGCTGCCGTCGCACTGCTCGAACGACAGTTCGCTGACTTTGTCGTTGGACAATTCCTTCACGAACAGGGTGTAGATCTCGTCGCCCGTGGTGTCCAGGCTGTAGGCCAGGCGCTGGTGGTCGGGGCTGATGCTGAAGGCGCCCAGGGAAAAGAAGCCGCCGCCGGCCAATGCGTTCGGGTCCAGCAGCAATTGCTCGTGGCTTTCGTCGACGGTCAGGCTGTCGTCGGCCGGACGTGGGCAGCGATAGTGCCGTGGGTATTCGTCGCCGGCCGTGGTGCGCGTGTAATACAGGTACGGGCCCCAGGGGGAGGGCAGGGACAGGTCGGTTTCGAGGATCCGGCCCTTGATCTCCTGGAACAGGGTTTCGCGCAGGCCGGCCTGGTCGGCGAGTCGGGCCTGCTGGTAGTCGTTTTCCGCCTTGAGGTAATCGAGCACGGCGTCGGTGTCGCGTTCTTGCAGCCAGGCGTACGGGTCGACCCCGGCGTCCCTGCGGGCAACCGGAGCGTTGGAAACGGGGGCAGATAGGGGCATGAAAAACTCTCGGACATTGACTGGGCAGACGCCGGGGCAGCCTGGCGAGCGAAAAGCCGTTACTATAAGCGCCTCTTTGCCTGCCTTGCCATGGACACCATGACCGAGAACGACTATCTGATCGCCTGGGGCCTCTACGCCTTCGCCGCCTTGGGCTGCCTGCTGGTGTGGATGCGCCTGACCCGCTGGATGTGGCGCTGGTTGCGCGAGCCGCTGCGGCTGTTGGTGGCGGTGCTGCTGTTCAGCCCGACCGTTGTCGACCCGGTGAAGGACAAGGTGGCCCCGGCGGTGGCCATCGTCGCCCTGGACGTGCTGTTCAAGGTGGGCAACAACGTCTGGCGGGCGGCTTCGGACCTGCTCATGTACGGCATGATCGCCTTTGGGCTCTACTTGTTGCTGGTGGTGATCCGCTTTCCTATCGAGCGTGCCGCCAACGCTCGCAAGGAACGCGCCGCTGCCGCGAAAGCCGCCGCCGCGGCCGATGAGCCCGAGGACGAGCCGCCGTTCGGCGTGGCCGGGGATGACCGCTACGGTCGCCCGCCGGTGCCGAGCAACCCCCAGCGTTCGCGCATCGAACCGCGTCTGTGACCGGGCCTGCCCATTGAAGCGAGGGTTCGAGCATGTGTGAGTTACTGGGCATGAGCGCCAATGTGCCGACCGACATCGTGTTCAGCTTCACCGGGCTGATGCAGCGCGGCGGCAAGACCGGCCCGCACCGGGACGGCTGGGGCATCGCCTTCTATGAAGGCCGTGGCCTGCGCCTGTTCCAGGACCCGGCCGCCAGCAGCGAGTCGGAAGTGGCGAACCTGGTGCAGCGCTATCCGATCAAGAGCGAAGTGGTGATCGGGCATATTCGCCAGGCCAACGTCGGCAAGGTCTGCCTGTCCAACACCCACCCGTTCGTGCGGGAGTTGTGGGGGCGTAACTGGTGTTTTGCCCATAACGGCCAGCTCAAGGATTTCTATCCGACTGCAAGTTTCTACCGCCCGGTGGGCGACACCGACAGCGAAGCGGCGTTCTGCGATCTGCTCAACCGTGTGCGCCAGGCTTTCCCGGAGCCGGTGGAGGTCGAGCGGTTGTTGCCATCCCTGCTCGAGGCCTGCAGCGAATACCGCAGCCAAGGCGTGTTCAATTGTTTGCTCAGCGATGGCGATTGGCTGTTCTGCTATTGCTCGACCAAACTGGCCCAGATCACCCGTCGTGCGCCGTTCGGCCCGGCGCGGCTCAAGGACGTGGACGTGATCGTCGATTTCCAGGCAGAAACCACGCCCGACGACGTGGTCACGGTGATCGCCACCGAACCCTTGACCGAAAACGAAACCTGGACCCGCTACGAACCGGGCCAATGGAGCTTGTGGCGACGCGGTGAATGCGTCAGCCACGGCCGCACCGAATAAGGACGTCCCGTTATGTTGCTCAGTTATCTACGCCTGGTGTTGTTCGCGGTGGGCCTGCTGGTCGGGGTCCAGGTGCCGGGCTTCATCAACGACTACGCCAAGCGGGTCGAAGCTCACCTGATCGAGGCGCAGACCGGCCTGCAAGGTTTCCAGGGCACCGCCAACCAGTTCTTCAAGGGCGATATGCAGGCGCTGGTGGCCCATTACCGCGCCAGTGAAGACCCGATCTTTCGCAGCGATGCCGAGAGCCTGAACGCGCTGCTGGTGCGCCAGCAGGCCCTGGACAAGCAATTTCAGGCGATGCAGGGCCCGTGGTACATCCGCCTGCTGCAAGTGGCGCTGGCGGCCGATCCGGACATCCGCAAGGAAACCTGGAACGGCTACAGCTACCAGATCCTGCTGACCCCCGAAGCCATGATCTGGGGCATCAGCGGCGCAATGCTGCTGTCGTTCGGCCTGGAATGCCTGTTCCGCCTGATCGACTGGGTGGTGCTGGGCGGCAAGCGCTTGCGCCAGAGCCGACCAATTGAAGAGCGGGATCTGCGCGGGCTCTGACACCGCCGATCAAAGGGCTTCTCGTGGGAGCAAGGCTTGCCCGCGATGAAGCCGATGCGGTCTTTCAGAAAACGAGGCGCTTGTTTCGCGAGCAAGCTTTGCTCCCACAGGGGCCTGTCCACCAGTTCTGTGATACCCCCCCCAATCAATTTTTTCTTATGACCCAGCCGGTGTTTTATTCGTTGGACGCCATGACGCGCGCGCTCAAGAATCTGGACACCGGCCTCCACGCGCATCGTCGAGGCTCAAAACAACAAAAACCGTGGAGAACACCACCATGAGTGCACCCGACACGCTCGACGTCCCAAAACACCAGGTCCGCTCCGGCCCGTTCGACTGGTACCGCGACATCAACCGGCAGGAGCGCCGCACATTCTGGAGCTGCAAGATCGGCTACGCCCTGGACGGCATGGACACGCAAATGCTCAGTTTCGTGGTGCCGACCCTGATCGCGATGTGGGGCATCACCACCGGGCAGGCAGGACTTATCCACACCAGCACGTTGATCGCCTCGGCCATTGGCGGCTGGGTGGCCGGGATACTCTCGGACCGCATCGGTCGCGTACGCACCCTGCAACTGACCGTGCTGTGGTTCGCCTTCTTCACCTTCCTCTGCGGCTTTGCCCAAAGTTACGAACAACTGTTGATCGCCCGCACGCTGATGGGTTTCGGTTTTGGCGGCGAGTGGACCGCCGGTGCGGTGCTGATGGGCGAAGTGATCCGCGCCAAGGACCGCGGCAAAGCGGTGGGCATGGTCCAGTCGGGGTGGGCGCTGGGCTGGGGCTTGACCGCGATCCTGTATTCGCTGCTGTTCTCGCTGTTGCCGCCGGAAGATGCCTGGCGCGCCTTGTTCATCCTCGGCATTGTGCCGGCGGTGTTCGTGATTTTCGTCCGGCGGCTGGTCAAGGACCCGGAGGTCTACAGCCAGACCAAGGCCCGCCTGACGCCGGAACACCCGGCGAAGTTCTACGAGATCTTCGCCCCCGGCATCCTCTTCACCACCGTTCGCGCTTCTTTGCTGACCACCGGTGCCCTGGGCGGTTACTACGCCATCACGTCCTGGCTGCCAACCTTCCTGAAGAATGAACGAGGCCTGAGCGTCTTGGGCACCGGCGGGTACCTGGCAATGGTGATCGTCGGTTCCTACGTGGGTTACGTCATCAGTGCATACCTGTCCGACATCCTGGGCCGCAAGAAGAACTTCATCCTGTACGCCGTCGGCTCGTTCACCATCGTCTTGCTGTACACCCAGGTACCGGTGAGCAATAACGTGATGCTCTGGCTGGGCTTTCCCCTGGGGTTCTTCGCCTCGGGCATGTTCAGCGGCATGGGCTCGTTCCTCACCGAACTGTTCCCTACGCGCATTCGTGGTTCGGGCCAGGGCTTCTGCTACAACATCGGCCGGGCGGTGGCGGCACTGTTCCCGCTGCTGATCGGCCTGCTCAGCCAGAAAGTGCCGTTGAGCGTGGGTATCGGGGCGTTCGCGGCGGTGTCCTACGGCGTGGTGATCCTGGCAGCCTTGAGCCTGCCGGAAACCCAAGGCAAGCAGCTGGAAGCTGAGTAACTGATAACCTGTGGGGCGTATGTCCCACAGTTAAACAAAGAAAGAACCTACAGGAGCGTTCACCGTGAACCGCCTGCTACTGAACTGCGACATCGGCGAAAGCTTCGGTCACTGGACCCTGGGTCTGGACGCCGAGGTGATGCCCTTCATCGATTGCGCCAACATCGCCTGCGGCTTTCACGCCGGCGACCCGAGCATCATGCGCAAGACCGTCAGCCTGGCCTTGAGCCATGGCGTGCGGATCGGTGCACACCCGGCCTACCAGGACCTGGCGGGCTTCGGCCGCCGCTCCATGGCCTACGGTGCCCAGGAATTGCAGGACTTGTTGCACTACCAGGTCGGCGCGCTCGACGGTATCTGCCGGGCCCAGGGCGGACGGGTCAGCTACGTCAAACCCCATGGCGCGATGTACAACGACATGATGGCCAACCCGGCGCAATTGCGTGCGGTGATCCAGGCCGTGGCCGCCTATGACCGGACGCTGCCGTTGATGTTGATGGCGACCCGGGACAACAGCGCCGCCCAGGCCCTGGGCGACGAGTACGGCCTGACCCTGTGGTTCGAGGCTTTCGCCGATCGCGCCTATGACAGCGCCGGCCACCTGGTTTCGCGACAACTGCCGGGCGCGGTGCACCACGACCCCGAGGTGATTATCGGGCAGGCCCTGCGCATCGCTCGCGGCGAAGCGTTGACCGCCAGCGACGGCAGCGCCTTGCACCTTGAGGCCAACACCTTGTGCGTACACGGTGACAACGCCAGTTCCGTGGCGGCCGTGCAACGCATCCGCGAAGCCCTGGACCGGCAGACTGCATCATGAAACCACGTTTGGAAGTAGTGGCGGTGGACTGCCTGATGGTGCGTCTGTTCGATGAGATCGCCGAGGCCAACATGCCGTGGATGCTGGCTGCCAGCGAGCGTCTGCGAGCGGTATTCGCCGAGCGTCTGATCGACCTGGTGCCGTCCTACACCACGCTGATGGTGCACTACGATTTGTTCGCCCTGACCCCGGTGCAGGCGCGCGAACTGATCGGCGAGGCGCTGAACAACCTTTCACCCGATGCCCGCTCAAGCGGCCAATGCCATGTGCTACCAGTGTGGTACGACCCCAGCGTCGGGCCAGAACTGGATTTGTTGGCCAGTCGCAGCGGCTTGACGGTAGCCCAAGTCATCCGCCGCCACAGCGAGCGCGAATACCAGGTGTTTGCCCTGGGCTTCGCCCCCGGGTTCGCTTTCATGGGGTTGGTGGATGAGGAACTGGCCGCGCCGCGCCTCGACACACCGCGCAAGCGCGTGGCGGCCGGCAGTGTCGGCATTGCCGAACGCCAGACCGCGGCGTATCCGCTGGTCTCGCCCGGCGGTTGGAACCTGATCGGCCGCACCCCGACCAAGCTGTTCGACCGTGAGCGTGACGGCTACAGCCTGATGCAACCCGGCGATACGGTGCGCTTTGCCGCCGTGGACCACGCCGAATTCATTTCGTTGGGCGGCGATGACACACCGCTGGAGGCTTCGGCATGAGCCGTCTGTTGATCGAGGCCAGCACACCGCTGTGCCTGTTGCAGGACATGGGCCGTTTCGGCGTGAGGCATCTGGGCGTGACCCAGGGCGGCGCGGTGGACTGGCTGTCGATGGCGTGGGCCAACTGGATGTTGGGCAATGCCCTGGATGCGGCAGTGGTGGAAATTACCCTCGGTGGCTTCACCGTGGTGGCGCAAGACGATTGCGTGCTGGCCCTGGCAGGGGCGGACCTGGGGGCGCGGGTGGATGGCCAGGCCGTGGCGTCATGGCGCTATTTTGGCCTGCGCAAAGGTCAGGTGCTAGCGTTCACCCAGCCGGTGAGCGGCGCGAGGGCCTACCTGGCGGCCCCCGGCGGGTTCGAGGCGCCTGCGGTGCTGGGCAGCCGTTCGACGGTGGTGCGTGAATCGCTTGGCGGCCTGGACGGCAGGGGGCGGGCGTTGAGCCGTGGCGAGCACCTGAGCTACGCCGGCTCGGCGGCGCCACGGCCCATGCCGCGCTCGCGGATTCCCGATTTCCAGCAGGCGCAGCCGCTGGACCTGATCCTGGGCGCGCAGAACGGCGCGTTCAGCGGGCAAAGTCTGTTCGACGCGTTCAATACGCCCTGGACGCTGGACAGCCGCGCCGATCGCATGGGGATGCGGTTGCTGGGTACGCCGCTGGAATATCAGGGCCCGCCCATGATTTCCGAGGGCATCCCCCTGGGCGCCGTGCAGGTGCCGCCGGATGGCCAGCCGATCGTATTGCTCAACGACCGTCAGACCATCGGCGGCTACCCACGCCTGGGTGCCTTGACGCCATTGGCCCTGGCTCGTTTGGCGCAATGCCTGCCAGGGGCGCAGGTGCGCTTGCGGCCGATGGTGCAGGCGGTTGCGCATCGGCAGCAGGTGGAATGTTGGCGGGGACTTCTGGACCGTTAGACGCATCGCGAGCAGGCTCGCGATGCGGGCCGGATGATCAGCACAGATCTTTACTTGGAAAGAAACCGCATCCCTTCCTCCAACCCACGCAAGGTCAGCGGATACATCCGGTCTTCCACCAGTTCGCGCACGATATTGGTGGAGGCGGTGTAGCCCCAGGTGTCCTTGGGGTAGGGGTTGATCCAGATGAGCTTCTTGTAGGTTTCCATGAAGCGCTGCATCCACACATAGCCGGCTTCTTCATTCCAATGCTCGACGCTGCCACCGGCCAGGGTGATTTCATAGGGGGCCATGGCGGCGTCGCCGATGAAGATCACTTTGTAGTCGGGGCCGTACTTGTGCAGCAGGTCGTGGGTCGAGGTGCGTTCGGAGGTGCGGCGCAGGTTGTTTTTCCACACGGACTCGTACACGAAGTTGTGGAAGTAGAAATACTCCAGGTGCTTGAACTCGGTCTTGCAGGCCGAGAACAGCTCTTCGCAGATCTTCACATGGGCGTCCATCGAGCCGCCGATGTCGAACAGCAGCAACAGCTTGATCGTGTTGCGCCGCTCCGGGCGCATCTGGATGTTCAACAGTCCGGCGTCCCGGGCGGTGTGGTCGATGGTGCCGTCGATGTCCAGCTCTTCGGCCGCGCCCTGGCGGGCGAACTTGCGCAGGCGGCGCAGGGCGATCTTGATATTGCGCGTGCCCAATTCGACCTGATCGTCGAGGTTCTTGTACTCGCGCTGGTCCCAGACTTTCACGGCCTTGCCCTGGCGCTTGCCGGCATCGCCGACCCGGATGCCCTCGGGGTTGAAACCGCCAGAGCCGAACGGGCTGGTGCCGCCGGTGCCGATCCACTTGTTGCCACCGGCATGGCGTTCCTTCTGTTCTTCAAGGCGTTTCTTGAATTCCTCGATCAGCTTGTCCAGGCCGCCCAGGGACTGGATCTGCGCCCGCTCTTCGTCGCTCAGCGAGCGCTCGAACTCCTTGCGCAGCCAATCTTCGGGGATCAGTGCCTGGAGGTGATCGTCGAGTTTCTCCAGGCCATTGAAGTACGCGGCGAACGCCCGGTCGAACTTGTCGAAATGCCGTTCATCCTTCACCAGGATCGCCCGGGACAGGTAATAGAACTCGTCCATGTCGGCGAAGATCACCCGCTGTTCGAGCGCATTGATCAGGTCCAGCAATTCACGCACCGATACGGGCACCTTGGCGGCGCGCATCTCATTGAACAGGTTAAGCAGCATGGCAGTCGGCCCTCGCGCTTGTGGGACGAAAAGGTCAGCGCGTGCCGCGACGGCTCATGAACGCCAGGCGCTCGAGCAACTGCACGTCCTGTTCGTTCTTGACCAGGGCGCCGGCCAACGGCGGAATGGCCTTGGTCGGATCACGTTCGCGCAAGACCGCTTCGCCGATGTTGTCGGCCATCAGCAACTTGAGCCAGTCCACCAGTTCGGACGTGGAAGGTTTTTTCTTCAGCCCCGGTACCTTGCGCACGTCGAAGAACACGTCCAGCGCTTCACTGACCAGGTCTTTCTTGATGTCCGGGTAGTGCACGTCGACGATCTTCTGCAAGGTGACGCGGTCGGGGAAGGCAATGTAGTGGAAGAAGCAGCGGCGCAGGAACGCATCCGGCAGCTCTTTTTCGTTGTTGGAAGTAATGATGATGATCGGCCGCTGCTTGGCCTTGATGGTTTCATCGGTCTCGTAGACATAGAACTCCATCTTGTCGAGTTCTTGCAGCAGGTCGTTGGGGAACTCGATGTCGGCCTTGTCGATTTCGTCGATCAGCAGGATCACCCGCTCCTCGGACTCGAAGGCTTCCCAGAGCTTGCCCTTCTTCAGGTAGTTGCGTACGTCGTGGACCTTGTCCACACCCAGTTGCGAGTCGCGCAGGCGGCTGACCGCGTCGTACTCGTACAGGCCCTGGTGAGCCTTGGTGGTGGACTTGATGTGCCAGGTGATGAGGCGGGCGCCGAAGGACTCGGCCAGTTGTTCGGCCAGCATGGTCTTGCCGGTGCCCGGTTCGCCCTTGACCAGCAACGGTCGCTCCAGAGTGATGGCGGCGTTGACGGCCAGCTTCAGGTCATCGGTGGCGACGTAGGCGCGGGTGCCTTCGAACTTCATCTGCAAATTCCTCGAACGGTGTCGCCGGCCTGGCGAGGCGGGGCGTACGAAATAAATAGCGTGCCCGACTATAACGCGGTGCCGCGCCGACTGTGAACGCAGACGCAGTATTCAGTCTCTGAATGGAGCGTCACATGTTGACTCAGTCTCGGCCGCTTGCCAGTATTGCATATCGCCAATTTGGCGATAGTTTCGGTGGCATGTCTACCAAATATCGATTCAAGAACACCTACCGCATTCAACTGCGCGAAAGGGATCACCCGCCGCCCCATGTCCACCTCACTGGTGGTGGGGTGGATGTGGTGTTGAGCCTGGAAACCGTCGAGGTGATGATGGGCCGGGCGCCGCCGTTGATCATCAAGGAAGCGCTGGACTGGGTCAGGATTCACCAGGTGTAACTGTTGGAGGATTGGAAACGATGTTACCCATGAAACGACCCAGGCTCCTGGCCGTGCAGGCGTTGCTGCCCTTCAGCCTGGATATGACGTTTATCGACGGGCAGCGACTGATGCTGGATTTGAGCGCCGATGTGCAACGTTTTCCCGGCTTGCAGCCGCTGCTCGACGCGGGCGCGTTTGAATGCGCGGCGCTGGGCGACGATGGTTGGAGCGTGGAATGGCCCGAACTGGACATCCAGATCGGTGCCGATACCTTGTACCTGGACGCCTTGGCGCAGAGCGCCGTGGATGAAAATACCCGCATCTTCATCGATTGGCGCGCCCGCACCGGGTTGCCTTTGCACAAGGCAGCCGAGGCGCTGGGGGTCAGTACCCGCAGCATCAGTCGCTACAGCCGTGGTCGCGAAGCGGTACCACGCTCGCTTGCCCTGGCTTGCCTGGGCTGGGATTCGCTGCAACGAGAGGCGGGTATGGTGGCTGAGCAGAAGGGCCGTTATACCGTCACGCGCAAACCCTAGTGGCCTGTGTGGCTAATTCGTTTATCCAAATTAACCGTACAGGCCACTAGGCTCTGTTTGAAAAGTCTTGAGACGAAGGTGAGGCAAGGCGAAAACCGCCGAGGAAGCGGAGTTTACTGGAGTAAATGAGCATTCCGAGGCGGTTTTTAACGCAGCATCACCGAGTATCAAGGCTTTTCAGACAGAGCCTAGTCGTTCGAAGGCGCCGGTCGCTCATAACGGGCATTGAAGGCCTCGATGAAACCGTTGCGCAATATCTGCAGGAAGGCTTCGAAGGCACTGATGTCTTGTTGATGAACGTTGCCGTGCAGCTCCACCCGGGTGGCGAACTGGTTCTTGCGTTGGTTCTTGAGGGCTGTTTCGCCCGTGCCGACCAGTGCTTCCCAGACTGAGCGGAAGATGTTCTTTTTCTCGTTTTCCACATCCTGCTGCCAATCGAACACGTCCACGTCCCTTAGCAGGGGTTTGATGTAGCCGCTGAGTTTGGCGTTGTTGGCTTCTGCCTCGATCACCAGGTCGCCGTGGCCGGCATTGAAATCGAACTTGCCGTAGGCCGCGGCGAAATCGTTGAGGCGCTTGAGTTCGATGTTCCTGGCGCGCAGGCGGAAGCTGAAATCCTTGAAATCGCTCAACGGGTCGAACGTGGCCTGTGTTTCCAGCGGTGCATGCTCGGCCACCAAAGCCTTGCCCTCGAAACGGGCGTCGCGCTTGCCTTCGGTGTCCACCACGTTGGTCAGGTTATAGAAGCTGGCATTGACCTCGGTGGCCCGCAGGTTGACCGGCGGCTTGGAGTTGAAATTGCGGAAGGTGACCTTGCCGTCCCGGATCCGCACTTCGTTGAAGGTAATCGGCATCAGCTTGCTCAGTTGCTCACGCCAGTTGGTGCCTTGACCGGTCTGGGAGTCCTGGCGATTGGCGCCACCGTCGACGAAGTTGACTTCGGGCCGGCTGAACTCCACTTCGGCCACGACCGCATTGTCGTACCACAAGGAGTGCCAACTGACGGACAGATCCACCCGCGGCGCATCGACGAACGGCACCGGGATCTTGGCCTCGACCTTGACGATTTTCAGGCCGTTGATCCGGTAGGCGCCGCGCCAGAGCGCCAGGTCCACATCGGTGACCTGGCCGCGATAATCGCCCATGTCGGCCAGCCTGTCGTTCAGGTAGTCGCGTACCAGATAGGGCAGGCTCAAATGCAGGGCCACCAGCAACGCAACGACGACGGCGAAAATCCACAGTGGCCAGCTGTATCGACGCTTCATGTTTGTCAGTCTCCAGCGTTGTTAGGGTTTGTACGAAAAGTCGCCGAGCGGCGATCAGGCAAGGCGAAAACAGGCGAGGAAGCGGAGTTGACTGGTTGTCAATGAGCATTCCGATCGGACTCGCGCACGAGCCTGTTTTCAACGAAGCATGATCGTCGCGCAGGCACTTTTCGTACAAAGCCTAAAGCCATTGACTGTCGTAGCCGCTGGAACGTTCGGTGCAACTGGACGCCCATGGGCAACAGGCTTACCTTTGAACGCCTGAATTCCACTGCATCAAGGACCCCAGTCATGAGCCGCATATTCGCTGACAACGCCCATTCCATAGGCAATACGCCACTGGTGCAGATCAACCGCATCGCCCCGCGCGGGGTGACCATCCTGGCCAAGATCGAAGGACGTAACCCGGGGTATTCGGTCAAGTGCCGGATCGGCGCGAACATGATCTGGGACGCTGAAAGCTCGGGCAAGCTCAAGCCCGGCATGACCATTATCGAGCCCACCTCCGGCAACACCGGTATCGGCCTGGCGTTCGTGGCCGCTGCCCGTGGCTACAAGCTGATGCTGACGATGCCAGCGTCCATGAGCATCGAGCGGCGCAAGGTGCTCAAGGCCCTCGGCGCGGAGCTGGTGCTCACCGATCCGGCCAAGGGCATGAAAGGCGCCATCGAGAAGGCCGCCGAGATCCAGGCCGGTGACCCCGCCCAGTACTTCATGCCGCAGCAATTCGATAACCCGGCGAACCCGGCGATCCATGAAAAAACCACCGGTCCGGAAATCTGGAACGACACCGATGGCGCCGTGGACGTGCTGGTGGCAGGTGTAGGTACGGGTGGAACCATTACCGGGGTGTCGCGATACATCAAGAACACGTGCGGCAAGCCGATCCTGTCGGTGGCGGTGGAGCCGCAGAGCTCGCCGGTGATCAGCCAGGCGATGGCGGGGCAGGAGATCAAGCCCAGCCCGCACAAGATCCAGGGGATCGGCGCCGGGTTCGTGCCGAAGAATCTCGACCTGTCGATTGTCGACCAGGTCGAGCAGGTCACCGATGAGGAATCCAAGGCCATGGCCCTGCGCTTGATGCAGGAGGAGGGCATTCTCTGCGGGATTTCCTGCGGCGCGGCGATGGCCGTGGCCGTGCGCCTGGCGGAAAAACCCGAAATGCAGGGCAAGACCCTCGTGGTGGTACTGCCGGATTCGGGTGAGCGGTACTTGTCGAGCATGCTGTTCAGTGATTTGTTTACCGAGCAGGAGACTCAGCAGTAAGCGCCTAAAGCAGGAGGGCAGAGGCGCTTTTGTGGCCAGGGATCAATCTGTGGGAGCAAGGCTTGCCCGCGATGAAGACGACGCGGTCTCTGAAGTATCGAGGCGCCTGTTTCGCGAGCGAACTCTGCTCCACAGCTCAAAGGTGAATGTTTCGACTCGGCGGTTCCCCAGCCAGGTCACGACCTATAACATGAGCGCCCCTCGCGCCGTGTCGTCGGCATCGTGTGTGTTGTTTTCCAACAAGGAGTTGTGAATGACCGTTTCGTTTGTCGCCAAGGCCTCGGTACTGCTGCTATTCCTGGGCAGTACGCTTTATGTCCACCTGCGCGGCAAGGCGCGGTTGCCGGTATTGCGCCAGTTCGTCAACCATTCGGCGTTGTTCGCGCCTTATAACAGCTTGATGTATTTGTTTTCCGGCGTACCGTCCAAGCCCTACCTGGACCGCAGCAAATTCCCCGAGCTGGATGTGCTCAAGGACAACTGGCAGGTCATCCGCGACGAGGCCATGCACCTGTTCGATGAGGGGTACATCCGCGCCGCTGAAAAGAACAACGACGCTGGTTTCGGCTCGTTCTTCAAGAAAGGCTGGAAGCGCTTCTACCTCAAGTGGTACGACAAAGCGCTGCCATCGGCCGAGCTGCTGTGTCCCAGGACAGTCGAGCTGGTCAACCGTATTCCCAACGTGCGCGGGGCGATGTTTGCCCTGTTGCCGGGCGACAGCCACCTCAATCCACATCGTGACCCGTTCGCCGGTTCGTTGCGCTATCACCTGGGGCTGTCCACACCCAATTCCGATGACTGCCGGATCTTCGTCGATGGCCAGGTCTATGCCTGGCGCGATGGCGAGGACGTCATGTTCGATGAGACCTATGTGCACTGGGTCAAGAACGAAACGCCGCAGACGCGGGTGATCCTGTTCTGCGACGTCGAGCGGCCATTGAGTAACCGGCTGATGACCCGCATCAACCGCACCGTCAGCGCTTTCCTCGGTCGCGCCACCGCGCCGCAGAACCTGGATGATGAACATGTCGGCGGCATCAACCGGGCGTACGCCTGGAGCAAGTCGTTCAGTGATGGCATCAGCGGCCGGGTCAAGCAATTCAAGCGCAAGCATCCCAAGGCGTACCGGGCGTTGCGTCCGGTGTTGGCGGTGGCGGTGCTGACGGCGCTGGGTTATTGGTTGTTCGGTTAATCGCCGACATCTGTCATATCGCTATCGCGGGCAAGCCTTGTTCCCACAAGAACCGCATATGCCCTGTGGGAGCAAGGCTTGCCCGCGATGACGTCCTCAGCCACACCTATGGACTACCGGGCAGACACCTCAGCCGGCTCCACCGCCGCAGGCTTCAACACCAACCACAACGCCACCGCGATCAACACGCCGCCATACAGATGCGCCATCCCCAGCGGCTCATCCAGCAGCAACGCGCCCCACAGCACGCCGAACGGCGGGATCAGGAAGGTCACCGTCATGGATTTGACCGGGCCGATGGAACTGAGCAGGCGGAAATAAAGAATGTACGCCAGCGCGGTACACACCAGCCCCAGTCCCAGCAGCGACAACCACACGCTCCAGCCACCCCAACTGGCCGGCGGTTGGCTGATGACGCTGTAGCCAAACAGCGGCAACAGGAACACCGTGGCCCCCAACATGCTGCCCAGGGCCGAAAGGCGACTGTCGAGCCCACCTTGATGATCCAGCCAACGGCGGGTGAGGAAGCCGGCGAAGCCGTAGCAGGTGGTGGCCATCAGGCAGGCGAGGGCGCCCATCAGCAAGGGCAGGTCGAAGGCCACCGGACCTGCGCGGGTGAGGATGCCGACGCCGAGCAGCCCGAGGAACACACCGCTGACCTTGGCCGTGGTGAGTTTTTCGCTGAAGAACAAACCACCGATCAGCACGCCCATCAGTGGCGTGGTGGCGTTGAAGATCGCCGAGTAACCGGCCGGCAGCACCTGGGCCGCCAGGGAGTAGAAGGTGGCCGGAATACCGGAGTTGATCAGCCCCAGCCCCATCACCACTTTGAGCTTGCCGCGAAAATTCCAGTCGATGCGCATCATCGCCAGGATCACCAACAAGCCGACGAAGGCGATGGACACACGGAAGAACGCGGTGGGGAGGGTGCCAAGGACAGGGGCAATGATGCGCATGAACAGGAAGCTGGCGCCCCAGATGGCGGCCAGTGACAGTAAACGCAGGGAATCGATGAGGTTCACGAGTCACTCCTTCCTTGATGGGACGGCAAGTGTCGCCGTCCGCAATAGCGATGGCAATGGTTGCCTTGCCGCGTGATTGGCCTCTAAGCTCAGTCGCCAATAACAAGCATGACCCGCCGAGGTTAACCCTATGCCGCAGCCATGGCCCGCCATCGATATCGCCCGCTCGATCCTCGACGGCTTCGACGATTATCGTGAGCATTTCCGCCAGATCACCGATGGCGCCCGCGCCCGGTTCGAGCAGGCCCGATGGCTGGAAGCGCAAACGGCCTCGGCGGCGCGCATCAACTTGTATGAAGAGAAAGTCTTCGAAACCGTCGCCAGGCTGCACAAGACTTTCGACGCCGAAACACTGATGGACGTCGGTTGCTGGCCGCTGGTCAAAAGCGCCTACATCAGCCTGATCGACCTGCGCTTCGACGATGAACTGTCGGAGACCTGGTACAACTCGATCTTCTGCGGGCTGTTCAGCCATGACCTGATCAGCGACGGCACCATGTTTATCCACACCACCCGGCCGAGCCTGCGCCGGGCCCGCGCCGCCCAGACCCGCAGCTACAAGCCCCAGGGACAACTGGACCGGATGCTCGCGAGCATCTTTGCCGATTACCGCTTCAGCGAGGACTACGCCGATCTGCCAGGCGACTTGCAGCGCCTCGAAGCCCAACTGCGCGAGAACCTGCCGGATTGGGTCTGCAAGGATCCGGAACTGACGGTGGAGTTGTTTTCCTCAGTGCTGTACCGCAACAAGGGCGCCTACCTGGTGGGGCGGATCTACACCCCGGGCGACCAATGGCCACTGGTGATCCCGCTGCTGCACCGCGAGGGCCGGGGCATCCAGATCGACGCGTTGATCACCGACGAGGCGCAGGTGTCGATCATCTTCTCCTTCACCCGTTCGTACTTCATGGTGGACGTGCCGGTGCCGGCGGAGTTCATCGGTTTTCTCAAGCGCATCCTGCCGGGCAAGCACATTGCCGAGCTGTACACCTCCATCGGTTTCTACAAGCACGGCAAGTCGGAGTTCTACCGGGCGCTGATCAACCACCTGGCGAACACCGACGACCAGTTCATCATGGCGCCGGGCGTACGCGGCATGGTCATGAGCGTGTTCACCCTGCCGGGCTTCAACACGGTATTCAAGATCATCAAGGATCGCTTCTCGCCGTCGAAGAACGTCGACCGGGCCACGGTGATCGAGAAGTACCGCCTGGTGAAAAGCGTCGACCGGGTCGGGCGCATGGCCGACACCCAGGAGTTCGCCGATTTCCGCTTCCCCCTGAGCAAATTCGAGCCGGCGTGCCTGGAAGAATTGCTGCAAGTGGCGCCGTCCACGGTGTCGGTGGAAGGCGACACCGTGCTGATTCGCCACTGCTGGACCGAACGGCGCATGACACCACTGAATCTTTATCTGGAAAACGCCAGCGAGGCCCAGGTGCGCGAAGCCCTGGAAGACTATGGCCTGGCCATCAAGCAACTGGCGGCGGCCAATATCTTTCCCGGCGACATGCTGCTCAAGAACTTCGGCGTGACCCGCCATGGCCGTGTGGTGTTCTACGACTACGACGAAATCTGCTTCCTGACCGAAGCCAACTTCCGCCACATCCCCGCGCCGCGCACGCCAGAAGACGAAATGGCTTCCGAGCCCTGGTACTCCATCGGCCCGCTGGACGTCTTCCCCGAAGAATTCCCGCCGTTCCTGTTCGCCGACGCCGGACAACGCAAGCTGTTCGACCAGTTGCACGGCGAGCTGTACAACGCCGACTACTGGAAAGGCCTGCAAGAGGCGATCCGGGCGGGCAAGGTGATCGATGTGTTTCCGTATCGGCGCAAGGATCGGGGTAGCGAGTGACCTTTAGAATTTGTGCAAGACCCCGGTGGGAGCAAAGCTTTGCTCCCACCGGGTTGCGGCTTAACTGACCGGCATTGGGGCAAGCCTTGCTTCCACAGCAAGGCTTGCTCCTACATGTGCGCAAATCTGCGACAATCGCCCCCTGCTCAAAAACGACGACCCTTGCCTGCCTGATGACTGACCAAGCCCCCGCTATCGACAAACTGCTGAAGAACCTCGACCACGCCATGCTCGCCGACCGTCACCGGTTGCGGCGCCAGCTGCTCGAGCTGCGCAAGAAACCCGACGAGGCCAGGCTGGCCCAGTGGGTGGCGCGTATGCAGGCGTCGTGCGATCTGGTGCAGGCGCGCAAGGCCAGCCTGCCGCTGATTCGCTACGACGACAATTTGCCGATCGCCGCCAAGCGCGACGAAATCAAGGAGGCGTTGCTCAAGCATCAGGTGCTGATCATCGCCGGCGAGACCGGCTCGGGCAAAACCACCCAGTTGCCGAAGATCTGCCTGGAAATCGGTCGCGGCCAGCACGGCTTGATCGGCCATACCCAACCGCGCCGGATCGCCGCGCGCAGTGTGGCCAGTCGTGTGGCCGAGGAACTGGCGACGCCGTTGGGGGCGTTGGTGGGTTATCAGGTGCGGTTCGAGGACCAGAGCGACGCCAACACCCTGATCAAGCTGATGACCGATGGCATCCTGCTGGCCGAGACCCAGAACGACCGTTACCTCGAACGCTACGACACGATCATCGTCGACGAAGCCCACGAGCGCAGCCTGAACATCGACTTCCTGCTCGGCTACCTCAAGACCCTGCTGCCACGCCGTCCGGACCTGAAGGTCATCATCACCTCGGCGACCATCGACCTGGAGCGTTTCTCCAAGCATTTCGGCAACGCCCCCATCGTTGAAGTCTCCGGCCGGACGTTCCCGGTGGAAACCTGGTACCGGCCGCTGACCCTGGAGCAGGACGAGGAGGGCAACCGGGTCGAGGACGACCTGACCATCGACCAGGCGATTCTTGCCACCCTCGATGAAATCGCCGCCTACGAGCGCAGCGAGCGCCGCAGTCCGGGGGATGTGCTGGTGTTCTTGCCGGGCGAACGCGAGATCCGCGATGCGGCGGAGATGCTGCGCAAGGCTCAGCTCAAGCACACCGAGATCCTGCCGCTGTATGCGCGCCTGTCGCCGGCCGAGCAGCAGCGGATCTTCCAGTCCCACCCGGGCCGTCGCGTGGTGCTGGCGACCAACGTTGCCGAGACCTCGCTGACCGTGCCGGGCATCCGCTACGTGATCGACAGCGGCACCGCGCGCATCAGCCGCTACAGCTACCGCGCCAAGGTCCAGCGCCTGCCCATCGAAGCCATTTCCCAGGCCAGCGCCAACCAGCGCAAGGGCCGCTGCGGGCGGGTCGAGCCGGGGATTTGCGTGCGGCTGTACAGCGAAGAGGATTTCCTTGGCCGGCCGGAATTCACCGACCCCGAAATCCTGCGCACCAACCTGGCGGCGGTGATCCTGCAAATGCTGCACCTGCGCCTGGGCGAGATCACCGATTTCCCGTTCATTGAGCCGCCGGATGGCAAGGCCATCAGCGACGGTTTCAACCTGCTGCAAGAACTCTCGGCGGTGGATCGCAACAGCCAGCTGACGCCGCTCGGTCGGCAGTTGGCGCGCCTGCCGGTGGACCCGCGCATGGGCCGCATGCTGTTGGAAGCGGCGAAGCTGGGCAGCTTGCAGGAAGTGCTGATCGTCGCCAGCGCCATGTCGATCCAGGACCCGCGCGAGCGTCCGCCCGAGCGCCAGCAGGCTGCCGACCAGGCTCACGCCCAATGGAAGGACGCAGACTCGGATTTCGCCGGGCTGGTCAATCTGTGGCGCGGTTTCGAGGAGCAGCGCCAGGCCCTCACCGCCAACCCGTTGCGCAACTGGTGCCGCAAGAACTTCCTCAATTACCTGCGCTTGCGTGAGTGGCGCGATTCCCATCGCCAGTTGAGCCTGATCTGCCGCGATCTGCAGTTGAGCCTCAACAAAGAGCCGGCCGATTACCCGAAACTGCACAAAGCGGTGCTCTCGGGCCTGCTGAGCCAGATCGGTCAGAAAACCGAAGAAGGCGACTACCTCGGCGCGCGCCAGCGGCGATTCTGGGTCCACCCGTCGTCGGGCCTGGGCAAGAAGCGTCCGCAGTGGCTGATGACCGCCGAACTGGTGGAAACCACCAAGCTGTACGCGCGCATGGTGGCCAAGATCGAACCGGACTGGATCGAGCCGTTGGCCGGCCACCTGATCAAGAAAAACCACTTCGAACCCCATTGGGAGAAAAAGCGCGGGCAAGTGGTGGCGTATGAACAGATCACCCTGTTCGGGCTGATCGTCGTCGGGCGCCGGCCGGTGCACTACGGCCCGGTGGACCCGGTGGTGTCCCGTGAGTTGTTCATCCGCGAGGCCTTGGTGCGCGGCGAGATCCAGTCCAAGGCCAAGTGCCTGGGCGCCAATACCCGCTTGCTGGAACAGCTGGACGAGCTGGAAGCCAAGGCGCGGCGGCGTGACATCCTGGCGGACGAGGAAACCCTGTTTGCCTTCTACGACGCGCGCTTGCCGGCCGAGATCCACCAGAGTGCGACGTTCGACAGCTGGTACCGGATCAACAGCCAGAAAGACCCGCAATTGCTGATCATGCGCGAAGAAGACGTGCTGGCCCGCGAAGCCAGCGAAGTCACCGCCGCGCACTACCCGGATACCTTGCGGGTGGGCGACCTGACCTTGCCGCTGAGCTATCACTTCGAGCCCAACCACCCGCGCGACGGCGTGACGTTGCGAGTGCCGGCGCCACTGCTGCCGATGCTGCCACCCGAGCGGCTGGAATGGCTGGTGCCCGGGATGATCGAAGCCAAGTGCATCGCCCTGGTGCGCAACCTGCCCAAGGCCCTGCGCAAGAACTTCGTGCCGGTGCCGGATTTCGTCAAGGCGGCGCTGCAACGCATCACCTTCGCCGAGGGTTCGTTGCCGCAGTCCCTGGGCCGTGAGCTGCTGCGCATGACCGGCGCGCGGGTCAGTGACGAAGCCTGGGCAGAATCTGCGCAGCAGGTGGAAAGCCACCTGCGCATGAACCTGGAGATTGTCGACGGCCAGGGCAAGTTCCTCGGCGAGGGCCGTGACCTGGCCGAGTTGACGGCGCGCTTTGCCGAGGCCAGCCAGGCTGCCCTGGCCGTGCCGCAAACGGCGAAGAGCCAGGCGCCGGTGGAGGCGAAGGTGTTCGCGCCGGTGGCCGAGAAAACCCAACAGAAGATCGCCGGGCTGTCGATGACGGTCTACCCGGCGTTGGTGGAAGAGGGCGGCGTGGTCAAGGAAGGGCGTTTCCCGACGCCGGCCGAAGCCGAGTTCCAGCATCGCCGCGCTTTGCAGCGCTTGCTGATGCAGCAATTGGCCGAATCGGCGAAGTTCCTCCGTGGCAAGCTGCCAGGGCTGACGGAGCTGGGCCTGCTGTACCGCGACCTGGGTCGCGTCGACAGCCTGGTGGAAGATATCCTGTTGGTCAGCCTCGACAGTTGTGTGCTCGAAGGCGAAGCGAGCCTGCCCCGGGACGGCGCTGCGCTGGCTTCCCTGGCCGAGCGCAAGCGTGGCGGTTGGACCGAACACGCCGAGCGCCTGGCGAAGCTGACGCTCGACATCCTCAAGCTCTGGCATGGTTTGCAAAAACGCTTCAAGGGCAAGATCGACCTGGCCCAGGCCGTGGCGCTGAACGACATCAAGCAGCAACTCAGTCACCTGGTGTACCCGGGTTTCGTCCGTGAAACCCCGCATCAGTGGCTCAAGGAATTGCCGCGCTACCTCAAGGCCATTGAGCAGCGCTTCGAGAAACTCGGCAGCCAGGTGCAGAAAGACCGGGTCTGGAGCGGCGAACTGGCGAACCTCTGGACGCAATACCAGGCCCGCGCCGGCAAACACGCCCAGGAAGGCAAGCGCGATCCGCAACTGGAGCTGTACCGCTGGTGGCTGGAGGAATACCGCGTATCGCTGTTCGCCCAGCAACTGGGCACCAAGGTGCCGATCTCGGACAAGCGCCTGGGCAAGCAGTGGGGGTTGGTGGAGGCTTGAATGCCACTGGCCTGCCGTGGGAGCGAGCAAGCTCCCGCGGGGTTTGTGGTGTCGTGAATGGACAATGGGCCAACCCCCGCGTTTATGGCAAACTTCGCGGCTATAAATGCCGGCCTCGTGGTTTTGAGCTTCACTTCCCCGGGCGGACTGGAATAAAGCGCTGCCAGGTCTGCTTCCCCTGGATGGGAAAAGACCCTTTGTGTATTGGTACGTCGGTGCCAATGCTTTCTGCCTGAACAGATCAGAGACACGACCCATGCATAACGTTGTCATCAGCGGCACCGGCCTGTACACCCCGGCCAACAGCATCTCCAACGAAGAGCTGGTGCACTCTTTCAACACCTACGTCGCGCAGTTCAATACCGACAACGCCGCGGCCATCGAGCGCGGCGAAGTCGAGGCATTGACCGAGTCCAACGCCGCGTTCATCGAAAAGGCTTCCGGTATCAAGAGTCGCTTTGTCATGGACAAGGACGGCATCCTCGACCCGCAACGCATGACCCCGCGCCTGCCCGAGCGCTCCAACGAAGAGTGGTCGGTGCTGTGCGAAATGGCCGTCGGCGCCGCGAAGCAGGCGTTGGAGCGCGCCGGTCGCAGCGCCGCCGACATCGATGGGGTGATCGTCGCCTGTTCCAACCTGCAGCGCCCGTACCCGGCCATCGCCATCGAAGTCCAGCAAGCCCTGGGCATCGAGGGCTTCGGGTTCGACATGAACGTGGCCTGTTCCTCGGCAACGTTCGGTATCCAGGCCGCAGCCAACAGCGTGCAACTGGGCCAGGCCCGGGCGATCCTGATGGTCAACCCGGAAGTCTGCACCGGTCACCTGAACTTTCGCGACCGTGACAGCCATTTCATCTTTGGCGATGCGGCCACCGCGGTGATCATCGAGCGCGCGGACCAGGCGACCTCGCCGTACCAGTTCGACGTGGTCAGCACCAAGCTGCTTACCCAGTTCTCCAACAACATCCGCAACAACTTCGGCTTCCTCAACCGCGCCGCGCAAGAGGGCATCGGCAGCCGCGACAAGCTGTTCGTCCAGGAAGGTCGCAAGGTGTTCCGCGACGTCTGCCCGATGGTGGCCGAGCTGATTGGGGTCCACCTGGAAGAAAACCAGTTGAACGTCGGCGAAGTGAAGCGCTTCTGGCTGCACCAGGCCAACCTGAGCATGAACCACCTGATCGTGCGCAAACTATTGGGCCGCGAAGCCACCGAAGAGGAAGCGCCGGTGATCCTCGACCGCTACGCCAACACCAGTTCGGCCGGCTCGGTGATTGCGTTCCACCTGTACCAGGACGATCTGCCCAGCGGCTCGGTGGCCGTGCTCAGCTCGTTTGGCGCCGGTTATTCGATTGGCAGTGTGATTTTGCGCAAGCGTTGATCGTCGGCAATGGGGTTTGTTGTGGCGACGGGATTCAGGCTGGGATGTGGGAGCAAAGCTTGCTCGCGATGGCATCCTTGAAATCGCCATCGCGGGCAAGCCTTGCTCCCACAGGTCTTGTTCTCACAACAGCGATCTATCCAGAACCAGGGCGTTGAATGACAGCCACCGACGACACACAACTGCTCCAACGCCTCCTGGCCGGCGAGCAGCAGGCCTACAAGGAACTGGTCAGCACCTACCAGGGGCCGATGCGCGCCGTGGCCTATGCCATTGTCGGCCACCGCCATGTCGACGAAGTGGTGCAGGACGCCTGGCTGTCGGTGGTGCGCAACCTCGGCGGGTTCCAGGGCCGTTCCAGCCTCAAGACCTGGTTGCTGACCATCACGGCCAACACCGCCAAGGGCCGCTACAAGCAGAACCGGCGCGAGGTGCTGCTCGATGACCTGCCTTCACCCCACGGCACGATCGGCGATGAGCGTTTCGCCGCCGATGGTCATTGGTTGCTCGCGCCGTTCGCCTGGCACCAGGACACGCCCGAAGCGCTGCTCACGGAAAGTGAACTGCGTGATTGCCTGGAGCACACCTTGCTCAGCCTGTCGGAACTGCAAGGCAGCGTGCTGACCTTGCGCGAACAACAGGGCCTGGAGCTGGACGAAATCTGTAATCTGCTGGACATCTCGCTCTCCAATGTACGCGTGCTATTGCATCGCGCCCGATTGAAGGTCTTCGCGACTGTTGAACATTTCGAGGAAACCGGCGAATGCTGACCTGCAAGGAACAAGTGGCGCGCTCCAGCGACTATCTCGACGGACAACTGAGCTTTCGTGAACGCCTGCTGGTGCGCCATCACCTGCTGTTCTGTCCCAACTGCCGTCGGTTCATCCGCCAGATGCGCCTGATGCAGGCGACCCTCAGGAAACTGCCGAAATCGCCGGTTCCCGACCTGGATCACCTCGCCGAGAAGCTTGCGGCGGAGCGCCGCAAGAACATTCGCTAAACCCGTTGGAACAGACGAGTGTAACGAGGCTGCGATCTTTCCCCTATCGATTGAATATCGAGCGAAGAATCAAAAGATCGCAGGCTGCTGCAGTTATTCCCATTCGAAGTAAAAAGTTCCGTTGTCATAAAATCTTTATCCGCCAGCAACTCCCCTGACACAACCCATCGCCAAGATCCCCTCCCAACACCAGCGGGCCCAGTTCCGCGTGTTTTCTAACGCATAGACTACCAACAGGGGAATTCTTCGATGATCCGTAAGCACTTCGCAGGTTTTGCCGCCAGCGCACTGGCGATGGCAGTAACCGCCCAGGCTTTCGCCGGCACCGTCACCACCGACGGCGCCGATATCGTGGTCAAAACCAAGGGCGGCCTCGAGGTCGCCACCACTGACAAAGAGTTCAGCTTCAAGCTTGGCGGTCGTTTGCAGGCTGACTACAGCCAGTTCGACGGCATCTACACCGACAACGGCGACAAGGCCGACGCCGCTTACATCCGTCGCGCCTTCCTGGAACTGTCCGGCGTGCTGTACACGGATTGGGCCTACACCATCAACTACGACATGTCCCACAACAGCGGCGACTCCGACAACGGTTACTTCGACGAAGCGTCCCTGGCCTACAACGGCTTCAAGCCAGTTTCGATCAAGGTCGGTCGTTTCGACCCCGACTTCGGCCTGGAAAAAGCCACCAGCTCCAAGTGGGTGACCGCGCCTGAGCGTAACGCCGCCTACGACCTGATCGACTGGGCCAACAGCCACCAGAACGGCCTGGGCCTGCAAGCTTCCAGCACCTTCGCCGATTCGTTCTACGCCTCGGCCGGTGTGTTCAGCAAAGACACCGACGACACCGACGGCAACAGCGTCAAGCAAGTCAACGGTCGCTTCGTGTTCGCGCCGATGCATGACGCCGGCAACGTGTTGCACTTCGGTCTGAACGTGGCCTCGCGCGACGTTTCCGACACCGTGTTCGACGCACGTTATCGCTCTCGCCTGGGCATGCGCGGTGTGGAAACCCTGGGCGGCAACGACGCCGGCCCTAACGGCAACCGTCCGGTCCTGGGCGGCGCCAACAACTCGCCGGCCGGTTCCTACGACCGCGATACCGCGTTCGGCCTGGAAGCCGCTTTCGCCATGGGCCCGGCGTCGATCCAGGGTGAATACATCACCCGCAAGACCAAGGCCGACGCTGATGGCTTCGAAGACATCAAGGGCCATGGCTTCTACGTCCAGGGCGCCTACACCCTCACCGGTGAATCCCGTGGCTATAAAGTCGGCAAGTTCGACGCGATCAAGCCCCAGAACAAATCCATTGGCGCCTGGGAAGTGTTCTACCGCTACGACAGCATGACCGTCGAAGACGACAACATCACCACGGCCACCGCCACCCGCGACGTGGGCGATGCCGAAGCCAAGGTGCACAACCTCGGCGTGAACTGGTACGCCAACGAAGCAGTGAAAATCTCCGCCGCCTACGTCAAGGCCAAGACCGACAAAGTCACCAACGTCAACGGCGACGATGATGGCAGCGGCGTGGTTGTCCGTGCCCAGTACGTGTTCTAGTGGCCTGTACGGTTAATTCGGGTACTCGAAGTTGAGTGCACGAATTGACCACACAGGCCACTCAATCGCGCATTTGATACAGAGCTCTTTCTTCATCCGTTAAAGCTCCTTATTTCGACCCCGCCACTGGCGGGGTTTTTTTATGTGCGTCCGATCAGGATCGGCGATACTCGCTCCATCCATCGTCCGGCTATCGAGGACCCGCATGCCGCTTCACGTCCTGGACAACCTGTCCACCCTCGCGCCGCAAGAATGGGACGCGCTGGTGCCCGCCAATCAGCCGTTCCTGCGCCACGCCTTCCTGAGCTCCCTGGAAGACAGTGCCAGCCTCGGCCCGCAAACCGGCTGGCAGCCCGAGCATTTGCTGCACATCGAAGACGGTCGTCTGCTGGCCGCCTTGCCCAGTTACCGCAAGTGGCATTCCTACGGCGAGTACGTGTTCGACCACGGCTGGGCCGACGCGTGTGCCCGGGCCGGTATCGACTATTACCCCAAGTTGCTGACGGCGGTGCCGTTCAGCCCGGTCAGTGGTCCGCGCCTGCTGGCGGCGCGGGTGGAGGATGGGTTGGCGTTGCTGGGCAGCGTGCCGGGGTATCTAGAGATCGAAGGGCTGTCCAGCGCCCACATCAACTTTACCGATGCGTTCACCGACACGGCGCTGGCCGGGCAGGCGGGGTGGTTGCAGCGGATCGGCTGCCAGTATCATTGGCAGAATCGCGGTTATCGGGACTTCCAGGATTTTCTCGATGCCCTCAGTTCCCGCAAGCGCAAGCAGATGCGCAAGGAGCGCGAGCAAGTGGTGGGGCAGGGCATTGCGTTCGAGTGGCTTGAAGGTCATCAGCTGGACGAAGCACAGTGGGATTTTGTCTACGCCTGTTACGCCAATACCTATGCGGTGCGGCGGCAGGCGCCGTACCTGACCCGGGCGTTTTTCAGCCTGCTGGCCGAGCGCATGCCCGAGGCCATTCGCGTGGTGCTTGCCAAGCAAGGTTCACGGCCGGTGGCGATGGCGTTCAGCCTGGTGGGTGGCGACAGTTTCTATGGGCGTTACTGGGGTTGCCTGGCGGAGTTCGACCGCCTGCACTTCGAGACCTGTTTCTACCAAGGCATGGACTACGCCATCGCCCATGGCTTGCAACGCTTCGACGCCGGTGCCCAGGGCGAGCACAAGTTGATTCGCGGGTTCGAGCCGGTGATCACCCGGTCGTGGCATTACTTGCGTCATCCGGGATTGAAGGCGGCGGTCGCGGATTTTCTCGTCCGCGAACAAGAAGGGGTATTGGCGTATGCCGAAGAGGCCAAGACAGCACTGCCGTATCGACAGTGCTGATATCTGTTGCTGATACCGAAGCCTGTGGGAGCAAGGCTTGCCCGCGATGAAGGCGGCGCGGTCTTTCATAAATCGAGTCGCCTGTTTCGCGAGCAAGCCTTGCCCCCACAGTACAGCGGGCTGCTTAGTCGATCCCCACAAACCCACCCGTCTGATGCCGCCACAACCGCGCATACAACCCCCCAAGCGCCAGCAGTTCGGCATGGCTGCCGGTTTCGGCGATGCGGCCGTTCTCCAGGACCACCAAACGGTCCATGCGGGCGATGGTGGAGAGGCGGTGGGCGATGGCGATCACCGTCTTGCCTTGCATCAGCGTCTCGAGGCTTTCCTGGATCGCCGCCTCGACTTCCGAGTCCAGGGCCGAGGTCGCTTCGTCCATGATCAGGATCGGCGCGTCCTTGAGCAGTACCCGTGCGATGGCGATGCGCTGGCGCTGGCCACCGGACAACTTCACGCCGCGTTCACCGACGTGGGCATCGAAGCCGGTGCGGCCTTGGGCGTCCGACAGCAGCGGGATGAATTCATCGGCGCGGGCCTTGCGCACAGCGTCCCAGAGTTGCGCATCGGTGGCGTCGGGCTTGCCGTACCGCAGGTTGTCGCGAATCGAACGGTGCAGCAGCGAGGTGTCCTGGGTGATCATACCGATCTGTTCGCGCAGGCTTTGCTGGCTGACGCCGGCGATGTCCTGGTCGTCGATGAGAATGCGCCCGCCCTGTACGTCATAGAGGCGCAGCAGCAGGTTGACCAACGTGGACTTACCGGCGCCGGATGGGCCGATCAGGCCGATTTTCTCCCCCGGCCGGATGCTCAGGTCGAGGTCGCCGATCACGCCGCTTGGCTTGCCGTAGTGAAAGTCCACGTGCTCGAAACGCACCTCGCCGCGAGTCACCACCAAGGGCTTGGCCTGCTCGCGGTCGGTGACGCTGACGGGCTGGGCGATGGTCTGCAAGCCGTCCTGGACCATGCCGATGTTTTCGAAGATGCCGTTGACCACCCACATGATCCAGCCAGACATGTTGACGATGCGGATCACCAGCCCGGTCGCCAGGGCAATGGCGCCGACGCTGATCAGCGACTGGCTCCACAGCCACAGTGCCAGGCCGGTGGTGCTGACGATCAGCAACCCGTTCAGGCTGGTGATGACCACGTCCATGCTGGTCACCACGCGACCGGCCAACTGGGCCTTCTCGGTCTGCTCGGCGATGGCTTCGCGGGCGTACTGCTGTTCGAAGTGAGTGTGGGCGAACAGCTTCAGGGTGGTGATGTTGGTGTAGCCGTCGACGATCCGTCCCATCAGTTTGGAACGGGCATCGGACGACACCACCGAGCGTTCCTTGACCCGTGGCACGAAGTAATACAGCGAGCCGATGAAAGCGGCGATCCAGAGCAACAGCGGGATCATCAGGCGCCAGTCGGCTTCGGCGAACAGCACCAGGGAGCTGATGGCGTAGATCAGCACGTGCCACAACGCGTCCACGGCCTGCACCGCTGAGTCGCGCAAGGAGTTGCCGGTCTGCATGATGCGCTGGGCGATGCGCCCGGCGAAGTCGTTCTGGAAGAAATTCAAGCTCTGCTTGAGCACGTAGCTGTGGTTCTGCCAGCGGATCAGGCTGGTCATGCCGGGGCTCAGGGTCTGGTGCACCAGCAGGTCATGCAGGGCGACGAAGAGGGGCCGCAGGATCAGCGTCACCGCCGCCATCCACGCCAACTCGAGGCCGTGGAGCTTGAAGAAATCCGCGTTGGGCGTGGCTTGGGCCAGGTCGATGATGCGGCTCAGGTAGCTGAACAGCGCCACTTCGATCAATGCGCCGATCAGGCCCACCACCAGCAGCACCGCGAAGCTGGGCCAGACTTGTTTCAGGTAGTACGTGTAGAAGGGCAGGACGCGGTTCGGCGGGGCCGGGGTCGGGGCGTCGCGGAAGATGTCGATCAGTTTTTCGAAACGGCGATAAACCATCGGTCAATGCCCCGGTTGGGGGCTCTCCTTTTGCTATGGGCGGCGCGGGACTGCCGTCGCCGCCCAGGCTTGCCGTGTGCCGTGACTCAGTCGATGCGCTTGGCCGACTTGATCAGCACAGGGTCGATTGGCACGTTCTGCATGCCTTGTTTGGTGGTGGCGGGCGAGTTGACGATGATGTCCACCACGTCCATGCCCTTGACCACTTTGCCGAACACCGCGTAGCCAGCGTCACGGCCCGGGTCGAGGAACGCGTTGTCGGCGACGTTGATGAAGAACTGGCTGGTGGCGGAGTTCGGGTCGGAGGTGCGCGCCATCGCCAGGGTGCCGCGTACGTTGTGCAGGCCGTTGCTGGCTTCGTTCCTGATCGGCGCCTTGGTGTCTTTTTGTTGCATCTGTTGGGTGAAACCGCCGCCCTGGGCCATGAAGCCGGGGATCACACGGTGGAAAATCGTGTTGTTGTAGAAGCCGCTGTCCACGTACTCGAGGAAATTCTTGGTACTGAGCGGGGCCTTGACCGGGTCCAGTTCGATTTCGATCTGGCCGTTGCTGGTTTCCAGCAACACGTGGGGCGCTGGCGCGGCCATCAGGTTGGCGGCGAACAATGCGGTACCGGCGGCGAGGGCGAGTTTTTTCAGCATGGGGTCAATGATCCTGGGTGGTGGAATCGGTTTCGGTCAAAAAATCGAGCAGCGTTTGGTTGAAGCGTTCGGGTTGGTCCAGCGGAGTAGCGTGCCGTGAATCGGCGATGACCACCAGCCGCGCATCGGGCAGCAGTTTTACATAGGCTTCTTTCAGCGCCACTGGGGTGTAGTCATGGTCGGCGCAGATGACGAGGGTTGGACAGGTGACGTGCGACAGTCGTTCCTGAACGCCCCAGCCGACGATGGCATCGAAGCTGGCGAGATAAGCACGTTTGTCGTTTTTTGCCCAGCGTCGGGCCATTTCCAGACGTAAATCGGTTTGTCCTGGCTTGGGGAACAACTTGGCTCCCAGGGCCTTGCCGATGGTTTCCAGGCTGAGGATGCGCATCAGGCTCCAGCGCTTGAACCATTGCCAGATATCGTCGAGGGTACGGACCTTGACCTCGGGCGCGCTGTTGACGATGCACAGGCTCTTGACCCGCCCGGGTTCATCCAGCGCCAGTTGAAAGGCGATCATGCCGCCCATGGACCAGCCCACCAGGTGCACCGGGCCCAGGTCCAGATGCTCGATCAGGGCGATCAGGTCGGCGCTGAAGCCTTCGATGCTATAGGGCCCGCGTGGTTTGTCCGAGCGTCCATGTCCTCGCACGTCTACGACGATCACGCGGTAATGATTGGAGAACACTGGGATCTGCTTTTCCCAGTCCCGAGTGCTGGAACCCAGCCCGTGGACCAGCAACAAGGGCGTGCCATGACCGTATTCTTCGTAATGCAGGTTGCAATCTTCATGTTCGAAATAGGCCATCGGCGAAGTCCTTGTCAGGCTTGTTCAGGGGCGGCGAACGGCGTGTCCAGTGGTGCGGTGTCGAAGGTGCGCAGCAGTTCGACGAGAATCTGCGTGGCCGGGCCCAGGGGTTTTTCCTTGTTCGAGTACAAATAGAAACTGGGGTTGCGACTGCCACCCTGGTCCAAGGGTAGACGTTTGAGCGTGCCTTCCTTCAATTCCCGCTCGATCATGTGGCGAGGCAGCCAGGCAAAGCCCAGGCCGCTGCCGACGAAGGTCGCGGCGGTGGCGAGGCTGCCGACGGTCCAGCGCTGCTCGGCGCCGAGCCAGCCGACGTCGCGCGGTTGCTCGCGACCGGAGTCGCGGATGACCACTTGCAGCTGGCTTTCCAGGTCCTGGAACGTCAGCTCGCGGTTGAGCCGATGCAAGGCGTGCTCGGGATGCGCGACGGCGACGAACTCCACGTCGCTCAGTTCCGCACCCAGGTAACCGGGGATGCTGAGGCTGCTGATGGCCAGGTCGGCGACGCCTTGCAGCAGGACCTCTTCAACGCCCGACAGCACTTCCTCCCGCAGGCGCACCCGGCAGCCGCGGCTCTGGGGCATGAACGCCGTCAGCGCCCGCACCAGGCGCGCAGTGGGGTAGGCTGCGTCGACCACCAGCCGCACCTCGGCTTCCCAGCCTTGTTCCATGTGATGGGCCAGGTCTTCCAACTGGCTGGCCTGTTTCACCAGTTGCCGCGAACGGCGCAACAACACGCCGCCGGCCTCGGTCAGCACGGCCTTGCGCCCGTCAATGCGCAGCAACGGCACGCCGAGTTGATCCTGCATGCGGGCTACGGTGTAGCTCACCGACGACTGGGAGCGATGCAGCACTTCGGCGGCCTGGGCGAAACCACCGTGGTCCACCACGGCTTGCAGGGTTCGCCATTGATCAAGGGTCACGCGGGGCGCTTTCATATCGAGCTCCTCTTGTCCTAAGCTGGCGATCCCCTGCTGGAGACTGCCGAATGAAAAAGATCTGTTGTGTGGTGCTGGCCTTGTTGCCACTGACTGCGTTTGCCTACCCGATCGAGGTGGAAAAACACCTCAACGGCCTGAGCATCGACTACAACGCCTATGACACCGACGCCGACATCGGCTCCATCCAGGTCAACAACTACGGCAGCAGCGATGCGGCCTGCACCGTGGTCTTCAACAATGGCCCCGAAGCGCCGCGCACCCGGAGGATCGAAGTCGCCGCCGGCAAGTTCAAGAACGCCACGGCCAAGTTCAACCGCAACATCATCAAGCTGCGCATCAAGCTGACCTGCCAGCCGAAATAACCGGAGCGGAGCAAGCCACGTAGCGCTTGCTCCGCATCTAAACGAAAAAATCGATGTTTTGCAGCAATTATTTGCGCTTTTTCATCGATTGGCTAGCGCTTAACCTTCACTCCATCGACTGACAACATTCTCAGATGGAGCCTACAAACCATGTCCCGCGTTCTGATCATCGAAAGCAGTGCCCGCCAGCAAGACTCGGTGTCCCGTCAACTGACCCAGACCTTCATCAGCCAATGGAAAGCGGCGCATCCGGCCGACGAAATCAGCGTCCGTGACCTGGCCATCAACCCGGTGCCGCACCTGGATGCCCATTTGCTGGGTGGCTGGATGAAGCCTGCCGAGCAGCGCAACGACATCGAGAACGCCTCCCTGGAGCGCTCCAACCAACTGACCAATGAATTGCTCGCCGCCGACGTCTTGGTGATGGCCGCGCCGATGTACAACTTCGCCATTCCCAGTACCTTGAAAGCCTGGCTCGACCACGTGCTGCGTGCCGGCGTGACCTTCAAGTACACCCCCACCGGCCCCCAAGGCCTGCTGACCGGCAAGCGCGCCTTCGTGCTGACCGCCCGCGGCGGCATCCACGCCGGCGGCAGCTCCGATCACCAGGAACCCTACCTGCGTCAGGTCATGGGCTTCATCGGCATCCACGACGTGACCTTCATCCACGCCGAAGGCATGAACCTGGGGGGCGATTTCCAGGAAAAAGGCCTGAATCAGGCCAACGCCAAACTGTCCCAGGTGGCCTGAGTCTTAATCTTCGGCTAATCGCCAGGTGGTTTAGTGGCCTGGCATTTCCCTTCAGACTGTTTCGCGCATCGAACCTCCCTTTGCACTTGTTGCTCCTGAGTGCAGTCGCCCGATTGAACGCTTTAGCGAGATCGGGCTTTTTTTTGCCTGGGATTCCCCCTTCGATGCCTGTTGAAAAGGGCTTAAAGGTTCGCGACTCCCCGCAAAACCCGCTATCGTCGCCGCCATTCGAAACGAGGGGCGGTATGGGCTATCTACTTTTTGTGACGCTGATCCAGGCGTTTTCCTTCAGCCTGATCGGCGAGTACCTGGCCGGACATGTCGACAGTTATTTCGCGGTGCTGGTGCGGGTGCTGCTGGCCGGGTTGGTGTTCATCCCGCTGACCCGCTGGCGCCAGGTGGAACCGGCGTTCATGCGCGGCATGCTGTTGATCGGCGCGTTGCAGTTCGGCGTGACCTACGTCTGCCTGTACCTGAGCTTCCGGGTGCTGACGGTGCCGGAAGTGTTGCTGTTCACCATTCTTACGCCGCTGCACGTGACCCTGATCGAAGACGCGCTGAACCGCCGCTTCAACCCCTGGGCGCTGATCGCGGCACTGGTGGCCGTGGCCGGTGCGGCGGTGATTCGCTACGACCGGATCAATCCGGATTTCTTCATGGGTTTTTTGCTGCTGCAACTGGCCAACTTCACCTACGCGGCCGGGCAGGTGCTGTACAAACACCTGGTGGCCCGCCACCCGAGCAACCTGCCGCATTACCGACGCTTCGGCTACTTCTACCTTGGCGCGTTGGCGGTGGCATTACCGGCCTTCCTGTTATTCGGCAAGGCCAACTTCTGGCCCGAAGCTCCGCTGCAATGGGGTGTGCTGGTATTCCTTGGCCTCGTCTCCACTGCATTGGGGCTGTACTGGTGGAACAAGGGGGCATGCCTGGTCCATGGCGGGACGTTGGCGGTGATGAACAACCTGCATGTGCCGGTGGGGCTGCTGGTGAACCTGTTGATCTGGAACCAGCACGAGGATCTGGGGCGGTTGTTCCTCGGTGGCGGCGTTATCCTGGCCGCGGTGTGGATCAGTCGGTTGGGCCTGCGCAGGTCATCGGCTATCTAGCCGCCAATTGCTCCACCAGGAACTCGACGAAGGCCCGGGTCTTCTGTGGTAGGCGCCGGGCTGACGAATACACCGCATTGATGCTGATGGCCGGCGCCTGCCACTCGCACAGGACCGGCACCAGGCGCCCTGCGGCCAGGGCGTCTTCGACGATGAAGTCCGGCAGCAACGCAATGCCCATCCCGGCTTCGGCGGCCTGGGCCAGCAAGTCGCCGTTGTTGACGTGCAACGGGCCGGTGACATTGACCCGTTGAGTCTCCTTGCCATTGCACAGTTGCAGGCTCACGCCACTTTGCAGGTAGCCGTAGTTGAGGCACTGGTGGGCGCGCAGGTCCTGGGGCGTCTGCGGGACGCCGGCGCGCTCGAGATAGGCAGGAGCGGCGACCATGATGCGCGGCGCCGGCGCCAGTTGCCGGGCGATCATGGTCGAGTCGGGCATGCTGGCGATGCGAATGGTCACGTCGAAACCACCGCGCACCGGGTCGACCTGCTGGTCGCTGAGCACCACTTGCAGCTCGATGTTCGGATGCTTTTCATGGAACAGCGGAATCAGCTTGCCCAGCCGCCGCAGGCCGAACGACATCGGCGCGTTGACTCGCAACACCCCGCGTAATTCACCGATCCCGTCCCGGGCCCGCTGCTCGGCCTCATCCAGCGCCGCCAAGACCTCCCTGGCCGCTTCGAAATATTCCGCGCCTGCTTCGGTGAGATGCAGGCTGCGTGTGGTGCGTTGCAGCAACTGCACGCCTATCGCTTCTTCCAGCGCCTGAATCTGCTTGCTGACTTTCGACCTCGGCACGTCCATGGCCCGTGCGGCCGCGGCGAAACCGTTCTCGCCGACCGTGACGACGAACGCGCGCATGCATTCGATGCGATCCATGATTGTCCCTTATTTAGAATCAATGATTCTCGATTTTAGGTAATTGTCCCTTCAAGTGCCAGCCCCTAAAGTAGCACCCATGCCGACGACAACACCGACGAAGGCCACCAAGACTTACCTAACTCATTGAATTAACGACATTAAAAAGGAAACCGCCATGTCTAACCGCGAACTGCTGAACCCAACCAACTCCGCCCTGATCCTGATCGACCACCAGCCACAAATGGCCTTCGGCGTGCAGTCGATCGACCGTCAGACCTTGAAGAACAACACCGTCGGCCTGGCCAAAGCGGCGAAGATCTTCAACGTACCGACGATCTACACCTCGGTCGAAACCGAAAGCTTCAGCGGCTACATCTGGCCTGAATTGCTGGCAGTTCACCCGGATCAGAAACCCATCGAGCGCACCTCGATGAACTCCTGGGAAGACAAGGCGCTGGTTGACGCGGTGAAAGCCACCGGGCGCAAGAAACTGATCATCGCGGCGCTGTGGACCGAGGTCTGCCTGACCTTCCCGGCACTGGAAGCACTGGCCGAAGGCTACGAGGTGTACATCGTCACCGACGCCTCGGGCGGCACCAGCAAAGAAGCCCACGACATGTCGGTACAGCGGATGATTCAGGCCGGCGCGGTGCCGGTGACCTGGCAACAAGTGCTGCTGGAATACCAACGTGACTGGGCACACAAAGAGACTTACGAGGCGGTGATGGAACTGGTCCTGGAACACAGCGGCGCCTACGGCATGGGCGTGGACTACGCCTACACCATGGTGCACAAGGCACCGCAACGTCAGGCCAAGTAACCGGCAGACAGCTGCAACCCCTGTGGGAGCGAGCAAGCTCGGTTCCCACAGGGGTTAGCGGTGTATTCAGACCACCTGTTTCTGCCCCTCCAGAACAAGACTCCCGCCCAACACCGCCGGCAGCAACCCCGAACGCAAATCCATGCCGCTCGGCTGCTGATAAAGACTCAAGCCGAACTCCGGCATCACCGCCAGCAGGTAATCGAAAATATCCCCCTGGATGCGCTCGTAGTCGGTCCACGCCGTGGTGCGGGTGAAACAGTAGATTTCCAGCGGGATGCCATGGGCGGTGGTCTGTAGCTGACGGACCATGCAGGTCATGTTCGGTTGGATTTCGGCGTGGCTTTTCAGATACGCCAAGGCATAGGCGCGGAAGGTGCCCAGGTTGGTCATCCGTCGGCGGTTGGCCGACATGGCCGCGACGTTGCCCTGGGCTTCGTTCCAGGCCTTGAGCTCGACCTGTTTGCGACTGATGTAGTCGGTCAGCAGGCGAACCTGGGTCAGGCGCTGTTCTTCCTCGTCGTGCAAAAAGCGCACGCCGCTGGCGTCGATGAACAGGCTGCGCTTGATCCGTCGGCCGCCGGCTTGCTGCATGCCGCGCCAGTTCTTGAACGACTCGGACATCAGGCGCCAGGTCGGGATCGAGACGATGGTCTTGTCGAAGTTCTGCACCTTGACCGTGTGCAACGTGATGTCCACCACGTCACCGTCGGCGCCGACTTGGGGCATCTCGATCCAGTCGCCGACCCGCAGCATGTCGTTGCTGGTCAATTGCACGCTGGCGACGAATGACAGCAGGGTGTCCTTGTAGACCAACAGGATCACCGCCGACATCGCACCCAGGCCCGACAGCAGCAACAGCGGCGAACGGTCGATCAGCGTGGCAACGATGATGATCGCGCCGAACACATACAGGACCATTTTCGTCAGTTGCACATAGCCTTTGATCGAACGGGTCCGGGCATGCTCGGTGCGTGCATAGACATCCAGCAGGGCGTTGAGCAGGGCACTGAGGGCCAGGACCATGAACAGGACGGTGAAGGCCGTGGCGATATTGCCCAGGAACACCAGGCTGGTCTTGCCCAGCCCGGGCACCAGGTGCAGGCCGAACTGGATCATCAGTGACGGTGTCGTTTGCGCCAGGCGGTGGAAGACCTTGTTCTGGCGCAGGTCGTTGATCCAGTTCAAGGCAGGCTGGCGTCCCAGTAACTTGGCCGCGTGCAGGATCAGGTAGCGGGCCACGCGTCCGAGCACCAGGGAGATGACCAGCAGCACCGCCAGGGCCAGGCCGGAATGCAGGAGCGGATGCTTGTCAAGGGCGCCCCAGAGGTCTTGGAAGTCGAGCCAGAGCTGTTTGATGTCCATGGTGAAAACGGTTCTTCTATAAAGATGCGACGGGCGATTAGAGCATTTAAGCCTGCCCAGGTGACCGTTGATGACGGCTGGCGGTTAAAAAAAGCCACTGATTGTCGCCGTTTGCATAAAGAAACTCGGCCTGCGCGCTCGAAACCGTTACCCTATGCAGCTGTTTTTTTGCCTATCTTCGAGGTCGCCCCCGTGTTTTCCGAATTCGCCCTGCACGAACGCCTGCTCAAAGCCGTGGCCGAGCTTAAATTTGTCGAGCCCACGCCGGTGCAGGCAGCGGCTATTCCGCTCGCGCTCCAGGGGCGTGACCTGCGGGTGACGGCGCAGACCGGCAGCGGCAAGACCGCCGCGTTCGTGCTGCCGATCCTCAACCGCTTGATCGGCCCGGCCAAGATCCGCGTCAGCATCAAGACCCTGATCCTGCTGCCGACCCGTGAACTGGCCCAGCAGACCCTGAAGGAAGTGGAGCGTTTCTCGCAGTTCACCTTCATCAAGTCCGGCCTGATTACTGGCGGTGAAGACTTCAAGGTCCAGGCCGCCATGCTGCGCAAGGTCCCGGACATCCTGATCGGCACGCCGGGGCGGATGATCGAGCACCTGAACGCCGGTAACCTCGACCTCAAGGAAGTCGAAGTGCTGGTGCTGGACGAAGCCGACCGCATGCTGGACATGGGTTTTGCCGAAGACGTGCAACGCCTGGTGGACGAATGCGCCAGCCGCCAGCAGACCATGCTGTTCTCCGCCACCACCGGTGGTTCGGGCCTGCGGGAGATGGTCGCCAAGGTGCTGAACAACCCTGAGCATCTGCAGCTCAACGCGGTCAGCCAACTGAACGCCACCACCCGCCAGCAGATCATCACCGCTGACCACAACCAGCACAAAGAGCAGATCGTGAACTGGTTGCTGGCTAACGAAACCTACGAAAAAGCCATTATCTTCACCAACACCCGGGTCATGGCTGACCGTATCTACGGTCGTCTGGTGGCTCAGGAATACAAGGCGTTCGTGCTGCACGGCGAGAAAGACCAGAAAGATCGCAAGTTGGCCATCGATCGCTTGAAGCAGGGCAGTGTGAAAATCCTCGTCGCCACCGACGTCGCCGCCCGCGGCCTGGACGTGGAAGGCCTGGACCTGGTGATCAACTTCGACATGCCTCGCAGCGGCGACGAATACGTACACCGCATCGGTCGCACCGGTCGCGCCGGAAACGATGGCCTGGCGATCTCGCTGATCTGCCACGGCGACTGGAACCTGATGTCGAGCATCGAGCGCTACCTCAAGCAGAGCTTCGAGCGCCGCACCATCAAGGAAGTCAAAGGCACCTACGGCGGACCGAAAAAGGTCAAGGCTTCGGGCAAGGCCGTCGGCGCGAAGAAGAAAAAGGTCGATGCCAAGGGCGACAAGAAGAAGTCCGCCGCCAAGACTCCCACCAAGCGCAAGACCGCCAACCGCCCGAAAACCGACGCCCCGGCGCTGGTCAGCAAGGACGGCATGGCCCCGCTCAAGCGCCGCAAGCCGGCAGCGCCAGCGGCGGAGTGATTGCGCGTTAGGACTTGAAGAAACCGGACCTTGAGTCTAATGCTGTTCACTTAAGAAAAACGATGAACCTGTGGCGAGGGGATAAATCCCTCGCCACAGAAGCTGGCGTGCATGACCTGGTAACAGCCAACTGTCTCCAAGTCCAGGGGCCCAGAATGATCCTGGCTGATATCAAACAGTCGTCTACCATGGAAAAACGACCGGTAGCGTTGCGCCTGCAATGCTGGGTCGCTCCTTGGCAAAGGATTATTCAAAGGAATGAACGCCATGACCCTTAGAGCGGTATTCAGTCGCCTGATGTTGTGCCTGTGCAGTGTGTTCGCGGTCTCATCGACTTATGCGGAAAGTGTGATCATTGCCACTCCTCAACAAGGTGTGGGGATCGAAGTGGATGTATTCGACAGTCCTGATGCCATCAATGGAGCACCGTCTGCAACCAGCAGCGTGCCAGCCACTTCGGTTGGGTTGTTTACACCCGTGGTGCAATCGTTCAAAGGCAAGCTTTATATGTTCTGGATCAGTGACAGTGATTCCGCTCATATCTATTTTTCCACTTCGGTGGAGGGAAATAATTGGTCTTCTCCACAGTCGATCCCCGTCGCCAATATCCTGGGTAATGTTTCAGCAACGGTGTTCAAGCAAAAGCTGGTACTGACTTTTACCGACCAGGCTCAAATAAACAGCATCAGTTCCGAAGATGGCGTGAGCTGGTCCAACGTTAACCCTGTCACGGCCTCCGATGATGCCGCCTATAACAGTCCTGTGGTGTACAACGGGAAACTGTTTGTCTTCTACTGCGAGGAGGACGATAACACTGTCTACTATGTGACCTCGGACGATGGGCTACAGTGGAGCCAGCCAACTTTCGGGTTCAAGGCAAACGCTTACAGGGTCCTGAGCATCGTGCCGGTGGCTTATAACGGCGAGCTGTTGCTTTACTACTCCTATGATCTCGGCCATTTAGCCGTGCGCGCTTACGACCGCGGTAGTCATTGGGGCGATGAGCAAACGCTGTCGGGTATAGCGAATGAGCTTCTCCTGAGCCGTGCCACAATGATCGGACAGCGCATTTTTATCAGCAGTGGCGCCAATACGTTTGCTTCAACCGACGGGGTCAACTGGAGCCCTTATTTTTCCAAGTCGTTCGGGGCCTTGACGAGCGCGCCGGGATTGGGCGTTTCCTATGCCATTACCACAAGCGATCTGACTGCGGACAACCCGCAGCTGCCTGCGGACCTGGCAACGGGTCTCAGCCATACCGACTATGCAACCTTCGCCTGGCGGAGCTTTTTCGCCCTGAACAATACGGCCAAGACCCCGTTGCCGGCTAACCGTGGCGTCGGCAATCCCGGCAGCAGCTTTGCCGATTCGGGCAAGGTCTCACAATCTCCCAATCCCTTGTTGTGGCAAACCTTTGCTCACCGTACCGAGATG
Source organism: Pseudomonas citri (assembly GCF_025336485.1). Lineage (GTDB taxonomy): Bacteria > Pseudomonadota > Gammaproteobacteria > Pseudomonadales > Pseudomonadaceae > Aquipseudomonas > Aquipseudomonas citri. Next base: position 387,974 of record NZ_JAODAB010000002.1, on the reverse strand, counting down.
TTTCCGGGGGCAAAAGAGCAAAAAAACTCCGCAGGCGGTCCTATCCGTCCGTTCGGTTCCGACCCGCAATACAGCTACATCAACTTCCCCAACGGTGCACCTCTGGCGGCAGGCGCCACCTATACCCATTACAACAATCTGGACGAGGCGACCCAGATAGGGCAGAACGCAATATTTTTCCCGGTCAACCCGCCAAATGTGGCCAAGACCGGAAACGACTATGCGCCTTCGCAGGACAGCCAGATCCTGTTTGAGGCCAAGGCCAACCCCGTCGTCTACGAATACGCGAGAACCCTGAGCAGTTATCCGGATCATGTTGTGCTGCCCGATGGCGCGGTGGAGGTCAAGGCGGCATGGCGTAAGCTGGCAGACATTCCGGTGCAGAATCGCGGGCGCTACCATACGGCGACGGTGGTGACCTATCAGGGCAAGGACGATGCGCCGGTGGCGCACAATGAAGACTACGCGCTGGTCGCCCTGCATATCATCCACAAGACGCCCAACTACCCGACTTTCATATTCGCCACGTTCGAGCACGAGGATGCCCTGACCTTGTCCGATGGCAAGTCGCCGACCGGCCTTTACTACATCGCCAACTACAACGAGATTGCCTACCCCGGTCTCGATACTACAAAAAATCCCCCGACCGCGACTTTCTCTGACGGCAACAAAACCTATACGGTGCCTTTGCCGAAGGCAGGGCCCGTCGCTAATGCGAGTCTGAGTCCGCCCGTCTACTCCAACAGTAACGGGATTCCCGAGGGACAGGCCGGCCCGATCCGTGTGGTGCAACCGCTGACCGTTTATTCCGAAGTTGAAGCGGTGAACAACCAGGTCAAACAGCTCATGGACGGCAGCAGTGAATTCAACAATTCGGTCTGGAAGCATTATCGACTTAAAGGCGTGCAGGCTATTCCGTCGAGCACTCAAACCGATCCGGATTACTACCTGGCCAATATCATGGTCGAAAGCAGCCAGCCGGGGATACAGCTGTTTCGGGGGAGCAATGTATTCCCGATTCGGAGTGACAATACCCTGACCAACGCGCGCGACCAGGTGAACATCAAGGTGCCGGATTATGACCACAGCACTCAAAACCTGACCATGGGCGGTTGCATGGGGTGTCACGGCATTGCCCAGAGCTCGCTTAAACAAGGTTTCAGTTTTCTGTTCGATGCTATCAATCCCATGCTCGGTAATGGCAAAACCGGTTTTGCGAACCCGGAGACCGTAGGTTTGCCGGATCCGCGCACGATGAAGGAAAGGGCCCAGAAATATTCTTTCGGTCCTCAGAATAAGGACGCCATTGAGAAGGCGGGCAAGTAGCAGGCAAACATAGCCCCCCTGGCGAGGGAGATTACTTCCGCTGGGGCGGTCCGACGCCTCGGGCGCAGCGGCCCCAATGATGGCGGTTTCCACAATCCAAAGTTGAAACTCAGATTTTTGCGGGGGGCGTTTCGCCCCCAGCGTCAGCAGTCACCCCACCTTCTTCTGCGCCTCCTTCAACTCTTGCAGACGCTCATTGATCAACTGGCACTTGTCCGGCACATCCTTGCTCGCCGTCTCCAGGTCCATGGCCTGCAACTGCGGAAGACGCCTGATTTCAGACCGACGGTCCCGTCGATAGCCTTGAAGCCCGACTATTTAATTGACGTCAAAATGATGGCCATCTAACATCGCGCCGCTATTTTGATATCACTCCGCTCGAGGGATCGAACATGTCCTCACCCGCCCTCTGGGCGAGGTTGTGCGTGGCTTTGCTGTGCCTTTCTCCGCTGACGCTTGCTCACGCAGCCCCCACGCCCGGTGACACGGATCTCATCCGCGAGCGCCAGAACCGCTTGCTCGAAGAGCAGCGCAGGCGGCTGGAAGAACTCAAGGACCTGCCCGGCCAGGAGGCCAAGCCGACCCCGCCGACCGCACCGGCCGATAGCCGTTGCTTCCCGATCAAGACCATCGAACTCAAAGGCGCCGACAGTCTTTCCGTCGGCGAACGCGAGGCGTTGCTCAAACCTTACATCGGCCAGTGCCTGGGCGTGCCGCAGCTCAACGAGTTGCTCAAGGTCATCACCGACCACTATATCGAAAAGGGCCTGGTCACCAGCCGCGCCTATCTGCCGCAACAGGACCTGTCCAGCGGCCATCTGCAAGTGCTGGTGGTCGAGGGCCGGCTCGAAGGCCTGAAGGGCGCCGAGAACAGCAAACTCTCCGACCGTGAGCTGGTCATGGCATTTCCGGGTGAGGCCGGTGATTTGGTCAACCTGCGAGAGATCGAGCAGATGGTCGACCAGCTCAATCGCCTGCCGTCGAACCAGGCCAAGATGGAGCTGACCCCCGGCCAGAATGTCGGCGGCAGCGAAGTGCGTGTTACCAACGAACCGAAAAAGCCCTGGCGTGCCGGGCTGTCGCGCAGCAACGACGGTCAGCGCAGCACGGGCGAGCAGCAGTGGGGTAGCAGTTTTGAATGGGACAGTCCGCTGGGCCTGGCCGATCAGTTGATGTTGCGCGGCGGTCATGACGCGATGACCGACCACCAGCACACCTCTCGAAACGCCATGCTCTATTACAACCTGCCGTTTGGCTGGTGGAACGTCAGCTACACCTACAGCCAGAGCGAATACCGCTCGCAGATTGCCGCCAACGGATTCAATTTCAAGCAGACCGGCGACAGCCAGAACCATCAGCTGCGCGTTGAGCGGGTGATCCATCGCGATGCCCTGAGCAAGACCTCCCTCAACACGGGTCTTTCGTACCTGCGCACCAACAATTTCATCGAAGACAGCAAGCTGGCAACCAGCAGTAACCGCCTCAGCGAAACCCAGTTCGGCATCAACCATGGCCGCCGTGTCGGCAGTGCCTTCGTCAACCTGGACGGGGGAGTGCAGCAAGGCATCGGCGCCTTCGATGCCCAGGGCGACAACGATCCGAAGCCCGGCCAGGCCGACGCCCGCTACCGCAAATACACCGCCACCCTCAGCTACCTGCAACCGTTCCAGCTGTGGGGCGAATCCTTCAGTTTCAGCAGCCTGATGACCGGCCAGCGCAGCGAAGACGTGCTGTTCAGCCCGCAACGCATGAGCCTGGGCGGGCAATCGTCGGTGCGTGGCTACAAGGACCAGTCGCTGTCCGGCGACAGCGGTGGCTACTGGCGCAACGACCTGCGCTGGAGCCGGCCAATCTCCCTGGCCTGGCTGCGCCCGGTGTTCGCCGAATACGGCACCAGCCTCGGCTATGACCAGGGTGTGATTCGCGGTGACCGCTACAACGGCAATCAGCACGGGCGCATGTCGAGCAACTCGCTGGAGTTGTTTGCCCGTGGTGAGCACCTGAGCGCCAGCGTCACTTTCGCCCATTCCCTGGAGCGTCCGGATGCCCTGACCGAGCGCGAAGCGCCGATCTATTTCCGGATGGATGTACTCCTCTAATTCTTGCTGCAACGAGACCTGAACATGGACGACCGCCAACCTTCTGCTGCCCACAAAAACCGCGACCTGTTCTGCGGCATGCCCAAGCGCGGCCTGGCGTTCCTGTTGGCCAACGTCATGTTCTGGCAACCGATGTGGGCCCAGGCGGACGGCATTGCGGTCAACGGTTCGGGTACTTCGCTCGGTCAGGCGGGCAATGGCGTGCCCATCGTCAACATCGCCAAGCCCAATGGCAGCGGCCTGTCCCACAACCAGTTCAGCGACTACAACGTCGGCAGCAACGGCGTCATCCTCAACAACGCCACCTCCCGTACCCAGACCACCCAACTGGGCGGGATCATCCTCGGCAACCCGAACCTCCAGGGTACGGCGGCCACCACCATCCTCAACGAAGTCAACGGCGGCAACCCCAGCCAACTGCGTGGCTACACCGAAGTGGCCGGGCAGTCGGCGCATGTCATCGTCGCCAACCCCTACGGCATCACCTGCAACGGCTGTGGTTTCATCAACACCCCGCAGGCGACCCTGACCACCGGCAAACCGGTGGTGGAAAACGGCCAGTTGACTCGCTACCAAGTCGATCAGGGCAGCGTCGCCGTCGAAGGCGCAGGCCTGAACGCCAACAACGTCGACCGCTTCGAAATCATCACCCGCAGCGCCAGGATCAACGCCGAAATCCAGGCCAGGAACCTGACCCTCGTCGCCGGTCGCAACGATGTCGACGCCCGCACCCTCAACGCCACCGCCCGTGCCGACGACGGCAGCGCCAAGCCGCAACTGGCCATCGACTCTTCGGCCCTGGGCGGCATGTACGCCGGCGCCATCAAACTGGTGGGCACCGAGGCCGGTGTCGGCGTGAAGCTGGACGGCAAACTGATCGCCAGCGGCGGTGATATCCAGCTCGACGCCAACGGTCATTTGAGCCTGGCCGACACCTCGGCCAGCGGCGCGGTCAACGTCAAGGCGGCCAGTGCCAACGTGCAAGGCGCGGTCTATGGCGCCAGCGTCAATGTGCAAACCAGCGGCGCGCTGGATGTGCGGCAGAGCATCGCCGCGCGCGACCAGATCAGCTTGAACAGCGGCGGGCAGTTGACCAACAGCGGCATCATCGAAGCCGGGGTCAATGCCGATAACACCCGCAATGCCACGGGCGATGTCAGCCTCACCGCGCAGAATCTCAACAACAGCGGCAAGAGCGTGATCGCCAGCCGCAACCTCACCGCCACCGTGGCGCAGACCCTGAACAACCAGGGCGGGACCCTGAGCGCCGGACAGGCCGCCACGGTCAAAGCCGGGACCCTGGATAACCAGAACACGGGCCGGGTACTGAGCGACAAAACGCTGGCCGTGACCGCCGACACACTGCTCAACACCCAAGGCGTGGTCAGCAGCACTGGCAACCTCACCGCCACAGTCGGGCAGTTGAATAACCACAACGGCGAAATCTCCAGCGCCGCAACCACCCAGGTCACCGGCACCACACTGGACAACAGCGATGGCCAGCTCACTGGCGACGTGGCGCTGAACATCGGTTTGATCGGGGCGCTGAACAACCAGAACGGCGTGTTGGGTTCCGGCGCGATGTTGACGGTCACGGCCGCGAGTCTGGACAACACGCTCGAAGGCAGTTTGGTCAGTGATGGTGGCCTGACCGCGCGTATTGGCGGTCTGTTCGATAACCGGCAAGGCAGTGTCGGCGCCAAAGGTGTGGTCGATGTACAGGCTGCTCGGCTGGACAACAGCGACAACGGCAAGGTCCTGGCCGGTACCGACCTGGGCCTGAACGTTACGGAAATCGTCAACCAGACCCAGGGCCTGCTGTTCAGCACCGGCACCACCACGGTCATCGGGAAAAGCCTGGACAACAGCGGCGGCAGTCTCGTCGCCCATCAAGGCCTGGATGTCCGCCTCGACAACGCCTTGACCAACGTCGCCGGCCTGATCAGCAGCGAAGGCACGCTGACGGTAACAGCAGCCAACCTGACCAACACCCTGGGCAGCGTCTCCAGTGCCGGCGCACTGGGTCTCAACCTCGGCGAAGCCTTGCTCAACCAGGGCGGCGAAATCGTCACCGACGCCGGCCTCACCGTCAAAAGCGCCAGCCTCGACAACCGCAATAACGGCACCATCAGCGGCAAGCAGGCGGTACTCGTCGAGACCGGCGCGTTCGACAACAGCCAGGCCGGCAACCTGAGCGGCGGCACCAGCCTCGACCTGACCACGCAGAAACTCACCAACCAGGACGGCGGCCGCATCGCCAGCAACGGGATCCTGACCGCCAGCGTCACCGACTTGGATCAGCAAGGCGGCCAACTCTTCAGCAACACCGCCCTGACCCTGGACCTCAACCAGGGCCAGCTCAACAACCAGAACGGCCTGATCAACGCACCGCTGCTGGTGCTCAAGAACCTCAAGGGCGTCAACAACGCCGGCGGCGAAATCTCCAGCGCCCAGGCGTTCACCCTGGCCGCGCAAAGCCTGGACAACGACAACGGCAAACTGCTGAGCAACCAGGCCCTGACCCTGCGCATCGACAATGCCCTGAGCAACCTCAAGGGCCTGATCGCCGCCGCTGCGCTGGACGTCGAAGCCGCGAGCCTGGACAACAGCGGCGGCACCCTGACCAGCCGCGCCAACCTTGATCTGAAACTCACGGGCCCACTGAACAACCAGGGCGACGGGCTGATCAGCGCCACCGAAGCCTTGAGCATCAACACCAGCGGCCTGAATAACCAACAAGGCTCGCTGCTGGGCAGCGCCATCGCCATCGATTTCGGTGCCGCCACCGGTGACCTGAACAACAACGCCGGCCTGATCACCACCACCGGCCTGATCAGCCTCAAGCACCTGCGGGACCTGAACAACCAACACGGCGAAATCTCCAGCAGCCAGAGCCTGAACCTGAGCGCCCGCGACCTGGACAACAGCGCCGGTCAACTCATCAGCAACGGCGTGCTGACCGTGGGTGCCCGCGACGTCAGCAACCAGGGCGGCCTGATGTCCGGCTTCAAGGGCCTGGACCTGACCGCCGCAAGCCTGGACAACCGCAACAGCGGCACCCTGTCGAGCCGCGATGAAGGCGTCAGCGCCACCCTCAGCGGGGCGCTGCTCAACGGCAATGCCGGCGCGCTGGTGGGCCAGAAACAACTGACCGTCAGCGCCGCCAGCCTGGACAACGGCGGCGGCATTCTCTCCAGCGGTGGCGACCAGACCCTGACCGTCAGCGGCGGCCTGCTGAACAATGCCCAGGGCGGCTTGATCGACAGTGGCAACGCCCTGGTCATCAACGCCATGACCCTCGGCAATGCTGGTGGCACCGTCAACGCCCAAAACGCTTTTAGCTTCACCGGCACCAACCTGGACAACACCGGCGGCCAACTGATCGGCAACGGCGCCGTGACCCTGGACCTGCTCGGCGCCCTGACCAACACCAACGGCAAACTCGCCAGCGTCGGCCCGCTACGGGTCGAGCGCGCCACGCAGATCGACAACCAGGGCGGCCAGATCGCCAGCCAGGGCCTGCTGACCCTGCTCACCGCTGGCCTGGACAACCGCAATCGCGGCACCGTCGCGGCCAATGATCAACTCACCCTGACCGCCACTGGCGCGGTGCAGAACGACGCCGACGGCCTGATCTACAGCCAGAACGGCGACGTGCAGATCAACGCCGCCAGCCTCACCAACGGCAAGGGCACCGTGCAAAGCCAGGGCGCCATGACCCTGACCGTCGCCAACGACATCGACAACCAGAGCGGCCGCCTCCAGGCCAAGGCCGGCGACCTGCTGGTCGTCGCCCGCCACCTGGACAACCGTGGCGGCGTGCTCGCCAGCCTGCAGGGTCTGCTCACCACCCAACTCACCGGCGTGCTGAAAAACGGCTACGACCTGAACAACAACCGCCAAGGTGGCATCACCCAGGCCCAACGCCTGAACCTCATCGCCCTGGGCGGCCTCGACAACTACGGCGGGCGCATCTCGGCCCAGACCGGCGATGCCAGCGTCACCACCCGCAACTTCGACAACCGCAATGGCGGGTTGTACGCCAAAGGTAAAGTCAGCGTCACGGCCAACGATTTCGACAACAGTGGCGACAACGACGGCCAGATTGCCGGCAGCCAGATCGATCTGGATTTGACCGGGGCGTTGAACAACCGGTTGGGCATTATCGAGAGTGACAGCACCTTGGCGATCAAGGCGGCCAGCCTGGATAACCAGACCGGGCAATTGCGGGCGCTGGGGGCGGGTGGCAAGACGGAATTTCAGATTGGTGGGTTGTTCGATAACCGCAACGGTACTTTGGAAACGGCCAACACCGACTTGAGCCTCGGTGTTGGTAGCCTGCTCAATACCGGTGGCAGCGTCCTGCATGTCGGGAGCGGCAACTTCGGTATTGCCACCAACAATGTCATCAACGCGGGTGGCAGCTTTGTCACCCGGGGGGCGTTGACGCTCAGTGCTGATAGCTGGACCAACAGCAGCGTGCTGCAAGCCGGCACACTGAATATCAATGTCGCTAACTTTACGCAGACCGCCAGCGGGCAGTTGCTGGCGACGACGGCTCTGGTGGGCAGCGGGGGCAACTGGCGCAACGATGGCTTGATTGCCAGCGACGGCACGTTGAGTTTGACGCTTGACGGGACCTATGCCGGAAACGGTCGACTGACCAGTCTCGGTAACCTGACCGTGGGCGCCGCGCAGTTGAACCTGGGCAACGCGGCAAGCATCGCTGGCGGCGCGACGACGAATGTAGACATTGCCGGGCAGTTGACCAACTACGGCCAATTGTCCTCGGCCAGCGATATGACGGTATCGGCTGCCAGCGTGGCCAACTATGGCGCAATCGCGGCGTCCCGAGACCTCACGGTGATCGCACCGGCGCTGCTCAATGACCAGGCCCCAGACGGCAGCCGTGGCTTCCTGTTCAGTGGGCGGGACATGAAGCTGCGCACGGGTGTCTTTACCAACCACTACGCCGACGTTTACAGCTTGGGCAAGCTCCTGGTGACCGGCGTCGAGGCGGGCAGTTCGGCACAAAGCGTACTCAACAGCTCCGGCAGCATCCAGGCAGGAGGTGATATCAATTTAGCCGCCGGCAGCGTCATCAATAAGCGCGACAAGTTCAGCATGGAGCAGCAGGTCACCGGCGGCTACATGACCATCTGGTGCGTGCAGCATTGCGATGGGCCTGAGAGCCCGCGCGTGCGGGGCCCGGTATTTATCTATCAGACTGTCGAGAGCACCGTCAGCACAGACTCGCCAATGGCGACCCTCGTCTCCGGGCACGACCTGACCGTCAACAGCACGGACTTCCAGAACCAATACAGCCTGGTATCGGCCTCGAACGACCTGACCATCACCAGCGCCAATATCACCAACCAGGCTGCACTCTCGGCTTCCGGAACATCCGGCCATGAAGTGGGCGCGGGTACCTGGATAACCGGTGAATATTTCTACCAACTGATTGATGACGTTGCGGCCTACAACAGGTTGCATCCGCGCACGGGGCCATTCGATCCGGTGGCGTTCGAGGAACTGGTCAGTAAATTTGATCCTCGTTTGTTCTATGGCATCAATGACCCCATCACTGTGCAGGGCGACGGGCAGTCGGTTGCGGCGGCCATCATCCAGGCGGGTGGTGCGGTCAAACTCACGGCCTCCAACGACATTAGCAATCTGGTGGTTCAGAAGACTGCCGCCACTGTGACCGATCGCTCGGCCAATACCAGTGTCTACAGCGCGACCCAGCCCTCTGTGGTGCTGCTGAATCGCCAACTGTCACCGGATCTGTCCCAGCAGCAGGTCAACCCGTTGAGCCTGCCAGGCTTCAGTTTGCCCAGTGGGCAAAACGGCCTGTTCCGCCTGAGCGGGCAGGGTGGTAGCTCGCCGGCCAACAGCGACTCGCAAAGTTGGACCCTGGGTTCCGCCAGCCTGACCACGACTCAGCGCCAACAAGGGCAGCCCATTGGTCCAATCCAGGACTTGAGTACTGTCCCTGGCGTCACCACCGGGTTCACGCTCAACCGCGTTCAAGGCCTGCCCAGCACCACCGTGGCGGCCAACCCGCACAAATACCTGATCGAAACCAACCCGGTGCTCACCAACCTCAAGCAATTCATGAGCTCGGACTACCTGCTGCAAAACCTCGGCTACGACCCGGACCAGAGCGCCAAGCGTCTGGGTGATGGCTTTTACGAGCAAACCTTGATTCAGCAGGCCGTGGTCGCCCGTACCGGCCAGGCATTCATCAACGGACTGACTTCCAACGAGGATCAATTCCGGTACCTGATGAACAACGCGATCGCGAGCAAGAACGAACTCAACCTAAGCGTCGGCGTGTCGCTCACCTCCGAACAAGTCGCCGCCCTGACCCACGACATCGTCTGGATGGAAAACGCCGAGGTCAACGGCGAGCAAGTCCTGGTCCCGGTGCTGTACCTGGCCCATGCCAACAACCGCCTCGCGCCCAACGGTGCGTTGATCCAGGGCAGCGACACCACGATGATCGCCGGTAAGAACCTCGACAACGTCGGCACGCTCAAGGCGACCCGCAACCTGTCGGCCTCAGCGGGCGAGAATCTGGTCAACAGCGGGCTTATGCAAGCCGGGGATCGACTCGATCTGCTGGCCGGTGGCAACGTGATCAACAAGGCCGGCGGCATCATCAGCGGCCGGGATGTCTCGGCCACCGCGTTGCTGGGTGATGTGGTCAACGAACGGACAGTCACCTCGTCGAATATTGCTTACGGCAGTGTCCAGGACCGCAAGGATTTCGCCGACAGCGCCGCACGCATCGAAGCCGTCAATGACCTGAGTTTGTCGGCGGGACATGACATCAACAACATCGGCGGCGCACTGAAAAGTGGCCGCGACCTGCTCCTGACCGCCGGAAGCAACGTCAACCTCGTCGCCGCGCAAACCGTCGACAGCCTGATACGTGACGTCAACCGCAACAGCAGCACCATCACCCAATACGGCGCCCAGGTCAGCGCCGGACGAGACCTGTCGGTGAAGGCCGGTCATGACGTCAATGTCATCGCCAGCCAGATCGACGCCAAGCGCGATATCGACATGACCGCGACCGAGAACGTCACCATCAGCTCGGCGGCGGATGAGCAGCACTTCTTGTACAAGAGCAAGAAACTGACGGTGCAGGAAGACCATGTCAGTCAGGTCAAGTCCGAAATCACTGCGGGTGGCACTGTTGATCTGAACGCCAAGAAGAACCTGACGATGGTGTCCAGCCGCATCACGGCGGGCGATGAGGCCTATCTGGCGGCGGGGGAGAAGCTTCAGTTGTTGGCCGCGCAGAACAGCGACTATTCGTTGTTCGACGAGAAGAAGAAGGGGAGTTGGGGGAGCAAGAAGACCCAGCGTGATGAAGTGACAGATGTGAAGAACATCGGGAGCGAGATCACGACGGGGGGAGATCTGACGCTCAAGAGTGGTGGTGATCAGCGGTATCAGGTGGCGAAGCTCGACAGCGGCAAGGACATCACGTTGGACAGTGGTGGCTCGATTACCTTCGAAGCCGTGAAGGATCTGCACAAGGAGGACCACGCAAAAAGCAACACCAGCATGGCCTGGAGTTCGATGTCGGGCAAGGGCAGTACCGACGAAACCTTGCGTCAGACCCAGATGATTGCCAAGGGTGATTTGGTGATCAAAGCGGTTGATGGGCTGAAAATCGACATCAAGCAAGTCGATCAAAAGACCGTTCACCAGACGATCCAAGCCATGGTTGACGCGGACCCGCAACTGGCGTGGCTGGCGGAAGTTGAGAAGAGCGGCGATGTGGATTGGCGGCAGGTGAAGGAAGTCCACGACTCTTATAAGTACAGCCACTCCGGCATGGGGCCGGCTGTGCAAATGATCGTTGCGATTCTGGTGGTCTATTTCACCGCAGGTGCCGCCAGCGGGTTGATTGGGGGAATGGCCGGAGCCACCGCTGGCTCAGGCACTGCGATGGCAGCCGGAACAGTGGCCGGATCGACAGTAGTCGGTGGCACAGTGGCCACTTCAACTGTGGCCGCAGGTTGGGCGAACGTGGCGCTCACGGCTATCGCAACGGGTGCGGCGAGCAACGCCACCATCAGCTTTATCAACAACGGTGGGAACCTGGGGGCGGTGTTCAACGATGTGACTTCCTCGGATGCCCTGCGTGGCTATTTTGTGTCCGGTGTTACAGCGGGATTGACCGCCGGTTTGTTCGACAAAATGACCAATACCACCACCACGGTGGAAGGCGCTTTGCCTAACGCAGGCAAAGTCGTGGCCGAGGGTGGTCTGTCGAGCCTGGAGGGCATTGGCCGCTTTGGCGCCAACCAACTGCTGCAGAACGGCACGTCAACCTTGCTGGACCGGGCGCTTGGTGGGGACAGCCAGTTCGACAATGCCCTGCGGAGCAGCCTTGCTAATACCTTCGCAGCGGCGGGGTTCAACCTGGTAGGGGACATCGGTGAGAAGTACGACCTGAAGGAAGGCGGCCTTGCCAAGGTTGGTTTGCACGCGGTGATGGGTGGTCTGGCTGCTGAGGCTGCTGGCGGTGATTTCAAGACTGGTGCTTTGGCGGCGGGTGTCAACGAGTTGCTGGTTGATACCTTGGCCAAGCAGTACAGCGAGATGACCAAGGAGAAGAGAGACAAGCTGCTGGTGATGAATTCCCAGTTGATTGGCGTGCTTGCGGCTGCCGCGCAGGGTGGGGATGCAAAGAGCCTTCAGACCGGGTCGTGGGTGGCGGGGAGTGCAACCTCTTATAACCGGTTGTTGCATTCCTCGGAGAAGAAAGCGCTTGCCGATGAGGCCAAGGCTCTCGAAGAGAAATTAGGCAAGCCCAGATCGGATATGTCTTGGGAAGATGTCCTACTTCTTGCTGCCAACGCTCAAGTGGATGCTACGGAAAAGGCGCGGTTGAAGGCGCTTGTGGACAGTTTCCCTCCCGGTAACCCTGAAGGTCAGCGGCTTGCCCAAGATCTGTTAACAGCGACCCAAAGCATCCAGGCCTTAGCAGCCCAAAACACTGCGCTTACCTGGAGCGACGGGCGCACTATCGTTGCCAACGGTGCTGAGGTGCATGCATTTCAGGCGACGACGACTCAGTTTGTTGACTCCGGCTTGTTCAATACAGCTTCTCAATGGTCTAGCAACACTAATTGGGCCAATGACCCGGAAATCATTCCCACGGCCTGGAGAGAGCAATTTGGTGAAGACGCTGTCACTTATCTAAGGGAAATCGCTGGAGTCTCCAGCAGCCGCGACGAGTTTGATGACTTGGTGCAAAGGGTTTCAACCGTCGTTGGTGGTAGCATCAATGATGTCACCTGGGACCTGGATGCTGCGCTTGCGCTGACAGGAGCGCCTGCGGTATTAAGGGCTTTGTTGGCGAGGCGGCTTGGTGCGGTAGCTGGCGCAGAAGTAACAGCGATTGAGTTTTTGCCGAAGGCTACTCGAAATAGTGCAGGACAAATTGAGGCCAATATTACTCCGGGGAGTGCCATAAAAACTCTGGAGTCTAGTGGCTATAAGAAAACAATCTCTCAGGATGGCTCAGTCACTGTGTTAACAAATGGTGAAAAGACATACCGTTTTTATCCCTCGTCGACGTCCACTGGCCAACCTTCGGCGTCATTAACTATAGATGGCCAGAAAAGACCGGCGGTAAAAATTAGATTTTCAGGGGAGTAATGATGACTATTCTGAAAGTTGAGCGTGAGGAGTTGTTTTGTTTTCTTGATAAGCTGTCAGGGCTTATTAATTTTGATAAAGATTTGCCGATGAATGTATTTGTCGGTGGCGATTTCTCGTATTGGTTTTTTGAGAGGCCGTTGATTTGCTTTGTTGATATTTTTGCGAAGTTGATTTCGGAGAGTGTTGCTAGTTTTAACTCGGATATTTTTATAAAATTTTCAGGAGGTGAGCCTTTAGCAGGCTCCTGTTTTTCCATTGATGGAAGTGATGTCGATAGGGATGCCTTTTGGTTGAGCAAGAAATCAGAAGATTTTTTTAGTGGAACAGTTGGTTATCCAATTGTTTTATGTAATGGTGCGTGTGATTGGGTTGCCTTTGAAAGCGCGCATGAGGAGTTTGGTGTTATTGCGGTAAAATCAACTGTTTTGCAAACAGGTTTTTATGAGTGTTTAGGTTCAAGCTTTATTTCGGTGGATGAGATGGCTGTACTGGCGGCCGGTTCTTCCGTGGAAGGCGTGATGGCCGGTAGATTTCTTTCTTCATATGGTAACTAGGAGCGGAGAAAGGGGGCAGACCCTGAGGGAACCCCGAATTTTCTTACGAAAAATCAATAAGTTGGGGTATTGAAGTGACCTGCATGAGTCGGCAGCTTGTGTTGCACCACACAAAACAAGATCCCGCCCCATGCAAGCCATCCGATTCTTACACCACGCGCGCGCTCAAGCACTTCCCGGTGTTAGAAAAGGGGACAGATTTATTTTTCAATCCTCTGCTACGCTGAAAGCTTCCACGGATGGAGAAATCAAATATGCCCAGAATGGGACGTATTGTTTTACCGAACTACCCGCACCACGTAGTACAGCGCGGCCATAACCGACAGAGCGCTATCTATCTGATCTATGCGAGCTAAAGGATACGTTCGGGGTAACGCCAGAAAAGGGGACAGATTTATTTTTCAATCCTCTGCTACGCTGAAAGCTTCCACGGATGGAGGAACCAAATATGCCCAGAATGGGACGTATTGTTTTACCGAATTATCCGCATCACGTAGTACAACGCGGCCATAATCGGCAGGTGGTGTTTGCGGCGGCAGAAGATTATCAGCGGTATCTCTCCGATCTGCGGGAGCTAAAAGATGCATGCGGGGTGAAGGTCTACGCCTATTGCCTGATGACGAATCATGTCCATTTGTTGCTGGCTCCTGGGGAATCGACCGCTGGGCTGGGGCAGTTAATGAAAGCACTGGCTGCCCGTGCGACGCGCTATCGAAATCGCTTGGAAGGGCGTTCAGGTACCTTGTGGGAAAGTCGTTACAAGTCCAGTGTGGTGCACTCAGATTCATATTTGCTTGCTTGTAGTCGTTACATTGAAATGAATCCTGTACGTGCTCGCATGGTCGCCGATATCGCAGACTATGCATGGTCGAGCTATCGAAGTCGGGTAGGTGATGGGGCTGGTAGATGCTGGTTAGACGCTGATCCATGTTTCTTGGCCCTGGGGGATACCTCGATGGAGCGGCGGCGTCGGTATGAGGAATTTGTACGCCAAGCCATTCCGACTGATCAAATTCAATTGATCCGCGACGCTTTGCAAAGAGGCCAATTGACGGGTACAGACCGTTTCGTAGATGAGGTAGAGCGGATTGTTGGTGTGAGGGTAGAGCAGCGAGGACAGGGGCGGCCGCGGGCTAAGGCTGGAAAATAAATCTGTCCCCTTTTTTTGGTCCCCTTTTTTTGTTTTGGATACCCAACATGGTAGGCTCGAGCAAGTGAGTGGCAAAACAGGAAAGCACATTAGCGAGTTTTACTTTGATTTAGTTGCTGTCCCTGATTCAAAGGATGAGTCTGGCGGGCATGATTTGAGGGTGAAGTAATGGAAGGCATTAAATTAGTCGATAGTTTGGCTTCAGTGATAACTCGAGGGCAGATATTCCGACTCCCCGCCCGATGGCCATATGAGGAAATTGTAGACTTCATGGTTATTGATATTCCCGATGATCAGTACGGGCATTCTATTGCTGTTGCTTCAGGTAATAAGGCGGGGCTTTTGGTGGTGCGCCTACCTATTGAAAGCCGTTTATCAGGAACTCGAGAAATTTCAAGGGAATGGATCGTCAAGAATTGGGCTAAATGGGTATATCCTGACTGTCCTGTGGAGAAGGTTTATTTGTTTAAGCAGGCAAAGGTTCCCATTAGTTTGATAGAGCGTTAATTGGTTTGGCAGTCCCTGAGGAATTCCCAGTTTTTCCTACATGAAATCAAGAAGTTGGAATATTGAAGAAGCTTGCATGAGTCGGCAGCTTGGTTTACACCACACAAAAGTAAGATCCCGACTCATGCAAACCATCCAATTTTTACACAATGCACTCGCCCAAGCACTGCCCGCGCTCCATTCTCGCCGCCTGACCGCCCTGATGTAGTGTGTCTGTTACGAATGCACCTGGTCTCTGATCAGGTTTGCTGATGCGAAACGGGCGACCACAGGCCGCCCATTTTCATTACTCCGCCGCCTGCTCTCGCAACCGCCGCCCAATCACATCCATCACATCACACCCATCGCGCAGCGATATCGTCAGCATTTTGCAGAAGTCGGAAAGCACCACCGTGTCGGAGCTGATGTCCGAGCGGAACGCGATGTTCTCCAGCAATTGGGTCACGGTGCGGATGCGGTAGTCGGCGGTTTCGAAGAGGACGTCGAGTGGAGCTTCGGTATCGATGAGCAGGGTTGCGGGGGTGCAGTCGATGCCGGTGATGGGCATGTATCTGATCATGGTAAGAGCCTCGAAAGTTGATGAGTCTCTCTGTAGAGCGGGTCGCCAAACCCGGACGCCTTTTTGGGCGACGAAGAACTATAGGGCGACCCGATCTTGAGCCACAAGACACCGTTTTCCGAGCTTCATGTAGGAACTTTGATCTTGCGACTGTCGGCTTTGGTTCAGGTGAAGCAGGCGACTGCTGCACAGTCGAGCGGGAGCCAGCTCCCTCGCCACGGGGAACGGTACTCGACTCGGATTGGTTTATGTATCAGCCATGGTAGCTGTCATGTTATGGGGCTTGGCTTCGTATTCGTCGTAATGATGGGCCCAGTTCCCATTTCCTCCCCTGCGACTCGCAGGAGGTTTCCACCTCTGTACAGGACTTTTCGCACTTTTTTACGGGATGCGTCTGATTTTGGATGGACGGTTACGACAGTAATCTTCGGTAAAGAGGCGTCCTGCACCGAATACGGTTGCGTCTTCTGGGTTGTCTCCAATGTCGCTAGTGATCCGATGGCCATCTCATTGAGCTAGCAAGGGCTGTGTATTTCTGCAGAGGGGAGTACTGTGTATGTACGTAAGTAAGTACAGAGGGTCCCATGCTATTTGAATGGGACGAAGCCAAGAACCGGGCCAACATTCTTAAGCACGGCATCGACTTCAACGACGTGCCGGACATCTTTCAGCATCCGATGCTGGCTTTGCATGATGGCCGAATGGATTACGGTGAAGAGCGCTGGATCACTATCGGATTGATCAAAGCGTTGATTGGCGTGGTCGTGTACACCGAGCGGCGGGGCGATGTGATCCGCATCATCTCCGCCCGAAAAGCCACTAAGCAGGAGGCCATACGTTATGTCGAAAACGTCGAAAACTGACTGGGAGCGCTTGGCCAAGTTGAGTGACGCGGACATTGATACCAGCGATATCCCCGAATTGGATGAAGATTTCTTCCGTCGCGCCGAGCTGCGTGTGCCAGTAAAGCAGGCGGTGACTATTCGCCTTGATGCCGATGTGCTGGAGTGGTTCAAGGGGCAGGGTGCGGGTTATCAGACACGCATCAATCAGCTTCTTCGCCAATACATGCAAGCCCAGCAGGGCCATCGGCGATGAGCAGGTTAATGCGATGAAGTGGGCGACTGGAAAGTCGCCCATTGTCTTGGTTCTGTTACTGCCCCGTAGCTCTCCCGATTACATCAAGCCTGTCGCGTAGCGTTAGATCAAGGCAAAGCAGGCGCCTGCTGCGCAGTCGAGCGGGAGCAAGCCCCCTCGCCACAGGGGGGCTTTGCTCGACTGGGTGGTGGGTGAGCAACCCAGCATCAACCGTGGCAGCAACTGTGAGGCTTGGCGTCCTCGTACTTATCGTGATGCCTTACCCAATCCATGATCTCGTCTTCGTTGCGGCCCTTGGGCGTGAGATCGAGGAAGTTGTAGGCGCCGACCAGCATGTCCAGGCCTCGGGCGTAGGTGGAGTAGGTGTGGAAGACTTCGCCGGCTTCGTTGCGATAGAAGACGCTCAGGCCGGGGAGTTCGCCTTCGGCGGTGTCGGTCTTTTCGTAGTTGTAGGTGGCTTTTCCGGCGGCGGTGTCTTCGGCTTTGAAGCTGACGCCGAAGTCGTAGTTGAAGTCGCAACCGTTTGAAGAGACCCAGTCGAAGGCCCAGCCCATGCGGCGCTTGAATGACTGGAATTCGGCGAACGGGGCGCGGGACACCGCGACCACGGCGACGTCGTGGTGGGCCAGGTGTTGGTTGGCACCGTCGATGTGATCAGAAAGGAAGGAGCAGCCCTGGCAACCTTCTTTCCAGCCGGGGCCGAACATGAAGTGGTAAATGATCAGTTGGCTGTGGCTACCGAACAGGTCGGCCAGGCTCAGTTCGCCGTTGGGGCCGAGGAAGCGGTAGGGTTTGTCGATTTTTACCCAGGGCAGGGCTCGGCGTTCGGCACTGAGTTTGTCGCGTTCGCGGGTGAAGGCTTTTTCGTGGGCCAGGTGTTGTTGGCGGGCTTTGAGCCATTCTTCCCGTGAGACGACTGGATGATTCTCTACGTTCATGGTGATTTCTCCTGGAGGCAGGGGGTTCAACAGTGGTCGTCTGACCCTGAATGAATTCGACAGACCGTTGGTCGGTTGGCGAGACGGTCCGCCTGGAAGCCTGGCTGAACGGTGGCGTGGCACCTCGGTCACACCCTAAGTAGGCCTCTCACTCTTTGGAGGATGGACCAGGATGACGACTTATAACTGGGACTTGATCGAACGGTTGTTGCACGAGGTGCAGAACGGCGCCGGCCACAGTTTTACCCCACGGCCGTATGCGGAACAGTACGCGGCGGCGAAGGCGGCTGAGGGCGAGGCGATCGAGAACCTCGATCATCTGAAAACGGTTGCCGGGGAGTACGAAAAGTTGCTGCTCGAGCGTGGGTTTATTGAACCTCGGCCGGAGGAAGAGGGCGGTAACGGCGAGAATTTCAGGCTGACGCCTCGTGGTTCTCGGCTGTTGAGCCTGATCGACAGCAGCATCCCGGGCAATGATCATCCGCGCCAGGTGTTGGATGAGCAGGAGGATGCGTTGGATGAGTTCACCTTTGATGATCTGGCTTCGAAGGCGCAGATTGCCTGACGGTTATACGCCCCACCCATTGGATTTCAGTGATTTCAGGAGCGCGCTGCTTTCAGGCACTTCAAATCACTGAAATCCTTCTTCACCCCGTCGATTTTCTTCAGCAGCCGTTCGCGCTGGGGTTCGGTGCTGTCGGCCATCAGGTCGACCAGCAGGCTGCGGGCCTGGGCTTCGGTGTTGTCGTAGGCTTCGCGGTAGGCGGGGGTCCACAGGCTTTCGCGGTTGACCAGCAACTGCTCGATGCGTTGGGGAAAGTCGGGGTTGTGGCGTTGGGCCACGGCGGCGCTGAACTGGTTCTGCCAGTGGGCACGGTTGGCGATCCATTGCTGGTTCTGGTCGCCCAGGGCGGTGGACCAGGCCACAACGCGTTGGCGCTGGGCGATGTTGAGCGGGCCGAGCCAGTCGTTGAGGCGTTTCTCCATGCGCGCGCTGCGCTCCTGGATCTGTTCCTGCAACGTCGGCTTGAGGTATTGCTGCTGGCGTTTGCGCTGGTCCTTGACGAACGCGGCGTCCATGTCATCGACCTGGTCATCGTTCAGGCCTTGCAGCAACTCGATGGCCGAGGGGGTGATTTGCCTGGCGGTTTCGGCGATGGCGGCCTTGGCTTCCCGGGTGCGTTCTTGTAGCGCCTGGTCGGTCACCCGGTTGGTTTGCACCATGATTTTCAGGCGATCGAGCCAGTCCAGGTAGCCGGGCAACTGCGTGGTGCAATGCCAGCTCAGGTGTTCCTTGAGGCGTTCGTTGAACCAGTCTTTCTTTTCGCCGTTGATCTCCAGATAGTCGTTGAGGGTCCAGGGGATGATCAGGTCGAGGTTGCGGTAGGCCAGGCCGATGCGGCTACACGCGGTAAAGGCCAGCAGCAGGGCGATGAGCATGGCGGTGCGTGATAACCAGCGCGACATGAGCGAGTCCTTGCGAGTACGTAGGTGTCTTGTTTGAGCATGGCAGGCGGGCGGCAGTTCAGATGGTTAAATACGTAACGCTTAGTAAAAAGGGTGGGCCATCTTCAGGGTCAACAGCCCGTCGCATTCGCTGTTGTGGCCGGAATAGGCCGAGCAACTGCTGCCGCTGAGGCTGGAATCGCTGTAGATCAGGTCCAGGTCGATGCCCATCCAGGGGCGGGAAATTTTCAACGACCAGTCGCTGAAACTGCCTACATAGCCGTTCTCCACCGAGACTGGGGTGTTGAGCTGGTGGGTGGTGTATTTGGCGCTGATGCCGATGCCGAACGGCACGTTGCCACCCAGATCGGCGAACAGGGTGCTGTTCTGTTTGTCGGGATCGTTGCTCAAGGCTGCGCCGAAACGACTGCCAAGCACGGTCAGGCCGCCGTAGAGTTCCTGGCTGTCAGAGGTGTCGAGCGTGGGGTAACTGTAGTGGATCAGGCCGACTTCGTAACCCAGGGTCTGGTCAAAGGGGTGTTTAAAGCCCGCGTAGGAGTCGACCTCCAGGTCGGTGGAAGGTGACAGGCCGGCGCTGGGGGACCATTGGCCCACATACCAGCCGCTGTCGTGACTCAGGTCCAGGCCGCCATGGAATGAGCCGGTACTCAAGGGGGTGACCAGGCCCTGGGCCATGCTGCGGCTTGGGCTGGTGCCGAGCTTGAGGTCGAAGTCGCCGAGCTCGCGCTGGAAGACCTGCCCGTGGGCCAGTGGACTCGACAGCAGGCTGATCGTCAGCAAGGCAATGGGGAGGCGCATGCTGCACTCCATCGGTCGCGAGTAGCAGGAACGAACACAAAATCGGAAGGCTTGGGCTAAAAAGGATAGCGGCCAATACCTGGCAAGGAAGGCCGTTCGTCGATTCAGGTGAAATGGGGCGGGGAGGGGGGCAGTCCAAGCGCTTCGAAGCTCAAAGCGCTTTGGGACCGGCAGCGAAGGTTACTTCTTGCCGAGGCTGATCTGTTTGGAGGGGCCGAATGTCTGGCCGCTGACGCCTTTGGCGATTTGTTGGATTTCACCACCGGATTTCAGGAACGCAGCGATCTGGTCATTGATTGATTCGCTGGTTTCAACGGCAGGGGCTGGCTTTGCTTTGCTTTGGGATGCTTTTACGCGCATGGCGGCCATTAACCTATGGATAATTAATCGGCCGTGCATCGTACAGTAAATGCCTGACCGATGCTGGGCCAATATCCCTTTGGATATTTTCAGTAGGCTGGAATATTTAGCACTTCAAGCCCTCAGGCTGCCCTAAACCCCTGTTTTAAATAACAACGCTGGATAGGATCCAACGCCGCCCCCGAAAGACGCTAGCTGTCGGCTGCCTGACGAATGGTCACCGTCCGATCGAAAGCGTCCGGAAAATCAAGCGCTGCGCAACGAATCGCCTGGTAAAACCGGGTAGAATGCCGCCCTCGCAATGAGGGTATCAGGACATGGCTTTAATCGGGCGCTACAACAGTTTGCAAGTGGTCAAGCACACGGACTTCGGTTTGTATCTGGATGGCGGTGCGGATGGCGAGATCTTGCTGCCCAATCGTTATATCCCCAAGGATATTCCCAGTGAAGATGAAGACTGGCTCAATGTTTTTATTTACCTGGACAGCGACGACAAACTGCTCGCGACGACTGAAAAGCCCAAAGTCCAGGTGGGTGAATTCGCCAGCCTGAAAGTGGTGCAGATCAACAGCATCGGGGTCTTTCTGGATTGGGGCCTGCCCAAGGATCTGTTGCTACCGTACTCCGAAGAAAAGCGTCAACTGAGCGTCGGCGATTACTGCGTGGTGCATGTTTATCTCGACAAGCGCACCCGCCGCATCACCGCCACGGCGCGCCTGGATCGCCACCTGGACAAGACGCCGGCCAACTACACCCCAGGGCAGGAAGTCGATTTGCTGGTCGCCGAAGCCACCGACATGGGGTTCAAGGCAATCATCAATAACAAGCACTGGGGCCTGATCCACAAGAACGAAATCTTCAAGTTCATGCGCGCCGGCAGGCAGGAGAAGGGCTTCATCAAGGAAGTCCGTGCGGATGGCAAGATCAGCCTGAGTTTGCAGCCGGTCGGCCAGGAAGCCGCCTCCAGCCTGAACGTTAAGATCCTCGCCAAGTTGCGCGAGAACAACGGCACGCTGGCGGTCAGTGACAAGAGCGATCCGGCCTTGATCAGCAGCCTGTTTGGCGTGAGCAAGGGCAACTTCAAGAAGGCCATTGGTGCGCTGTACAAGAGTGGGCAGATTGTCATTCATGCGGATCGGATCGAATTGAGCTGATTTTGATTGGATGGTTGGGTCTGTGGAAACAGACTTTCTGTGGCGAGGGGATTTATCCCCGCTGGGTTGCGAAGCAACCCCAAGCCAGTCGACTTAATCTGTCTGGCATATTGAGGTGGAGGGATTAGGGGGCGCTTCGCGCCCCAGCGGGGATAAATCCCCTCGCCACAGGGCGGTACCTAAAAACGCATCGTCTTCATCGCGGGCAAGCCTTGCTCCCACCAGATTGACCTAAGCTGTATACAAAATTATGCACCTTTAGCATGCGCTCGTGCCCTGTTCATGGGCGTATCCCCCTTTCTGCTCGCTGTTCTCCTTCGCCGCACTCCCCGGTTTGTCTCAGATTCTTCTCCTATGGCATGCATTCTGCTCAGTGGTTCGTATACAAACCATGCCGGCTCCCGTGCGCAGTATGGTGAGCAGTTGACGCGGGGGCACGGCGGTACTCAAAAGGAGCCCCCGCAATGTCCGAGCAATTGCCCAACGGCTACAGCCCCCGCCTCTATAACGAGGACCTGGGCCCGCTGCCGCAGAAATGGAACTGGTACAACATCTTCGCGTTCTGGATGAGCGATGTGCACAGCGTGGGTGGCTACGTGTTTGCCGCCAGCCTGTTCGCGTTGGGCCTGGCAAGTTGGCAGGTGTTGATTGCCTTGTTGGGTGGGATCTGCATCGTGCAACTGATCGCCAATCTGGTTGCCAGGCCGAGCCAGCAAGCGGCAGTGCCGTATCCGGTGATCTGCCGGTTGGCGTTCGGGGTGTTCGGGGCGAATATTCCTGCGGTGATCCGTGGCCTGATCGCCGTGGCCTGGTACGGAATTCAGACGTACCTGGCGTCCAGTGCGCTGATCATCGTGGTTCTGCGGTTTTTTCCTTCAATGGAAGTCTACGCAACGGCGCATTTTGCCGGTTTGTCCTACTTGGGCTGGTTCGGTTTCCTCAGCCTGTGGTTCGTCCAGGCGCTGGTGTTCTGGACGGGCATGGAGTCTATCCGCCGTTTCATCGACTGGGCCGGGCCGGTGGTTTATGCGGTGATGTTCCTGCTGGCCGGCTGGATCGTGTGGAAGGCGGGTTGGAGCCACATCAGCTTCACCCTGGCGGAAAAGTCCTTGTCCGGTTGGCAGGCGTTCGGCCAGGTGATCGTCGCGACGGCCCTGGTGGTGTCGTACTTTTCCGGTCCAACCTTGAACTTCGGCGATTTCAGCCGTTACTGCCGGAGCATGTCTGACGTGCGCCGGGGTAATTTCTGGGGGCTGCCGGTGAATTTCCTGGCGTTCTCGCTGGTCACCGTGGTGATTGTTTCCGGGACCTTGCCGGTGTTCGGCGAAATGCTCCATGACCCGATCGCCACCGTGGCGCGCATCGACAACGATGTGGCCGTGCTGCTGGGGGCCTTTGCTTTCGTGACCGCCACGATCGGCATCAACATCGTCGCCAACTTCGTCTCCCCGGCTTTCGACTTCGCCAACGTCGCACCGAGCAAGGTCAGTTGGCGCGCCGGCGGCATGATCGCGGCGGTGGCGTCGATTTTCATCACGCCGTGGAACCTGTTCAACAACCCTGAAGTGATCCATTACACCCTGGACGTGCTGGCCGCGTTCATCGGCCCGCTGTTCGGGATCTTGCTGGTGGATTACTACCTGATCAAAAAGCAGCAGATCGACGTTGAGTCGCTGTTCAATGATGGGCCGAGCGGGCGCTATTACTACAGCGGCGGCATCCACTGGACGGCGGTCAAGGCGTTGGTGCCGGCGACGCTGATGGGCGTGGCGATCACTTTCACGCCGCTGTTGCAACCGATGGCCAATTTCGCCTGGTTCACCGGTTGCTTCCTCGGCGGTGCGTTGTATTTCGTCTTGGCGCGACGCGAGCCCGCCGCGCAGGTGCACAAAGCGTTCAGCCCTGCCAGCCAGGCCTGATCAACGCAGGGCGGCCTGGGCGCAAGGGCTCACCGCGCCCTGTCTGGCTGGGCGCAGCAACAAGCCGCCGGCTAGCAGTAGACCGCTGCCGGCAACGATCAGCGCCGGTTGCAGCCCACCGCTGAAATGGCTGCTCAGCGCCGCCAGCAGCGGCCCACTGAGCTGGCCGACCGCGAAGCAGGCAGTCAGCAGTCCGGTGTTGCGTTGGGTGGCGTGGGGCGCCAGTTCCCGGGAACGCTGCATCACCAGTTGCATGCAGGCCAGGAAAGGCGCGCCGCACAGGATGACCCCCAGCGCCAGCCCTGGCCCGCTGCTCAACAGGCAGGTGAATACTCCGGCCGCTTGCAGCCACAACGTTGCGATCAACCAACGACCGGTGGTGTGTGGGTGCGGCCGGCGCCGGCTTACCACTAGCACGCCGAGGGCCGCGGCGAGGCCGAAGCAGGGCCAGAACAGGTCGGCCTGCCATTGCCCGTGAAACTGCGCCGTCGCCATTTGCGACAGGAACGTGGCCGGGATGATGTAGCCCACGCCATACAAGGCGTACACCACGCCGAGCCGGGCGATGCCGCGCGTCGGGGAGGGCGCGGCCGGCGCGGCGACGGCCAGGGTTGCGACAGGGGATGGAAGAATCGGCAGGATCACCAGTAACATCGCCAGCGCCACGCCGGCATACAGCAGCCACAGGGTGGCGGACGCCTGGCCCAGCAGGTTCGAACCCAGGGCCAGCAAGCCCGTCAGGAAAATCCCCAACCCTGGCCCGGCGAACACCAACGCGCCAAGTCGAGGTCGTCCGGCCTGCGCGGCCAAGGGTTGGCTCAGGGCGGTGATCATCACCAGCACCCAGGCGCTCGCCACGCCGGTGCCGAAGCGCAGCGCCAGATGCGGCCAGAAACCCCAGGCCCAGAAGGACGCGAGGGTCAGCAATACGCACAGCCACAGGCCGCCGAGCAAACGTCGGCGCACCTGTTGCGGGCGACGGGCAAACATGGCGTCCAGCGCGCCGAGGAAGTAACCCAGGTAGTTGGCGGCAGCGACCAGACCGGCGGCAGTCAAGTCCAACTGACCTTCGCCGATCAAATGAGGTAACTGGGGCGTAAGGGCGAAGCGGCCGATGCCCATGGCCATCATCAGGGCGATGAAACTGGCGAGCAGGCGGATCAGGGGTGACATGGTCGTTCTCCAGCGTTGAGGCGATGACCGTCAGGCTAGAATCGATTGACTTTCATTAAAATTGAATAATAGTGAGTAACTTGTTCTTTTTTGGAGAATGTCGTGGAGTTCAGCCAGTTACGGATTTTCCAGGCGGTGGCCGAGGAAGGTTCCATCACCCGGGCTGCCGAGCGTCTGCATCGGGTGCCGTCGAATTTGTCGACTCGCCTCAAGCAGCTCGAGGAGCAATTGGGCGTGGACCTTTTCCTGCGTGAGCGTCAGCGCTTGCAACTGTCGCCGGCGGGAAAAGTACTGTTGGACTATGCGAACAAGCTGTTCGCCTTGCACGACCAGGCCTATGCGGCCGTGCAGGGCGGCCAACCGGCCGGTGAGTTCGTGTTGGGCACGATGTACAGCACGGCGGCGATTCACTTGCCGGACCTTCTGGCCGCCTATCACCGGGCGTATCCGGCGGTGAATCTGCAGGTGCAATCCGGGCCCAGCGGCGAATTGCTGGAAGGCTTGCTCACCGGGCGCCTGGACGCCGCGCTGGTGGACGGGCCGCTGGAACTGGCGGGGCTGGACGGCGTGCCATTGTGTGACGAGCGGCTGGTGCTGATTGCCGAGGCCGATCACCCGCCGGTGCGCAGTGCGCTGGATGTGCAGGGCCGCTCAGTCTTCACGTTTCGCCGCGGTTGCTCGTACCGCATGCGTTTGGAGGCGTGGTTTTCCCACGACCACGCGACCATGGGCCGGGCCATGGAGATCGAGTCGTACCAAGGGATGCTGGCGTGTGTGATCGCCGGCTCCGGGGTGGCGTTGATGTCGGAGTCGATGCTCGCCAGCCTGCCGGGCCGGGAGCGGGTGACGGCCCATCCGCTGGCCGAGCCGTTCGCCAGCGCGACCACCTGGTTGATGTGGCGCAAAGGCATGGTCGGGGCGAATTTGAACGCCTGGATCGAGTTGCAACAGCGGGCTTGGCCGCAAGCTTCTGGGCGGGTGGCGCAATCGGCTTGAGCTGCCCAGTCGAACGATCGACTTGAACTGGAGCTTTTGGATTTGGCTCAATTTTAGTAACAGATCATTGCAAACTGAGACGAGCATTGCGCAGGACATCGGACTATTATCACAGCGAAGGGGCCAGAGCATTCTGCCGCTCGCACCACCCTTGAGGGGGCACCACGATGAAAGAGAAAATCCAGAACTGGCTTCATGACCTGGGTGTCGCGCTAGGCTTGATCGAGCCGCCCATGCAACCGGTCCCGATTCGCACCGATGACGAGCAACGTCGCCGCCAGCCGCGCCGCCGGTAAATACACCCCAGGATATTGGAGAGATCGCAGTCTTCGACCGTTTCAAGCGAGACGGCTGAAGACTGCGATCTTTTTTTTGTGTGGCGAGGGAGCGAGCTCCCTCGCCACGGTTTGCCCTGGATCAGGCGGTTTGTCTGAGCACTGGCTTATCGATGGGCTCCGCTCCCTTGCTACGCGGGTCCTCGGGTCCATACACCGCCGCCGGTTCCGCAAATACTCCCAACAGCACCAGGTACACCACCGAGGCCAGGCCCAGGGTCACGGGCAGGCTGATGTCGATGCCGCCGGCCAGCTCCCCCAGTGGGCCGACGAACTGCCCTGGCAGGTTGACGAAGCACAGCCCCACCAGCGCACTGGGAATCCAGGCGCCCAGGCCGCGCCAGTTCCAGCCGTGGCTGAACCAGTAGCGCCCACCGGTTTCACCACGGGTGAACACTTGCAGGTCGTCCGGGCAGTAGAAACCGCGGCGTACCAGCAGGCCGATGATCATGATGACCATCCACGGCGTGGTGCAGGTGATGATCAGCACGGCGAATGTGGACACACTCTGCACCAGGTTCGCGGCGAAGCGTCCGATGAAGATGAAGGCGATCGATAGCACGCCGATCAGCAATGTGGCCTTGACCCGCGACAGCAGCCGTGGGAACACGCTGGACATGTCCAACCCGGTGCCATACAGCGACGTGGTGCCGGTGGACATGCCACCGATCACCGCGATCAGGCACACCGGCAGGAAGAACCAGCTCGGCGAAACCGCCAGCAGGCCGCCCACGTAATTGTTGGCGGCGATGTAGTCCGGCGCCTTGCTCGCCACGATGGTGGCGGTGGCGAGGCCGAACAGGAACGGGATCAATGTCGCCAGTTGCGCGGCGATCACCGCCAGCATGATGCGCCGCTTGGGGGTGTCGCGCGGGATGTAGCGCGACCAGTCGCCGAGGAACGCACCGAAGGAAATCGGATTGCTCATGGCCACCAATGCCGCGCCGATGAACGCCGCCCAGAAACCCGGCTGGCCGAGGCCGACGGTGCCGGCGAACTGGCTGTCGAAGGTCGGCGCGAAGGCCAGGATGCCCAACAGGAACAGCAGGCTGGCGGCCCACACGGCGATGCGGTTGACCCACAGCATGAAGCGAAAGCCGTAGATGCACACCGTCAAGACCAGCAGGGCGAACAGGCCGTAGGCCAGGCCCAGGCTCAGGTCGGTTTCCGGTACACCGGCCAGGCGCTTGGCGCCGCCGATCAACGCATCCCCGGAGCTCCACACCGACAGCGAGAAGAACGCGATGGCGGTCAGCAGCGACAGGAACGAGCCGACGATTCGCCCGTGTACGCCGAAGTGCGCCCCGGAAGACACTGCGTTGTTGGTGCCGTTGAGTGGGCCGAACAAGCCCATGGGGGCGAGGATGATCGAACCCAGCAACACCCCCAGCACAATCGCCCAGGCACCGGCCTGGAATGACAGGCCGAACAGCACCGGGAAACTGCCGAGCACGGCGGTGGCGAAGGTGTTGGCGCCGCCGAAGATCAGTCGAAACAGATCGCCCGGGCCGGCGGTTCGTTCGTAGTCCGGAATCTGCTCGACGCCGAAGGTTTCGATTTGCGTAAGGCTGTTGTCGTTATTGTTATGCATGATCTGCTCCGATCATTGGGGCGCGCTCATCGAGTGTGGGCGTCGCCTGTTTGGCTAAGGGATTGGCAGCCCTTCCGGCATTGCGGACAAATGTTCGTGACAGGCCAGCCATAGGCCTTGTTGTTCTTGGCGAAACACAATGGTTTCGCGCTCCTGGCTAAAGTGAAGCTCCCCTTGCAGGCGCAGCTCGGTGGCCACGTCATGGATGAACACCGCCACGTCCCCTTGCAGGCTGACGAAGGCATTGCTCGAGGTGCACGAGAGCACCTCGAAGTCGTCCTCGTCACGCCAGCGGTCCCACACGGCCTGGTAGGCAGCGCGTGACAGCAGGGACTGTGGCAGGGTGTGGAAGACAAAACTCGCGTCGGCCGTGAACGCGCCGAAGTAGGCGTCGCGGTCGTTGCGGGCGAAGGCTGCGACCAGTTCAGCGGCGGCCGTGAGGACTTGCTCTCGATCGTTCATGGGCGCACCTCAGCGATGAGTCACGCCAGGCAGTACGCAAAGCATCTCGTACAGCAGGTTGGCGCCCAGCAGCGAGGTGTTGCCGCTGGTGTCGTACGGTGGCGAGACTTCCACCAGGTCGCAGCCGACCAGGTCGAGGCCCTGGCAGCCGCGCACGATCTCGATCGCCTGGATGGTGGTCAGGCCGCCGATTTCCGGGGTACCGGTACCTGGCGCCCAGGCCGGGTCGATGCCGTCGATGTCGAAGCTCAGGTACACCGGGCCGCCACCGACTTTCTCTCGCACTTCGGCCATCAGCGGTGCCAGGGAATGGTGCCAGCACTCTTCGGCCTGGACCACGCGAAAGCCTTGCCGGCGGCTCCAGTCGAAGTCGTCGGCGGTGTAGCCCTGGGCCCGCAGGCCGATCTGCACCACGCGCTCGCAATCGAGCAGGCCTTCCTCCACGGCGCGGCGGAAGGTGGTGCCGTGGGCGATTTTCTCGCCGAACATGTGGTCGTTCACGTCGGCGTGGGCGTCGATGTGCACCAGGCCGACCTTGCCATGTTTCTTGTGGATCGCCCGCAGGATCGGCAGGGTGATGGTATGGTCGCCGCCCAGGGTCAGCGGGATGACGTTGTGTTCGAGGATCTTGTGGTACGACGCCTCGATGATCCGCACCGCCTCCAGCAGGTTGAAGGTGTTGATCGCTACGTCCCCGATGTCGGCCACCGACAACGAGTCGAATGGCGCGGCGCCGGTGGCCATGTTGTAGGGGCGGATCATCACCGATTCGGCGCGGATTTCCCGGGGCCCGAAGCGGGTGCCGGCGCGCAGGGAGGTGCCGATGTCCAGCGGCACGCCGATAAAGGCCGCGTCGAGGCCGGCGGCGCTGGGCAAGTGGGGAAGTCGCATCATGGTGGCGATGCCGCCGAAGCGCGGCATTTCGTTGCCGCCCAGTGGCTGGTGAAGAATCTTGTCCACGGGTAGGGCCTCATCGTTGTTTTATTTATCAGGGGCCGATTCTGCGAAAAGCCGTTGGGCTGAAGAATCCCTGGCGGCAAATAGTTAGTTCAGATTTTTCTAAACTAATGACGGGCGGGCCGATAGACTCCAGAACGATGGATGGAAGCTGTGGGAGTAAGGCTTGCCCGCGATGAATTCAACGCGGTTCCTTCTGAAACCGAGGTGCCCCTGTCGCGAGCAAGCTTTGCTCCCACAGATAAACCTCTTGCCACAAAGTTTGCAGTGACCCGCCTGTATGGAGACACCCCAATGGCCAACGCTCTACCCGACCTGAAGCTGCTGCGCATTTTCGCCAGCGTGGTCCGGCACCAGGGGTTTGCCAATGCCCAGCAGGAACTCAACCTGTCCACGTCGGCCATCAGCACCTACATGAGCCAGCTCGAGTCGGCCCTGGGCCTGGTGCTCTGTCACCGTGGCCGAGGCGGCTTCAGCCTGACCAGCAAGGGTGAGCTGTTCCATCAGGAAACCCTGCGCCTGCTGGGCGAACTCGAAGGGTTCGAGCAGTACGCCGCAGCGCTCAAGGGCGAGTTGCGCGGTACGTTGAACCTGGGCGTGATCGACTCCACCGTCAGCGACAAGGCCCTGCCGCTCGCCGAAGCCATCGGCGCCTACAGCCAGGAGCATCCGGCGGTGCACTTGCACCTGTCGGTCATGAGCCCCTATGAGTTGCAACTGGGCGTGCAGGACAACCGCCTGGACCTGGCCATCGGCGCGTTTTCCACGCGCATGAGTGGGCTGGTCTACATGCCGCTGTACCGCGAACAGCACTGGCTGTATTGCAGCAATCGCCACCCGTTGTTCACTGAGCGGCGCATTCCCGCCCCCGTCATCACCCAGCAACGCATGGTCGGGCGCGGCTACTGGAGCCAGGCGGAGCTGGCCCGCCACGGCTTCAAGCACAGCGCGGCGACGGTGGAAAGCATGGAGGCCCAGTTGATCCTGGTGCTGTCCGGTGCCTACATCGGCTACTTGCCCGAACACTATGCCCAGGCCTGGGTCGACAAGGGCGATTTGCGCGTGCTGTTGCCAGCGACGTTTGGCTATCAGGCACCGTTTTCAATGATCATGCGCCGTGGCCGCAGCCGCGAGCCGCTGATCCAGACATTCCGCGACCTGCTCAAGGCGCAGCTCAACCAGGCCTGAGGTGCCGTCATGTCCCGAATCCACTGCCCGCGCTGCCACCGGCCGCAAAGCCATTGCCTGTGCCCGTTGATCCCCAGCCTCGACAGCCGCACGAAGGTCTTGTTGTTGCAGCACCCCAGCGAAGTGAACCACGCCTTGAACACGGCCCGGCTGGCGGCGTTGGGGCTGCAGAATGCCGAGCTGATCGTGGGGGAGGTGTTCGAGGATTTGCCCCGGTTGCTCCAGCAGCCGGGTTACCGGGCGCGCTTGTTGTTCCCGGCAGACGATGCGCAGCCGCTGCACGCCTATGGGCCCAGCGACGAGCCGTTGCTGCTGGTGGTGCCCGACGGCACTTGGCGCAAGGCGCGCAAGTTGCTGCACCTCAACCCGTTGTTGGCGGCATTGCCGCGAGTGACGCTGGCCGAAGGCGGCGTGTCGCGCTACCGCTTGCGCAAGGCACCGGGGCCGGGGGCGTTGTCGACGGTGGAGGCGATCGTCCAGGCGTTGCAAACCCTTGAGGCACCGACGAGCTTCGAGCCATTGCTGCGGCCCTTCGAAGCGTTGATCGAGGGCCAGATTGCGGCGATGGGGGAGCAGACTTATCAGAAGAACCATGGAGGGTTGAGGTGAGTCCGGATCACCGCTCGCGCATCGCCTCGGTCCGCGCCTTCAACACCGGCTTGAGCAAGTAATCCAGCACACTTTTCTCCCCGGTGATGATGTCCACCGTCGCCACCATCCCCGGGATGATCAGCAAGGGTTTCACATCCCCGCCCAGGTGATTCTTGTCGGTGCGCACCTGGATCAGGTAGAAGCTGTTGCCCTTGTCGTCGGTGATGGTGTCGGCGCCGATCAGTTCGAGCTTGGCGCTCAGCCCGCCGTAGATCGTGTAGTCATAGGCGCTGAACTTGACCATGGCTTTCTGGCCCGGGTGTAGGAAAGCGACGTCCTGGGGGCGGACCTTGGCTTCGATCAGCAGGTTGTCTTCCAGGGGCACGATTTCCACCATGTCGCTGCCGGGTTGCACCACACCGCCGATGGTGTTGACCTTCAATTGCTTGATGACCCCGTGCACCGGCGAGACCACGGTGGTGCGGGACACGCGGTCGTCGATGGCGATGCTCGAAGCGGTGATTTTCGACAGTTCCGTGCGTTTCTCGTTGAGGTCCTTGGCCGCGTCGGAGCGGAAGGTCTGTTCCGATTCGTCGATCTTGCTCTTGATCTCGTTGATCGCCGATTCGGCCCGTGGGATCGCCAGGGTGGTGGCATTGAGCGAGCCGCGGATCTCCACTGCGCTGCGCTTGAGTCGCAGGATCTCCACCGGGGATACCGCGCCCGTGCTGACCAATGGCGCTGACATGTTCATTTCTTCCTGCAACAAGGCCAGGCTGGAACTGAACTGGCCTTGCTTGGAGCGAAACTCCGCCAGCTCCTGGGTTTTTTGCCGCAACTGTTCGGTCAGGGTCCGTTGCTCGCTCGCCAGGCGCCGTTGCCGCTGTTCATACAGCGAGCGCTCGCCCTCGGCCACTTGCGGGGCTTTGCTGGTGACTTCGGCGGAGACCTGGAACGGCCGCCCCTCGGCTTCTGCCGACAGGCGCTCGACCTGGGCCATCAAGGCATACCGGTCGGCCTCACTCTCGCCCTTGTTCGACAGGAACCGGGTGTCGTCCAGGCGCAGCAGGGTGTCGCCCTTGTTCACCATCTGGCCTTCGCGCACGAAGATTTCAGTGACGATGCCGCCTTCCAGGTTCTGGATCACCTGGACCTTGCTGGATGGAATCGCCTTGCCTTCGCCGGTGGTCACTTCCTGCAAGACCGCCAGTTTGGCCCAGACCAAGCCGGTGACGATCAATCCGGCGGCCAGCCAGACAGTGATCCGCGAGCGGCGGGGCGAGTCCTGCAACGTGGCCCCGGCGGTTTCCGGCATGAACTCGCTCTCGGCGCTTTTGCTGAAACTGCCGAAGTAGCTGCGGGCGACTGGGTCGGGCGTTTGAGCGGACATGGGGCGGTACCCGTTGGTTAGAAAAAATAAAACCGAATACATTCTTGTGGCTTGGCAGGGTTACCTGTGGGAGCAAGGCTTGCCCGCGATGAAGCGAGTGCGGTCTCGCTGGAACCGAGGCGCCTGTATCGCGGGCAAGCCTTGCTCCCACAGGTTGTGCTGACGTTAGAACGGTTTACACCGTTCCAGCCCCCACCCGCCCCTTGCGCAACGCCTCGATCACCGCCTCTTTCGGCCCGTCCGCCACGATCCGGCCGTTGTCCAACACCAGCAGCCGGTCCACCAGGCTCAGCATCGAGGTGCGGTGGGTGACCAGCAATACGGTCTTGCCTTGGACGCGGGCGTGGAGTTTTTGCCGCAGGACGTCTTCGCTGCTGTTGTCCATGGCGCTGGTGGGCTCGTCCAGCAGCAGGATCGGCGGGTCGAGCAGCAACGCTCGGGCCAGCAGCACCGCCTGGCGCTGGCCGCCCGACAGCAGTTGCCCGCGCTCGCCCACCGGGCGGTCGAAGCCTTGCGGGTGCTGGCGAGCCAGTTCGGTGACGCCGGTCAGTTCCGCCACTTCCAGCATGCGCGCGTCGCTGATGTAGCGCGCCCCTAGCGTGAGATTGTCCCGCAGGCTGCCGGCCAGCAGCGGCAGGTCGTGGGCGACATAACCG
This sequence comes from Pseudomonas citri, assembly GCF_025336485.1. Taxonomy (GTDB): domain Bacteria; phylum Pseudomonadota; class Gammaproteobacteria; order Pseudomonadales; family Pseudomonadaceae; genus Aquipseudomonas; species Aquipseudomonas citri. Next base: position 355,022 of record NZ_JAODAB010000002.1, on the reverse strand, counting down.
ATCTGTTGGCGCAGGTCGGCGACGTCCAACTGCCGCAGGTCCAGGCCGTCCAGCAGCAATTGGCCCTCCTGCGGTTCATGGAATCCCATCACCAGGCGCGCCAGGGTGCTTTTGCCCGAGCCGCTGCGACCGATGATGCCGACCCGTTCGCCGGGCTTGAGGCTGAAGCTGATATTGGTCAGCGCCGGGGTGTTCTGGCCGTTGTAGTGAAAGGTCACTCCGGTGACGTCCAATGCGCCTTGCAGTTGGGTGTGATCCAGCGGCCTGTGGCTGGCATCGCGCTCTTGGGGCAGCGCCATCAGGGCGTCGGTGCTGCGCATGGTGAGCTGGGCTTGTTGGTAGCGGGTGATCAGGCCGGCGATCTGGCCCAGCGGTGCGAGCACCCGGCTGCCGAGCATGTAGCTGGCCACCAGTGCCCCGACACTCAGGTTGCCAGCGATGATGCTGTAGACCCCGGCGACGATGGTCGCCATGCCCGCCAGTTGTTGCAGGAACAACGTACCGTTGGTCGCCAGCGCCGAGAGGTTGCGCGCGTGGCTGTCCAGGCGGGTGAGGGCGCCGTGGGTGCTCTCCCACTGATGCTGGCGTTCGCTCTCGGCACTGCACGCCTTGAGGGTCTCCAGGCCACTGAGGGTCTCGATCAGCAAGGCCTGGCGTTGGGCGCCCAGGGCCAGGCTTTTTTGCACGGTGTCGCGCAGGCGTGCCTGGATGATCATCGCCAGGACAATGGTGATGGGGAAGGCCACCACGGGAATCACCACCAGCCAGCCGCCGAGCAGGCCGATCACCAGCAGCATCAGCACGGCGAAGGGCAGGTCGATCAGGCTGGTGAGGGTCACGGCGGTGAGAAACTCGCGCAGGCCCTGGAAGTCATGGATGCTCTGGGCGAAGCCGCCGATGGTCGCCGGCCTGGCCTTCATCGCCATGCCGGTGATGCGTTCGAACAGAGTGGCGGAGAGAATCACGTCGGTTTTCTTGCCGGCGGTGTCCAGCAGGTGGGCACGCACCACCCGCAGCACCAGTTCGAAACCGGTACCGATCAGCAATCCCACGGCCAGCACCCACAGAGTCGATGTGGCCTGGTTCGGCACCACGCGGTCGTAGGTCTGCATGACGAACAGCGGCACCATCAGCCCCAGCAGGTTGATCAGCAAGCTCGCCAGGATCGCGTCGCTGTATAGCCAGCGCGACAGTTTCAAGGTGTCGCGAAACCACGCCTCGACCCGTGGCACCAAGGGTGTGCGCAGATCCTCGAGTTCATGGCGTGGCCGGGCGAACAGGGCCTGGCCACTGTAGTCGGCGGCCAGTTCTTCACGGCTGACCCATTGCTCGCCACCATCGGCTTCACTGGGCAGGATCAGTGCCTGGCCGTCCTCGCCCCAGCGTCGCAACACCGCGCAACGGCCCCCGGCCAGGATCAGCATGACCGGCAGATTGAGCGGCGAGATTGCCGTCAGTTCGCGACGCAGCACCCGTGCCTGCAAGCTGACCCGGGCCGCTGCGCGTGGCAGCAGGTCCAGGCTCAAGCGTTGGTGCGCCATAGGGAGCCCGGCGCTGAGGCTGGCGCGGCTGGCCGTCGCGCCATGGAGTTTGCAGAGAATCAACAAGCCATCCAGCAAGGGGTCATCGAAATTCAGCCGCGGGTCGGCGCCGGGGCTTGTGGGTTCCATGCTGGTCACAATGGCTCACTCCCATTTTCGGGGGCTACTTCAGTTCGGGCAGCCGTGCCTGGTTCTTGACCTCGGTCTGGGCAATTGTGTCGGCCGGCAGCACGACCCGCTGCTTGCTCAACAATTGGCCCATGTTCGCCAGCACCCGGTACATCGAGAACTCCTCGGTGTAGCGCACTTCGGTGTAGCGACGGTTGGCGTTGTACAGCTCGTTCTCGCTGTCGAGCAGGTCGAGCAGGGTGCGCTGGCCGAGGCCGAACTGGTCCTGGTAGGCGGCGCGTACCCGGGCGGTGGTCTCAGCGTATTCGCGGGCGGTGGGCGTCTGCTTACGGGCATTGAGCATCGCGTTCCAGGCCAGGCGCGTGTCTTCGTTGAGCTGGCGCAGGGCGTTGTTGCGGATGTCCGTGGCCTGGTTGATCTGATGGGCGTTGGAGGCCAGGCGCGCCTTGTCGCTGCCGCCGCGGAACAGGTTGTAGTTCATCACGATACCCACCCGCCAAGTGTTGTCATGGCCTTCTTCACCGCCGATGTTGTTGTTGGCGCCCACCGCCGCTTCGGCATCGAAGCGCGGGTAGAACGGTGACTTCGCCACTTCGTACTGGCTCTCGGCGGACTGAATGTCGGCCTGGGCCGATTTCAGGTAAGGGTTGTTGTCCACCATGCTTTGCTGGGCTTCGCGCAGGTCGGCGGGGATTTCCCCTTTGGTCGAGGGGGGCGCTTCCAGCTCATCGGGCATGCGCCCGACCACGCTATAGAAGTTGGCCTCGGCGTCGGCCAGGTCCACCTCGGCGGTGTCGTAGTTGTTTTCCGCCAGGGCCCGGCGGGCATTGGACTGGTCGGCGTCGGCGGTGCTGCCTACACCGCGCTGGGTGCGTAGGCCGATCTGGTCGTTGACCCGCAGGTGCGCTTGCAGGTTGTTCTTGGCCAGGGTCACCAGCTCGCGGCGCTTGAGCACCTCCAGGTAGACCTCGATGGTGCGCAGTGCCAGGTCCTGGGCGGTGCCCTGGGCGTAATAGGCGCGGGAGTTGACCACGCCCTTGGTGCGCTCCACCTCATTGGCGGTGTTGAACCCGTCGAAGATCATCTGCCGCAGGCGCAGCTCCGACTGGGTGTACGTCAGGATATTGGTGTGGTGATTGCCCAATGCGCGGGTATTGGGGTTGTCGGTGTAGCCGCGACCATAGCCGGCGTTCAAATCCACTGACGGGAAGAAGCCCCCCCGGGCGACCTTGACGTCTTCATTGGCCGACCGGCGACTGTCCACCCGCTGTGCCAACTCCGGGTGGGTGGCGATCGTGCTCTGGATCGCTTCGGTCAAGGACATGGCCTGTGCGCAAGAGCAGGCCGTGGCCAACAGAACCGCGCTGCAAAGGGGGTGTAGAACGCGCATGGGGTACATCTCCTTAGGTAGGTAGTGCTGAGTTGTCGTCAATAAATTGTCGTATTTAGGGTCGAAACCGTTTCAACCTTGTAACAACACAGCTAAGAACATCCTGCGGGAAACCTAAGAAGAATTTTTCATAAGACTTATGTCGAAAAAAACTTATGTGCTTGGAAAAAAGCGGCACATTGTTCAGGACGAAAGCCTTTGAATCTGCGGGTTCTGACGGCTTTTAGGCGTCAATAAAAGTTCTGTGGAAATTTTCGAACGATGTGGAGATGTGCCGAAAGGGCAACATGGGAACGGGGTTTTGGTGACGGTTTTTTGTCATTGTGGCGAATGGCTAGCGCCTTCCAGCCCCGCGAAAACTGGCAGATTTTCCAGCTTTCCTGGCGCCATCCTGAGCACGGTTTCTTCACCCAGACAGGTGCCGACTGCGGTTGGCAGCGGAGGAAATGCACATGGCAGCGCTCATCGGTACCGTCAGCAAAGTGGTGGGGCAGGTTTTCGCAGAGGCGGCAGGCGGTCTGCGGCGGCCCTTGGTCGAAGGTGATCGGCTGTATGCCGGCGAGCACCTGATCACCGGTGCCGAAGGCGCCGTGGCCGTACATCTGAACAACGGCCATGAATTGACGCTGGGGCGTGAAAGCGATCTGACGCTGACCCCGCAGTTGCTCGCCAACCAGGCACCTCATGTCGATACGCCCGACGCGGCGACGCCCAGTGATGCGCAACTGACCGATGTGCAGAAACTGCAACAAGCCATTGCCGCTGGCGCTGACCCGACCCAGGCCGGCGAAGCCACGGCTGCAGGCCCAGGGGCGGGAAACACCCCCGGTGGCCTGGGCGGTGGGCACAGCTTTGTGTTGCTGGAGGAAGTCGGCGGTCGGGTCGAACCGCACATCGGTTTCCCCACGGCCGGGTTCAATGGGGTACCTGAATTCCCCGACCTGCGCCTGGCGGCTGAGCCGGACAACAATGGCGACGACAATACCGTGCCGCCGGTGACTCCGCCGGATAACCCTGTGACCCTCGACGGGGTCGACGTGGAAGGCGGCGAACTGACCACCCATGAGGCCAACCTGGCCGACGGTTCGGCGCCCGATCCGGCTGCGCTGGTGCAAAGCGGCAGCTTCACCGTATCCGCTTCTGACGGGCTGAGCAGCCTGAGCATCGGTGGCATCAGCGTGATTGCGGGCGGCGTGCCCACAGGCTTCCCCCAAAGCATCACTTCGCCGCTGGGCAACACGCTGACCATCACCGGCTACGACCCGGCCACTGGGGTGGTCAGCTACAGCTACACCCTCACGGGCGCCGAGACCCATCCCGCAGGCGGCGGTGCCAACGGCATCATCGAACAGTTCCCGATCGTGGCGGTCGACACCGACGGCGACACCGCCACTGGCACCCTGGACGTCAACATCACCGACGACGTGCCCCAGGCAATCGACGACAGCCACCCCAGCAGCGCTTCGGAAACCCTGGTCACCCTCACCGGCAATGTATTGCCCAACGACCACCAGGGCGCCGACCGTATCCCCACCGGCCCCGACAGCGGGCCGATCATCGGCGGCACGTTCACCGGCACCTACGGCACTTTGGTGCTCAACCCCAACGGCACGTACACCTACACGCTCGACACCAGCGACCCGCAATTCGTCGCGCTGCATGGTGGAGGCAGCGGCACCGAGACTTTCACCTACACCCTCACCGATGCCGACGGCGACACCAGCACGGCAAACCTGGTGCTGCAAATCCACAACAACGACGATCCGGTGATCATTACCGGCCTCGACAGCGAAGGCGGTGAACTGACCGTCCAGGAGAAACACCTCAGCGACGGCAGCAGTCCGGATGCCTCGGCATTGACCCAAAGCGGCACCTTCACCGTCACCGCGCTGGACGGCGTGCAGACCCTGAGCGTTGGCGGCATCAACGTGGTCACGGGCGGCGTGGCCGCCGGTTTTCCGCAGTCCATCACCACCGCGTTGGGCAACACCCTGACCATCACCGGTTACAACGCCGCCACTGGCGTGGTGAGCTACAGCTACACCTTGCTGGACAACGAAGCTCATCCGAGTGGCAACGGCGCCAACAGCCTCAGCGAACATTTCACGGTGGTCGCGACTGACGACAATGGCACCACCGCCACCGGCAATCTCGATGTGAACATCGTCGATGACTTGCCCAAAGCCGTAGACGACAGCAACGCCAGCACTGCGTCGGAAAGCCACCTGACCCTGACCGGCAACGTCCTGACCAACGACACCCAAGGCGCCGACCAGATCGCTTCCGGTCCCGTCACGCCGGGCACCTTCACCGGCACTTACGGCTCCCTGGTGCTGAACGCCGACGGTTCCTACACCTACACCCTCGACACCGCCAACGTCGATTTCAAAGGCCTGCACGGCGGAGGCAGCGGCAGCGAAACCTTCGCCTACACCCTGACCGATGCCGACGGCGACACCAGCACGGCGAACCTGGTGCTGCAAATCCACAACAACGACGATCCGGTGATCATTACCGGCCTCGACAGCGAAGGCGGTGAACTGACCGTCCAGGAGAAACACCTCAGCGACGGCAGCAGCCCGGATGCCTCGGCATTGACTCAGAGCGGCACCTTCACCGTCACCGCGCTGGACGGCGTGCAGACCTTGAGCGTTGGCGGCATCAACGTGGTCACGGGCGGTGTGCTCGCCGGTTTCCCTCAGTCCATCACCACCGCGTTGGGCAACACCCTGACCATCACCGGTTACAACGCCGCCACTGGCGTGGTGAGCTACAGCTACACCTTGCTGGACAACGAAGCCCATCCGAGTGGCAACGGCGCCAACAGCCTCAGCGAACATTTCACGGTGGTCGCGACCGATGACAATGGCACCACCGCCACGGGCAATCTCGATGTGAATATTGTCGATGACTTGCCCACCGCCCATGCCGATTACGCCTCGGTGAACGAAGGCGCAACGGTCAGTGGCAACGTGCTCGATAACGACGTAGGCGGCGCCGACGGACCGGCCGTGACCGGCGCCGTCATTGGTGTGCGCGCTGGCAGCGACACCTCAACCTCGGCGATTGGCGGTCTCGACACCCAGATCAATGGCGCCTACGGCTACTTGACCCTGGATGCGAACGGCAACGCGGTTTATCACAGCAATCCGAACACCGTCAGTGCGCCCGGTGCCACCGATGTGTTCACCTACACCGTGCGCGATGCCGACGGCGATGAAAGCACGACCACCATCACCATCGACGTGCACGATGGCTGCCTCGTCGCCGAAGCCGACCGCGACATCACGGTCTACGAAAAAGCCCTCGACCCGAACCAGGACGGTGAAGACCTGGCCCCTGGCACCGTCACCGGCAGCGACCCGAGCGCCACCAGCGAAACCGCCAGCGGCAGCCTCGCGGGGGCGGTGACGGGGGCGTCGGGCGCGGTGACCTTCACCTTGGTGGGCAGTGCCACAGGCGCCTTCGGCCAGTTGTCGCTCCACCCGGACGGCTCTTATACCTATACCCTGACGTCGCCTGCCACGACCACGCCCCACGCCAACGATGGTTCGAATGTCGTGAGCGAAAGTTTCACCTACCAGGCCACGGACTCGCTGGGTAACACGGCCACCAGCACCATAGTCATCAACATCGTTGACGACACGCCCACCGCCTACTGCGATAGCGCTTCGGTGGTGGAGGGCGGGACGGTCAGCGGGAATGTGCTGGACAACGACGTGCTCGGCGCCGACGGTGGCGCGGTGATCGGCGTGCGCGCCGGCAACGACACGTCGACCTCCGCCGTCGGCGGCTTGGACAGCCAGGTCAACGGCGCCTACGGCTACCTGACACTGGACGCCAATGGCAACGCCGTCTACCACAGCAATCCGGACGCCGTGGGAGCGCCCGGCGCGACCGATGTATTCACCTACACCGTGCGCGACGCCGATGGCGATGAAAGCACCACGACCATCACCATCGACGTGCACAATAGCTGCCTCGTCGCCGAAACCGACCAGGACGTGACAGTCTACGAAAAAGCCCTCGACTTGAAGCAGGACGGCCAGGACCTGGCGCCCGCCACCGTCACTGGCAGCGATCCAAATGCCAGCGGCGAAACCGCCACCGGCACCCTGGAAGGTTCGGTGACCGGCGCCACCGGGGCGCTGACTTATACCCTGGTGGGCAGTGCCACCGGTGCCCACGGCCAGTTGTTGCTCAACCCCGACGGTACGTACACCTACACGCTGACCTCGCCGGCCACCACGACCCCTGGCGCCAACGACGGCCAGAACGTGCTGACGGAAAGTTTCACCTATGAGGCCACCGATGCCTTGGGTAACAAGGCCAGCGGCAGCCTGGTGGTGAGCATTGTCGATGACGTGCCCAGCGCCGTTGCGTCCGAGCGTTCGGTGGCGGCCGTGGAGGTCGATTCGAACCTGCTGATCGTGCTCGACGTGTCCGGCAGCATGGCCGACCCTTCCGGCGTACAGGGGCTGTCGCGGTTGGACCTGGCGAAACAGGCCATCAGCGCCTTGCTCGACAAATACGATGACCTGGGCGAGGTGAAAGTCCAGCTCGTGACGTTCAGCAGCAGTGCCACCGACCAGACTTCGGTGTGGGTCGACGTAGCGACCGCCAAGACGCTGCTCACCAGCCTGACGGCGGGTGGCGGCACCAACTACGATGCGGCGGTGGCGGCGGCCAAGACCGCGTTCGTCACCTCCGGGCAACTGACCGGGGCGCAGAACATCGGCTACTTCTTCTCCGACGGCAAGCCGACGTCGGGCCAGGAAACCGGTGCGGCGGATGAAACGGCCTGGAAAGCTTTCCTCGACGCCAACGGCATCAAGAACTACGCCATCGGCCTGGGCAGCGGTGTCAGCAATGCCAACCTCGACCCGCTGGCCTACGACGGCAGCACCCACACCGACACCAACGCAGTGGTGGTCACCGACTTGAACCAGCTCAACTCGGTGCTCTCCGGCACTGTGCAAGGGGTGCCGGTCACTGGCAGCCTGTCAGGCGAGTGCGGCTCGTTCGACGCCGACGGGGGATTCGTCAAGAGCCTGGTGGTCGACGGCACCACATACAGCTACGACCCGACCGCCAATGGCGGGCAGGGCGCGTTGACGGTCAGCGGCGGGGCCGACCATGGCACCTTCAATACCCTCAATAACACCCTGAGCATTGCCACCGAGCATGACGGCACGCTGGTGATGAATCTCGACACCGGCGAATACAGCTACACCTCCCAGACCACCACCAGCACGTTGATCACCGAAAGCATCGGCTACACCGTCAGCGACAACGACGGCGACCTGGCGAATTCCAACCTGGTCATCAAAGTCGTGCCCAACAGCCCGCCCGTGGCAGTGGACGACAACGTCATCACCAATGTGCTGTCGGGCAATATCGTGGTGCCGGGGGAACTGCTGCTGGGTAACGACAGCGACGCCAACGGCGATCCGCTCACTGCCGCGCCGACCAGCTTCAACACCGGTTGGACGGTCAAGGGTGGCGACTTTACCGGCAGCACCGGAACGGTCAGCTTCACCGGCAACAATGTGCAGTCCATCAACCTCGACCGCAGCGCCTTCGTCGCCAATGCCGCGAGCATGACCGCGATGCTGGTGGTCAGCGGGGCGTTGGGGATGGTGTCCAACAACAACGCCAACGATGAAGACCGGCTCAACATCAGCCTCAAGCAGGGGGAAACCCTGACCCTGGACCACAACCTGGCGGCCGGGCATATCACCTTGGAGTACTCACTCAACGGCGGGCCGTTCATCGCGATCGCCGACGGGGCCTCGTTCACTGCGGCGGCCGATGGCGATTACCAGATCCACGTCACTAACATCCCCAACCCGGGCAATGGCAACGTCAATGGCGCGGAAAACTATCAACTGACCCTGACCGTCAACTACGCGGGCGCCCAGGACAGCACGCCGGACTACCACGGCACCTACACCGCCAGCGACAACCACGGCGGCAGCGACAGCGCGGCAGTGGATATCACCTACCAGGCCGGTCATACCCTGACGGGCACCAGCGGGGACGATGTGCTGTTGGCCGGCAACGGTGACAACACCCTCAACGCTGGCGACGGCAACGACATCCTCAGCGCCGGTTCAGGCAACAACACCTTGCACGGCGGGGCGGGCAATGACTTGCTCTACAGCGGTGCGGGCAATGACCTGCTCGATGGCGGCACCGGCAACGACACGGCCAGCTATGCCCACGCCACGGCTGGCGTCACCGTTAATCTGGGGTTGTTGGCCGCACAAAACACCTTTGGGGCGGGCACCGACACCTTGACCGCTATCGAAAACCTCGTCGGCTCGAACTTCAACGACACCCTCACCGGTGACGGCGCCAACAACCGTATCGACGGTGGCCTGGGCCATGATGTGCTTAACGGTGGCGGCGGCGACGACCTGCTGATCGGTGGCTTGGGCAACAACACCCTCACCGGCGGCAGTGGCGCCGATACCTTCCAATGGCAAGCGGGTAACAGTGGCCACGATGTGATCACCGACTTCACGCCCGGTGTGGACAAGCTCGATCTGTCCCAATTGCTGCTTGGGGAAAGCGGCAGCACGGCGTCGCTGGATGATTACCTGCACTTTACCGTCACCGGCAGCGGTGCGTCGGTCATGACCAGCATCGACGTCAGTTCCACCGCCGGTGCTACGCCGAACCAGACCATCGATCTGGCCGGCGTCAACCTCGCCAGCCATTACGGCGTCACGCCCGGGGCCGGCGGTCTGGTCGGTGGGGCGGATACGGCGACGATCATCAACGGGATGTTGAATGATCACTCGTTGAAGGTGGACACGGTGTGAGGTGAGTTGTAACGGCAAAACCCGTCATTTCCTGGTTGGAGATGGCGGGTTTTGTGACTGGAGGGAGTAGTCCTTCGGGTTGTGGGAGCAAAGCTTGCTCGCGATGGCATCCTTGAGATCGCTATCGCGGGCAAGCCTTGCTCCCACAGGCCTTGCCGGCAGGTGCGGCGTTGTTGACGACAAGGTCTGTGTCTTCAAGGTTTGCGCAACGTCTTCTGTCGAAGAATGTAAACCGTCACCAACACCGCACTGGTCAACATGAACCCCCGCGCCCACGGCAGTGGCACCAGGTAGCAGGACAGGAGAATGCTCGCCCACATCAGCCCGATGGCGTAGACCTTGCCCTTGAGCGGGATGCCGTTGCCGCTGAGGTAGTCGCGGATCCACGGGCCGAGACGAGGATGACCGACCAGCCACTGGTAGAAACGCGGCGAGCTGCGGGCAAAGCAGCCGGCAGCCAGCAGCAGGAAAGGCGTGGTGGGCAGTACCGGGAGAAAGATGCCGATGACCCCCAGCACTACGCTCAGCCAGCCGATGGCCAGCAGAACGTAACGCAGGATCAGCGGACGGTTGCCAATGGGCGTCGACACCCGGGCACTCAGTGATGGCGCGGCTTGAGGATCGCCGGTTTCTCGTCCGGGGCGTTGCACAGCAAGTACAAAGCAGTGAGGGCTTCGGGGATCTGGACGATCATGTCATCCATCAGGTTCGCGTCCGCGGCGATGTCGGAAAACTCCGGTTGCTCGTCGAACAGGCCGGAACCGACCATGATCGGCAGCAGCATTTCGCTGACTTCCTCTTCGGCGGTCTCGAACCAGGCAGCTTCGCGCAGGAAGACCCCTTCCATGAAACCGATGCACCAGCCACGCAGCTCCGAATCGTCCGGTTCGTCGCCCAGGTCCAGTTCGCACGGCAGCTCGAACTCCTCGTCGGAGGCCAGTTGACGGGCGATATGGGCCTTGAGGCCGACCAGCGTGGCTTCGATCTCGGTACGTTGGGCTTCGTCGGAGTAATGTGGCTCTTCGGCGAACAGGGCATCGATCCATTCACGATCCGGCACTTGCTCGGAGCAGATCGACAGGGCGGTCAGATAGCCATGAGCGGCCACGTAATCCAGCGCCTCTTCGTGCAGCTCATCGGCGTCGAGGAAGACTTGCAGGCGGGTCAGTTGCTCAGCGAAGGACATTACGGGCTACCTTGGGGGAATAAACAATGCAGGAATTCTAGGCTTTCTTGAGCGCCCAGGCCAGCCGCGTGGTGTATTTGCCTTCTGCACGGGTTCAGTGGCTTGAACACCTCTGGTCAGCATCACCCTTTGCAACGAAGGCCTCGGGTATACTGCCGCGTTTTGTGATGCCCTGCGGCGTCCCGGCGGATCGAAATGCGCGCTTACGATTTGCCGGCACAGCGTTTGTGATTCTGAGCCAGCCTTGCAGGGATGTTTCGGTGATTTTTGGAGTTTCTATGCTCGAACAGGCTCAACGCGTCCTCAAGGACATCTTCGGCTACGACAGTTTCCGTGGCCGCCAGGGTGCCATTATTGAGCGCGTGGCCAGCGGTGGCGATGCCTTGGTGCTCATGCCCACCGGCGGCGGCAAGTCCTTGTGCTACCAGGTGCCGGCGTTGTTGCGCAATGGCCTGGCGGTGGTGGTTTCGCCGCTGATCGCCTTGATGGATGACCAGGTTGCGACGCTGGAGGAACTGGGCGTTGCCGCGGCTTCGCTGAACTCCACCCTGAGCCCCGAACAGCAGCGTGACCTGGCCGCGCGAATCAAGCGCGGCGAATTGAAAATGCTGTACCTGGCCCCCGAACGCCTGGTACAGCCGCGCATGCTGGCGTTCCTGCAGAGCCTGGAAGTGGCGCTGTTCGCCATCGACGAGGCCCATTGCGTGTCCCAGTGGGGCCACGATTTCCGCCGCGAATACTTACAACTGGGGCAACTGGCCGAGCTGTTCCCCGACGTGCCGCGCATCGCCCTGACAGCCACCGCCGACAAGCGTACCCGCGAGGAAATCGTCCAGCGCCTGCACCTGCAGGACGCCGAACGGTTTTTGTCCAGTTTCGACCGGCCCAATATCTTCTATCGCATCGTGCCCAAGGAGCAGCCGCGCAAGCAGTTGCTGGCGTTCCTCGGCGAGCGGCGCGGCGATGCCGGCATCGTCTACTGCCTGTCGCGTAAAAAGGTCGATGAGGTCTCGGCGTTCCTCTGTGACCAGGGGTTCCCGGCATTGCCCTATCACGCCGGCCTGCCCAACGACCTGCGGGCTTACCACCAGAAGCGTTTCCTCAACGAGGAAGGCCTGATCATGGTGGCCACCGTGGCGTTCGGCATGGGCATCGACAAGCCCAACGTGCGCTTCGTCGCGCACCTGGACCTGCCCAAGTCCCTCGAGGCGTATTACCAGGAGACCGGGCGTGCCGGGCGTGATGGTTTGCCGGCCGATGCCTGGATGGCCTACGGCCTGCAAGACGTGGTGATGCTCAAGCAGATGCTGCAAGGCTCCGAAGGCGATGAGCGGCACAAGCGCCTGGAGCAACACAAGCTCGACGCCATGCTCTCGCTGTGCGAGGAAACCCGTTGCCGCCGCCAGACCCTGCTGGCCTATTTCGACGAAGACATGCCCCAACCGTGCGGGCATTGCGACAATTGCGTCGACGGCGTGGAGACCTGGGACGCCACCGAGCCGGCCCGCCAGGCCTTGTCGGCAATTTTCCGCACCGGCCAGCGCTATGGCGTCGGCCACCTGGTGGACGTGTTGCTGGGCAAGGACAACGAGAAGGTCCGCAACTTCGGTCACCAGCATCTTTCGGTGTTCGGTGTAGGCAAGGCCCGCAGCGAAAGTGAATGGCGCTCCTTGTTCCGCCAGCTCGTGGCGCGCGGCCTGGCTGATATCGACCTGGAAGGCTATGGCGGCCTGCGCCTGAGCGAGAGTTGCCGGCCCTTGCTCAAGGGCGAAGTGGCCCTTGAACTGCGGCGTGATCTCAAGCCGGCGACGGCGGTCAAGAGCAGCAAGAGCCAGGCCAGCCAACTGGTGCGGGGCGAGGAGCGCGATCAATGGGAAGCCTTGCGCGCCTTGCGCCGCAAGCTGGCGGAGGAGCACGCCGTGCCGCCGTATGTCATCTTCCCCGACTCGACGTTGCTGGAAATGTTGCGCAGCCAACCCACCTCCCTGGCGGAAATGGCCCGGGTCAGCGGTGTGGGCGCACGCAAGCTGGAGCGATACGGCGAGGCTTTCCTCCAGGTGCTGGGTGGCGGGGCCGAGGCGCCGAAGGCGGTGGCCGATGTCCGTCACGAATTGATCACCCTGGCCCGGGCTGGCATGACCCCGCTGCAGATCGCCGGGCAATTGCAATGCTCGGAAAAGAACGTCTACACCATGCTGGCCGACGCCATCGGCCAGCAACAATTGTCGCTGGAGCAGGCGCTGGACCTGCCTGAGGACCTGCTGGGCGAGGTGCAGGACGCCTTCCTGGATGGCGAGGGCGAATTGCCGTCGGTATCGGAAGTCGCCGCGCTGTTTGCCGGTCGGGTACCGGAAGGGGTCCTGTACTGTGTCAGGGCTGCGTTGCAATCGGAATTTGAAGTCTGATCAGTCAGTTACCTTCCTTTAACGATTCAGTGCGGAACGAGCCTTGCTTGAATCCGAAGCTCATGCTTAGCTGACTAATAATTAGTTTTTCTCTATTTCAGATCTGATGAGTTTTTTTATGTCGTTAACCGATCAACACCGCTTTGGCATGCAACTGGCGCAAATGTCTCGTGGCTGGCGTGCCGAGCTGGATCGCCGCCTGGCCGGGATGGGCCTGTCCCAGGCACGATGGCTGGTGCTGTTGCACCTGGCCCGTTTCGAACAGGCGCCGACCCAGCGCGAACTGGCCCAGAGCGTCGGCGTCGAGGGGCCGACCCTGGCCCGCTTGCTCGATAGCCTGGAAACCCAGGGGCTGGTCCAGCGCCAGGCCGTGGCGGAAGACCGTCGGGCCAAGAAAATCGTGTTGTGCCCCCCGGCCCGACCGTTGATCGAACAGATCGAGACCATCGCCACGCAGTTGCGCCGAGAATTGTTCGAGGGCATCGACGAAGCAGACATGCGCGTTTGCATGCGGGTTCACGGCATTGTCCTGGCCAACCTGGAAAAATCCTGAGGCATATCCCTGGCGGCAGACTTTTGTGATTCGGCACTTAGCGAACTATAACCAGTAACAAGCCTCGTATTGGAAGCGTTTCGCTCAGTCCGTCATCGAAAGGGATGCCCATGTTTGGAAGTTTGCAGTCCACGTTGCGCCGTTGGGTCAGCGTGTCGGTCGTCGTGGGGGCCTTGGGGTATACGGCTTTGGCTTCGGCGCTGGGGTTGGGGGAAATCACTCTTCACTCGGCGTTGAACCAGCCGTTGCGCGCCGATATCGCCCTGGTCGATGTGGCCGGGCTAGGCGAAGACGAGCTGTCGGCCAGCCTGGCGAGCCCGGACGATTTCAATCGTGCCGGGGTCGAACGGGTGTTCTTTCTCAATAGCCTGCGTTTCACCCCGGTGCTGCGTGATGGTCGCAGCTTCATTCGGGTGACTTCCAGCAAACCGGTGGAGGAGCCGTTCCTCAACTTCCTGGTGCAGGTCAATCAACCCGGTGGACGCGTGCTGCGCGAATACACCGTGTTGATCGATCCACCGGGCACGCCGGGCGTCGTGCCCGAGCCTTCCGCAGTCCCCCAGTCGTCGATACCGGCCCAAGCCGCACCGGCCATCAAGCCGCCGCCGGCGGTACAGGGCAAGCGCTACACCGTCGTGCAGGGGGATAGTCCGTGGATCATCGCCAAGCGCCTGCATGACGCCGGCAGCAACGCGTCGGTCAATGAACTGATGCAAGGGATCCAGGCATTGAACCCGGGCAGTGAGCGACTCGCCATTGGCCAGCGTCTGTTGTTGCCCGACTCTGCCGTGCTGCCGGCTGCTGCCCCCGCTGCGCCAGGGCCAGCAGCCGTTGCATCCGATGAGCAACTGGCCGCCAGTGTCCTGCAGAACCAGCAGCAACAGAAAACCATCGACGAACTGCAAGCCCGGCTCCAGGCGCAGGACGAGGAAATCGCCGGGCAGCGCAAACAGATCAGCGAGTTGCAAGCCCGGTTGGCCGAAGCGACGCCGGCCCCCGTTGCAGCGGCGCAACCGCAGGTCGAACCTGCTGGCGCCGTGCCCATTACGAACGAGCAAGCCGTCGAGGCATCGGCTGAGCCGGCGCAGGAGGGCATTGACTGGCTGTGGGTAGGGGGGCTGGTGGGCCTGTTGGCGCTGCTCGCGCTGCTGTTGTTGCTTCGTCGTCGCCAGCAACAACAGGCCGACGCGCAGCCGATCGCCGAGCACTCCGAGCCCCTACTGGAAGATGCTACCGAGGACTATGCCTCGACCAGCGACACCGAGCGACCCGAGATCGCCTCGTCGTTCAACAATGGGGACGCGCCCTTGGGCGATGTGCTGGAAGGCGTCGGGATTTACCTGACTTATGGTCGCTTTACCGAGGCCGCCGGATTATTGCGTGCCGCCTTGCTGGCCGAGCCGGAACGCACCGACCTGGGTCTCAAGTTGCTGGAAGTGTTGGGCAAGCAGGGTGATGTCATCGGTTTCCAGGCCCAGGAGCAGCACCTGTCGGCCCAGGGCGTCGCCGCCTCGACGCTGGAGGAAGTTCGTGCACGCTACCCCAGGGTCAACAGCCTCGCCACGCCCGGCGCGGCAATGGCGTTACCTCTGGCGGCGGCTCCAGCACTTGAACCTGAACCCGAACGTCAGCTTGAGCCTGATCTTCAACCTGAACCTGAACCTGAACCTGAACCTGAGCCTGAGCCTGAGCCGCAAGGTAGGGTACCGGGGGATGAATTCGAGTTGGACCTGGACGCGCTGTCCCTGGAAACCAGCTGGGACCTGGCAGACACCCCGGACACCCCGGTCGGAAACAACGTCCCCAAGGCTGCCATCGACGTGGGGGAGGAATTGTCGCTCTCGGAGCCTGACGAAGCGGAGTTGCAATGGGGGGCGCCGCTGGAAACCGAGTCGTTGGACGACGCTTTCCTCGATGGTTTCGCCGATGAGGAGCAGTCGCTGGAGCTCGAGGCGTTGCCTTTTGAATCCATGTCCCTCGAACCTCAACCGCCAGAGCCGTCGGTCAAGCTGGAACAGGCGCAGAACTGCATCGATGACGGGGACCTGAAGACGGCCATCGCGCTGCTTGAAGAACTGCTCGAGGAAGCTGACGACCCCCTCAAGGAGACCGCCCGGGTACTGCTGGCCGGGATTCGCTGAAAAACGGCCCAAAGTACTCTGTCCCTGGTGGGAGCACAGGGAGGCAACTCGCAAGTGTTCGGGCAAAGGCAGGTATCATGGCGACGTCTTCGAACCCGGGAGTTCACCTGCAATGAGCGAGCACAAGCCGCAAGTCGTCATCACCTATTGCACACAATGCCAATGGTTGCTGCGTGCCGCCTGGCTCGCCCAGGAGTTGCTCAGTACCTTTGGCGACGATCTGGCAGCGGTTTCGCTGGTGCCAGGCACCGGCGGGGTGTTCCATATCAGTTGCGACGGCGCGCAGATCTGGGAGCGCAAGGCCGATGGCGGGTTTCCCGAGGCCAAGGTGCTCAAGCAACGGGTCCGCGACCAGATCGACCCGGAGCGGGACCTGGGCCACAACGACCGGGGTCAGTGAGACGGCGCTTCGGCGCCCATCCCGCTTTTGCGTGAGCTGGCCAGTTGGCTCGACACCACGATGGCAACGATGATCAGCACACCGCCCAGCAGCATGCGCAGCGTCGGTTCTTCACCGAACAGCAGCCAGGCCATGGTGATGCCGTAGACCGGCTCCATGGCGAAGACCACCGCCGCAGTCCGGGCCTTGATCACTGCCAGGCTGGCGACGAACAAGCTGTGGGCCACGCCGGTGCAGAACACACCGAGCAACCCGATCCACAGCCAGTCGACCGGGCGCACTTCGCCCAGCTGGGGCACGGCCATGGGCAACAGACATGCCGCTACCACGACGTTCTGGCACAGCGCGGCCTGCACTGGCGGCACGTGTTCGGAGCCGGCGCGGTTGGTCAGCGACAGCAAGGCGAACAGCAGCCCCGAGGCCACGCTCCACAAGAGCCCGGTGGTGGCGCCGCTGGCCAGGTCGAAGGCCGGCGTGACCAACACCAGGCCGATACTCACCAACACCACCAAAAGGACCTCATTGGCGCGAATGCGCTCGCGGAAGATCAGTCCCTCGAGCAGCACGGTAAAGGCCGGGAAACTGGCGAACCCCAGTGTGGCGATCGCCACCCCGGCGATTTTTACCGAGAGGAAGAAGCTCACCCAGTGTCCAGTCAGCAGCAGGCCGCTCAGCAGCAGTCGCCTGGCGTCCCGGGCCCGCAGTGTGCGCCAGGGAGTACGGCCGGCGAACCGGGCGAACGTGGCGAGGGCGAGCACAGCGAAGACCGCACGACCGAAAACGATCATCGTCGGCGAGGCGGCGGCGAGTTTGCCGAATACGCCGGTCAGGCCAAACATGAGTGCGCCGATGTGCAGGGCGCCGAGGGCGGTACGGGGCGTCATGGCAGTCCTTGTGAAACGGTTGAACGTCGGGCTATTGAACCCGTTGCCGGCCGTTTTTGTCTGTCGCGATCCTAGCGATTTTTAGCGCGGCTCTAGCGCTCGCCGTAATTTGCCCGGCGAACTGCCGAATTCGCGCAGCACCGCTGCGGCGAAGGCGCTTTGGGAGCTGTAGCCGACCCGGTGGGCGATTTCACCGATGGGCAGGTCCGAATCGCGCAGCAACGCCACGGCCTTGTGCAAGCGGCGGCTGCGGATGTAATCCATCGGGGTTTGCCCACGCTCGACGATGAAACGGGCGTGCAGGCGGGCACTTGAAAGCCCGGCGACCCGCGCCAGGTCCGCCACTTGCAGGGGATAGGCGGCATTCTGATCGATGTGGGCGTTGAGTGCGGCGTAGGGCAGGCGCCTGCCCCCGTATGCTTGCCGAGTGCCATTGAGACTCGCCAGGAGCAGCACCGCGCCTTGCTGGGCGATCAGCGGATCGTCCACCGGGCTGCCTGCCAGCCAACTGACCAACTGGCTTTGTCCCGCATCCAGAGGCAGGCGCGCGGGGCCGTCGAGCAACCGGCGGCTGGCGTCGGCGTGATCGCCCAGGCATTGTCCGACCCAATCATCACTGGGCACGTCCAGCACCAGGCAACGGCTGCCGTGGGGGCTGCCGCAGGCGTGATGCGCACCGGCGGGGATCACGACGAAGCTCTGCTGGACCACCTGGCTGCCACACCCTTCGACCTCGAAATCCAGCGCGCCGGACAACCCGAACACCAGTTGGGCATGCTCATGGCTGTGGACGATCAGGTCGTGGCTGTAGTGGCGCAGTGTGAGGATCGGTCTCATCGCGGTCTCCCGTGTCAGGCCGCCAGCATACACCGAGGACACGACGCCCCGCGCTGTCATGTAATGGACTTGTGTTTGTCATGGGCCATTAACCGCTGGCGTGCACAGTGGCAAAAACGATCAGAGGGTTGCCCAATGACCAGCGCCGAACTCGCCAGACCAGGCAATAAGCAGCGTGTTCGCACCCTGTGGATTTCCGATGTGCACCTGGGTACCCGGGATTGTCAGGCGGAACATTTGTCGCAGTTTCTCAAGGGCTATCAGGCCGACCGGATCTACCTGGTCGGTGACATCATCGATGGCTGGAAGCTGCGCGGCGGCATGTATTGGCCGCAAGCCCACACCAACGTCATCCGGCGCCTGCTGACCATGAGCAAGCGCGGCACCGAGGTGATCTACGTCACCGGCAATCACGATGAGTTCCTGCGTCGTTACTCGAAGCTGATCCTGGGCAATATCCAGTTGGTGGACGAGGCGGTGCACGTGACTGTCGACGGTCGGCGCCTTCTGGTGATCCACGGCGATCAGTTCGATGTCATCACCCGTTATCACCGCTGGCTGGCGTTCCTCGGCGACTCGGCCTACGAGTTCACCCTCACGCTGAACCGCTGGCTCAACCATTGGCGGGCGCGCTATGGCTACGGCTACTGGTCGTTGTCGGCGTACCTCAAGCACAAGGTCAAGACCGCCGTCAGTTTCATCAGCGATTTCGAAGAGGCCATCGCCCACGAGTGCGTGAAACGCGAGCTGGATGGCGTGGTCTGCGGGCACATTCACCATGCCGAAATCCGCCAGGTGGGCGGGGTGGAGTACCTCAATTGCGGCGATTGGGTCGAGTCGTGTACGGCGTTGATCGAGCATTGGGACGGCTCGATCGAACTCTACCGGTTGGCGGACGCCCAGGCCCGGGAGGCGCAACTCAAGGCACTGAAAATCGCCGAACCGGCCTGAAACGTTTGCGGTGACATAAGTTTTTGTGGCGAGGGAGATGTTTCTCTTATTAGAACGCAACCTTGCCCCGCAGCATGTCGCGGTACATGACGAAATCACCGAGCAGGCTGTAGAACGGGTGCCGGAACGTGGCCGGGCGGTTCTTTTCGAAGAAAAAGTGCCCGACCCAGGCGAAACCGTAGCCGGCCACAGGCACGGTGAGCAGCCACCAGCCGCTACCGACCGTGAGCGCCACGGCGAGAATCAAAATGACCAGGGACGTACCCGCGAAGTGCAATCGTCGGCAGGTGCTGTTGCTGTGCTCGCTCAGGTAATAGGGATAGAACTCGGCAAACGTATTGAATGTTCTTGGGTTTTCCACGACTGCAGGCTCTGTGGTGGTGGTTGGGGTGAGGTTTTGCATTCAACGGCTTGATTGAAGTCTAGAAGGATCATTCACAACAGCCAGTGACAATGGATGCCACTCTAGTGTCCTGTCTTACAGCGGACGCTGTATCCTTCGCCAAACCAGCCGTACCCTGCGGCTCGTCATGCAAGTAAAACGTCATGGGCGAACGAACGACTTCTTCAAGCTGGGCGATGGGGATTGTCAAGGCGTTGGAAATGGACGGCCTGGATTGCCGTGCGCTGTTCAAGCAGTTGGGGCTGGATTTCGACGCGCTGGAAGATCCGGACGCCCGTTTCCCCCAGGATTCGATGACACGCCTCTGGCAACTGGCAGTGACGCTGTCGGGCAACCCGGCCATTGGCTTGAACATGGGCAAGGTGGTGCGCCCGGCGTCGTTCCATGTGGTCGGTTACGCGTTGATGTCCAGTCGCACGTTGATCGAAGGGTTCCAGCGGCTGGTGCGTTACCAGCGGATCATCGCCGAAAGTGCCGACCTGAGTATCCGCCAGCTGAAAGAGGGCTACGGGCTGATCCTGACGGTGCATGGCGACCATCTCCCGCCGACGCGGCAAAGTGCCGAAGCATCCCTGGCCTGTGCGCTGGCCATGTGCAACTGGCTGACCGGACGCTCCCTGCACCCGGTCAAGGTGTTGTTCCAGGGCGCCGAGCCCGATGACCCGGAGCCTTATCGACAAGCCTTCCCCGCACCACTGGTGTTTGGTGCGCCCTACGATGCACTGATTTTCCATCGGGCCGATATGGAAGCATCGCTGCCCACGGCTAACGTGGCCATGGCGGAGCTCCATGATCGTTTCGCCGGTGAATACCTGGCGCGTTTTTCCGAAAGTCGCGTCACGCACCGGACGCGGCAGGTGTTGTGCCGGCTGCTGCCCCAGGGCGAGCCCAAGCGCGAGGTGGTGGCCCAGAAGCTGCATTTGTCCCAGCGCACCTTGCAGCGACGCCTTCTGGAAGAGGGTACCTGCTTCCAGAACCTGCTGGACGACACCCGCCGCGAACTGGCCGAGCAGTACCTGGCGCAACCGACCATGACCTTGCTGGAAATCGCTTATCTGCTGGGGTTTGCCGACCCGAGCAATTTCTTCCGGGCCTTTCGCCGTTGGTTTGACACCACGCCTGGCGAGTACCGGGCGCGCTTGCTCAGCCAGACCGTCAGTGACGCCAGAACGCCGGAATGCACAACACGAACACCGTGATGATCTCCAGCCGGCCCAGCAGCATGCCGGCGGACAGAATCCACTTGGCGGCATCCGGCAGCGGTGAAAAGTTGCCGGCCGGGCCAATGGTCTCCCCAAGGCCCGGGCCGACGCCGGAAACGGTACTGGCGGCACCGGTCAGCGCGGTCATCCACTCCACGCCCAGCAGCGACAGCAGCAGGGCGATCACGCAGATAGTGATGGCGAAGAAAAACGAGAAGGTGAGGATCGAGCGGACGATTTCCTCGTCGAGGCGGTGACCGTTGTATTTCTGCTTGATCACCGCACGCGGGTGAATCAGCTGATTGAGGTTGGCCCGAAGCAGAATGTAGGCGACCTGGAAGCGGAAGATCTTGATTCCGCCCGCCGTCGAGCCGGAGCAGCCGCCGACGAACCCGAGGTAGAAGAACAGCATCAGCGAGAAATTGCCCCACAGGCTGTAGTCCCCCAGGGCGAAACCGGTGGTGGTGACGATCGACGTGACGTTCAGCGCCACGTGGCGCAGGGCGTCGAGCCAATGCAGGTCGGTGGTCGCCCAGTACCAGGTGCCGAGCACCAGCCAGGTCACCAGCAGCACCGCGAGCAGCCCCTGGACCTGTTGGTCCTTGATCAGCGCCCGGCGATGACCCCGCAGCGTCGAGACGTAGAGGGCGAACGGCAGGCTGCCCAGGATCATGATGACGATGGCCACCCAGTGCACCGCCGGCTCGGTCCATTTGGCCAGCGACAGGTCCGAAGTGGAGAAGCCTCCGGTGGAAATGGCCGACATCGAATGGTTGATGGCGTCGAACAGGCTCATCCCGGCCCACCACAGCGCCAGGGTGCCGAGAATGGTGATGCCCACGTAGGACGCGACGATCAATCGCGCCACCATGTGGGAGCGGGGCATGACTTTTTCCGAGCGGTCCGAGGATTCAGTCTGGAACAACCGCATGCCACCGATGCGCAGCAACGGCAGGATCGCCACCGCCATGCCGATGAAACCGATGCCGCCGAGCCAGTGCAGCAGCGAGCGCCACATCAGGATGCCCGGGGACATGTTGTCCAGGCCACTCAAGACCGTGGCGCCAGTGGCGGTGATCCCCGACATGCTCTCGAAGAACGAGTCGGTGTAGCTGATCTTCTGGGTCAGCAGGAAGGGCAACGCGGCAAAGATGCACACCACCAGCCAACTGCTGACGGTCAGCAGGTACATGTCGCGCGGGCGCAGGTGGATGTGTTCCGGGCGCCCGGGCAGGACCAGCGCCAGGCCGGCGACGAAGGTGATCATGCTCGACCAGAGGAACGACGGCAGGTCCCGGGTGCGCTCGAAGATCAGCAGCGTGGCCATGGGCACGACCATGAAGATCGCCAGGGTGATCAGGAAGATGCCGATAATGAAACCGATGATCCGCAGGGTCGGCAACGCCATGAAGTCCGCTCGGGCTGAAAGGGAAGGGCGCCATTCTACCCACGGCATGCTGCATGTAAACCGGCACCCGGCGCCGCTTGTGTCTAGAATAGCCGGACATTTTTTCAGGAGGTGGCCGATGCAGGCTCTCGACGCTTTGCTCAACCGTGTTTCCGTCCCGCGCCTGGTGGACCCGGCGCCGACCCCCGAACAACGCGAGGTCATGTTCGCCGCGGCGATGCGGGCCCCGGACCATGGCCAGTTGCGGCCATGGCGTTTCCTGACGGTCGAAGGTCAAGCGCGCTATCGCATGGGTGAACTGCTGGCCGAAGCGGCACGCTTCAATGACCCGCTGGTGTCCGAAGCTGTCGTGGAAAAGGCCCTCAATGGCCCGTTGCGTGCGCCGTTGGTCGTGGTGGTGATCGCCCGTTTGCAGGACCATTTCAAAATCCCGAAATCCGAGCAATTGCTGGCGGCAGGTTGCGCCGCCCACGGCATCCTGCTGGCGGCTTATGCCCAGGGTGTTGGCGGCGTGTGGCGCACGGGTGAGCTGGCGTACTCGCCTCATGTGGCCGAAGGGCTGGGCCTGGCCGATGGCGAGGAAGTGATCGGCTTCCTTTACCTGGGTACCCCGCAGAAAGAGGCGCGCATCGCGCCGAAAGAAGACACCGCCGAATTTGTCCGTGAGTGGACAGGCGCCTAGCCCCGAAAGGTCTGTGGCGAGGGAGCTTGCTCCCTCGCCACAGTGACTGGTGTTATTTACAAACGTCAGCAATAGCCTCGGCCAACAGCCCCAGGCGCGTGGCGTCGATACCGGCGACGTTGGCCCGGCCGGTGCCGACCATGTACACGCTGTGGCGCTCGCGCAAGTGCTTGACCTGTCCCGGTGTCAGACCGGTGTAGGAGAACATCCCGCGTTGCACACCGATATGCGCAAAACGTTCACGCAGGCCATGGGGTTCGAGGGCTTCCAGCAAGCCGTTGCGTAACAGCGCGATGCGCAGACGCATGGCCTGTACTTCGTCGGCCCACAGGCTCTTGAGTTGCGCGTCACCCAGGATCGTCGCCACCACCGCCGCGCCATGGTCCGGTGGTGTCGACCACAGGTTGCGAGCGATGTTGGCCAATTGGCTGCGGATATCCACGAGTTTTTCCGCATCCGCCGCGCACACGATCAGCGCGCCGGTACGGTCGCGGTACAGCCCGAAGTTCTTCGAGCAGGAGCTGGTGACCAGCATTTCCGGCAGCGCCTGGGCAAACAGCCGGACTGCCCAGGCGTCCTGCTCCAACCCATCGCCGAAGCCCTGGTAGGCAAAGTCGATCAGCGGCAGCAGGTTGCGGCTACGGACCACATCCAACACCTGCCGCCATTGCTCATGGGACAGGTCGAAGCCAGTGGGGTTGTGGCAACAGGCGTGCAGCAATACCACGTCGCCTTTGGGAATCTGGGATAGGGTGGCCAGCATCGCCTCGAAATCCAGGCGGTTATCAGCGTCTACGTAAGGGTAATGGCTGACCTTGAGTCCGGCCGTCGCGAAGATGGTTTCGTGGATCGGCCAGGTCGGATTGCTCAACCAGACGCCACGGCCCGGTAGGCACTGGGCGATGAAGTCGGCACTCAGGCGCAGGGCCCCTGTGCCGCCTGGGGTCTGGGTGGCGCCCGCGCGTTTTTCCTGGATCAGCGACGAGTCGGCGCCCAATACCAGTTCATTGATCAACCGGCCGAACACGGCATCGCCATGCCCGCCGATGTAGGTCTTGGTAGCCTGGCTATCGACGAGTCGCTGCTCGGCCAGTTTCACCGACGCAAGAATCGGCGTCAGGCCCAGGGCATCCTTGTAGACACCCACACCCAGGTCGAACTTGTTCGGATTGCTGTCCGCCCCATAGGCCTCCATCAGGCCGAGGATCGGGTCGCCGGGCACCCGGCCGATGGCGTCGAAATGCATTACTTGCGGCCCTCGGCTGTCTTGGCCACGTCATCGGTGCGGGCGGCCATGATGAAGTCGTTGCGGTGCAGGCCCTTGATGGAGTGGCTCCACCAGGTCACGGTGACCTTGCCCCATTCGGTGAGCAGGCCAGGGTGATGGCCTTCGGCCTCAGAGATTTCGCCAACGGCATTGGTGAACGCCAGGGCGTGCTTGAAGTTCTTGAACAGGAATACCTTTTCCAACTGCATCACGCTGTCGCGCACTTCGATGTTCCAGTCCGGGATCTGCTTGATCAGCACCGGCAGTTCTTCGTCGCTGACTTGCGGGGCGTCGGCGCGGCAGGCTTCGCAATGGGCTTGGTTCAGAGTGTTCATGGTGGGTTTCCTGGATCGAATATTTGAAAAGCGTCGATGCACCCACGCTAAAGCAAAGCCGCGCTGTGCAACAGACTCAATTGGGATCAAAAGTCGCGGGTCACGCAGCCTTTGGTGGAAATTTCGGGGCATGCAAGCCCAGTTCACGGCCACGCTTGACCATGCCCATGATGTCTTCGTGGGCCAGGTCGAACAGACGCTTGAGCTCCGGCAGCACGAAATACAGCGGTTGCAGGATGTCGATGCGGTACGGCGTGCGCATGGCTTCCAGCGGGTCGAAGGCCTGGTGCTCCGGCTCGTTGGACAGGCAATACACGGTTTCCTTGGGCGAGGACAGGATGCCGCCGCCGTAGATGCGTCGGCCTTGCGGCGTTTCCACCAGGCCGAACTCGATGGTCATCCAATACAGCCGCGCCAGGTAAACGCGTTCTTCCTTGGACGCCTGGAGGCCGAGCTTGCCGTAGGTGTGGGTGAACTCTGCGAACCAGGGATTGGTCAGCAATGGGCAATGGCCGAAAATCTCGTGGAAAATGTCCGGCTCTTGCAGGTAATCCAGTTCTTCGCGGGTACGAATGAAGGTTGCCACCGGAAACTGCTTGCTGGCGAGCAATTCGAAGAACGTCTGGAAAGGGATCAGCGCCGGTACCCGGGCGACTTGCCAGCCGGTGGTTACGCCCAGCACTTGGTTGATTTCGCTCAGTTGCGGGATGCGGTCGTGGGGCAGGCCCAGCTTGTCGATGCCGTCCAGGTATTCCTGGCACGCACGGCCTTCGACGACTTTCAGCTGGCGGGTGATCAGCGTATTCCACACCGCGTGTTCTTCGGCGGTGTAGTGGATAAAACCTTGCGCATCGGGCTCGCGGGCCACGTACTGCGTCTGCTTCATGCTGCTCTCCTGCTGTTTTTCCTCCGGCTCGGAAACCGGGAGAAAGGCTGTTTGTTGTTATGTCCAGCGATGTATTAGAGATAGCGCGAAGCAGAGGCGTGCGCAGCGGGCCGATTTAGGGCTGAACGGCTTGTTGGTGGAAAATTCGTAAAGTTTTCGTTACGTATTTGGGCGTGTGGCCGCTCTGAAGGGAGATGAGGCTGTAAAACGTCCTACAGCTGTCACATAATCTTGACGACTATTTGCGCCACCAGGCAAAAAAACGGTGGCGAGGGAGCTTGCTCCCGTTGGACTGTGCAGCAGTCCCTATTCCATTTGATTGCCTACACACATCGAGCCTCTTATGCGCATCAAAGTCCATTGCCAGAACCGCATCGGCATCCTGCGGGACATTCTCAACCTGCTGGTGGAGTACGGCATCAACGTCGCCCGGGGCGAGGTGGGGGGCGAACATGGCAACGCGATCTACCTGCACTGTCCGAACCTGATCAACATCCAATTCCAGGCGTTGCGTCCGAAATTCGAGGGAATTGCCGGTGTCTTCGGCGTCAAGCGCGTAGGACTGATGCCCAGCGAGCGTCGGCACATGGAGCTCAACGCGTTGCTGGGCGCCCTGGAGTTTCCGGTGTTGTCCATCGACATGGGCGGTTCCATCGTCGCGGCCAACCGAGCGGCGGCGCAGTTGCTCGGTGTGCGGGTGGACGAGGTGCCAGGGATCCCGCTGTCCCGCTACGCTGAGGATTTCGATCTGCCGGAACTGGTGCGCGCCAACCAGTCGCGCATCAACGGGCTGCGGGTCAAGGTCAAGGGCGATGTGTTCCTGGCGGACATCGCACCGCTGCAATCCGAACACGACGACAGCGAGGCGATGGCCGGCGCGGTGTTGACCTTGCACCGGGCCGACCGGGTGGGCGAGCGTATCTACAACGTACGCAAGCAGGAGTTGCGTGGCTTCGACAGCATTTTCCAGAGTTCCAAGGTGATGGCGGCGGTGGTCCGCGAGGCCCGGCGCATGGCGCCGCTGGACGCGCCGCTGTTGATAGAAGGTGAAACCGGCACCGGCAAGGAGCTGCTGGCCCGCGCCTGCCATCTGGCGAGCCCGCGGGGGCAGTCGCCGTTGATGGCGCTCAACTGTGCCGGGCTGCCGGAGTCCATGGCCGAGACAGAATTGTTCGGCTATGGCCCTGGCGCTTTTGAAGGGGCTCGGGCCGAAGGCAAGCTGGGGCTGCTGGAACTGACCGCGGGCGGGACGCTGTTTCTCGATGGGGTCGGGGAAATGAGCCCGCGCCTGCAAGTGAAACTGCTGCGCTTTTTGCAGGACGGCTGCTTCCGTAGGGTAGGCAGCGACGAAGAGGTCTACCTCGACGTCCGGGTGATCTGCGCGACCCAGGTAGATCTGTCTGAGCTCTGCGCCCGAGGCGAATTCCGTCAGGATTTGTACCACCGCTTGAACGTTCTTTCCCTGCACATCCCACCGCTGCGCGAATGCCTCGACGGCCTGATGCCCTTGGTGGAGCATTTTCTCGACCAGGCCAGTCGGCAAATCGGCTGTTCCTTGCCAAAACTGGCGCCAGCGGCCATGGAGCGCCTGCGCCACTATCATTGGCCGGGCAATGTCCGGCAGTTGGAGAACGTGCTGTTCCAGGCCGTCTCCCTGTGCGATGGCGGGACGGTGAAGGTCGAGCACATCCGTTTGCCGGACTATGGCGTGCGCCAACCCCTCGGCGATTTTTCCCTGGAGGGTGGCCTGGACGAAATCGTCGGGCGCTTCGAGAAAGCTGTGTTGGAGCGGCTGTACTCCGAACACCCCAGCAGCCGGCAACTGGGCAAGCGGCTGGGGGTTTCCCATACGACCATTGCCAATAAGCTGCGCGAGTATGAGGTGGGTAAAGAACCCGGCACATGATTCCGGGGCGCGTGCTTTTGTGGCGAGGGGATAGATCCCCTCGCCACAGGTATTCGTCTTTAAACCAAGTATTGCCGTGAAGCGGCACCGCACCGCCGGTTTTTCGTCTTCGATACATTCAACAAATCCCCCCTGAAACCCGCAACCCCTTTGTTTATCGGGGGCTGATGCGTCAGAAAAAAGTTGGTCTGCAAATTGCTTATGGCTGTGCGACACAGCAGTGGGCGGCAAACGTCCGGCATGCAGAGGAACGACAGTGGACAAGTACCTTTATGTGGCAATGACCGGCGCCAGCCAGAACGCACTGGCGCAACGGGCCCATGCCAACAACCTGGCGAACATCTCCACCAATGGTTTTCAAAAAGACCTGGAGCAGGCGCGCTCGATGCCGGTGTTCGGCGACAGCTTTCCGGCGCGGGCGTTTGCCATGTCCGAGCGGCCTGCCACCGACTTCACTCCGGGTGCGCTGGTGGAAACCGGTCGTGACCTCGACGTGGCGGTCAGTGGGCCGGGTTGGATGGCGGTGCAGAATCCCGATGGCGGTGAAAGCTATGTGCGCACCGGCAGCCTCAACGTTGACGCCCTGGGCGTATTGCGTGCCGGCAACGGCATGCCGGTGATGGGCAACGGTGGTCCGATCGCCGTGCCGCCGGAGCAGAAAATCGAAATCGGCGAGGACGGCACCATCAGTATCCGCGCCATGGGCGAAGGTCCGCGAGTGATGGCTGAGGTGGACCGCATCAAGCTGGTCAACCCTGACCTCAAGAACATGAATAAGGGCCTGGATGGCTCGATCCGTACCAAGGATGGCCAGCCGGCCCCCGTCGACGCCGGCGTGCGCCTGGTGTCGGGGTTCCAGGAAGCGAGCAACGTCAATGCCGTGGACGAGATGACTTCGGTGCTGGCCCTGGCCAAGCAATTCGAGCTTCACGTCAAGATGATGAACACCGCCAAAGAAGGCGACGAGGCCATGGCTCGGGTCTTGCAGATCTAACCATTAATTACAGCGTCGCGCCGAAAAACAGGCGTACGAGGAGAATCGAATGCTTCCGGCTCTATGGGTTGCCAAAACCGGTCTGTCCGCCCAGGACACCAACCTGACCACCATTTCCAACAACCTGGCGAACGTCTCGACCACGGGTTTCAAACGTGATCGCGCCGAGTTCCAGGACCTGCTGTACCAGATCAAGCGCCAGCCAGGCGCCCAGTCGACCCAGGACAGCGAATTGCCGTCGGGTCTGCAAGTGGGTACCGGTGTGCGCATTGTCGGCACCCAGAAGAACTTCACTGCCGGTAGCCTGCAAACCACCGAGCAGCCACTGGACATGGCCGTCGACGGCCGCGGTTTCTTCCAGATCCTGCAGCCGGACGGCACCACTGCCTATACCCGTGACGGTACGTTCCACCTCGACTCCAATGGCCAGATCGTCAACGCCAGCGGTTTCGCCCTGGAGCCGGCCATTGTGATCCCCAACGATGCCCAGACCTTCACGGTCGGCCGCGACGGCACCGTGTCCATCACCTTGCCGGGCAACCCGGCCGCCCAGGTGATCGGCAACCTGCAGACCGCCGACTTCATCAACCCGGCCGGCCTGCAAGCGGTGGGTAACAACCTGTTCCTGGAAACCGCCGCCAGCGGTGCGCCGCAAGTTGGCACCCCTGGCCTGAATGGCTTCGGCACCACCCTGCAGAACACCCTGGAAACGTCCAACGTGAGCACTGTGGAGGAGATGGTCAACATGATCACCACCCAGCGCGCCTACGAAATGAACTCCAAGGTGATCTCCACCGCCGACCAGATGCTCTCGTTCGTCACGCAGAATCTGTAATTGCATCTCGGAATCGGCAAGTACATCTATAAAAGGCGGCCTTTGGTCGCCTGCGACACCAAGAGGTAGGGTCATGAATCGCTTCGTATCTGTACTGGCACTGAGTGGAATCACCGCGCTCGCCGGCTGCGTCGGGCCAACGCCAAGGCCCAATGACCCGTACTACGCTCCGGTGTTGCCGCGCACGCCGTTGCCGGCTGCCGCCAACAATGGCGCGATCTACCAGGCCGGTTTCGAGCAGAACCTGTACACGGACCGCAAGGCCTTCCGGGTCGGTGACATCATCACCATCACCCTTAACGAGCGGACCCAGGCCAGCAAGGACGCCAATGCGCAGATCGACAAGACCAGCAAGACCAGCGTCGGCCTGACCTCGTTGTTCGGTTCTAGCCTGACCACCAATAACCCGATCGGCAGTAACGACCTGAGCCTCAATGCCGGCTACGGTTCCGACCGCGCCACCAAGGGCGACAGCAAGTCCGGGCAGAGCAACAGCCTCACCGGTTCGATTACCGTGACCGTCGCCGACGTGTTGCCCAACGGCATCATCGCCGTGCGGGGCGAAAAATGGCTGACCCTCAACACCGGTGACGAGCTGGTGCGCATCGCCGGCATGGTTCGCGCCGACGACATTGCCACCGACAACACCGTGCCCTCGACCCGTGTGGCCGATGCGCGCATTACATACTCCGGTACCGGGGCCTTTGCCGATGCGAGTCAGCCGGGCTGGTTCGACCGTTTCTTCCTCAGCCCGAAGTTTCCTTTCTAGGTGGCCCAGTTGAATCTCAAACGGTTGAAACTCAAGCAACTGCTGATGGGTGCGTTGGTGATGGCGGCGGCCTTCAGTGCTCAAGCCGAGCGCCTGAAGGACATCGCCAGCATCTCCGGCGTGCGTTCCAACCAGTTGATCGGCTATGGCTTGGTCGTGGGTCTGAACGGCACCGGTGACCAGACCACCCAGACCCCGTTCACCCTGCAGACCTTCAACAACATGCTGTCGCAGTTCGGCATCAAGGTGCCGGCCGGTTCCGGCAACGTGCAGTTGAAGAACGTCGCGGCGGTGTCGGTCAGTGCCGATCTACCGGCGTTCGCCAAGCCCGGCCAGCAAGTGGACATCACTGTCTCGTCCATTGGTAACTCCAAGAGCCTGCGTGGCGGCACCCTGTTGCTGACCCCCCTCAAGGGTATCGACGGTAACGTCTACGCCATCGCCCAGGGCAACCTGGTGGTAGGCGGTTTCGATGCTTCGGGCGCGGACGGTTCGAAAATCACCGTCAACGTTCCGTCAGCGGGCCGTATCCCGGGTGGTGCGTCGGTGGAACGTTCGGTGCCGAGCGGTTTCAACCAGGGCAACAGCCTGACGCTGAACCTCAACCGTTCCGACTTCACTACCGCCAAGCGCATCGTCGACAAAATCAATGACATGCTTGGCCCAGGCGTGGCCCAGGCCATTGACGGCGGCTCGATCCGCGTCACCGCGCCGCTGGACCCGAGCCAGCGGGTCGACTACCTGTCGATCCTGGAAAACCTTGAGGTCGACCCGGGCCAGGCAGTGGCGAAAGTCATCATCAACTCGCGCACCGGCACCATCGTGATCGGCCAGAACGTCAAGGTTTCGCCGGCCGCCGTGACCCACGGCAGTCTGACGGTGACCATCACTGAAGACCCGATCGTCAGCCAGCCAGGGCCTTTGTCCAACGGCCAGACCGCCGTAGTGCCGCGTTCGCGGGTCAGTGCCGAACAGGAAGCCAAGCCGATGTTCAAGTTCGGTCCGGGCACTACCCTGGATGAAATCGTCCGGGCGGTGAACCAGGTCGGCGCGGCGCCGGGTGACTTGATGGCGATTCTCGAAGCACTGAAACAGGCCGGCGCGTTGCAAGCCGATCTGATCGTGATTTGAGGGGCCGGCCATGGATATGCGCAAGGGCGCTTTGATCAGCGGGGATTCGGGTTCCTACTCGGACCTGAATCGCCTGAACCAGCTCAAGGTCGGCGACAAGAACAGCGACGGCAACCTGCGTAAAGTGGCGCAGGAATTCGAGTCGTTGTTCCTCGGCGAAATGCTCAAGTCCATGCGTTCGGCCACCGAGGCTCTGGGCAAGGACAACCCCATGAACACCCCCGAGGCCAAGCAGTACCAGGAAATGTACGACCAGCAGTTGGCCGTTTCCATGTCCCGCGAGGGCGGCGGTATCGGCCTTGCAGACGTGTTGCTGCGCCAGATGTCGAAGAACAAGCCGCTGGCACCCGGCGAGGCTGCCAAGTTATCGGCGCAGAAGCAGCAGGAGGCGCTCGACAAGGCAGCCAATGTCGCGGTGCCCACACCGGTGGCGGCTGGCACGCTGCCCACCGATGGCCCGTTGTCGCGCGTCAGTGGCCAGCGCCCGTTGTGGGCTTCGCGGGCCGTGAATGCGCCGCAAGGGGCCGAGGGGGTCCACCGCAACGACAGGGAACTGCTCAATCAGCGTCGCTTGGCCCTGCCGCCGAAACTGGCTGATCGCCTGCTCGCCGGGCTGGTGCCTTCGGCGTCGACCGCTACCGATGCGCCTGCACAGAACCTGCTGCCGGATCGGGCGCTCAGTGCCACTTCGCCAGCCTCCGGTGCGCTGGGCAATGGCGACTGGCTGGCCGCGCTCGAGGCGTCCAAGTCGAAAGAGGACATGCAGGTCTATGGTCGCGCCGTGGCCCAGCCGCCACTGGCGCCGGCCCGCAAGGCCTTCCACGATGCCGACGAATTCGTCAACGCCATGCTGCCAATGGCCAAGGAAGCCGCGGACCGCATCGGTGTCGACCCGCGTTACCTGGTGGCCCAGGCCGCCCTGGAAACCGGCTGGGGCAAGTCGGTCATGCGCCAGCCCGATGGCAGCAGCAGCCACAACCTGTTCGGTATCAAGGCCAGTCAGAACTGGAAAGGCGATTCGGCGCGGGCGATCACCAGCGAATTCCGCAACGGCCAGATGGTCAAGGAGACGGCTGAGTTCCGTTCCTACGCTTCGTATCGCGACAGCTTCCATGACCTGGTCAATCTGCTGCAAAGCAACAGCCGCTATCAAGATGTGCTGAAGTCGGCCGATAACCCGGAACAGTTTGTACGCGAGCTGCAGAAGGCCGGTTACGCCACCGACCCTAACTACGCCCGCAAGATTTCGCATATAGCCCGGCAGATGACGAGTTCCCAGAACTACGCCGCTGCAGGCGCCACCACGACTTTATAAGGTCTGAACCATGAGTTTGCTCAATATCGGGATGTCGGGTCTGTCTGCCAGCCAGACCGCGCTGGTGACCACGGGTAACAACATTTCCAACGTCGATACCGCCGGTTATTCGCGTCAGCAGACCGTGCAGACCACCAAGGCGTCCAACCTGTACGGCAACGTGTTCATTGGTTCCGGCACGACCCTGGCGGACGTGCGGCGGGTCTATAACTCCTATCTCGAAGCGCAGTTGAAGACCACCACCTCGCTCAACAGCGATGCGACGGCCTATCAAGGGCAGATCACGCCGCTCGACTCCTTGTTGTCGGACAGTGGTACCGGCCTCAACGGTGCGCTGACCAAGTTCTTTGCCTCGGTGCAGAACGTCAACGCCAAGCCCGGTGACGATGCTTCCCGTCAGTTGCTGCTCAGCGATGCCCAAGCCCTGAGCAATCGTTTCAATTCGATTGCCAGCCAGTTGACGGCGCAGAACGAGAACATCAACGGCAACCTGGCGAACATGGCCGACCAGATCAATAAACTGGCCTCCACCGTTGCTCAGTTGAACAGGAAAATCGCCGACGTCGCCAATGCCGGGGGCGAGCCCAACGACCTACTCGATTCGCGCAACGAGGCCGTTCTCCAGCTCTCGACGCTCACCGGCACGCAAGTGGTGGAAAGGGGCAGCAACCTGGACATCTACCTGGGGTCCGGTCAGCCATTGGTCATGGGCAATACCGTCAATACTCTGGAAGCGGTTCCGAGCAAGACCGACCCGTCGCGCATGGGCATCCAGCTCAACACCGGTTCCAGCTCCCTGGACCTGACCTCGGTGCTCTCCGGTGGCGAAATCGGCGGTCTGCTGCGCTACCGCAGCACTGTGCTCGACCCGGCCATGAACGAACTGGGCCGCGTAGCCCTCGTCGTCGCCGACCAGATGAACACGGTCCAGGCCTCGGGCATCGACATGAACGGCGCTTTCGGTTCCAACCTGTTCACCAATATCAACAGCGCTGAGCAGATGAGTCAGCGCAGCATCGCCGCGCTGAACAATAGCGCCGGTTCCGGCAACTTCAACGTGTCCATCGAAGATACCGGCCAGTTGAACATCAGCGACTACAAAGTGACCTTCACCAGCGCGAGCGACTACAGCGTAGTGCGGTTGTCGGACGGTACTTCCCAGGGCTCGTTCAACACCGCGACCACGCCGGCGCCAACGATCGACGGTTTCTCGATGACTTTCGGCGGCGGCGGGGCCGTCGCTGGCGATTCGTTCAAGATCACGCCGACCCGCAATGCGGCGAGCAGCATCAAGACCGAGATGACCGACTCCAAGCGGCTGGCGATTGCCGCACCGTTGGGTGCCGCCATCGTGCCAGGCGGCAGCGGTACGCTGACCATTCCGGCCAGTGGCCAGCCGAGCATGACCACCCAGCTGGACATCTACGACGAAGCCACCACGACCATCATCCAGAACGGCATCAAGACCTCCATGCCGGTCAAGGTGGTGTTCGGTGCAACGTCCGCAGACGGCACCAGCCAGGCTTACCAGTTGCTCGACGCCAAAGGTGGCACGATCAGCAGTGGCACGATCAAGCCAGGTCAGAGCAATACCCTGAGCCTGACTGTTCCACTCAAGGATGCCAGCGGCAATCCGATCATGGATGCGTCCGTACCGCCGGTACAGCGCACCGTCACCTTTGACATGTCCATCGCCGGTGCCCCCTCCAATGGCGCAGCCATCGACGTGAGCGTCAGCCAGCCTGGTAGCCTGGACAACCGTAACGGCACCGTCCTGGCCGGCTTGCAGACAGCCAAAACCGTGGACACCAGCTCGTCCAGCAAAGGTATCTCCCTGAATGATGCCTACGGCAAGCTGGTCGAAGGCGTAGGGGCCAAGGCTGCCCAGGGCAAGCTCGACAGCGCCGCTACCGGTGCGATCTTCAACAACGCCAAGACGGCCCGTGACTCGCTGTCCGGGGTGGATCTGGATGAGGAGACCGGCAACCTGGTCAAGTATCAGCAGTACTACACGGCGTCTTCGCAGATCATCAAGGCGGCGCAGGAAATCTTCAGCACATTGATCAATAGTCTTTAAGGAGCCGTAGCCCATGCGCATTTCTACTTCCCAGTTTTACGAAAGCACGGCTGCGAACTATCAGAAAAACTTCGCCAATGTGGTCAAGACCAGCGAAGAGGCCAGCAGCCTGGTGCGCGTCAATACCGCCGCCGACGACCCGGTGGGGGCTTCGCGTCTGCTGCAATTGGGCACGCAAGCGTCGATGCTGTCCCAGTACGAAACCAACGCCACGACCATCAAGGCGACCCTGGGCACGACCGAAGCGGTCATGAACAGCATCGGTAACGTGCTGCAGCGTGCCAAGGAATTGGCCGTCGGTGCCGGCAACGCCGGTTACACCGACGCGGACCGCCAGGCCAACGCCTCGGAGTTGGCCCAGATCGAAGAGCAGTTGCTGAGCCTGATGAACAGCAAGGATGAGAACGGTAAATATATTTTCGCCGGTTCCAAGGGCGATACCGCCCCGTTCACTCGCAACAACGATGGGACCTACAGCTACAACGGCGACCAGGTCACCCTGGACCTGCCGATCGGCGACACCATGTCGATGGCCACCAACAGCACCGGTTGGGACGTTTTCCAGCAGGCGATCAATACCAGCCGCAGCCAGGTCACCATGACCGCGCCGGCGGTGGATGATGGTCGGGTGGTCCTGTCCAATGGCCAGGTGTCGTCCAATGTCAGCTATAACAGCAAGTTCCGCAGCGGCGAGCCATACACCGTGGAGTTCGCCAGCGGCACGCAACTGAAAATCACCGACTCGGCAGGCAACGACGTGACTGCCGAAGCCAGCCAGGGGGGCGCTTTCGACCCCAACAGCAAAAGCGGTCAGGCCGTGACATTCCGTGGCGTGGAGTTGACGTTGAACATCAACCTGCAGACCGGTGATGTACCAGGGACCGTGTTGCCAGGCCATACCTTTACCCTGGCCGCCAAGCCGGACACGTTTGTCGCGACCCGTAGCCCAGGCAACCCGACCACAGTCCAGGTCACCAACAGCGCGATCACCGATCCTGTGGCTTACCATGCCAGTTTTCCCACTGGGGCGGCTGTGCTCAAGTTCACCAGCGCCACCGATTTCGACCTCTACGCCGCGCCGCTAACCGCCGACAGCCAACCGGTGTCCAGCGGCACATTGGCCGGTAACGTGGCAACGGCCTCCGGCGTGAGCTTTACCTTGGACGGTACGCCTGCTGCTGACGATCAGTTCAGTATCGCGGTCAACACCCATGAGACCCAGAACATCCTGGATACCGTGAACCAGTTGAAAACCGCGTTGAACACGCCGACGAATGGTGACCCTATCGCCATGCAAAAATTGCAGGCCTCATTGGCTTCTGGCATCGGCAACCTGGCAAGCGGCACTGATCAGTTGTCCAGCGCCCTGAGTTCGGTGGGCGGTCGCGGCCAGGCTCTGGAAACCCAGAGCGACACCAACCAGAGCCTGATCCTGGCCAACAGCCAGACTCAATCGTCGATCCGCGATTCCGATGCGGCCGCAGTGATGACCCGCTTGACCTTGCAGCAGACCATGTTGCAGGCCTCGCAATTGGCGTTCAGCAAAATTTCCCAGCTGGGTCTGTTCAACAAGATTTGAGCCGGTATCGACCGAGCCGCCAACCGTCTTTTTTAAGCGGTTTTGCGGCTCCGGCCTGAAAGGTCGGGGCCCGCCGCTCGAGAGTTTTGCCGTGAACCCACTTCCGCTTGTCAGCATCGTCATCCCAGCCTTCAACCCCCGGTTCTTCGACCAGGCGTTGCTCAGCGCTCTCGCCCAGACCTACGAGCACATTGAGATCGTTATTTGCGACGACTCACCAGGCGATGAAATTCGCCAGATCGTCGACTCCTTCGCTGAGCCGTCGCACCCGATACGTTATCTGAGGAATCCGCAACGACTGGGACTCCAAGGCAATCTATTGCGCTGCGTCGAAGAGGCTCAAGGCGAGTACATCAAGATCCTCTGCGACGATGACCGGCTGTTCGCGCCCAGTATCGCCGTGCAAGCCCAAGCGCTGAGCGATCATGCCGATGCCAGCGTGGTGTTCGCGCTGCGGTTGCTGTGTGATGCGGGCAATTTCATCTTGCCTCCGCGCGTGGACAACTGCCGCTTTACGCCAAACGACGCCCTGTTCAAGGGTGACGATATGCTGGCGATTTTCGAAAGTACACCGGCCAATTTCGTGGGTAACTTCAGTTCGACCCTGATGCGCCGGGCGGACGTGCTGGAGTTACTGCCGGCCTTGATCCAGGAGGGCGCCGGCTTTCTTGCCACGCTCGATTTTGCCTTGTTCGTCTGCCTGATGCGTCGCGGCAACCTGGTGGCGCTCAATACGGTGTTGAGTGTCGAGCGGCTGTACCCGGAGCGTTTGAGCAAGACCCCGGAAATGCTCAAGGCCGCCAAGGTGGAATGGGAGTGGCTGGCGCAAATGCTTGCCGCGCGTAACGGTGAGGCGGCTCCCGCTTCCGGCTGGGTGCGCTACATCGACCTGGACAAGATCACCGAGCAGCCCCATGCCTGGCAGGAGTTGTGCGTCACTCGAATCCTGGGTAACCGCAATACTGTCGTCAACGGTAGGGTCGGTGGACAGAGCGAGAGTTACGCGGATTTCTATCGCGAATGGCTGTCGATCCGGCGATTCAGCGAGGTGGAAAAGCGCGTGATGCCGGCGCGTATCGACAGCTGGCCGTTGCGCCCGAATATTGTGCCGGTGGTCGTCGACAGCGTCGGTGATGGTCCGGCATTGACGGCGACGCTGCGCAGCATCGAGGCTCAGCTCTATCCGGCACAAGCGGTGGTCGTGCTTTCCGATGCCCATTGCGAGGCCAATGAGCGCGTGTTGCAGTTGCCTTATAAGCCTGACTGGGTGCAGCAACTCAACGCCATCGTTCCCCAATTGGAGGGCGCTCACTGGTTCTACCTGTTGCGTGCCGGCGACACCTTGCGTGATTCGGCCTTGTTGATCCTGGCTGAGCGTGTGGCAGGAAAACCGGGCGTTCTGTGTGTCTACAGTGACGAAGGCGCGCTAGTGGACGGTGAGTCGTTCGAACCGGTATTCAAGCCCGATTTCAACCTGGACCTGATGCGTGCCTACCCGTACGTCGGGCGGACCCTGGCCTTCGAGCGAGAGCGGTTCCTGGCTCTGGGCGGTTTCGATCCGGCCCGTGGAGAGCTGGCGCCCCATGACCTGCTCTGGCGCCTGGTGGAAGAGTCCGGTCCGCAGACGATCGAGCATGTCGCTGAAATCCAGGTGGAGTCTGTCCTCAGTTTTGCCCAATGGCTGTCATTGCCGGAGGTCGTCGAGGGCAATGCCGCGATGGTGGGAGCGCACCTGGATCGCATCGGCATCAGCCATGAGATTCGGCAGGACACGCTGCCGCTGATCAATCGCATCACCTACCAACATGCGGCTCGTCCGCTGGTGTCGATTATCGTGCGCACCGGCGACTCGCTTGCGGCCCTGCAGCGCTGCACCGAAAGCCTGATCGAGCGCACCGCTTACGCCCACTATGAAATCCTGATCGTGGACAGCGGTGTCCGGGATCCGGCCATGCTTGACTGGTTGGCGAGCATGGCTCAACTGGGCGCGAGCATGTTGCGTGTATTGCGTCATGTCGGCGATGACAGTGACGCCGCAGTGCGTAACTTTGCCGCGAGCCAGGCCCGGGGCGAATTTTTGCTGTTGCTCAGTCCGCACATGGTCATTTGCGAGAACGACTGGCTGGACGAACTGATCCATCATGCCCAGCGTCCGGAAGTTGCGGTCGTGGGTGCCCGCATCCTCAGCCCGCAGGGCTCGATTGTCGGCGGGGGGCAGATTCTCGGGCTGGCCGGGCCCGTGGGTACGCCGTTTTACGGCGAATCGGCGGCCTCGCGTGGCTACATGCAGCGCTTGCATACGACGCAGAACTGGAGCTCGGTCAGCAGCGATTGCCTGATGCTGCGCCGGCAGGTGTTCGAGGAGCTTGGTGGGCTTGATGACGCGACGTTCACTCTCGGCCTCAGTGATGTGGACTTGTGCTTGCGTGCAGGCAAGGATGGCTATCTGGTGGTCTGGACACCTTATGCCAGCGTCACGCAGGTTGCCTCCCAACCGGCATCGGCCCAGTCTGAAGCAACGACATTGCTGGAGCGTGAACACGAAGTCTTCTATCGCAAATGGTTGCCGCAGATAGCTCGGGATCCGGCCTACAGTCCCTCCCTGAGCCTGGGGGCGTCCAGCTTCAGCCTGGAGCCATCGCTGCGCAATAACTGGAACCCGTTCTGCAGTCGTGCGCTGCCGCTGGTGCTCGGGCTGCCGGTCAATGCCACGGCGGTCGGCCACTATCGCGTCACGGCCCCGTTGGCTGAGCTCGAAGCGGCCGGGCGGGTGATTGCCCGGGTGGCCTACGAGTCGCCTTCGACCGTGGACATCGAGCGCTTGTCGCCTGACACCATCGTTTTGCAGGGGCGCTACAGCGAAGGCTCCGCCGGCGACATCCTGCGGATGAAAAAATACAGCGGTGCCCTCCGAATCTTCGAGCTGGACGACTATGTGGTCAGTGCGCCGAAGAAGAATACTCATGCCCGCAACAAACCGGCCAACACCGAGCAAATGCTGCGCGAAGGCATTGGCTTGTGTGATCGGGTGGTGGTGACCACCCAGGCCCTGGCCGACGCCTTGTCCAGCATGCACAGTGAAATTCGCGTGGTGCCCAACATGCTGCCGCTCGAGCCGTGGGCGAAATTGACCAGCCGCCGAGGCACGTCGGCCAAGCCGCGGGTAGGGTGGGGCGGTGGGACCAGTCACAGCGGCGATCTGGAAATCATTGCCGATGTAGTGCGTGAACTGGCCGATGAAGTGGATTGGGTGTTCTTCGGCATGTGCCCGGACGCGTTGCGGCCGTATATCCATGAATTCCATGGCTCGGTCGCCTTGAACCACTATCCGTTCAAACTCGCCAGCCTGAACCTCGACCTGGCCTTGGCCCCGTTGGAATTCCATATCTTCAACGACTGCAAGAGCAACCTGCGCCTGCTGGAATACGGTGCTTGTGGCTACCCGGTGATCTGTACCGACACCAGGGCCTATGACGGCTTCCTGCCGTGTACCAAGGTGCGCAGCAACAGCACCGAAGAGTGGATTGCGGCGATCCGCATGCACCTGGCCGATCCTGATGCCAGCTACCGCATGGGCGATGAACTGCGCGAGGCGGTGCTGCGTGATTACATGCTCAGCGGCGACAACTTGCAGCATTGGCTGTGGGGATGGTTGCCGGATTGAAACCTGTGGCGAGGGGATCTTGCCCTCTGCCACGAAAGCGATGCCAGGTTCTGTTTTCCCCTCCAGATAAGCGCCATGGAGCTGGCGCGTTTCCTGCAAGCCCCCCCTCATATCGCCATAAAACGAGCGCTTGCGGCCCATCGCAGCGCTCGGACAGGCATCGAAGGTGTAATCGCCGCGCTCGCACAGCAGAAAATGCTTGGTCGAGCCCGGTGATGAACGAGAGGGGAGACGATGAAGGCAGTTATCTTGGCGGGTGGTCTCGGCACGCGTATCAGCGAAGAGTCGCACCTCAAGCCCAAGCCGATGATCGAGATCGGTGGCAAGCCAATTCTTTGGCACATCATGAAGCAGTATTCCGCACATGGAATCCACGACTTCGTCATTTGCCTGGGCTACAAGGGCTACGCCATCAAGGATTTCTTCGCCAACTATTTTCTGCACACCTCGGACGTCACCTTCGACATGTGCAACAACCGCATGGACGTTCACCAGAACTACAGCGAGCCGTGGCGCGTGACCTTGATCGACACGGGTGAAGACACCATGACCGGCGGGCGGCTGCGGCGTGCAGCGCGTTATCTGGAACATGAAGAGGCGTTCTGCTTCACCTATGGCGACGGTGTGTCGGACCTCAATATCGGCGCCCTGGTGGATTTCCACCTGTCCCACGGCAAGCTGGCCACGGTGACCGCGGTCCAGCCTCCGGGACGTTATGGCGCACTGGAGCGTAACGGCGATACCGTCTTGGGTTTCACCGAAAAACCCCGGGGTGACGGCGGCTGGATCAACGGTGGTTTCTTTGTGCTTTCGCCCAAGGTCCTGCCTTACATCCATGACGACCAGACTTCTTGGGAGGCCGAACCGTTGGCGGCACTGGCGAGCGAGCAGCAATTGCAGGCTTTCCAGCACGACGGTTTCTGGCACCCGATGGATACCCTGCGCGATAAAAACCACCTTGAAGCCTTATGGCAAAGCGGGGAGGCCCCATGGAAACAATGGGGTTGAGTCCGGAGTTCTGGCGCGCAAAGCGGGTGCTGGTCACCGGCCACACCGGGTTCAAAGGCAGTTGGCTGGCGCTGTGGCTGCAAAGCCTGGGTGCGAAGGTCAGTGGCTTTTCTCTGGATCCGGCTACCCAGCCAAACCTGTTCGAGCTGGCTCGTGTGGGCGAGGGCATCGATGATCGGCGCGGTGATTTACGCGACCTCGGCGCCTTGCTGGAAGTGCTGGCCGATGTGCAACCGGAGATTGTCCTGCACCTGGCCGCTCAGCCGTTGGTGCGCGAAGGTTACCGCGACCCACTGGGGACCTACTCCGGCAACGTGATGGGCACCCTTAACTTGCTGGAAGCGGTCCGCCAGGTTGGCGGCGTGAAGGGGTGTGTGCTGGTCACCACCGACAAGGTATACGCCAACCAGGAATGGGCGTGGCCGTATCGCGAGAACGAAGCCTTGGGGGGGCACGATCCCTACAG
This sequence comes from Pseudomonas citri, assembly GCF_025336485.1. Classification (GTDB taxonomy): domain Bacteria; phylum Pseudomonadota; class Gammaproteobacteria; order Pseudomonadales; family Pseudomonadaceae; genus Aquipseudomonas; species Aquipseudomonas citri. The sequence goes on along the minus strand of NZ_JAODAB010000002.1, from coordinate 313,851 downwards.
CAGCAGCAAGGCCTGCTGCGAGTTGCTGGCCCAGTCTTATGCTGCCTCATTCTTTTCGGTCGAGCGTTACGCCGAACATGGCCTGGCCCTGGCCACGGCTCGGGCAGGCAATGTGCTGGGGGGCGGCGATTTTGCCCCTGAACGCTTGATTCCCGATGTGCTCAAGGCCTGGTCGGCGGATGAGCCGGTGACGCTGCGCTATCCGCAAGCCGTACGCCCGTGGCAGCACGCCCTGGAGCCACTGGCCGGTTACTTGCAGTTGGCCGCCGGCTTGTATGAGCAAGGCCCACGGTTTGCTGGGGCTTGGAATTTTGGCCCAGGCGAAGCGGACATGTGCAGCGTTGGCGAAGTCGTGCAGTTGCTGGCTGAGCGTTGGCCGCAGGCGCCAGGGTTGCGAATCGAAGCGAGTGACTTGCATGAGGCCGGCCTGTTGCGCCTGGACAGCAGTCGCGCCCGGCAATTGTTGGGGTGGCAGCCGCGCTGGTCGCTGCAAAAATGCCTGGCCCAGACTCTCGATTGGCACCTGGCCTGGCAGAACGGCGATGACATGCGACAGGTCACCCTTGGCCAGTTGAACCTGTACCGAGGCGCACTGTGAGCGAATTTTCGTTGCACGCACTGCCTCTGGCCGGTCTGTTCAGCGTCCGGCACAAGCGCTTTGAAGATGCGCGCGGGCATTTTTCCCGACTGTTCTGCGAAGGCAGCCTGAGCGCGTTTGGCCAGCCGTTCCATATCCGCCAGATCAACCACTCCTGTACCCGAGAGCGGGGCAGTGTGCGCGGCCTGCATTATCAACATGCGGCGCAACCGGAAGCCAAGTTGATCACTTGCCTGCGCGGTGAGGTCTGGGACGTTGCCGTGGACCTGCGCCCCGACTCCGAGACTTTCCTGCATTGGCACGCCGAGCGCCTGAAGGCCGGCGATGGTCGCAGCGTGTTGATCCCGGCCGGGTTCGCCCATGGTTTCCAGACCCTGACCGACGATGCCGAATTGCTTTATCTGCACAGCGCCGACTACGCCCCTGAGCATGAGGGTGGCTTGTCGGTGAACGATCCACGGCTGGCGATCGCCTGGCCGTTGCCTGTCAATAATCTGTCGACACGGGACAGCCAACATCCCTTGCTCGATGAGCGTTTCGCTGGAGTGCGTCTATGAACTGCCGAGGTTGCGGGACTGCCCTGGCGTTGCCACTGATTGACCTGGGTACTTCACCACCGTCCAACGCGTATGTGCGGGCCGACCAGTTGGAGCAGGCTGAGCAGTGGGTGCCCCTCAAAGTCGCTGTTTGCCAGCAGTGCTGGCTGGTGCAAACCGAGGATTACACTCGCGCCGATGCTCTGTTCGATGCCGAGTATGCCTATTTCAGCTCGTTCTCCAGCACCTGGCTGGCCCATGCCGAGCGTTATGTGGGCGAGATGGTCGAGCGCTTCGACTTGAACCCCGACAGCCGCGTGGTGGAAGTTGCCGCCAACGACGGTTACCTGTTGCAGTACGTAGCCCAGCGCGGCATCCCATGCCTGGGCGTCGAGCCTACCCGAAGCACGGCCGAGGCGGCCCGTGGGCAGGGGCTGGACATCCGCGAGCTGTTCTTTGGTCGCGAGACCGCCACGCAGCTCAAAGGCGAAGGCTGGGCAGCCGATCTGATGGCCGCCAACAATGTGCTGGCCCATGTGCCGGACATCAATGATTTCCTCGCCGGTTTTGCCACGCTGTTGAAACCGACGGGTGTGGCCACGTTCGAGTTTCCGCAACTGCTCACGCTCATGGCGGGGCAGCAGTTCGACACGCTGTACCACGAGCATTTTTCCTACCTGTCGCTGACGGCCGTACAGACGTTGTGCGAGCGCAATGGGCTTGAAGTGTTCGATGTCAGTCAATTGTCGACCCATGGCGGTTCGTTGCGGGTGTTCGTCCAGCGAGCCGACGGCATTCGGCGCCCAGTGCAGGCTGCCGTGCAACAGCAGTTGCAGGCTGAGCTGCAAGCCGGCGTGAAAACCGCTGCGTACTACGCCACCCTCGCGCCGGCCGCAGAAGCCATCAAGCACGGTCTGTTGCGCTTTCTCTTGCAGGCCAAGGCCGAGGGCAAGCAAGTGGTGGGTTATGGCGCGGCGGCCAAGGGCAACACCTTGCTCAACTACGCCGGGGTCAAGCCGGATTTGCTGGCCTGGGTAGCGGATGCCAATCCGCACAAGCAGGGCAAGTACCTGCCGGGCAGTCGGATTCCTATCGTGTCGCCTGAGCGCATCGCGGTAGAGAAGCCCGATTATGTCCTGGTTCTGCCCTGGAACCTGCTGAGTGAAGTCAGCCAGCAGTTGGCGGTCGTTCGTCAATGGGACGGGCGCTTCGTCATCGCGGTGCCTGAGTTGACCGTGCTATGAAGGTTTTGGTGACGGGCGCCACCGGGTTCGTCGGCCAGCATCTGGTCGAGGCCTTGCTGGCGCGTGGCTGGCAGGTCCGGGCTGTTGCACGTCGTATCGAGCCGGCCAGGGCATTGCCGTGGTTCGACCGGGTCGAGTTCGTGACGGCCGATGTTCACGCCGATGATCTGGACTTAGCCGCGCTGGCAGAAGGTGTGGATGCATTGGTGCACCTGGCGTGGCCGGGGCTGCCGAATTACCAGGCGCTGTTTCACTTCGAACACAACCTGATGGCTGACTACCGGTTTATCAAACAGGTGGTCGCGGCGGGGGTTTCCCAAGTACTGGTCACGGGCACCTGTTTCGAATACGGCTTGCAGAACGGGCCGCTCGACGAGCAGACAGCACCGCAACCGGCCAACCCCTATGGATTGGCCAAGAACACCCTGCGCCTGTTCCTCGAACAGCTGCAACGCGAGCATCCGTTCACCTTGCAGTGGGCACGCCTGTTCTACCTCCATGGCACCGGCCAGAACCCCAACAGCCTGTTGGCGGCACTGGACCGGGCGATCGATGCACAGGCCCCGGTGTTCGATATGTCCGGTGGCGAACAACTGCGCGATTACTTGCCGATAGAAACCGCAGCCGATTACCTGGCGCAGTTGCTGGGACGGCGCGACTTCAACGGCGTGGTGAATTGTTCGAGCGGTCAGCCGGTATCCGTGCGTGCCCTGGTTGAAGCGCGCCTGCGGGAGCGAGGCGTGGGCCTTCGCCTGAACCTGGGACATTACCCTTATCCGACCCACGAACCCATGGCGTTCTGGGGCGTGGCCGAACGTTTGCAAACCTTGTTGGGAGCCGCACATGACGCGTGAGTTGTACCGGGCCACCGGTCTTCCGGTCTTGCAGAACCGGACCTTCGCCGATGAGCAATCAGCCAGGGCTTCGGCGAGTGCCGATATGGTGTTGGTCCAGGACGAAGTGAGCGGACTGGTGTTCAACCAGGCATTCGATGCCGAAAAGCTCAGCTACGACAGCGACTACCAGAACGAACAGGCTCATTCGGGGCAGTTCCAGCGGCACCTGGTGGAAGTGGAAGGCATCATTGCCCGGCATTTCAGTGGTCGGGAGTTGATCGAAGTCGGCTGTGGCAAAGGCTATTTCCTGGAGCTGCTCAAGGGGCGGGGGTATGCCGTTACCGGCATCGATCCGGCCTACGAGGGCGACAGTGTCGATGTGATCAAGGCGCCATTCACTCGCGACCTGGGCCTGTCGGCTGATGCGGTGGTGCTGCGCCACGTGCTTGAGCATATCCAGGACCCGGTGGGATTCCTGGCCGAAATTGCAGCGGCCAACCAAGGGGGGCAGATCTACATCGAAGTGCCTTGCCTGGACTGGATCCTGGAACATCGTGCCTGGTTCGACCTGTTCTACGAACACGTCAATTATTTTCGCCTCGATGACTTGCGTCGGATGTTCGGCACGGTGCACGAGGCCGGGCATCTGTTTGGTGGCCAGTACCTGTACATCGTCGCCGACCTGGCGACGCTGCGCCTGGAGCCCGGGCAGCCGGTACCGGCGCTCGCACTGCCCGATGGGTTCACCGCAAGCCTGGGGCGCGCGGTGCAGATTATCCAGGCCGCGCCTCGACAAGGCTCGGCGATCTGGGGAGCGTCCTCCAAAGGCGTGATCTATTCGCTGTTCCTGCAACGGGCCGGTGTGGCGGTGGATTGTGTGGTGGACATCAATCCCGCCAAGCAAGGACGGTACCTGCCGTTGAGTGGCGTGCGCGTTTCTTCACCCGATGAGGCGATGGATACCTTGCCCGAAGGGGCGCACGTATTTGTGATGAATTCCAATTACCTCGAAGAAATCAAGCGGATGACCGGTGGACGCTATGTCTATCACGCCGTTGACAGCGCTTCGTTCCAATAACCACGAGATTCGAACATGACCGACAACACTATCCATAAAGCTTTCCAGGCCCAATGCGCGACCGAAATCGCTGCTCAAGGCCAAGACGAAAAACTGGTTGGCCTGGCCAAGGAGTTTTTCAACGAATCGGCCAAGCACAAGTACAGCTACCACTTTTCGTGGATGGGCCGGCCGATCATCCAGTTGCCGCAGGACATGATGGCCATGCAGGAACTGATCTGGCAGATCAAGCCTGACCTGATCATTGAATGCGGCATCGCCCACGGTGGTTCGATCATCTACTACGCCTCGTTGCTGGAGCTGCAAGGCCACGGTGAGGTGCTGGGCATCGACCTGGACATCCGCCCGCACAACCGCGAAGCCATCGAAAGCCACCCGATGAGCAAGCGCATCTCCATGATCGAAGGTTCGAGCATCGATCCGGCGATTGCCGAGCAGGTTCATGCGGCAGCCAAAGGCAAGAAAGTCATCCTGGTGCTCGACTCCAACCACACCCATGACCATGTGCTTGAAGAACTGCGCCTGTACGCGCCCCTGGTTTCGGTGGGCAGCTACTGCGTGGTGATGGACACGGTGGTTGAGGACATGCCAGCGGACTTTTTCCCGGATCGTCCTTGGGGGCCGGGTGATAACCCGAAAACCGCCGTGTGGAAATACCTTGAGGAAAACGCTGACTTTGAAATTGACCAGCAATTGCAGAACAAGCTGCTGATCAGCGTCGCACCGGACGGTTATCTGCGTCGGGTCCGTTAATTCATCGTTTCACGTCATTGGCGTCTGGCAGGTTGTGGGGACAGGAAATATGCAGGTTCGAAACACTATTAAAGACAACGTGGCACCGCTGAGCGAGCGGTTCACGGTGGTGGTCATTTCCCACAACCGCAGCGCCTTCCTGCGGCGTACGTTGCATTACTACAGCAGCTACCCTTGTTCGGTGCTGGTGCTTGATTCGTCAGTCGAGTGCGATGAGCAAATCGTCCGGGATTTCCCTTCGGTCGATTACCGCCATTTGCCTCAGTTCACCTATAAGGGGCTTCAGGACAAGCTGACCTATGGCGTCAATGAGGTCAAGACACCGTACATGGTGTTCGCCGCCGATGACGATTTCCTGCTGCACGACGCCTTGACCGAGTCGGTGGAACTCCTTGAAGCCAACCCAGACTATGGCCTGTGCCATGGCTACGGGATCATGTACCTCTCCTGTGCGACCGAAGTGTGTTACTTCCGTCGCGACCGCAAGGTGCATGAGGATTACGACAGTGAACTGGCGGAAGACCGGGTAATCCGCTTCATGGATCAGTTCCTGCCGCCGTTCTACGCCGTGACCCGTACCGACCTGCTGCAGCAGTGGTACGGCCTGTTGCCGCCGGGCACCAATTTCGAATGGCAGGAGATCGGGCATACCTTCTATTTGCTGGCGTGCGCCAAGGCCCGGATCCTGCCCATTCCCTTTGCCGTTCGTGAGCTCAACTACGGCGGCTCGGAGCACAACACCAACGTATTGACGGTGTTGAGCTACAAAGATGCAAAAAGCGTCGCTGAACGCGAGCGGTTTGCCGAATTCCTGGCGTCCATCCCCACCCAGCTCAGCGAGCAGGCGCCGGGGCGTATCAAGCAGATCGCCCTCGACAGTTTCGCGGCCATGGCGGATTGCTTGCTCCAAGGGCGCTCGCTCAAGGGGACGCAGATCATCCGTTCGGCGTGGTTGCAGGCAGATGAGGAGCCGGTGCGCTCGTTCGGCCCACAGCAGTTTGTCGAGATGCCTTTTTACAACCAGCGGGTGTTCGATCTGCTGACCCAGTTCGAATTCCTGCTGCATGCCATGCCGGCCGGGCGCCTGCAGCTTCAGCAACTGGAAGGCATTTTGCTGCGCCAACATGAACTGATGCGCGTACAACCCAACGATAACGAACGCACGATCCGCAGCCGTCTGTGGGAGGCCCAGGGCCTTTACGCGTTCAACCGTGCGGTGGTCAAGCGCCTGGCCGAATCGTTGAAAACCAGCGACGAGCCCGACGAGGCGGTGAGGATGCAGGCCTGGGCCGAACGATTGGACTCGGTGCCGGGGCAGCAGGAGCGCCGGTTGCTGGACAGCATGCATTCCGGACGCCTGCTCAACTGGCTCGACGCGCGCAGCCCTGATGATCAACAACTCAAGGCCATCGCCGCCCACCTGGCCGAGCACCAGGGCGGACCGCGCTTTGGTATTTTGCTGCTGGACCTGGATGCTGACATGGTCAAGCTGCAGTCCACCTTCGATAGCCTGGTGAACGGCCACTGCAAGGCATTCAACGTCGTCGTTTTCACCACGGGTGACTTGCCAGCGACCACCACCGTGCGCGACACCGTGCACTTCGTCAAAGTCAGCACCACCAATTATGTCGAGCGCATCAACCAGATCGTCGGGCAATCCACTGCCGATTGGCTGGTGCTGGCCGAGGCCGGTGACCAGTTCACCCAAAATGGCCTGTTGCGTGCCAGTCTTGAGCTGATCGGTGCCGAAGGCGTTCGCGCGGTGGCCATGGATGAAATCCAGCGCAAGGCTGATGGCAGCCTTAGCGATGTGTTCCGTCCCGGCGTCAACCTCGATCTCTTGCAATCGGTGCCGTCATTGATGGCTCGGCACTGGCTGATTCGTCGTGAGGTGCTGGCCCAGGCCCGTGGCTTTACGGCCGAATACACCCAGGCCTTGGAGCTGGACTTGCTGTTACGGTTGATCGAGGAGGCTGGCCTGGTCGGCCTGGCGCACTTGGCCGAGCCGTTGTTGATCTGCAGCGCACCGGCAGAGGAAGAAAATGCCCAGGAGCGTCAAGTGTTGAAGCGTCACTTGGCTGCCCGAGGGTATCGCGCCCAGGTCAATTCGACCGAACCGCTGATTTATCAGATCGATTACCAGCACGCCGAGCGACCACTGGTGTCGATCATCCTTGAAAGCCGGGACAATCTTGAACAGGTGCAGCAGGCATTGGTCAGCGTGCTGCAACGCACCCGTTACCACCGCCATGAGATCGTGATTGCCGACAATCACAGCCAGTCCGAAGAACTGCTGCAATGGCTGGACAGCCTGGAAGGCAAGGGCGACCGGGTGCGTATCCTGCGCAGTGATCGACGTCTCAGTGCAGCGGCCCTGTACAACTGGGCCAGCGGTCAGGCCAAGGGCGATTACCTGGTATTGCTGTCGGCCCAGGTGCAAGTCATCAACGCCAACTGGCTCGACGGCTTGCTCAATCAGGCCCAGCGACCGGAAGTGGGAATTGTCGGTAGCAAGCAGATGGATAACCGCGGCATTACCACCCAGGCCGGGCTGGTGCTCAATCCTGATGGTCAGGTGGGTTCGGTGTTCGTTGGCGAACGCAAGGACGCCAAGGGCTACCTCAATGGCCATCAGGCGGAGCAGAACTATTCGGCGGTGTCCGGCGCTTGCCTGATGATCCGCAAGGCACTGTTCGAGGCGGTGGGAGGCTTGGACGAGGAGCACTTTGCCGACGCCTTCGCCGATGTCGACCTGTGCCTGAAGGCCGCAGATGCCGGTTACCTCATCGTCTGGACCCCCCAGGCCCAGATGCTGCATCCGGGCACATTGGCCAATGACCCCCAGGCAGCCGACGCCTTGCGGGATAAATGGCTCGCGCGCTTCGAACACGACACCGCCCGTAACCCCAACCTGACCCTGACCGGCACTGGCTTCGCGCTGGGCGTCGCAAAGGCGATGGAGTGGGCGCGGTTGCTTGCGTAAGTCTGGCTGTCAGGCAAAAGGATTCAATATGTTCAACGGTAAATCGATTTTCATATCTGGCGGCACGGGTTCGTTCGGGCGCAATTTCATCCGCCGGTTGTTGGAGCAATACCAGCCCAAGCGGGTGGTGGTGTTTTCCCGCGATGAGCTCAAGCAATACGAGATGCAGCAGACATTCAATGCGCCTTGCATGCGCTATTTCCTGGGGGACGTGCGTGACGCCGATCGTCTGCGCCAGGCCATGCGTGGCATCGATTATGTGGTGCATGCGGCTGCCCTCAAGCAAGTGCCGGCTGCCGAATACAACCCCACCGAGTGCATCCGCACGAACGTCAATGGTGCGGAAAATATTATTGCGGCAGCCATTGATAACGGCGTGAAGAAAGTTGTGGCGCTTTCTACTGACAAAGCCGCCAGCCCAATCAATCTGTATGGCGCGACCAAATTGCTGTCGGACAAGTTGTTTGTCGCGGCCAATAACATCGCTGGTGACCAGCAGACCCGGTTCGCTGTCGTGCGCTATGGCAATGTCGCCGGTTCGCGAGGTTCGGTGGTGCCGTTTTTCAGTAAGCTGATTGCGCAAGGCGCGACGGAGCTGCCGATTACGGATGAACGCATGACTCGTTTCTGGATCACCCTCGATCATGGCGTGCAGTTTGTGCTCGACAGCTTCGCACGTATGCACGGTGGTGAAGTCTTCGTGCCGAAAATCCCGTCGATTCGCATTGTCGATCTGGCATCGGGCATGGCCGGGCACTTGCCACACAAGAGTGTCGGGATTCGTCCCGGGGAAAAACTCCATGAACTGATGGTACCGCTGGATGACGCGCGCATGACCATCGAGTTTGCCGATCACTACACCATCGAGCCGTCGATTCGATTCACCCACGTGGATGTGGACTTCGCAGTGGACAACCTGGGCGAACGAGGCACACCTGTGGCGGAGGATTTCGAGTATCGTTCCGACACCAATCCGCACTTTTTATCGGTGGATCAGATCGCGACCCTGCATGCTCGGTTGTCGACATGATCCCTTACGGTCGACAAAGCCTCGATCAGGCTGATATCGATGCGGTCGTTGCGGTGTTGCAGTCCGACTGGCTCACCCAGGGACCGGCCATTGAGCGCTTCGAACAGGCGATGGCCGAGCGCTGTCAGGCCAATCACGCCGTGGCGGTGTGCAACGCAACCGCTGCGCTGCACATTGCTTGCCTGGCGGCGGGACTCGGGCCCGGCGATTGGTTATGGACCACCCCCAATACTTTCCTGGCTTCGGCCAACTGCGGGCGTTATTGCGGCGCGCAGGTGGATTTTGTCGACATCGATCCACTGACATGGAACCTTGACGCTCGTGCTCTTGAGGCAAAGCTGGAGGCGGCTGAGCGTCGGGGTTCGCTGCCCAAGGTGTTGGTGGCGGTTGCGTTTTCGGGGCAAAGCTGTGACATGGAGTACATCGCACGATTATCCAAGCGTTATGGCTTCACAGTGATTGAGGATGCTTCCCACGCCGTGGGGGCTTCTTACGCGGGTCGACCCGTGGGATGTGGCGAATTCGCGGCCATGACGGTATTCAGTTTTCATCCGGTGAAGATCATCACCAGCGCCGAGGGTGGCATGGTGCTGACCAACCGTCCGGAATTGGCGCAGCGCCTGCAACGCCTGCGCAGCCATGGAATGACGCGTGATGTCGGACAAATGACCGAGCCCAGTCATGGCCCTTGGTACTACCAGCAGATAGAGCTGGGGTTCAATTACCGAATGACGGATCTTCAAGCCGCGTTGGGGCTTTCGCAGTTGAACAAGCTGGACGGGTTTGTCGCGCGACGCCGTGAGCTGGCGGCACGTTATGATCGCCTTCTGGCGTGTTTGCCCTTGACCCTGCCCGGCGCACAAGCTGATGCTGAATCCGCTTGGCATCTGTATGTGGTGCGTTTGCGACTCAAGGACATTGCCCTCGACCATCGCCAGGTGTTTGAAGGCTTGCGTGCCGCCGGGATTGGCGTGAACCTGCATTACATTCCGGTCCACCTACAACCGTATTACCGCGCCCAGGGATTTGCCGACGGCGATTTCCCCCAGGCAGAGCGTTATTACGCCGAGGCCATCAGCTTGCCCATGTTTCCTTCCCTCCGTGATGAACAACAGGACTATGTGGTCGAGCAACTACGCCGGTTGCTTGAGGAGTAACGACACTTGAATGCCATCGCGATCATTCCCGCGCGTGGCGGGAGCAAACGGATCCCGCGCAAGAACGTGAAGCTGTTCGATGGCGTACCGGTGATCGTACGGTCGATTCGCACGGCCCTGGAATCGCGCGTGTTCGATGAAGTGATTGTCAGCACCGACGACCAGGAAATTGCCGAGTTGGCGAGGGCTCACGGCGCCCAGGTGCCATTCATGCGGCCGGCGGCATTGGCCGATGACTTCACCACAACGGCAGCGGTAATCAATCACGCACTGGGGGAGTTGCACGAGCGCTCGTTCGATCTTGCCTGTTGCATCTATGCCACCGCGCCCTTGCTGCAGGCGCGGTTTCTGCGCCAGGGCTACGAATTGCTGCGCGAGCATCCTGAACGGTCGTTTGCGTTTTCGGTGACCGGTTTCGGCTTTCCTGTCCAGCGTGCATTGATCCTGGATGAACAAGGCGCCCTGAACCCACTCTATCCCCAGTTTCGCGACACTCGCTCCCAGGATCTGCCCGAAGCGTTTCAGGACGCCGGTCAGTTTTATTGGGGGCGCCGGGAGGCCTGGTTGCGTGGTGATGCGTTGTTTTCTCCCAAGAGCCTGCCTGTCATTCTGCCGCGGTATATGGTGCAGGACATCGACTCCCCCGAAGACTGGGCGCGGGCTGAGTACCTTTACGCCGCGTTGAGGGCTGGCGGTGAACTGCAATGAGGGTGCTGATCCGTGCTGATGCTTCGCCGACCATTGGTAACGGGCACATTTCCCGTTGCTTGACCTTGGCCCGAGTTCTGCGCAGGCAAGGTGCCCATGTGGTATTTGCCTGTCGCCTGCTGCCAGGCCATCGCTTGCAGGCGTTGGAGGCCGAAGGTTTCGAGACCTTGGCTTTGCCGGACCGCTACCCCGACGAAGATCCCCGACAGGGTATCGAATCGCTGCTGCCCTGGCAGGCAGATATCGCGGCGTTGGCTTTCGCGTTGCGCGCAATACCCGATTTCGACTGGATCATCGTCGATCATTACGGTTTGGATCATCATTGGCAAACTGCCGTGCGCCGCTTCGCACCGCGGGTCATGGCAGTGGATGACCTGGCGACCCGCACTTACAACGTCGATCTGTTACTTAACCAGAACCTGTCTGGCACTCCGACCGCCTATGCCGGGTTATTGCCTGAACATTGCCAGGTGCTGCTGGGCCCACGATATGCGTTGTTGCGTGATGAGTTTCAGTGCGAGGCGATTGAAATCAAACCCAAGGTTCGCCGGGTGTTGGTCAATTTCGGCGGCTTTGACGCGGCAATGCAAACTCATCATGCAATGTTGGCGCTGACGGATTTCCATGAGATCGAGGTCGATTTCGTCGCCGGTGCCGACAACCCGGCGTGGTCCCAAATGCAGGAGATGGTGGACAGTCATCCAAACTGGCGTTTGCACAGTTTCGTCAACGATTTCCATCAGCTCATGTTGGAGGCCGACCTGTTCATCGGTGCCGGCGGCGGAACCAGTTGGGAGCGCGCCGCCATGGGGCTGCCCACGATTTGCATCGCGGTATCGAACAATCAACAGGCCAACAGTGAAATGATGGCTGCGTTCGGTGCGCACATTTATCTCGGCACCCGAGCGATGGTCAGTGTCCGGCAGTTGCGCCAGGCCATTGGGTTTGTCGTGGATAACCAGGGCTTGCGCCTCAGTTTGGCCCAGCGATCCCGGGAGTGTGTCGATGGCCGGGGCGCCCAACGGGTCGCTGCGACCCTGGCTGGCGCTGTATTGCAAGTTCGACGGGCCACGCAGGCTGATGCCCAACTGCTTTTTGACGGTCGTAACGCCGAGGCTGTCCGTCGTGTATCGCTGGATACGTCACTTATTGGCTGGGATGACCATTGCCGATGGTTGCAGGCAAGCCTGGTCAATGAGCGACGGTTGCTATTGATTGGAGAAGCGGCGGACGGACCGGTAGGTGTATTGCGCTATGACATGGATGGCGTCGAAGCGCTCGTGTCGATTTACCTGTTCGAACATCGTCTAGGGCAGGGCTGGGGTAGGGCATTGCTGGGGCATGGTGAAACGTTTGTCTCTGCCCACTGGCCCGAGTTGCGAAGCCTCGTAGCGCAGGTATTGCCTGGCAATGATGCCTCGCTGGGTTTGTTTCGGCAGGCCGGTTTTGCTCAGAATACTTGCGTGTTCACGCGCGTATTGAAGGATAGCGCCCATGAATAGTTTCAAAATTGGCCATCGCATCATTGGGGCCGAAGCACCACCGTTCATCATTGCCGAGATGAGTGGTAACCATAACCAGTCCCTGGAAGTGGCGTTGCAGATTGTCGAAGCCGCTGCCCGGGCAGGTGCGCACGCGTTGAAATTGCAGACCTACACTGCCGATACCATGACCCTGGATCTGAGCGAGGGTGAGTTTTTCATCAAGGATCCCAACAGTCTGTGGGCCGGAACGTCGCTCTATGATTTGTACGAGAAAGCCCATACGCCATGGGAGTGGCATGCCCCCATTTTTGCCCGTGCCAAGGCGCTGGGCATGCTTGCCTTCTCCACGCCATTCGACGAGACGGCGGTGGACTTCCTGGAAAGCCTGGATGTGCCGGCCTACAAGATCGCCAGTTTCGAAAACACCGACCTGCCGTTGATCCGTCGGGTCGCCGCCACCGGCAAGCCGCTGATCATTTCAACGGGCATGGCAAGCATCGCCGAACTCGACGAAACCGTGCGCGCGGCCCGTGAAGCCGGTTGCAGGGATCTTGTACTGCTCAAATGCACCAGTACCTATCCGGCCACTGCGGCTAACAGCAACGTGCGCACCATTCCTCATTTGCGGGAGCTTTTTGAGTGTCAGGTGGGGCTGTCAGATCATTCCATGGGCGTGGGTGTGTCGGTTGCCGCGGTGGCGCTGGGCGCGACTGTTGTGGAAAAGCATTTCACCCTTGACCGCGAGGCCGGAGGGGTGGACGCCAGTTTCTCTCTGGAGCCGGCAGAGCTTGAGGCGCTGGTGATTGAAACCGAACGTGCCTGGCAGGCCATGGGGCAGGTGCACTATGGCGTGACCGAGGCCGAGCGCAAGTCGCTGGTGTACCGTCGTTCGCTCTATGTAACGAAAGACATGGCCCCTGGCGAAGTGTTCAGCCCGCAGAATGTCCGGGCCATCCGTCCCGGCCTTGGATTGGCTCCCAAGCACGCGGAGCGCTTGATGGGGCGCTGTGCTCGTCAGGCCATCAAGCGGGGAACTCCACTGGCATGGTCGCTGGTGGAATAGCTTTCTGATCGCGCATATTCGGAAAATTGGCGTGACCTGCGAGTCATAACGCGCATCTTCACTGTATTGTATTGACCGGGAAGATGGCGCCAGGCCTTTATCAGGTCCAGTGATAGCCCTCTGCACTTCCCGTTTGTCGGCGCCCCTCGATTCTGTGCGAGCGGTGGTATTGGGCTGTTTTTTATTGGGAAGCCGTAATGATTGGCATAAAAAGCATTGCGAGCTACGTTCCTGTAGCCGGCGTGGACAATTACGCACAGGGTGCGAAATTTGAAAAGGATGAAGAGTTCATCCTGGGCAAGATCGGTTCCGCTTTCCTGCCGCGCAAGCATGAAGGGCAGGAAACCTCGGACTTGTGTGTCGAAGCGGTCAACGCGCTGTTTGCCAACAATCCCGACCTGAAACGCGAATCCATCGACGTGCTGATCGTCGTGACCCAGAACGGTGACGAAGAAGGCTTGCCCCATACGGCCGCCATTGTCCAGGACAAGCTTGGCCTGCCTACCACCGTGGCGGCATTCGATATTTCCCTGGGGTGCTCGGGGTACGTCTATGGTATCTACGCCATCAAGGGCTTCATGGAGGCCGCTGGCCTGAAGAACGGCCTACTGGTGACCGCCGACCCGTACTCGAAAATCGTCAACCCGGAAGACCGCAACACCACGATGCTGTTCGGCGACGCGGCCACTGCCACCTGGATGGGCGAAGATGCCCCATGGCAACTGGGCAAGTCCAAGTTCGGCACCGACGGTTCCGGAGCGCCGCACCTTAAAGTCAGTGACGGCGTGTTTTTCATGAACGGCCGCCAGGTGTTCAACTTCGCCTTGCTCAAGGTTCCGGCGCATCTTCACGAATTGCTCGCCGATTCCGGCCTGCAGCCTGAGGATATCGATGCGTTCTGCATCCACCAGGGCAGTGCGGCAATCGTTGATGCCGTGGCCCGGCGTTTTGAAGGTGAGCCGGAGAAGTTCCTCAAGGACATGGTCGAGACCGGCAACACCGTGTCGTCGAGCATTCCATTGCTGTTGGAGAAGCACGTGCTCGATTCCGACTGGAAGCGCGTGGCATTGAGCGGTTTCGGCGTGGGACTGTCCTGGGGTTCGGCGATCATCTACCGTCCTTGATACCTGTTAAACCCAGGTAAGAAATAGCGTCCAAGGTGTAACCTTGAACGCTATTTTTTTGCCTGATCGAAAAGCGAGACGCCATGAGCGAGTTCTTTGAGCGCAATCTGCAGGTGATCGAGCGACGCTGGCCTGTGCTGGCCGGGCGTCTGCGCCTGGAGGATACCCATGACTTGCAGGTTGATCTGGTTGAAGGCCTGGGGTCGACCCTGAGCGTCAACGGCATCCAGCTGACCAGTCGCCATGACCGTCTCTCCGAGGCAGACCTGCAAGCCGCCAGCCTGCCGGATGCCGCCATCGTGCATGTCTATGGCACCGGCCTTGGGGATCTGCAGAACCGGTTGCTGGAGCGGGCAGGGCTGGAGCACCTGTGTGTGCACATCCTCAACGGCTCGGTGTTCGCCCTGGTGCTGCAGGTCCTGGATCAGTTGCCATGGCTCACCGATCCTCGGGTCGAATTGCTTTACGCCGGCGGCCAGGCGGAAATCCAGCTGCCTTTTTTTGCCGTGCCTTCCGAGTTGGTGCTGGCTGATGATTTCAATGCGAAGATTCGTGATCGGTTGATCAGCGAAACCCACCTGGCCTTCAACAACCGTGAATTCGACCCCGAGGCTCCGGAGATTGTCGAGCGCTTGCAAGCCACTTTCGGCCTGGTGAAAGCAGATCGGGATGTCGCCGAACTGTTCGGCTCCTTGGGCGGCCGGGAAGCTTTTGTCGTCGCCACCGGGCCCAGCCTCGAACAGCACTTCGAGAGACTGCGCAGCCTGGGTGAGCGGCCCGGACGGCCGCTGTTGATTTGCGTCGATACGGCTTATTGGCCATTGCTCAATCATGGCATCCGTCCGGATGTGGTGGTCAGCATCGATCAGCGCATTTCCATGCGCCATCTCCCTCCCGAAGGTACTGCTGGCATCGCGCTGGTCTACCTGCCAATGGCCGATCCCTCGGTCATCGAAGCCTGGCAAGGAACGCGTTACGTCGGTTATTCATCCAGTCCGATCTATCGTCGGATGCGCGAGCAGCTTCCCCGCGGTGAGTTGTATGTGGGGGGGAGCGTGATTCATCCGGCAGTGGATCTGGCGGTGAGGATGGGGGCCACGCAAATTACTTTGTTCGGCGCCGATTTCGCTTTTCCTCACGACAAGACCCACGCCGGTTGGGGCGATGGCGATCTGGGTCCGCAACTCGGTGCGGCCAGACATTGGGTGCGTGATGGTCATGGCCGACGGGTCAAGACCCAGCTCAATTTCCGTAGCTATCTGTGTGAGTTGGAACGGTTCATCGCCGGGCATCCCCAGGTGCGTTTCTACAACAGCAGTCGGGATGGGGCGATGATTGTCGGCACGGCGTTTCATCCGGAGTTTGTGCAATGACCAGGCTTGAAGGCGTGATCGATGAGGCTCGTGGATGCGCGCGACTGTTTCGTCTTGGACGAGATGTCGAGGCGGGGCTGGCGATGGTGGCCTTGGTCGAAGCGGCACAGCCATTGATCGAACGTATGTCCGGCGATGCCCAGGTGGCGTGGGGTGGGTTGCTTGCGCTGATGTTCGATGACCAGCAGGCTCAGAACTGGCTCTCGCTGGCTGACTATCTTGAGTACGAGCTGGTTGAGCTGTTGATCCCAAGTCTGACGATTTGAACACTTTCTTCGGTGGGGCGGTGTCGCCGCTCTGCCGTAGTCGGAGTCCGACAGTTCCCTGGCGCCATTTTTTTACCCTGCAAATCCGGCTAAGCCCTTGATTTAAGAGGGGTGGCACGCTGATGGCAAAAATTTTGAAAAAACTGCTAAAGCAAGTTCCGATTACGACGATAACTATTACGAAGGTTCTCTAGGCCACACCCGGCGGTTGCCAGGGCCGGAAGCCGCAGTACCCAACCAACGAGGAATTCGTCATGGCTTTAACAGTAAACACTAACGTCACATCGTTGAACGTTCAAAAGAACCTGAACAAGGCTTCCGATGCGCTGTCCACTTCGATGACCCGTCTGTCTTCCGGTCTGAAAATCAACAGCGCCAAAGACGACGCCGCCGGCCTGCAAATCGCTACCCGTATGACTTCGCAAATCCGCGGTCAGACCGTTGCGATCAAAAACGCCAACGACGGTATCTCCATCGCCCAGACCGCTGAAGGTGCTCTGCAAGAGTCCACCAACATCCTGCAGCGTATGCGTGAACTGGCTGTACAAGCACGAAACGACTCCAACGGCACCGCAGACCGTACCGCTCTGAACAAAGAATTTGCTCAGATGTCGGACGAACTGACCCGTATCGCCAACTCGACCAACCTGAACGGTAAGAACCTGATCGACGGTTCCGCTGGCACCATGACCTTCCAGGTCGGTTCCAACACCGGTGCTGACAACCAGATCACTCTGACCCTGGACAGCGGTTTCGACGCAGCGACCCTGAGCGTTGACTCTGCCACTGTCGTGATCAGTGCTGTTGACAGCGCCTCTGCAGAAACCGCCACCGCGAATGCTATCGACAAGATCGACGCTGCTCTGGCGACCATCAACTCCAGCCGTGCTGACCTCGGTGCTGCACAAAACCGTCTGACCAGCACCATCTCCAACCTGCAGAACATCAACGAAAACGCCAGTGCTGCACTGGGTCGCGTACAAGACACCGACTTTGCTGCAGAAACTGCCCAGCTGACCAAGCAGCAAACTCTGCAACAGGCTTCCACTTCGGTTCTGGCCCAGGCCAACCAACTGCCATCCGCTGTACTGAAGCTGCTTCAGTAATAGCTGGATGAGTTTTAGCGGGGGGGTGCGCTTGCGTACTCTCTCGCTTTTTCCGTTCAAGAGGTGATGGACATGGATATGAGCGTAAAGCTGAACTTGTCTTATCCAGCGGCCAAGCCGGCGCCAACAGTGGCCGACAAGCCAGTGGAGAAGCCTCGGGCTGATACTGCGCCTGTGAAATCGGTCAAAGAAGTTCCCAAGGACGCCGCTGCCGAGCAGGACAGACTCAAGAAAGCTGTCCAGGAAATCGAGAAGTTCGTTCAGTCGGTCAAGCGTAATCTGGAGTTCTCGATTGACGAGCCTTCAGGCAAAGTAGTGGTCAAGGTTATTGCCAGTGAGTCCGGCGAGGTGATTCGCCAGATCCCGAATGAAGAAGTTCTTAAGCTGGCTAATAGTTTGAATGATGCAAACAGCCTGTTGTTCAGCGCAGAAGCCTGACAGCTGGCACGAATTTTGTTGTTTAGTTCTTTTGGGCGTTGTAAAGGTCAAAAGGCCGGCGACACACTGAAGGGAGTCCCACATGGCAAGTCCAATTCTACCTGGCTTGGGTTTAGGCTCCGGCCTTGATACCACTGCTATCGTCAAGGCATTGGTGGATTCTGACAAGGCGGCCAAGCAGGGTCAGATCGACCGCGCCACCAAGACCAATACCGCCAACATCTCGGCGATTGGCACCCTGAAGTCGTTGCTGGCTACGTTCCAGTCCTCGCTTGAAAGCCTGGGTAGTACGACTACTCCGCAGTTCACTGGGGTCGCTGCCACGTCGGCCAATAACAGCGCATTGACGGTGACAGCGGGTAACTCAGCGGTCAGTGGTACCTATTCGGTCGATGTCACGCAGCTGGCGACGTCTTCGAAAGTCGCAACGGCCGCTTTCGCAGGTGGCACTTCCAGCCTGGTAGGGGCGGGTACGCTGACGATCAGCCAGGGAGGCAAGGACTACACCTTGGACGTACCGGCCGATGGGACCTTGCAGTCGGTCCGGGATGCGATCAACAGCACGTATTCCTCCAGTGGCCTGACTGCCAACATCGTGACCGACAGCTTCGGTTCGAGGCTGGTGGTAGGGTCGACCAAGACCGGTGCGGGCAATGATATTTCCCTCAGTGGCATCGCCAGTCTGACCGCAGACGGTTCCACCTTGATGGGGACGCCCAGCGCGACTTCCTCGGGCTCCATCAGCATTGCCAAGGATGCGGTATTCACTGTCGATGGGCTCGCGATGACCAGCCCAACCAACAAGCTGGATAACGTAGTTTCCGGTTTGAGCATGACGTTGCTCGTCGCCAACAGCGGTCCGACGACCGTCACCGTTTCCACCAACGCCGATGGCCTGAAGGCTTCGATCCAGAAGTTCGTCGACGCCTATAACGCCATTGCCAAGGCCGTGACTTCGCTCACCAAGCCAACCACAGATGCTGACGGTAATCCGGTTTCGGCGGCATTGACCGGTGACTCGTTGCCCCGCTCGTTGTTGGCCGCCATTCGTGCGCCGCTGTCCGAGACCGGTGCGGGCGACAAATTGACAGTCTTGTCTCAGCTCGGGATTACCACTAACCAAACCACGGGCGCCCTGGATTTCGATAGCGTGAAATTCACCCAGGCCCTGAACGACAAGCAGTTGGGTGGCGAAGTCCAGACCCTCTTCACTGGCGATAATGGCCTGATCGAGCGCATGCAGGATGCTCTCAAGCCCTACACCGAGACTGGCAAGAAGGATTCCAATGGCAAGGCTGTCGATAACATTCTGACGGCTCGTTCCAAGAACCTGGATCGTATCAAGACGAAGCTGAGTGATGATCAGTTGGCCCTTGATCGCCGGATCGAAACCCTGACGGCGGTACTTACCAAAAAGTACAATGACATGGACACCCTCGTCGGCAAGCTTAAAGCCACTGCCAGCAACATCACCTCGATGTTCGAGGCGTTGACTGCGCAACAGAAAAACAGTTGATAGCGATCGAAACAAAAAGCCCGGTAGCGTTTCCAGCGCTCCGGGCTTTCGGCTTTTTCGATCTAAAGTTTTTTGACGCAGCGTCGATACGCTGTTCATACGGACCAAAGATTTTTGATGAGGTAGAACATGAATCCGATGTTAGCCCTTCGCCAGTACCAGAAGATTGGCGCCCAGGCGCAAACCTCCGAAGCAAGTCCCCATCGTCTGGTGCAGATGCTGATGGAAGGAGGGTTGGATCGCATTGCCCAGGCCAAAGGTGCGATGGAGCGCAAGGACATCCCGAACAAGGGTGTACTGATCAGCAAGGCCATTGGCATCATTGGCGGCCTGCGTGAGGGCTTGGACCTGGAAAACCAGGCTGAGGCCGTGAGTGAGCTGGACAGTCTCTATACCTACATGATGAAACGCCTGGCTGAAGCCAACGCCAAGACCGATCCGAAGATCCTCGACGAAGTCGCCGAGCTGCTGCGCACGGTCAAGGAAGGCTGGGACGGCATTGCCGCACCGGGTCCGCAATTCTGAGGAGCACGCTCATGAGTCTTGTCTTGCAGCGAATCGAACAAACCCGTGACGCCCTGGTCGATGCCCTGGCTGAGCGTAATTGGGAGGCGATCGGTCAATTGGATGTGGCGTGTCGTTCCTGCATGGAAGACATTCTGAGCGAGTCCGGCGTTGATGAGGCGGCGTTGCGCCACAACCTGGAAGATTTGCTAGGGGTGTATCGATTGTTGCTGGAGGCGGCGACTGGGGAGCGTCAGGCAATCGTCGATGAAATGTCGCAAGTCCATCAAGCGCAGAACGCGGCAAAGGTTTACCATCTGTTCGGTTAATGCTCAGTTAATCCGAACAAAGTGCGCCATAAATTTGACTGTGCACGTTTTTTTGACTTAACTAGTAGCTGTTTACAGATTTCAGGCGTCTACAGGCGTGACAAGTCTGCAAGCGTCGAGCTTGCCCCCTAATTTCGGGTATTGAGTTGACTAGGGAAGTTGCTATTGCATGTGGCGTGAAACCAAAATTCTCCTGATCGATGACGATAGCGTCCGCCGCCGTGACCTGGCGGTGATCCTGAATTTTCTCGGTGAAGAAAATTTGCCCTGTGGCAGCCATGATTGGCAGCAGGCAGTCGGCTCTCTGTCGTCCAGTCGTGAAGTCATTTGTGTCCTCATCGGGACCGTAAATGCTCCCGCAACTCTGTTGGGCTTGTTAAAGACACTCTCAACCTGGGATGAGTTCCTTCCCGTTTTGCTAATGGGCGAAAATTCTTCCCTTGACTTGCCTGAAGACCAGCGTCGCCGGGTACTTTCCACCCTGGAAATGCCGCCCAGCTACAGCAAATTGCTCGATTCGCTGCACCGCGCCCAGGTTTATCGCGAGATGTACGACCAGGCTCGCGAGCGTGGCAGGCACCGCGAACCCAACCTTTTCCGCAGTCTTGTTGGCACCAGCCGGGCGATCCAGCATGTGCGCCAGATGATGCAGCAAGTGGCCGATACCGACGCCAGCGTGTTGATCCTGGGCGAGTCGGGCACCGGCAAGGAAGTGGTGGCGCGCAATCTGCACTATCACTCCAAGCGCCGCGAAGCGCCGTTCGTGCCGGTCAACTGTGGCGCGATTCCCGCCGAACTGCTCGAAAGCGAACTGTTCGGGCACGAGAAGGGCGCCTTTACCGGTGCAATCACCAGTCGTGCCGGGCGGTTCGAGCTGGCGAATGGCGGCACGCTGTTTCTCGATGAAATCGGCGACATGCCGCTGCCAATGCAGGTCAAGCTGCTGCGCGTCTTGCAGGAACGCACGTTTGAACGCGTGGGCAGCAACAAGACCCAGAGCGTGGATGTGCGGATCATCGCCGCGACCCACAAGAATCTCGAGAGCATGATCGAGATCGGCAGCTTCCGCGAAGACCTTTATTACCGCCTCAACGTGTTCCCGATCGAGATGGCGCCGCTGCGTGAGCGGGTCGAGGACATCCCGCTGTTGATGAACGAGCTGATCTCGCGCATGGAGCACGAAAAGCGTGGCTCGATCCGCTTCAACTCGGCGGCGATCATGTCCCTGTGTCGTCACGGCTGGCCGGGCAACGTCCGGGAGCTGGCCAACCTCGTGGAGCGCATGGCAATCATGCACCCGTACGGGGTGATCGGCGTGACCGAGCTGCCGAAGAAATTCCGCTACGTCGACGATGAAGACGAGCAAATGGTCGATAGCCTGCGCAGCGACCTGGAAGAACGGGTGGCAATCAACGGTCATACGCCGGATTTCACCGCCAGCGCCCTGTTGCCGCCGGAAGGCCTGGACCTCAAGGACTACCTGGGCGGCCTGGAGCAGGGGCTGATCCAGCAGGCCCTGGACGACGCCAACGGTATCGTGGCCCGCGCCGCGGAGCGTTTGCGCATTCGGCGTACCACCCTGGTGGAGAAGATGCGCAAGTACGGCATGAGCCGTCGTGAAGGAGATGAACAGGCGGATGATTGACGCCTGTTTTACAACCGCCTGATTTACAGGCGGTTTTTTTTCGGCACGGGTATTGCTACACCCCTCGCAACGTTCCGTTTAACTGACGGTCAGCCAAGCGAGAGAGCACGATGACCCACGCCGCCCAGATGTCTGCCATCCCCGAGCCGGAGCGCCTGCCATCCGCCGAGCAGGCGAGCCGGCTCGGACTGGAGCAGGCCTTTTCGCTGTTCAACCAGATGTCCAGTCAGCTGACGGATTCCTACAGTCTGCTCGAAGCCAGGGTCACTGAACTCAAGGGTGAGCTGGCGGTGGTCAGCGCCCAGCGCATGCAGGAGCTGGCAGAGAAGGAGCGTCTGGCGAATCGTCTGCAAAACCTCCTCGACCTATTGCCCGGTGGTGTCATCGTCATTGATGCCCACGGCCTTGTGCGCGAAGCCAATCCGGCGGCCTGCGATCTCCTCGGTTTACCGCTCGAAGGCGAGCTGTGGCGACACGTCATCGCGCGCTGCTTCGCACCCCGGGAAGATGACGGTCACGAAGTCTCCCTCAGGGATGGTCGGCGCCTGTCCATCTCGACGCGCTCGCTCGATGCCGAGCCCGGCCAGCTCGTGTTGCTCAACGACCTGACCGAAACCCGTCACCTGCAAGACCAATTGGCTCGCCATGAACGCCTGTCTTCCCTGGGGCGGATGGTGGCGTCATTGGCTCATCAGATTCGTACGCCGCTGTCGGCCGCCTTGCTATACGCCAGTCATCTGACGGAGCAACAGCTGCCTATGGATACCCAACAGCGGTTCGCCGGGCGCCTCAAGGAGCGCTTGCACGAGTTGGAGCACCAAGTGCGCGACATGCTGGTATTCGCTCGCGGCGAGTTGCCCCTGACCGATCGTATTACCCCCAAGGCCTTGCTGCAGGCGTTGCAGGCCGCGGCATCGACCCATGTGCAGGATCTGCCGATCCGCTGGCAGTGCGACAGTCGCGTCGGTGAAGTGCTGTGCAATCGCGACACGCTGGTAGGGGCGTTGTTGAACCTCATTGAAAATGCGATCCAGGCCAGTGATGGCAATGTCCGGCTCAAGGTGCACGTCTATACCCGCGGTAGCAGCTTGCGTGTGTGTATCAGCGACAATGGTTGCGGCATCGAGCCGGCGGTGCTGGCGCGCTTGGGCGAGCCGTTCTTCACCACCAAGGCTACCGGGACGGGCCTCGGCCTGACCGTGGTCAAGGCTGTAGCCCGGGCTCACCAGGGAGAATTGCAGCTGCACTCGCGACTGGGGCGCGGCACCTGTGTGCAGGTGCTGTTGCCGCTGTTTAGCGGTGTGCCGGGGGGAGAGTGACGGCAATGGCGATCAAGGTGTTGCTGGTTGAAGATGATCGGGCCCTGCGCGAAGCGCTGGCCGATACGCTGGTGTTGGCCGGGCATGACTACGCCGCCGTCGGTTCGGCGGAGGAGGCGTTGCTGGCGGTGGATCGGGAGGCGTTTGGCCTGGTGGTCAGTGACGTCAACATGCCGGGCATGGACGGTCATCAATTGCTCGGCCTGTTGCGAGCCCGCCAGCCTTACCTGCCAGTATTGCTGATGACCGCCCACGGTGCTGTCGAGCGTGCGGTGGATGCCATGCGCCAGGGCGCCGCGGATTACCTGGTCAAGCCGTTCGAACCCAAGGCGTTGCTCGACCTGGTCGCGCGCCATGGGTTGGGCAGTCTTGCCGTCGAAGGCGAGGGGCCGGTGGCCGTCGAGCCGGCCAGTGCACAGTTGCTGGAGTTGGCCACGCGGGTGGCTCGCAGCGATTCGACCGTGTTGATTTCCGGCGAATCGGGGACGGGCAAGGAAGTGCTGGCACGTTATATCCATCAGCAGTCCCGACGCGCCAGTGAACCGTTCATTGCCATCAATTGCGCAGCGATCCCGGACAACATGCTCGAAGCGACGTTGTTCGGTCATGAGAAAGGTTCGTTCACCGGCGCTATCGCGGCCCAGGCCGGCAAGTTCGAGCAGGCCGATGGAGGTACCATTCTGCTCGATGAAATTTCCGAAATGCCCTTGGGCCTGCAGGCCAAGCTGTTGCGCGTCTTGCAGGAGCGGGAAGTGGAGCGGGTCGGTGCGCGCAAGCCCATCAGCCTGGATATTCGCGTGGTGGCGACCACCAACCGTGACTTGGCGGGTGAAGTGGCGGCGGGGCGTTTCCGTGAAGACCTTTATTACCGCTTGTCGGTGTTTCCCCTGGCCTGGCGTCCGTTGCGCGAGCGCACCGCCGATATCCTGCCGCTGGCCGAGCGCTTGTTGAACAAGCACGTCAATAAAATGAAGCACACGATGGCAACGCTCTCGCCCGAGGCCCGGGCTTTCCTGGTTGCCTACCCTTGGCCTGGTAACGTGCGGGAGTTGGACAACGCGATCCAGCGAGCATTGATCCTGCAGCAAGGCGGTTTGATCCGGCCGGAAGATTTCTGCCTGGCCGGGCCGGTTGCTTGTGCACCCTTGCCGGCGCCTTCTCCGGTCGCCGCGCCCGTGCCGCCCGTGCAAGTGGAGGGCGAGTCGGCGGGAGGTCTGGAAGACGACCTGCGTCGCCGGGAGTTCCAGATGATCATCGATACCCTGCGTGCCGAGCGCGGTCGCCGCAAGGAAGCCGCCGAGCGCCTGGGAATCAGTCCGCGCACGCTGCGCTACAAGCTGGCGCAGATGCGTGACGCCGGCATGGATGTCGAGGCTTACCTGTTCGCCAGTTGAGTCATTGAAACCCGAACTGCCCCCACAGGAGTGGGAGATTGCGCGCGCGCATTTGTTTCTCGTTGCCATGGAGCTGGCACCCTTGTTGCTAATACCTGAACACCCGCTGAGCAAGTGTCAAAAAAATGCGGGCCGCCAGAGAGAATAGACCATGAGCCAAGGTATTGAATTTAATCGGTTGATGTTGGACATGCGGGCCATGCAAATGGACGCCATGGCCCAGCCTAAATCGGTCGCGGTCCCCCAGGTGGGGGGCAGCAGCTTTTCCGACATGCTCGGTCAGGCCGTCAATAAAGTGAACGACACCCAGCAGGCGTCGAACCAGTTGGCCAGTGCTTTTGAAATTGGCAAAAGTGGCGTCGACCTGACGGACGTAATGATCTCCTCGCAGAAAGCCAGTGTCTCGTTTCAGGCGTTGACCCAGGTTCGCAACAAGCTGGTTCAAGCCTACCAAGACATCATGCAGATGCCGGTTTAAGGAAATTATTGAGTCATGGCAGAAGCAGCCGTTGATAACGTTCCAGCCAAGGCCACTGCGGTAGACGGCGGTAAACCGCCGCTGTTCGGTCTGTCTTTCCTGGAAAATCTCTCCGAGATGACCATGCTGCGTCAGGTGGGCCTGTTGGTCGGCCTGGCAGCCAGCGTGGCGATTGGTTTTGCCGTGGTGCTTTGGTCCCAGCAGCCGGACTACCGTCCGCTGTACGGCAGCCTGGCAGGCATGGACGCCAAGCAAGTCATGGAAACCCTGGCTTCCGCCGACATTCCTTATACCGTCGAACCCAACTCCGGCGCCTTGCTGGTCAAGGCCGACGACGTCGCCCGTGCGCGCCTCAAGCTCGCTGCGGCCGGTGTGTCGCCTACCGATGGCAACATCGGTTTCGAGATCCTCGATAAGGACCAGGGGCTGGGCACCAGCCAGTTCATGGAAGCGACCCGTTATCGTCGTGGCCTCGAAGGTGAACTGGCGCGTACCATTTCCAGCCTGAACAATGTCAAGGGTGCCCGCGTGCACCTGGCGATCCCGAAAAGCTCGGTCTTCGTGCGCGATGAACGCAAGCCGAGTGCTTCGGTGCTGGTGGAACTGTACCCGGGCCGTTCCCTGGAACCGGGTCAGGTCCTCGCCATCGTCAATCTGGTGGCGACCAGCGTTCCCGAATTGAGCAAGTCCCAGATTACCGTAGTCGACCAGAAGGGCACCCTGTTGTCCGATCAGGCGGAGAACTCCGAACTGACCATGGCCGGCAAGCAGTTCGACTACAGCCGCCGCATGGAAGGCATGCTGACCCAGCGGGTGCACAACATCCTGCAACCGATCCTGGGCAACGACCGCTATAAAGCCGAAGTCTCCGCTGACGTGGATTTCAGCGCCGTCGAGTCGACGTCCGAGCAGTTCAACCCGGATCAGCCAGCGTTGCGCAGCGAGCAATCGGTGAATGAACAACGTACTGCCAGCAATGGCCCGCAAGGTGTGCCGGGTGCCCTGAGCAACCAGCCTCCGTCGCCGGCCAGCGCCCCGCAGACCACGGGTGGGGCTGGCGCAGCCGCTGGCATGGTGCAGCCAGGCCAACCGCTGGTGGATGCCAACGGCCAGCAGATCATGGACCCGACCACCGGCCAGCCGATGCTGGCACCGTATCCGGCCGACAAGCGTCAACAGTCGACCAAGAACTTCGAGCTGGACCGCTCCATCAGCCACACCAAGCAACAGCAGGGCCGTTTGAATCGCTTGTCGGTGGCGGTGGTGGTGGACGATCAGGTCAAGGTCAACCCGGCCAACGGCGAAACCAGTCGTGCGCCGTGGAGTGCCGACGAATTGGCGCGCTTCACCCGCCTGGTGCAGGACGCCGTCGGTTTCGATGCCAGCCGTGGCGACAGCGTCAGCGTGATCAACGTGCCGTTCTCTTCGGAGCGCGGGGAAGTCATCGCCGATATTCCGTTTTATTCGCAACCCTGGTTCTGGGATGTGGTCAAGCAGGTATTGGGTGTGCTGTTCATCCTGATACTGGTGTTCGGTGTCCTGCGTCCGGTGCTCAACAACATCACCAACGGTGGCAAGGGCAAAGAGCTCGCGGCATTCGGCGACGTCGAGCTGGGAGGCATGGGTGGCCTGGATGGCGAGCTGGC
Organism: Pseudomonas citri; assembly: GCF_025336485.1. Taxonomy (GTDB): domain Bacteria; phylum Pseudomonadota; class Gammaproteobacteria; order Pseudomonadales; family Pseudomonadaceae; genus Aquipseudomonas; species Aquipseudomonas citri. The sequence continues at coordinate 287,243 of NZ_JAODAB010000002.1, read as the reverse complement.
CAACGATCGCGTCAGCCTCGGCGGACCGCAGAGCATTCTGCTGCCAAGCCCGAGCGAAGGTTATGACGCCCAGTTGAACGCCATCAAGAGTCTGGTGGCAGAAGATCCGGGTCGCGTGGCCCAGGTCGTGAAAGAGTGGATTAACGCAGATGAGTGATAATCGAGCCGCTGTTGCCAAACTGACCCGGGTCGACAAGGCCGCGATCCTGTTGTTGTCCCTGGGGTCGACCGACGCCGCCCAAGTGTTGCGCCACATGGGGCCCAAGGAGGTCCAGCGGGTGGGCGTGGCCATGGCACAAATGGGTAATGTGCACCGCGAGCAGGTCGAGCAGGTCATGAGTGAGTTCGTCGACATCGTCGGCGATCAGACCAGTCTGGGCGTCGGCTCCGATGACTATGTGCGCAAGATGCTCACCCAGGCCCTGGGCGAGGATAAGGCCAACGGCCTGATCGACCGGATCCTGCTGGGTGGCAATACCAGCGGCCTGGACAGCCTCAAGTGGATGGAACCGCGTGCGGTAGCTGACGTGATCCGTTACGAGCACCCGCAGATCCAGGCGATCGTGGTGGCTTACCTCGACCCGGACCAGGCTGGCGAGGTGCTGAGCAACTTCGACCATAAAGTGCGCCTGGACATCATTTTGCGGGTGTCGTCGCTCAATACCGTGCAGCCGGCGGCCCTGAAGGAATTGAACCAGATCCTCGAGAAGCAGTTCTCGGGCAACTCCAATGCCTCGCGCACCACCTTGGGTGGTATCAAGCGCGCGGCGGACATCATGAACTTCCTCGACAGTTCGATCGAGGGCCAACTGATGGACTCGATCCGCGAGTTCGACGAGGACCTGTCCGGCCAGATCGAAGACCTCATGTTCGTGTTCAACAACCTGGCCGATGTCGACGACCGTGGCATCCAGGCGCTGTTGCGCGAGGTCTCCTCCGATGTGCTGGTCCTGGCCCTCAAGGGTTCGGACGAAGGCGTCAAGGAAAAGATCTTCAAGAACATGTCCAAGCGGGCGGCCGAACTGTTGCGCGACGATCTCGAGGCCAAGGGCCCGGTGCGCGTCAGCGACGTGGAAACCGCACAGAAGGAAATCCTCACCATCGCCCGCCGTATGGCCGAAGCCGGAGAGATCGTGCTCGGCGGCAAGGGCGGCGAAGAGATGATCTAAGGTCGTTATGTCTGCCAAGAGTGAAGATTCACCCAGCGACCTGATCCGCGCTCGCGACGTAGCGGGCTTCGACGTCTGGTCGTTGCCCAGCTTCGACCCCCATGTGCCCGAGCCTGAACCCGAGCCCGTGGAGGAGTTGCCGGAAGTCGAGGAAGTGCCGCTGGAAGAAGTCCAGCCGCTGACCCTCGAGGAAGTCGAAAGTATTCGCCAGGAAGCCTACAACGAAGGCTTCGCCGTGGGCGAAAAGGAAGGCTTCCACAGCACCTCGCTCAAGGTCCGCCAGGAAGCCGACGTGGCGTTGACGGCCAAGCTCCGGGCGTTGGAGTCGTTGATGCGTAACCTCTTCGAACCCATCGCCGAGCAGGACACCCAGATCGAGAAATCCCTGGTGGGTCTGGTGCAGCACCTTGCCCGGCAAGTGATCCAGCGCGAGCTGGCGATCGACTCGAGCCAGATCGAACACGTCATGCGTGAGGCCCTCAAGCTGCTGCCGCTGGGCGCGGGTGACGTGCGGTTGTACGTCAATCCCCAGGACTTCGAGCTGGTCAAGGCCTTGCGTGAACGCCATGAGGAAACCTGGCGCATCGTCGAGGACGCCGCGCTGTTGCCGGGCGGTTGCCGGATCGAGACCGAGCACAGCCGGATCGACGCGACGATCGAGACCCGCATCAGCCAGGCCATGGCCAAACTGTTCGATCAATTGCACGAGCAGGCCTTGCATCCGGCGCAGCCCGATTTGAGCCTGGAATTACCGGACGAGCCCGAAGTCGCCGCCAGCGACGATCGGGCTGTCGCCCCCATCGAAGCCCTTGAGCCGGATGGCCGCGATGCGCCTTGAGCGAACCAGCTTCGGCAAGCGCCTGGGCAGCTACGCGGATGCCATCGAGCTGGCTGGCCAGCCGATCCTCGAAGGACGCCTGCTGCGCATGGTCGGCCTGACCCTCGAAGCCGAGGGCTTGCGGGCCGCCATGGGCAGTCGTTGCCTGGTGATCAACGACGACAGCTATCACCCGGTACAGGTCGAAGCGGAAGTCATGGGGTTTTCCGGCAGTAAGGTTTTCCTGATGCCCGTGGGCAGCGTCGCCGGTATCGCACCCGGCGCGCGCGTGGTCCCCCTGGCAGATAACGGTCGGTTGCCCATGGGCATGAGCATGCTCGGACGGGTGCTGGACGGGGCCGGGCGGGCCCTGGACGGCAAGGGCGGCATGAAGGCTGAAGATTGGGTGCCGATGGACGGTCCGACCATCAACCCGCTCAAGCGTGACCCCATCAGCGTGCCGCTGGACGTGGGGATCCGCTGCATCAACGGTTTGTTGACGGTAGGACGGGGCCAGCGCTTGGGGCTGTTCGCCGGCACGGGGGTGGGCAAGAGTGTGCTGCTGGGCATGATGACCCGTTTTACCGAGGCCGACATCATCGTGGTAGGGCTGATCGGCGAACGGGGTCGCGAGGTGAAGGAGTTCATCGAGCACATCCTGGGCGAGGAGGGCCTCAAGCGTTCCGTCGTCGTCGCTTCGCCGGCGGACGATGCGCCGCTGATGCGCCTGCGGGCGGCCATGTATTGCACGCGCATCGCCGAGTATTTCCGTGACAAGGGCAAGAACGTCCTGCTGCTGATGGACTCGCTGACCCGTTTCGCCCAGGCCCAGCGGGAAATCGCCCTGGCCATCGGCGAGCCGCCGGCCACCAAAGGCTATCCACCTTCAGTGTTTGCCAAGTTGCCGAAACTGGTGGAGCGCGCCGGCAATGCGCAAAAGGGTGGAGGCTCGATTACAGCGTTCTACACCGTGTTGTCCGAAGGCGACGATCAGCAGGACCCCATCGCCGACTCGGCGCGAGGCGTGCTCGACGGACACATCGTGCTGTCCCGGCGCCTGGCCGAGGAGGGGCATTACCCGGCCATCGACATCGAGGCTTCCATCAGCCGGGTCATGCCGTCGGTCATCAGCGCCGAACATCTCAAGCGTGCCCAGCAGTTCAAGCAGTACTGGTCGCGCTACCAGCAAAGCCGTGACCTGATCAGCGTCGGTGCCTATGTACCGGGCGGCGACCGCGAAACCGACACCGCGATCAACCTGTATCCGGCTATGTCGGTCTACTTGCGCCAGAGCCTCAACGACAACATTGGCATGGGTGCCAGCGAAGCGCACCTGCAAACCCTCTTCACCCCGATTGCCGGCGGGTAACCGGCCATGGCCACGAGTCGTTCGGCACGCCTGGCGCCGGTGGTGGACATGGCTGAAAAGGCCGAGAAAACCGCGGTTCAGCGGCTTGCCTATTTCCAAGGCCAGGTTGCGGTAGCCGAAAGCAAGCTGGCAGACCTGGAGAACTTTCGCCTCGAATACCAGGAGCAATGGATCGCCCGTGGCAGCCACGGGGTTTCCGGTCAATGGCTGTTGGGTTATCAGGGGTTCCTGGCGCAATTGGGTACCGCCATCGACCAGCAGCGCCAGAGCCTGGTCTGGCACCAGAACAACCTGGAAAAGGCCCGTGTGGCCTGGCAAGAAGCCTTCGCCCGGGTCGAAGGTCTGCGCAAGCTGGTGCAGCGCTATATCGACGAGGCGCGGCAGTTGGAGGACAAGCGCGAGCAAAGGCTGCTGGATGAGTTGTCCCAGCGCTTGCCGCGTCAGGACCCCTATTGATCATGCACGCAATTTTGGCGGGAAATGATCGAAAACCTTGCCCATAGCTCTACCAGATGCTAAACCTTGTACACGTATGTCCATGACAAGGAAGCCGATCATGTCAGTTATTACCGAAGTTTCTCCCGATGGGCAAAAGCTGACGATTTCGATCAAGGGTCGTTTCGACTTCGGTCGGCATCAGGAATTTCGCGAATCTTATGAGCGGCTCAACAAAACACCCAATTCCATCGTGGTGGATTTGAAAGACGCCACTTATCTCGACAGTTCCGCCCTGGGGATGCTCCTGCTGCTGCGCGATCATGCCGGCGGCGACGACTCGAATATCCGGGTCGTCAACAGCAACAGCGACGTCAAGAAAATCCTAGCGATCTCCAACTTCGACAAGCTGTTCGATATCAGTTGATCGCCATGCAATCGTCGTCGGAGTCGCTGACGGTCCTGATTGCCGAAGACAGCGCCGCTGATCGACTGCTGCTGTCGACGATCGTCCGGCGCCAGGGCCATCACGTGCTGACGGCGGCCGACGGTGCCGAGGCCGTCGAGGTCTACCTGGAACAGCGTCCGCACCTGGTGTTGATGGACGCGATGATGCCAGTGATGGACGGCTTCGAGGCGGCGCAAAAGATCAAGCAGTTGGCGGGGGACCAGTTGGTCCCGATCATTTTCCTTACCTCCCTGACCGAAAGCGAAGCCCTGGCCCGCTGCCTGGAAGCCGGTGGCGACGATTTCCTGGCCAAGCCCTATAACCAAGTGATACTGGCCGCCAAGATCAAGGCCATGGACCGCTTGCGTCGGTTGCAAGCCACGGTCGTGGAACAGCGCGACCAAATCGCCCGGCACCATGACTACCTGCTCAACGAGCAGCGGGTCGCCAAGGCCGTATTCGACAAGATCGCCCACTCCGGCTGCCTGAGCGCGCCAAATATCCGCTACCTGCAATCGCCCTATGCCTTGTTCAATGGCGACCTGCTGCTGGCGGCCTTCAATCCGGCCGGCGATATGCATGTCCTGCTTGGCGATTTCACCGGGCACGGCCTGCCGGCGGCGGTCGGGGCGATGCCGCTGGCGGAAGTGTTCTACGGGATGACCGCCAAGGGCTACGGGCTGGCGCAGATCCTGCGGGAGATGAATGCCAAGCTCAAGCGTATCCTGCCGGTGGACATGTTCTGCTGCGCGACGCTGCTGTGCCTGAGCTTCCAGCGTCGCACGGTGGAAATCTGGAACGGCGGCATGCCCGATGGCTACCTGCATGACAGTCTCAGCGGCGTGCGCACGCCGTTGCCTGCGCGGCACCTGCCACTGGGGGTGCTCTCGCCCCAGTTATTCGATGACCGCACCGAAGTGCACGCCATGTCGCTGGGGGATCGGGTTTTCCTGCTGTCCGACGGTGTGATCGAGGCCAGTGATGAGCAGGACCGGCCGTTTGGCGTGGAGGGGCTGCAGCAGGTGTTCGCCGCCAATCGTGAGCCGGATCTTCTCTTCGAAGATATCCAGCAGGCCTTGCGGGATTTTCGCGGTGAGGCCCGAGACGACTTCAGCATGGTCGAGGTGCGGCTGGTCGCCCCGACGCAACTCAACCCACCGCCGCCGGTCTATTCCGATAGCGGTCAGTCCAGCCCGCTGGATTGGTCGGTGAGCTTCGAGTTCCGGGCGCAGACGCTCAAGCGTTTCAACCCGATGCCGTACCTGATGCAGTTGCTGCTTGAGGTCCATGGGCTCAGGGCCCAGAGTGGCGCCCTTTACAGCGTCATGTCGGAGCTCTATTCCAATGCGCTTGAGCATGGGGTGCTGGGTCTCGATTCGAGCCTCAAGCGTGATGCGTCGGGCTTTGCCAGGTACTACCGTGAGCGCAGTACGCGCCTGGATGAACTCGATAGCGGTCATGTGCGGGTGCATTTGCAAGTCACCCCCCAGGGCGACGATGGCAACGGTGGCCGCCTGGTCATCGAAGTCGAGGACAGTGGCGAGGGTTTCGATGTGAGCCGGGTGCTGGCGCGGCCGGTGGACAGTGATCGGTTGTCGGGGCGTGGCGTAGGCCTGGTGCGCCAACTGTGTCATCGGGCCTCCTGGTCCGACGATGGTCGTAGGGCACGCGTGGAGTTTTTCTGGGAGGCTCTGGCATAATCGGAGCCGTTCTTGATCAGGGAGCGAACAAGTGAGTGAGATTCATCTGGATCGCGATGTGCTCAGCACATTGAAGGAAGTCATGGAGGAAGGGTATCTGGAACTGCTGGATACATTCCTCAATGATTCCGAGGCTCGCCTGCGGGTGCTGCATGAAGCGCGTGACGCTGAAAAGCTGAGCGCCACGGCCCATAGCTTCAAGGGCAGCAGCAGCAACATGGGCGCCATTCGCCTGGCCGAGCTGTGCGGCGAACTGGAGCAGCGTGCCAAGCAGCCCTCATTGGGCGGTATCGAGAAGCTGGTCAGCGAAATCGACAGCGAATTTGCTCATGTTCGGACGCTGTGCCGCGAAGAGCGCGAAGGCTTCCATTGCTGAGATCCGGCCTGCCCGGCGGACGTTGGCCCATCCCTTGCATTGACTTGTCTCGACTGTACCTATGACTCAGTGCAGCGGAGACCTTTTTTATGCCCGTAACCCCCAATACACTGCTTCAGGCCGCTGCCCAGGCCAAGCCTCAGGCCTCCGTCAATTCACCGGCAGTGGCCCCGGACCATGGGGATAGAGCCTCCAGCTTCGCTCAGGTGTTTGCCCGGCAAGCTCCCGCCAAATCACCGACGGCCCCTGAGCCAACGATGAAGCCGACGCGCGACAAGGCCTCCGACACCACCGTCAAAAAAGACTCCGACGATGAAACAGCTGCCGCTGCCCAACCGACGGTTGCCGATAGCGGCAAAGCATTGCCTGCCGACAAGCCTGCCGTGGCTGATGACCCGTCGGCTACCGACGACGACACCGAGACGGCTGAAAGCCCGCTGGCAGAGACCGCGCCCCAGGACCCGACGCTCGATCCTGCGATGCTGCCTGATGCCGGCGTGCCAGTGGTCACTGTCGAAGCGCCACCCGCACCCGACGACGTCACGCCTCAAGTGGCTGCTGCGGTGACGGCTCCGGCCATTGCGCTGACCTCGCCGCCGGTGGCGAGTGCTCCGGTCGATCCGCAATTCGATCCCGAGGCGGATCCGCTCGACGCCTTGCCGGCCTTGCGTCTGGCCATGGAGCAGGGCGGCCATGTCTCCGCCAGCAGCCAGGCACAGCCCAAGGCTGCTCCCCCGGCAGCCCTCGACAGCGAACCGACCTCCGCCCAAACCTATGCCGCTGGCATGGCGAACATGCTTACGGTACAAGCCGACCAGAACAGTACCGGCCCAGGTAGCCAAGGTGGTGACAAGGCCTTCAGCGGCCTGATCAACGAAGGCCTCAAGGACCTGACCGCAGCCTCCAGTGACACCCGTGTGGACGACTTCGCCAACCGTCTGGCGGCGTTGACCCAGGCTGCCACGCCCAAGACCGCCAATGCCGTGCCGGTCAACCAGCCGATCGCCATGAACCAGAGCGGCTGGACCGAGGAAGTGGTCAATCGGGTGATGTACCTCTCGAGCGCCAATCTCAAGGCGGCCGACATCCAGTTGCAACCTGCCGAGCTCGGTCGCCTGGACATCCGGATCAATATGGTTCCGGACCAACAGACCCAGGTCACGTTCATGAGCGCCCACTCAGGTGTTCGTGAAGCTCTGGAAGGCCAGATGCATCGCCTGCGAGACAGTTTCGCCCAGCAGGGCATGGGGCAGGTCGACGTCAGCGTGTCCGATCAATCCCGTGGCTCGCAGAACCAGGGACAGCAGGCGCAGCAGCAGGCCCAGGCTGGACGCACTTCGTCGTCTGGTGGCCGGGTGGATTCGGTGGATGAAAGCCTGCCGGCCAGTGTCACCGAGGTGGCGGCCAATACCGTCAGCGTCATTGGCAGCAGCGCGGTCGATTACTACGCCTGATTCAACGCAATAGAACCTGTGGGGCGGGCTTGCTCGCGAAGGCGGTGTCTCACCGCTTTTGTGAGCAGGCCCGCCCCACATTGCTTTGTGGTGTCTTCCTTTTCTGGCATAACACTTGCTCCTGCCTTGCCAGGCAACAGTGAACCCCCCGATGAGTGACGGATTATTGGCATGGCGAAGAGCGAAGCAGCACCGGTAAAAGACCCGGCAACCAAGGGCAAACTCAAGATGATCATTCTGATCGTGGTGGGCTTGCTCCTGGCGATCGGTGTGTCCGTGGGAGCGACCTGGTATTTCATGCACAGCGCTCAGAAAAAGCCCGAAGCGGTGGCCGAAGCGGCGCCGGTGGGCAAGCAGCCAGCGATTTTCGAGCCCATGGCCCCGGCCTTCGTGGCCAACTACACCCAGAATGGTCGCCAGCGCTACATGCAGGTGAGCATTACCCTGATGGGGCGCAGCCAGGCTGACCTGGAGGCGCTGCGAGTGCACATGCCGCTGATCCGCAACAACCTGGTGATGCTGTTTTCCGGACAGAACTTCGACACCCTGGCCACCCCCGTCGGCCAGGAAATGCTGCGTCAGAAAGCCACGGCCAGCGTGCAGGAAGTGGCTCAGAAAGAGCTCGGCAAAGTGGTGATCGAACAGTTGCTCTTCACTAACTTCGTATTGCAGTAGGAACACGACATGGCCGTGCAGGACCTGTTGTCCCAGGACGAAATCGACGCGCTGCTGCATGGTGTCGACGACGGCCTGGTGCAAACCGAAACCGCTGCTGATCCGGGCAGCGTCAAAAGCTACGACCTGACCAGCCAGGATCGCATCGTTCGCGGACGCATGCCGACCCTGGAAATGATCAATGAGCGCTTTGCCCGCTATACGCGCATCAGCATGTTCAACATGCTGCGTCGCTCGGCTGACGTCGCCGTCGGTGGCGTGCAGGTGATGAAGTTCGGTGAGTACGTGCACTCGCTGTATGTGCCCACCAGCCTCAACCTGGTGAAGATCAAACCGTTGCGCGGCACTGCATTGTTCATCCTCGATGCCAAGCTGGTGTTCAAGCTGGTGGACAACTTCTTCGGCGGTGACGGTCGTCACGCCAAGATCGAAGGGCGGGAGTTCACCCCGACCGAGCTGCGGGTGGTACGCATGGTGCTGGAGCAGGCCTTCGTCGACTTGAAGGAGGCGTGGCAGGCGATCATGGAAGTGAACTTCGAGTACATCAACTCGGAAGTGAACCCGGCCATGGCCAACATCGTCGGCCCGAGCGAAGCCATCGTGGTCTCGACCTTCCATATCGAACTCGATGGTGGTGGTGGCGACCTGCACGTGACCATGCCGTACTCGATGATCGAGCCGGTGCGCGAAATGCTCGATGCCGGCTTCCAGTCGGATCTCGACGACCAGGACGAACGCTGGATCAACGCCTTGCGCCAGGACGTGCTGGATGTCGACGTGCCGATTGGCGCGACGGTCGCCCGGCGTCAATTGCGCCTGCGCGACATCCTGCACATGCAACCTGGGGATGTCATTCCGGTCGAGATGCCTGAAGACATGATCATGCGCGCCAATGGCGTACCGGCCTTCAAGGTCAAGATGGGCTCTCACAAAGGCAACCTCGCGTTGCAGGTGATCGAGCCGATCGAACGCCGCTGAGCGGTGTCGAAATTTTTACGTTCCTAACTGATTTTTGCCCGCCGAGGACAAATGATGGCTGACGATATGAATACCCAGCAAGACCAGGCGCTGGCCGACGAGTGGGCTGCGGCCCTGGAAGAGGCCGGCGAATCCGGGCAGGCCGACATCGACGCGTTGCTGGCAGCCGACACGGGCCCTCATACCTCCAACCGCTTGCCGATGGAAGAGTTTGGCAGCGTGCCCAGAAGCAATGAGCAAGTGACGCTGGACGGTCCGAACCTGGATGTGATCCTCGATATCCCAGTGTCGATTTCCATGGAAGTGGGCAGTACCGATATCAACATCCGTAACCTGCTGCAACTGAACCAGGGGTCGGTGATCGAGCTCGATCGTCTCGCTGGCGAGCCGCTGGATGTACTGGTCAACGGGACGCTGATCGCTCACGGTGAAGTGGTGGTGGTCAACGAAAAGTTCGGTATTCGCCTGACGGACGTCATCAGCCCGAGCGAACGCATCAAGAAGCTGCGCTGAATGAAAATTTTCTTTGCAACCCTCCTGATGATGCCGCTCAGCGTGCTGGCGGCCGAACCAGCGGCCACAGCGGCCACAGCGGCCGCCGCGCCGGCGGTGGGCGGCGGCATGGCGGGGCAATTGGCGCAACTGGTGCTCGGCCTGCTGCTGGTACTGGGCTTGATCTTCTTTCTTGCCTGGCTGCTGCGGCGGGTGCAGCAGGCCGGGCCGGCCGGCAAGGGGCAGGTGATCGACATCGTCGGTTCACGTGCCCTGGGTCCACGGGACCGTTTGATCCTGGTGCAGGTGGGGGGCGAGCAGATCCTGCTGGGCCTGAGTCCCGGGACCATCACGGCCTTGCACGTGCTCAAGGAGCCGGTGCAAGTGTCCTCCAACGCCGAACAGGTCGCGCCTGAATTTGCCCAGCGTCTCATGGAACTGCTGGGTAAAGACCAGAAGGATAAAAAGTAATGTCGTTGCGCATTCTGTTGGCGCTGGCCCTGATGCTGGCTGCGCCGTTGGTGTTCGCTGCCGACCCGCTGTCGATCCCGGCCATTACCCTGGGCACCAATGCCCAGGGCGCGCAGGAATACTCGGTCAGCCTGCAGATCTTGCTGATCATGACCGCGCTGAGTTTCATCCCGGCGTTCGTCATGCTGATGACCAGTTTTACCCGGATCATCATCGTGTTTTCGATCCTGCGCCAGGCCCTGGGGCTGCAACAGACGCCATCGAACCAGATCCTCACCGGTATGGCGCTGTTCTTGACCATGTTCATCATGGCGCCGGTATTCGACCGGGTGAACCAGGATGCCCTGCAACCCTACCTGGCGGAAAAACTCAGCGCCCAGGATGCCGTGGCCAAGGCTGAAGTACCGATCAAGGACTTCATGCTGGCCCAGACCCGCAGCAGCGATCTGGAGCTGTTCATGCGCCTGTCCAAGCGCACCGACATCACCAGTGCCGACCAGGCGCCGCTGACGATCCTGGTGCCGGCGTTCGTGACGTCCGAGCTCAAGACCGCGTTCCAGATCGGTTTCATGATCTTCATTCCGTTCCTGATCATCGACCTGGTGGTTGCCAGCGTGTTGATGGCGATGGGCATGATGATGCTGTCGCCGCTGATTATTTCCCTGCCGTTCAAGATCATGCTGTTCGTGCTGGTGGATGGCTGGGCGTTGATCATCGGTACCTTGGCCGGCAGTTTCGGCGGTGTTTAGGTCCTTTATGCAGGTAGCGAGATATGACGCCTGAAGTAGCGGTAGACCTGTTCCGCGACGCGCTCTGGCTGACGACCATGATGGTCGCCATCCTCGTGGTCCCCAGCCTGCTGGTGGGCTTGCTGGTGGCGATGTTCCAGGCCGCGACCCAGATCAACGAACAGACCCTGAGCTTCCTGCCGCGCCTGCTGGTCATGCTGGTGACGCTGATCGTCGCCGGTCCCTGGCTGGTGCAAACTTTCATGGAATACATCCTGCAGCTGTACGGCAGTATTCCGCAGCTGATCGGCTGAACGGATGTCGATGCTCGCGCTGACAGACACCCAGATCGGCTCTTGGGTGGCGTCTTTCATCCTGCCGCTGTTTCGCGTCACTGCGGTGCTGATGAGTATGCCGGTCTTCGGCACGACCCTGGTGCCCCGGCGCATACGTCTGTATTTCGCCCTGGCGATCACGGTGGTCATCGTGCCCGGTCTGCCACCGATGCCGGAGGTTCATGCGCTGGACCTCAGTGCGCTGATGCTGGTGGCCGAGCAAATCCTCATTGGCGCCTTGATGGGCTTTTCATTGCAACTGTTTTTCCAGGCGTTCGTGGTCGCCGGGCAGATCATTTCGATTCAGATGGGCATGGCGTTCGCGTCCATGATCGACCCGACCAACGGCGTCAACACAGCCGTGATCGGCCAGTTCCTGACCATGTTGGTGACCCTGTTGTTCCTCGCCATGAACGGCCATCTGGTGGTGTTCGAAGTGCTGACCGAGAGCTTCACCACCCTGCCGGTGGGCAGCGCCTTGCTGGTCAATCACTTCTGGGAAGTGGCCAGTAAGCTCGGCTGGGTCCTGGGGGCGGCGATGGTGTTGGTGTTGCCGGCGATTACCGCATTGCTGGTGGTCAACATTGCCTTTGGCGTCATGACCCGGGCGGCGCCGCAATTGAATATCTTCTCCATTGGTTTCCCGCTGACCCTGGTGTTGGGCATGGTGATTTTCTGGGTCAGTCTGGGGGACATTCTCAACCAGTATCAGCCGCTGGCCACCGAGGCCTTGCAGCTGCTACGCGACATGGCACAGGCACGCTGAACCATGGCCGAAAGCGAAAGTGGTCAGGACAAGACAGAAGACCCCACGGAGAAGCGCAGGCGCGAGTCCCGGGAAAAGGGTGAGGTCGCGCGTTCCAAGGAGCTGAATACGCTGGCGGTGATGCTCGTCGGCGCGGGCGGCTTGCTGATCTACGGGGGCGGGTTGGCCTTGGACCTGATGGAAATCATGCGGCTGAACTTCTCGCTGCCCCGCGAAGTGCTGCTCAGTCCGGGAGCCATGGCGCAGTATCTGTTGCACTCGGGCCAGATCGCGATTGTGTCGGTGCAGCCCGTGCTGATCTCGTTGTTGCTGGCGGCCCTGATTGGCCCGATTTCCCTGGGTGGATGGCTGTTTTCCGGCAGCACCATGGCGCCCAAGTTCAGCCGGATGAACCCGGCGGCCGGGTTCAAGCGGATGTTCTCCACCAGTGCCGTGATGGAGCTGCTCAAGGCGCTGGGCAAGTTTTTCCTGGTTCTTTTTGTCGCCTTGACGGTGTTGAAGGCCGACATCGACGACCTGCTGCGTATCGCCCACGAACCGCTCGAACAAGCCATTATCCACAGTGTGCAACTGGTGGGTTGGAGCACCTTGTGGATGGCCTGTGGATTGATCCTGATTGCCGCCATCGATGTGCCGCTCCAGCTGTACCAGAGCAAGCAGAAGCTGATGATGACCAAGCAGGAGGTTCGCGACGAGTACAAGGAGCAGGAGGGTAAGCCTGAGGTCAAGCAGCGGATCCGGCAATTGCAGCGCGAGGTGTCCCAGCGCCGGATGATGGCCGCGGTCCCGAGCGCCGACGTGGTCATCACCAACCCGACCCATTACGCCGTGGCGCTCAAGTACGATCCCGAGAAAGGCAGTGCCCCGGTGCTGCTGGCCAAGGGTAGCGACTTCCTCGCGTTGAAGATTCGCGAGATCGCCGTGAGCAACGAGGTGATGTTGCTCGAATCCCCGGCCCTGGCGCGGTCGATCTACTACTCCACTGAACTCGAGCAGGAAATCCCTGGCGGCCTGTACCTGGCCGTGGCCCAGGTCCTGGCCTATGTCTACCAGATCCGCCAGTACCGCGCTGGCAAGGGCAAGCGCCCCGAACCGCTCAAGGACTTGCCGATCCCGCCGGATTTGCGGCGGGATTCCTGAGTCGGGCCGGCACAAAACCTGTGGAAGCGAGCCTGCTCGCGATCAGGTGATCCAGTCGAGATCGATGTGACTGAACAAACCGCAATCGTCGGATCGCCGCCCGGAGCAGGCTCGCTTCCATTGGGCTGAAGTCGCTTCGGCCCCTCTATTTCAGCCTCCGGCAAAAGTTGGAAGGCTTCTTGCAATACCCCGTCTGCGCCCGTCCAGGGCGTCAAAAGTTTGCTTCACAGGAACGGGGATTATTGGTGGATCGCTCTCAGTTACTCAGCGCCGCGCGTAGCAATGTCGTAGACCTCAGTCGAGGTAATCTGGGCGTGCCGCTGCTGCTGCTGGTCATGCTCGCCATGATGATGCTGCCGGTGCCGCCGTTCCTGCTGGACGTGTTCTTCACGTTCAACATCGCCCTGTCGATCGTTGTGCTGCTGGTGTGCGTATACGCCCTGCGGCCGCTGGATTTTGCCGTATTCCCAACCATCCTGCTGGTGGCGACGTTGTTGCGCCTGGCGCTGAACGTGGCATCCACGCGGGTGGTGATGCTCCATGGCCAGGAGGGCCACGCCGCGGCTGGTAAGGTGATCCAGGCCTTCGGCGAGGTGGTGATCGGCGGTAACTATGTGGTTGGTATCGTGGTCTTCGCGATCTTGATGATCATCAACTTCGTGGTGGTGACCAAGGGCGCCGGGCGGATTTCCGAAGTAAGCGCGCGGTTCACCCTCGATGCGATGCCAGGCAAGCAAATGGCGATCGACGCCGACCTCAACGCCGGCCTGATCGACCAGAGCCAGGCCAAGGCCCGCCGCCTGGAAGTGGCCCAGGAAGCCGAGTTCTATGGCTCCATGGACGGTGCCAGCAAGTTCGTGCGCGGCGACGCCATCGCCGGCCTGCTGATTCTGTTCATCAACCTGATCGGCGGTATGGCCGTGGGCATGTTCCAGCACGGCATGTCCTTTGGCGATGCGGGCAAGGTCTACGCCTTGCTGACCATCGGTGACGGTTTGGTGGCGCAATTGCCATCACTGCTGTTGTCCACCGCCGCGGCGATCATGGTGACCCGTGCTTCCGGTTCGGAAGACATGGGTAAGCAGATCAATCGGCAGATGTTCGCTTCGCCCAAGGCCCTGGTGGTAGCGGCCGGCCTGATGGCGGTGATGGGCCTGGTGCCGGGCATGCCCCATATTTCCTTCCTGACCATGGCCGCCGTAGTGGCGGGTGGTGCCTACCTGTTCTGGAAGAAAGAAAACACCAAGAAGGCGCTGGCCCTGCAAGAGGTCAAGCGTCAGCAGGAGCTGTTGCCGTCGCCGGCCCGCGCCATGGAAACCAAGGAACTGGGCTGGGATGACGTGACGCCCATCGACATGATTGGCCTGGAAGTCGGCTATCGCCTGATTCCCCTGGTCGACCGCAACCAGGGTGGCCAGTTGCTCGCGCGGATCAAGGGCGTGCGCAAGAAGTTGTCCCAGGACCTGGGCTTCCTGATGCCCACCGTGCACATCCGCGACAACCTCGACCTGGCGCCGAGTGCCTATCGCCTGACGTTGATGGGCGTGATCCTGGCGGAAGCCGAGATCTATCCGGACCGCGAGCTGGCGATCAACCCGGGGCAGGTCTACGGTACGCTCAACGGTATCACCGCCAAGGATCCGGCTTTCGGCCTGGAGGCGGTGTGGATCGAAATCAGCCAGCGCGCCCAGGCCCAGTCCCTCGGCTATACCGTGGTGGACGCCAGTACGGTGGTAGCGACCCACCTGAACCAGATTCTGTACAAGCACTCCAGCGAGCTGATCGGTCACGAAGAAGTCCAGCAATTGCTGCAAGTATTGGCCAAAGGCTCGCCAAAATTGGCCGAAGAGCTGGTGCCCGGTGTGCTGTCGTTGTCGCAGTTGCTCAAGATCCTGCAGGCGCTGTTGGCCGAGCAGGTGCCGGTGCGCGACATTCGCAGCATTGCCGAAGCCATCGCCAACAACGCTTCCAAGAGTCAAGATACCGCCGCAATGGTGGCTGCGGTACGTGTCGGCGTATCCCGTGCAATCGTCCAAAGCATTGTAGGCACTGAGTCCGAGCTGCCTGTGATCACCCTGGAACCAAGGTTGGAACAGATATTGCTCAATAGTTTGCAGAAGGCAGGACAAGGCTCGGAAGAGGGCGTTCTGCTGGAGCCAAGCATGGCCGAGAAGCTGCAACGTTCGCTGATCGATGCAGCCCAGCGGCAGGAGATGCAAGGCCAACCGGTGATCCTGCTGGTGGCCGGTCCGATTCGCGCGATGCTCTCGCGGTTCGGGCGCCTCGCGGTTCCGGGGTTGCATGTGCTGGCTTACCAGGAAATACCGGACAACAAGCAAGTGACCATCGTTGCGACAGTAGGGCCCAACGGCTGAGGTAGTGGTTTATGCAAGTGAAGCGTTTTTTCGCCGCCGATATGCGTCAGGCCATGAAGCTGGTTCGTGACGAGCTGGGCGCTGAAGCGGCCATCATCGGTAATCGCCGGATCGCCGGCGGTGTGGAACTGACAGCGGCACTGGATTACAAATTGTCGGCGCTGGCCCCGCGTGTTCCGAACATGGAACTCGAGGATGAGCTGCGCAAGACCCAGTCGCGCATCGCCAGCGCCCAGGCAGAATTGAGCTTGCGCAGCAGCGAAGGCGAGGCCGCTGCGGGCACCAATCGTCAATTGTTCGCCGGTCAGCCGTTGACCGCCGGCCTGCCGCTGACGGCTGCCGAACCACTGGTCGAACAGGTCCAGGCCGAGCCGCGTCGTCCGCAACCTGAGCCCGCCGCACCGGCCCGGGGTGTCGACACGCGGACCCTGGACTCGATGCGCTCCGAACTCAACAGCCTGCGTGAATTGATGGAAGTCCAGCTGGGTTCCCTGGCCTGGAACCAGTTGCAAGGTAGCCAGCCGGCGCAAGCCAACCTGTGGCGCCGCCTGCAACGCATCGGCCTCTCCGGCCCGTTGTCCCGGGACCTGCTGGCGTTGATCAAAGGCATCGAAGAACCTCGCCAGGCCTGGCGTATGCTCCTGGCACACCTGGCGCGCATGATCGCCACCCCGGACGTCGAACCGTTGGAAGAGGGCGGGGTGATTGCCATGGTCGGTCCTGCCGGCATGGGCAAGACCACCACCCTGGCCAAGCTTGCCGCCCGTTACGTACTCAAGTACGGCGCCCAGAGCATTGCCCTGGTGAGCATGGACAGTTTCCGTATCGGCGCCCAGGAGCAACTCAAGACCCTGGGCCGGATCCTCAATGTGTCGGTGACCCATGTGGACCCGGGCCAATCCCTGGCCCAGGCGCTGGAGCCGTTACTGCGCAAACGCGTGGTGTTGATCGATACCGCCGGCCTGCAAGCCAGCGACCCGGCCCTGCGCATGCAGCTCGAAAGTCTGGCTGGGCGCGGTATCAAGTCAAAAAATTATCTCGTGTTGGCAACCACCAGCCAGAAACAGGTTCTAACCGCCGCATATCACAGCTACAAGCGCTGTGGGCTGGCCGGCTGCATCCTGACTAAGCTGGACGAAACGGCAAGCCTGGGCGAGGTGTTGAGCCTGGCGATCGGTCATGAACTGCCGGTGGCCTACCTGACCGATGGGCCGCGGATCCCGGATGATTTGCATCTGCCGCGTCGTCATCAACTGGTCAGTCGTGCCGTGAGTGTGCAAATGCAGGAAGAACCCAGCGAAGAAGCCATGGCTGACATGTTCGCTGACATCTACCACAGCCCGACCAAACAGGTCAGCTGAGGTAATATGAATATTTTTTGTACCTACATCGATGGTCTGCCATGCATTGTTCCGTGTGTGAACGCGCAGCCAGTAATGTGGCCTCCGTCTAAGAAGACAAGGTAAAGAACGAACATGGGCAGCATGCATCCCGTACAGGTGATCGCGGTGACCGGCGGCAAAGGTGGCGTCGGCAAGACTAACGTGTCAGTGAACTTGTCCCTGGCTCTGGCAGAGCTTGGCCGACGGGTCATGCTACTGGACGCCGACCTGGGCCTGGCGAACGTCGACGTGCTCCTGGGGCTGACCCCCAAACGCACGTTGGCGGATGTGATCGAAGGCCGCTGCGAACTGCGCGACGTGTTGCTGCAGGGGCCTGGCGGGATTCGTATCGTGCCGGCGGCCTCTGGCACCCAGAGCATGGTTCACCTGTCTCCGGCCCAGCACGCGGGCCTGATCCAGGCCTTCAGCGATATTGGCGACAATCTCGATGTGCTGGTGATCGACACCGCCGCCGGCATTGGCGATTCGGTGGTCAGCTTCGTCCGCGCGGCCCAGGAAGTGTTGCTGGTGGTCTGCGACGAACCGACTTCCATCACCGACGCGTATGCCCTGATCAAGCTGTTGAATCGCGACTATGGCATGAACCGCTTCCGTGTCCTGGCCAACATGGCGCAGAGCCCGCAGGAAGGGCGCAACCTGTTCGCCAAGCTGACCAAGGTCACGGATCGCTTCCTGGACGTCGCCCTGCAATACGTCGGCGCGGTGCCTTACGACGAAAGCGTGCGCAAGGCCGTCCAGAAGCAGCGCGCCGTCTATGAAGCTTTTCCACGTTCCAAATGCGCGCTGGCGTTCAAGGCGATCGCCCAGAAGGTCGATACCTGGCCGCTGCCGGCCAATCCGCGCGGGCATCTGGAATTTTTCGTCGAGCGTCTCGTGCAACAAACAGCAGGGCCCGTGTTATGACAGCCAGCAGTTACAACCATCTCTACAAGAAATCGGCACGGGACGCCCAATACGAATTGATCGAGCGTTACGCGCCGCTGGTCAAGCGCATCGCTTACCACTTGCTGGCGCGGCTGCCGGCCAGTGTGCAGGTCGAGGACCTGATCCAGGCGGGCATGATTGGCTTGCTGGAAGTTGCGAACAAATACGACGCGAGCAAAGGTGCCAGTTTCGAGACCTATGCCGGTATCCGCATTCGCGGTGCGATGCTCGACGAGGTCCGCAAGGGTGACTGGGCACCGCGTTCGGTGCACCGCAATACCCGCATGGTCAGCGACGCAATCCGTGCAATTGAAGCTAAAACCGGGCGTGACGCTAAAGATCATGAGGTTGCGGCCGAACTCCAGTTGAGTCTCGATGATTATTACGGGATTTTGAACGATACCTTGGGCAGTCGCCTGTTCAGTTTCGACGACCTGTTGCAGGACGGCGAACACGAAGGACTGCATGAGGATGGCGCAAGTGCTTACATGGAGCCGGCGCGTGACCTGGAAGACGAGCGCTTCCAGGGTGCGCTGGCGGATGCGATTGCCAATTTGCCGGAGCGTGAGCGACTGGTCTTGGCGCTGTACTACGACGAAGAGCTGAACCTCAAGGAAATCGGTGAGGTCCTGGGGGTCAGCGAATCGCGGGTCAGCCAGTTACACAGCCAGTGCGCGGCCCGTTTGCGGGGGCGTTTGGGGGAGTGGCGAGCGCGTTGACGGCAGTGTTGGGCGCTGCGAACGAGGTTGGCCTGGCGTGCATTGCGTCAGTCCTTGTCCGTCGCGCTCCATACCGTTGTCGAGCGTTGTGCCGGATTGATTGAAATGGCGCGCCCAGGTGCTGGGCGCGTTTAAGACTGCTTGGAGGTCGAATTGGACAAGAACATGAAAATCCTCATCGTTGATGATTTCTCAACGATGCGGCGGATCATAAAAAACCTGTTGCGTGACCTGGGGTTCACCAACACGGCCGAGGCAGATGACGGGACCACCGCGCTCCCGATGTTGCACAGTGGCAATTTCGATTTCCTGGTCACCGACTGGAACATGCCGGGCATGACCGGTATCGACCTGCTGCGTCAGGTGCGTGCCGACGAAAAACTCAAGCACCTCCCGGTGCTGATGGTCACTGCCGAAGCCAAGCGCGAGCAGATCATCGAAGCGGCCCAGGCCGGTGTGAACGGCTATGTGGTCAAACCCTTCACGGCCCAGGCGTTGAAAGAGAAGATCGAAAAAATCTTCGAACGCATCGGTTAACGGCGCCCCGGGGGAGCTATGGAGCATAACGAATCTTCAATGGGCGATTTCGAATCGACCCTGAAAAAACATGCCCGCGAACTCGTCGACAGCCTTGAAAAAGGCCGCTTCGGCGATGCTGTTCAAATGATCCATGAGCTCAACCAGACCCGTGACCGCGGCCTGTATCAGGAAGTCGGCAAGCTGACGCGTGAACTGCACAGCGCGATTGTCAACTTCCAGATCGACCCGCACATGCCGCAGGCTGAGGAAGTCTCGCAGATCACCGACGCCACCGAGCGTCTGGGTTATGTGGTCAGGCTGACCGAAGCCGCGGCCAACCGCACCATGGACCTGGTGGAAAACGCTACGCCGCTGGTCAACGGCCTGGGTGACGAAGCCCAGGCGTTGAGCGCCGACTGGGGCCGTTTCATGCGTCGCGAAGTCGGTGCTGAAGAATTCCGCGAGCTGGCTCGTCGGGTCGACGGTTTCCTGGCGCGCAGCAGCACCGACAGCCGTGCCGTGGCCAGCAACCTCAACGACATCCTGCTGGCCCAGGACTATCAGGACCTGACCGGCCAGGTGATCAAACGCGTGACCCAACTGGTCACCGAAGTCGAAAGCAATTTGCTCAAGCTCGTGCTCATGGCCAGTCAGGTGGACCGCTTTGCGGGCATCGAACATGACCGTGCGGCAATACTCGCTGAAAAAGATCCACAAAAACATCTCTCTCAGGGTGAAGGTCCGCAGATTCATGCCGATAAAAGAGAAGACGTTGTGTCTGGTCAGGACGATGTGGACGATCTGTTGTCCAGCCTTGGGTTCTGAGTTTTAGAGTATTAGCCCTGTTTAGGAGCATCCATTAATGAGCTTCGGCGCCGATGAAGAGATCCTTCAGGATTTCCTGGTTGAGGCCGGCGAGATTCTAGAGCAACTGTCCGAGCAACTGGTCGAGCTGGAAAGCCGGCCTGACGATGCGGACCTGCTCAATGCAATTTTTCGCGGTTTCCACACTGTAAAAGGAGGCGCCGGCTTCCTCCAGCTCAACGAGTTGGTGGAGTGCTGTCACATTGCCGAGAACGTGTTCGACATCCTGCGCAAGGGTGAGCGTCGCGTTGATGCGGAATTGATGGACGTGGTGCTTGAGGCGCTGGATGCGGTCAACAGCATGTTCAGCGAAGTGCGTGACCGTTCGCCGATCACTCCCGCCACACCAGAGTTGCTCGCCGCGCTGTCGCGCCTGGCCGAGCCGCAGTCGGCCGATGAGGCCGTAGCGGTCGAGCCGGTCGTTGAAGAGCCGGTGGTCGAAGAACCGGTCGCCGAGGCGTCGGACGACATCACCGATAACGAATTCGAACAACTGCTGGATTCGCTGAGCGCGGCCAAGGCCGAGGCCCAGGCTCCGGCGCAACCTGCCGCTGCGGCTGCCTCGACGGGCGATGCAGCCGGTGACGAGATCACCGATGCCGAGTTCGAGTCGTTGCTCGATCAGCTCCACGGCAAGGGTCAGTTCGCTGCCGATTCGCTCGTTCCACCGACCGCACCCGTTGCAGCGAAGGTCGAGAGCGACAGTGGCGACATTACCGATGACGAATTCGAAGCCTTGCTCGACCAGTTGCACGGCAAGGGCAACTTTGCCGTCGAGGCACTGGATTCGGCCATCGCTTCGGCGCCGACGCCGGCCCAGCCTGCCGCCGCGGCGGCAGGCAGTGACCTGATCACTGACCACGAATTCGAATCGTTGCTCGATGAGTTGCATGGCAAGGGCAAGTTCAGCGAAGTCGGCACAGCCACCGCTGCGCCTGCCGCCGCAGCAACCGTAGCCAGCGCACCGGCGGCCAAGGCTGCGCCAAAACCTGTTGCCAAGGCGCCGGAGCCAAAGACCGAGCCCGCCAAGCCAGCCGCTGCGGCTGCGACGCCTGCCCGTGCCCCGGCGGCTGCGCCGGCGGAAAAACCGACCAGCGAAGCCGAAACCACCGTTCGGGTCGACACCGCACGCCTGGACGAGATCATGAACATGGTCGGCGAACTGGTGCTGGTGCGTAACCGCCTGGTGCGCCTGGGCCTCAACAGCCAGGACGAAGCCATGTCCAAGGCCGTGTCGAACCTCGACGTGGTCACGGCCGACCTGCAGACCGCGGTGATGAAGACCCGGATGCAGCCGATCAAGAAAGTCTTCGGCCGCTTCCCGCGTTTGGTTCGCGACCTGGCTCGCCAGCTCAAGAAAGAAATCAACCTGGAACTGGTGGGCGAAGAGACCGACCTCGACAAGAACCTCGTCGAGGCCCTGGCCGACCCGCTGGTCCACTTGGTGCGCAACGCGGTCGACCATGGTATCGAGTCGCCGGAAGAGCGCGAGGCCTCGGGCAAGGCCCGTAGCGGCAAGGTCGTGCTGGCCGCGGAGCAGGAGGGCGACCACATCCTGCTGTCGATCTCCGACGACGGCAAGGGCATGGACCCGGAAGTGTTGCGTGCCATCGCGGTGAAGCGTGGTGTCATGGACAAGGACGCCGCCGACCGCTTGAGCGATACCGAGTGCTACAACCTGATCTTCGCCCCGGGCTTCTCCACCAAGACCGAGATTTCCGACGTATCGGGCCGCGGCGTGGGCATGGACGTGGTGAAAACCAAGATCTCCCAGCTCAATGGCTCGATCAATATCCATTCGGTCAAGGGCTCGGGTTCGAAGATCCTGATCAAGGTCCCGCTGACCCTGGCGATCATGCCGACCCTGATGGTGATGCTGGGCAACCAGGCGTTCGCCTTCCCGCTGGTCAACGTCAACGAGATCTTCCACCTCGACCTGTCGCGCACCAACGTGGTGGACGGCCAGGAAGTGGTGATCGTGCGGGACAAGGCGCTGCCGCTGTTCTACCTCAAGCGCTGGCTGGTCAGCTCTGCGGTCCACGAGGAGCAGGGTGAAGGCCATGTGGTGATCCTTTCGGTAGGTACCCAGCGGATCGGCTTCGTTGTCGACCAGTTGGTGGGCCAGGAAGAAGTGGTCATCAAGCCGTTGGGCAAGATGCTCCAGGGCACACCGGGCATGTCTGGCGCCACCATCACCGGTGACGGCCGCATCGCCTTGATCCTCGATGTGCCAAGCATGCTCAAGCGTTACGCCGCACGGCGTATTTGATTCTGGAGGGGCGTGGCCCAGGGCCGCGCCTCGCCTAACGGAGTGTTTATGGTAGTTAAAGTCCTGGTGGTGGACGATTCGGGGTTCTTCCGCCGTCGCGTCTCGGAAATTCTTTCAGCGGATACGAGCATTCAGGTGGTCGGTACGGCGACCAATGGTAAAGAGGCGATCGATCAGGCGCTGAGTCTCAAGCCAGACGTGATCACCATGGACTACGAGATGCCGATGATGGACGGCATCACGGCTGTGCGGCACATCATGCAGCGCTGCCCGACCCCCGTGTTGATGTTCTCGTCCCTGACCCACGAAGGCGCCCGGGTGACCCTCGATGCGCTGGACGCCGGGGCAGTGGATTTCCTGCCGAAGAATTTCGAAGACATTTCGCGCAACCCGGACAAAGTCCGGCAATTGCTCTGCGAAAAGGTCCACAGCATTTCCCGCAGCAACCGACGTTTCGGCTCCTTCAGCCCGTCGGCACCCGCGGCTGCGCCAAGCCCTGCGCCGGCACCGACGGCTCCGTCGAGCAGCTTCAATCCGCCACCGGTTCGCAGTGCGCCTGCCCGTCCGGCAGTCGCTGCGCCAGCTCCGGCGCCATCGTCTGCCTCATCGTCCGTCGCGCCCAAGCGCAAAGCCTACAAACTGGTGGCCATCGGTACTTCCACGGGCGGTCCGGTGGCGTTGCAGCGGGTCCTGACCCAACTGCCGGCCAACTTCCCGGCGCCCATCGTGCTGATCCAACACATGCCCGCTGCCTTCACCAAGGCGTTTGCCGAGCGCCTGGACAAGCTGTGCCGCATCAGCGTCAAGGAAGCCGAGGATGGCGATATCCTGCGTCCTGGCCTGGCACTGCTGGCGCCGGGGGGCAAGCAGATGATGGTCGATGGCCGTGGCGCGGTGAAAATCCTGCCAGGCGATGAGCGTCTGAACTACAAGCCTTGCGTGGACATTACCTTCGGTTCCGCCGCCAAGTCCTACGGTGACAAAGTTCTGGCGGTGGTGCTCACCGGTATGGGCGCCGACGGTCGCGAAGGCGCCCGCCTGCTCAAGCAGGGGGGTAGTTCGATCTGGGCCCAGGACGAAGCGAGCTGCGTGATCTACGGCATGCCGATGGCCATCGTCAAGGCCGACCTCGCCGATGCAGTGTACAGCCTGGATGACATCGGTAGACACCTCGTCGAGGCCTGCCAGTAATGGATGTGCTCAGCCTGATCGGCATCATCATGGCGTTCGTCGCCATCATTGGCGGCAATTACCTGGAGGGCGGTCACCTCGGGGCCTTGGCCAATGGTCCGGCGGCGTTGATCGTGCTCGGCGGCACCATTGGCGCGGCGCTGTTGCAGTCGCCCATGAGTGCCTTCAAGCGAGCCATCCAGGTGCTGGCCTGGATCCTGTTCCCGCCACGGGTCGACCTGGCCGGTGGCATCGACCGCGTGGTGAACTGGAGCCTGACCGCGCGCAAGGAAGGCTTGTTGGGCCTGGAAGGGATCGCTGACGCCGAGCCCGACAATTACTCGCGCAAGGGCCTGCAATTGCTGGTCGACGGCGCCGAGCCGGAGGCCATTCGCAGCATTCTCGAAGTGGATTTCTACACCCAGGAAAGCCGTGATATCGAAGCGGCCAAGGTGTTCGAAAGCATGGGCGGCTACGCGCCAACCATCGGTATCATCGGGGCGGTGATGGGGCTGATCCATGTGATGGGCAACCTGGCCGACCCCTCGCAGCTGGGCAGCGGCATCGCCGTGGCGTTCGTCGCCACGATCTATGGCGTGGCCAGTGCCAACCTGGTGTTGCTGCCGATTGCCGCCAAGCTCAAGTCCATCGCGTTGCGCCAGTCGCGTTATCGCGAAATGCTGCTTGAAGGCATCCTGTCCATCGCCGAAGGTGAAAACCCGCGTTCCATTGAATTGAAGCTCCAGGGCTTCATGGATTAATGGGAGTAATGGATCATGGCGCGCCGCAGGCATCATGAAGAACACGTCAATCATGAACGCTGGCTGGTTTCCTACGCCGACTTCATCACGCTGCTGTTCGCCTTCTTCGTGGTCATGTATTCGATCTCGTCGATCAACGAAGGCAAGTACAAAATCATTTCCGAGGCCTTGATCGGCGTCTTCACCGATTCCGATCGCGCCCTCAAGCCTATTCCCATTGGCGAGGAGCGGCCCAGGAGCAGCACGCCGGCCAAGCCGCTGGTCAAGGACTCCGAACAGGTCGAGGCTGGCATTGCCGGCAGCAACGACCCGTTGAAGAGCATCGCCGACGACATCAGCGCGGCATTCGGCGACCTGATCAAATCCAACCAGATGACCGTGCGCGGCAACGAGCTGTGGGTCGAGATCGAACTCAACTCCAGCCTGTTGTTCGGCAGCGGCGACGCAATGCCCAGCGACATGGCATTCAATATCATCGACAAGGTGGCGGCGATCCTGAAGCCATTCGACAACCCGATCCATGTCGAAGGCTTCACCGATGACCAGCCGATCCGTACCGCGCAATACCCGACCAACTGGGAGCTGTCCTCGGCCCGTTCGGCCAGCATCGTGCGCATGCTGGCGATGCAGGGTGTGAACCCCGGCCGCCTGGCCTCGGTGGGCTACGGCGAGTTCCAGCCAGTGGCCAACAACGCCACCGCCGAGGGGCGGGCACGCAACCGCCGCGTGGTGTTGGTGGTCTCGCGCAACCTCGACGTACGGCGCAGCCTGACCGGTACAGGCACCGCCAATGCAACTCCGGATGCCGCATTGAAGCGGGCTGGCACACAAACTGCACCGTCCCCGATCAAATCGTCGGGAAGACAGAGTGCCGTCAATTCTCCGTCACCCGCCTTATAACCGAGCTATTTCTCGGTCGAGCCTGTTTCGACCGGGAGGAACGATCCGAATGAGAGTCTGGGCAGTCGCCAATCAAAAAGGTGGTGTGGGCAAGACCACATCTTCCATTGCGTTAGCCGGGTTGCTGGCCGAGGCGGGCAAGCGCGTCGTTATCGTCGACCTGGACCCCCATGGCTCGATGACCAGCTATTTTGGCTACGACCCCGACAGCCTCGAGCACAGTAACTATGACCTGTTCCTGCACAAGGGCAGCGTGCCAGAGGGGTTGCCGGGGCAGTTGTTGCTGTCCACCAGCGACGAGCGGATTTCCCTGTTGCCGTCGAGCACCGCGCTGGCCACCCTCGAACGGCAGTCGCCGGGGCAGAGCGGCCTGGGCCTGGTGATCGCCAAGAGTCTGGCGCAGCTTTGGCAGGATTTCGACTACGCGATCATCGACAGCCCGCCCTTGCTTGGCCTGTTGATGGTCAATGCCTTGGCGGCCAGCCAGCAACTGGTGATCCCGGTGCAGACCGAGCACCTGGCGGTCAAGGGCCTGGAGCGCATGGTCAATACCCTGGCGATGGTCAACCGCTCGCGCAAGCAGTCGCTGGCCTTCAACATCGTGCCGACCTTGTTCGATCGTCGTACCCAGGCGTCCCTGGGCACCTTGCGCGTATTGCGCGACAAATACCCGGATGACATCTGGCAGGGCTATATCCCGGTCGACACGCGCTTGCGCGACGCCAGCCGTACCGGTGTGACCCCTTCGCAATTCGATGGCAAGAGCCGTGGCGTGCTGGCGTACCGGGCGCTGCTCAAGCACCTGCTGGCCCAGCAGCTCGTCCCGCAGCAGGTGGCTTGAAGTGATGAGGCTTTCCACCGGCATCGCGCTTGCCTGCGAGCGCTCAAGTCCTGAGGTATCCGTGCCGATAACCTTTTCAAGGGGCGGGTTGTTTTCATGAGCCGCCCGATAAAGACAACCTCGCGCCCGCAACTGGCCTTGCAGTCCTACCTGGACGGGCTATTGCAGGAAGCGACTGAAGAACTGCCACCGCAACCGAGCGTGGTCGAGGCATTGCCCGAACCCGTCGAAGCCGAAGGTGTGTTGGATGAGTTCCAGGCGGCCGTGCTCGAAGAGCAGGCCCGTGATGCGAAGCAGTCAGTGATTGCCGCAGCGGTCGAGGCACCGTTCAGCAAGCCTAAGGTGGCGGTGCTGGATGCTCCCGCGCCGATCCTGGCGCCGGTGTCCACCGTCGCCCCATTGTTGCAGGGCCTGGTGACGCCCGTGGTGGAGGTCCATCTGCCACCGAGCAATACACCGCCGCCGGTGCAGGTCGATGATCGTCCGGCCTGGGCCGCCGAGCCGTTCGAGTGTCTGTTGTTCGATGTGGCCGGGTTGACCCTGGCGGTGCCGCTGGTATGCCTGGGATCGATTTATTCCCTGGCTGGGCATGAATTGACACCGTTGTTCGGCCAGCCGGAATGGTTTCTCGGCATCCTGCCGAGCCAGGCCGGCAACCTGAAGGTGCTGGACACTGCTCGCTGGGTGATGCCCGACCGCTATCGCGATGATTTTCGCCAGGGCTTGCAGTACGTGATTTCGGTGCAAGGTTACGAGTGGGGGCTGGCGGTGCATCAGGTCAGCCGTTCGTTGCGCCTGGACCCGAACGAGATCAAGTGGCGCAGCCATCGAGGGCAACGGCCATGGCTGGCCGGCACGGTGATCGAGCACATGTGCGCCTTGCTGGACGTTTCCGAACTGGCCGAGCTGATTGCCAGTGGCGGGGCAAAACACCTGGGCGGCGCCAAGCCGGTCCGGAAACCGAAATAGAAAACCGGTGACGCACCGCGTCGCCGGGCAGAACACACACCGCCACAGGCGGTTTTTCGAGGGGTCAGGGTATGAATGATAAGGCGTCGTCTCTCAAGGGTTCCGAAGATCCGATCTTGCAATGGGTGACCTTCAAGCTCGATAACGAAACCTATGGCATCAACGTGATGCGCGTTCAGGAAGTGTTGCGCTATACCGAGATCGCTCCGGTACCGGGCGCACCCAGCTACGTGCTGGGGATCATCAACCTGCGTGGCAACGTGGTCACGGTGATCGATACCCGCCAGCGCTTCGGCCTGAACTCCACCGAGGTCAACGACAACACCCGTATCGTGATCATCGAGGCTGACAAGCAAGTGGTCGGCATCCTCGTCGACAGCGTCGCCGAAGTGGTTTACTTGCGTCAGTCGGAAATCGAAACCGCACCTAACGTGGGTAACGAAGAGTCGGCCAAGTTCATCCAGGGCGTTTGCAACAAGAACAATGAGTTGCTGATCCTGGTCGAGCTGGAAAAAATGATGAGTGAAGAAGAATGGTCGGAACTGGAGAGTATCTGATTGATTCTTGAGGTAGCAGTCATTGTCCTGTTCCTGTTCTGGGCAGGCACGCTGGCGATGTTCCTGGCCTACATTCGTGGCCAGCGGCAGGTCGCCGCTCAGCAGGCCCAGGGTGATGCGCTGCGCGACCAGCGCATCAAAGACCTGGCCAAGCGCGTCGACGATTATCAGAACGGCACCGTGCGCATGGGCGAAGCCATCCATGAACTGCGTGCCGTGCTCGCGCCGTTGCCGGACAAACTCGCCCAGCTGGAGCAACGCGACCCCTCCAGCCTGTCCTTCGCCCAGGCCGCCCGCCTGGTGGGCATGGGCGCCAGCGTCGACGAACTGACCCAGGCTTGCGGCTTGACCCAGGCCGAGGCGGAGTTGATGAGCAAGCTGCATAGGGGCGGGTGAGCGCCTCAAGCCGCAAAACCTGTAGGAGCAAAGCTTGCTCGCGATAGCGGTAGACCAGTCAAGACAATTGTCGACTGACCTGCCCCAATCGCGAGCAAGCTTTGCTCCCACAGGTTGGTGCGCCGTTTGATTCCGGACACATCGAGTAGCAGCAAGGATCTTTTTATCCCGAGGTTATCGTGGTCAGTAGTCCTCGCCACGTCCCGTTACATCCTTCTCCCTCTCTTGCGCATTCGGATCGAAGCCCTTGGGAAACTTGCCCTTGAGGTTCCAGGCAAACGCGATGATCTCGGCGATCGTGCGGTACAACTCCTCCGGGATGCTGTCCCCCAGTTCCAGTCGCGCCAGCAACTTCACCAGCTCGGCATTCTCGTAGATCGGCACTTCACTTTCCCGGGCAATGCGCAGGATTTCCTCGGCCAGGGCTTCGTCGCCCTTGGCGGTGAGGGTCGGGGCGTGGTGGCCGTCGTATTTGAGGGCGATGGCCTGGCGCGCTTCGGTGTGGTTTGTCATGCGGTTTCGTCCACCCAGCGTTGTTCCAGGCGTGTCTTGGGGCCTTGGGGGGGAATGCCGAGATGGCAATCCAGTTCGCTGACATCCAGGCCGCAGTCCAGCAGGCGTTCACGCAGTGCCTTCAGGTTGCTTTCGATCAGTCTCGCGGTATAGGGCCGTTCCGCCCACAGCTGGCTGGACAGGCTGCCGCTGAGCAATTGGGCCTGAACCTGCAGCGGCCCGAGCGGTTCCATGTCGAACGCCAGTTCTACCCGCCAGAGTTGCTGTTTCGGCTCGCGCTCACGCTCTTCCTTGCGTTCTGGGGGATGCTCGCGGGACGGGGTTTCCTCGCGCTGGAGCTTGACTTGCAACGGCACGATGTCCTGCAGGTTGCGCATCGGGATTTCCAACTGCCAAGTGCTCATCAACCGACCGTCATCGGTCAGGCCGGTCTGTTCCAGGCTCGACAACTGGTGGCTTTGCAGGCGTGACACCGCGGCAGCGGCCAGGCGCAACAGGTGCTCCAGATCGCCTTCTTCGTCCTGCTCCTTGAGCAGCCGCGAGGGCAGGGGGAAGCTGGTAGGTGGCGGCTTGGCGCTGACCTGGCCGAGCATCCCCAGGGCACTGCGCACGAAACTGGGCAGCGCCTGGGCCAGTGTGTTGGCAGCGATGATGGCGCCAAGGTTGGTGGAGGCGGGCAGGGCCGGGGTCAGTTGGGCGATCAGTTTCAGCAGGTCGCTTTTCATGTCCGGCACCAGCGCCGGGGGCTGCCCGGCCAGCAGTTTGCTTTCCAGGAACACGCCGCTGGCGGCCATGGCTTGGGCCAGGCCTTTGGGCGAGCTCAGTTGCTGGGCATCCGGCAGGCCAGCCAGCAAGCGCGTCACCGCGGCACGCAGTTCGGCGCCGGTATCGTCAGTGGCCGGCAGGTTTTGCAGGGCGCTGATCAGATTGTCCAGCGAACCCTGGCGGCTGATTTGAGTGACCAGTTGCTGGCTCACCGCCAGTTGCTCCTGGCGGTTGCTCAGCGGAACGAATTTCAGCGTCTGGGCGTCTTGCACCTGGGCGCTGAGCAGCGTGCCGACGCGCAGCGGCTGGGGGCTGTCGATGTCCAGCGTACTGCCGGCCTGGGCGGTGTTGACCAGGTTCACCAACGAGCGATAGACCGCCGGCTGCCCTGGCACCGTTGGCAACGCCTGGCTGGTCAGCACCTTGCCTTGCAGCAGCGTGCCTACCGGCATCTGTGCGGTGTCGAGACGGGTGAGGGTGGCGACGCTGGAGACGATGGCCTGTTGCACCGTAATCGCCAGGTTGCTGGCCGATGGCTGGGTCACGGCCAGGCTGGTGCCTTGGGGCAACGGTTGGGTGCTGGTGGCCTGCACGGTGGTCTGGCGGCCGCCCTCCAGGGTGACCTTGAGCAACAGCTGGAAAGTCTGGTCGGCCTGCTTGAGCGACAGCACTTCGGCCTGTGCGGTCTGGCCCGAGCGAATCAGGCCTTCGGCTGGCACCAGCAGCTTGAGCAACTCGCCGCTGACTGCTGGCATACGCGTCGCCGCCGTGGGCTGGGGCAGCGGCGGGATGTTCATGTCGCCTGTCATCTAAGCGCTTACCTTGGAGAAAAATGCCCTCATTAGAGTAGGGCATCGCATGTATAATGCCGCCCGTCTTTCAGGGTGTGGCGAAAACCTTGCAATTGTTTGACGCAGCTCTGTGGAACAGGCCGTCAATGCATCTATGCTGCATCTCTTTAACGGCCGCAGCAGCGCCGACTTGAACCGTATAAGGCCCGCAATCCCTTGACCAGTCCTCTTTTGCAAACCGTCGGCCTCGCCTGTGAGCGAGACTCGCGGCTGCTTTTCGAACACCTCGAATTGAGACTCTCGCCTGGCGATATGGTGCAGATCAGCGGGCCCAACGGCAGCGGCAAGACCAGCCTGTTGCGGCTGCTGGCCGGATTGATGCACCCCACCGCAGGCCAAGTGCTGCTCAATGGCCAGCCGTTGCATGGCCAGCGCAGCGAACTGGCCCGCAACCTGCTCTGGATTGGCCATGCCGCTGGCATCAAGGATCTGTTGACCGCCGAAGAAAACCTCAGTTGGTTGTGCGCGCTGCATCGACCGGTGGCGCGCGAGGCGATCTGGCAGGCGTTGGCGACGGTGGGACTGCGTGGTTTCGAAGATGTTCCATGTCACACCCTTTCCGCCGGCCAGCAACGCCGCGTGGCCCTGGCCCGGTTGTACCTCGACGGCCCACCGCTGTGGATCCTCGATGAACCGTTCACCGCCCTGGACAAGCAAGGGGTGGCGCAGCTCGAAGAGCACCTGGCCCGACACTGCGAGCAGGGCGGCATGGTGCTGTTGACCACCCATCACACCTTGGCGCGGATGCCGTCCGGTTATCGCAACATCGATCTGGGGAATTGGGCCGTATGAGTGTGTTTGGCCTGTTGCTCGCCCGCGAGGCGCGCTTGTTGTTCCGTCGTCCGGCCGAGTTGGCCAATCCGCTGGTGTTCTTTGCAATCGTCATCGCACTGTTCCCGCTGGCGGTCGGGCCGGAGACTCAATTGTTGCAAACCTTGTCGCCGGGGTTGGTCTGGGTGGCGGCACTTTTATCGGTCCTGCTCTCGCTGGACGGGCTTTTCCGCAGTGATTTCGAAGACGGTTCCCTGGAACAGTGGGTCCTTTCGTCGCACCCCCTGGCCCTTCTGGTTTTGGCCAAGGTACTGGCACACTGGGTTTTTTCCGGCCTGGCGCTGGTGCTGCTCTCGCCGCTGCTGGCGATGATGCTGGGCTTGCCCGCTGCCTGCATGCCGGTGCTGCTGGTCTCGTTGTTGCTGGGCACGCCAGTGCTGAGCCTGCTCGGTGCGGTGGGCGCGGCGTTGACGGTGGGCTTGAAGCGTGGCGGCCTGTTGTTGGCGCTGCTGATCCTGCCGCTGTATATCCCGGTGTTGATCCTGGGCAGTGGCGCCTTGCAGGCGGCCCTGCAAGGCATGCCGGCAACCGGTTATCTGCTGTGGCTTGGGAGCCTGACCGCCCTGGCGATAACCCTGACACCCTTTGCAATAGCCGCTGGCCTGAAGATCAGCGTCGGCGAATAATAACGAGGCCTGGTCAAGAAACGACCACTTCCGTGTGAAGTAAAGGCAGACCCGGCGGTTCGTGATGGCGAGCCGCAACCGTGATGGAAACTGCAATGAACTGGACCTGGTTTCATAAGCTTGGCTCACCCAAGTGGTTCTACGGTATCAGCGGCAAGCTGCTGCCCTGGTTGAGCCTCTTCGCTCTGCTGCTGATCGGCTGCGGCGTGGTCTGGGGGCTGGCCTTCGCCCCGCCGGATTACCAGCAGGGCAACAGCTTCCGCATCATTTATATCCACGTTCCCACGGCGATGCTGGCCCAGTCCATCTACGTGATGCTGGCAGTGTGCGGCGTGGTCGGCCTGGTGTGGAAAATGAAACTGGCTGACGTGGCCCTGCAATGCGCCGCGCCCATCGGTGCCTGGATGACCGCCGTGGCGCTGGTGACCGGCGCGATCTGGGGCAAGCCGACCTGGGGTTCATGGTGGGTCTGGGATGCCCGACTGACGTCGATGCTGATCCTGCTGTTCCTGTACTTCGGTCTTATTGCGCTGGGCAACGCCATCAGTAATCGTGACAGTGCCGCCAAGGCCTGCGCGGTGCTGGCGATTGTCGGGGTGATCAACATCCCGATCATCAAGTACTCGGTGGAGTGGTGGAACACCCTGCATCAGGGCGCGACCTTCAAACTCACCGAAAAACCGGCGATGCCTGTCGAGATGTGGCTGCCGCTGCTGCTCTGCGCGCTGGGTTTCTATTGCTTCTTCGGCGCCGTGCTGTTGCTGCGCATGCGCCTGGAAGTGCTCAAGCGCGAATCCCGCGCCAGCTGGGTGAAAGCCGAAGTACAGAACAGCCTGGAGGTCGCTCGATGAGTTTTGCTTCATTCGGTGATTTTCTCGCCATGGGCCATCATGGCCTGTATGTCTGGTCAGCCTATGGCATCTGCCTGGCGGTGCTGGCCCTCAACGTGGCGGTGCCGATCCTGGCCCGCAAGCGGTATCTGCAACAAGAGGCGCGTCGTCTGCGCCGGGAGAACGGTCGGTGAATCCGCTGCGCAAAAAACGTCTTGTCATCATTCTTGCAATCCTGGTCGGCGTTGGCGCCGCGGTCGCCCTGGCCTTGAGCGCCTTGCAGCAGAACATCAACCTGTTCTACACCCCGACCCAGATCGCCAACGGCGAAGCGCCGAAGGATACCCGCATCCGCGCCGGGGGGATGGTTGAAAAGGGCTCGCTGGTGCGTTCCGGGGATTCGCTGGACGTGACATTCAACGTCACCGACTTCAACAAGACCGTGACCATCACCTACCGCGGCATCCTCCCGGACCTGTTCCGCGAAGGCCAGGGCATCGTCGCCCTGGGCAAGCTCAACGCCGACGGTGTGGTGGTGGCCGACGAAGTGCTGGCCAAGCACGATGAAAAATACATGCCGCCGGAAGTGACCAAGGCCCTGAAAGACAGCGGCCAGTCGGCGCCTGTCCCAGCGAAGGAGGGTTGAGCGATGAATACCGGCATCTTTATTCCCGAGCTGGGTCACCTGGCGATGATCCTGGCCTTGTGCCTTGCGTTGGTACAGGCCGTGGTGCCGTTGCTCGGTGCCTGGCGCGGCGACCGTCTGTGGATGGGCCTGGCCCGGCCGGCGGCATGGGGCCAGTTCGCGTTCATGGTGTTCGCTTTCGGTTGCCTGACCTACGCCTTCATGACCGACGATTTCTCCGTCGCCTATGTGGCCAGCAACTCCAACAGTGCCTTGCCCTGGTACTACAAGTTCAGTGCCGTGTGGGGCGCCCACGAAGGCTCGTTGCTGCTCTGGGCACTGATTCTTGGCGGCTGGACCTTCGCCGTCTCGGTGTTCTCCCGGCAATTGCCGCAAGTGATGCTGACCCGGGTGCTGGCGGTGATGGGCATGATCAGCAGCGGTTTCCTGCTGTTCCTGATCGTCACGTCCAACCCGTTCGAACGCATCCTGCCGCAGATGCCAACGGATGGCCGCGACCTCAACCCGTTGCTGCAGGACATCGGCCTGATCGTCCACCCGCCGATGCTCTACATGGGCTACGTCGGTTTCTCCGTAGCCTTCGCCTTCGCCATCGCCGCGTTGCTCGGTGGTCGCCTCGATGCCGCGTGGGCGCGCTGGTCGCGTCCGTGGACCATCGTCGCCTGGGCCTTCCTGGGCATCGGCATCACCTTGGGATCCTGGTGGGCTTACTACGAACTCGGCTGGGGCGGCTGGTGGTTCTGGGACCCGGTGGAAAACGCCTCCTTCATGCCCTGGCTGGTGGGTACGGCATTGATTCACTCCCTGGCCGTCACGGAAAAACGCGGCGTGTTCAAAAGCTGGACGGTGCTGCTGGCCATCGCGGCGTTCTCCCTGAGCCTGCTGGGGACCTTCCTGGTGCGTTCCGGCGTGCTGACCTCGGTGCATGCGTTCGCCTCGGACCCCGAGCGCGGCGTGTTCATCCTGATGTTCCTGCTGTTCGTGGTCGGCGGCTCGCTGACGTTGTTCGCCTTGCGCGCGCCGGTGGTGAAAAGCCAGGTCGGCTTCAACCTCTGGTCGCGGGAAACCCTGTTGCTGGGCAACAACCTGGTATTGGTGGTGGCTGCGTCGATGATCTTGCTGGGGACGTTGTACCCGCTGGTGCTCGATGCGTTGTCCGGCGCCAAGCTCTCGGTCGGACCGCCATACTTCAACGCGTTGTTCATCCCGCTGATGGCGATCCTGATGGTGGTGATGGCCGTCGGCGTGCTGGTGCGCTGGAAAGACACGCCGGTCAAATGGCTACTGGGCATGTTGACCCCCGTGATGTTGGGCACGGCTGCCCTGGCGGTGATTGCCGGTGTTGCCTATGGCGACTTCAACTGGGCGGTGCTGGCGACCTTCGTGCTGGCCGCCTGGGTACTGCTGGCCGGCGTGCGGGACATCTTCGACAAGACTCGCCACAAGGGCTTGATCAAGGGCCTGCCGACCTTGACCCGCAGCTATTGGGGCATGCAGCTCGCGCACCTGGGCATCGCCGTCTGCGCCTTGGGTGTGGTGCTCTCCAGCCAGAACAGTGCCGAGCGTGACCTGCGCCTGGCTCCGGGAGACGCTATGGACCTGGCCGGCTATCAGTTCGTTTTCGACGGTGCCAAGCATTTTGAAGGTCCGAATTTCACGTCCGACAAAGGCACCGTTCGGGTCATGCGCAACGGCCAGGAAATCACTGTGCTGCATCCGGAAAAACGCCTCTATACCGTGCAGGGCTCGATGATGACCGAAGCCGGGATCGATGCCGGGTTCACGCGCGACCTCTACGTGGCGTTGGGAGAATCTTTGGGCGACGGTGCCTGGGCGGTGCGGGTCCACGTTAAGCCGTTCGTGCGCTGGATCTGGTTTGGTGGCCTGCTCACCGCCCTGGGCGGGATGCTGGCGGCGCTGGATCGTCGTTATCGAGTCAAGGTGAAGGCCCGGGTGCGTGAGACCCTGGGCATGACGGGAGCCACTGCATGAAACGTTGGATGATGGTGTTGCCACTGGCGCTGTTCCTGGTGGTGGCGGTCTTTTTGTACCGAGGGCTTTTCCTCAACCCGGCGCAACTGCCGTCGGCGATGATCGGCAAACCGTTCCCGGAGTTTTCCCTGCCCAACGTGCAGGGTGACAGAACCCTGACCCGTGCCGACCTGCTGGGCAAGCCGGCACTGGTCAACGTTTGGGGGACCTGGTGCATTTCCTGCCGGGTCGAGCACCCGGTGCTCAACAAGCTGGCGCAGAACGGCGTGGTGATCTACGGCGTCAACTACAAGGACGTCAATGCCGACGCCTTGAAGTGGCTGAGCGAATTCCACAATCCGTACCAACTGGACATCCGCGACGAAGACGGCTCCCTGGGCCTGAACCTTGGTGTGTATGGCGCGCCGGAAACCTTCTTCATCGACGCCAAGGGCATCATCCGCGACAAGTTCGTCGGCGTGATCGATGAGCAGGTCTGGCGCGAGAAGCTCGCCGCCACGTACCAGGCACTGGTGGACGAGGCCAAGCCATGAGGCGTTGGTTAGCCGCCGTCATCCTCGGTCTGGGCCTGGCCGGCGTGGCCCATGCCGCCATCGACACCTACGAGTTCGCCAACGATGGCGAGCGCGAGCGGTTTCGCGAGCTGACCAAGGAACTGCGCTGCCCCAAGTGCCAGAACCAGGACATCGCCGACTCCAACGCCCCGATTGCCGCCGACTTGCGCAAGGAAATCTTCCGCATGCTGGGCGAGGGCAAGGACAACCAGCAGATCATCGACTTCATGGTCGATCGCTACGGTGAGTTCGTGCGCTACAACCCGGCCCTGTCCTCCAAGACTGCGCTGCTCTGGTTTGGCCCTGCCGCGCTGTTGCTCGGTGGTTTCGTCGTCATCGCGGTGATCGTGCGTCGCCGTCGTGTCCAGCGCAGCGCCGCCCCGGACACGCTTTCTGTCGAAGAGCGCCAGCGCCTCGACCAACTGTTGGATAAAACCAAGCATGATTGATTTCTGGCTCGCCGCAGGTCTGCTTCTCCTGGTTGCCCTGAGTTTTGTGTTGATCCCTGTTCTGCGCGGTCGTCGTGCCCAATTGGAAGAGGACCGTACGGCGCTCAACGTGGCGTTGTACCAGGAGCGCGTCGCCGAATTGCAGGCCGAGCGGGAGGAGGGCGTGCTCAACGCCGCGCAACTGGACACCGGTCGCGCCGAAGCCGCCCGTGAGCTGCTGGCTGACACCGAAGGGGCCGAAGCACCGCGCGAGTCCCGCTTGGGCAAGCCGTTGCCGGTGCTCGCCGCTGTGCTGGTGCCCGTGCTGGGCCTGGCGCTGTACTTGCACTTTGGCGCCAGCGACAAGGTCGAGCTGACCCGCGAATTCGCCCAGGCGCCGCAGTCCATGGAAGAAATGACCCAGCGCCTGGAGCGTGCGGTGGCGGCGCAACCGGATTCCGCCGAGGGCCTGTATTTCCTCGGGCGTACCTACATGGCGCAAGATCGCCCGGCGGATGCGGCGAGAATCTTCGAACGCACCGTGGCCGTGGCCGGCCGCCAACCGGAACTGCTGGGCCAGTGGGCCCAGGCGCAGTATTTCGCCGATGGCAAGAAATGGTCGGACAAGACCCAGGCCCTGACCGACGAAGCGCTGAAGCTCGATCCGAAAGAAGTCACCAGCCTCGGCTTATTGGGCATCGCCGCGTTCGAAGGCGAACGCTACCAGCAGGCGATCGACTACTGGGGGCGTCTGCTCGCGGAACTGCCCGAGGGCGACAAGTCCCGCGAAGCGCTGCAAGGCGGCATCGCCCGCGCCACCGAAAAACTGCACGCCAGCGGCGGCAAGGTCGCCCAGGCCCCGGCGGCCAAGGTTGCGGCACTGTTGAAAGTGCGTGTCGACCTGGCACCGGCGCTCAAGGCCAATGTGCAGCCGGGTGACAGCGTGTTCGTCTTCGCCCGCGCCGTTTCCGGTCCGCCGGCACCGTTGGCGGCCAAGCGCCTGACGGTCGCTGACCTGCCCGCCACGGTCGAACTGGGTGACGCGGACGCGATGATGCCGCAGCTGAAACTGTCGAACTTCCCTGAAGTCCAACTGGTGGCGCGGATTTCCCGCGCCGGTCAACCGACCGCCGGCGAGTGGGTCGGCCGCAGCCAACCCCTGGCGAGCAGCACCACGACGCCGCAACAATTGATCATCGACAGCCCGGACAAATAACAGGAATTCGCACCATGACCGCCATCGCTCGTATCACCTTGCTCACCCTCGTCCTGGGCCTGAGCGCTTGTGCGGTCCAGCGCCCACCGGAGCCTTCGGCACCGCTGCCGCCCATCACGCCGTCGACCCCGACCCACAAGCCGGGCCCGTCGACACCGCCGGGCAAGCCAGTGACTCCGAACAAGCCGAGCAAGCCGCTGCCGCGTACTTCCGCCAGTTTCGCCCCGCCACCGGGCGGCAACAGCCATTGGGACGCCAAGCTGGGGGTCTATGTGCTGGACAACCAGACCAACACCTTCTATCGCCAACGCACCTACTACCGCTGGAACAACGGCTGGAGCCGCTCCGTCAGCCCGAACGGGCCGTGGGAGGACACCACCATCGAAGGCGTGCCGGCGGGGTTGGGGCGGCAGTTTCATTAAGCCCCCGGGAATTCCCCGGAGCCGGGGGATTTATCTGTGGGAGCAAGCTTTGCTCCCACATGAGCCTCCCTCGCTACAACGGGGTTCGCCTCAGTGACGGAGGAAATCTGGGTTTTTTGTGTTTCTGAATATTCATTGAACGAAATTTTCACAAAACCTTACGGACAATCTCCCGCGCTTTTATTGCCGCCGGTTATTTAATGGCAATGCCACCGCCGTTCGTGCAACATTTGCCCACTCGCGCAAGCCCCGGGGCCATGCATTGGCCAACAGAGGGCGCGCCGTTGTTTCTTTTTGTCACTTAACTCCAATAGGTCCTTAAACGACATGGCAATCCCGGACGCCCTGAGTCAGCAGCGCACTACGCATCGCTTGCTGCAACCGACCGTCAAATCACACTTGGCCTACACGTTGCTCTGTGCCTTGGTGATGATGGTCATGTTCAGCCTGCTGCGCCTGGCGCTGCTGGTCTACAACCGCGAGATGATCCTCGATACCCCGGCGTCGACTTTCATCGAGGCGTTCGCCAACGGCTTGCGTTTCGACCTGCGCCTGGTGGTGTACCTCAGCGTCCCGCTG
Organism: Pseudomonas citri; assembly: GCF_025336485.1. Taxonomy (GTDB): domain Bacteria; phylum Pseudomonadota; class Gammaproteobacteria; order Pseudomonadales; family Pseudomonadaceae; genus Aquipseudomonas; species Aquipseudomonas citri. Next base: position 248,970 of record NZ_JAODAB010000002.1, on the reverse strand, counting down.
CTGCTGGCTTTGTTCAGCCCCCGGGCCATGGCGGCTCGCGGTTTCTTTCGTTTCTGGCTGACGGTCACCTCGAGCATCGCGTTGTTCCTGGGCTTGATGGAGATGGACTTCTACCGTGAATTCCACCAGCGCCTCAACGGCCTGGTCTTCCAGTATGTGAAGGAAGACCCGAAAACCGTGATGAGCATGCTCTGGTATGGTTTCCCGGTAGTGCGTTACCTGTTGGCCTGGGCGGGCGGCACGCTGATCCTGAGCCTGGCCTTCAAGGGCGCCGACCGCGCGACCCGGCCGCGCGGGCCGTTCAGCGGCGGCAGCATCGGTGTGCGTCAGGTCGCCCCATGGTACAGCCGCGTCGCGGTGTTCCTGGTCTGCCTGCTGGTGGCCGTGACGGCGGCCCGTGGCACCCTGCGCCAGGGGCCACCGCTGCGTTGGGGCGACGTCTACACCACCGATTCGAACTTCGCCAACCAACTGGGCCTCAACGGTACGTTGTCGCTGGTGGCGGCGGCCAAGAGCCGGATGTCCGAAGACCGCGACAACATCTGGAAAGCCACCCTGGAGCAGCCACTGGCGCAGCAGACCGTGCGCGACATGCTGGTCATGTCCGACGACAAGCTGGTGGACACCGCGACAGCCGCCGTGCGTCGTGACTACACGCCGCCGGCCGACAAGACGCTGCCGATCAAGAACGTCGTCGTGATCCTCATGGAAAGCATGGCCGGGCACTCGGTCGGGGCCCTGGGCGCGCCGGGCAACATCACCCCTTACCTGGACAAGCTGTCCAAGGAAGGCTTGCTGTTCGACCGCTTCTTCTCCAACGGTACCCACACCCACCAGGGCATGTTCGCCACCATGGCGTGCTTCCCGAACCTGCCGGGCTTCGAATACCTGATGCAGACGCCCGAGGGCAGCCACAAGCTGTCGGGCCTGCCACAGTTGCTCAGCGCCCGCGACTACGACGACGTCTATGTCTACAACGGCGATTTCGCCTGGGACAACCAGTCGGGTTTCTTCAGCAACCAGGGCATGACCAATTTCATCGGGCGCAACGATTTCGTGAACCCGGTGTTTTCCGACCCGACCTGGGGCGTCTCCGACCAGGACATGTTCGACCGTGGCCTGATCGAGCTCAAGGCGCGGGAAAACGGCAAGCCGTTCTATGCCTTGCTGCAAACCCTGTCCAACCACACGCCGTATGCACTGCCGACACCGTTGCCGGTGGAGCGGGTCACCGACCGTGGCAGTCTGAATGAACACTTGACCGCCATGCGCTACGCCGACTGGGCGCTTGGCCAGTTCTTCGAGAAGGCGCGCAAGGAGCCTTACTTCAAGGAAACCCTGTTCGTCGTGGTCGGCGACCATGGCTTTGGTAACGAACGGCAGATCACCGAAATGGACCTGGGCCGTTTCAACGTACCGTTGCTATTGATCGGCCCGGGCATCCAGGAAAAGTTTGGCCAGCGTAGCCACACCGTGGGCACCCAGGTCGATATCGTCCCAACCATCATGGGCCGGATCGGCGGCCAGGTGCGCAACCAGTGCTGGGGCCGCGACCTGTTGAACCTGCCGCAGGGCGATACCGGTTTTGGTGTGATCAAGCCGTCGGGCAGCGAGCAGACCACGGCGATCGTGCGCGACGATCAGATCCTGGTGTTGCCGAAAGACAAGGAAATGCCAGCGAAGATGTACCGCTATGAGCTGGGCGCCAACCCGCATGCGGAAATTATCCCGGATGCACCGGGCACCGCGCAGATGAAGCTGCAACTTGAGTCGTTCTTGCAGACGGCCACCAAGAGCCTGTTGGATAACACCGCCGGCGTGGTTGACGGCAAGCCGGACTGATTACCGGCGAGCATGAAAAAGAGGCCTGCGAAGGCCTCTTTTTTTTTCGCCGTGGTTTATATCTTGCCCAGTAATAGCAGGATCAACAGCACCACCAGGACTACGCCAATGATACCGGACGGGCCGTAGCCCCAACTTCTGGAGTGCGGAAAGACCGGCAGGCCACCGATCAGCAGGAGGATCAGGATAATGATAAGTATTGTGCCCATCGTTGATTTCCTTAATTGGTCAGTTTTGGGGATACAACGTTTAACGGTCAGCGCGCATGCGTTAAATCCGGGCGGCTTAATCAGTCGACCGTAACGTCCTGTAAAAAATTCAGTGTTTTTTAATATCCCCATTACGGTTTGCCCTCGCCATTCAGCACTCTGATGGAGCATGGGTCCGGGAAAGTCCTTCGCTACACTCGGCCCATCTCTCCCGAACAAGGCTGTCTGCTATGCAAAATCGCATGATGATCACTGGTGCCGGCTCCGGCCTGGGTCGCGAAATCGCGCTGCGCTGGGCCCGCGAAGGCTGGCGGCTGGCGTTGTCGGATGTCAGCGAGCCCGGTCTGGTGGAAACCCTCAAAATGGTGCGCGCCGCCGGTGGCGACGGCTTCATCCAGCGTTGTGATGTGCGCGACTACAGCCAACTGACCGCACTCGCCCAGGCGTGCGAAGAGAAACTGGGCGGCATCGACATCATCGTCAACAACGCCGGGGTGGCCTCAGGCGGGTTTTTCAGCGAGCTGTCCCTGGAAGATTGGGACTGGCAGATAGCGATCAACCTGATGGGCGTGGTCAAGGGTTGCAAGGCGTTCCTGCCCTTGCTGGAAAAAAGCCGCGGCAAGATCATCAACATCGCCTCCATGGCGGCGCTGATGCAGGGCCCGGCCATGAGCAACTACAACGTGGCCAAGGCCGGCGTGGTGGCCCTGTCGGAGAGCCTCCTGGCTGAACTGGCGCATCAGGAAATCGGCGTGCACGTGGTCTGCCCGTCCTTTTTCCAGACCAACCTGCTGGACTCTTTCCGTGGCCCGACCCCGGCCATGAAAGCCCAGGTTGGCAAATTGCTCGAAAGCTCGCCGATTACCGCGGCCGACATTGCCGATTACATTTACCAGCAGGTCGCCCAGGGCCAATTCATGATCCTGCCCCACGAGCAGGGGCGGGTGGCCTGGGCCATGAAGCAGAAGAATCCACAATTGCTGTACGACGAGATGGCCACCATGGCCGACAAGATGCGCGCCAAGGCTCGCCAGAATCCGAATTGACCTTGATGAGTTGACCGCGATGCCCGGTGTCCTCAGGATGGCGCCCTTGGCCCTCCTGATGGACATCCGCATGCTTAATTATCTGTGGTTCTTCCTTGCCGCGCTGTTTGAAATTGCCGGCTGCTACGCCTTCTGGCTGTGGCTGCGCCAGGGCAAGAGCGCTTGGTGGCTGGTGCCGGCGCTGCTCAGCCTGACACTGTTTGCCGTGCTGCTGACCCGGGTCGAAGCAACCTATGCCGGTCGTGCCTACGCCGCCTATGGCGGGATCTATATCATCGCCTCGATTGCCTGGCTGGCCGTGGTGGAGCGCGCGCGGCCATTGGGTTCCGACTGGATTGGCGTGGCGCTCTGTGTGTTAGGTGCGAGTGTGATTCTGTTCGGGCCACGATTCTCCGCAGCGTGAAATAAACAGGGTTCGAGCAGGTTTTTGCGGGAAGTTTCCTTCAGGCGGCGGAGCTTTGCTTGTAGGGGGTTACTGATTTCTCTTCGGCGTCTTGAGAACACGAAGCAGGCCGGGCATGGTCAAGGTCCAGACATTCTTAAGGACAAGAACCATGCTCGTACTCAGCCGTGCTGTAGGTGAATTGATCTCCATCGGTGACGATATTTCCGTCCGTGTGCTGTCGGTCAGTGGCAGCACCGTGCGCTTTGGCGTGGAAGCGCCACGGCACGTGGATGTCCATCGTTCTGAAATCTACGAAAAGATCCAGCGGAAAAAGGCCCGGGCCGAGCGCAAAGCCTGCTCAGTCGAATAGATGCTTGGGCACGTCGTGCTTGAGCATCAACTGGCACTGTTCGCTTTCCGGGTCGAAGACAATCATCGCCTGGCCTTTGGTCAACGCCTGTCTGACCCGTAATACCTGGGTTTCCAGGGGTGTTTCGTCGCCGTTGTCGGTGCCGTCGCGGGTCACGAAATCCTCGATCAGGCGGGTGAGCGTGTCGACTTCGAGTTGGTCGTGGGGGATGAGCATGGAAGGGCCTCGGCTAGACAATGTGGCGATGCTACGGCCAATGGGGTTTTGCGGCTAGCCTTGCGACCCCATCGTCGGAACGCCCTCCGGAACAGACAGTGAAAATGCTGGATCAGTTATCGGCACGCTGCCCCACCAGGCTGTCCACCGAAGGCACCCGCGTGTCGCTTTCCATCTGGGCATCGTGTTCTATCTGATGACTGAAGCGGTCCAGCGAGCCTTGCGCCGGTTGTGCGTCGCTGGCGAACACCGCCGGGCTGAGAATATAGGCACCGAGCAGGCGACTGAGGGCGGCGAGGCTGTCGATGTGGGTGCGTTCGTAGCCGTGGGTAGCATCGCAACCGAAGGCGAGCAGGGCGGTGCGGATGTCATGGCCGGCGGTAATGGCGGAGTGGGCGTCGCTGAAGTAGTAGCGGAACAGGTCGCGGCGTGCCGGCAGTTCGTTTTCCTTGGCTAGCGCCAACAGGTGGCGCGATAGATGGTAATCGTAGGGGCCTCCGGAGTCCTGCATCGCCACGCTGACGGCGTGTTCACTCGAATGCTGGCCCGGCGCGACCGGGGCTATATCGATGCCGACGAATTCGCTGACATCCCAAGGTAGCGCGGCGGCGGCGCCGCTGCCGATTTCCTCGGTGATGGTGAACAGCGGGTGGCAATCGATCTGCAGTTGCGCACCGCTGTCGACGATCGCCTTGAGCGCCGCCAGCAACGCGGCGGCCCCGGCCTTGTCGTCCAGGTGCCGGGCGCTGATGTGGCCGCTCTCGGTGAACTCCGGCAAGGGATCGAAGGCTACGTAGTCGCCGATGCCAACGCCCAGGGTTTCGCAATCGGCGCGGGTGGCGCAATAGGCGTCCAGGCGTAGCTCGATGTGGTCCCAACTGATGGGCATTTCATCCACGGCAGTGTTGAACGCGTGCCCGGACGCCATCAAGGGCAACACGCTGCCGCGGATCACGCCGGTGTCGGTGAACAGGCTGACCCGGCTGCCTTCGGCAAATCGGCTGGACCAGCAGCCCACTGGCGCCAGGGTCAGGCGACCGTTGTCCTTGATCGCCCGTACGGCGGCGCCGATGGTGTCCAGGTGCGCCGATACGGCACGGTCGGGGCTGTTCTTGCGACCCTTGAGCGTGGCCCGGAGCGTCCCGCGCCGGGTCATTTCATAAGGCACGCCGAGTTCTTCCAGTCGCTCGGCGACATAGCGCACGATGGTGTCGGTGAAACCGGTCGGACTGGGAATGGCGAGCATTTCCAGCAGGACTTTTCGCAGGTATTCGAGGTCCGGTTCGGGAATTTTGTTGATCATGGAAACTCCTCGCGGAACATAACGTTGAAGTAGGGAAACCTTGCTCCCTCGCCACAGAAGAAGGGTCAGGCCACCGCTTGGCTATGGGGAAACAACAAATCCACAAAGCGTTCGGCGGTGGGTTGGGGGTCATGGTTGGCCAGGCCGGCGCGTTCGTTGGCTTCGATGAACACGTATTCGGGCTGATCGGCCGCCGGCACCAGCAGGTCGAGGCCGACCATGGGGATGTCCAGCGCCCGCGCGGCGCGTACCGCGGCGTCGGCCAGGGCCGGATGGAGGATGCCGGTGACGTCTTCCAGGATGCCACCGGTATGCAGGTTCGCCGTACGCCGTACGAACAGGTGCTCGCCCGCCGGCAGCACACTGTCGAAATCGTATCCCGCCGCGCTTAGCGTGCGCTGGGTCTCGGCGTCCATCGGGATCTTGCTTTCGCCGCCGGTGGCCGCCTGTCGACGGCGACTCTGGGCTTCGATCAGGGCACCGATGCGGTGCTGGCCATCGCCGATCACTTCCGCCGGGCGGCGGATCGCTGCCGCCACCACCTCATAGCCGATTACCAGGACCCGCAAATCCAGCCCCTCGTGGAAGCTTTCCAGCAGCACCCGACTGTCGAACTGCCGGGCTGTCTCGATGGCGTTCTGCACCTCTTCGATGGTACGCAGATCCACCGCCACGCCTTGGCCCTGCTCACCGTCCAGCGGCTTGACCACCACCCGTTCGTGCTCATCGAGAAACGCCAGGTTGTCATCGGCATTGCCCGCCAATTGCTGGGCCGGCAGTTTCAGGCCGGTGTTTTTCAGCACCTTGTGGGTCAGGCTCTTGTCCTGGCACAAGGTCATGCTGATGGCGCTGGTCAAGTCACTCAGGGACTCGCGGCAGCGTATCCGGCGACTGCCGTGGACCAGGGTAAACAAGCCGCCTTCGGCATCGTCCACCTGCACTTCGATCCCGCGCCGGTGGGCCTCTTCGACGATGATCCGCGCATAGGGGTTGAAGGGCGCCTCGGGGCCCGGCCCCAGGAACAGCGGTTGGTTGATACCGTTCTTGCGCTTGATGGTGAAAGTCGACAGGTTGCGAAAACCGAGCTTGGCGTAGAGGTTCTTCGCCTGCCGATTGTCGTGCAGTACCGACAGGTCGAGGTAGCTCAGGCCACGGCTCATGAAGTGCTCGACGAGATGCCGCACCAGTACCTCGCCAACCCCTGGCCGTGGGCATTGCGGGTCCACGGCCAGGCACCAGAGGCTGCTGCCGTTTTCCGGATCGTTGAAGGCTTTCTGATGATTCAGGCCCATGACGCTGCCGATCACCGCGCCGGTGTCGTCGTCTTCGGCCAGCCAGTAGACCGGGCCGCCTTCGTGGCGCGGAGTCAGTCGCTTGTGATCGATGGGCAGCATGCCGCGGGCCTGGTAGAGCTGGTTCATGGCCCGCCAATCGGCTTCGCCCTGGGCCCGGCGAATCCGGAAGCCGCGAAACACCCGGGTAGCCTGGCGATAGTCGCTGAACCAGAGGCGCAAGGTGTCGGACGGATCGAGGAACAACTGCGCCGGTTCCAGCCCGAGCACTTGCTGGGGCGCGGCCACGTACAAGGCAATGTCGCGCTCGCCGGGTTGTTCGTTGAGCAGCTCCCGGGCCAGGCTGGCCGGGTCCGGGAAGGTATGGCCGATCAGCAGCCGGCCCCAGCCGCAATGCACGGCGATCGGGTCAGCGCCCAGCGCGCTGCCGTCTTCGGCCAGGCGCGCCTGCAAGCGTTCATAAGAGGGGGCCTGGCCGCGTAACAGGCGCTGATTGTGAACTGTAGGGTTGGCTTTCATCGATCAGATTCCTTGCTCGCTGAGCCACAGGTTCAGCGCCGCCAGTTGCCACAGTCGTGAGCCGCGCAGCGGAGTGAGTTGGCCGTTGGGGTCGGTGAGCAGGCGATCGAGCATGGCCGGGTTGAACAGCCCGCGATCCTGGCTCGGATCCAGCAACAGCTCGCGGACCCAGGCGAGGGTGTCGCCTTCCAGATGCTTGAGGCCCGGCACCGGGAAATAGCCTTTCTTGCGGTCGATCACTTCACTGGGAATCACCCGTCGGGCCGCTTCCTTGAGCACCTGCTTGCCGCCGTCGGGCAGCTTGAAGGTTGCCGGGATCCGGGCCGAGAGTTCCACCAACCGGTAATCGAGGAATGGCGTGCGCGCCTCCAGGCCCCAGGCCATGGTCATGTTGTCGACGCGCTTGACCGGGTCGTCCACCAGCATCACCGTGCTGTCCAGGCGCAGGGCCTTGTCCACCGGGGCCTGCGCGCCGGGTTGGGCGAAATGTTCCTTGACGAAATCACCGGCCGCGTCATTGGCCGTCAGCCATTTGGGCTGCACGGTGGCGGCATATTCTTCGTAGCTGCGGTCGAAGAACGCGGCGCGATAGGCCGCATACGGATCGCTGGCGCCATCCACTTGCGGATACCAGTGGTAACCGGCGAACAGTTCGTCGGCGCCCTGGCCGCTTTGCACCACTTTGCAATGCTTGGCCACTTCCCGCGACAGCAGGTAGAAGGCGATGCAGTCGTGGCTGACCATCGGCTCGCTCATGGCGCGGAACGCCGCGGGCAGTTGTTCAATGATCTCTTTTTCGTCGATGCGCAGTTGGTGGTGGCGAGTGCCGTAGTGCCTGGCGATCAGGTCCGAGTACTGGAACTCATCACCGCGCTCGCCGCCGGCATCCTGGAAGCCGATGGAGAATGTCGATAAGTCTTCCACGCCAACGTCGCGCAGCAGGCCCACGAGCAGGCTCGAGTCGACGCCGCCGGACAGCAGCACGCCCACGTCCACGGCGGCGCGTTGGCGAATGGCGACGGCTTCGCGAGTGCTGTCGAGCACGCGCTCGACCCAGTCTTCCAGGTTCAGGTGCTGTTCGTCGGCACGGGGGCCATAGGGCAGGGTCCACCAGGTTTTTTGCTCGGTGTGGCCGTCGGCGTCGATCCTCATCCAGGTGGCGGGTGGCAGTTTTTCGATGCCGGCTAACAAGGTTCGCGGTGCCGGGACCACCGCATGGAAATTCAGGTAATGGTTGAGGGCCACCGGGTCGAGCAGCGGGTTGATGTCGCCGCCCTTGAGCAGGGCCGGCAACGTCGAGGCGAAGCGCAAGCGCGAGCCTGTGCGTGACAGGTACAGTGGCTTGACGCCGAGGCGGTCGCGGGCGAGGAACAGCCGCTTGGCATCGCGTTCCCAGAGGGCGAAGGCGAACATGCCGTTGAGCTTGGGTAACAGCGCTTCGCCCCAGGCGTGGTAGCCCTTGAGCAGCACTTCGGTGTCGCCACCGGAATGGAAGCTGTAGCCCAGGCCTTCCAGCTCGGTGCGCAGTTCCGGGTAGTTGTAGATCGCGCCGTTGAAGGCCAGGGACAGGCCCAGTTGCAGGTCGACCATCGGCTGGGCCGAGCCGTCCGACAGGTCCATGATTTTCAGGCGCCTGTGGCCCAGGGCAATCGGCCCCTGGCTATGAAAACCCCACGCGTCAGGGCCGCGAGGCGCCAGGTGATGGGTGATGCGTTCCACGGCCGCAAGGTCCGCAGGTTGTTGATCGAAACGTAACTCTCCAGCTAATCCGCACATAGGTCCTTACCGGTTTTTCCGTTGGGGAGGGGTCAAGCAGTCCACGCCGGAATGGCGGGTACCCTGAAAGTGACCGGAGGGATGGCTATGAGTTTTATATCGATGCGTTATAAGCCGAAGGGTGGCGTTGAGCCACTCCTCAATCACTTGCCGCGAATCACCCCCCGCAACGCAAACCGATTCGGGTGGCAGGCCTCGGCGACGCTGCGGGGTAGCGGCAGGGGTTCGTTCTCCAGCCACGCGGCGATCAGTTCGCCCGACAGGGGCGCGGTGATCAGGCCTCGGGAACCGTGGCCGCTGTTGATATACAGGCCGTCGAGCCAAGGGCAGGGGACGTCAGGGACCTGGCGGGCGTCCTTGCCGAGGGCCGCGTAGGCCTCGGTAAATGCTTGGTGGTCCGCCAAGGGCCCGACGATCGGCAGGTAATCCGGGCTGGTGCAACGGAACGCCGCGCGGCCTTCGAGGTGTTGCGGATCCAGAGTGCGGGCGTCCAGACGGTCGACCAGATCCTCGGAGATTTCTTCGAGCATCTGCAGGTTGCCGGCGTGCTCGGCGGCGGTCGGGGTCAAGTCGTCGCTGTTGAAATCGAAGCTGGCGCCCAGGGTGTGTTCGCCCAGCCGTGGCGGGGCCACGTAGCCTTCTGCGCAGACCACTGTCGCCAGGCTCTGGCTGCGGCGGGTCTGGGGCAGGCGGGTGATCTGTCCCCGAATACGCTTGAGCGGCAAGTCGGCGGCAGTGTCGAAACGCTTGATCTCGGCGGCGCTGGCGAGAATCGCCACGGGCGCGCTGGCCAGGCAGCGTTCGCCGTCCCACGCCTGCCATTGGTTCTCCATGCGGCGCAACGTCAGCACTTCATGGTGGGTCTGGACGTCAATCGTCGGGCTTGAGGCTTGCCAGCGACACAGCGCCGGGGGATGCACCCAGCCGCCCTCGGGGTAGAACAAACCGCCACAGGCCAGGCCGATACCGGCGCGGGCCTGCGCCGCAGCCTGATCGAGAATGTGCAGCAAATCGGCCGGAAACGCCTCGGCCAGTTGCGCCTGGCGTTCGGCTTCCTTGCTGGTGAATGCCAGTTGCAAGACCCCGCAGGCGTCCCAGTCAACGCCGCGCTGCAAATGTCCGAGCAGGCGTCGGGTGTGACCGAAACCACTGAGGATCATCTGTGATAACGCCGTACCGTGGGCCGACAGCTTGAGGTACAACACGCCTTGGGGGTTGCCGGACGCTTCCTCGGCCAACCCGGCGTGACGCTCCAGCAGCGTCACTTGCCAGCCTCGGGCGGCGAGACTCGCGGCGCTGGCGCAACCGGCCAGGCCGCCGCCGATCACCAATGCCCGGCGCTCGTCGGTTGGCCGCAAGGGGCGGGCGTACCAGGGTTTCGCCGGGGAGGGCAATGGTGTCTGTTCCGGCCAGCCGAGAAACACACCGCGCAGGATTTCCCATTTATGGCCGATGCCCGGCGTGCGCTTCATCTTGAAACCCGCCGCGTTCAGCAGTCGCCGGACCCAACCGGTGCTGGTGAAGGTGCTGAGGGTCGCGCCGGGTGCCGCCAGTCGCGCCAGTTCGGCGAACAGTTCGGCGGTCCACATGTCCGGGTTTTTCGCAGGCGCGAAACCGTCGAGGAACCAGGCGTCGATTTGTGCGTCCAGTTGCGGCAACTGTTCCAGGACATCGCCGATCAACAGCGTCAATGTCACTCGGCCATCGGCCAGCATCAGGCGCTGAAAGCCCTGATGGATCGCCACGTACTGTTCAAGCAATGGGTCGGCTTGCTGTTTGAGTGACGGCCATAAGGCCAGGGCGCGGTGCAGATCCTCCGGGCTCAGGGGGAATTTCTCGACGCTGACGAAATGCAGCCGGGCACCGGCCGGTGCGCACTGTTCGAACAATTGCCAGGCGCAGAGAAAATTCAGGCCGGTGCCGAAACCGGTTTCGCCGATCACCAGTCGTTCGCCATCGGCCAGCGCCGCAAAACGTTCGGCCAGGTCGTTCTGTTCCAGGAACACGTAGCGGGTTTCTTCCAGCCCCGACTGGTCGGAAAAGTACACGTCGTCGAATACCCGCGAGCGCGGGCGCCCCTGGTCATCCCAGTCGAGTTGGGCGTGGTGCTGGATGGGGGTCATGGCAGGCTCGGTCAACATCAAGGCGGCCATTCTAGCCGATCGGTGTCGGCTTGCTTGATCCAAGACAAGAGAGGGCGTGCCTGGGTGGGAATCTGCTGCACGGGATGGCAGTCAATCCGCTAGTCTTGGCCCATCACCGCAAGGAGTTGCCCATGTTTGAATCCGCTGAAATCGGTCATGTCATCGATAAAGACACCTTCGAGGCCGAGGTGCCGGCCCTGCGAGAAGCCCTGCTCGAAATGCAGTTCGAACTGCAACAGCAGGGTCGGTTTCCGGTCATCGTGCTGATCAATGGCATCGAGGGAGCGGGCAAGGGCGAGACGGTGAAATTGCTCAACGAGTGGATGGACCCCAGGCTGATCGAGGTCCGTACCTTCGACCAGCAGACCGACGAGGAACTGGCGCGGCCACCGGCCTGGCGCTACTGGAGAATGCTGCCGGCCAAGGGGCGCATGGGGATTTTCTTCGGCAATTGGTACAGTCAGATGTTGCAGGGGCGGGTCCATGGCGAATTCAAGGATCCACGGCTCGACCAGGCGATCAACGCCGCCGAGCGCCTGGAAAAAATGCTCTGCGATGAAGGCGCGCTGATTTTCAAGTTCTGGTTCCACCTGTCCAAGAAACAGATGAAGGCCCGGCTCAAGGGGCTCAAGGATGACCCGCTGCACAGCTGGCGCATCAGCCCGCTGGACTGGCAGCAATCGCAGACCTACGACAAGTTCGTCAAATACGGCGAGCGGGTGTTGCGCCGCACCAGTCGCGATTACGCGCCTTGGCATGTCATCGAGGGCATGGACGCGTGTTATCGCAGCCTGACGGTCGGGCGGATCCTGCTGGAAGGGATGCGCCAGGCCCTCGACCGAACCCGGGTCAAGCCGGACAAGGTCAGCGTGGCGCCGCTGCCGGTGCTGGACGGGCAGGTGACGCTGATCGATAGCCTGGACATGACCCAGCGCCTGGACAAAGCCGATTACGAAGAACAACTGATCACCGAACAGGCGCGGTTTGCTGGTTTGCTGCGCGACAAGCGCATGCGCCGGCATGCCCTGGTGGCGGTGTTCGAAGGCAACGATGCGGCGGGCAAGGGGGGGGCGATCCGGCGGGTCGCAGCGGCCCTCGACCCACGCCAGTACGGCATCGTGCCGATTGCCGCGCCCACCGAGGAAGAGCGCGCCCACCCCTACATGTGGCGGTTCTGGCGGCATATTCCGGCGCGTGGAAAATTCACCATGTTCGACCGTTCCTGGTACGGCCGGGTGCTGGTGGAGCGGGTCGAAGGGTTTTGCAGCCAGGCCGACTGGCTGCGCGCCTACGGTGAGATCAACGACTTCGAAGAACAGATCGCCGACGCCGGCGTGGTGGTGGTCAAGTTCTGGCTGGCCATCGACAAGGAAACCCAACTGGAGCGTTTCCAGGAGCGTGAGGCGATCCCGTTCAAGCGCTTCAAGATCACCGAGGACGACTGGCGTAACCGTGAAAAATGGGACGCCTACCGGGCCGCGGTGTGCGACATGGTGGACCGCACCAGCACCGAGATTTCCCCGTGGACCTTGGTGGAGGCCAACGACAAGCGCTGGGCGCGGGTCAAGGTACTGCGCACCCTTAATCAGGCGCTGGAGGACGCCTTCGAGCGCGCCGACAAACAGGCGCGCAAACGAAAGTCCAGGAAATAGGCCATGGCAGCGCATACGCGGGGTGAATGATTGTCGCAGTCGGTTATGTCGTGGATTTATGCTCGATCCACTCAACCGACTCCAACAATGAGGTAACTGCCATGCGTGAAGTGGTGATCGTCGACAGCGTACGGACCGGCCTGGCCAAATCCTTTCGCGGCAAGTTCAACATGACCCGTCCGGATGACATGGCGGCCCACTGTGTCGATGCCTTGCTGGCGCGCAACGACATCAACCCGGCCAGCGTCGAAGACTGCATCGTCGGTGCCGGTTCCAACGAAGGCGCCCAGGGCTACAACATCGGCCGCAATGTGGCGGTGCTCTCGCAACTGGGCACCGGCACCGCCGGCATGACCCTCAACCGTTTCTGTTCCTCGGGCCTGCAAGCCATTGCCATCGCGGCCAATCAGATCGCTTCCGGCTGCAGCGACATCATCGTCGCCGGCGGTGTGGAGTCCATCAGCCTGACGCTGAAAAGCGTCAACACCGACCACCTGATCAACCCGTTGCTCCAGGAGCAGGTGCCGGGGATTTATTTCCCCATGGGCCAGACGGCCGAGATCGTCGCTCGCCGCTACCAGGTCAGCCGCGAGGCACAGGACCGCTACGCCTTGCAAAGCCAGCAGCGCACCGCCCGGGCCCAGGCGGCCGGGCTGTTTGCCGATGAAATCATCCCGATGGCGGTGAAATACCAGGTTGAAGATAAAAACACCGGTGCGGTGCAGGTTCTTGAGGGTGTGGTCGATCGTGATGATTGCAACCGCCCGGACACCACCTATGAAAGCCTGGCCGGTCTGAAACCTGTGTTCGCCGAAGACGGTTCGGTGACGGCGGGCAACTCGTCGCAGTTGTCCGATGGCGCTTCGATGACCCTGGTGATGAGTCTGGAAAAAGCCTTGGCCCTGGGGCTCAAGCCCAAGGCGTTTTTCCGTGGTTTTACCGTAGCCGGTTGCGCGCCGGACGAGATGGGCATCGGCCCGGTGTTTTCGGTGCCTAAGTTGCTCAAGGCCAAGGGCTTGCAAATCGCCGACATCGACCTGTGGGAACTCAACGAGGCGTTCGCTTCCCAGTGCCTGTACAGCCGTGATCGCCTGGAAATCGATCCGGAAAAATACAACGTCAACGGCGGCTCGATTTCCATCGGTCATCCGTTCGGCATGACCGGCTCGCGGCAAGTGGGTCATCTGGTGCGCGAGCTGCAACGGCGCAACCTGCGCTACGGCATCGTGACCATGTGCGTGGGCGGTGGGATGGGGGCGACGGGGTTGTTCGAGGCGTTCAGATAACCACGAACTTAGGAAGTCAGAGGTGCTTGTGGCGAGGGGGCTTGCTCCCGCTCGACTGCGAAGCAGTCGCCAACCAGTCGATGCGATTTACTTATGGATAGGGCAGAGGGCCGCTTCGCGGCCCAGCGGGAGCAAGCTCCCTCGCCACAGAATGCTGCGCTAGCTGGCGACTTGCGCCAGTTGCAACATCCGGGTGATGTACTGGGCGATGCCCTGTTCCGCAGCCTCCCGAGTGGGGTATGGACCTTCCTGTGTGCCCTCCCGGGTGTTGAAGTAGAACTCGCCGTTTACCCGGCAAATCCGGTCACTGCGAAAAATGGTCGTAGGGGCGGGATCCTGGGCGCGTTTGCCAAGCATGTTGGGTCTCCATAGGGGGGCGAGTTCGTTCTCAGATGAGCTTATGTGCAGTTCTCGATTTCCGCCTGTCCAGCCGATCGACGGCGCGACCCGCGCCATCCTGTCGACGTCAATATGCAAACGTCGTCGTGGCGTCGGGTTAGAATCAGCGCTCACGTCTTGAGCTTCGAGGGTCGCATGCACAAATCGTCCGGTCGCTGGGTCTACGGCCTGTTTCTCGCCTTGCTGACCGCGTTGCTGTGGGGAATCCTGCCGATCAAGCTCAAGCAGGTGCTGCAAGTGATGGATCCGGTCACCGTGACCTGGTTTCGCCTGCTGGTGTCCGGCGGCTTGCTGTTCATCTACCTGGCGGCTACCCGTCGCTTGCCCAGCCGCAAAGTGTTGGGCTCGCGCGGTGGCTGGCTGGTGGCGATGGCGGTGCTGGGACTGGTAGGCAACTATGTGTTGTACCTGATGGGCTTGAACCGCTTGAGCCCGGGTACCGCGCAACTGGTGGTGCAGATGGGGCCGATCATGCTGCTGATCGCCAGCCTGTTTGTGTTCAAGGAGCGTTTCAGCTTGGGGCAGGGCATTGGCCTTGCGGTGCTGCTGATCGGTTTTGCCCTGTTCTTCAACCAACGCCTGGTCGAATTGCTGACGTCCCTGAGCGACTACACCGCCGGGGTCTTGCTGGTGCTGCTGGCTTCGACGGTCTGGACGTTCTATGCCCTGGGCCAGAAACAACTCCTGACGGTGTGGAATTCGTTGCAGGTGATGATGGTGATCTACCTGTTCTGCGCGTTGCTGCTCACGCCCTGGGTGCATCCGTTGGAGGCGTTGCAATTGAGCCCGCTGCAAGGCTGGCTGCTGCTGGCCTGCTGCCTCAATACCCTGATTGCCTACGGCGCGTTTGCCGAAGCTCTGGCCCATTGGGAGGCTTCGCGGGTCAGCGCGACCCTGGCGATCACGCCGCTGGTGACCTTCGCAGCGGTGGCGATTGCCGCCTGGTGGTGGCCCGACTACGTGCATGCCGAACAGATCAATCTGCTGGCCTATGGTGGAGCGGTGCTGGTGGTGCTGGGCTCGGCGCTGGTGGCAGTGGGGCCTTCGCTGATCGCCGGCCTCAGGGCCCGGCGCGAGCGGTTGGCCCTGGGGCGTTAGTCCCCTATGGGAGCAAAGCTTGCTCGCGATAGCGGACCATCAGCCCCTGAAGGACCTCAGCAGGACATCAGCCTTGGCTACCGGCTTCCAGCATATTTTCCGGTCTTACCCAGGCATCGAATTCCTCATCGGTCAAGTACCCCAGTTGCAACGCCGCTTCGCGCAAGGTCAAGCCTTCGGCATAGGCTTTCTTGGCGATTTCCGCAGACTTGTCGTAGCCGATGTGCGGATTCAGCGCGGTCACCAGCATCAATCCACGCTCCAGGTGCGCGGCCATCTGCTCGGCATCCGGCTCCAGCCCGGCGATGCAGTGTTGTTGGAAGTTGCTGCAGCCGTCGGCCAGCAGGCGGATCGATTGCAGCAGGTTGTGGATGATCACCGGTTTGAACACGTTCAACTGCAAGTGCCCCTGGCTGGCAGCCATGCCGATGGTCACGTCGTTGCCCAGGACCTGGCAGGCCAGCATCGACAGGGCTTCGCACTGGGTCGGGTTGACCTTGCCGGGCATGATGGAACTGCCCGGTTCGTTGGCCGGCAGCTTCACCTCGGCGAACCCGGCCCGTGGTCCGGAACCCAGCAGGCGCAAGTCGTTGGCGATCTTCATCAAGGTTACGGCGAGGGTTTTCAGCGCGCCCGACAACGTGGTCAGAGGCTCGTGGCCTGCCAGCGCGGCGAATTTATTCGGTGCGGTAACGAAAGGCAGGCCGGACAGCGCCGCCAGCTCGGCGGCAATCGCTTCGCCGAAGCCATGGGGTGAGTTGAGCCCGGTGCCCACCGCCGTGCCGCCCTGGGCCAACTCGCAGACCGCCGGCAAGGCGCCGCGGATGGCCCGCTCGGCGTAATCGAGCTGGGCAATAAAGGCCGACAGTTCCTGGCCGAAGGTGATCGGCGTGGCATCCATCATGTGGGTGCGGCCGGTCTTGACCAGCTTCATGTGGCGCGCCGCCAGTTCCGCCAGCCCGCCGGACAGCTCCGCGACGGCCGGCAGCAACTGCTGGTGGACGGCCTGGGCGGCGGCGATGTGCATGGCGGTGGGGAAGCTGTCATTGGAGCTCTGGGAGCGGTTGACGTGGTCGTTGGGGTGCACCGGGCTCTTGCCGCCACGCGGGTTGCCGGCCAGCTCATTGGCGCGCCCGGCGATCACTTCGTTGACGTTCATGTTGCTCTGCGTCCCGCTGCCGGTCTGCCAGACCACCAGCGGAAATTGATCGTCATGCTCGCCGGCCAGGACTTCATCGGCGGCCTGTTCGATCAGGCGAGCGATGTCGGCGGGCAAGTCGCCGTTGCGGTCGTTGACCCGCGCGGCGGCCTTCTTGATCAGGGCCAAGGCATGCAGCACCGACAGCGGCATGCGTTCGTTGCCAATGGCGAAGTTGATCATCGAGCGCTGGGTCTGCGCACCCCAGTAGGCGTCGTCCGGGACTTCCACCTGGCCAAGGCTGTCGGTTTCGATACGGCTCATCGGGTCAAACTCCTGTAGGGCTGAATGCGCAGTTTAGGCCCGGATGGGCGACGTCGGTTCCTTCAAACATCCTTCAATCTAGGCGCGGCGGGTTTGCCCCGTCAATCGGACCCGGTGCGTATCGGGGTTGAGGCGCGGCGTTTTTTAGGCGCAGAATGGTCGCCCTTGGGGTTTTACCTCGCCTGTAATGAAAGGAAACTCGATGACCCGTTTTCGTGCCGTCTGTACAGCAGTTGCTCTGGTGTGTGCCAGCGGCCCTGTTTTCGCCGATACCGCCAGCCACAACGCCAGCGCCGAAGCCTTCCTGACCCTGGCGCACGCTGACAAACTGGGCACCCCGGTGTACATGCAAGTTCAGCAGATGTTTGCCCAGCGCTTTGAGCAGACCAAGGCCCCCGAGTCGAAAAAAGCCACCCTGGAAACCTACCAGGCCAAGGCCAACGCCGCACTGGACAAGGCCATCGGCTGGGACAAGCTCAAGCCGGACATGGTCAAGCTCTACACCACCAACTTCAGTGAGTCGGAGCTCAAGGACCTGGTGGCTTTCTACCAGTCGCCACTGGGCAAGAAAGTCCTGGAGAAAATGCCGCAGTTGACCCAGCAATCGGCCCAGCTGACCCAGGCCAAGCTCGAAAGCGCGGTGCCGGTGGTCAACAAGCTGCTCTCGGACATGACCGCAGAGCTCGAGCCTAAAGCCGCGGCGCCTGCGCCTGCCAAGAAGAAGCCGTAAGCGGAGCCTCGGTATGAGCATGCAACAACGCATCGAGTCGACCCTAGCGCTCTTGCAACCCGAGCACCTGCAAGTGCTGGATGAAAGCCACATGCACAGCCGTGGCCTGCAGACCCACTTCAAGGCGGTGATCGTCAGCCGGCAGTTCGAAGGGCTCAATCGTGTCAAGCGTCATCAGAAGGTCTACGGCACATTGGGCGAACTGATGGGCGAATTCCATGCGTTGGCGCTGCACACCTACACCCCCGAGGAGTGGGCGCAGATCGACGCAGCCCCGGCTTCGCCGACCTGTGCAGGTGGCAGCAAGCACTGACTGGGCTGCTGGGGCTGACAAGCCTGAATTTGTGGGGAGCAAGATCGCTGTGGGAGCAAAGCTTGCTCGCGATGCAGAGCCTAGGCTCCGTACGAAAAGTCTTGAGACGAAGGTCAGGCAAGGCGAAAACAGCCGAGGAAGCGGAGTGTACTGGAGTACATGAGCATTCCGAGGTTATTTTCAACGCAGCATGAACGAGTATCAAGGCTTTTCGTACAGAGCCTAGGGACCGCAGCAACTTCATCGCGGACAAGCCTTGCTCCCACAGAACTCTACTTCACTGAGGGTTTTCTCCAAGTCTGCCCCCACAGCAATCGTGATCCTGCGTCCCCTGTTTTTTGTTAGAATCCGCACCGCGCCGTTGAACCGGCGCGTTTTTTTTGCATCCGGTTCACCCTTTGCGAGGGTAGCCACCTGGAGAAGTACCCATGACACAACCCATTGTCGTGGCGGCACTGTATAAGTTCGTCACCCTGGAAAACTACATCGAGCTGCGCGAGCCCTTGCTCAACGCCATGCTCGAAAACGGCATCAAAGGCACCTTGCTGATCGCCGAAGAAGGCATCAACGGCACGGTTTCCGGTAGTCGTGAAGGCATCGATGGCTTGCTGGCCTGGCTCAGGAACGATCCACGCATGGTCGACATCGACCACAAGGAATCGTACTGCGACGAGCAGCCGTTCTACCGCACCAAGGTCAAGCTCAAGAAAGAGATCGTCACCCTGGGCGTCGAAGGTGTGGATCCGAACAAGCAGGTGGGCACCTATGTCGAACCGCAGGACTGGAATGCGCTGATCAGCGACCCTGAAGTGCTGTTGATCGACACCCGCAACGACTATGAAGTGTCCATCGGCACCTTCGAAGGGGCGATCGACCCCAAGACCACCAGCTTTCGCGAGTTCCCGGACTACATCAAGGCCAACTTCGACCCGGCCCGGCACAAGAAAGTCGCGATGTTCTGCACCGGTGGCATTCGTTGCGAAAAAGCCTCCAGCTATATGCTCGGCCAGGGCTTCGGCGAGGTGTTCCACCTCAAGGGCGGCATCCTGAAATACCTCGAAGAGGTGCCCCAGGAAGAAAGCAAATGGCGCGGCGACTGCTTTGTGTTCGATAACCGCGTGACCGTTCGCCATGACCTCAGCGAAGGCGACTATGATCAATGTCATGCCTGTCGCACGCCGGTGAGCGTCGAGGACCGCGCTTCGGAGCACTATGTACCGGGTATCAGCTGCCCGCACTGCTGGGACACGCTGAGCGAGAAAACCCGTCGCAGCGCCATCGACCGGCAGAAGCAGATCGAGCTGGCCAAGGCCCGTAACATGCCGCACCCGATCGGCTACAACTACAAGCAGTCATCCTCCGAGGCTTGAATCATGGCGTCACGCCTGCTCTATGTAATGGACCCGATGTGTTCCTGGTGCTGGGGCTTTGCGCCAGTGGCCCAGGCACTGGTCGAGCAGGCGCAGGCCGCCGGTGTGCCCTTGCACCTGGTCATGGGCGGTTTGCGCACGGGAAGTGGTTCGGCATTGGAACCCACCACCCGACGCTACATTCTCGAGCACTGGCAGGCGGTCATCCAGGCCACCGGCCAGCCGTTCAAGCTTGAAGGGGCGTTACCGGACGGTTTTGTCTACGACACCGAGCCGGCCTGTCGGGCCGTGGTGACGGCACGCAGCCTGGCCCCGGATCTGGCCTGGAACCTGGTGAAGCTGATCCAGCAAGCATTTTATGTGCAGGGCCGCGACGTCACCCACGCCAGCGTCCTGGTGGAACTGGCCGAGCAGGCCGGGTTGCCACGCATCGAATTCGCCGGGGCGTTCGACCGCGCCGACCAGCATGCCGCCACCGCGGCGGATTTCACTTGGGTCCAGGACCTGGGTATCGCCGGGTTCCCCACCCTGTTGGCCGAACGCGACGGCCAATTGGCGCTGCTCACCAACGGTTACCAGCCGCTGGCTCAACTGGCGCCGTTACTCGAGCGTTGGCTGGAGCGCGCGGCCTGTGCCTGACCGCCCGGAGGGCGCACCTGCCCCGCAGCGCATCGATCGGTTGAGCTGGGCAGAGATTCGGCGCCTGGTCGTCAAACACAAGAAAGCCCTGTGGATTGCCAACGGCGTGGCCGTGCTGGCGACGCTGTGCAGTGTGCCGATCCCGTTGCTGTTGCCGTTGCTGGTGGATGAGGTGCTGCTGGGGCGTGGCGATGCCGCTTTGAAGGTCATGAACCATGCGTTGCCGACGGGCTGGCAAAGCGCGGCCGGCTATATCGGCCTGATGTTGCTGGCTACCCTGGGGCTGCGGTGCTGCGCCTTGCTGTTCAACGTGCTGCAGGCGCGCCTGTTTGCCGGGCTGGCCAAGGACATCGTCTATCGCGTTCGCCAGCGGCTGATCGAGCGCCTCAAACGCATTTCCCTGGGCGAATACGAAAGCCTGGGCAGCGGTACCGTGGCGGCGCACCTGGTCACCGACCTGGACACTCTGGACAAATTCATCGGCGAAACCCTCAGTCGTTTCCTGGTGGCGATGCTGACGCTGGTGGGCACCGCCGGCATCCTGGTCTGGATGCACTGGAAACTGGCACTGCTGATCCTGTTGTTCAATCCGCTGGTGATCTATGCCACGGTGCAGTTGGGCAAGCGGGTCAAGCATCTCAAGAAGCTGGAGAACGACAGCACCTCGCATTTCACCCAGGCCCTGACCGAAACCCTGGACGCGATCCAGGAGATTCGTGCGAGTAACCGACAAGGTTATTTTCTTGGCCGTTTGGGGCTGCGTGCCAGGGAAGTGCGCGACTACGCGGTGAATTCCCAGTGGAAAACCGACGCCTCGAACCGTGCCAGTGGCTTGTTGTTCCAGTTCGGTATCGACATTTTCCGTGCCGCCGCCATGCTCACCGTGGTGTTTTCCGACCTGTCCATCGGCCAGATGCTCGCGGTGTTCAGCTATCTCTGGTTCATGATCGGTCCGGTCGAGCAACTGTTGAACCTGCAATACGCCTATTACGCGGCCGGCGGCGCCTTGAGCCGAATCAACGAACTGCTGGCCCGGGCCGATGAACCGGAATACCGGGCAAGCGTCGATCCGTTCAAGGGTCGCGACACGGTCGGCATCGACATCCAGGGGTTGAGCTTCGGTTACGGCGAGGAGCGGGTGCTCGACCAATTGAACCTGTCCATCGCACCTGGCGAGAAGGTCGCCATCGTCGGCGCCAGTGGTGGCGGCAAGAGCACCCTGGTGCAATTGTTGCTGGGGTTGTACACGCCACAGTCGGGAAGTATCCGGTTTGGCGGTGCCACGCAGCAGGAGATCGGTCTGGACACCATCCGCGAGAATGTCGCGGTGGTGCTGCAACACCCGGCGCTGTTCAATGACACGGTGCGCGCCAACCTTTCCATGGGCCGCGAGTGCACTGACGACGCGTGCTGGCGGGCGCTGGCGATCGCCCAGCTGGATGCCACGGTCCGGGCGCTGCCGCAAGGGTTGGACAGTGTCGTCGGGCGCTCCGGGGTGCGTTTGTCGGGCGGCCAGCGGCAACGGTTGGCCATCGCCCGCATGATCCTGGCCGACCCGCGGGTAGTGATTCTCGATGAAGCCACTTCGGCCCTCGATGCGGCCACCGAGTACAACCTCCACCAAGCGCTGGCGCGTTTCCTCAACGGACGCACCACGCTGATCATTGCCCACCGGTTGTCGGCAGTGAAGCAGGCTGACCGTGTCCTGGTGTTCGACGGCGGGCAAATCGCCGAAGACGGCGACCATTTGCAGTTGATTGCCGAGGGCGGGTTGTATGCCCGACTCTACGGTCATTTGCAGCAAATACAGCAGCCTTGAGTTTCCTGCGCTTTTCTGCGCTAAGTATCCGAAAAAAAGCAGGCAAACACCCCCGTTTCTTCCCCAAATCCTCCTGAAAACTGTGGATCCGTTCATCCCGTCATTCGTATGGGTGAAAACTAGCCTAGGCTGTGGATTCAGGGGTGGAATTGTAGTGGGTGTTCATCCAGCAATACCTGTGCAAGGGACTTCATGAAGCGCAAGCAGACTTTCGCAACTCCACGGCTGCTGGGCATCGTCTGGCCCTTTATTGCCGTGGTGCTATTCCAGGCGTTGCTGGGGGGCGTCAGCCTTTATGTGTTGTCCGCGGTCCGCGGCTATGTGGCTGGGGAAAGCCTCTGGTCCAAAGGCCAGAAAGACGCCATCTATTACCTCAATCTCTATGCCGACAGCCGTGATGAGGCGATTTTTCGCAAGTACCGGCAAGCCATCGCCGTCCCTGAGGGGGGGCACGACCTTCGTGTGGCGCTGGACCGTGAGCCGCCGGACCTGGCGGCCGCCAAGGCGGGCATTCTCCAGGGCGGCAACCACCCCGATGACGTGGCCAGCCTGATCTGGCTCTACCTGAATTTTCGCCATTTCAGTTATCTGGAAGAAGCCATCGACCTGTGGACGGTGGGTGACGGCTACCTCATCGAGCTGGATAACGTCGCCCGGCAGATGCACGCCAGCATTGCCGCGGGCGAGGCGTCGGAAACCGATATCCGGGGTTGGAAGGCACAGATCTTCGCCATCAACGATTCGGTCACCCCGGCCGCCAAGGCCTTCAGCGATGCGCTGGGCGAAGGATCGCGCTTTATCCTGCGGCTGCTGCTGGTGACCAACTTCGCCACGGCCCTGGGGCTGATCGCACTGGCCCTGTTGCGCACCCATAAATTGCTGGCCCAGCGGCAGGTGTTCGCCAATGCGTTGCAGTTGGAGAAGGAGCGGGCGCAGATCACGCTGCAATCGATCGGTGACGGGGTGATCACCACCGACGTGGAGGGGGCCATTGCCTACATGAACCCCGCCGCCGAAGCGATGACCCACTGGAAGGCCGAGCATGCGACAGGCTTGCCCCTTGCCGCGCTGTTCAATCTGCTCGACGACAATGCCCAGTCCGAAGGGCTGACCCTGATCGAACACATCCTCAGCGGTCGCCTCAGTGGTGGCAGCGAGCACTCCAAGTTGATCCAGCGCCTGGACGGCAGCACCGTATCCGTCACGCTGGTGGGCGCGCCGATCCGCCACGCCGGCAAAGTCAGTGGCGCGGTGCTGGTGCTGCACGACATGACCCAGGAACGCCAATACATCGCCAACCTGTCGTGGCAGGCTACCCATGATGCCTTGACTGGCCTGGCCAATCGCCGTGAGTTCGAGTATCGCCTGGAGCAGGCCTTGCACAACCTCACGCGCCAGTCTGGCCGCCATGCCTTGATGTTTCTCGACCTGGATCAATTCAAACTGGTCAACGACACCAGTGGTCATGCCGCCGGTGACGAGTTGTTGCGACACATCTGTGCCCTGTTGCAATCGGGGCTGCGGGAAAACGACACCCTGGCCCGGCTCGGTGGGGACGAGTTCGGCATCTTGCTGGAAAACTGTTCGCCAGAGGCCGCCGAGAAAATCGCCGAAGGGCTGCGCCAGACCGTGCAGAATCTGCATTTTGTATGGAAGGGTCGACCTTTCGTGACCACGGTGAGCATTGGCCTGGTGCATGTCGCCCAGACCCCGACGACCCTGGAAGCGTCCCTGCGAGCCGCCGATATGGCGTGCTACATGGCCAAGGAAAAAGGTCGCAACCGGGTTCAGGTCTACCACGCCGACGACTCGGAGTTGTCCCTGCGGTTCGGCGAAATGGCCTGGGTCCAGCGCTTGCACATGGCGCTGGAGGACAATCGCTTCTGTCTCTATGCCCAGGAAATCGCTGCGCTGGCGCCGGGTGAGCACGGCGGTGGGCATGTTGAGATCCTGTTGCGGTTGCACGATGAAGCCGGGCGGATGATCCTGCCGGACAGCTTCATTCCCGCGGCGGAGCGCTATGGCCTGATGACATCGCTGGACCGTTGGGTGGTGGAGAACGTATTCAGGATCATCCGCCAATGCCTGGATGAGTCGCCACAGGTGCCCCTGGCCATGTGTGCGATCAATCTGTCAGGCACCACTATAGGAGATCAGGCGTTTCTCGATTTCCTGCGTAAACAGTTCGCGGCTTATTCGATTCCAGCGGAAATGATTTGTTTTGAAATAACCGAAACCAGCGCTATTGCGAATTTAGGCAGCGCGATCCGCTTTATCAATGAACTCAAGAGCTTGGGTTGTTACTTTTCGCTGGATGATTTTTGCGCCGGAATGTCTTCGTTCGCTTACTTGAAACATTTACCTGTAGACTTCCTCAAGATCGATGGGAGTTTCGTAAAGGACATGCTGGACGACCCGATTAACCGTGCAATGGTCGAGGTGATCAATCATATCGGCCATGTCATGGGTAAGCGCACCATTGCCGAGTTCGTTGAAACGACCCAGATCGAGCAGGCATTGCTCGAGATCGGAGTGGATTACGCTCAGGGGTACGTGATCGAGCGCCCGCAATTGTTTACCTGTGACACGTTGCAATGCAGGCCGGCCCGGCCGCAACCGCTGTTGTTCAAGGCCCCCAGCACGTTCCGCTGAACCTCTTGTTGATCCGTAAAATCACAATCAAAAGGAGCCCGACAGTGATCGACACATTCAACCGAACAGGCCCGCTCATGGACGCCACCAGCTATCCGCAATGGGCGCAGCAGCTCATTGCCGATTGCCGCGAGAGCAAGCGCCGGGTTGTCGAACATGAGCTGTATCAACGCATGCGCGATAACAAGCTCAGCGCCAAGACCATGCGTCACTACCTCATTGGTGGTTGGCCGGTCGTTGAACAGTTCGCTTTGTACATGGCACAGAATCTCACCAAGACCCGCTTTGCCCGCCACCCCGGCGAGGACATGGCCCGTCGCTGGCTGATGCGCAACATTCGTGTCGAACTCAACCACGCCGACTACTGGGTGAACTGGAGCGCTGCCCACGGCGTGACCCTGGAAGACCTGCAAGCGCAGCACGTGCCGCCCGAGCTTCATGCGCTGAGCCACTGGTGCTGGCATACCAGCTCGTCGGACTCGCTGATCGTGGCCATCGCCGCGACCAACTATGCCATCGAGGGCGCGACCGGGGAGTGGTCGGCGCTGGTATGTTCCACTGGCGTCTATGCGGCGGCGTTTGCCGATGACGATCGCAAGCGGGCCATGAAATGGCTGAAGATGCACGCCCAGTACGACGATGCCCATCCTTGGGAAGCGTTGGAAATCATCTGCACATTGGCTGGCATGAACCCGAGCAAGGCCCTGCAGACGGAACTGCGCCAGGCGGTGTGCAAGAGCTATGACTACATGTACCTGTTCCTGGAGCGCTGCATGCAGCTGGAACACTCGGAAACGGTCAGTAAAACATCCAGCCGTGAGCGTCTGGCGCTCGCCGGGAGCTGATTTGCGCCGCTGCGCATAAGCACCGGATGTGGGGGCGAGTCCGCTGGTGAGAGGGTTCTACAGTCACGGGGAGGTGACTGTCAGGCTGTCATCGCGAGCAGGCTCGCTTACTAAGGACTCGGTGTCTTGCGCGTTCCAGTTGTCTTCAACCTGCCATTTCCAATCGGTTTCGCCCTTCACGCTTGGCCACGTACAGTGCGCTGTCGGCCCTGCGCAACAGGCTCTGCGCCGACTCTCCCGGCAACAGCGTCGCGCAACCCAGGCTGACCGTCAGTTCAATCCTCGTGCCGCCTGCAAAATAATCCTGTGTCTGGGCGGCGTAACGAAGTCGTTCGCCAACGATCGCCGCCGCATCCCGGCTGGTGTTGGCCAGCAGGACCAGGAATTCTTCACCGCCGAACCTGAAGACCATGTCCACGTTGCGCAAAGGGCTCTTGATCGATTCGGTAACGGCCTTGAGCACTTCGTCGCCGACGCCGTGCCCGTGGCGTTCATTGATACGCTTGAAATGATCGATATCGAGCATCAGGACCGACAACGGCTGCATATGCCGCTTGGCCATGTCGATTTCCCGTTCCAGTGTCTGGTCCATGGCGATGTGATTGCCCGCACCTGTCAGCGGGTCGCGCAGGGCGCCTTGGGTGGCGGC
Source organism: Pseudomonas citri (assembly GCF_025336485.1). Classification (GTDB taxonomy): domain Bacteria; phylum Pseudomonadota; class Gammaproteobacteria; order Pseudomonadales; family Pseudomonadaceae; genus Aquipseudomonas; species Aquipseudomonas citri. Next base: position 222,954 of record NZ_JAODAB010000002.1, on the reverse strand, counting down.
CCGATAGAGCAGCGCGTTGCGCAAGGGGTACAGCAGCGTCGACATCACGGATTCGAGGTCGCCCTGCTCTGATTCGGTAAAGCGCTGATTGCGGCGCAACACCAGTTCGCCCAGATGCTCTGCCTCATGGCTGAGGTTGTAGCTGAGGGTGTGATGCCCCCGCTGCCCGAATTCCAGGCGCAGGTCGCTGGGTTTGTGTTGATAGGTCAAGGCGTCCAGGGGGACGACTCGCTGAGCCTCTCGGAAAAACAGGCCGAGGATCCGTTGTGGCTCCAGGCTGGTCTGCAATTGTTGAACGAGCTGCTGGCGCACTTGCGCCAGGCTGGTTGAGCGTGCCGCGAGTGGCGACGGCTGGTTGAAACCCAAGCGCTGCAATTTGGCGCTATCGAAGTCAATCGTACTGGCCTGGGTGGGCGTTTTCATTTGGCGTGTGCCCCTGAGCTGGATCTTTCCTGACAGGCTGGGTGTGGCGGCTTTGGGCTGCGCGTCGTACTGATCCTTCAGTCCCGTAGGACGTCTGATTTGAGTTTAGTCCGCTTTCTTTCTCAAGCGTCGTTCTCGTCTCAGTGTCCGTTACCGGTCGAATTTAGCGTGTTGAGGGGAGCTAGAGCGAAAGTCGTGCCATGTCGGTCATTTGCATAAAAATGACCGAAAACCAATGGGTTGATGACTGTCACGGGGGAGGTGGCGACATGGAGTTGGCGCTTCGCCTGGCTGGATGTCGAAGAACACCGGTGTCGCGACGGTAAAATGTCGCGACACCGGAAAAACCCATTATTGGGCGTTGAAGGCCTGGCCGTTCACGCCAGTGCTGTCCGGGCCCATGAGATACAGGTAGACCGGCATGATCTCTTCGGGCGTCGGGTTGTTGAGCGGGTTTTCCCCGGGGTAGGCCTGGGCGCGCATGCTGGTGCGGGTGGCGCCCGGGTTGACGCTGTTGGCGCGTACCGAGGCGACGGTGTCGACTTCGTCGGCCAGGGTCTGCATCAATCCTTCGGTGGCGAACTTGGAGACGCCATAGGCGCCCCAGTACGCACGGCCCTTGCGGCCGACGCTGCTGGAGGTGAACACCACGGACGCATCCTTGGATAGCTTGAGCAGCGGCAGCAAGGTGCTGGTGAGCATGAACATTGCGTTGACGTTGACCTGCATCACGCGCATGAAGTTCTCGCCGGACAATTGCTCCAGCGGCGTGCGTGGACCGATGATCGAAGCGTTGTGCAGCAAGCCATCGAGATGACCGAACTCGGTCTCGATCATGGCCGCCAGCTCATCGTATTGATGGGGCAGGGCCGTTTCGAGGTTGAACGGGATCACCGCCGGTTGCGGATAGCCAGCTGCCTCGATTTCATCGTAGACCTGGGTCAGGTTGGCTTCGGTCTTGCCCAGCAGCAATACGGTTGCGCCGTGGGCGGCATAGGCTTTCGCGGCGGCGGCGCCGATACCGCGACCGGCACCGGTGACCAGGATGACCCGGCCCTGGAGAAGGTCGGGGCGGGCGGAATAATCAAACATATAAAACCTCACGAAACAAAACAGGTGCGGGGTGATGCGCTGTTGTGGCTATGTGAACTTCCTGTGGGAGCAAGGCTTGCTCGCGATGAAGGTGACGTGGTCCCTCGGAAACCGAGTCGCCTGTTTCGCGAGCAAGCTTTGCTCCCACAGCTTGAATCCCATGAATCCTATGAATCCTATGAATCCTATGAATCCTCGGGCCACAGAGCGGTATCTCCGACGTCAACTCAGCAACTGCACAACGCGTTGTCCAGCACTTCGCGTAGCGCCGATGGGTGATCGATCACCACGTCCGCGCCCCAGTGCCTGGGGTTGTCGTCGGGGTGAATGTAGCCATAGGTCACTGCGCAGGTCTTGGTGCCGGCACTGCGACCAGACTCGATGTCCCGCAGGTCGTCGCCCACGAACAGCACGCTGGCCGGGTCCAGGTCGAGCATCTTGCAGGCCAGCAGCAGCGGTTCCGGATCGGGCTTGCTGTTTTTGACGTGGTCGGGGCAGATCAGCACCTTCGAGCGTTCGGCCAGGCCCAGTTGCTGCATGATCGGTTCGGCGAAGCGCACCGGTTTGTTGGTGACCACGCCCCAGATCAGGTTCGCCGCCTCGATATCGGCCAGCACCTCGGCCATGCCGTCGAACAGGTGGCTGTGGACCGCGCAGGCCTTGAGGTAGCGTTCGAGGAACTCCTGGCGCAGTTCCTCGAAGCCCGGCGATTCCGGATCCATGGAAAAGGTCACCGCGACCATCGCCCGTGCGCCACCGGAAATCTCGTCGCGGATGTGCTGGGTATTCATCGGCGGCAAGCCGCGGTCGGCGCGCATGGCCTGGCAGATGGCGATGAAGTCCGGCGCGGTATCGAGCAACGTGCCGTCCATGTCGAAGAGAACCGCTTTGAGACGCATCGATTTATTCCTCGCGCAGGGTCTGGATCATGTAGTTGACATCGACATCGACATCGGCCGCCAGCTTGTAATGCTTGGTCAGCGGGTTGTAGGTCAAGCCGATGATGTCCTTGACGGTCAGCCCGGCGGCGCGGCTCCAGGCGCCCAGCTCGGACGGACGGATGAATTTCTTGAAGTCGTGGGTGCCACGCGGCAACAGCTTCATGATGTATTCGGCACCGATGATCGCGAACAGATAGGCCTTGGGGTTGCGGTTGATGGTGGAGAAAAATACCTGGCCGCCCGGTTTGACCATGCGAAAGCACGCGCGGATGACCGATGACGGATCCGGCACGTGTTCGAGCATTTCCAGGCACGTGACCACGTCGAACTGGCCGGGCATTTCCTCAGCCAGGGCTTCGGCGGTGATCTGCCGGTACTCGACGTTGACGCCGGACTCCAGTTGATGCAACTGGGCGACTGCCAATGGCGCTTCGCCCATGTCGATGCCTGTCACCGTCGCCCCGCGCTGGGCCATGGCTTCGCTGAGGATGCCGCCGCCGCAGCCGACGTCGAGCACCTTCTTGCCGGCCAGGTTGACCCGTTCGTCGATCCAGTTGACCCGCAGCGGGTTGATGTCATGCAGCGGTTTGAACTCGCTTTCACGGTCCCACCAGCGATGGGCCAGGGCTTCGAACTTGGCGATTTCGGCGTGGTCGACGTTGCTCATGTGCAGATCCTCGAAAAGCTTGAAAAATCATGTTCCCGAGCCGTGGCTCAAGGGGTTTGGTTATTCGTGATGGCCGCCGATGCGACGACCCCAGGCCTGGGCCGTGGCAATCAATTGTGTTTCGTCCAGGCGGGTCAGCCGTCCATCCTCCAGCAATGGCTTGCCGGCTACCCACAGGTGTTTCACGCAATCGCGGCCGGTGGCATAGATCAACTGCGACACCGGGTCGTGAATCGGTTGCTGCGCCAGCCCCGTCAGGTCGAAGGCCACCAGGTCGGCGGCCTTGCCGACTTCCAGTGAGCCGACGGTCGTCTCGATACCCAGCGCCCGCGCACCATTGAGCGTCGCCATGCGCAACGCGCGGTGCGCATCCAGGGCGGTGGCCGAACCGGCAACGGCCTTGGCCAGCAGGGCAGCGGTGCGGGTCTCGCCGAGCAGATCGAGGTCATTGTTGCTGGCTGCACCGTCAGTGCCGACCGCCACGTTGACGCCGGCCTGCCACAAACGCTCCACCGGGCAGAATCCGCTGGCCAGCTTCAGGTTCGATTCCGGGCAGTGGATGACGTTGCAGTTGCTTTCTACCAGCAAGGCCTGGTCTTCGGCGCTGATTTGAGTCATGTGCACGGCCTGAAAACGTGGTCCCAGCAAGCCAAGCCGACCCAGGCGCGCCAGCGGTCGCTCGCCAGTCGTATCCTGTGCCTGTTGGACTTCCTGGGCGGTTTCATGAACATGCATGTGGATCGCCGCGTCCAGCTCCTCGGCGATCACGCGGATTTTCTCCAGGTTTTCGTCGCCCACCGTGTACGGCGCGTGCGGGCCGAAGGCGACTTTGATCCGGGGATGGTGCTTGAGGTCGCCAAACAATTCGATGCCCTGGCGGATCGCTTCGTCGGCGCTGGCGGCGCCGGGGATCGGGAAGTCCAGGATGGGAATGGCGATTTGCGCGCGCACGCCACTGTTATGGACGCGCTCGCTGGCAACCTTGGGATAGAAATACATGTCGGAGAAGCAGGTGATGCCGCCCTTTATTTGCTCGGCGATCGCCAGGTCGGTGCCATCGCTCACGAACTGTTCGTCGACCCATTTGCCCTCGGCCGGCCAGATGTGTTGTTCAAGCCAGGTCATCAGGGGCAGGTCGTCGGCCAGGCCGCGGAACAGGCTCATCGCCGCATGGCCATGGGCATTGACCAGGCCTGGGCTGAGTAACATGCCGGGCAATTCACGGACCTGCGCCGCGTCGCACTTCAGGGCCTCTGCCCGGGGACCGATGAACACGATGCAGTCATCGCGAATGCCCAGGCCATGATCCTTGAGAACCACGCCGGCGGGTTCGACAGGCACCAACCAGCTCGGCAGCAATAATAAGTCGAGCGCAATGGCAGGCTTGGGCATCGTGGAGCGGTTCCATGGGTTATAAAGAGTGGCGAAGTATACCCGAGCGTCTTCGCGGAGGGATCGCTATAATCGGCGGCTTTTGTTCATGAGTGCGGGGTGAGGGATGCGCGATCGATTGTTGGCTGCGGAGAAGGTGAAAGCCATCGATTGGCGTGATGGCGTCCTGTACCTGCTTGATCAGCGCGCCTTGCCATTCGAGGAGCGCTGGATCGCCTGTGCCGGCGTGGCTGCGGTGGTTGATGCCATTGGCTCGAAGGTGGTGCGGGGAGCACCGGTCATCGGCATTGTCGTGGCCTATGGCGTGGTCCTGGCGGCACGAGCCAGGATGGCTGCGGGCGGTGACTGGCCGGCGGCGCTGGAAGCGGATTTCACTGCGTTGGCGGACGTCTGGCCGGCGACGAGTGTCGTCTGGGCGTTGGAGCGGATGCGTGATCGCCTGGAGCGCTCCAGGGAGCATGCCGAGCCCCTGGCGAGCCTCGAAGCCGAAGCGCTCGCCATCCATGAGAGCGACCGTGAAGCCAACCTGACCATGGCCCAGCTTGGCGTCGATCTGATCCGCAGGCACCAGGGCAACGCCCAGGCCATCCTGACCCACGGCAACGCTGGTGCCCTGGCTACGGGGGGCTTCGGTACGGCCCTGGGGGTGATTCGTGGCGCCTACCTCGACGGCATGGTCGAGCGCGTCTATGTCAACGAAACCCGTCCATTGCTGCAAGGGATGCGCCTGACTGCATGGGAGTTGGCCCGTGACGGGATGGCGGTGACCCTCGGCGCCGATTCCGCCGCGGCCCACATCATGAAGGCCAAGGGTGTGACCTGGGTCATCGTCGGCGCCGACCGCATCACCGCCAATGGCGACGTGGCGAGCAGCATCGGTACCTATCAACTGGCGGTCTGCGCCATGCATCACGGTGTACGCTTCATGGTGGTGGCGCCGAGTTCCACCATCGACATGGACCTGGCCTGCGGTGACGACGTCGTTATCGAAGAGTGCGATGCGCGCGAGCTACTGGAGATCGGCGGCCAGCAGGTCGGGGTGGATGTAGAGGTGTTCAATCCGGCATTCGATGTCACCCCTGCGGATCTGATCGACGCGATTGTCACGGAAAAGGGCGTCATCGAACGGCCTGATACCGCGAAAATCGCCCAATTGATGTGCCGCAAGCGGTTGCATTGAGGGCTTTTAGGATTGGGGCCATCAGCGGATAGGAGGGGCTTGCTCGCCAATAGGTCCTTACAAGCAGCTAATACGTGCATTTTGCCCCCTGAATCTCCACCCGCAACGCTTCTGAGCCTCTCTCGTCCTCTATCAGCCTGTCACCGGTCCACTAACTATGCTCCATGCGCATCTGGGGGATAGGTGCGTGGCGGCTCTTGTGATAACATCCGGCGGTTTCCAAGGCCGCCTCGCGAGGTGGCCTTTACTGCGCAGATCCATGGCATAACTCGTTGATTTGTCGTAAGTCGCTGCACGGCACTTGTCCGGCGGCGGCGAGCTTCGTTCGTCCCATCTGGATGTGACGAGGTTTCACCAGAAAAAGGAATCAGGCTTCTCATGGGCGAACTGGCCAAAGAAATCCTCCCGGTCAATATCGAAGACGAGCTGAAACAGTCCTACCTCGACTACGCAATGAGCGTGATCGTCGGGCGGGCGCTGCCGGATGCGCGCGATGGCTTGAAGCCCGTGCACCGGCGCGTGCTGTACGCGATGAGCGAACTGGGCAACGACTTCAACAAGCCGTACAAGAAGTCCGCCCGTGTCGTCGGTGACGTGATCGGTAAGTATCACCCCCACGGCGACACTGCCGTGTACGACACCATCGTTCGCATGGCGCAACCCTTCTCCCTGCGTTACCTGCTGGTAGACGGCCAGGGCAACTTCGGTTCGGTGGACGGCGACAACGCCGCGGCCATGCGATACACCGAAGTACGCATGACCAAGCTGGCCCATGAGCTGCTGGCCGACCTGCACAAGGAAACCGTGGACTGGGTGCCGAACTACGACGGCACCGAAATGATCCCAGCGGTCATGCCGACCCGTATCCCGAACCTGCTGGTCAACGGTTCCAGCGGTATCGCCGTGGGCATGGCGACCAACATCCCGCCGCACAACCTCGGTGAAGTCATCGACGGTTGCCTGGCCCTCATCGACAATCCCGAGCTGACCGTCGATGAATTGATGCAGTACATCCCCGGCCCGGACTTCCCGACCGCCGCGATCATCAACGGTCGCGCCGGCATCATCGAGGCCTACCGCACTGGTCGCGGCCGCATCTACATGCGTGCTCGCTCGACGGTCGAAGACATCGACAAGGTCGGTGGTCGCCAGCAGATCGTCATCACCGAACTGCCGTACCAGCTGAACAAGGCTCGCCTGATCGAGAAGATCGCCGAACTGGTGAAAGAGAAGAAGCTCGAAGGCATCACCGAGCTGCGGGACGAGTCCGACAAGGACGGCATGCGTGTGGTGATCGAGCTGCGTCGTGGCGAAGTGCCTGAGGTGATCCTCAACAACCTCTACGCCCAGACCCAGCTGCAAAGCGTATTCGGCATCAACATCGTTGCGCTGATCGACGGCCGTCCGCGGATCCTGAACCTCAAGGACCTGCTGGAAGCCTTCGTGCGTCACCGTCGCGAAGTGGTGACCCGCCGCACCGTGTTCGAGCTGCGCAAGGCTCGTGAACGTGGTCACATCCTCGAAGGCCAGGCCGTAGCCCTGTCGAACATCGACCCGGTCATCGCCCTGATCAAGGCCTCGCCAACGCCATCGGAAGCCAAGGAAGCGCTGGTCAGCACGCCTTGGGAGTCCAGCGCGGTGATGACCATGGTCGAGCGCGCTGGCGCCGATTCGTGCCGTCCGGAAAACCTCGACCCGCAATATGGCCTGCGCGACGGCAAGTACTTCCTGTCCCCGGAACAGGCGCAAGCCATCCTGGAGCTGCGCCTGCACCGTCTGACCGGCCTGGAGCACGAGAAGCTGCTGGCCGAGTACCAGGAGATCCTCAACCAGATTGGCGAGCTGATCCGCATCCTCAACAGCGCCACGCGCCTGATGGAAGTGATCCGCGAAGAGCTGGAAGTGATCCGCGCCGAATACGGCGACGTGCGCCGCACCGAGATCCTCGATGCGCGCCTGGACCTGACCCTGGGTGACATGATCCCGGAAGAAGACCGCGTGGTGACCATTTCCCACGGTGGCTACGCCAAGACCCAACCGCTGGCTGCCTATCAGGCCCAGCGTCGCGGCGGCAAAGGCAAGTCGGCTACCGGTGTCAAGGACGAGGACTACATCGCCCACCTGCTGGTTGCCAACAGCCACACCACGCTGCTGCTGTTCTCCAGCAAAGGCAAGGTGTACTGGCTCAAGACCTATGAAATCCCCGAGGCATCGCGTGCTGCGCGCGGTCGTCCGCTGGTCAACCTGCTGCCGCTGGACGAGGGTGAGTACATCACCGCCATGTTGCCGGTCGAGGAGTACACCGAAGGCCACTACATCTTCATGGCGACCGCCAACGGCACTGTGAAGAAGACCCCGCTGGAATCCTTCAGTCGTCAGCGCAGTGTCGGCCTGATCGCCCTGGAGCTGGATGAGGGCGACGTACTGATCTCCGCAGCCATTACCGATGGCGAGCGCGAAGTCATGCTGTTCTCCGACGGTGGCAAGGTGACCCGCTTCAAGGAGTCCGACGTTCGTGCCATGGGGCGTACTGCTCGCGGTGTGCGTGGTATGCGCCTGCCGGAAGGCCAGAAGCTGATTTCCATGCTGATCCCGGAAGAAGGCAGCCAGATCCTCACCGCTTCGGAGCGTGGCTACGGCAAGCGCACCGCCATCAGCGAATTCCCCGAGTACAAGCGCGGCGGTCAGGGCGTGATCGCCATGGTCAGCAACGAACGTAACGGTCGCTTGGTGGGTGCTGTCCAGGTGCTCGACGGCGAGGAAATCATGCTGATCTCCGACCAGGGCACCCTGGTGCGTACACGCGTCGACGAAGTGTCCAGCCTAGGCCGTAACACGCAGGGCGTAACCCTGATCAAACTGGCCAACGACGAGACGCTGGTAGGGCTTGAGCGGGTGCAGGAGCCATCGGAAGTCGAAGGCGAGGAGCTGGGAGGCGACGAAGGCGCGGCATTCGATGGCGCCATCGGTGCGGATGTCGACGACGTGATCGACGATCAACCGCTCGACGCCGCCGCAGACGAAGAAGAACCGCAGGACTAAGCGGACGCGCAGGGGGCGGATGAAGATTCGCCCCCTTGTTGTTTGTCCCTTTTGAAAGCTTTATATCGAATGACACCTTTGTGGAGGCAAGGCTTGCCCGCGATAGCGATAGATCAGTCAATATCAATGTTGAATGTCGGTCAGCCATCGCGGGCAAGCCTTGCTCCCACAGTGCGCACCACCTGATACCGTATTAATTGCGTGAACCCCCAGATCAGAGCGAGATTGGATGTGAGCAAGAGAGCCTATAACTTCTGTGCCGGCCCGGCGGCGCTGCCTGAAGCGGTCCTGAAACGTGCCCAGGGCGAACTTCTCGACTGGCATGGCAAGGGCCTGTCCGTGATGGAAATGAGCCATCGCAGCGATGAGTTCGTGTCCATCGCCACCAAGGCCGAGCAGGACCTGCGTGATCTGCTGAACATCCCGTCCAATTACAAGGTGCTGTTCCTGCAGGGCGGCGCCAGCCAGCAATTCGCCCAGATCCCGCTGAATCTGCTGCCGGAGAACGGCCAGGCCGACTACATCGACACCGGCATCTGGTCGCAGAAAGCCATCGAGGAGGCTTCGCGCTACGGTCGCGTCAACGTCGCCGCTTCCGCCAAGCCCTACGACTATTTCGCCATTCCCGGCCAGAACGAATGGAACCTGTCCAAGGACGCGGCCTACGTTCACTACGCGCCGAACGAGACCATCGGTGGCCTGGAATTCAACTGGATCCCGGAAACCGGCGACGTGCCGCTGGTCGCCGACATGTCCTCCGATATCCTGTCGCGTCCGGTAGACATCTCCCGCTTCGGTATGATCTACGCCGGCGCACAAAAGAACATCGGCCCGAGCGGCATCCTGGTCAGCATCATTCGCGAGGACCTGCTGGGCCGCGCCCGTTCCCTGTGCCCGACCATGCTCAACTACAAGGTCGCGGCGGACAACGGCTCGATGTACAACACGCCGCCAACCCTGGCCTGGTACCTGTCCGGCCTGGTGTTCGAGTGGTTGAAAGAGCAGGGTGGCGTCGAGGCCATCGCCAAGCTCAACGAAGTGAAGCAGCGCACGCTGTATGACTTCATCGACGCCAGCGGCCTGTACAGCAACCCGATCAACAAGAGCGATCGCTCGTGGATGAACGTGCCGTTCCGCCTGGCCGACGACCGTCTCGACAAGCCGTTCCTGGCCGGTGCCGACGAACGTGGCCTGTTGAATCTCAAGGGGCATCGTTCGGTGGGCGGCATGCGCGCTTCCATCTACAACGCCGTCGACATCAACGCCGTCAATGCGTTGGTCGCCTACATGGCAGAGTTCGAGAAGGAACATGGCTGATGTCTGAGCAAGAACTCAAGGCGCTGCGCCTGCGCATCGACGCCCTGGACGAGAAAGTCCTGGAGTTGATCAGCGAGCGCGCGCGCTGCGCCCAGGAAGTCGCCCGGGTGAAGATGGCCTCCCTGGCCGAAGGCGAAGTGCCAGTGTTTTATCGCCCCGAGCGTGAAGCCCAGGTGCTCAAGCGGGTCATGGAGCGCAACAAGGGGCCGTTGAGCAACGAAGAGATGGCGCGGCTGTTTCGCGAAGTCATGTCCTCGTGCCTGGCGCTCGAGCAACCGCTGAAAGTCGCCTACCTGGGCCCGGAAGGCACTTTCACCCAGGCCGCTGCCCTGAAGCATTTCGGCCATGCGGTGATCAGCAAGCCGATGGCGGCCATCGACGAAGTCTTCCGCGAAGTGGCGGCCGGCGCGGTGAATTTTGGCGTGGTGCCGGTGGAAAACTCCACCGAAGGCGCGGTCAACCACACGCTGGACAGCTTCCTGGAACACGACATGGTGATCTGCGGCGAAGTCGAGCTGCGCATCCACCACCATCTGTTGGTGGGCGAGAACACCAAGACCGATAGTATCAGCCGGATCTATTCCCACGCCCAATCGCTGGCCCAGTGCCGTAAGTGGCTGGACGCCCATTACCCGAACGTCGAACGCGTGGCGGTATCGAGCAATGCCGAGGCGGCCAAGCGGGTCAAGGGTGAGTGGAACTCGGCGGCGATTGCCGGTGACATGGCGGCCGGCCTCTACGGGCTGACTCGCCTGGCCGAGAAAATCGAAGACCGTCCGGACAACTCCACGCGGTTCCTGATGATCGGCAACCAGGAAGTGCCACCGACCGGTGATGACAAGACCTCGATCATCGTGTCGATGAGCAACAAGCCGGGTGCGCTCCATGAGCTGCTGGTGCCGTTCCACGACAACGGTATCGACCTGACGCGAATCGAGACCCGTCCGTCGCGCAGCGGTAAATGGACCTACGTGTTCTTCATCGATTTCGTCGGCCACCACCGCGATCCGCTGGTAAAAGGTGTGCTGGAGAAAATTAGTCAGGAAGCGGTGGCACTCAAGGTGCTGGGTTCCTACCCCAAGGCAGTTCTTTAAGGGCGGATAGCAAATGAGTGGCAACTTCCTCGCCCTGGCCCAGCCAGGCGTGCAACAACTCTCGCCTTACGTTCCAGGCAAGCCTGTGGACGAACTGGCCCGTGAGCTGGACCTGGATCCGGCCAGCATCGTCAAGTTGGCGAGCAACGAAAACCCGCTGGGCCCGAGTCCCAAGGCTCTGGCAGCCATCCGTGACGAACTGACCGCGCTGACCCGTTACCCCGATGGCAATGGGTTTGCGTTGAAAAGCCTGTTGGCCGAGCGCTGTGGCGTCGAGCTGAGCCAGGTGACCCTGGGTAACGGCTCCAACGACATTCTCGAACTGGTGGCGCGCGCCTATCTGGCACCGGGCCTCAACGCGGTGTTCAGCGAGCACGCGTTCGCGGTTTATCCGATCGCCACCCAGGCCGTCGGCGCCGATGCCCATGTGGTTCCAGCCAAGGACTGGGGGCACGATCTGCCGGCCATGCTGGCCGCAATCGACGCCAGCACCCGTGTGGTCTTCATTGCCAATCCGAATAATCCGACCGGCACCTGGTTCGATGCCCAGGCGCTGGATGATTTCCTGCAGGACGTGCCCGAGCACGTGCTGGTGGTGCTGGACGAGGCCTACATCGAATACGCCGAAGGCAGCGACTTGCCCGATGGCCTGGATTTCCTTGCTGCCTACCCGAACCTGCTGGTGTCGCGCACGTTCTCCAAGGCCTATGGCCTGGCGTCGCTGCGGGTCGGCTACGGTTTGTCCACCGCCGTGGTGGCTGACGTGCTCAACCGCGTGCGCCAGCCGTTCAACGTCAACAGCTTTGCCTTGGCCGCTGCCTGCGCGGCGTTGCAGGATGACGCGTACCTGGCTGAAAGCCGTCGCTTGAACGAGGCCGGCATGCAGCAGCTCGAAGCCGGGTTCCGTGAGCTGGGCTTGAGTTGGATTCCATCGAAAGGCAACTTCATCTGCGTCGACGTCGGGCGCGTTGCGGCACCGGTGTTCCAGGGGTTGCTGCGCGAGGGCGTGATCGTGCGCCCGGTGGCCAACTACGGCATGCCCAACCACCTGCGCGTGACCATCGGCCTACCGGCGGAAAACAGCCGTTTCCTCGAGGCGTTGAGCAAGGTCCTGGCTCGTGGTTGATGTCACTTCGCTGCAACCTGCTGTCCCTATGATCGGTCGCCTGGTGGTGGTCGGCCTGGGATTGATCGGTGGTTCGTTTGCCAAGGGCCTGCGCGAAAGTGGTCTGTGTCGTGAAGTGATCGGTGTCGACCTGGATCCGCAATCGCGCAAGCTGGCAGTGGAACTGGGCGTGGTGGATCGTTGCGAGGATGACCTGGCGATCGCCTGCCAGGGGGCCGACGTGATCCAGCTGGCGGTGCCGATCCTGGCCATGGAGAAGTTGCTGGCGCGCCTGGCGACCATGGACCTTGGGCAGGCGATCCTCACGGACGTTGGCAGTGCCAAGGGCAATGTCGTGCGTGCGGCCTGCGAGGCCTTCGGTGCGATGCCTGCGCGGTTCGTGCCGGGGCATCCGATTGCCGGCTCCGAGCAGAGTGGCGTGGAAGCGTCCAATGCCGAGTTGTTTCGTCGCCACAAGGTGATCTTGACACCGTTGGCCCAGACCGACGCCGCTGCGCTGGCGGTGGTGGACCGTCTGTGGCGCGAGCTGGGTGCCGACGTCGAGCACATGCAGGTCGAGCGCCACGACGAAGTCCTGGCTGCCACCAGTCATTTGCCGCATCTGTTGGCGTTCGGCCTGGTGGACTCATTGGCCAAACGCAATGAAAATCTTGAGATCTTCCGTTACGCTGCCGGCGGCTTCCGCGATTTCACGAGAATCGCCGGAAGCGACCCGGTCATGTGGCACGACATCTTTCTCGCCAACCGTGAGGCTGTCCTGCGCACACTCGATACATTTCGCAGCGATCTCGACGCCTTGCGCGACGCGGTCGATGCTGGGGACGGGCACCAATTGCTGGGCGTTTTCACACGCGCCAGGGTGGCCCGCGAGCATTTCAGTAAAATCCTGGCCCGTCGGGCCTATGTGGACGCTATGAACTCCAACGATCTGATTTTCCTGGCACAACCTGGTGGCTCCCTGAGTGGGCGTATTCGTGTACCAGGCGATAAATCGATTTCCCACCGTTCGATCATGCTTGGCTCCCTGGCCGAAGGCGTGACCGAAGTGGAAGGCTTCCTCGAGGGCGAAGACGCCCTGGCGACGCTGCAAGCGTTTCGTGACATGGGCGTGGTCATCGAAGGTCCTCATCACGGTCGCGTGACCATTCATGGTGTCGGCCTGCACGGCCTCAAGCCGGCGCCGGGTCCGATCTACCTGGGCAACTCCGGGACCTCGATGCGCCTGTTGTCCGGCTTGCTGGCCGCGCAGGATTTCGACAGCACCCTGACCGGCGACGCCTCGCTGTCCAAGCGTCCGATGAATCGCGTTGCCAACCCGTTGCGGGAAATGGGTGCGGTCATCGAGACCGCGGCCGACGGTCGTCCGCCTATGACCATTCGTGGTGGCAACAAGCTTAAGGGGCTGACCTACACCATGCCGATGGCCAGCGCCCAGGTAAAATCCTGCCTGCTGCTGGCCGGTCTCTACGCCGAAGGCAAGACCACCGTCACCGAGCCGGCCCCGACTCGCGATCACACCGAGCGCATGCTGCGTGGCTTTGGCTACCCGGTCAGCGTCGATGGCGCCACCGCGTCCGTTGAATCGGGTAGCAAGCTGACGGCTACTCATATCGAAGTACCGGGCGATATTTCCTCGTCCGCATTCTTCCTGGTCGCTGCGTCCATCGCCGAAGGTTCCGACCTGGTGCTGGAACACGTCGGCATCAACCCGACCCGTACCGGTGTGATCGATATCCTGCGTCTGATGGGCGCCGACATCACCCTGGAAAACCTGCGGGAAGTCGGTGGCGAGCCAGTGGCGGACCTGCGCGTACGAGCAGCTAAACTCAAAGGTATCGAGATTCCTGAGGCGCTGGTTCCTCTGGCCATCGACGAGTTCCCGGTGCTGTTCGTTGCGGCCGCCTGTGCAGAAGGGCGGACCGTACTGACGGGGGCCGAGGAGCTGCGGGTCAAGGAGTCGGATCGTATCCAGGTCATGGCGGACGGCTTGTTGGCGCTGGGTGTCAAATGCGAACCGACCCCGGACGGCATCATCATCGATGGCGGCCAGATCGGTGGCGGCGAAGTCCATGGGCATGGCGACCACCGTATCGCCATGGCCTTCAGTGTCGCGTCGTTGCGCGCCAGTGCGCCGATCCGCATCCATGACTGCGCCAACGTCGCGACGTCGTTCCCGAACTTCCTGGCGCTGTGCGCACAGGTCGGTATCCGAGTAGCACAAGAGGCTCAGTCGTGAACATCAAGGCGCCGGTCATCACCATCGATGGTCCCAGCGGCTCGGGCAAGGGTACCGTCGCCGGGATCCTGGCCAGGCAGTTGGGCTGGAACCTGCTCGATTCGGGTGCCTTGTATCGTCTGCTGGCGTTCGCCGCCGGCAACCATGGCGTCGACCTGACCAATGAAGAGCTGCTCAAGGCACTGGCTGCGCATCTGGATGTGCAGTTCATCGCCGCGACGGATGGCCAGTTGCAACGCATCATCCTGGAAGGCGATGAAGTCAGCGATGTCATCCGCACCGAAAGCGTGGGCGCCGGTGCCTCCCAGGTCGCTGCGCTGCCTGCGGTGCGCGAAGCGTTGCTGCAACGCCAGCGTGCTTTCCTGGAAGCGCCGGGGCTGGTGGCCGATGGTCGCGACATGGGCACCGTGGTGTTCCCCGATGCGCCACTGAAGATTTTTCTCACCGCCAGCGCGGAGGAGCGGGCCCGCCGCCGTTATTTGCAGTTGAAGGGCAAAGGCGAGGATGTTAGTCTGTCGAGTCTGCTAGATGAGATTCGTGCACGCGACGAGCGTGACACCCAGCGCGCAGTGGCCCCGCTCAAGCCGGCGGCCGACGCGATACAGCTGGATTCCACGGAGTTGTCCATCGAGCAGGTGTTGCAACGCATCATGAGCGAGATCGCCATTCGCGATATCGCCGGGTGACCCGGAAGCTTCGCAGGGGACCAGTCATAGTCCTGCGGTGCTTTCTTTATATGAAACTAACCCACACCGTCTGGGGTGTGGAGGCGGGCGTATTCTTCGCCCTAATCGACAGGAATTAAAATGAGCGAAAGCTTTGCGGAACTCTTTGAAGAAAGCCTGAAAACCCTGAACCTTCAGGCAGGCTCCATCATCACCGGTGTTATCGTTGATATCGATTACCAAGCTCGCTGGGTAACCGTTCACGCTGGCCTGAAGTCTGAAGCGCTCATCCCGCTTGAGCAGTTCTACAACGACGCTGGCGAGCTGAACATCAACGTCGGTGACGAAGTTCACGTTGCGCTGGACTCGGTTGAAGATGGCTTTGGTGAAACCAAGCTGTCCCGTGAAAAAGCCAAGCGCGCTGAATGCTGGATCGTTCTGGAAGCGGCTTTCGCAGCTGAGGAAGTGGTCAAGGGCGTTATCAACGGTAAGGTTAAAGGCGGCTTCACTGTCGACGTTAACGGCATCCGTGCGTTCCTGCCAGGTTCCCTGGTTGACGTCCGTCCAGTGCGCGACACCACGCACCTGGAAGGCAAAGAGCTGGAATTCAAGGTCATCAAGCTGGACCAGAAGCGCAACAACGTTGTCGTTTCCCGTCGCAGCGTCCTGGAAGCCGAGAACTCCGCCGAGCGTGAAGCTCTGCTGGAATCGCTGCAGGAAGGCCAGCAGGTCAAGGGTATCGTCAAGAACCTCACCGACTACGGCGCATTCGTGGATCTGGGCGGCGTCGACGGTCTGCTGCACATCACCGACATGGCTTGGAAGCGTATCAAGCATCCATCGGAAATCGTCAACGTTGGCGACGAGATCGATGTCAAGGTTCTGAAGTACGATCGCGAGCGCAATCGTGTTTCCCTGGGTCTGAAGCAACTGGGTGAAGATCCGTGGGTTGCTATCAAAGCCCGTTACCCAGAAAGCACTCGTGTTACCGCTCGTGTAACCAACCTGACTGACTACGGCTGCTTCGCTGAGCTGGAAGAAGGCGTTGAAGGCCTGGTACACGTTTCGGAAATGGACTGGACCAACAAGAACATCCACCCTTCGAAAGTCGTACAAGTCGGCGACGAAGTGGAAGTCATGGTTCTGGACATCGACGAAGAGCGTCGTCGTATCTCCCTGGGCATCAAGCAGTGCAAGTCCAACCCATGGGAAGACTTCTCTGGCCAGTTCAACAAGGGCGACAAGATCTCCGGCACCATCAAGTCGATCACCGATTTCGGTATCTTCATTGGTCTGGACGGCGGCATCGACGGTCTGGTTCACCTGTCCGACATCTCCTGGAACGAAGTGGGCGAAGAAGCTGTCCGCCGCTTCAAGAAGGGCGACGAGCTGGACACCGTTATCCTGTCGGTTGACCCAGAGCGCGAGCGTATCTCCCTGGGTATCAAGCAACTGGAAAGCGATCCGTTCTCCGAGTACGTTCAAGAGAACGACAAAGGCGCAATCGTTAAGGGCATCGTGAAAGAAGTTGACGCCAAAGGCGCCATCATCACCCTGGCCGACGATATCGAAGCGACTCTGAAAGCCTCCGAAATCAGCCGTGACCGCGTTGAAGACGCACGCAACGTCCTGAAAGAAGGCGAAGAAGTAGAAGCCAAGATCATCAGCGTTGATCGCAAGAGCCGCGTAATCCAGCTCTCGATCAAGTCGAAAGACGTTGAAGACGAGAAAGAAGCCATCCAGAGCCTGCGCGACAAGCCAGTTGCTTCGGATGCTCCAGTAGCCACCACTCTGGGTGATCTGCTGCGTGCTGCACAAGCGGAAAAGCAGAACTAAGTTCTGGCGTTCTGTAAAAAAGGGCGACTTCGGTCGCCCTTTTTTTTGGCTTTGATTTATCGGGATCTTTTGGCTGCGCCGCGACCCGTCAGTGGTTCGCTTTGAAACCAATCTGTCTAAAATGCTGTCTCTTGATTAAGTGTGTTGTCGGTTGTTTGAGGGCTACGCTTAGACTTGAAGTGGTTGTCGAGTCGAGTCTCTGGCTTGAAGGATTTGAATGAACAAAATTTTCTTTCTGTTGCTCTCGCTGATGTTGTCCGGTTGTTCCACAAACGCCAAAACCCATGCTGTGCGCGGCGTCAGTGGTATTGAAATCGACTGCTCAGGGTTGGGCTCTGGCTGGGAGAGGTGCTACAAGCGCGCTGCGAAAGAATGTAAGGGTGCCGGCTACAAAGTGATTACCCGATCTGATGATGCAAAGGATGAGGATCCATACCCCTTTGGCTTCAATCCGGCAGGTTATGTGACTCGCACGATGCTGGTTATGTGCCGATAGGAACAATTCTTGATCTGCACGAAAAAGGGGCAGGCAAGGCGCTGGCGATGTATGTCAATACTCAGGCTGTTCAAATTCCTCCGGGCGTGCTAAAACCTTTGAAGCGATTTTCCTAGCTGCTTGAAAAAGAAGGGAAAAACATGACGAAGTCGGAGTTGATCGAGCGAATTGTCACCCATCAAGGGCTGCTCTCGTCCAAGGACGTGGAGCTAGCTATCAAGACCATGCTTGAGCAGATGTCACAATGCCTGGCGACCGGGGATCGTATTGAAATCCGTGGTTTCGGCAGCTTTTCCCTGCATTACCGTGCGCCGCGGGTGGGGCGTAATCCGAAGACCGGGCAGTCCGTCAGTCTTGACGGGAAGTTCGTCCCTCATTTCAAGCCGGGTAAGGAGCTTAGGGATCGTGTGAATGAAGAAGAGGAGGGTGGTGATCTTTGACGAGGCGCTCCCAAAAAGAGGTTTTCATGTGGAACTTTAAGCGTTTGGCTCTTGTCGTAACCTTCGTGCTCGTCGCGGCGGCTGTCGTGTTGTTCGTGCTTGAGAATAATCAGCCTGTCGCGCTGCTGTTCCTGGGCTGGTCAGCCCCGCAACTTCCTGTTTCGTTTTTTGTGTTGCTGGCATTTCTCGTCGGCATGATGATCGGGCCCTTGCTCGTGTGGTCCTGGGGGATGCGTCGGCGGTTGAAATAATGGATGTTTGAACCCTGTAGTCTTGGAGTAAGGATCGCTTCTAAAATTTTTCTGACTTAGGGTATATTTTTGTCTTTAGTTAATTTGATTCATTTTATCGCTGTGTCTGCCGGGGACGTGCCCGTCTTGCCTTTTAATGCGTATGGTTTGTCTGCAAACGCAATGTTGAAGAAAGGGAGCGAGGTCATGGATGCAGAATAATCGTATTGAAGCCAATAGTGCCGATGAGATCGATCTGATTGCGCTTGCGCGTGGGTTGTGGGCTCAGAAATGGCTGATCCTGATCATTACTCTTTTGGTCACCGCTGGCGCAGCCGCCTATGCGTTCCGCAGCAAGCCTGTCTATGAAGCCAAGCTCTTCATTATGCCGCCTACTCAGAATGGTATTGCTGAGCTGAATTATGGGCGGGGGAAAAGCACTGAGCTGGAACCGTACTCCATTAATTATGTTTACGATGTATTCGCTCGGAACCTGCAAGCTGAATCTCTTCGTCAAGCGTTCTTTAATCAAGTCTATCTTCCCTCTCTCGACGAGTCTCAGCGGGAAGGGGCGCTCGATCGCATATACGAGCGCTTCTCTCGCGAGTTGGTGATCAAAGGGCCGGGAAAAGATACGCCGGACCGCTATTCGGTGACTGTCCAGGGTGGTGACCCTGTTCGTGTCACTGAATGGACGAAGATTTACGTACAGCGTGCTAGTGATGCGGCAGAGTCGGAGCTGATCAAGAACGTCACGACTGAGGCGATCGTGAAGGCTCGCAACCTGGAACAGCGAATCGTGAGCTTGCGTGAGACCGCACAGCGGGTACGTGAGGATCGGATTCAGCAGTTGCGAGAGGCATTAAAAATCGCCGAGGCGATTGGCTTGACAACACCAACAATAAACTCCTCGGCAGCCGTAGATATTACTGTTGAGGCTGCAAGTAAAATGGATTATCAGCGGGGTAGTAAGGCTTTGGCTGCCGAGATCAATGCGCTGGAGTCGAGGGCTTCTGATGACGCATTTATATCTGATTTGCGAACCTTGCAGATGCGTTATAACTTTTACCGCAAGCTGAATATTGATCCTGAGCGTATTTTGGTTTATCGACAGGATGGTAGTGTTGAGGTGCCGGAGAGTCCGATTAAACCAAGGAGAATGTTGATCTTATTGTTGGGTGTCATTATGGGGGGCTTGTTAGGTGGTTTCATGGCTTTGATTCGAGTTGTTATAAGTCGAACCAAAGAGAAATGAGTCGCTGGCATGATTAACAGTAAGAATTAGATATTCCTGTTGCGATGATCGTTGTCGAGCAGCTATGTTTGAGCCCGTCTTTATAAAGACTATCTTTGTAAGGATGGGCTTTTTGTTGATAGATGAAACAAGCGCTATCGGAGCGAGGATGAGTTATTGGGCTGCCAATGAGATCGATGAGTGATATTAGAGTTATCATCCAGGCTGCTAGGGGGAGGAGGGCTGCTTGATGCACAGGCGCTCAGTGATTGATGCTATAGTGATGGCAAAAAAGCCAAGCTAGCTAATGAAAAACCGATGAAAGCAAGTTGGGCGCTCATGAATGTACAATCCGAGAAAGCCATTTTATTACGTAACGGGCATAATGGCGGTCTGTGATGGCTTGGTGGTGAACATGTGCTAGCGGTTGTCGGCGACAAACCGTGCGGCGTTGGGGATGAGCGTTAGGCTTGGGAGTAGACACCGTACCATTTGCGAGGTCTGGAAGCGCGAAAGGAATGAAATGACAGCGCTCAGCGTCAGTCTCGTAGGTAGGTAAGGGCTTTAGCAGCCGTTATGGTAGAAGCTGAGCCTGGATCAGGCCTCTAACAATTAGATGATTTTGAAAAGTTAAATGGAGAGTTGGATGTCGAGCATAAAGCAGGCGAGCGTCGCCAAATTCAAAGAAAAAAAGGCCGTTATCGGTATCGTCGGTCTTGGATACGTCGGCCTGCCTTTGATGCTACGTTATAATGCGATTGGGTTTAAAGTGATTGGACTCGACATCGATAGTTCAAAAGTCAGTCTGTTGAATTCAGGTAAGAGCTACATTGAGCACATTCCAGGCGAAAAAATTGAGGTCGCTTGCCAAAGTGGGTTTGAAGCGACTACCGATTTTACTCGGGTGCCTGAATGCGATGCACTGATTCTTTGTGTGCCTACGCCGTTAAATAAGTATCGCGAGCCGGATATGAGTTTCGTGATAAATACTACTGATGCAATCAAACCTTACCTAAGGGCGGGGCAGGTCGTTTCTCTTGAAAGCACCACTTATCCTGGCACGACAGAAGAAGAGTTGCTGCCACGCGTACAGGAAGGTGGCTTGGTAGTCGGTGAGAACATCTTTCTGGTCTACTCGCCAGAGCGTGAGGACCCGGGCAATCCGAACTTCGAAACCCGCACCATTCCAAAGGTCATCGGTGGCCATACGCCAAAATGCCTGGAAGTCGGTGTTGCCCTGTACGAGCAAGCCATTGATCAGGTTGTACGGGTCAGCTCCACCAAAGCTGCCGAGATGACCAAGCTGCTGGAAAACATCCATCGCGCGGTGAACATCGGTCTGGTCAACGAAATGAAGATCGTCGCCGACCGCATGGGTATCGACATCTTCGAAGTGGTCGATGCCGCGGCAACCAAGCCGTTCGGTTTCACCCCTTACTACCCAGGCCCTGGCCTGGGCGGCCACTGCATTCCAATCGATCCCTTTTACCTGACTTGGAAGGCGCGCGAATACGGCCTGCACACCCGCTTCATCGAGCTGTCCGGTGAAGTCAACCAGGCGATGCCTGAGTACGTGTTAAACAAGCTGATGGATGGCCTGAACGAATCGGGCAAGGCGCTCAAGGGCAGCCGCATCCTGATATTGGGCATTGCCTACAAGAAAAACGTCGACGACATGCGTGAGTCGCCCTCCGTGGAGATCATGGAACTCATCGAGGCCAAGGGCGGTGTCGTCGCGTACAGCGACCCACATGTGCCGCAATTCCCGAAAATGCGCGAGCATCACTTCGAACTGGACAGCGAGCCGCTGACTGCCGAGAACCTGGCAAGCTTCGATGCAGTCGTCCTGGCGACCGACCATGACAAGTTCGACTATGAGTTGATCGAGTCCAAGGCCAAACTGATCATTGACAGCCGTGGTAAATACCGCATCCCGGCCACGCACATCATCAAAGCCTGATCAGCATCGTTCGCCGTCGATCCGCCCGTGCCCCAAGGCCAGGCGGATTCCTTCGTTTTCAAAGGAAACCTCATGAAAAACTTCGCTCTCATCGGCGCCGCAGGCTATATCGCCCCTCGGCATATGCGCGCCATTAAAGATACGGGCAACCGCCTGGTCTCCGCCTACGATATCAATGACTCGGTAGGCATCATCGACAGCATTTCGCCGCAAAGCGAATTCTTCACCGAGTTCGAGTTCTTCCTTGATCACGCCCACGGCCTCAAGCGCGACCCAGCGACCGCCTTGGATTACGTGTCGATCTGCTCGCCCAACTACCTGCACCACCCACACATTGCCGCCGGTCTGCGCCTGGGCTGTGATGTGATCTGCGAAAAACCGCTGGTGCCGACCCCACAGCAACTGGACCAGTTAGCCCTGATCGAGCAGGAAACTGGCAAGCGCCTTTTCAACATCCTGCAACTGCGCCATCACCAGGCAATCATTGCCCTGAAGGACAAGGTCGCCCGCGAGAACAATCCGCACAAATACGAAGTCGACCTGACCTACATCACTTCCCGCGGCAAGTGGTACCTGCAAAGCTGGAAAGGTGATCCACGCAAGTCGTTCGGCGTAGCCACCAACATCGGCGTGCACTTCTACGACATGCTGCATTTCATCTTCGGCAAGCTGCAGCGTAACGTTGTGCACTTCACTTCCGAACACAAGGCGGCCGGCTACCTGGAGTACGAGAAAGCGCGCGTACGCTGGTTCCTGTCGGTCGACGCCAACGACCTGCCGGAATCGGTGAAGGGCAAGAAGCCAACTTACCGTTCGATTACCGTCAACGGCGAGGAAATGGAGTTCTCCGAAGGCTTCACTGACCTGCACACCACCAGCTACGAGGAAATCCTGGCTGGTCGTGGCTATGGCATCGAGGATGCTCGCCATTGCGTGGAGACGGTCAATACCATTCGCAGTGCGGCCATCGTCGTGGCTGCGGACAACGAAGCCCATCCGTTCGTCCAAGCCCTTTCTCGCTGACCTGCGAGACAATACGGGTGGCTTTGCGCCACCCATTTTCAAGTTTCTAAAGCAGGATCGCGAGTCAACGTGTCGAACGATAATTTCAACAAGCCAAACAAAGCGGGTGCGATGCGCCACGCGCGTAGTATTCGTTTCGATATTCAGGGCTTGCGTGCAATCGCAGTGCTAGCGGTCATGCTTTATCACGCCAATAGTGGCTGGCTGAAAGCCGGCTATGTTGGCGTCGACATCTTTTTTGTCATCTCTGGCTTCATCATAACGGCATTGTTGACCGAGCGAAGCGACAAGGTCGATCTCGTTTCATTCTATGCCAGCCGCATCAAGCGCATTCTGCCGGCGTATTTCGTCATGCTGGTGGTAGTGTGTGCGCTGTCAGCGTTTCTGTTTGTGCCTGATGACTTTGCATTTTTCCTCGCCAGCCTGAAGTCCTCGGCGCTGTTTACCAGCAACCAGTACTTCGCTGGCTTCGGCAGTTATTTCGCGCCGCGGGCCGATGAGTTGCCGCTTCTGCATACCTGGTCCTTGGCCATCGAGATGCAGTTCTATCTGTTCTTCCCAGTGCTGGTCATTTGCTTGCCAAAGCAATGGCGTCTCGTGGTGTTTGCCTTGCTAGCCGCCAGTCTGTTTGCCTGGAGTGGTTACCGTGGGCTGGGCGAATCGCAAGATGGGATGTACTTTTCCCTGTCGGCACGGATTCCCGAGTTCATGGTCGGTGCCATCGTTGCCTTACTGATGCGCCAGCGTGAGCTACCCATGTTGCTTGCAAGCGTGTTCGGGGGACTGGGCGCAATCCTGCTGGCTTGGGCGGTGCTGGCTATCGATAAGCAACACTTCCCAGGCTTCTGGTCTATCCTGCCTTGTGTCGCGGCAGGGTTGCTCATCGTCGCCCGACGTGGTCCGGTTAGCGCGTTGCTGGCCACTCGGCCCATGGTCTGGATCGGTGGCATTTCCTACTCGTTGTACCTGTGGCATTGGCCGGTGCTGGCGTTCATTCGCTATTACACGGGGCAGTACGAGCTGACGGCTGCCTGGTTGCCGGTTTTCGTGGCCAGCTCTGTACTGCTGGCATGGCTTTCCTATCGCTTGGTCGAAACACCCGCCAGAAACGCTTCCGGCATGATGCGCCAGGTGCCCAAGTGGGCTGTAGCCGGTGCTGTCGTCGTGCTGGTGGTATGGGGTGGGCAACGTGTGAACGCTTCGCTGGTCGCTCCGTTGCCTGTGGAGCTCACCCGTTATGCTGCACCAGAACTGATTTGCCATGGCACCCAGGTGGGGGCGTGCAAGCGAGGTAAGGCAGATGCCGAAGTGTCAGTCCTGGTAATTGGCGATAGCCATGCTGCCCAGTTGAACTACTTCTTCGACCGGGTGGGGGAAGAGAAGGGCGTCGCTTACCGCGTGCTCACCGCCAGCAGTTGCGTGCCTATCCCTGGTTTCGACTTTGAACGCCTGCCAGCCTGGGCGCAAAAAGCTTGTCGCGCGCAGATCGAGGCCGTCGTCCGTGAGTTGCCGAAGGTGGAGCGGGTGATCATCGCAGGCATGTGGCAGTACCAGATGCAGAGCCAAGCATTCGCCAAGGCGTTTGCTGAGTTTCTCGTCGATACTGCAGGAGCCCATAAACTCATTGTGGTGCTTGCCCAGATACCCATGTTTGAAACAGATGTACAACGGGCAAGGCGCTTTACCGAGATTGGCCTGCCGGCGCCATTGACATTGAATCGCGAGTGGCAGGTTGCCAACCAGCAAGTTCAGACCATTGTCGAGCGCACGCCAGGAGCGCGCTTCCTGGACTTTTCCAACAGCAGCTTCTTCGTCACTGCGCCTTATCAGCAAGGCTTGCTCATCTACCGTGACAGCCACCACCTCAACGAGGTAGGTGCAAGTCGTTATGGGCACTATGCTGCCGAGCAATTGCAGCGTGCTTTCGATCAACCTCAGTCCAATGTGAGTCTGATGCCATGAATTACTATCAGCACCCCAGCGCGATCGTCGATGAGGGCGCGCAGATCGGTGAAAACTCCCGTGTCTGGCACTTTGTCCATGTTTGTGGGGGCGCCCGGATCGGTGCCGGCGTTTCTCTCGGCCAGAATGTGTTTGTGGGGAACAAGGTCGTGATCGGCGACCGCTGCAAGATCCAGAACAATGTCTCGGTATACGACAATGTCACGCTGGAGGAGGGGGTGTTCTGTGGCCCCAGCATGGTCTTCACCAATGTCTATAATCCGCGTTCGCTGATAGAGCGCAAGGACCAGTACCTCGATACGCTGGTAAAAAAGGGCGCGACGCTTGGCGCCAATTGCACCATCGTCTGCGGCGTTATCATTGGTGAATATGCCTTCGTCGGTGCCGGCGCGGTCATCAACAAGGATGTGCCTGCCTATGCATTGATGGTGGGTGTGCCCGCACGGCAGATTGGCTGGATGAGCGAATTTGGCGAGCAGTTGCAGTTGGACGAGCAGGGCGAGGCCTTCTGCTCGCATACGGGAGCGCGCTATGTGCTGAACGGAAAACTTTTGAACAAGATGGATGCCTGAGCATGATTGAATTCATTGACCTGAAAAGTCAGCAAGCACGTATCAAGGACAAGATTGATGCCGGCATCCAACGTGTCTTAAGCCACGGCCAGTACATTCTCGGTCCAGAAGTGCAGGAACTGGAGGAGCGCCTGGCCGCCTTTGTCGGCGCCAAGTTCTGCATCAGTTGCGCCAACGGCACCGATGCTCTGCAGATCGTGCAGATGGCCCTGGGCATTGGTCCAGGTGACGAGGTGATCACTCCGGGCTTCACCTACATTGCCACTGCCGAAACAGTCGCCCTGCTGGGTGCCAAGCCTGTATATGTGGACATCGACCCACGTACCTACAACCTTGATCCGCAGTTGCTCGAAGCGGCGATTACGCCACGTACGAAGGCGATTATTCCAGTATCGCTGTACGGGCAATGTGCTGACTTTGATGCGATCAACGCTATTGCTGCCAAATACGGCATTCCAGTGATCGAGGACGCAGCGCAAAGCTTTGGTGCTTCGTACAAAGGCAAGCGCTCGTGCAACCTTACGACCGTTTCCTGCACCAGCTTCTTCCCTAGCAAGCCGTTGGGTTGCTATGGCGATGGCGGCGCGATCTTTACCAATGATGAAGCGTTGGCCACCGTTATTCGCCAGGTTGCCCGGCACGGCCAGGATCGCCGTTATCACCACATCCGGGTTGGGGTGAACAGCCGGCTGGATACCCTGCAAGCGGCCATTCTGCTGCCTAAGCTTGAAATCTTCGAAGAGGAGATTGCGCTGCGTCAGCAAGTAGCTAAATGGTATGACGTTGCGTTGAATACGGCAGGAGTAAACAGCATTCCATACATCGCTGAACAGAATGTGAGTGCCTACGCTCAATATACGATATGCGTACAAGATCGCGACACTGTTCAGGAAAAATTGAAAGCAGCAGGGATCCCAACTGCTGTTCATTATCCAATTCCGCTTAACAAACAGCCCGCAGTAGCTGATTCTTCGGTATCTCTGCCGGTTGGTGATGAAGTTGCAACGCAAGTGGTGAGCCTACCGATGCATCCATATTTGGATGAGGCGTCTGTAATGGAAATCGCTGCAGCTATTGCGGGATAATATTATGTATTTATCAGCCCGTCTCGATAGGTCGATATTGTCGAATGCTTTGCTGTTTTTCATCTATTTTCTGACCTTGGTATGGGTGAACAATAGCTATGTTTATGTACTTCATGAATCCATGGGGGCTGCGGCAAAACATATCGATTTCGGGCTGATAGTTTACCTGGCAGTTCTGGCTTCGATATGTGCGTTGCTGTGTGGGGCGCGCGTGGAGCGGCCAGGAGATTTTATCGTCAGTCTACTTTTTCTCGTAGTAGTACCCCATGCCCTTGTTCTGAATGCCGCAAATATTTTTTCACCCTATGCGAAGCCATGGGATGGTGTGTCACTGGGTGTGATGTTTGGGGTGATGATAATCGCTTTCGCGAATAAAATTAGATTTTACGAAAGTCAAAGTAGGCAAAGTAATGTAGTAAGTCGAAAGTGTTTGGCAGTTCTAGCATTTGCCAATATTTTAGTGCTTGTTTTTATTTTTTTAAAAAGTGCAAGTTATTTTTCTTTTAGCTTTTCTGATCAGTACGTGCGAAGAGCCATGGCGCGTGATGTATTCCAAGCGGGTTCGGCTGGAGGTTATCTCGCATCCATAGGCACGCAGGCATTTTTTCCTGTGCTTTTTGCATGGGGTGTCTACCAGAAATCGCGTATATACATGCTGCTAGGTTTGGCAAATGCCTTTGTGTTGTGGGGTGCATTTGGTCAAAAATATCCGTTTATGGTGCTATTGCTTATTTATCTTTTCATGCAGTACTTTAGGCGATACGGTAGTGTAAAAATTTATTGGTTGTTGTCTGGTGCAATTATATTTCTGTTGGCTGGAGCGCTTGAATTTGAGTTGTTTGGTTATTCATATCTGAATGACTATCTCGTGCGTCGTGCATTCATCGTTCCCTCAACGTTGTTAGGGGCTGTGGATAATTTTGTTTTATTGTTTGGTTATAATTTCTATAGTGATACCCTTCTTAGTTCTGTTGTGGGGGGGGCGAAGTCAGAGCCATTGACTTTTCGAATTGGGCGAGAAATTTTCGATAATCCGAGTTTGAATGCCAACGTAAATTTTTTTGCTATTGCTTATTTGCAGGCTAAATATGTCGGGGTCGCCGTTGAATCCCTGTTTGTAAGCGGGGTTGTGCTGCTGTTGAATTTATTGTACATGCGCTATGTCGCCTTCCTCACGATCCCTGTTGCGCTTCTCTTTGCGACAAAGATCTTGGAACAATCGCTTTTGACTGTGTTAATGGGGTCCGGTGTGTTCTTTATGCTAGGGTTCATTGTGCTTGTCTCCTTGCCCTTTACCCCAGGGAGAAGTAAATTCAATGAGCGCTAGTTTCTTTGGGCGTATCGCTCGTGTCCTACTGGGCACGATTGGAGCTCAGCTCATCACGATGGGGGTCATGCTCCTTCTTGTTCGCCTTTACACACCTGCCGATCTCGGTGAATTTAGTGTCTGGCTATCATTTGCTACAATAGCTGCAGTTGCTATTACAGGTCGTTATGAAATGGCGATTTTTAACTGCAGTGAGGCGTATGAAGTTCAGGCGATACTCAAACTTATCTTCATGATTGCGGTATTCACCTCGTTGGGGATCGTCGGTGCCGCTATATTGTGGGATGGAATTTTCTATAAATTGCCGCCTGTGATTTCTATATTCTGGGTGTCGATTGTTGCTGTGATTTTTGGCATAGGGATGAATAAGGTCGTATTGTCGTTGCTGACCTATCAGCAAGCGTTCAATAAGCTTGGCATTTCTCGAATCAGCCTGGCGGCGTGTATTGCGGTTGCACAAGTCGTTGCCGCCTATTTTTCTCAGGGCGTTTCGGGTTTGATTCACGGCCAAGTAATCGGGGTCATTACAGCGACGTGCCTTTCATTGTTCTGGATTAACAGTGCCTGGCTGAGGGGCAGCATTAGCTCGGGCTGGTTGTCTGTGAAGGAGGCGGCATATCGGCATAAGAACTTTCCAAAGTTCTCGCTTCCTGCTGATCTTTTGAACACCGCTGCGAGCCAGCTTCCGGTTATATTCATTGCTGCCCGGTTTGGAAGCGAGGCAGCAGGTTGGTTTGCGTTGACGTTAAAAATGATGGGCGCGCCTATTTCTTTATTGGCAGCTTCGGTGCTTGATGTTTTCAAAGAACAGGCAGCACGTGATTTTAGAACGCAAGGGAATTGTTATCGAGTATTCTTGAGGACGTTCTTCGTGTTGGTATCACTTGCTATAGTTCCGTTCGGGATTTTTGCATTGGTGGGTGAATGGATCTTCGGCTTACTATTTGGCCAAGAGTGGACAGAGTCAGGACGCTATGCGGTGCTACTGATTCCGTTATTTTTCATGAGATTTGTTGTAAGTCCGCTAAGTTATACAATTTATATTGCGCAAAAGCAGAAGCTGGACTTGTTGTGGCAGGTAAGTTTGCTTTTGTTTACATGCCTATGCTTCATGTTTTCCCCGGAAATTGATGCCGCTCTGTGGTCTTATTCAATCGGATATGCGGTGATGTATATGATATATTTTTGGATGTCCTATCGTTCGGCGAAAGGAGATTCGCAATGATCGTCGTTGTTGATTACGGTGTCGGTAATATTGCTTCTGTACTCAATATGCTCAAAAAAGTTGGCGCCAAAGCCAAAGCATCAAATTCACCGATTGATTTGGAAAAAGCGGAAAAACTAATCCTTCCTGGCGTGGGAGCATTCGATGCCGGGATGCGCTGTCTACGTGAAAGCGGTTTGATCGATGTACTGAATGAACAGGCATTAACCGTTCGCAAACCTGTCATGGGTATCTGCTTAGGCTCGCAAATGCTGGGATGCGGTTCCGAGGAAGGGCAGGAGAAAGGTTTGGGTTGGATTGATATGGATATTGTGCGCTTCGAAAAACGAGAAGGGCGCAAGGTTCCACACATGGGCTGGAACTATGTACAGCCTAGAGCGGATCATCCCATTTTGAATGGGCTAGACGAACAAAGTCGATTCTATTTTGTCCATAGCTATTACATGCTGCCCAAGGTCGAAAGCGATACTTTATTGATTGCTAACTATGGCCAGGAATTTACTGCTGGGGTGATGAGGGAAAATATATTCGGATTTCAATTTCATCCCGAAAAGAGTCACAAGTTTGGTATGCAACTTTTTAAAAACTTTGTAGGTCTCGAGCAATGATTAGGAAGCGTGTTATTCCTTGTTTACTTTTGCAAGATCGTGGATTGGTTAAAACGGTAAAATTTAAGGAGCCGAAATATGTTGGAGATCCTATTAATGCTATTAGAATCTTCAACGAAAAAGAAGTTGATGAATTAGTTCTTCTTGATATAAGCGCTACGAAAGCGAAGCGTGATCCGGACTTTGAGCTTGTGGCAGAGATTGCGGGTGAGTGCTTTATGCCAATTTGTTATGGCGGAGGTATCACCAAGTTAGAGCACGCACAAAAGCTTTTTGCTTTGGGTGTTGAAAAAGTTGCTATAAATTCGGCTTCGGCAGATGGCCTATCTCTGATCAGCAACATTGCAGCACAATATGGTTCGCAGAGCGTAGTGGGTTCAATCGACTGCAGAAAGGGACTTTTTGGTGGGTATACAGTTTGCACTCACAACGGGTCCAGAGATATCAAGAAGTCTCCAGTGGAGTGGGCGAAGGCTTTAGAACAGGCTGGGGTAGGAGAGATATTTCTGAATTCTATTGACCGCGACGGAACACAAAAGGGGTACGATCTTTCGCTGATTTCAAATGTGGTTAATAGTGTACATGTACCCGTCGTGGCCTGCGGTGGTGCCGGTTCTACAGATGATTTGCTTGCTGTATTCAACCACTGCGAAGTTTCTGCTGTGTCGGCAGGTAGTCTTTTTGTATTTCACGGAAAACACAGGGCAGTCTTGATCAGCTATCCAGACATTAACAAGGAAAATAAGTGAAATACATTTCGTTGTTGCTGGTTTTTTTCTTTAGTAGCGCTTTTGGAAAAGAAATCGGTGTTCATGCGTTCACCGCTTTCGATACGCCCGGGAATTTTGCAAGCGCGAATGGCCGATTATCGGCTTGTTGTGCCTTTTACTTATCTCGTGACCACTCGCTATATTAAATTTTACATGCTTTCTGATAGCAGTAATCGAATATGGCCTTGGATGGAGTGGCTGTGTTTAAGGCGAATCCGGAGAAATATATAGTCGATAGGTGTGATTACTTTGTTTCACTAGAAAAATTTTCTGATGGTGATCCCTCTACCGGAACTCCGGTACGCTGCGCAGGCTAGCTCCTGATCCCAAAAAGTGAAATGAAAAAATAAGTTTTGAATATTGATGTTAAGAGAGCCGATGTTCCAGGTGTTGCCAGTTTGGAGCTTGAGTATTCAAGTGATGTGGTATTCTGGAAGCAGCTTCCACACCTACCTGTCAACGACCGAAGCGTAGCGTTTGAGAAAATTCCCGAAGCATCATACTATAGGGTTAAATTCGATCAAGCGATCTCCGTAACTAATGAATTCTATTGAGGTGTGCAGTGACCCAAGTGTGCTCCCGGTGTGTAATGGATACTTCAGACTCCCAAATCGTTTTTGACGATCATGGCGTTTGCAATCACTGTCGCAAATTTGATGACGTTCAGAGTCAGCAGCTATTTACCGATGACTCGGGTGTTCAACGACTCGAGAATATCGTTGCTCAGATAAAAAAAGACGGTGCCGGTAAGGAATATGATTGTATTATTGGCTTGAGCGGGGGGGTCGATAGTTCCTATTTGGCTCTTAAGGTCAAAGACTATGGCTTGCGTCCGCTTGTAGTGCATGTCGATGCTGGGTGGAATAGCGAACTTGCGGTTAGTAATATTGAAAAAATAATCAAGTATTGCGGTTATGATTTGCACACCCATGTTATGAACTGGGAAGAGGTTCGGGATCTGCAGTTGGCTTACATGCGTGCAGCTGTCGCGAATCAGGATGTACCCCAGGATCATGCCTTCTTTTCAAGTATGTATCATTTTGCAGTTAAGAATAATATTAAATACATTCTTAGTGGCGGAAATCTGGCGACCGAAGCGGTTTTCCCAGAATCATGGCACGGCAGTGCTATGGATGCGATTAATTTGCGCGCAATACATAAAGCTTATGGGGAGCGCGCGTTGAATGATTATAAGACTATTAGTTTTTTTGAATATTATTTCTGGTATCCCTTCGTGAAGGGTATGCGAACTGTTCGTCCGTTGAATTATATGAACTATAATAAAGCCGAGGCGGAAGTCTATTTGCGAGATACAATAGGGTATCGCTCTTACGCTCGTAAACATGGTGAATCTATTTTTACCAAGCTCTTCCAGAATTATTATCTGCCAACTAGATTTGGTTACGATAAACGAAAGCTTCATTACTCTAGTATGATTCTTTCAGGTCAACTGACCCGAGAAGCTGCTCTTATAAAGCTTGCCGAGCCACTCTACGACACTGAGGAATTAGAGGCTGATATCGAGTACTTCTGCAAGAAGATCAGGATTTCGCGATCTCAGTTCGACGAGCTGATGAATGTGCCCATACACGACTACTCCGACTTCAAGAACTGGGATGGATTGCAACGTTTTGCTAAACGTGCGCAAGGATTGCTCCAGAAGCTGATGGGTAGAAAAGTTCGAATCTATTCCTGAGAGCCATTTGCATAGGTTTATATGATGAAAGTAGTTCACTTGACGTCGGTGCATTCTCGATACGATATTCGAATTTTTCAAAAAGAATGTCGTACGCTTGCAAGTGCAGGTTATGATGTCACGTTGATCGTTGCAGATGGTAAAGGTGATGAACAAGTAAACGGGATCCAGATATTGGATGTCGGTAAGCCTAAAGGCAGGCTGCAACGGATGTTCAAAACTACGGATGATGTTTTTACTAAAGCGCTGTTACTTAATGCGGATATATATCAGTTTCATGACCCAGAATTGCTTCCGGTGGGTGTGAAATTGAAAAAAGCAGGGAAAGTTGTTGTTTTTGATTCTCATGAAGATGTTCCTAAGCAACTTTTGAGTAAACCCTATTTGCACCCGTTTCTTATGAGGTGCATATCTGTTGCTTTTTTTGTGTATGAGCGTTTTGCATGTCGTAACTTGGATTTTATCTTTGCGGCGACGCCTTTTATTCGCGATAAGTTTTTACGCATAAATCCGGCCAGTATCGATATAAATAACTTCCCGATGGTTGGCGAGTTGGATGCTGCTGTCTCTTGGGAAGAAAAGAAAAAAGAAGTATGTTATGTTGGTGGTATCGCAAACATTCGTGGTATCTCACAAGTCGTTGATGCCTTCAGGCACGTTTCAGAGGGCGTGCGTCTCAATCTGGTTGGGCGTTTCAGCGAGCCTCATGTCGAACAACGGGTGCAGGAACTCGAAGGTTGGGCCTCTGTTAATCAGCTAGGTCAACTCGAGCGATCGCAGGTAAGAGATGTTCTGTCTCGATCTTTGGCTGGTCTGGTAACCTTTCATCCGTTACCCAATCACATTGATGCCCAACCTAATAAGATGTTCGAGTATATGTCTGCAGGGATACCTGTAATTGCGTCGGACTTTCCTCTGTGGCGCCAGATAATAGATGGCAGTAAGTGTGGCATATTGGTTGATCCAATGGATCCACGCTCAATTGCTCATGCCATTGATGCCTTGGCCAAAGACCCTGAGCGCGCGCGTCTTCTTGGTGAGAATGGTCGGAAAGCAGTAAGCGTACAGTACAATTGGGATATCGAGTCAAAAAAGCTTTTGGCTTGTTATGAACAACTTTCGAAGAAGGTAAAGAAATGAAGATCTTAACAGTTTTGGGCGCTCGCCCTCAGTTTATTAAGGCGAGTGTTGTGTCTCACTTCATTTCCACTTTGCCGGGGGTCGAAGAAGTTGTTGTTCATACAGGGCAGCATTTCGATTCGAATATGTCCGATGTTTTTTTTGAGGAGCTGGGTATGAGTGCGCCAGCTTATCAATTAGATATCCACGGTGGGGGTCATGGTGACATGACTGGCAGGATGTTAATTGAAGTAGAGAAGGTTCTGCTGCAAGAGTGCCCTGATATAGTATTGGTGTACGGCGATACTAACTCCACGTTGGCTGGTGCATTAGCTGCGGTCAAGTTGCATATCCCAGTTGCCCATGTTGAAGCCGGACTGCGCTCTTTTAACATGGCGATGCCTGAGGAGGTAAATAGGATTTTGACCGACAGGGTTTCACGTTGGATGTTTACTCCAACCGCAACCGCTGCGAAGCATCTGAAAGAAGAGGGCGTGAGGACAGCCAGCATCATTCCTGTCGGAGACGTCATGTATGATGTTGCGAAGTTTCATGGCGAGCGGGTTGACGCCAGTGGACGTGTGATGGCCAAGCTTGGCCTCAAGAAAGCGGGTTTTGTACTTGCGACAGTTCATCGAGCTGAAAATACCGATGACCCCGCACGGCTTACCGCGATTGTTGAAGCATTCCGCGACCTGTCTGCCGATTTGCCAATCGTGTGGCCAGTGCATCCGCGGACGAAGGCGGTTCTGCAGAAGCGCGGGCAGTTGGATGATATACCTGAGAACCTGCACCTTATTGATCCAGTCGGTTATCTGGATATGGTACAGCTTGAGAAGCATGCAGCACTCATCGCCACTGATTCAGGGGGTGTTCAGAAAGAGGCATTCTTTTACGGCGTTCCATGTGTCACGCTACGAGATGAAACCGAGTGGGTCGAATTGGTCGAGGCTGGATGGAATCGATTGGTTTCGCCGAAGTCTTCGCAAGAAGTGGCAACTGCCGTTCGTCAAGCCTTGGGTAGCAAAGGTCAGGCAGTGCAGCCATATGGTCAAGGCAACGCGGCAGAGCTGATCATATGCCGCCTTGTCGAGGACCTTGCTGAATGAAGAATGTCTGGATCCTCAACCACTACGCGCAGGAACCAGGGGGGGCCGGCGGTACTCGTCATTACCAGTTGGCGAAGAATTTGCCTGCGCATGGGTGGGAGGCTTCGATTGTCGCAGCCAGTGTGGAACACCAGTCTGGTCGGCAGCGTCTTGCAATTTCGGAGTCCGCCAGGCTTGATCAGTATGGCGGCGTTCCCTTCCTGTGGTTGAAAACATCGGAATATGAGGGGAACGGTACTGCGCGCATGCGGAATATGCTGGAGTACACCTGGCAGGTTGTTAAGCCCGGTAAGCTTACTGCATTGAAGAAGCCCGACGTCATCATTGGCTCGAGTGTTCATCCGTTTGCGGCAGCCGCTGGGGCAGTGCTTGCGTGGCGATATAGAGTACCTTTCGTTTTCGAAGTGCGGGATCTGTGGCCGGAAACGCTGATCGATATGGGGCGGTTAGAACGCAACAGCATGATCGCTCGGACGCTTCGCGTGTTGGAGAAGTGGCTTTATAAGCGTGCGAAGCGGATTGTTGTGCTGCTGCCTAAGGCGCATGAATACATAGTGCCTATGGGCATTGATGCGAAGAAGATCGCCTGGATTCCCAACGGCGTCGATCTCCAAGACTTTCCTCGCCCGGAGGATAAGGTGGCTGGAGGTGAGTTCACGCTTATGTATTTCGGAGCTCATGGTCCAGCCAATGGATTGGATAATGTTCTGCGTGCGCAACATATCATCGAAGAAAATCCCGAAATGTCGCATGTTCGGCTACGGATTATTGGCAATGGCCCGTGCAAGGCCGAATTGATTACCTTGGCTGAAGAGCTGGGCCTCAAACGCGTCAGTTTTGAAGACCCTGTTCCCAAGCGTGAGATACCGGCGTTGGCCGCGCAGGCGGACGCGTTTGTTTTCAACCTGATTAACGCTCCAGTGTTCAAATACGGAATCAGTTCAAATAAGTTGTTTGATTTCATGGCAGGCCAGCGTCCGGTTCTGTTCTGTTGTGATGCGGGCAACAACCCCATCGAAGATTCCGGTTCCGGATATACGGTCGAGCCAGGTAATCCCAAGGCGCTAGCCGACGCGGTCGTCAGGCTGTCCAGCCTGACGAGTGCCGAGCGAGCGGCCATGGGGAACGCGGGAAGACATTACGTAGAAGTCGAGCATGGTTTCGACAAGCTTGCAGGAAGCTTGGCGCGTTGTTTGAATGAAGCTTGTGAGACCGGCAGATGAAGAGAGTCATTGACTTCGCCGGAGCCCTTATGGGCTTGATCATTTTGTCACCGGTCATATTGATCGTGGCATTATTGATAAAGCGCAGGCTAGGAGGGCCCGTGTTATTCCGGCAGGCTCGCCCCGGACGTGAGGGTAAGCCTTTTGAGATGATCAAATTCCGCACCATGCGTGATGCTTACGATCACAATAATGTTCCGCTGCCCGATGCACAGCGAATGACGCCGTTCGGTAGTTTCCTACGTTCCAGCAGCCTGGATGAATTGCCGGAGCTGTGGAATGTACTTAAAGGCGACATGAGCCTCGTGGGGCCTAGACCGCTGTTGATGGAGTATCTTCCGCTCTATAACGAGCGACAATACCTTCGGCATACGGTAAGGCCAGGTGTTACCGGTTGGGCGCAGATCAATGGGCGAAACGCTTTGAGCTGGCCGGAGAAATTCGAACTGGATGTCTGGTATGTGGAAAATCGCTCTTTTTGGCTAGATCTGAAGATCATCGCTTTGACAGTGAAGAAGGTTGTGAAGAAGGATGGTATTAGCGCTAGCGGAGAGGCCACTATGTCAAAATTCACGGGCAACAAGTAATGAAAAAGCTCGCAATCCTTGGTGCAAGTGGGCATGGGAAAGTGGTTGCCGATACCGCTGAATATTGCGGGTGGGGAGATATTACTTTCTTCGATGACGCATGGCCTTCCGTCACCAATAATGGCGTTTGGGCTGTGATTGGTACTTGCAACCAGTTGCTTGAGCGAGTCCGTGAGTTTGACGGTGTAATTGTAGCTATTGGTAATAATGCTGTTCGCCAGGCCAAGCAGGCCGCACTCATTCAGCATGGCGCTATTTTACTAACGCTGATCCATCCTGCCGCTTATGTCAGCTGCCATGCGACAGTGGGAGCGGGTACCGTGATATTTGCCGGAGCTGTTCTCAATGCCGGTGCCAGGGTGGGGCTGGGCGGGATTTTGAACACTGGGTGTAGTGTCGATCACGACTGCGTTCTAGGTGATTTCGTTCATATCAGCCCTGGTGCTAGGCTTGCCGGTGGGGTCGTGGCAGGCGATCGCACATGGGTAGGCATCGGCGCGTGCGTAAAGCAAATGCTAACCATCGGTGCTGCCGGGGTAGTGGGGGCTGGGGCTGCTGTCGTGACAGATGTGGCAGAAGGTATGACAGTGGTTGGCGTTCCGGCGCGGGTTTTAAAACAATTCCACTAATTTTGGCCATGCGACGGTAGACTGTGTTTTGTAGCCGTATGCGTTCTTGCCAGTTTGACGAATCAGGATTAGTTCAATGCTGAATACCCCCTTTTCTCCGTGGCCATCTTTCTCTGAAGAGGAGGCAAACTGCGCTCGCGACATCATTCTGTCCAACAAAGTAAACTATTGGACCGGGCAGGAGTGCCGCCAATTTGAGCGAGAGTTTGCCGATTGGGCCGAGACTGATTATGCAGTCGCACTGGCCAATGGTACGGTAGCTCTCGACTTGGCATTGCACGCGCTGGATATTGGTGCTGGTGATGAAGTGATTGTAACTTCCCGAACCTTTTTAGCCTCTGTTTCCAGCATCGTTAACGCTGGCGCCATCCCTGTATTCGCGGATGTAAATGCAGATTCGCAGAATATTGATGCGTCAACCATCAAGGCAGTCCTGTCTCCTCGTACCAAAGCCATCATTTGCGTTCACCTTGCCGGATGGCCTTGTGATATGGACCCCATCATGGCGCTGGCGACTGAGCACGGGATCCGAGTAATTGAAGACTGTGCGCAGGCGCATGGTGCCCGATACAAGGGCAAGGCGATCGGCTCGATAGGTCATATCGGTGCTTGGTCGTTCTGTCAGGACAAGATTATGACTACTGCCGGTGAAGGTGGCATGGTTACGACGAATGATCGTGAACTTTGGGCCAAAATGTGGTCGTTCAAGGATCATGGGAAGAGCTGGGAAGCCGTGTATGAGCGACAGCATGCCCCAGGATTTCGTTGGCTGCACGAGAGCTTCGGCACCAACTGGAGAATGCTGGAGGTACAAGGCGGGATTGGCAGGATTCAGCTGAAACGGATGCCTCAGTGGCACCAGTCGCGGTTGGCTAACGCTCGCCGTATCTGGGATTGCGCCAAGGCTTTGCAAGGCTTGCGTGTTCCTGAGATTCCCAGTGACAGCGTGCATGCAGCGTATAAGTGTTATGTCTTCGTAGAGTCGGATCAACTCGCAGATGGGTGGGATCGGGACCGGATTCTTAACGAGATCGTCGCCCGCGGCGTGCCTTGCTTTTCGGGCTCATGCTCAGAGGTCTACCTGGAGAAGGCTTTCGATAACACGCCGTGGCGACCCGAGGAGAGCTTGCCAGTGGCTGCGCGACTTGGAGAAACAAGCCTGATGTTCTTGGTTCATCCAACGCTGACGGACGCCGAAATGGCCAAGACTTGCGAAGTGTTGACAATGGTCATGCACGACGCCGCTGGAAAATGAAATCCTGGATGGTATCTAGCGTATGAAAACATGTGATACCGCCCAAGTTCGAACTTCTCTGCCTTTGGTCAGGTTACACCGCCCAGGCAGGACGAATGCGTGGAATAGGAAGGGGCTGGTATGGCTTGCCCTCTGGCTTGCATTCATCGTTGTCTATGTGCCTTTGCTACCGCTGGCCGTCAGATTTCATGCTGGCGAGCTTGGGAAGGCCTGATTTAAAGGTAAAAATTCGCGTTTTTGTTTATCGGTTGTCCAAAGGTCGATGACGGGGCCGCGCCTATCAGGATCGGATTGGGTTAGGAGTTGGCCGAGGTGCACGAAGGATTTATGGGTAAATTAAGAACAGCGTTGCTGGGATTGCCAAGGCGCCACAAGCGGGCGATTCAGGTAGCTACAGACGTCATTCTGGTCTGGGTCGCGCTATGGCTCGCGTTTGTCGTTCGTCTCGGAATCGAGGCACTGGCCACTCCGGTCGAAACGCATCTTTGGCTTTTCGCATCCGCCCCGCTGGTCGCCATTCCGATTTTCATACGCTTTGGCATGTACCGCGCCGTCATGCGTTATTTCGGTAACGACGCGTTGATTGCCATCTGTAAAGCGGTCAGCCTCTCTGCCTTGCTGCTGGCCCTGGTGGTGTATTGGTACAGCAACCATAAAACGGTTGTACCTCGCTCGATCATCTTCAACTACTGGTGGTTGAGCTTGATCATGATTGGCGGCCTTCGTCTGATGATGCGGCAGTATTTCTTGGGAGACTGGTTCGCCGCTGCCCAACATGTCCCGTTTGCCAACCG
Organism: Pseudomonas citri; assembly: GCF_025336485.1. GTDB lineage: Bacteria > Pseudomonadota > Gammaproteobacteria > Pseudomonadales > Pseudomonadaceae > Aquipseudomonas > Aquipseudomonas citri. Next base: position 184,599 of record NZ_JAODAB010000002.1, on the reverse strand, counting down.
TGACGATGGCTTGCCCAAGGTTGCTATTTATGGCGCTGGAGCTGCTGGAAACCAATTGGTGGCTGCCCTGCGAATGGGGCGGGCAATGCGACCGGTCGCATTCATTGACGATGACAGCAGCATCGCAGATCGCGTCATCGCTGGACTTCAGGTCTACGAGCCCAAGCAGATTCAAAAGATGATCGATACAACAGGTGCGCAGGAGATCTTACTGGCAATACCTTCCTCGTCCAGAGGTCGTCGCCGAGAGATCCTGACCTTGCTTGAGAGGTTCCCGCTGCATGTACGCAGCGTCCCGGGTTTCATGGACCTGGCCAGTGGCCGGGTCAAGGTTGATGACATCCAGGAAGTAGATATTGCGGACTTGCTCGGGCGTGATCCGGTACCTGCGCAACCTGATTTGCTCGAGCATTGCATCACCGGGCAGTCGGTTCTGGTCACCGGAGCAGGCGGGTCAATCGGCTCGGAACTCTGTCGGCAGATCCTGGCGCTCAAGCCCACCACGCTTTTGTTGTATGAACACAGCGAGTTCAATCTTTACAGCATTTTGTCCGAACTTGAACCACGGACTACGCGGGAGTCCTTGTCTGTTCGTTTACTGCCCATATTAGGTTCGGTACGGGATCAGGCCAAGTTGTTGGATGTGATGAAGACCTGGAATGTCGATACGGTCTATCACGCTGCGGCTTATAAGCATGTGCCTATGGTCGAGCACAATATTGCCGAGGGTGTCCTGAACAATGTGATCGGGACGCTCAACACCGCTCAGGCTGCATTACAGGCAGGTGTATCGAACTTCGTCTTGATCTCCACTGATAAAGCCGTACGCCCCACCAATGTGATGGGCAGCACCAAGCGGCTCGCGGAACTGACATTGCAGGCCCTCAGTCGTGAACTGGCGCCCGTATTATTCGGCGATAATGCCAATGTATCTCGGGTCAATAAAACTCGTTTTACCATGGTCCGATTCGGTAACGTGTTGGGATCGTCCGGTTCGGTTATTCCCTTGTTCCATAGACAAATCAAATCCGGCGGGCCGTTGACCGTTACACACCCGAAGATCACGCGTTATTTCATGACCATTCCCGAGGCCGCACAGCTGGTGATTCAGGCCGGCTCCATGGGGTTAGGTGGCGATGTGTTCGTTCTGGATATGGGTGAGCCAGTAAGAATTGTCGAACTGGCGGAGAAAATGATTCATCTGTCTGGTTTGAGTGTCCGCTCGGAGAGGAACCCTCAAGGTGATATTTCAATCAAATTCACGGGTCTGCGTCCCGGCGAGAAGCTTTACGAAGAATTGCTGATAGGCGACAACGTCGTAGCAACCCAGCACCCGATGATCATGAGCGCCAATGAGGACTACCTGCCTTGGGATGTTCTCAAGGCCAGGCTGATGGATCTGTTGGCGGCCATTGAGAGCGACGACTACACCCGCGTTCGCCAGCTGCTTCGCGATACCGTCAGTGGCTATTCCCCGGATGGCGAAATCGTCGACTGGATCTACCAGCAACGTCGCCTCGAACCCTGATTGTTACACACCTCGTAACGTACACATTTTTGACAGCCATCCACCATCGCCTAAGTTTGAGGAGCAGCTTCGGAAAAGCTGCTTCTTTCTTAACGATGTCATGGAGCGTCACTTATGCGTACAAGCTACTTCTATTCGCTGGTCTTTGCCCTTCTGACCAGCGCTTCTATCGCTAGCATTGCGGCGCCGGTGGCTACGCCAGGGACGATGGCTGCGCCGCAGGCCTCGGAAGAGCTGGTGAAGTCCCACGCTGTCAAAGTGGATCTCAACGAGGCGGATGCCGCTACGCTGCAACGGGAGTTGGCGGGAGTCGGCAAGGCCAAGGCTGATGCGATTGTTGCATATCGTGAAACTAATGGCCCTTTCTCGTCGGTAGAGGAGTTGCTGGAGGTCAAGGGCATTGGCAAGGCAATCCTGGACAGGAACCGTGACAAGCTGGAAGTGAACTGAGGTATGGCGGAAGGCCGGTCGCATGACCGGCCTTTTTCAATTCTGGCAGGTGAAAAAGTCGGGATGACGACCGAGGGTCGATTACGAGCCGTCTCCCTGATATTCGCTTGGCACAGAACGTGGTTATGTGATCGTTGAGCAATCCCAACGCGGTATGAATTGTGAACGCTTGCTGACCCCATCATATTCGAGTTGTGCACCCACCAATCATCGCTGATCGAGGACCCGCGTCATGTACAAAGACTACCCAGCCGCCTACCAAGTCAGCAAAGGTTCAGCCCTGCAGGTGGACAAACCTTTCTATGACCGCATCCGCACCCAGCAAGACAAGCGCACCCTGATCGAACAGTTCGAGGTACCGATCCGCACGGGTCGCGCCTGGCATGTACCGGCCGGTCATGTATTCCGCGTCACCACCCCTGTAGGCCCGCAGGTTGGGGATTTCAATGTGTGGAATGCCAACGATCCGCGCGAACGCCTGTGGGCGGCGCGCACGCGTCAGCTTCAGGGCGCCCATGTCAGCACCCATGATCGGTTGTGGTCGAACCTGCCATTTCTGCGGCCGTTGGTGACTATCACCGATGACAGCCTGGTCGGCTATGGTATCGACGAGCACGGGGGACGCTTGCACGATCTACTGGGGACGCGTTGTGATCCGTATGTGAACAAGATGCTGACTGGGGAGGACTTCCATCATCACTGCCACTCGAACCTGACCCGTGCGGTGCTGCCCCACGGCCTGACGGAGTTTGACGTGCATGACGTGTTGAATATTTTCCAGTGCACGGGCCTGAACCACGACGACATGTACTTCATGAAGGCCTGTCCGGCGCAGAAGGGGGATTACCTGGAATTCTTTGCCGAGATCGATCTGTTGTGCGCCTTGTCCACGTGTCCTGGTGGTGATTTGTCGCTGGCGATGTGGGGCCCGGATGCGCAGGACCCTCTTAGCGTTTGTCGTCCGTTGGGGGTGGAGATTTATCGGTTGGAGGATTCGTTGCTGCAGGGCTGGAGCCAGCCGGAGCGAGCGGCATACAAGGGGCTGCATGGGTTGCATATTGCGAAGGCGGATTGGGAGAAGTAACACGCGCAATGCGCGAGGCTTTTGTGGCGAGGGAACTCCCTCGCCACAAAAGCGGAATGCTAATCAGCGATCCTTGGCTTCCTTCGCATCCATTTCCGCATTGCGCTCGGCCACACGCTTGCGTTGTTCATCCGTCAGCTCGACCTTGTTGGCGGTGTCGCGCAGCAGCATCAAGCTACCAACGATCGAGCCGATGGCAACGATCAGGATCAACCAGGCATACCAGGGCATAGGGCTCTCCTCGAGGGTGCGATGGATGAATTGATCCATCGCACCTACCACTTATGAGCGAAGGTCGTTCGCAGTGGTTCCATATTACGCCCGTTGCGCCGGGTTCACCTCACAGCCCGGTCAACATTGCATCGGTCGGGGCGTCGGCGCGCAATTGCGCGGTGAGCAGGAAATACAGGAAGCCCAGCACCATGAAGCCGAGGAAGATGAGCCCGATCAGCGCGTTGAACCAGGCCATCGCCACCAGGCACACCACGGCCAGCAACAGGGCGATTCCCGGTACGAGCGGATAGCCGGGGGCGCGGAAGGTGCGTTCCAGGTTGGGTTCGGTTTTACGCAGTTTGAACAGGCTGAGCATGCTCATGATGTACATGACGATGGCGCCGAACACGGCCATGGTGATCATCGCAGCGGTCAACGTCATGCCGCCGAGGTTGATCAGGCCGTCGCTGTAGATTGCCGTGATGCCGATCACGCCACCGGCGAGGATGGCTCGGTGCGGGGTCTGGAAGCGGGACAGTTTTGCCAGGGAGGCGGGCAGGTAGCCGGCGCGGGCCAGGGCGAAGAACTGGCGCGAGTAGCCGAGGATGATGCCGTGGAAACTGGCCACCAGGCCGAACAGGCCGATCCACACCAGCATGTGCAGCCAGCCGGAGCTTTCGCCGACCACGGTTTTCATGGCTTGGGGCAGCGGATCGTTGATGTTCGACAGGGTGCGCCAATCGCCGACGCCGCCGGCCAGGAACATCACGCCCATGGCCAGGAACACCAGGGTCAGGATGCCGCTGATGTAGGCCTTGGGAATCGTGCGTTTCGGGTCCTTGGCTTCTTCGGCCGCCATGGCTGCGCCTTCGATGGCCAGGAAGAACCAGATAGCGAAGGGAATCGCGGCGAACATGCCGGCGATGGCCGGAGCGCCGAAGGCATCGGAGCCGGCCCAGCCGTTCAAGGCAAAGTGGCTGAAGCTGAACGCCGGGGCGACGACGCCCATGAACACCAGCAGTTCGAACACAGCCAATATGCAGACAATCAGCTCGAAGGTCGCGGCCAACTTCACTCCGAGGATGTTCAAGCCCATGAATACGAGGTAGGCACCGACGGCGGCGTGTTTCGGGTCGAGTGCCGGGAATTGCACGTTCAGGTAGGCGCCGATGGCCAAGGCGATGGCGGGCGGCGCGAAGACGAATTCGATCAAGGTGGCCAGTCCGGCAATTAACCCGCCTTTCTCGCCAAAGGCCCGGCGGCTATAGGCGAACGGGCCGCCGGCGTGGGGGATGGCGGTGGTCAATTCGGTGAAGCTGAAGATAAAGCAGGTGTACATGGCCGCGACCATGAATGAGGTGACCAGGAACCCCAGTGTTCCAGCCACGCCCCAGCCGTAGCTCCAGCCGAAATACTCGCCGGAAATCACCAGGCCGACGGCAATGCCCCATAAATGCAGGGTGCCGAGGGTGGGTTTGAGTTGTGTGTTCATCGCTGGCGTCCCCTTGATGTTTGGCAAAAGTGCTAGGGCAGGGGAGTGCAGTGGGCGTGCCAGTGTGGTGGGGGCGGTCGTAATGGGTGAAATCTTGTCGTTTCGGGGATGTTCCTATCGGATTCCTGGATTTTGTGCCCCAGTTTAGAGCGGTAATTTCTGAAGAAGCCTCATCGCGAGCCTGCGTCAGGTGACGATCTGACGGCCTGCCCAGGCAACTCCTAGCTGATTTTTTACAGATTCTTTATCCCCCAACCCCATCCTCGGTCTCGTTCCTTTACAGCCTCCCTGCCGACAATCACTCCACACGCGGCACGACGCCGTATCACGGAGAAATCCCATGAGTGTTCTGGACGGGGTGTCGCTGCTGCTGGCAGTGGCGCTGTTCATTTATCTACTGGTTGCGCTGTTACGTGCGGATCGGAACTAGGAGCGACCATGCACAGTTATGACTATGGGTTGATCCTCGCCTTTTTCGCCCTGGTGCTGATTCCGGCACCGTTTCTGGGGCGTTTTTATTACCGGGTGATGGAAGGCCAGCGTACCTGGCTTTCGCCGGTCCTCGGCCCAGTGGAGTGTGGATGCTATCGCTTGGCTGGCGTGGATCCTGCGGTTGAGCAGAGCTGGCAGCAATACACCTTGGCCTTGCTTGCCTTCAACCTGGCGGGGTTTGTGTTGCTGTTCGCGATTTTGCTGCTGCAAGGCTATTTGCCGCTTAACACCGAGCAATTGCCGAACATGGAATGGACCCAGGCCTTCAACACCGCCGTCAGTTTCATGACCAACACCAACTGGCAGTCCTACAGCGGCGAAGCGTCCCTGAGCTACCTGAGCCAGATGGTTGGCCTGACCGTGCAGAACTTCGTCAGCGCGGCGACGGGCCTGGCGGTGCTGGTGGCGCTGTGTCGCGGGATCGGGCGCAAGACGACCCAGACGCTGGGCAACTTCTGGGTCGACATGACCCGTGCGACCCTCTACGGATTATTGCCGCTGTGCCTGCTGCTGGCGTTGTTCCTGGTGTGGCAGGGTGTACCGCAGACCTTCGCGCATTATGTGCACGGGATTACGATGCAGGGCGCCGACCAGGTGATCCCATTGGGCCCGGCCGCCAGCCAGATCGCGATCAAGCAACTGGGCACCAACGGCGGCGGTTTCTTCGGCGTCAACTCGGCGCATCCGTTTGAGAACCCGACGGCCTGGAGCAATCTGTTTGAGCTCGCGTCGATCATCCTGATCCCCGCCGCGCTGGTGTTCACCTTCGGCCATTACGTCAAGGACCTGCGCCAGAGTCGGGCGATCATCGCCTGCATGCTCGCGCTGTTCCTGATTGGCGGCGCCACTTCGCTGTGGGCCGAGTATCAGCCCAATCCTGCGCTGAACAACGCCGCGGTGGAGCAAACCGCCCCGTTGGAGGGTAAGGAAGCACGCTTTGGTACCACCGCCACGGTGCTGTGGTCGGTGACCACCACGGCGGCGTCCAACGGCTCGGTCAATGCTATGCACGACAGTCTCAACCCCCTCAGTGGCATGGTCTCGCTGGTGAACATGATGGTCGGCGAAGTGATCTTCGGCGGCGTCGGGGCCGGGCTCTACGGGATGCTGCTGAACGTGCTGATCGCGGTGTTCCTGGCCGGCCTGATGATCGGCCGGACCCCGGAGTACCTGGGCAAGAAGCTCGGTGCCCGGGAAGTGCAACTGCTGGTGGTGACCTTGCTGGTGATGCCGGTGAGTGTGCTGGTGCTGGGCGCCGTCGCCGCGAGCCTGCCAGGCCCTGCGAGCGCCGTCAGCAACCCTGGCGCCCACGGCTTCAGCCAGTTGCTCTACGCCTATACCTCGGCGGGAGCCAACAACGGCTCGGCATTCGGTGGGTTCGGTGCCAACACGCCGTTTCATAACCTCATGTTGGGCCTGGGCATGCTGATCGGGCGGTTCGGCTACATCCTGCCGGTGCTGGCATTGGCCGGTAGCCTGGCGCTGAAGCGAACCGCGCCGATCGGCCAGAACAGCTTTCCGACCCACGGTCCGCTGTTCGTGACGTTGCTGACCGTGACCATCCTGCTGGTGGGCGGCCTGACCTTCCTGCCGACCCTGGCCCTGGGCCCGATTGCCGAACACCTGAGCATGGGCTTCTGAGGATCTGATGATGAATATGCCGATGAGCAAAGCCGCCGTCGCCAAGGCGCCGGAGCAATCTAAAACCGCCATTTCGGCCCTGTGGCGGCCGGCGTTGGTGCAAGCTTTCCGCAAGCTCGACCCGCGCCAGTTGCACCGCGCCCCGGTAATGCTGGTGGTGGAACTGACTGCGATCCTCACCACTGTGTTGTGCTTTATTCCCGACAGTGCCGTGCCAACGTTCGTGGCCGCGCAAATCGCCCTTTGGCTGTGGTTCACGGTGCTGTTCGCCAACTTCGCCGAAGCCTTGGCCGAAGGTCGCGGCAAGGCCCGGGCCGATAGCCTCAAGGCTGGTAGCGAAGGCCTGAGTGCCCGGCGCAAGACCGCCAGTGGCTTTGAAGTGGTCCCTGCCACCCGCCTGCGCAAGGGCGACGTGGTGCGCGTCGAGGCCGGGGAAATGATCCCGGGCGACGGTGAGGTGATCGAGGGGATCGCGGCGGTCAACGAAGCGGCGATCACCGGCGAATCGGCACCGGTCATCCGCGAATCCGGTGGCGACCGCTCTGCCGTCACCGGCAACACCCGCCTGGTCTCCGACTGGTTGCTGGTGCGCATTACCAGCAACCCTGGCGAGTCCACCCTGGACCGCATGATCGCTTTGGTCGAAGGCGCCAAGCGCCAGAAGACGCCCAATGAAGTCGCGTTGGACATCTTGCTGATCGGCCTGACCCTGATCTTCCTGCTGGTGGTGGTGACGCTGCAACCGTTCGCCCACTTCGCCAACGGTAACTTGCCGCTGGTGTTTCTGGTGGCGCTGTTGGTGACCTTGATCCCGACTACCATTGGCGGGTTGTTGTCGGCCATTGGTATCGCCGGGATGGATCGGCTGGTGCGCCTGAATGTGATCGCCAAGTCCGGCCGTGCCGTGGAGGCGGCGGGGGACGTGCATGTGCTGATGCTGGACAAGACCGGCACCATCACCTTTGGCAATCGTCGTTGCGCTGCGATCCACGCCGCTCCCGGTGTGAGCATCAAGCAACTGGCCGAAGGCGCCTTGTTCGCCTCGCTGGCCGATGAGACGGCCGAGGGCAAGTCGATTGTCGAGTATCTGCGGGGCCTGCATGCGCAACCCGAACCCGGCAAGGACTCGTTGGTGGCCGTGCCGTTCAGTGCCGAAACCCGATTGTCCGGTGTCGATTACCAGGGACATGTGTACCGCAAAGGCGCCGTGGATTCGTTGCTCAGTTTCATCGGCCTTGCGCGCAATGAGTTGCCCTCGGCGCTGGCGCGGGAAGTCGACAAGATCGCCCAGAGCGGTGGTACGCCATTGTTGGTCTGCGCCGACGGCAAACTGTTGGGCGCGATCCATCTGAAGGACGTGGTCAAGCCGGGGATTCGCGAACGCTTTGCCGAGCTGCGCAAGTTGGGGATCCGCACGGTGATGGTGACTGGCGACAACCCGCTGACGGCTGCGGCGATTGCCGCCGAGGCGGGCGTCGACGATGTGCTGGCTGAGGCCACGCCAGAGAAGAAACTGGCGCGTATCCGTCATGAGCAGAATGACGGTCGGCTGGTGGCCATGTGCGGTGACGGTGCCAACGATGCCCCGGCCCTGGCCCAGGCTGACGTCGGCATGGCGATGAACGATGGCACCCAGGCGGCGCGTGAGGCGGCCAACATGGTCGACCTCGACAGCGACCCGACCAAGCTGCTGGATGTGGTGCAGATCGGCAAGGAATTGCTGGTGACTCGTGGGGCGCTGACCACCTTTTCCATCGCCAACGACGTGGCCAAGTACTTCGCCATCCTGCCGGCGCTGTTCGCTTCGATTTATCCGCAACTGGGCGTGTTGAACGTCATGCACCTGAGCAGCCCGCAGAGCGCGATCCTGTCGGCCATCGTCTTCAACGCCTTGATCATCGTCGTGCTGATCCCGTTGGCCCTGCGCGGTGTACGGGTGCAGGCGGCGAGCGCGGCGGCGCTGTTGCGGCGCAACCTGTTGATCTATGGCCTGGGCGGGATTGTGGTGCCGTTCGTGGGGATCAAGGCGATCGATATGTTGCTGACGGCGTTGCACCTGGTTTGAGTTCACCATTTCTTGTGGGAGCAAGGCTTGCCCGCGATGAACGATGACGCGGTCTTGCTTGAGATCGAAGTGTCTGTATCGCGAGCAAGCTTTGCTCCCACAAGGTGATCTCCACAGGCGTTGCTTGCACAGGATTTACTTCAATTCGAGGATTTTGAGATGTCCACTCTGATTCGCCCGGCCTTGAGCCTATTGTTTCTGATGACCCTGATCACCGGCGTCGCTTACCCACTGGTGGTCACCGGCGTGGCGCAAGTCGCCTTTCCCGTCCAGGCCAATGGCAGCCTGGTTCAGGATGCCGAGGGCAAGGTCCGTGGTTCAACCTTGATCGCCCAGGATTTCACCGGCGATGCCTGGTTTCACCCACGACCCTCGGCCGGTGCCTTCGCCACGGTCGCCAGTGGCGCCAGCAACCTTTCCCCGAGCAACCCGGCCCTGGCGGCGCGGGTGATCGATGATGCCCGCAAACTTCAGGTGCCGGACCAGGGCCCGGTGCCGCTGGCATTGCTGACCACCTCTGGCAGTGGCCTGGATCCGCACTTGCCACCGGCGGCGATTGCCTATCAACTGGCGCGTGTCGCCGCCGCGCGCAACCTGCCGGTGTCGACTTTGCAACAACTGCTCGATGCTCACATCGAACAGCCCCTGGTGGGGCCGCCGGTGGTGAATGTGCTGGCGTTGAACCTGGCTTTGGAAAAGTTGTAAGAATCTACTCGAAACAAGAGAACCCCGAGCATGAGCGACTCCGGCCGCGCCGACGCACTGTTAGCCAATCTGCCCCGCAGCGATCGCGGTCGGCTCAAGGTTTTCCTGGGCGCGGCGCCCGGTGTCGGCAAGACCTTCGCCATGTTGCAGGCGGCCCATGCCCGGATGCGCCAGGGGGTGAAAGTCGTTGCTGGCGTGGTGGAAACCCACGGTCGCAGTGAAACCGAAGCGCTGCTCGGCGGCCTGGCGCAACAGCCGTTGGTGCGTTCGGAGTATCGCGGGGTCATGCTCGAGGAAATGGACCTCGATGGCTTGCTCACTGCCCGGCCCAGTCTGGTCCTGGTGGACGAACTGGCCCACAGCAACGCGCCGGGCAGTCGCCATGCCAAGCGTTGGCAAGACATTCAGGAACTGCTCGCCGCTGGCATCGATGTCTATACCACCGTCAACGTCCAGCACCTGGAAAGCCTCAACGACCAGGTGCGCGGCATCACCGGTGTACAGGTTCGCGAAACGTTGCCGGACTGGGTCCTGCAGGAAGCCGATGAGCTGTTGCTGATCGACCTGCCACCACGGGAACTGCTGGAGCGCTTGCGCGATGGCAAAGTCTACGTGCCGGAACAGGCCCGCGCGGCGATCGATGCGTTTTTCACCCAGACCAACCTGACCGCGCTGCGTGAACTGGCGATGCAGACCGCTGCGGCCCAGGTCGACAATGACCTTGCCCAAGGTTATCGACAGTTGGGCCAGGCGGCACCGGCGGTGCGTGGTCGATTGCTGGTGGGCGTCGACGGGGATCTTCAGGCAGAACGCTTGGTACGTCACGCCAGCCGGGTGGCCCAACGTCGGCATCTGCCCTGGAGCCTGGTGCACGTGGACAACGGCAGCGCCCGGGACGAGCCCTCGCGCCAGCGCTTGCAGAATGCCCAGCAACTGGCCGAGCGCCTGGGTGGGGAAGTGGTGCTGCTGCGGGCCGGCGAGGTCGCGAAAACCTTGATCCAGCACGCCACCGAGCGGCGCGCCACCCTGCTGTTGGTGGGCCAATCGCGGCCGCGGTTGCGCCGACGATGGTTCGGTGGCAGCCTGGCGTCACGCTTGCTGCGCGATGCCCGCGGGCTGGAGATCAACGTGCTGGACAGCGACGAACAGCCTCGTCCGGCCCGTGTGCGCTCGAACACCGTGCAAACCGGCTTCGATTATGTGCTGGCGCTGGTGGCGACCTTGGTGGCCAGCGCATTGGCCTGGGGGATTTCGGGGCTGTTGGCGTTGCCCAATATCTCCCTGGTGTTCTTGATGGCGGTGTTGCTGGTGGCGGTGCGCAGCAGCCTCGGGCCGGCGTTGGCATGCTCGGCGCTGTCGTTCCTGGCTTATGACTTCCTGTTCATCCCACCGAATTTTTCCTTGACCATCCAGCGTGAAGAAGACGTACTGACGCTGGTGTTCTTCCTGCTGATGGCGGCCCTGACCGGCAATCTGGCGGCCCGTCAGCGTCGCCAATTACAAGCCCTGCGCGACACCCAGGAGGAAACTGGCGAATTGCTCGACCTGTCGCGCAAACTCACCGCCGCCACCGACCGCCAGGCCGTCATCAGCGCTGCCGCGCAGCACCTCGATGGCTGGCATGACTTGCAACTGTGCCTGCTCAACCGTGACGGCCAGGCTGGCTGGAAGGTCGAGAGTGGTGAGCCCATGACGTTCACGGAGGCTGAGCGCGCCGCGGCCGATTGGTCCTGGCAGCACGATCAACCAGCCGGCGCTGGCACTGGCACGTTGCCGTCGGGGCGCTGGTGGTGGTGGCCGTTATCGGCGGAGGGCGGGCCGCTGGCGTTGCTCGGGGTATGTCCGAAGGAAGACAAGCCCCTGAGCGGCCAGCGTCGCCGTCTCTTGGCTGCTCTCAGCCAGCCACTGGCCCAGGCATTGGCCCGGGCACAACTGGCCCAGGACCTGGAGGCCGCGCGCCTGCACGGGGAAACCGAACAATTGCGCAGCGCTTTGCTCGCGTCGGTGTCCCACGATTTGCGCACACCGCTGACCGCCATGCGCGGCAGCATCGACAGCCTGTTGGCGCTGGGGGAAGCCATCCCGATGGAGGATCGACGCGAGCTGCTCGAGGGCACCCGTGATGAGGCCGAGCGCCTGGATCGCTACATTCAGAATCTGCTGGACATGACCCGTCTCGGTCACGGCGCCCTGAAACTGGCGCGGGACTGGGTGGCGCCGGCCGATATCGTCGGCAGCGCGCTGAACCGCCTGCGGGCCGTGCTGGCGCCTCTTGCGGTCGGCATCGAGGTGCCCGCCGAGTTGCCCTTGCTGTATGTCCATGCCGCGCTGGTCGAGCAGGCCTTGGTGAACGTGCTGGAAAATGCGGCGCGCTTTTCACCGGCCCACGGGCGGCTGTTGCTGAGTGTCGAGGCCACCGACGACGAGGTGCGGTTTGCCGTTGCCGATGAGGGTCCCGGGATTCCCGAGGAAGAACGGGAGAAAATCTTCGACATGTTCTACACCGCCGCCCGTGGCGATCGAGGCGGGCAGGGTACCGGGCTGGGCCTGGCGATCTGCCAGGGCATGATCGGCGCCCACGGCGGGCGGATCAGCGTCGGCGATGGGCTCGACGGACAGGGTACCCGTATCACCCTGCACTTGCCGTTGCAGGCTCAACCGGGCTTGGAAAATGAAGCTTGAGCGGTTCTGCGTTACTCTCTTTTCCAGTTGATTGCATTGAACGGACCCTATGAGCCAGACCTCGACCCTCCTGGTCATCGACGATGAACCGCAGATCCGCAAATTCCTGCGTATCAGCCTCTCCTCCCAAGGCTATAAGGTGCTGGAAGCCGGTACCGGCACAGAAGGGTTGGCGCAGGCGGCCTTGAGCAAGCCCGACTTGCTGGTGCTCGACCTGGGCCTGCCGGATATGGATGGCCAACAGGTGCTGCGCGAGTTTCGCCAATGGTCGACGGTGCCGGTGCTGGTGCTTTCGGTGCGGGCCAGCGAAGCGCAGAAGGTCGAGGCGCTGGACAACGGTGCCAACGATTACGTGACCAAGCCGTTCGGCATTCAGGAATTCCTGGCGCGTGTCCGCGCCTTGTTGCGCCAGGCCCCGGCGGGCGAGCCCCAGGAAGCCTCGCTGAAATTCGGTCCGCTGACGGTCGACCTGGCGTATCGACGGGTGCTGCTGGATGACACCGAAGTGGCCCTGACCCGCAAGGAATATGCCGTGCTGGCGCAACTGGCGCGGCATCCGGGGCGGGTCATCACCCAGCAGCAACTGCTCAAGGACATCTGGGGACCGACCCACACCGAAGACAGCCATTACCTGCGGATCGTGGTCGGTCACCTGCGCCAGAAACTGGCCGACGACCCGACCCGGCCCCGGTTCATTGTCACCGAGGCGGGGGTGGGGTATCGGTTGTTGGGTTAACCATAAGGTTTAAGCCAAGTGCTGTTGTGGTGAGAAACCCTGCTCAGTTCTGCTCGTTCTCATACCGATCCAAAGTATCGCAGGCAATCTGCCGCCCCAACGCGATCAGCTCCGGCGCCTTGTAGAACTCAAAGAACCGGCACACCCGCTTCGGCACGTTGATCAGCACGTCCGGCGGGTAACCGGCGATCTTGTACTGGGCCAGCGAGGTTTGCATCACCTCGAAGCTCTGGTTGATCAAGTCCAGCAACGAGGCCGGCCCGACGTTGTCGATGATGAACGAACCGGTGGCCGATTTCGGTGCCCCGTCGGCCTCAGGCGCAGCGGCCGGTTGTTGTCCTTCGGGTTCGGCCGACTCGATCCATGGGCTGATCTCGGCGGCTTCGGCCTTCAAGGCTTCCTGCTCCAGCAGCAGCAACTGCTCGGCCTGTTTGCGACGAAACGGCAGGCGCGAACCCAAGGAGCTGACCAGGGTATCGAAGCGGCGCCGGAACGCCGCAGGACGCGGGATCTCCGGCAGTGCGTACTGTTTCTGGTTGGTGGCGTTGAGGTTGACTGCGATGATCAGGTCGCAATGGCTCGACACCACGGGCACGATTGGCAGGGGGTTGAGCAGACCGCCATCCACGAGCATCCGGTTGCCTTGCATGACGGGTGTGAACAGGCTGGGGATTGCCGCCGAGGCCCGCATCGCCTGGTGCAGGCAGCCCTCCTGGAACCAGATTTCCTGCTGGTTGGTCAGGTCGGTCGCGACGGCCGTGTAGGGAATGCGCAAGTCTTCGATGTTGAGTTCGCCGACGATCTTGCGGATCTGCCCGAAGACTTTTTCCCCACGAATCGCCCCTAGGCGAAAGCTGACGTCCACCAGCCGCAGGACATCCAGATAGTCGAGGCTTTCGATCCAGTTGCGATAGTCATCGAGCTTGCCGGCGGCGTAGATCCCACCCACGACGGCACCCATGGAGCAACCGGCGATGCAGGCGATGTCATAGCCGCGTCGTTCGATTTCCTCGATTACCCCGATGTGGGCGTAGCCCCGGGCGCCGCCCGAACCCAATACCAATGCCACACGTTTTGTCATGAGCCGGCCTCTTGTCGATCAGGTTCAACAATGCACCCATCGACGGCCCGGCTCAATCGTTGCGGCACAAGCGTCGTTTTTTGACACGTCGGGGTGGCATTTGCGTATTCTCGTCCACACTTGAATAGAGGCGGTCTGGCCAAGGCACTTTTTGTCGGCGGGACCGTCTTATCAGCACGACTGTTTTACCTGACTTGAGGTGTAATCGATGAAAGCCCGGATTTGCCTACCCTTGGTGGCATCCCTGATGGTCCTGACCCTGGCCGGTTGCGCAGGCAAGACCGCTTACCGTGACAGTTGCGGCAGCCAGCTCGACAGTGCCTGGCATGAACTGGACCTGGCCAAGGCCGAAGGCTTCGCCGGGACCGTCAGCTACTCCAAGGCCTTGTCGCTGTTGACCGGCGCCAAAACCCAGCAGCAGTTCGAGGCATTTGAAGGCTGCACCCGCAAAGCCGAGAAGGCACGCTTCTATATTCGCGAATCCCGCGCAGGGCGATAAGGACAAAAGCAGCGGCAAGCTACAAGCTTCGAGCTGCAAGAGGGGGGCATCGCTTCTCACTTGCAGCTCGAAGCTTGTAGCTTGCAACTGCGTACGGAGTGCGCCCCATGATCGATCGTCTGGTGGCCCGGATAGTGGGCCTGCAAGTGCGGCTGCTGGCGTGTCAGGCACGCCTGAATGCCAATACCGACAGCGAAGCGCTGCATGACCTGCGTACCACGGTGCGCCGTTTGCGCAGCTTGTTGCGTCCGTTGCGCGGATTACCTGGTGTCGAGCAACTGGAAGCCGCCGCTTCCGCAGTGGGAGCCCTGACCACGCCTTTGCGTGATCGGGAAGTGTTGGCGGCGTATCTTGAGCTGCACGGCCAGACAGAAGCGGCCCAGTGGCGTCGGGTGCAGATGACCGACGCCTATCCCGCGGTGGCCGGTAGTCCTGAGTTGGCCCACCTGCTGATGATCCTCGACGCGTTCCCCCGTTTCGTGCGCGCCGCCCAACGCGAAGGGCTGCTCAAGCGATTGCGCAAGCGCATTGAAAAGCGCCTGGACAAACAATGGAAAAAACTCGGCGAAGCCTTGCGTGATCCGGCGCACGACCGCCACCGCTTGCGGTTGTTGATCAAGCGCGTGCGCTACGCCATGGAAGCCTATCCCGAGCTCGACCGCCTGCCCGAAGCGGCGATGCCCCGCCTCAAGTCCGCCCAAGGCGCGCTGGGTGACTGGCACGATTGCTGGCAGTGGCTGGTCCGGGCCAAGGAAGAAGCCGATCTGCAACCGTGCGTGTCGACCTGGCAGGTTGCGATGGAGAAGGCCGAGGCCAAGTCTGACAAAGTGCTCGACAAGCTGCTTGGCAGTTGCTTCTAACGAAGCTTGAACCCACCGCTGGGTGGGGCGACGTCAGAAACCGCGGCCTATCTGTCAGCCTCTTTGGCCAGAATGAACCCTGTGCCACCCACCCGAGCTGGGTAAGATCCCTTCATCCTTTTCCTCTGTTTTCGAGGTCGCCATGCGCTTTTCCGATTTGATCGATGCCGTGCGTCACCAGCCAGGCGCTGTCACCATCGCGCCTGAGTGGGGCCAGGGCCGGGCGAGTTTTGGCGGGGTGGTGGCGGCGCTGCAATACGAGGCGATGCGTGCCCAGGTGCCAGCAGATCGTCCGGTGCGCTCGTTGGCGATCACCTTCGTAGGTCCGGTGGAACCCGATGTGCCGGTCAGTTTCGACGTCGAGGTCGTGCGTGAAGGCAAGGCGGTGAGCCAGGTGTTGGGGCGCGCGGTGCAGAACGGTCAGGTGGTGACCGTGGTGCAGGGCAGTTTCGGGGCGTCGCGTTCCTCCGTGGTGGCGGTACCGGCCGATCCCGCGCCTGAGTTCAAACCCGTGGAACAGTGCCAGGAATTGCCCTATGTCAAGGGCGCCACCCCGGAGTTCATGCGGCACCTGGCGCTGTGCTGGAGCGTCGGCGGTTTGCCGTTCACCGGCAACAAATCCCGGCGCATGGGCGGTTGGGTACGCTTGCGCGGCGACGTCAAGGAAGAGCCGTTGAACGAGGCCCATATCCTGGCGCTGGTGGATGCCTGGCCGCCGGCTCTGTTACCGCATCTCACGCAAATGGCCCCGGGCAGCACGCTGACCTGGACCATTGAGTTCGTCCAGCCCTTGCTGGCGCTCAGCACGCTGGACTGGTGTAAATACCTGGCTGAAATCGAGCATGCCCAGGATGGCTACGGCCACGTCGCCGCGAAGTTCTGGAGTGTCGATGGCCGCTTGATTGCCATGAGCCGGCAGACGGTGACGATCTTCGGCTAGGCTCTGCACGAAAAGCCTTGATACTCGTTCATGCTGCGTTGAAAACAGCCTCGCCTGACCTTCGTCTCAAGACTTTTCGTACAGAGCCTAAGGCGCCTCATGATCGTGGCGCTGAAGCCCGAGTGCCGCGATCACGCTGATGATGCCGATGGCGATATCCGCCAGGTTCGAGCTGAACACCCCCAACACCATCAGCAGGCAGGCGATGATCAACAGCGGTACGGCGATCAGCAGCGAGGTGGACGGGTGATGATGGCCTGGAAGAAGGCGCCATTGCCAGGCTGCGGGGTTGAGATGACGTTTGCCCATGATGCTGTTCCTTGGATGAAACCGAATAACCCAAGGATAGGTCCGGCCGGGCGGTGCGGCGAATCGTGGATGGCTATTGACGCGATAGGCGACCAAAAAGGCTTTTAGCTTTGTGGCGAGGGGATAAATCCCCCCGCCACAAAGCCTAGTCATTGCAGGACAGCGCAGCGGCCACTCCCTCGCCACAAAACTGTTCTAAAGCTTGAGTTGACCAATCGCCTGATTCAGTTCCCCCGCCAATGTCGCCAATTCGTGACTGGTGGTGGCCGAGTCCACCGTCTGGCGCACGGTGTCTTCCGTGACGTCGCGAATACTCACCACCGCCCGGTTCATTTCCTCGGCAACATGGCTTTGCTGCTCGGCCGCGACGGCGATCTGGGTGTTGCTCTCGCGCATTTGTGCCACCGCTGCGGTGATCTGTGCCAGTGCCTCGCCGGCCTCGCGGGCCTGCTGTACGCAATCGTCGGCCTTGTACGAACTTTCCTGCATGAAATCCACGGCGTCACGGGTTCCGGCCTGGAGGGCAGAAACCATGGTGGTGATTTCATCGGTCGAGGTCTGCACCCGCTTGGCCAGGTTACGTACTTCATCGGCCACCACCGCAAAGCCCCGGCCCATTTCCCCGGCCCGCGCTGCTTCGATTGCCGCGTTGAGGGCGAGCAGGTTGGTTTGCTCGGCAATGCTGTGGATGACGTTGACCACGCCGTTGATCTTCTGGCTGTCTTCGGCCAGGCGCTGGATCATCCCAGCGGTCTGTTGCACGCCGGTGGAAAGCCCTGTGATCGATTGCTGCACGCGGCTGACCACCTCGCGGCCGTTGCCCGCCAGCGTGTCAGCGGTTTGCGACAAGTCGCGCGTGGCACCGGCATGCTGGGCGATGTGATGAACCGTGGCGGTCATCTCGTTGATAGCCGTGGCGGCCTGATCGGTTTCGCTTTGCTGGCCGAGCATGCCATGGCGCACATCGTTCATGCTCGACGCCAGGCGCGCCGCTCCGCCGTCCAGTTGCCGTGCGGTGCTGGCGACCGTGTCGACTACCCGTTGATAACCGGCCTGCATGGCGTTGAACGCTGCTGCCATCTGACCCACCTCGTCCCGGCAGGCCAAGGGCACGCGGGCGGACAAGTCACCGGTTTTTTCCACATGCAGCATCACGTCCTTCAAGGTGTTGAGCTGGCTGAGCAAAAAACGGATCAACAGTTGCGATGCGCCGAGCATGGCCAGCATCAGCACGAAAACCGCCGCCGCGTATTGCCCGAAGCGCTCGCCGAACACCTGGCCCAGGCTTGCGCCGTGGGCCAGCACGGCGAGTGGCTGGCCGTCGCTTCGACGGATTACTTCGGCTCCCACGACAGGGTTGTCGCCGAACAAGGATGCCGTGTTGAGGTCGACCCAGCCGTCGGCCTGCGCCAGAGAGGGCAGCGGCTGCTCGTTGAACACCGGAACCTGTCCGCGTTGCCAGGCCAGCAAGTCGTTGGCTTTAGGCAATGGTTGGCCTACGGGCCACGCACTGAGCAACCGTGCCTGGGCCTGGGCATTCGCCTGGGCCAGTTGGTTGCGCGCATGCTGTTCCAGGTGCACGGCGTAGAGCACCAACAGCAGGGTTGTGACGAAGGCGACAGCATTGACCGCCCAGAATTTGTACTTCAGTGAGATATTGCTAAGCCAGGCACCCATGGAAGGTCTTCTCTGATAGCGGAAACAGTTTGGCAAGGTGCCATTATTCTGCCGCTACTCAGGTGCCGGGATTTTGATGTGGATCAACGGACAACACGGGGCCCTTGGCTTTGACCTGGTTTAACTGACACAAACACCGCCTTGTGGCAGCAAACTTTGCTCCCACAAGGATTGAACCTCGTATGGACGCATTTGTTCAGGATACCGAGGGCAACCCGAAAAACGCCCGGGCGCAGGCGCTGGTATGGGCTGCCAGATCCTCCTGGGTTTCGCCCCGGTGCGTGGCGATTTCGCGCAGGACCTCTGTGAGAAAGGCTGGTTCGTTTCGACCGTTCTTGGGTTTGGGCCGTAGTGTGCGTGGCAGCAGGTACGGCGCGTCGCTTTCGAGCATCAGCCGACCGCGGGGGATTTCGCGCACCAGGGGATGCAGGTGCGTGCCCCGGCGCTCGTCGCAGATCCAGCCGGTGATGCCGATGTGCAAGTCCAGGTCGAGGTAATTGAACAGTGCTTTTTTTTCACCGGTGAAGCAGTGCACCACAGCCGCCGGCAACTGGTCGCGAAAATCCCGGAGGATTTCCAGCAGGCGTTGGTCGGCGTCCCGCTCATGAAGAAAGACCGGCAATTGCAACGCCGCCGCCAGGGCGAGGTGCTCCTCCAGGACCTTTTCCTGTTGCGGGCGAGGGGAGAAGTCCCGATTGAAATCCAGGCCGCATTCCCCCACGGCGCGGACCCGGTCCTGCAGCAGCAGATCCTTGAGATGCCTGGCGCTGTCGGCAGTCCATTCGCTTGCGCTGTGAGGATGGATGCCGGCGGTGCAAAACAGCCGTTCTGCGCTGTCGTCGAGCTGTTGGCACAGCTCCAGTGCCTGCTCGCTGCCCTCGATGCTGGTGCCGGTCAAGACCAGTTGGCAGACCCCCGCCTCGAAGGCGCGCTCGAGCACCGCCCGGTGTTTGTCGGCGAAACTGGGGTTGGTCAGGTTGACGCCGATATCGATGAGTTGCATGGTGCTACCTCGGCCCAAAGGCCGGAAAGCATATCAGAGCTGTAGATTTATAAGAAAAGCCAAGAACTACAACGGGTTGAGGCTGTCTGTTGAGGCCGTGCCGCAAGTCGGGTTGGTATAACGGCACGCGTTGTGCCAGTCTTGCGCACTTTTTCAGCGCCCCAGGTGCTCTGTTTCTGTCGATCCCGCCCCATTTTTCAAGGCAGCGGTCAGCAGTCGTCCTTCCGGAGAGTGGATGACACGTTCCCAGGTGTTACTACTGTTGTGTTGTTCGCTGTGGTTGCCAACGCCGGTAGAAGCGCGGCTGCCCGGACCGGTGCAGGCCGTGGCACCGGGTACGGTGCGCGACTTGGCGCAGATCCGCAGCAGCCGGGTGCTGAACGTACTGGTCAACCAGAGCCGCAACAGTTCCGGCGAAGTTCAGGGGCAGCCCATCGGCGTCGAGTACCATCGCCTGCGGGCGTTCGAGCAATACCTCAACGGCCATGCCCGCGATGGCCAGGAAATCACCCTCAAGATCATTCCCAAGGCCAAGGACCAGTTGCTTGGCGCTTTGCAGCGGGGCGAGGGGGATCTGGTGGCGCCCGGGGAATTGCTCGAACCCCAGGCCGGGCATGCGGTCAGCGCCAGTGATCCGATCCGCACCGATGTGCCGTTGTTGCTGGTGGGCATCAAGGGCGAGAAGCGCTACACCCGTGTGGAACAGTTGTCCGGCAAGACCCTGGCCCTGCCTAATGGCAGTGTGGCTGGGGATGCGGTGGGCCAGATCAACCAGAAACTGGCCCTGCTCAAGCTGCCACCCGTGAAGATCGAATGGGTTGACCCCACGCTGGCCGTGGAGGATGTGTTGGAGATGGTCCAGGGCGGGATTTATCACCTGACC
This sequence comes from Pseudomonas citri, assembly GCF_025336485.1. Classification (GTDB taxonomy): domain Bacteria; phylum Pseudomonadota; class Gammaproteobacteria; order Pseudomonadales; family Pseudomonadaceae; genus Aquipseudomonas; species Aquipseudomonas citri. Next base: position 164,259 of record NZ_JAODAB010000002.1, on the reverse strand, counting down.
ATCGTCGAGCAACCCATTGCCGAGCGCTGGGGCAAGATCCTTCCCAAGCTGCGCTTTGACCGTCAGTTGTTGATCGGCGAGCCGAGCGACGAGTATTGGTTCGTGCGTCGCGACGCCGCCATGCTGCGAGCGAGCGTTGACCGCTTCCTCGCGACCTACAAGGTGCCGGCCAACCAGGACGCGGATTTCCTGCGTATCTACCGTCGCTTGTACCAGGTTCACTACCCGCTGGCCCGGGCCGACCGCCAACGCCTGGAGAAACTGCGCCCGGTGCTGCAAAAACATGCCGAGGCCCAGGGCATGGATTGGCTCAACCTGGCGGCACTGGCTTTCAAGGAGTCGGCCTTGCAGCCCACCGCACGCAACGGCGGCGGCCCGACCGGGTTGATGCAGATCACTCCGTCGGCGGCCCAGCGGGTCGGGGTCGATAACATCCAGAACCTGGATGGCAACGTCCAGGCCGGGGCGAAATACCTGGCATTGATCCGTCGCAAGTTCTTTGCCAGCCCCAAGCTCAACGAGCGCGAGCGCATGGCCTTCGTCCTGGCCGCCTACAACATGGGGCCTGAGCGCGTCCAAGGCATGCGTGCCGAGGCGCGACGGCGCGGCTTGAACCCTAACCAGTGGTTTTTCCAGGTCGAGCGCATCGCCATGGAGCAGGTAGGAATGAATGCCGTCAGCTACGTTAATAGTGTGAACAAATACTATCTGGCGTTTGATCGTGAGCGAGAGTCGTTGGAACCGAGGGGACAGAAGGTTGCATCACGCAAGTGATCGAATAAACTGATTGGTATTACGGATTTTTTCCGCTTTTAACATGAGTTTTATTGATTAGTATAGCGACCAACCCAACCTAATCCCAAGGAATGCACGCTATGAGCACTTTCATCAACAAAATCCTCACCACTCGCGCTGGCTATGGTTTGACGGTTCTGCGCATCGCGGTAGGCATCATTTTCGCGGCCCACGGTTCGCAGAAACTCTTCGGTCTGTTCGGTGGCTACGGCTTGGCGGGGACCGCGCAGTGGATGGAAAGCATCGGCCTGACCCCGGGTTACCTGATGGCGGTGCTGGCCGGTGGCACCGAGTTTTTTGCTGGCCTGGCCTTGATCATCGGCCTGTTGGCTCGCCCGGCAGCGCTGGGCTTGGCTTTCCTGTCGCTGGTGGCGATTTTCTCGGTGCATATCGGTAACGGTTTGTTCATGGCCAACAATGGTTATGAATTTGCCCTGGCCTTGTTGGCGGGTAGCGTTGCGGTGCTGATCGAGGGGGGCGGTAAGTTGTCGGTTGATCGGGCTATTGCGGGGTGATTGCCTAGGAACGTGTGGTAAATGCCCGAGGAAAAGGCGCTTCTTTTGAAAATGAAGGAGGCGCCTTTTTTTGTGGGGTTTGGAGGGGGGGTATATCCGTTTTTGTGGGCACGGCTGCTGGCGGTTCCGATGACGTCAACCCAGACACCGCAAAACCCGTGGCGAGGGAGCTTGAAGAACAGTTTTATTTCGAATGGCAGCTATTCTTGACACTGTCCGGTCCGCTTCTCTAGGATGCTGCCCATGCGCCGATTTAAACAGCTACTTGCGGGGCGCCAGGTGACTCTCTCGTCGCCGACAGAAGCCAGGAACGGGCTTCGAAATACCGCTAAAGCGCTGGCTCGGTGTTGCCTCTCACCTGCCATGCAGACTTTTGAGGCAGAGACACGACACGATGAATGCACCCAGCCCCCTTGTACGTCTTGCGCCAATCACGGCGAACCTTACACAACGCAACCCGAAAATTCTCCTGGGGGGCACCCACCAGCCAACGCTGTTGCGGTATCTCGACGGCTGGCCGCGTCGCAATCACGGCCCCGCAGCGTTCCTGATCCAGTTTGTCGAAGACGGTGAGTCCCTGGCTCGCTTTGCCAATGACAGTTTCGACCTGGCCGTTATCCAGTCCCCCAGCGCGGCGGACGCTCCTGAAGTGATCCGGCAGTTGACCCGCGTCGCCCGGCAAGGGCTGATTACACGCCGTTGAGGTGCTGCGGTTCAGGGATGCGGTTTAGGGGAGGGCGCCGGCGGGTGTGCTTGCCGTTCAAGGCGCTGGATTACGAATACGCAATGTCGACGATGTAGACCCGCTTCTCTCCCGTCGGCGTCTGGACCCGTACTTCGGCATCCAGGGCCTTGCCTACCAGGGCTCGCGCCAGCGGCGAGTCAATGCTGATCAGGTTCTGCTTCAAGTCCAGTTCGTCTGGGCCGACGATGCGATAACGGGCTTCTTTGCCGTCCTCGTCTTCGACGGTGACCCAGGCGCCAAAATAGACTTTGTTCGGGTCGCTGGGTTTCTCACTCACCACTTTGAGCGCTTCGAGGCGCTTGGTGAGGAAGCGTACGCGGCTGTCGATCTCGCGCAGCATTTTCTTGCCATAAGTATATTCGGCGTTTTCCGAGCGATCCCCTTGGGCCGCCGCCTCGCTGACCGCCTGGGTCACCTGAGGGCGGCGCACATGCCACAGTTCATGGAATTCAGCGCGCATCCGCGCTTCACCTTCGGGGGTGATCAGCGCGGTACCGGCGGTGCGGGGTGGGCGATAACGGCTCATGGCAATTTCTTATGGCAATTTCTTGTAGTAGCGAAGCCGAAAGTCTATCAACCCTCACGCAATACTGTCAGCGGGCTCGCGTTCAGCGCTCGGCGGGTACCAAACACTCCGGCCGAGCCGATCAGCAACGCGCCCACCAGCGGCAATGCCAGCAGCCATGGATGCGGGTGCCAGGGCAGGTCGAAGGCATAGCGATAGAGCACCAGGCTCACCAGCTCGCTACCCAGGGCGGCAAGCAGGCCGCTGACCGCGCCCAGCAGGCCGAACTCGATGCGACGGGCCTTGACTAGCAGCGGCCGTTCGGCGCCCAGGGCGCGCAATAACGCGCCCTGGCGAATCCGCTCGTCGAGGGTCGCCTGCAGGCCGGAAAACAGCACGGCCATGCCGGCCGCCAGGACAAACAGCAACACGTATTCCACGGCCAGGGTCACCTGGGCCAGGATGCTGCGCAGTTGTTCGAGCAGGGCTTCGACTTGCAGGATGGTCACCGCCGGGAAGGCTCGGGACAGCTCGACGATCTGCAGGTCATGGCCCGGCGCCAGATAGAAACTGGTGAGGTAGGTGGCGGGCAGGTCCTTCAAGGTGCCGGGCTGGAAGATCATGAAGAAGTTGGGTTGGAAGTTGTCCCAGTTGATCTCCCGCAGGCTGGTGACCTTCGCTTCCCGATTGACGCCGCCGACGCTGAAGACCAGGCGATCGCCCAGCTTGATCTGGAGGTTTTCGGCTACTTTGCCTTCCACCGAGACCCCTGGAATATCGTCCGCTGCCTGTTGCGGCCACCAGTTCCCGGCCGTGACGACGTTCCCTTCTGGCAGATCTGCGGCCCAGGTCAGGCTCAGGTCGCGTTGCAGCGCCCGGTCGCCGGCCGAGTCCTTGGTGACGAATTCCGTGGCCGGCTCGCCGTTGATGCTGATCAGGCGTCCGGGGACCACCGGGTAGAGCGGGGCTGACTGAGCCGATAATGCCAGCAGCTTGTCGGTGAAGGCCTGCTTGTCGTTGGGCAGGATGTTCAAGGCGAAATAGTTCGGGGCATTTTTCGGCAATTGGTTCTGCCAGGTGTCCAGCAACTCTCCGCGCAGCAGCGCAATCAATGCCATGGACAGCAGGATCAGGCCGAATGCCAGCGCCTGGCCGGCCGCCGCCAGGGGATGGCGCAGCAGTTGGCCGAGACCCAGCCGCCAGGGCAGCGACGCGCGGGCCAGCAGGCGACGCAGGCTGCGGAGCATGACCAGCAACAGGCCACCGAGCACCAGGGCGGCAATGACACCGCCACCGAGCAGGGCGAAGGTCAGCACCAGGTCCAGGCTCAGGCGCCACATGATCAGGCCCAGGGCGCCCAATGCGGCGCCATAGACCATCCAGGTGCTGGACGGGATTGGCAGCAGGTCCCGGCGCAGCACGCGTAACGGCGGCACCCGGCCCAATGCGGCCAGCGGCGGCAGGGCGAACCCGGCCAGTGCGACCAGCCCGGTGCCGATCCCGGCGACGGCGGGCAGCCATCCTCCCGGCGGTACCGTGGTGGGCAACAGGTCATGCAACAAGGCGAACAGCCCCAGCTGGGCGACCCAGCCGAGCAGGGCGCCGCAGAGGCTGGCCAAAAGTCCCAGCACGGCCAATTGCAGGCTGAACAGCACCAGGGTTTCCCGGCGGGAAAGCCCCAGGCAACGGAGCAGGGCGCTTGCATCGAAGCGTCGGCTGGCGAAACGGTTGGCCGAGAGGGCGACGGCGACGCCGGACAACAGCACTGCCACCAGACTGGCCATGTTCAGGTAACGCTCGGCCTTGCCCAGGGCGCCGCCGATTTGCCGGTTGCCATCACGGGCATCCTGCAGGCGCTGGTGGGCCTCCAGGCCCGGCTTGATCAGGTCGCGATAGGTTTGCAGTGCGGGCGCTGGCCCGCGCCACAGGTCGCGATAGCTGACCCGGCTGCCGGGTTGCACCACGCCAGTGGCTTCCAGGTCCTTGAGATTGATCAGGACGCGAGGGGTAAGGCTGTAGAAGTTACCGGCGCGATCCGGCTCGTAGGTCAGGACGCGGCTCAAGCGTAGCGTCTGGTTGCCGACGTCGATGCTGTCGCCGATCTTGAGGTCCAGTGCCGTCAACAGGCGCGCTTCGACCCAGGCTTCGCCAGGGTTCGGGCGTCCGCCGGGCTGCTCCGGGGCGAACGGCGCCGGGGCGCTCTTGAGCTCGCCACGCAATGGGTAGGCCTCGTCGGCGGCCTTGACGCTGGAGAGCTGGATGCCATTGTCGGTGGCCACGACGCTGGAAAATTCGACGACCCGGGCATGTTCCAGGCCCAGCTCCGTGCCGCTGCGGATCTGTTCGGGGCGGGCGGGCGAGCTGCCTTCGAGCAGCAGGTCGGCACCGAGGAATTCGGTAGCGCGCATCATCATCGCGCCGTTGAGGCGGGCCCCGAAATAACCGATGGCGGTACTCGCCGCCACCGCCACCAGCAAGGCGAAGAACAACACCCGCAACTCACCGGCGCGAGCGTCGCGCAACAATTGGCGGACAGCGAGACTGAACAGGCGCAACAGCGGCAAGCGTGCCATCAAGGCTCCAGGGGCGCGACCATCTGGCCGGCTTCAAGTCGGATCAGGCGCCGGCAGCGATGGGCCAGGCGTTCATCATGGGTGACCAGCACCAGGGTGGTGCCGCGTTCCTTGTTCAGGTCGAACAGTAGGTCGCTGATCCGCTCGCCGGTATGGCTGTCGAGGTTGCCGGTGGGTTCGTCGGCAAACAGCACGTCGGGTTCGGCGGCGAAAGCACGGGCAATGGCCACGCGTTGCTGCTCACCGCCGGAGAGCTGGCGCGGTGAATGGGTCAGGCGCTGGCCCAGGCCGACACGCTGCAACAGTTGCGTGGCGCGCTCACGGGCATCCTTGCGGCCGTCGAGCTCCAGCGGCAGCATGACGTTTTCCAGCGCATTGAGGCTGTCGAGCAGTTGGAACGACTGGAAGACAAAACCCACATGCTCGGCGCGGATCCGCGCCCGCTGGTCTTCATCCAGTGTGCTGAGGGCCTGGCCGGCGAGCGTCACTTCGCCCCCGCTGGGCAGGTCGAGGCCGGCCAGCAGGCCCAGCAGGGTGGATTTGCCGGAGCCGGACGCGCCGACGATGGCCAGGCTGTCGCCTTTGTTCAGTTCCAGGCTGAGTTCGTGCAGGATGGTCAGTTCACCTTCCGCGCTGGGAACCACTTTGCTAAGGTCCGTCGCGGTGAGAATGCTTGAGCCCATGGAGAGTCCGATGCGTGTGTGGTTTTTGAGTGCCGGCCTGGCCCTGATGTGCATGGCCCAGGAAGCAGCGGCGGGTACGGTCCTGATCGTCGGCGATAGTATCAGCGCGGCTTTCGGCCTGGATACCCGGCAAGGGTGGGTGTCGTTGCTCGAGCAACGGCTCAAGGCCGAGGGTTTTGACGATAAAGTGGTCAATGCCTCCATCAGTGGCGACACCAGCGCAGGCGGCCAGGCGCGGCTGCCCGCGCTGCTTGCAGCCCATAAGCCGGACCTGGTGATCCTTGAGCTGGGCGGCAACGACGGCCTGCGTGGACAGCCGCCAACACAATTGCAACAAAACCTTGCAGCGATGATCGACAGTGCACGTGCCAGCGGTGCCAAGGTGCTTTTGCTGGGCATGCAATTGCCACCCAACTATGGCCGGCGCTACACCGATGCCTTTGCCCGGGTCTACAGCACCCTTGCGGACGAGAAAAACGTGCCGTTGGTGCCGTTTTTCCTCAAGGACATCGGCGGTGTTTCCGGGATGATGCAGGGGGACGGACTGCACCCGTCCGTCGCAGCCCAGGGCAAGTTGCTGGAAAATGTCTGGCCGACGCTCAAACCGCTGCTTTGATGCTTTTCTACAGGCGGGCTTTCGGCTAATGTGGCGCCCCCGATTTGGAGCCCTTGATGCCGCGTCCCGCCTGGTCCTTGTTTGCCTATCAGCTGATCGAGCCTGACGAGCAGCTGGATCTGTTCGCCTGCCAGGAAGTGCGGGTGCACCTGGTGACCCGTCAGTTGGAACTCGGCGGCTCGGCCGACCGGACGCTCTGTGGCAGCCTGTTGCCGGCGCAGCCGCGCTGGTCGGGCGTGGATCGCAAGATCTTCCAGGACCATCGCCTGTGTTCGTTGTGCCGGGCGATCCTGGAGTCGCAGAAGCGCGGCACCTCGCCGATCTGGCCGGAGCTGCGGTTCGAGTTGTAAACCCCGCGCTCCCGCAGGATCCACGCTCGCTCAAAAATGCTGCGTATCGAACGCGCCATTGCCGCTCTCCCCGAAATTACGGGGGGCGGTGTACAATCGTCGTTTTCACCCTCTTTGTTCGATCTGCGAAGGATTTCCCGGATGTTGCCGCGCTTGCCTGTCGTTGCCCGCTGCCTGTCTCTTGCCGCCCTGTGTATGGCGGGCCCTGTCGCTGCATTGGAGCTGCCCCTGCCTCCGCCGGGTGAGGACATCGTGGGCCAGGTGCAGGTCATCAAGGCCAAGTACGAAGACACCTTCGCCGACCTGGGTACCACCTACGATCTGGGCTACAGCGAGATGGTCGCCGCCAACCCTGGGGTCGACCCGTGGTTGCCGGGGACGGGCACCGAGGTCGTCCTGCCGACCCGTTTCATCCTGCCGCCGGGCCCGCGTGAAGGCATCGTGATCAACCTGGCTGAGTACCGCCTCTACTATTTCCCTAAAGGTCGGAATGTGGTCTACACCTTCCCGCTGGGGATCGGTCGCGAAGGCTGGGGATCGCCGATTGCCCATACCAGCATCACCGCCAAGACGCCGAACCCGACCTGGACTCCGCCAGCCTCGATCAGGGCCGAACATGCCGCCGACGGCGACCCGCTGCCCAGCGTGGTGCCGGCCGGTCCGGATAACCCACTGGGGCCGTTCAAGTTCACCCTGGGCACGCCGGGCTACCTGATCCACGGTTCGAACAAGAAGTTTGGCATCGGCATGCGCACCAGCCATGGCTGTTTCCGGATGTTCAACAACAACGTACTGGAAATGGCCAAGATGGTGCCGGTCGGTACTTCGGTACGGATCATCAATGATCCGTACAAGCTCGGCGTGAGCGGCGGCAAGGTTTACCTGGAAGCCCACACCCCACTGGACGACAAGGGCAACCCATCGGTGGTGGACAAGCACACCGCTGTGATCAACGCGATGCTCAAGCGAGAGGACATCACCAGTAACCTGCGCATGGACTGGGACGTGGTCCGTGACGTGGTGGCGGCTGAAGACGGTCTGCCAGTGGAGATTGCTGTTCCAGGCGCATCGGCACCTATGGTCTCGAGCGCGCCGATCGATTTGCAACAGTAAGTTCTTCGTCTATCCACCCGCCGACATTGGACGATGCTGGCGGGTTTTTATTGCCTGGTGAAACACCGGGGAGTAGCTCTAGGCTCTGTGCGAAAAGCCTTGATACTCGTTCAGGCTGCGTTGAAAACAGCCTCGCAATGCTCATGTACTTCAGTTCAGTCGGACGCGACCCCGGGCGTTACTCGGCTGTTTTCGCCCTGCCTGACCTTCGTCTCAAGACTTTTCGTACAGAGCCTAAAGTCCAAAAAAAAGCCGACCCAAAAAATGGGTCGGCTCGATAACAATCCCGAGGGATTATTACTTGCGGCTAGCTTTTTCCAGCATGCGCAGAGCACGCTCGTTAGCTTCGTCAGCAGTCTGTTGTGCTTTTTGAGCAGCAGCCAGAGCTTCATCAGCTTTACGGTAAGCTTCGTCTGCACGAGCTTGGGCGCGAGCTGCTGCGTCTTCGGTAGCAGTCAGACGTGCTTCGGTTTCTTTCGATGCGCTGCTGCAACCGGTAGCCAGAACTGCGGCCAGGGCCAGAGCAGAGAATTTCAGAACGTTGTTCATCGTGTTCCCCTTCAAGGACTTTCTATTTAATGACTGTCTCCCCAGACTGGGGAGTTAGCCGGCGTACATACTACCCGTTACTTGTAGTAAGTAAACTGACGTAGCGCAAGAAGCAAAAAAATTGTAGTTGGTGATTCTTTTTCGAGCAACTTTTCTTCTGCTTGTTGAAAAAATAAACAGCTCCAAGCCCGTGGTGGGAGCGCGCAAGCGGGGAAAAGTTCCGCGGTGGGACGAACTCTTGCAGTCCTACTAACGTCGTTGTTTATTGATTCGCATACACTTCTGTACAAATTTTGTGCAGCGTGCCAGGCATCTTGTTGGTAGGTGGTGACTTTAACTAGGCGAGTTCGTCTCAAGACTCAACAACTGGCGATGTACAGCTATTGCACCGTGGCCGACTACTGCGTGACGAAGCGGCTCAACCGATACAGCGGAGGGATTTTATCCCTCCAGTGACAGGTGTGCCTTGAGCATTTGCGTCATTGGTGCCTACTATTCACGACGTGCTCGGGTTTTGAGCGGGTCGATTTTGGCGCTCGGTGACCAGGAAGGCACGGGGTGGCGTAGAGGTTCCTTCGCCGGAAAAACATCGGTAAGGTAGGGGTCAGCATTCAGACCCGCGAGGAGTAGTGATGAGCGATGCGGTTACCATCCACCATGACCAGGCTGGTCATCAGTTCGAGACCAATGTGGACGGTCATCGTGCCTACCTGACCTATATGGACCTGGGCAAGCAGACCCTGGATATCTATCGCACCTTCGTGCCCAATGCCTTGCGGGGCCGGGGCATTGCGGCGGCATTGACCGAAAGGGCGCTGCAATACGCCGAAGAAATGGGCTATACGGTGATCCCGTCCTGTTCCTATGTGGAGCGCTACATGGAGCGTCACCAGCGGCACGCCGCAAAGCTCTGACAAAACCGATTTCCCAAAAAAACGCCGGACTGAAAAGTCCGGCGTTTTTTTATGCTTTGCTTTTTTATGTATCCAGGCAGGCCAATCAGCTGCGCTGACGCTTCGGCAGTACGTCCTTGAGCTTGGCGTGCATGCTGCGCAGGGTGTTCTCGGTGGCGCTCCAGTCAATGCAGGCGTCGGTAATGGAAACGCCGTACTGCAAATCGGAGAGGTCTTTCGGGATCGCCTGGCAACCCCAATTCAGGTGACTCTCGACCATCAGGCCGATAATCGACTGGTTGCCTTCCAGGATCTGGTTGGCCACGTTCTCCATGACCAGCGGTTGCAGTGCCGGATCCTTGTTGGAGTTGGCGTGGCTGCAATCGACCATGATGTTGGGCTTGATCTTGGCCTTGTTCAGGGCCTGTTCGCAGAGTGCGACGCTGACAGAGTCATAGTTCGGCTTGCCGTTGCCACCGCGCAGCACCACGTGACCGTAGGCGTTGCCCTTGGTGGTGACGATCGACACGCCGCCTTCCTGGTTGATACCCAGGAAACGGTGAGGGCTGGAAACCGATTGCAAGGCGTTGATCGCCACGGTGAGGCCGCCGTCGGTGCCGTTCTTGAAGCCCACTGCCGACGACAGGCCGGAGGCCATTTCGCGGTGGGTCTGGGATTCGGTGGTGCGCGCGCCAATGGCCGACCAACTGATCAGGTCCTGCAGGTACTGCGGGGAGATCGGGTCCAGGGCTTCGGTGGCGGTGGGCAGGCCCATTTCCGCCAGGTCCAGCAGCAGTTGGCGACCGATGTGCAGGCCGTCCTGGATCTTGAAGGAGTCGTCCAGGTACGGATCGTTGATCAGGCCTTTCCAGCCGACGGTGGTCCGAGGCTTCTCGAAATAGACGCGCATGACCAGGTACAGGGTGTCGGAAACTTCCGCAGCCAGCACTTTCAGGCGTTCGGCGTATTCGTGGGCGGCCTTGATGTCATGGATCGAGCAGGGCCCGATGACCACGAACAGGCGATGGTCGGTGCCATCGAGGATGTTACGAATGACTTCCCGGCCCTTGGTCACGGTGCGCAGGGCAGCGTCGCTCAGGGGGATATCGCGCTTGAGCTGGTCAGGCGTGATGAGGGTCTCGTTGGAGGCGACGTTAAGGTCATTGATCGGTAAATCAGCCATCGTGTTACTCGTCAGGTCACGGGTGCCGGCCGCCAGCGATCCCCGCGCGGCGGTGCACAGCGGATTTTAAGCGCGTCGGGGAGCCGAACCTTATCGCGTTCGGAGGCCGCTCGACAATGGGCTGCGCCCGGTTTTATTGCGCCGGGGGGCTGTGGGAGCAAGCCGTGCCTGCGATGAATTCGCCTCGGTTCCAAGATAAATCGCGTCAACTTCATCGCGGGCAAGCCTTGCTCCCACAGCTAATCCCTTTGCCGGAGGGTTGTGTAATGATGGGCGCAGGCTATTTACCAGAGGATTGGCAACGATGCAGGCAGGCGTTAAACCGCGGATCGGGGTGATCGGCACCGGGGCAATTGGCGGGTTCTACGGTGTGATGCTGGCCCGCGCCGGTTTTGATGTGCACTTTCTGCTACGCAGCGAATTTGGCGCGGTGGTCGAGAGCGGCTTGCAGGTCGACAGCGCGATTCACGGTGCATTGACCCTCAACCCGGCCCAGGCGTATTGCTCCGCGATCGACATGCCGCCGTGCGACTGGCTACTGGTGGGCGCCAAGACCACCAGCAATGCCGAGCTGGCCCCGGCCATTGTCCAGGCTGCCGCTGAGGGTGCAAAAGTCCTGCTGTTGCAGAATGGCCTGGGTGTCGAAGACGATCTGCGTCCCATGCTGCCGGATTCGTTGCACCTGTTGGGCGGACTGTGCCTGATCTGCGTGCACCGTGTCGGTCCCGGCGTGATTGCCCATCAGGCCCTGGGCGCGGTCAACGTCGGTTACCACAGCGGCCCCTGCCACGATCAGGCAGGACGCCTGGCCGTTGTCGAGGAAGCGGCGACGCTGTTCCGCGTCGCCGGTATCGACTCCCAGGCCATGCCCGACCTGCAACAGGCCCGCTGGCAGAAGCTGGTGTGGAATGTGCCGTACAACGGCCTTTCGGTGCTGTTGGGCGCCAGTACCACGCCGTTGATGGCCGACGACCAGAGCCGCGCGTTGATTCGCACCTTGATGGCCGAAGTGGTTCAGGGCGCCCACGCTTGCGGGCATGCCATTGCGCCGGGCTATGCCGACTATCTGTTCGCGATGACCGAGAAAATGCCCGACTACCGGCCGAGCATGCATCACGATTATTCCCACGGGCGCGCGCTGGAGTTGGACGCGATCTACGCCCGGCCTTTGGCGGCGGCGAAAGCGCTGGGGTGCGAGTTGCCGAAAATCGAAGCCTTGTATCAGGCGTTGGCGTTCATGGACCGACGCAACCGCTGATCGTCGCGCAGGCACTTTTCGTACAAAGCCTAAGGGGGGGGCGACATGGCAAACAACATTGACGACAAACTGGTGCTGGCGATTTCGTCACGGGCGCTGTTCGACCTGAGCGAAAGCCACAAGGTGTACCTGTCGAGCGGCGTCGAGGCCTATCGGCAATACCAGATCGAGCATGAAGACGAAGTCCTCGGACCCGGGGACGCCTTCGCCCTCGTGCAAAAACTGCTGAGCCTCAACGAGCATCTGGGGCGAGCCCGGGTCGAGGTGATCCTGGTCTCGCGCAACAGCGCGGACACGGGCCTGCGCGTGTTCAACTCGATCCATCATTACGGCCTGGCGATCTCACGCGCAGCGTTCGTGGGCGGTCGCAGTCCTTACCCGTATCTCAAGGCATTCGGTTGCGATCTATTCTTGTCCACCCATGCCGAGGACGTACGCAGTGCCCTGGACGCCGGGTTCGCCGCAGCCACCATCCTGTCCGGCGGGGCCAGCCGCGCGGCCAGTGAAGAACTGCGCATTGCCTTCGACGGTGACGCGGTGCTGTTTTCCGATGAGTCGGAGCGTGTCTATCAGGCCGGCGGCCTGGAAGCGTTCCAGGCCAGCGAACGCCAGGCCGCGCGCGAGCCGCTGCGGGGCGGGCCGTTCAAGGGTTTCCTGGCAGCGCTCAATGCGCTGCAGCGTGAGTTTCCCGAGGATGCCTGCCCGATCCGCACGGCGCTGGTCACGGCCCGGTCGGCGCCGGCCCACGAACGGGTCATCCGCACCTTGCGCGAGTGGGACATTCGCCTGGATGAGTCGTTGTTCCTCGGCGGCCTGACCAAATCGGCCTTCCTCGAGGCCTTTGCCGCCGATGTATTTTTCGACGACCAGACCGGTCACTGCGAGCTGGCTCGCGAAGTGGTCGCCACTGGCCACGTGCCCCACGGCATCAGTAACGAAGTGAAGCTTTGACCGCCCGTTCTTCAGGACATCAAGCCGCACGTCGTACTCATCGAGGCGCTGCTAAGCTGAATCAATCTCCGCCATTCTGGCACGCGAGGAGGTCACATGATTCGTTCGATGCTGTACGCCACAGACCTGGGGCTTTATGCCCCGTATGTGATGCAGCATGCCTTGGCGTTGGCACGGACGTTTGAAGCCGAGTTGTATGTGGTGCATGCGGTAGAACCGATGGGGCTGTTCGCCGAATCGGTGTTGCAAAGCTATCTCGATGAGCAGGCGCTGAACGAATTCCATCGCCAGGGTCTGAATACGGTGATGGCCAATATCGAGCAGCGGGTACTGGACAACTTTCGTGAGGAACTGGGGGAGGGGCAGCAGGATTTGAAGCTGATCAAATCGGTCCGGGTGTTTCAGGGCGATCCTTCCCAGGTGATTCTCGAACAGGCCGCGAAACTCTCCGTCGACTTGCTGATCGTCGGCAGTCATTGCCAAGGAGTCAGTGCCGAGGCGCCTTTGGGCAGGACCGCCGCACGGGTATTGCAGTTGGCCCGAGTGCCGGTCTACCTGGTGCCGCTGGTGCAGCGCCGGCGTCACGGCGAAGCTTGAGGCTAAATGATGGCCTTTTTATAAAAAGTTCTAGATTTATTGTTTAAACCATTCATATAGTTATATACACCGTCGCTGATGCCCGTGGCGTCCAACTGCTTTGAGGGATACATATGAAGCTTCAACAACTGCGCTACATCTGGGAAGTGGCGCACCACGACCTCAACGTTTCCGCTACAGCCCAAAGTCTCTACACATCGCAACCTGGCATCAGCAAGCAGATCCGCCTGTTGGAGGATGAACTGGGGGTCGAAGTCTTCGCCCGCAGCGGCAAGCACCTGACCCGCGTGACCCCGGCCGGTGAGCGCATCATCACCACCGCCGGCGAGATCCTGCGCAAGGTCGAGAGCATCAAGCAGATCGCCCAGGAGTTCTCCAACGAGAAAAAAGGCACCCTGTCGATCGCCACCACCCACACCCAGGCCCGTTACGCCTTGCCACCGGTGATCAGCAATTTCATCAAGCAATACCCGGATGTGGCGCTGCACATGCACCAGGGCTCGCCGATGCAGATCGCCGAAATGGCGGCCGATGGCACAGTGGATTTCGCCATTGCCACCGAAGCCCTGGAGTTGTTCGGTGACCTGGTGATGATGCCGTGCTATCGCTGGAACCGCTGCGTCGTCGTCCCCCAGGGGCATCCACTGACCAAGCTGCCGAAGCTGACCCTAGAAGCGCTGGCCGAATACCCGATCGTGACCTACGTGTTCGGTTTTACCGGACGTTCGAAACTCGACGAGGCCTTCAGCCATCGTGGCCTGACCCCGAAAGTGGTGTTCACCGCCGCCGACGCCGACGTGATCAAGACCTATGTCCGCCTGGGCCTGGGCGTGGGCATCGTGGCGAAAATGGCGGTCGACACCAAGCTGGACAGCGACCTGGTCGTGCTGGACGCCAGTGAGCTGTTCGAATCGAGCATCACCAAGATCGGTTTCCGGCGGGGTACCTTCCTGCGGGGTTTCATGTGCGACTTCATCGAGAAGTTCGCGCCACACCTGACCCGGGAAGTCATGGCCAAGGCCATCCAGTGCCACAACAAGCAGGAACTCGAAGAGCTGTTCGACGGTGTCGAACTGCCAGTGCATTAAAGCCTGTCTATACAGCCTCGGTGACAGCGAACTGTTGCCGGGCGCCCCCCACCACGATCTCCACTTCATCCCCTTCGAACTTGCCCAGCAGGCCTTGGCCCAGCGGTGAGCGAGGGGTGATGACCGTGATCGGCTGGCCCACCAGCGAGACCTTCAGGCCCGCCGCATCCGGCCCGAGGAACAGCCACTGCTGGCGTCCGTCCTCATCTTCCAGGCCGATCAACGTCCCGACCTGGATACCGCGCTGCTCGTCGTAGGGCCGTAGCGTCAGGTTCTGGCAGAGGGCGAGGGCCTGGCGGATTTCCTCCACGCGCCTGGCTTGCCCGGCCGCTAGGTAAGACGCTTCCAGGCCGAGAGTGTCGTACTTGTTTTCGGCGATGTTTTCCTCGTGGGTCGCAGTCTCGTAGGCGGTCAGGGCGGCGCGTTCGGCGATCTCCAGGTCAATCTTGAGTTTGTCGAGGATCAACTGGTGGACGGTCTGTTTGTTCATATTCATTCGCAGAATTGCAAAACGTTGGCGCGGCTTTTTTCACTGGGGGCGTTCTGGTTCTGTTGCAGCCAGAACTGGCATTTGGGGTTGGACAGGTTGCGAGGATTGCTGCGCGCCTGGTCGAGTGCCTGCCGCTGTTCGTTTTTCTGCAGGTTCTGCTGGTATTGCTCGAACATCGGTGTCGGGGGTTCGGCGGCCGGTGGTGGTGCCGGCGGTTGCGCCAACTGATGCATGGCGGCGGCCATTGGGGCCATGGGGCCATCAAGCAGGTATTTCGACAGCAGCCAACCCGTCAGGACAATGGCCAAGAACCCCAACCACAGGCCCAAGGCAATGCTGAGGGTCAATTGCACGGCTGAAAGGCGTGGGGCGGACGGGTGATCAGGCATGGCTGCTTCCTGGCAGTGGCTCGGTGGGCGATGATTGTCGCATGAAGATTAATCGCCGTCGGCTCTTCTGCATGATCGGCTTATTCGGGACAATCACGCCTTTGCCCTGGGGAATCGCGAATGACTGTGCGCTGGGATATTTTTTGCACCGTCGTCGATAACTTTGGCGACATTGGCGTCACATGGCGCCTGGCCCGACAACTGGTGGCCGAGCATCGATGCGCGGTGCGGCTATGGGTCGATGATCTGCGGGCTTTCGAACGGCTGTGTCCGGAAATCGATATCACCCTGTCCGAGCAATGGCAGCAAGGCGTGCAGGTCTGCCACTGGCCTGCGGACTGGCCGTCCACCGAGGCCGCCGAAGTGGTGATCGCCGCGTTTGCCTGCCAGTTGCCGGCCGCCTATATGGATGCCATGGCCGCCCGGCCGACAGCGCCGCTGTGGATGAACCTCGATTATCTGAGCGCCGAGGACTGGGTGATCGGCTGCCACGGACTGCCGTCGGTCAAATACAAGCAGGTGCAGAAATATTTCTTTTTTCCAGGCTTCCAGGAGGGGACGGGGGGCCTGCTGCGTGAGGCGGGTCTGCTGGAGCGCCGTCGGCAATTTCAACAGGACCCCACGGCACAACGGCTATTCCTGCAAGGGCTGGGTGTCGAGCGGGCGCCGGAGAGCTGCCTGATCTCACTGTTCGCCTATGAAAACGCCGGGCTGGCGAGTTGGTTCGATGCGATGGCGTCCGGTGTCCAGTCGTTTCATGTATTGGTGCCCGAAGGGCGGGTGCTGGGGGATGTCGAACGCTGGCTTGGGGTCGACGGCCTGGGCGTCGGTGCGCTGCATCGGCGCGGTGCGCTGACGGTGCAAGTGCTGCCGTTCGTCCGACAGGATCAGTATGACCAACTGCTATGGTGCTGCGATTTCAACGCTGTTCGCGGCGAAGACTCCTTCGTGCGCGCCCAATGGGCCGGCCGGCCGCTACTCTGGCACATCTATCAACAGGAAGAAGACGTGCACCTGGAAAAGCTCGACGCATTTCTCCGGCTGTACACCCAAGGCCTCGACGAGGCGGCGCAAAAAGCGATCAACGGTCTCTGGAAGGCCTGGAACGCCGGCCAGGACATGACCGAACACTGGAAAATGGCCTGGGAACAGCGCCAGGAACTGACCGAACATGCCCAGGCATGGTGTCTGGAACAGGCTTCGCGACCGGATCTCGCTGCGGCGCTGGTGAAGTTTTACCTAAATTGGATATGATACGCGGCCTAGATTTTTGTACATTCCATCCAAATTCGGATATTCGCAATGAAAACTGGTAAAGAACTCAAACCCGGTACCGTGATTCGTATCGACAACGATCCTTGGCTGGTTCAGAAAGCTGAATTCACCAAGTCGGGCCGTAACAGCGCGATCATGAAGACCAAGCTGAAGAACCTGCTGACCGGCTACAAGACTGAAACCGTCTACGGTGCCGACGACAAGCTGGACGACGTGATCCTCGACCGCAAGGAAGCGACCCTGTCCTTCATCAGCGGCGACACCTACACGTTCATGGACACCACTGACTACACCATGTACGAGCTGAACGCCGAAGACATCGAAAGCGTTCTGCCATTCGTCGAAGAAGGCATGACCGACGTCTGCGAAGCCGTGTTCTTCGAAGAGCGTCTGGTTTCCGTAGAGCTGCCGACCACCATCGTGCGTCAGGTCGACTACACCGAAGGCTCCGCTCGCGGTGACACTTCCGGCAAGGTGATGAAGCCTGCCAAGCTGAAGAACGGTACCGAGCTGTCGGTTGCTGACTTCATCGAAATCGGCGATATGATCGAGATCGATACCCGCGAAGGCGGTTCCTACAAAGGCCGCGCTAAGTAAGCGAAGTCTTGTGGATGAAAAAGCCCGACCTTTGAGTCGGGCTTTTTCATTTCTGCAAAGCGTGTGTGGGAGCAAAGCTTGCTCGCGATACGGGCACCTCGGTTCGAGGAATACCAAGCTGTTTCATCGCGGGCAAGCCTTGCTCCTATAGTGTTTCGCCACCTGTTATTTCAAGTGCTGCTTGAGCTCTTCGGACACCTGCAGCATCGCCGAACGTACCGCCGGTACCTGGCTCACGACGTTGAGCAAGCCATAGTCGTGAATCATGCCGTTGTAGCGCACCGCCGTGACCGACACTCCCGCCGCGTCCAGCTTGCGGGCATAGGCTTCCCCTTCGTCACGCAGCACATCGGCCTCGGCGGTCTGTACCAGCGCGGGTGGCAGGCCTTTGAGTTGCGCAGTGCTGGCCCGCAGCGGTGAGGCATAGATTTCGTTACGCTGCCCGGCATCGGTGGTGTAGTTGTCCCAGAACCACTTCATCATGTTCTTGCTGAGGAAGTGGCCTTCGGCGAACTGGTTGTAGGACGCGGTCTCGAAGCTGGCATCGGTCACCGGCCATAACAGGGCCTGGAAGCGGATTGCCGGCGTGCCTTTGTCCTTGGCCATCAGCGCCACGACAGCTGCCATGTTGCCGCCGACGCTGTTACCGGCCACGGCCAGGCGTTTGCCATCGACATTGATCTGTTTGCCGTGCTCGGCCACCCATTTGGTTGCGGCGTAAGCCTGGTTAATCGCCACCGGATAATGCGCCTCGGGGGAGGGCGTGTAGTTGACGAACACCGCGACGGCCCCCGATCCCGCCACTAGATCCCGAACCAGGCGTTCGTGGGTCGGAAAGTCTCCTAGGACCCAGCCACCGCCGTGGAAGAACATGAACACGGGTAATTCACCCTTGACCCCGGCCGGGCGAACGATGGTCAGGCTGATCGACTGGCCATCGGCCTGAATGGTCTTCTCGCTGACATCTGTCTTGGGCAAGGTCAGTTTCACTCCGGCCTGGGCCCCGACCAGTACCGCGCGGGCGTCCTTCGGCGACAGTTGCTCCAGCGGCTTGCCGGTACCGGCATTCAATGCATCGAGAAACGCCTGGGTGTTGCGCTCGACGCCGCCATCGGCGAAGGCGCTGCTGACGCTGAGAGCGAGCAGGGTGCCGGTCAGGGCTTTGCTGAACGTGTTCATGTGCATCTCCTCAAGTCGATCCGCGATGGGTGAGTTAAACGGTCACGTGCAGGCGCACATCGACGTTGCCGCGAGTGGCGTTGGAGTACGGGCAGACCAGGTGAGCCGCGTCCACCAGGCTTTGCGCGTCGGCCTGGTCCAGTCCCGGCAGGCTGATGTGCAGGTCGATGTCGAGGCCGAAACCGCCGGGGATCTGACCGATGCCGACATGGGCGGTGATCGAAGCGTCGTCCGGGATCTTGCGTTTGCTCTGGCTGGCGACGAACTTCAGTGCGCCGATGAAGCAGGCCGAGTAACCAGCGGCGAACAGTTGCTCAGGGTTGGTCGCTGCACCGCCGGCACCGCCGAGTTCCTTGGGCGTGGCGAGTTTGACGTCGAGGATGTTGTCGCTGGAGATCGCACGACCGTCACGGCCGCCAGTGGAGGTTGCGATTGCGGTGTAGAGCGTTTTCATGGTGATAGCCTCGTTTTGGGTTTATGTTTTTGCGCTAAATGTTTGCGCGCTAATTAGGTGTGAGGTGAAGGTATAGCGCTAATATTTTGCGCGCAATATAAATTTTCGAGCGAAGCAGGCTTCGAGTCACTTCACTGGCTTTAATCTATTGATTTAAATGGTTTTTATGAGATGAAAAAAAATTGCGTTTGAAAGGGGTTTTGCGGTGAGGGGAAGGGGGCCATCGCGAGCAAGCTTTGCTCCCACGGACTGGAGGCAGGCACGGATGCCGAGTCCGCCTGAGATTGATGTGGGAGAGCCTGCTCACGATAGGTGGATTGGCTGAGGGGAATCTTGGAGGTGCTGCCCTCATCGCGAGCAGGCGCGCTCCCACAGTAATTGGTGGTGTTCAGAGGCTCAGAGGCTGTCCTGCAAATGCCCGCGCAGTGCTTGCAGGTCCAGTTGCAGCTTCTTCAACTGTTCCAGGGTCTGGCCGCTGGCGGCGAGGATGCATTGAGGGATGTCCAGGGCTTTTTCACGCAAGGCGCGGCCCTGTTCGGTGAGCTCGACGATCACCACGCGTTCGTCTTCACGGCTGCGGGTACGGCTCAGCAGGCCTTCGGCTTCCAGGCGCTTGAGCAACGGCGTCAGTGAACCGGGGTCGGTGAGCAGGCGTGTGCTGATTTCGCCGACGGTCAAGCCGTCCTTTTCCCACAACACCATCATGGCCAGGTATTGCGGATACGTCAGGCCCAGGGCTTGCAGCAGTGGCTTGTAGACCTTGGTCATCAACAGCGACGTGGAATGCAGGGCGAAGCAGACCTGGTTGTCGAGCAACAAGGCTTCGCAGGCCTCGGGGGTGTCGCGCTGGGTTGTCATGGCAGAACCTTCAATCAATGATCGTGATGAATCTAGCGGGCGAATCTTTAATGCGCCAGGTAATTTTCGATTAATGGCGGTCAAGGTTGGTTCGCAACGCCAGGTCCCACGGCGGGATTGGGCTGAAACGGGTCTTGAGGTATTCCAGCAACAGGCGACTGCGCGCGCTGGGTTGTTGCTCCAGGCGCAAGGCATAGATGCCAGTGCTTTCCGGTTCCGGCAGGCCGTTTTCGCAAAACAGCGGTAGCAGTTCGCCCCGCAGCAGGTATTCGCTGGTCAGCCAGGTCGGCAGATGCGCGATGCCTAAGCCGGCCAGTGCCCCGCAGACCAACGCTTCGGCATTGTTGGCACTCATGCGGATCCGTGCCGGCCGATGCAGTTGCATCTGCCCATCGCGGGCGAAGCGCCAGGCGAACGGCGGAGCCAGGCCCTCCCAGTCCAGGCCGTCGTGGTCGACCAGGTGCGACGGATCGGTCGGCATGCCACGACGCTGCAGGTAATCGGGACTGGCGCAGGCAATGCGCACCATGCTCGCCAATGGCGTGGCGACCAGTCGTGTGTCGGCCATTTGTCCGGCACGCAATACCAGATCGACTTTGCCCAGGTTCGAACCCTGCATATCGACAAAGCTGTCGATCAGATGCAGTTGCACGTCGAGCCCGGGGTAGAGCGTGAGGAAGTCGGCAATCACCGGTGCCAGGTGACGACGCCCGAATGCGGCCGGTGCGTCGACGCGGATCAGGCCTTCCGGCGCGTGGCTCAAGGATACCGCCTCCGCCCGCGCCAGGCGCAATTCCTCGACGATTCGCCGCGCACGTTCGGCAAAGGCCTGGCCGGCCGGAGTCGCCCGTACCGCATGGGTCGTGCGAATGAACAGTTGGCTGCCGACGGCGCTTTCCAGGCTGTCGATACGGCGTGCCACGGCCGAGGGAGTCAGCGGATGGCGACGGGACGCGGCGGAAAAACTGCCGCTTTCCAGGACGTCGAGGAACAAGCCCAGTTGTTCGGTCAGTTGATTGGGATTCATGGTGTTGTCGGTGCTTGTGCGAAATTGGCACAGCCATTGTGCGTTGCTGTGCGTTTCCCCGCTAGCGCCGACTGCGTAGGATGAACCGCCTGACAGAAGGAAAAGCCCTGTGATCGAGTTCGTGACGTATCTGCTGTTTGGCACCGTTTTGGGGACCCTGGGTGGGCTCTTCGGCATCGGCGGTGGGTTGATTGCCATTCCGCTGCTGGGCGTTTGGGTCGGCCTCGATCAGCAGATCGCCCAGGGCACGGCGTTGGTGATGGTGGTGCCGAACGTGATGCTGGCGCTGTGGCGCTATCACCAGCGCAATCGCATCGAGTGGCGTCATGCGCTTGCGTTGGCTTCGATGGGTTTTTGTTTCGCCTGGCTCGGTTCGATCTGGGCGGTGGGGATCGATGCGCAAACCATGCGCATGGGCTTCGTCGCCTTCCTGGTTGCCTTATCGGCCTACAACCTGATCCGGATGTTCGCCGCCCCACCGTCCATGTCTTCGCAAATGCGTTATGCCTGGCCATGGCTGGGTGTGCTCGGTGCCGCTTCCGGAACCATGGGCGGGTTGTTCGGCGTGGGTGGGGCAGTGGTGGCAACGCCTGTGCTGACCAGCCTGTTCGGGACCAGCCAGGTGGTCGCCCAGGGGCTGTCGCTGGCGTTGGCGTTGCCCAGCACGGGCGTCACATTGGCGACCTACGCGGTGCACCAACAGGTGGATTGGCTGATCGGTGTGCCATTGGCGGTCGGTGGGTTGATGAGCATCAGTTGGGGGGTGAAAGTCGCCCACGCCCTGCCGGAACGGCTGTTGCGCGGGCTGTTTTGCGCTTTCCTGGTGCTGTGTGCGGTGCTGCTCGCCCTTAAAGTTTGAAGCCTTCGATAATGTGCTCGGCCAAGCACTCGGTGATCGGCGATGGGTTGTGCAGGTTGCGGATCAGCATGATGCTGGCTTCGGGCAGTTCCGGCAGGTTCTCGGCCTCACCGAGCACGCGCATGTCCGGAGTCAGCAGGCTTTCCAGCTGCGCGGTGATCGCCAGGCCCGCGCCCACCACCGCCATCAGCGCCGACAAGCTCGAGCTGTTGTACGCTACGCGATACTCACGGCCCATGGCGTCCAATGCATTGCAGGCCCATTGCCGGCAGAAGCAGTCACTGTTGAACATCGCCAGCGGCAGCGGTGTTTGCTCGTGGACGTTGAAGCACGCGGCTTCGGCCCAGACAAAGCGTTCCTTGCGCAGCAACTGGCCGATTTCGTCGCCCGGCTTGCGGGTGACGATGGACAGGTCGAGGTCGTGGCGCAACAGCAATTGCTTGGACGATTCGCAGTGCACTTCAATTTCGATCAGTGGGTAGAACCGGGCAAAACGCTGCAGGATCCCGGGCAAGAACCGCATCACGTAATCGTCCGGCGTACCGATGCGCACAGTCCCCACCATGTGCGGTTCACGCAGGGTGTTGAAGACTTCGCTGTGCAGCTTGAGGATTCGTCGGGCGTAGCTGAGCAATACCTGGCCTTCGGCGGTCAGCTTGACCTGGCGCCCGTCCCGCTCGAACAGACGCCGTTGCAGGACATCTTCTTCCAGCCGCTTCATCTGCATGCTGACGGCGGATTGGGTGCGATTGACCAATTCACCGGCCCGGGTAAAACCGCCCTGGTCCGCAATCGCGACAAAGGTACGCAGCACTTCCGTATCGATGCTCGGGTAACTCGACAATTGATCAATCTCCGAGATGACAGGTATAAAAAACATTCGTTGGATTGATCCTATCGTTGGCGCGAGACTTGAGCCACCCCAACGGAGGACATCACGATGGAAGGTCAAAAAAGCTATGTATCGATAGACAAACACTCCCATGGTTTTTCGGTCGGCGCGCTGATGCACAAGTTTAGCCGCTGGTATGAATTGCACCATGAACGCGAACTGCTGGCCGGCATGAGCGACGAGGCGCTCAAGGACATCGGTATCAGTCGTGCCGACGTGGAAAAGGAAACGGTTCGGCCGTTCTGGGATGACCCCATGCACAAATGAGTCATCCTTTCCTACACAAACCCTTTATTGGTGAGGTAGGTTGCGAGCAGACAAGGAGATCTTCATGCCCGCGACTCTGTCCTTTACCCTCAAACAGGCCCGGCGTCTGGCGCTGGCCGCCCAAGGATTCGACGGGCGGTCACCGCCAGCTTCGGTGCAACCCTCGCGTCTCAACCGCCTGATCGAACGCCTTGGCGTCCTGCAGATTGACTCGGTCAATGCACTGGTGCGCTCGCATTACCTGCCGCTGTTCTCCCGTCTCGGCCACTACAACCCGGATTTGCTCGACCAGGCCGCCTGGAGCCAGGGGCGACGTCGCACGTTGTTCGAATATTGGGGCCACGAAGCCTCTCTGATGCCGATATCGACGTACCCGTTGATGCGCTGGCGCATGGCGCGTGCGGCCCGTGGCGAAGGTATTTATCAACAACTGGCGCGTTTTGGCCGTGAACAGCAACCCATCATCCGCCGGGTCCTGGCGGTGGTGCGGGAGCAGGGCGCGGTGGGCGCGGGTAGCTTGTCCACGCGTCAGGATAAGGCCGGGCCATGGTGGGACTGGAGCGCCGAAAAACACGCGTTGGAGTGGCTGTTTGCGGCGGGCGAAGTCACGGTAGCCGGACGACGGGGTTTCGAACGACTCTACGATTTGCCGGAGCGGGTGCTGCCGGATTCGGTCCTCCGGCAGCCGTTACCGGACGAAGCCGACGCCCAGCGTGCCTTGCTGGTGCAGGCCGCCGAGGCCTTGGGCATTGCTACCGAAAAAGACCTGCGCGATTACTTTCGACTTGATCCGGCCGACAGCCGGGAGCGACTGGCCGAGCTGGAGGAGGCCGGGGAACTGCTGCGCTGCCAGGTGCAGGGCTGGAAGCAACCGGCATGGTGCCGACCCGCGGTAAAAATCCCGCGCAAGGTAACCGCCAGTGCCTTGCTGTCGCCGTTCGATTCGCTGGTCTGGGAGCGTAACCGCACCGAGCGGCTGTTCGATTTTCGTTACCGGCTGGAGATCTATACTCCGGTCCACAAGCGGGTGTACGGCTATTACGTCTTGCCGTTCTTGCACAACGAGCGCATGGCGGCGCGGGTGGACTTGCGGGCTGAGCGGGCCGATGGCCGGTTGGCGGTGCATGCGGTACACGAGCAAGAGCCGGGGTTGGATGAGGAGGGGATTCAGGCGTTGGCGATGAATCTCAGGCGCATGGCTGATTGGTTGGGATTGGAGCGGGTCCAGCTTAATTGCCAGCGGGTGGGTGGGATTCGGTTGGCGGGAGCATTGGCCGGGATAGGGTGACAGATGCACCACTATCGTCGGATCGCTGCCCGGGGCGTGTTCCGGGGGCGATCCGATGATGGCAATTTAACAGGCAATGGAATGCTTACCGTCTTACTTGCTTCAACGTCTCTGCAATCAAGAATGCCAATTCCAGCGACTGGTCGGCATTCATCCGCGGATCGCAGTGGGTATGGTAGCGATCCGAGAGGCCATCTTCGGTGATCGGTCGTGCACCACCGATGCATTCGGTGACGTTTTGCCCGGTCATCTCGATGTGAATCCCGCCGGCATAGGTGCCTTCGGCTTCATGGACTTGGAAGAACTGCTTCACTTCGCCGAGGATCTGCGCGAAATCCCGGGTCTTGTAGCCGCTGCTGGCCTTGATGGTATTGCCGTGCATGGGATCGGAACTCCACAGCACTTGCTTGCCTTCGCGCTGCACGGCGCGCAACAGCGGCGGCAAGTGATCGCCCACCTTATTGGCCCCCATCCGGGCGATCAGGTTCAGCCGGCCCGGATCGTTGTCCGGGTTGAGCACGTCGATCAGGCGGATCAGGTCGTCAGGGTCCATGGTGGGCCCCACTTTCACCCCGATGGGGTTGTTCATACCGCGCAGGAACTCGACATGGGCACCGTCCAACTGACGGGTGCGGTCGCCGATCCACAGCATATGGGCCGAGCAGTCGTAGTATTCGTTGGTCAGGCTGTCGCGGCGCACAAAGGCTTCTTCATAATTGAGCAGCAGCGCCTCGTGGGCCGTGAAGAAACTGGTTTCACGCAATTGCGGCGAGCTGTCCATGCCGCAGGCGCGCATGAACGCCAGGGTTTCATCGATGCGGTCGGCCAGGTGACTGTACTTTTCCGCCAAGGCCGAATTGGCGATGAAATCCAGGTTCCACTTGTGCACTTGGTGCAGGTCGGCGAAACCGCCTTGGGCGAAGGCACGGAGCAGGTTCAGGGTGGCGGTGGACTGGTGGTAGGACTGCAACAACCGCTCGGGGTCCGGTACGCGGCTCTTTTCGTCGAAGCCGATGCCGTTGACGATGTCGCCCCGGTAGGCTGGTAGGGTCACGCCGTCGACGGTTTCATCGTTGGCCGAGCGCGGCTTGGCGAATTGCCCGGCCATGCGCCCGACCTTGACCACCGGGCAGCCGGCGGCAAAGGTCATGACGATCGCCATCTGCAGCAATACCTTGAAGGTATCGCGGATCTTCGCCGCCGAGAACTCGGCGAAGCTTTCGGCGCAGTCGCCGCCCTGCAGGAGGAACGCTCGGCCTTGGGTCACCTCGGCGAACTGGCGGCGCAACTCCCGGGCTTCACCGGCAAACACCAGTGGCGGATAACTGGCCAGGGTCTGTTCGACTTGCAACAGGTGCGCGGCGTCGGGGTAGCGGGGTTGTTGCTGGATCGGCAGGGCGCGCCAGCTGTCAGGGCTCCAGGGTTGGCTCATCATGATCTCTAGGTGGTTTACGCTCGGACGCCCATGGTATCAGCAAATTAGTGCGTGACCTGTTCCCGTCGGTGGTCGACAATCGCGCCTTTGCCCGGCCATCCGGTTGCCATCAGGAGACGAAATGACAGAGGAGCGCGTCGAGCATTTGCTCGCCGAGGTGCACGACGAGTTCGGCATGATCCGGGTGTTCGAAGTAGCCGATTACCGGTTCCTCGAATTTGGCGATGCCATCGAGCAAAGCTGCGTGTTCACGGCCGACCCGAGCTGGCTGGAATACGATTACACCCGCGCCATGCTGATCGGCGCGTTGTGCCATGAGCAACCGGAGAGTGCGCTGTTCCTGGGGTTGGGCGCCGGTACGCTGACCCAGGCCTGTCTGAAGTTCTTGCCACTGGAAGACGTCGAGGCCATCGAGTTGCGTCCCGACGTGCCGCGCCTGGCGATCGAATACCTGGGGCTGGACGACGATCCGCGATTGTATATCCGCGTCGGTGACGCCTTGGAACTGCTCGAAACGGCTGAGCCGGCGGACCTGATTTTCGTCGACCTCTATACCGATGTCGGTCCAGGCGTCGGGCATTTGGCCTGGGGTTTCCTGGAAAACTGCCAGAAGCGCCTTAATCCGGGCGGCTGGCTGGTGATCAACCAGTGGGCCACCGACGATGGCAAGCCGTTGGGCGCTGCGCTGCTGCGTGGTCTGTATCACCGGCATTATTGGGAGCTGCCGGTGAAGGAGGGCAACGTCATCCTCATCGTCCCGGCGGACCTGGACCAGACGCTGGACCTGCAAGGCCTGACCGCCCGGGCCGAAGCGCTGGCGCCGCGCCTGGGGTATTCGTTGCAGTCGTTGATCAAGGCGATTCGTCCTGCGACGTGATCGAGGTTCCCCCGTCCTTATGGCGAGTAAGTTCCTCTGTGGCGAGGGAGCTGGCTCCCGCTCGGCTGCGAAGCAGACGCTTGGGTTGATACCTGCAATCGAAGGGGCCGCTTCGCGACCCAGCGGGAGCCAGCTCCCTCGCCACAGCATTTGGGGTGAAACGTTTTAGTTCGCTGTCCAGGGCCTGTGAAGGACTGCCGTGCACTGGGTTTCGGCGACAAAAAAAGCTCCCTTTTTTAGCGAATTCCGGTATAGTGCGCGCCGGCCTTTAGCCGGGCCGCGTCAACGCAGCGTAATTTCGAAGCCAGCTTCGGTTACATGTCCGCACAACGGATGCTTGCGCGACGTCCTTTTCCATTCATTCGTTTTCGCAAATCCCCGCCGACAAAGCTGCCAGGGCGACTCTTGAGTCTCAACACGGCATGCGCAGCTTTGGAGCATGGGTCTTTGCGGATGCACTTTGAGGCAGACCCATGACCCAGGAAATCGGCGGCTTCGCCGCTCTTGAACTTCACCCCAATATTGTCGCTGCAGTAGTCGCTACCGGCTATGAAGAGCCTTCGGCCATTCAGCAGCAGTCGATCCCGATCATCCTCGCCGGTCACGATATGATTGGCCAGGCGCAAACCGGTACGGGTAAAACCGCCGCGTTCGCCCTGCCGATCCTGCACCGCATTGATCCGTCCAAGCGCGAGCCGCAAGCTCTGATCCTGGCCCCAACCCGTGAGTTGGCGCTACAAGTTGCAACCGCTTTCGAAACCTACGCCAAGCAAATGCCGGGCGTGACTGTTGTGGCTGTCTACGGCGGTGCGCCGATGGGCCCGCAACTGAAAGCAATCCGTAATGGCGCACAAATTGTTGTCGCCACCCCGGGCCGTCTGTGCGATCACCTGCGTCGCGATGAGAAAGTCCTGGCCACCGTGAACCATCTGGTTCTCGATGAAGCCGACGAAATGCTCAAGCTGGGCTTCATGGATGACTTGGAAGTCATCTTCAAAGCCATGCCGGAAAGCCGCCAGACCGTCCTGTTTTCGGCCACCCTGCCGCAGTCGATCCGTGCGATCGCCGAGCGTCACCTGAAGGACCCGAAACACGTCAAGATCCAGAGCAAGACCCAGACCGTCACCGCGATCGAGCAGGCCCACCTGCTGGTACATGCTGACCAGAAGACCGCCGCTGTACTGAGCCTGCTGGAAGTCGAGGATTTCGACGCCCTGATCATGTTCGTACGCACCAAGCAAGCGACCCTGGACCTGGCCAGCGCCCTGGAAGCCAAAGGCTACAAGGCTGCTGCGCTGAACGGTGACATTGCCCAGAACCAGCGTGAGCGTGTCATCGACTCCCTCAAGGATGGTCGCCTGGACATCGTCGTGGCGACCGACGTCGCTGCTCGTGGCTTGGACGTTCCGCGCATCACCCACGTGTTCAACGTGGACATGCCGTACGACCCGGAATCCTACGTTCACCGTATCGGCCGTACTGGCCGTGCCGGTCGCGAAGGCCGTGCGCTGTTGCTGGTTACCCCGCGTGAGCGTCGCATGCTGCAAGTGATCGAGCGTGTGACCGGTCAGCGAGTGGCTGAAGTTCGTCTGCCAGACGCCCAGGCCGTTCTCGATGCCCGCATCAAGAAGTTGACCAACAGCCTGTCGCCGCTGGTGGCTGACGCCGAAGCGACCCATGGCGATCTGCTCGATCGCTTGACCGCTGACATCGGTTGCTCGCCGCGCGCCCTGGCTGCGGCCCTGCTGCGCAAGGCCACCAATGGCCAGGCGCTGAACCTGGCGGCGATCGAGAAGGAACGTCCCCTGGTGCCGAACAGCGCACCGCGTGGCGATCGTCCTGAGCGCAGTGGCGACCGTCCGGACCGTGGTGATCGCGAGCGTCGTGCTCCCATGCCGCTGGCCGAAGGCCGTGCCCGCTGCCGTACAGCGCTGGGTGCTCGTGATGGCATCGCTGCCAAGAACCTGTTGGGTGCCATCCTCAATGAAGGTGGCCTGGCGCGTGAAGCCATCGGTCGCATCCAGGTACGTGACAGCTTCAGCCTCGTGGAACTGCCGGAAGATGGTCTGGAGAAGTTGCTGGCCAAGCTGAAGGACACTCGTGTAGCTGGCAAGCAGCTCAAGCTGCGTCGCTATCGTGAAGATTGATCGGCTTGCGGGCTGATTGATCGAGCATGAAAAATCCCCGACTGGTTCGGGGATTTTTTTTACCTGTTGGGCGGCATTCTTTCAGCGGAGCGACTCGGCCGATCAATCGAACCGATAAATATCCATCCCCAGCGATCCCATCGTGAATCCCGTATGGGCAACGCTGAACCGCCCCCCTGCGCCCCGGGCAAAATACAGCGGTAGCAAGTGCTCGTCACTGGGATGGCTGCGCACAGCGTGGGGCGCCTGGCGACGGTAGTCGTGCAGAGAGGCTTCGTCGTCAGCTGCCAGTTGCTCAACCATCCAGTCGCGAAAAGCCTTGGCCCAGGGCTCGATGCTATCCGGGCCGGCCTGCCAATCCAGATCCCGCAGGTTGTGGGTGATACTGCCGGAGCCGATCAGCAATACACCTTCCTCGCGTAGACTCGCCAGGGCACGGCCGACCCGGGTCTGTAGCGCCGGCCCCTGTCGGCTGGGCAGCGACACTTGTACCACCGGGATGTCGGCCTGCGGATACATCAATGACAAGGGCACCCAGACCCCGTGGTCGCTGGGTCGCTGGCTATCCAGGCGCGCCGGCAGGTGCGCAGCGCCGAGCAGGTCTGCCACGTGTGTCGCCAGTTGCGGATTGCCGGGCGCGGGGTATTGCACTTGGTACAGAGCGGGTGGGAAGCCACCGAAGTCGTGCCAGGTGCGCGGTTGTGGGTTGCTGCTGACGAGCAGCTCATCGCTCTCCCAATGGGCGGAAACGATGACGATCGCCTGGGGCCTGGGCAGTTGCGCTGCCAGGCGAGCCAGTGCCGGGCCGCTGTTGCCGGGCTCCAGGGCAAGCATCGGTGAGCCGTGGGAAATAAACAGGCTGGGTAACATGAACGGACTCCTGAGCGTTACGCTCTGTACGAAAAGCCTTGATACTCGTTCATGCGGCGTTGAAAACAGCCTCGCCTGACCTTCGTCTCAAGACTTTTCGTACAGAGCTTAAGATGTCGCCATCTTCTGCCAGGTCAATGATCTAAATCTAATATAAGTTTTAACCCGTTTTGATCGATTTTTCTGGAGTGAATCATGGAGCCTGAGTTTTGGCACAAGCGCTGGTCAACCAACCAGATCGGCTTTCATTCATCGGAAGTGAACCCCTACCTGCAACGTTTCTGGCCTCGGCTCGGATTGGCGGCCGGCGCGCGGGTGCTGGTGCCGTTGTGCGGTAAAAGCCTGGATCTGTTGTGGCTCGCCCATCAGGGGTATTCGGTGCTGGGCGTGGAGCTATCGGAAAAGGCCGCCGCGGATTTTTTCCACGAACATCAGCTTGAACCGAGTGTGAGTGAAGAGGGCGCCTTCAAGGTGTTTCGTGCCGGTCCTATTGAAATTCGCTGCGGTGATTTCTTTGCCTTGGATGCGAAGGACGTGGCTGATTGCCTGGCGTTTTACGACCGTGCGGCGTTGATCGCCTTGCCGGTACCGATGCGAGAGCGGTACGTGGCCCATCTGCAGAAAATTCTTCCGGACTGCGTCGGGCTGCTGATTACGCTCGATTACAACCAGGCCGAAATGCCCGGTCCACCGTTTTCTGTCGCGGATGATGAGGTGCAGCGACTGCTCGGTGACCACTGGCGCTTGGACGTCTTGCAGGAGCAGGACGTACTGGGGGAAAGCTGGAAGTTCTTGCAGGCGGGGGTGAAGAGGTTGGATGAGCGGGTGTATCGGGTTTCCAGTTGTTGATGGCGTGACCACAACAGCAGGTATGTACCCCAACCCAGCCCTCCCCAAAAAAAACGGCGCACTTCCAATAACGAAATGCGCCGTCTTCTTTATCACTGCAGGCTTTTTTGAAGCTCCGCTATCAGCCGCGACGACGCAACGCGTCGATACGCTCTTCCAGTGGCGGGTGGCTCATGAACAGGCGCGCCAGACCCTGCTTGATGCCGCCGTTGATGCCAAAGGCATTCAGGGTGTCGGGCATGTGCACCGGCAGGCCTTGCTCGGCACGAAGGCGTTGCAGGGCGCCGATCATGGCGCTGGTGCCCGCCAGGCGTGCGCCGGCATCGTCGGCGCGGAACTCGCGTTTGCGCGAGAACCACATGACGATGGCGCTGGCGAGGATGCCCAGTACCAGTTCGGCGAAGATGGTCGCCACGTAGTAGGCGATACCCTGGCCTTCTTCGTTCTTGAAGATCACCTTGTCGACGAAGTTGCCGATGATGCGCGCGAAGAACATCACGAAGGTGTTCACCACGCCCTGGATCAGCGCCAGGGTCACCATGTCGCCATTGGCGACGTGGCCGATCTCATGGGCCAATACAGCCTTGACTTCATCCGGGGAGAAGCGTTCGAGCAGGCCCTGGCTGACGGCAACCAGTGCGTCGTTCTTGTTCCAGCCGGTGGCGAAGGCGTTGGCCTCGTAGGCCGGGAAGATCCCGACTTCCGGCATCTTGATGCCCGCTTCGCGGGACAACTGTTCGACGGTCTGCAGCAGCCATTGTTCATGGCGAGTGCGCGGCTGGCTGATGATCTGGGTGCCGGTACTCATCTTCGCCATCCACTTGGAGATGAACAGCGAGAACAGGGAGCCGGCGAAACCGAACACCGCACAGAAGATCAGCAGCTGGTTGAGGTTGAGGTCAACCCCATTGGCCGCCATGAACCCGTTGAAGCCGAAGAGGCTCAGGGTGATGCTGGCAATCAGCACGACCGCCAGGTTAGTGGCCAAGAACAGCAGGATGCGCATCATGGTGGTGGAAATCTCCTCATGCTTAAGATGTAGCGTTATGCGGGGTATATAAGGTGCTGCCGCAGGCTATTCAACTCGACGACTATTTCAAACTGTGTCCTACACGAGTCCTAAATGATTGAAAGACTTTTCTGAAAGTGACATGGGAAAAGAATTTTGGCACGCGTGCCCTGTGAACGTTGAGCCTGGACGCTCATCGCCTGTCCTGTCATCAGTGTAGAAGGCCCGTTGGAAGCGACGGAACGGAAATGTTGCTGAATCAAACAGCGTGCGCAGCGAGGGGCCGCGCACGCTGCCCGGATTACTGGCGGTAGGACTTGAGGAAGTTGCCGATCCGGCCAATGGCCTGGTCGAGGTCGTCGACCCGCGGCAGGGTCACGACGCGGAAGTGGTCCGGCCACGGCCAGTTGAACGCAGTGCCCTGGACCACCAGCAGTTTCTCGGACAGCAGCAGATCGAGAACGAATTTCTCATCGTTGTGGATCGGGCAGACCTTCGGGTCGATGCGCGGGAAGGCGTACAGCGCTCCCATGGGCTTGACGCAGCTGACGCCGGGAATGTCATTGAGCAGTTCCCAGGTGCGGTTGCGCTGCTCCAGCAGGCGCCCCGGTGGCAGGACCAGGTCATTGATGCTCTGGTAGCCGCCCAGCGCGGTCTGGATCGCGTGCTGGCTCGGCACGTTGGCGCACAGGCGCATGTTGGCCAGCATGTCGATGCCTTCGATGTAGCTCTGGGCGTGGTGCTTGGGCCCGGAGATGGCGATCCAGCCGGAGCGGAAACCCGCGACCCGGTAGGACTTGGACAGGCCATTGAACGTCAGGCACAGCAGGTCCGGTGCCAGGGAGGCGGTGCAGATGTGCACGGCATCGTCGTAGAGGATCTTGTCGTAGATCTCGTCGGAGAACACCACCAGATTGTGCTGGCGGGCCAGTTCCAGCATGCCCAGCAGAACTTCCCTGGAGTACACGGCGCCGGTCGGGTTGTTCGGGTTGATGATCACCAGCGCCTTGGTGTTCGGAGTGATCTTGGCCTTGATGTCTGCCAGGTCGGGGAACCAATCGGCTTGTTCGTCGCACAGGTAATGCACCGGGTTGCCACCGGCCAGGCTCACGGCCGCTGTCCAGAGCGGGTAGTCCGGTGCCGGCACCAGCACTTCGTCGCCATTGTTGAGCAGTGCCTGCATCGACATCACGATCAGCTCGGACACGCCGTTGCCCAGGTAGATGTCCTCGATACCGACGCCTTCGACCTGCTTCTGCTGGTAGTACTGCATCACCGCCTTGCGTGCGCTGAACAGGCCCTTGGAGTCACTGTAGCCCTGGGCGGTCGGCAGGTTGCGGATGACATCCTGGAGGATTTCATCAGGCGCTTCGAAACCAAAGGGCGCCGGGTTGCCGATGTTCAGCTTGAGGATGCGATGGCCTTCCTCTTCCAGGCGCTTGGCGTGCTTGAGCACCGGGCCGCGAATGTCGTAGCAGACGTTGGCGAGCTTGTTCGATTTGCTGACCTGCATGGCGATGTGTTCCCGAAAATGAACGATCCAGGCGGCGTATGGACTACCGTACTGGGGATCCTGCGTCTGTACCCGGGCTTGACGCGGTATAGGCGTCACAATCCGTTTGAATACGCATGACGTGACTGCCAGACTGGCGCCTGACGAGGCGCAATCATACGTGCCGCCTGATCTGCGGAAAAGCGTCGGATCGGGCTTTTTCAATTGCCGAGGCTGGACGATGGAAAAGTTGCAGAAAACCCTGGAAGAATGGCGCTCCATGCTCGACCCGGAGCAATACAACGTCTGTCGGCTGAAGGGCACCGAACGGCCGTTCTCCGGTAAATACAACGCCACCAAGACTGACGGTGTGTACCACTGCATCTGCTGCAACGAGCCGCTGTTCGATTCCCAGACCAAATTCGATTCCGGCTGTGGCTGGCCGAGTTTCTACGCGCCGATCGAAGGCAGTGCGGTGGTCGAGGTGCGTGATGTCAGCCATGGCATGATCCGCACCGAGGTGGTCTGCGCCAAGTGCGACGCCCATCTGGGGCACGTCTTTCCCGACGGTCCACCGCCAACGGGGTTGCGTTATTGCATCAACTCGGTGTGCCTGGATCTGGTTCCCCGAGCGTAATTCTGTGGCAGCAAAGCTTGCTCGCGAACAGGGCGCCTCGGTCTGAAGAAGGACTGCATCGACGTCATCGCGGGCAAGCCTTGCTCCCACAATCTATGGAATGAGAGTCCTGATAATTAAATTGCACACAATTTAATTGTTCGCTATTTTCGTGACTTCACCCTTCGGAGCCTTGCCATGAGCGATAACCTGCTGAGCATCCCGTGCACCACCATCAAAGGCGAACAAAAGACCCTGGCCGATTACGCCGGCAAGGCGGTGCTGGTGGTCAATACCGCGAGCCAGTGCGGCTTTACCCCGCAATACAAAGGCCTTGAGCAGTTGTGGCAGACCTACAAGGATCAGGGCCTGGTGGTGCTGGGCTTTCCTTGCAATCAATTTGGCAAGCAGGAACCGGGTGACGAAGGCGCGATTTCCGAGTTCTGCGAGCTGAACTTCGGCGTGAGTTTTCCGCTGTTCAAGAAAATCGATGTCAATGGCGACGACGCCCATCCCTTGTTCGTCCAGCTCAAGCAGCGCGCGCCCGGTGTGCTGGGGTCCAAAGGCATCAAGTGGAATTTCACCAAGTTCCTGATCGGCAAGGACGGTCAGGTGGTCAAGCGTTTCGCCCCGACCACCAAGCCCCAGGACCTGACCGCTGAGATCGAAGCGCTGCTCAAATGAATGATCTGTCAGCCGATTCGCTGAAGCTCGACAGCCAGTTGTGCTTCAAGCTGTACGCCGCTTCACGTGCGGTGATCCGTGGCTACAAGCCAATGCTCGACCAGCTCGGCCTGACCTATCCACAATACCTGGTGATGCTGGTGCTGTGGGAATGGCAGCAAACACTGCCGGAACAGCCGACGGTCAAGGCCCTGGGCGAGCGGTTATCGCTCGATTCCGGCACGCTGACCCCGTTGCTCAAGCGGCTGGAGCAGTTGGACTTGCTCCACCGCCAGCGTTCGGCTCGGGACGAGCGGGAAATGCACTTGAGCCTGTCGGAGGCGGGCCGGGCCTTGCGTGAGCAAGTCGCTCCGCTCAAGGCGCGGCTGCTATGCGAAAGCGGGGTGGACCTGGACCGTCTCGGGGCGCTGCGTGACGGTCTCGATCATTTGTTGGGACAGATCAAAGCGCTGACGTAGTGGGGACCCATTGATCCAGCACGGCCGCCAATTCTTCACGGCGGAATGGCTTGGATAAGTAGTCGCTCATGCCGGCGGCCCGGCAGCGCTCACGCTCCTCGGGCATGGCGTTGGCCGTCAGCGCGACAATCGGCAGGTCCAGCCAGCGCCCGCTGCGACGGATCTGCCGGCTGGCTTCGTAGCCATCCATCACGGGCATGTTGCAGTCCATCAGCACCAGGTCGAAAACCTGCTGTTCGAGCTGACTCAGCGCCTCGACACCGTGGGCGGCGACGATCACTTCACAGCCCAGTTTCACCAGCATGCCCTTGGCCACCAGTTGGTTGACCGGGTTGTCTTCCACCAGCAACACCCGCCCACGCCTGGACGGTGCCAGGGTTTCGATCTGTGTTTCGTTGATGGTGGTCGTCTCGCTTTGCAAGGCGCGACGCAGAATCTGATAGAGCGCATGTCGTGCCAGCGGCCGGGCCTGCTGTATCAGCGGGGCGAGGGTGGCGGCTTCTTCGCTGGGCATGAAACTGCCGTAGGCGGTGACCAGCAGGATCGGTGCCTTGAAAGTGGGGCGCAGATTGAACAGGCATTCCGGGCAATCGGTAATCAGGACATCAGGTTTGAGCCCCAACAGGTTGTCATCCACCGCGCGCCGTACGTAGTCCACTCCCCATCCTGGTAGCTGCATGTCCAGCAGCTCGGCCAGCCCACTGCTATCGGCGGTGATGGCGACGACATGACCTCGCAGCGGTTCGACGGCCGCCGTCGGGGTGTGGCAGGGCAAGGGCAAGTCGGCGCAGAACTGACTGCCGAAACCCATTTCGGAACGGATACTGAGCCGGCCCTGCATGGCTTCGCAGAGGTTGTTGGTCAGGGCCAGGCCCAGCCCGGTGCCGCCAAACTGACGGGTGATACCGGCCCCAGCCTGGGTGAACGGTTGGAAGATCCGCGCCTGCGCTTCCTCGGGGATGCCGATCCCGGTGTCGCGGACTTCGATCCGCACCCCGCCTTCATGCTGGCTCAATCTCACATCGACCCGGCCGAACCGGGTGAATTTCAGTGCATTGGACAGCAGGTTGCTGACGATCTGGCGCACGCGGGTCGGGTCGCCAAGCACCTGCGCGGGAAACTGCGGCTCGATCAGGCAGGCCAGTTCGACACTGGGTGCGGCGTTCTGCGACAGCAGGTTGGCCGTGTCTTCGATCAGGGAGCCAAGGTCGAACGGGATCCGTTCAAGTTCCAGTTGGCCGGCGTCGAATTTCGACAAGTCGAGGATGTCGTTGAGCAGTTCGACCAATACCTTGCCCGAGTCATGGGCAATCGAGAGTGGCTGCTGTTGTTCGGCGGTCAGTGGGCCGTCCAGGGACAGGGCGATCATCCCCAGCAAGCCATTGAGCGGGGTACGGATCTCATGGCTCATGCTCGCCAGGAAGGCGGAGCGGGCGTCGGCCATGTCCAGGGCGGTGCGCCGGGCGACTTCCAGTTCTTCGTTGGACTGGCTGAGGCGGGAGTTGGTGGCCTTGAGTTCGGCGGTGCGGGCCGAGACGATGTTTTCCAGTTGCGCCAGGTATTCGGTCAGGCGGTTTTCGGCCGTACGTCGCTGCTGGATTTCAGTGGAGATGTTTTCGAACTGCTGGTTGGCGACCGAGACCAGCACGCCGATTTCGTCGTACTGGTGGCCGGACGGGCACACCAGCGGGTTCAGTTCGACGCTGCCAGGGTCGCGGCTGCTCAACTCGCGGATGACCCGCACCAGGGGTTTGGTCAGCATCACGTAGAAAAGCGCCAGCAGCAGGCCCGTGAGGATCAGGCTGCGGGCAAAGCCATTGAGCAGCGTGACCTCGGCGCGACGCAGGAAGCGGGTGCCAAAGGCATACGTGTCGACTTCGAGCCGCAGCACACCCAGCGACTCGCTGGGCAGGTGGTCCAGGTAGAGTCGGTCTTCGAACCGACGCTGGGCGCCGAACAGGAAGTCACTGATGAAGCGATAGCTGCTTTGCAGTTCCGGCCGCTTGACGCTGGCCAGCACGGTGTTGTTGTTATCGATCAGTTCTGCACCAATGATGGCCGGTGAGCGCAACAGGCCCATGGACAGTTCCTGGGCCAGTTCCGCATCGATGTTGTAGGCGATGCGTGAGGCCGGGTTGTGGCTGATTTCCAGCAACGACAGGATTTCACGGTTGATCGAGGCGTCTTCGCTGGCATAATCGATGCCGATCTGTACCAGGCTGAGCAAGGTGCCCAGCAGGAATCCCACCAGGACGGTCAGGCGTGCCTGTTTATAAGACAACCGTTGGGTGAATCTGATGTCCATGGAATGGTGAACCACTTACGTTTCCCTTCGCCGCTCAAGCATAGCTGATCATCTCTGGATTCCGGGGCTGCCGGTTTATGTCGTGGGGGGTAGACCCGCCATTGGCTATGGCGTTTCGTCGCCGTAGCGCCATCATTACTGTGAACCTGTCCGAGGAGAAGACGTGGACTCTCGACTCAATGCCTTTCTTGAGCGTGCCGATGCGGTGCTGGCGCGCATCGAGCCTTTGTTGCCTGCTCCCCGGCCCGCCATTGACTGGACCCAGACCCTGGCCGCGCGCTGGCAGCGGGACGGTCGCAGCGGTTACCTGCTGCCGCTGCAGGTCAGTCTCGACATGCGTCTTTCGGACCTGATTGGCGTGGAGCGCCAGGTCGAACAACTGGGTCGCAACACCCGGCAATTCATCGACGGTCTGCCGGCCAACCATGCGTTGCTCTGGGGCTCGCGTGGCACCGGCAAGTCCTCCCTGGTGCGCGCGTTGCTGGCCGAGCATGCCCAACAGGGGCTGCGGTTGATCGAGATCGAGCGCGACCACCTGGCCGACCTGCCTCGGGTGGTCGAGCAAATCGCCAAGCTGCCCCAGCGCTTCGTGGTGTTCTGCGATGACCTGTCGTTCGAATCCGGTGAGGGCGATTATCGCGTGCTCAAAAGTGTATTGGACGGCTCGCTCGAACAGGCCCCCGAGAATGTGCTGTTGTATGCCACCTCCAACCGCCGCCACCTGGTGCCGGAGAAGGAAAGCGACAACGAGAACTGGAAGCGGGTCGATGGCGAGCTTCATCCCAGCGAAGCCGTGGAGGACAAGATCGCGTTGTCCGACCGCTTCGGATTGTGGCTGTCGTTCTATCCGTTTACCCAGGAGCATTTCCTCAACGTGGTGGAACACTGGATCGGTGAGCTGGCGGCCAAGGCCGGCCTGGCCTGGCAACGTGACGAGGCCCTGGACGTGCTGGCGGTTCGCTGGGCCACCGGCCGCGGTAACCGCAACGGGCGCTGCGCCTACCAGTTTGCCCGTTATTGGGTGGGCCTGAAACTGCTGGAGAACAAGGCATGATCGATTTGAGTAATGCAGGCGAAGGCCTCGACGGCTACGGTTTGTTATCGGCACAGCTGGCGTCCTTGCTGGCCGATGAGCGCGACTTCATCGCTAACGCCGCGCAATTCTCGGCTTTTCTGTTCAGCCAGCTGGATGACCTGAACTGGGCCGGTTTTTACCTCAATCGCAATGAAGAGCTGGTGCTGGGGCCGTTCCAGGGCCAGATCGCCTGCGTGCGGATTCCGTTCGGGCGCGGCGTGTGCGGCACGGCGGCAGCGAGCCGCCAGACCCAACGTGTCGAGGATGTCCATGCGTTTGCCGGGCACATTGCCTGCGACAGCGCGTCGAACAGCGAACTGGTGGTGCCGCTGCTCAAGGACGGGCGCCTGATCGGCGTGCTCGACCTGGACAGTCCGAAGTTGGCGCGCTTTAGCGAGCATGACCAGGCCGGCATCGAGGCGTTGGCAGCGATATTCCTGCGCCTGACGGATTGCTGATCATGGCTTGAGCCCTGCTTTGATCAGCAGGCTGTCGGGGTCGATCTCATCGATTTGCTGCGGGTCGAGGAACTGACTGGCGTAGTCCAGGTAGATCCTTTCCTCGATGAACAGGCCGAACAGTTCAGGATCGATATGGGCGTCATGGCACAGGGTGGCCATGATGCCCAGGGCCTCGCTCAGTTTCTTGGCTTTCTTGTAGGGGCGGTCGGCCGCCGTCAATGCTTCGAAAATGTCTGCGATGGCCATCATGCGCGCCGGCAGACTCATCTCCTCTCGCCGTAGCCGTTTGGGGTAACCGCTGCCATCCATTTTTTCGTGATGACCGCCGGCGATCTCCGCCACGTTCTGCAGATGGCTGGGGAAGGGCAATTGGCTGAGCATCAGGATCGTCTGCACCATGTGGTGATTGATCACGTAGCGCTCCTCGCGGGTCAGCGTGCCTCGTGGGGTGCTCAGGTTGTAGAGCTCGCCGCGGTTGTATTTCCACGACGGGACATCGAGCTGGAAGCCCCACGGATTGTCCGCCGGGATCAGTTCGGATTCGTGGCGCTCGAACAGGTGCTCGGGTTTGTCGGCCAGGAGCGGCTCGGTGACCGGTAGCGTTGGCTTGGGCGTGCGGGCCTGGCGTCGGCCTTCCTCCCAGGAAACCCCTAGACGATCATCGAGGGTCCGGGTCCATCGACGTTGGGCAATCTCTTGCAAGCGTTGCAGGTCGGCGTCGGCCATGGCCTCGGACCCCAGGTTGCAGCGGGCGACGAAGGCAAAGTCATCGTCGAGGCCGGCCAATGTCGTGTCGCGTCGTTGCGCCAGCGCTGACGGGGCGCCGCCGCCCGTGGCCATGGCTTGCCAGTAATCGACCCAGATGTCGCGCTTGAGTACCTCGAAGCGGGTGCGAATCTCGTGGATCCGGTCGTTCAGGGTTTCCAGCTTGGTGGCTTTGTCTACTACG
Source organism: Pseudomonas citri (assembly GCF_025336485.1). GTDB lineage: Bacteria > Pseudomonadota > Gammaproteobacteria > Pseudomonadales > Pseudomonadaceae > Aquipseudomonas > Aquipseudomonas citri. The sequence continues at coordinate 125,043 of NZ_JAODAB010000002.1, read as the reverse complement.
TATTCGGGGGTGGTGACCTTGCCGCAGTCGTGCAGCCACGCCGCGATGTGCAGCGCTTCCCACTCATCTTCGGTGGGCTGGTAGCTGTCGAAGGCCGGTGCCTGGCTCACGGCCGCCGCCCTGGCGAGCATCAGGGTCAAGACTGGCACCCGTTGGCAATGACCACCGGTGTAAGGGCTCTTGGCATCGATCGCACCGGCCAGCAGTTGAATGAAAGCATCCATCAATTGCTTCTGCCGGGCGTGCAGGCGTTGGCTCTCGATGCTCACGGCGGCGGCACCGGACACGGCTTGAAGGAACGCGATGCGGTCTGGTTGCAGTTTTTCCAGTTCGGCTTCGGTGCCGTTGTCGTTGATCAGCAGCACCAGGAACCCGACGGTTTCCTGATGACGGTTGCGCAGGCGAATGCCGATCAGGTGAACCCGTGGCGCGTTCAGGGCCTGGAGGATGCCCTGCAGGTCGGCGGCCTGTTCGAAGCCCAGGGAGGTGACGAGGTTGTCCGCGGCCGCCAGTTGCCGGAGCCATGCGGGGCTGTCCGCGGCCAGCAGCGAATGTTCTGGCAGGGTAAAAGCGTCCAGGTCGCACGGGGTACCATCGATCACCAGGCCGCATGGCCTGACCCGATCCTCGTCGTTTTCGCGCAGGTAGATCAGGCCGGCCTGGGCCTGGCCGATTTTCACCGTTTCGAACAGCACCCGCTCCAGCAGCGCGCCCAGCCGGGTTTCGGCGCGCAGGCTGGCAGTAATTTCAAAGAAGCTGGCCAGGGTTTCTTTCATGCGCGCCATCGAAACGCTCAACTGGTCGACTTCCAGTACCGGGGAGCGGCGGGACACCGGGTAATGGAAATCGAAGCTGCGGATAGCGTCAGCTTCCTGCACCAACGCACGCAGCGGCTTGACCAGAATCCTGGACGTCAGCCAGCCCAAGGGCAGGCACAGCAGCAAGGTCGCAAGGGTGATCAGCGCACCTTGCCAGCGCATGCGATAGGCATCGGCGAGCAGCTCGTCCTCGGGCACCAGCAACGTCAGTTCCAGGCCTTGGGGGCCACCTTCCTGCATGTGGCTGCGGGAAACGATCCATTGACGCCCGGCGGCGTCCAGGCGCGAGGTGTCGGTGCTGTGGTCGAGTGTCGCCGCGATCGCCGGGTTCAGGTCGCGGGCCTTGATCAGGCGCGCCGATTGGTCGTCCACCAGCAGCCGGTTGCTGTCGGGATAAGCCACGGCGTTGCCTTCGGGATCGACCAGCACAATCTCGGTGCCTGCGCTCACTTTGTGCTTGGCCAGGGTCTCGGAGAGGGCCGCCAGGGTCAGGTCGGCACCGATGACGGCCTGTTCGCCGCTGCGCCGGGCGAGGGTGGTGCCGATGTTATGGGTGGAGAAGAACACGTAGGGTTCGGTGGTGATCTGGTCGGGGCTGTCCATTGCGCTGCGAAACCAGCCACGGCTGCGTGGGTCGTAGGTTTCGTTGGCAATGTCCAGGCGACCGACAGGCGTCAGCGCTTCGTCGTAGAACAGTGACTGGGCATGGACTTGACCGTTGTCGGCTCGTTCCACGGTCCAGGCTTGGTAGGCCGCGTCGGCGGGTGCGTTCAAGGCTGTCTTCAGTGCTTGAGTGCGCAACGGGCGGACCATGAGGAAGTCGCCATGGCTGTCGCCCAGGTACAAGGACGCCAGGTTCGGGTTGTCTCGCAATGCCTGGCTGAATGGCCGGAGCAGGGCCAGGCGTTGCGCCAGCCCGGGGGCGCGCGTTGCCGGATAATCGGCCAGCAGGCCCAGCAGGTGCCTGATCGGTTCGTAGGTGTCGTACAGATCCAGGCGCACGTCCTGTTCAATGCGATTGAACAGTTTTTCGCTGCTCGACAGGATGATTTGCGTGGTCTGTCGGTAATTGAAAATGCCCAGCACCACCCCAGTCAGCAACAGCAGCAGGGTGAACATCACGCTGATGTGCACATGCAGGGGAAACCGGCGTTGTTCCGGACGCGGTGCGCTGGGCATTTCAGTCACTCCAAGTGTCAGGGGCGCGGCGGGTTCGACAACCGCGCAGGCCGCTCATACGCACTGCTGAGCGAGCAGCATAGTAAAAGTGCAATCATTTTGCCTTACCAATCTCCGTTTCCAGCGCTCGCTCCAGCTCGATCATGGCCTGGTCGAGGGCCTCGATGCATGCGTTGACTCGTTCGGGTGCCTGCGCCTGAAGGCAGGCATGTTCCAGGGCCTCGCACTGCTGGAGCAACGTGGTCGCCTGGACGATCCGTGCAACGCCTTTTATCTTGTGCGCCGTTTCAGTCAGTGCCTGCCGGTTCCCGCCACGGGCGAGGCCGAGCAACTCCTGGCGGTCCGAGCGGTTGCTGCTGAGCAGCTCCGCCAACAGCCGTTGGTTGGAAGCCGGCAGCCCGCCGGTCAACGCGTGTAGGCTTTGCAGGCTGAAGACCGGTGCGCTGCTGGCTGACCTCACGGTGTTCATCCATTGGCTCAGGGCGTTCAGGCTGATGGGCTTGAACAGGCAATCGTCCATCCCGGCGTCCCGGCAACGTTGTTTTTCCTCCGGTTGTGCATTGGCGGTGAACCCCAGGATGGTGCAGGCCGGCCGTTGCTGTTCGGCCTCGTGGCGACGAATCGAGCGGCTCAGTTCGTAACCACTCATGATGGGCATGTTGCAATCGGCGATGACCAGGTCGAAGTTGCCTTCCTGCCAGGCCTTCAACCCTTCGGCGCCGTCCTGGGCGACCTGGTAGGCATGGCCCAGGTATTCCAACTGCTGCGACATCAGCAGGCGATTGGCCGGATGGTCGTCGACGACGAGCACGTTCAGCGCCGCCCTGGGTGTTTCGATTGTCGGGCCGGCTGGCTCGCGCACTGCCGCCGCCGGCAGGACCGTCAGTTGCAGGCAAACCTGTACGTGGGTGCCGGTGCCCGGTTGGCTGCGCATATGCAGGCTCCCCCCCATCATCTGGCACAGGTCGCGACTGATCACCAGCCCCAGCCCTGCGCCCTTGCGGGCCATCCGGCTGGTGTTGTCGACCTGGGCAAACGGTTTGAACAGCCGTTGCAGTTCTTCCGGGCTGATGCCGATACCGCTGTCGCAGACTTGCAGGTGCATGCGCAGGACGTCGTGCCGGGCGGTTTGGGCCAGCCTGACCTTTACCGACACCTGGCCCTGTTCGGTGAATTTGAGGGCATTGCTGATCAGGTTGGAGAGCACCTGCTTGAACCGCAAGGGGTCCAGCAACACGTCCGGGTTGGCCTCGGCCGGCTCGAACTGCAAGGACAGCCCCAGGTTCTTCTGCCGGGCCAGGCCTTCGAATACACGTATGACCGATTGCAGCAGCGCCCTGAGATTGACTCGTTCGGGTGCCAGGCTCAGATGGCCCGATTCGATGCGGGCGATGTCGAGGATATCGCCGATCAAGTCCAGCATGCCGGACGCCGATTCGTAGGCCACTTCGATGGCCGAGCGGTCGACCAGGCCCTTGTCGGCCTGTTTCAGCGCCAGTTCAAGCATGCCGATCACGGCGTTCATAGGCGTGCGTATTTCGTGGCTCATGGTCGCCAGGAACGTGCTCTTGGCCCGGTTCGCATCTTCGGCTTGTTTCTTGGACGCACGCAGTTCATCGAACAACTGCCGGCGCTCGCTGATATCGATCCAGCCGCCGATGATGCCTTGCACTTGGGCGGTGGAGTTCCGGTAGGGCAGTATCCAGTGGTAGATGGTCAGTTGCCGGTCGCCGACGTACAGCGGGCGATCGACGATCAGTGCCGTGCCTTCGGCCATGACGCGCTGGTAGTCCGCCTGATATTCCTGCGCTTCGAAGGCATTGCTCATGGCGCCGGGCATGCTGTCCTTGCCGATGACGTCCTCGCGTTTGGCGCCGAACACTTGCAGGTAGCTGTCGTTGCAGCTTTGCAGGCAACCGTTGCGGTCCCTCACGTAGATGGGATGCGGGGTGCCATTGAGCAGTGCATGCATGAATTCGAGCTGGTCATTGAGGGCGGTTTCCGCCCGTTGGCGCTGCCTGATCTGCCGTTGCATATAGGCATTCCAGGCCAAGGAAAGCAGGAGCAGCAGGCCGATACCCGCGGCGACCTGGAAGAACAGGCGATTGTAAGTGCGCCAAGTGTGTTCGGATGCCGAGACATAACCCCGCCAGCGGTTGTTGATGACCCCCAGTTCGTCGGGGTCGATGCTGGTCAAGGCCTTGTCGAGGATGGCACTCAACTCGGTCGCGTCCTTGGCGGTGGCCAGCGCGAACAGGGCCTGTTGAGTGCCTACGGTGCTGCTGATTTGCAGGGTGTCCCGCCAGGAATGGGAAGCGATGAAGTAGTTGGCCATGAGCAGCGAGTTGACACTGCCGTCGACCCGGCCCTGGGCGAGCAGTTCAACGGCGTGCAGGGGGCCGTCGGTTTCGGTGATCAGCACGCCCGGATACTGTTGGCGTAGCCACTCGATGACCGGGTTGCCCTTGGCGATCGCCAGGCTCCGACCCTCGAACTGATCCAGCGTCCCTGGAGTGTCGGACTGCTTGCGGGTCAGCAGGACGAATGAGCTGTCGAGGTAGGGACGGCTGAATTTCAACTGATGCTGGCGTTCGCTGCTCGGCAAGAGCGCAGCGATCATGTCGGCCTGGCCGCTGCGGACCGCGGCAATCATTTCGCTGTCGCTCTGGCGGCGTTGCACCTCCAGGCGCAGGCCGGTACGCAGTCGGATCAGCTCCAGCAGGTCGGCACTGATCCCGCGAAAGTCGCCCTCCGGATCAAAGAAAGTCAGGGGCGCGAGCGTTTCGTTCACCACCACCCGAACCACCGGATGGCTGGCCAGCCAGCGTTGTTCCCGCTCGGTCAGCTGTATCCTGTGGTCCGTGAGGTACAGGTCGCTGCCCGCGCTCCAGCGCTTGGCGATGGCGGTTTGTTCGGCGACGGGAACTTGTTCCAGTATCGCGTTGATGATTTCCAGCAAGTGGCTGTCACGGCGGCGTACCGCGAAACCGAACCCGTAGGATTCATGTTTGCCGAAGCTGGCCATGCGCAGGTTGCTCAGGTAACCCTTGCTGATCAGGTAATGGGTGGAAATGGTGTCGCCGAGAAAGACATCGGCCTGGCCGAACGCGACGGCGTTGATGGCGTTCTGGTAGGAGGGATAGGGGGTAACGAGCGCCTTGGGGTAGAGCTGTTCAATCGCCTGCGGTGGCAGGTAGTGGTAGACCATGCTCAGCCGCAACCCCTCGAGATCTTCGGTCAAGGGCCGGCTTTCATTCGTCCGGGTGACCAGGACAGGTTGGTCCACCGCATAGGGCGTCGAAAGCACCTGCTCGGGGTCGCGCGCTTCGAAGCCATTGGCCGTGCCGAGCAGGTCGATCTGCCCATCCTTGAGTGCCGCAATGGCGGCTTCCCGGGAAGCGAAGCGCAGGACTTTCATCGGCAGGCCGGTTGCTCGGGCGATGAGGGCGGCGTAGTCGGCGGTCATGCCCTCGTAGTCGCGACCGCTGGTGGCGAGGTCGAAGGGTGGATAGTCGGGTGCAGAAGTTCCCAGCACCCATTCACCCCGACCCTGTAGCCAGGTGCGTTGGGCGTCGTCCAGCCTGATTTCGCCATGAGCGTCGCCCGAACGCCCCAGGAGCGTGTAGTGCTCGGGTACGTCCGACGCTGTGACTCCTGCGGCATATAGCCCGGCGCTTAATAGCAGCAGGCTTGCCTTCATGCACTTGAGCATCCTGTTATTTCTCACACCAATGCGTTTCGCTTTGCCATTTCAATCAGATCTACCAGGGATTTGACTTTAAGTTTCTGCATGAGCCGTTTTTTATAGGTGCTGACGGTTTTATTACTCAGGAACATGCCCTTGGCTATTTCCTTGTTGGTACGACCTTGGGCAAAGAGTTGCAAGACCATCAATTCCCGATCATTGACACTTTTGAACAAATCCAGCTCTATGCGGCGCGGATCGTCGGGGTGTAGCGGGTTCAACGCCTGGCTGGGGAAATAGTTGTAGCCGGACAATACAGCCTTGATGGCACTGACCAGTTCACTGAGGTCTTCCTGTTTGCAAACGTAACCGGAGGCACCGGACTGCATGCAGCGGATCCCGAAAAGTGTCGGGGATTGCGCCGTCAGCACCAGCGTCTTGAGCGGAGTGGTCATGGCATTGAAACGCGAGAGGATTTCCAGCCCGTCAAGTTTAGGAATACTGATATCCAGGATGACAAGGTCCGGCATGCATTCGCGCACCATTTGCATCGCGTCGACGCCGTTGTCCGTTTCCCCTACGACTTTATAGCCCTCATGCTCCAGGAGCATGCGCACAGCGAGGCGGATGACCGGGTGATCGTCGACAATGAAAACGGAGTTCATGAATAAAATATCCTGCGAGCTTAATAAAGGGCGCACCTTAGCCCAGTTGTCGCCAGGGCCGTACGAGCAGACAGGTATGCAACTACAATTTCAGAAGTTTCCTACAAAAAAAGAGGCAACGTATTACGACGTAATCGGTTTTTTAGTAGGCGGATGACAATAAAAAGTGTTGGGGCAGAAGTATGTGAAGGAAGATTTCCCTGAGTGGATTATCTGTTATAAACAAATTGAAGCAGGTTTATTCGATGTTTATCTTCAGGGCGCAATGACGTCCTCACATTCTTTTTGAGGGCTGCAAGGGCCTCTACGCTGAACGGCAAATTATCTGCGGGAGCGAGCAGGCCCGGCTCCCACAGATGGGTCTCATTGGCGGGTGCGGCCGGTCATTTCCTGCGCCATTTCGCTGGCATAGCTGTCAGTCATCCCGGCGATGAAATCGATCATGCGCAAGAAGGCGCTATGCAGGGGGCCGTTGGGATCGGGGGCGTTGTTGCCCAGCAGGTCCAGGATGCGGCGGTTCTTGAACGAAGGCGATCGGCCGCCGTGCTGTTCAAGGGCTGCGCCGCAAAAACCGTTGAGCAGGATTTCCAGGGTGGTATAAGCGCCAATTTCATTCAGCGTCTTGCGCTTGTCTTGGAAAATCTTCTTGCGGGCCATGTCCTTGGCATTCAATACGCAACGCTTGGCCGGGCCATGCATGTGCTCTACCAGGTCGCCTGGCAGGGTGCCGGCCAGCAACGCCTCCTGCTGTTCGACGAAGGCCCGGGCGGCGGCATTGGTCAGGTGTTCGATGGCCTTGCCTCGCAGGATCGCCAGTTTGCGTCGCCGTGAATCCAGCGGGCCGAGTTGGCGGTAGGTGTCCGGGAGATCGTCGCCCACCAGGTCCAGCAGCAGCGACTCCACCAGGGAGTATTCCAGGAGCTCCATCTCTACGCCGTCTTCCAGGTCGATCAACGCGTAGCAGATGTCATCGGCGGCTTCCATCAGGTACACCAGCGGATGTCGTGCCCAGCGCTGGTCTTCGATTTGCGGCAGGCCGAGTTTATGAGCGATCTGCTCCAGTAGAGGCAGTTCGCTCTGGTAGCACCCGAATTTGTGCTTCTTGTAGCCCAGGGAGTCGGCGTGGCGGGCGGTCCAGGGGTATTTCAGGTAGGTCCCGAGAGTGGCATAGGTCAGCCGGGTCCCACCGTCGAACTGATGATATTCAAGCTGTGTGAGGACACGGAATCCCTGGGCGTTGCCTTCGAAATTCAGAAAATCGCCGCGCTCGGCCTCGCTCATGGCGTCGAGCCAGCCACGGCCAGCCGCCTGTTGGAACCAGTAGCGAATGGCGTCTTCGCCCGAGTGACCGAACGGCGGGTTGCCGATGTCGTGGGCCAGGCAGGCCGATTGCACCACCATGCCCAGGTCGCTTGGCTCGCACCAGTCGGGCAGGACGTTGCGGATGGTTTCACCCACGCGCATGCCGAGGGAGCGGCCCACGCAACTGACTTCCAGCGAATGGGTCAGGCGCGTATGGATATGATCGTTGCTGGAGACCGGATGCACCTGGGTCTTGCGGCCGAGGCGCCGGAACGCACCGGAGAAGATGATGCGGTCGTGGTCCTTGTGAAAGGGGCTGCGGCCCAACTCCTGCGGGCTGTGCAGGGGCTTGCCGAGACGTTCGCGATTCAGCAGGGTGTGCCAATCCAAGGCCGGTTGCTCCGTTTGATGAGGTCGATGCCCCTAGCTTCCCGGTTCCCGGAATGTGCCGCAAGGCCTGTGGGTTCGTGCCGGCCCGAAAAAACGCGCTCCCCCTGAAAGGAGCGCGTTCCACCAGGGCGCGTTTTTTCTGTATCAGGATTTGCCCATGGCCTTGGCCAGCTTGATCAGCGGCAGCACGGCGGTCGCCAGCCTGATCAGGCTTGATAAGCCGGCGGTGCGGCCACTGCGGGTGCGTTTGCCGGTAAGAAAGCCCAACAGCGAGACCGCCGCGATGCCCCACAGTGGCGCGTGCTTGATGCCGAAGCCTTCGTGCAAGCCCTGGGTCAAGCCGCGCACCCGTTGCAGAGGTTGCAACAATTGACGGGTTTCCTGGCGGATTTCCTGGCGGTGCATCTCCATGCGCAAGCGTACTAATGCCTTGCGCATTTCCTGCCGGGTCCGGGCTTGGGGAATATCAGGCAGGCTCATGGCAGCAGGCGCTCCCGGTCGTTGGCCAGTTCTTCGAGCGTGGCATGGAAGGGGGAAGACTCGTCGTAGATCGCGGCCCTGAGCCGCAGGCCGCAGAACAGCGCCGCCAGCAGGTAGAACAGGCAAAGGCCGAGGATGCCCGCCAGGCGATAGGTGTCCCACACCAGGATCAGCACCAACGCCGAAAGCCCCACGAGCAATAACAAACCGAACACCAGCGCGAGGCCGGCGAACAGCAACAGGCTGACGGTACGGGCCTTCTGTTCCTGCAATTCCATGCCGAACAATTCGACGTGGCTGTGCAGTAGACCGAGGAACGCCGCGCCCAGGCGGCGCGCGGCAGGTTGTGTGCCCGTTTCGGACGGACCGGGTTCGTCGATACCCATCATCAGCGCCGCGTCGCCAGCAGGCCGATCAGGAAGCCCACGCCAGCGGCAATGGCGACCGACTGCCAGGGGTTGGCCTGCACATATTCCTCGGTGGCGACCACTGCGGCCTGGCCGCGTTCGCGCATGGAGTCTTCGCTCAGCTTAAGGGTTTCGCGGGCGCGCAACAGGGTTTCGTGGATCTGTTTGCGCAGTTCATCGGCCTGGTCACCCGCCAGTGTCGCGGTGTGGTCGAGCAACCGTTCGGTATCGCTGACCAGCGTCTGGAAATCTTCCTTCAAGATCTCTTGAGCAGTCTTTGCCTGGGTTCTGGCCATGGATGAATCTCCGTAGATGACGTCTGAAGCGTTCGAGTATGAGCCTTGCCGGAAGGTTCAGTGAAAATGACTGGTACAACTTTTGCTCAGGGTTTTGCCATGTACTGGTGCGTCACGGTGCGCCAGTGCGCTGAAGCTGGGCGAAAGCCCGGAAACCTTAACCCAAATAATCAAAGCTCGCGAAGCACCTCCAAGCGGCACCCCATTGTCGATGTTTTTTTGCACCAAAGCGGTTCGCTCACCCTCGGCGGGCAAGCGAATCGTTTCAACTTGGTGCGTCGGCAGGGCGAGCGAACCGCTTGGGTGCCTATTTCAACTTTTTCAGGTCTGCCAACACCATGGAAACTATGCAAAGCGCTGTGGACAGCCTGGTCCACAGCTCCAACACGCTGTTCATCCTGCTCGGTGCGGTCATGGTCCTGGCCATGCACGCCGGTTTTGCGTTCCTGGAAGTGGGGACCGTCCGGCAAAAGAATCAGGTCAACGCGTTGTCGAAGATTCTCAGCGATTTTGCTGTCTCGACCCTGGCCTATTTCTTTATAGGCTACTGGGTGTCCTATGGCGTGTCGTTCCTGCAACCGGCGGCGGTGCTCAGTACCGATCACGGCTACAGCCTGGTGAAGTTCTTCTTCCTGCTGACCTTTGCCGCCGCGATCCCGGCCATTATTTCCGGTGGGATTGCCGAACGCGCGCGGTTCGCACCGCAATTGTGCGCCACGGTGCTGATCGTGGCGTTTGTCTACCCCTTCTTCGAAGGGGTGGTGTGGAACGGCAATTTCGGCCTGCAAGCCTGGTTGCAGTCCCGCTTCGGTGCAGGGTTCCACGACTTCGCCGGTTCCGTGGTGGTGCATGCCATGGGCGGCTGGCTGGCATTGGCCGCCGTGCTCTTGCTGGGCGCGCGCAATGGCCGCTACCGGGATGGGCGACTGGTGGCGTTCGCTCCTTCCAGCATCCCGTTCCTGGCCTTGGGGTCGTGGATCCTGATTGTCGGCTGGTTCGGTTTCAACGTGATGAGTGCCCAGACCCTGCCCGGGGTAAGCGGGTTGGTGGCGGTCAATTCGTTGATGGCAATGGTGGGCGGTACCGTGGCGGCGTTGATCGTCGGACGCAATGACCCCGGCTTCCTGCACAACGGCCCATTGGCCGGGCTGGTGGCGGTGTGTGCCGGCTCCGACCTGATGCACCCGGTCGGCGCGTTGGCTACCGGGGCCATCGCCGGTGCCTTGTTCGTCTGGTGTTTCACCGCGGCCCAAGGCAAATGGAAGATCGACGACGTGCTTGGCGTCTGGCCACTGCACGGCTTGTGTGGCGTCTGGGGCGGCATCGCTTGTGGCGTGTTCGGTCAGGGCTACTTGGGCGGCCTGGGGGGCGTCAGCCTGGCCAGCCAATTGATCGGTACGTTGTTGGGGGTTGCCATCGCACTGGCCGGTGGGTTCGCCGTCTATGGACTGGTCAAGACCCTGTTGGGGCTGCGCCTGAGCCAGGAAGAGGAGTATTACGGCGCCGACCTGTCGATCCACAAGATCGGAGCGGTCAGCCAGGATTGATTGGTCCATCATGGTTCCTTGTCCTGATCGCCAGGGTAAAACCCGTGCAGCAGGCGGTAGCGGTCGTGACGGACCTGGTCCACCTGGTAGCGCACTTGTTGCTCCGGCAGGCCGAGCATGATCAGGGCGTGGGATGCCAGCATCAGGCTCGACTCCAGTAGCTCCGGGACCACTTCATTGGCCCCGGCGGCCTGGAGCTCGGCCAACTCGCTGTCGTCACGGGTGCGCACCAGGATCGGCACCTGGCTGTTGACCCGTCGGGCTTCCTTGAGCACGGCGATGGCGATGTCGGTCTGGTCGACCGCGATCACCAGCAACCTGGCGCGACCCAGGCCGACGGCCGCGAGCAGGTCCGCACGGCGGGAGTCACCGTAATGGACGCAGCGTTCCCCCACGCTGGCTTCCTGGATGATCACCGGGTCATGATCCAGGGCGACGAATGCCTGGCCTTCGCGGCGCAGGAAACGTCCAATGGACTGGCCGACGCGTCCGTAACCGCAAATGACCACATGGCCGGACAGGCCGGCGTTGAGGGCGCTGATCTGGTCCAACTGCGCCTCTTCGTTGGGTTTGCGATGCAGGCGGGTAGCGATGCGTGGTGCGGCGCGCAGCAACAACGGCGTCAGCAGCATCGAACAGAAAGTCGCCGCCAGCAACAAGCCGCTGATATCCAGGGGCATAAGCTGGTTCTGCTGCATCAGGGCCATCAGGGCGAAGCAGAATTCGCCGCCCTGAGCCAGGGCGAGGCCACTGCGCCAGGCGGTTTCCACATCGCTGCCGCGCCACTTCACCAGGACGGCGACCACGCCGCCCTTGATCAGCATCAAGGCGAGGGTCAACCCGAGGATCAGCAGTCCGTCATCCATGAGCAACTGCAAGTCGATCAGCATGCCGATGCTGACGAAGAACAGCCCCAGCAGGATGTCGCGGAACGGGCGTATATCGGCCTCGATCTGATGGCGATAGTGGCTTTCCCCCAGCAACATGCCCGCGAGGAAGGCACCCAGGGCCGGCGACAGCCCGAGCAGGTGGGTCAACCATGCTGTCAGCAACACGATCACCAGCGCCAGTAGCACGAACAACTCGGCGGACCGGGACGCGGCCACTTCATGGAACAACCTGGGCAGAACCAAGCGACTGGTCAGCAGCAGGCCACCGAACAGTACCAGCGTCTTGCCCAGGGTCAGGGGCAGCGCCCAGTACCAGGCATGCTCGCTGCTGCCGGCAAACACGGGTACTAGCGTCAATAACAGCACCGCGATGACATCCTGGAACAGCAACACACCAATGGCGTTCTGGCCATGGCTGCTGAAGATCTCGCCCAGGCTGCCCAATTCCTTGCTGACAATGGCGGTGGACGACAAGGCCAGCCCGGCACCCAGCAACAGCGCAGCCAGCACCGGTGCGCCGCAGAGCACCAGCAGCGTGCCCAGGAGTGCGCCGGAACACAGCACTTGCAGGCTGCCCAGGCCGAAAACCACCCGCCGTAGCGCGAGCATCTTTGTCAGGGAGAACTCCAGCCCCAGCGAAAACAGCAGGAAGACCACGCCGAGCTCGGCCAGATCCGGCAGGTCTTCGCTGTCGTTCACCCAATCCAGTGCGCTTGGTCCGACCGCCAGGCCAACACACAGATAAGCCAGCACCGGAGGCAGGCGCAGGCGCCGGAACAGCGCGATGGCGACCAGGGACGAGGCAAGGATGATCAGCAGATTGGCGAACAAGGGGAACTCCGTTTCACAGCGACAGGCACAAGCGTAGAAGGCGAGAAAGCGCCAAGCATTGCCGCAAAGGCGTTAGTGCTCAATGATTTGCATCAGGATTTTACCGAAGTGCCCCGGCTCGACGGTTTCCCGAGGCCGGCCTAGAATGACCGTCTATCTTTTGTGGGTCTACCTGCCATGTCTGCTGAATGCCAGTTGTTCGGTACCCTGGGTTGCCATCTGTGCGAAGTGGCCGAAGGGGTGTTGATGCCTTTCGTTGAGCATGGCCTGTTGGTCGAGTTGGTGGATATCGCTGAAAGCGAGGCGCTGTTCGAGACCTACGGGCTGCGGATTCCGGTGTTGCGCAGGGTCGATACCGGTGCGGAGTTGGACTGGCCTTTCGATGACGCTGATCAGGTCGCCGCGTTTCTGCGTTGAGTCCTTTCCGTACGTCGAGTCTGGCGCGCAGGCATTGGCGAAAAAAAATTCTTCGGGTACTGTATGTGCATACAGCTATCTGGAGAGTGTCCCTTGGTCAATGTCGAACAACTGAAAAACAGCGTGAACCGGATGTCCGCGGACGTTGTGCGCGAAGCAGTCCTGGAATTGCGCCTGGACGGGCTGGTTACCGAAGGCAAGACTCCTTTCAGTAAACTGCATTTCAATACTTGTTTCGCGGAAATCGAAGCGTTGTTCCAGCGTGCCGGTTATCACAAGCAATTGGATGTGGTCGGCTACCAGGGACTGTTGTACGCGCTTTACGACCCGGGGCGCTGGGAGGCGGTGGAGGTATTGCGCTGGTTGAAGGAATTCACCGAGGCGGCAACACCAGCGTCGATCACGGCGTGAAGCAATCATCGCTGGGCTGACCGGCGTCGCTGGCGGATAATGCCGGCCTGCCTACGTGATCAAGAGTTGCCAATGTCCGGTTCGTCGTTTTGCCCCGCGCGCCATCAAGCCAGCACGCTGTATCTACCCCCCGGCGCCTGGTCGACGGTGTTGGAATGCCTGTGCGAACACTTCGGCAGCATCAGCCGTGAGCAGTGGCTGGACCGGATTGCCCGGGGTCGGGTGCTGGATGCGCAGGGCAAGGCCATTGCGCTGGATTTGCCCTATCGTGAAGGCCTGCGTATCCATTATTTTCGTGAAGTGCCCGATGAGAAGCCGATCCCGGTGGTGGAGTCGATCCTGTATGCCGACGAGCATCTGGTGGTGGCCGACAAGCCGCATTTCCTGCCGGTTACTCCGGCGGGCGAGTATGTCGAACAAACCTTGCTGCGGCGGCTGATCCGTCGACTGGACAATCCCCACCTGGTGCCCTTGCACCGCATCGACCGGCACACGGCTGGGTTGGTGTTGTTTTCGGCCAATCCGCACACCCGGTCGGCGTATCAGTCGTTGTTTCCCACGCGACAGATCGAAAAACGTTACCAGGCCATCGCCCGCGCCTTGCCCGAGTTGTCCTTCCCCCGGGTGCACAAGAGCCGAATGGTCGACGGCGAGCCCTTTTTCAGGATGCAGGAAGCGCCGGGCGAGCCCAATACCGAAACGGCCATCGAAGTATTGGAGAGAAACGGCGAGCTATGGCGCTATGGCTTGTTTCCGGTGACGGGCAAGAAGCACCAGTTGCGGGTGCATATGAACGCCCTGGGGGCGGGGATCTGTAATGATCCGTTTTATCCGGATGTGCTTCGTGATGTCGAGGATGACTATGCTCGCCCGCTCAAACTGTTGGCTCAGGCGCTGCGGTTCATTGATCCGGTCACGGGGGTGGAGCGAGTGTTCGAGAGCGATATTGAGTTGCAGTGGTAGATTGGGCGCGCCCCTTGAACTACGCCGATACACCCAAATCGAAGCCTAAAAAAACGGTGCTTTCCTTACGGAACAAGCACCGTTTCTTCTTATTCTATCTGGCAGCAATGTCGCGGATTACAGATCCTTGACAGTACGAACCTGATCCTTGTTCACGCGGGTGTGCTTCCCGTCCAGCTGTTCGAATTCGTAGAAGCCGCTTTCTTCGTCGTACTTGGGCGTGTCGACGGCCTGGATTTCTCGACCGTCATTCAAGGTGATCACTGTTGGCGATGCGCACCCGGCGAGAGTGGCGAGGCCCAGTGCGAGCATGAAAGTGGCGAGGGTCCGATGAGTCATGGTGTTTCTCCGAGATGGATTCTTCAAGTTACTGACATTCAGACGTATACATCGCGCGCAAGTTCCTGGCTAGTGGCCTGTACTCGAATTAGCCACACAGGCCACTAGTGGTCTTTATGCCGCTCCAGCAGCTCCGGCGTATTCAGGTTGGCCAGCCGTGGATCGTCGGCCGGGCATTGCAGGGCAGTGGCGTGCAGCGAGCGCATGAGGCGACCGGGGCTGCGTTCTCCCTCGCTCCAGGCGTATTCGAAGGCGGGCGCCAAGGCCAACGGAATGATGCACAGCAACGGTTCCCAATGTTCGCCGTGTCGGATCATCAGCGGCTTGTGGGGTTGCAGGCTGGCCGTTGCGCGCATGTTGTCGAGCAGCTCCGCGTCGATCTGCGGTACATCGCACGGCAGCACCAGCAGAAAAGAATGCCTTGCCACCTTCAGGCCTGCCCGGATGCCGGCCAGCGGGCCGGGGAAGTCGCCTTCGTCGTCGTGCACCAGTTGATCGGCGTAGAGTGCATAACGTTCGCGATTGCGGTTGCATGAGATGATCAGGTCATCGCTCATGGCCCGGGTCCGTCGATGCAGATGCGCTATCAACGGTTCGCCCCGCCATGGCAGCAGGCCTTTGTCCTGCCCGCCCATGCGTTGTCCGCGGCCACCCGCCAACAGCAGGACGGAGCAGGGGGGCAGGGGGATTTCCGAGGTCATGGTGTGTCTCCGCACAGGCGAAAAAATCAAGGGCTGTGATATAACACCAGGCTATTTCCCATACAACTGGACGAGCCTATGAAAGCCAAGGCTGATGTACCTTTCGTGCCGCTCAACATTGCGGTGCTGACTGTCAGTGATACCCGTACCCTGGAAACCGACACGTCCGGGCAACTCTTCGTGGACAGGCTCACGGCGGCCGGCCACCATTTGGCAGCGCGGGTGTTGCTCAAGGATGATTTGTACAAGATTCGCGCGCAGGTCGCGACCTGGATTGCCGAAGAGGTGGTGCAAGTGGTGCTGATCACTGGCGGTACCGGGTTCACCGGTCGTGACAGCACCCCGGAAGCTGTTGCGTGCCTGCTGGACAAGCAGGTCGATGGCTTCGGTGAGTTGTTCCGACAGATCTCCGTGGCGGATATCGGCACCTCCACTGTGCAGTCCCGGGCGCTGGCGGGGCTGGCCAATGGCACGTTGGTCTGCTGCCTGCCGGGGTCCACTAACGCAGTGCGCACCGGATGGGACGGGATCCTGGCCGAGCAATTGGATGTGCGGCATCGGCCCTGCAACTTCGTGGCCCATTTGAAGCAGGCGGCGCCTTGTGAATCCCGTGGGTAAACCGGGCAAGGCCGGCGCCTTGATGGCGGTCGAGGTTGCACAGCAGCGGTTGCTCGAGATGGCGACGGCCACGCCGATCCTGCAGCGCGAACACGTGCCCTTGGCCGCCGCCCAAGGACGGGTACTCGCCGAAGACCTGGTGTCGACGCTCGATCTGCCGCCATGGCCCAACAGCGCCATGGATGGCTACGCCTTGCGACTGGCTGATTGGAATGGCGAGCCGCTGGAGGTCAGCCAGCGGATCTTCGCCGGGCAGGCCCCGGAGCCGTTGGCGGCTGGCACATGCGCGCGCATTTTCACCGGGGCGCCAGTGCCTGCTGGCGCCGATTGCGTCGAGATGCAGGAAAACGCGGTGATCGAGAGCGACCAGCGGGTACGGTTCACCGAGCCTCTGGTCAGTGGGCAGAACATCCGTGCCCAAGGGCAGGAAACCACCGTTGGGGAAGTGGTTCTCTCGGCCGGCACTCGCCTGGGGCCCATCGAGCTGGGGTTGGCGGCCTCCTTGGGCTGCGCGTCGTTGGATGTGGTGCGCAAGGTGCGCGTTGCGGTGTTGTCCACCGGGGATGAATTGGTCGAGCCTGGCCAGGCGTTGGCCCTGGGGCAGATCTATAACAGCAACCGGGTGCTGCTCTGCAGCTGGTTGCAGCGGCTGGGTTGCGAGGTGGTCGATGCGGGCATCCTGCCTGACGACTTGCCGGCCACTCGCGAGCGCCTGGCGCAGTTGTCGGATGTCGACCTGATCCTGTCCACAGGCGGTGTGTCGGTGGGGGAAGCTGACTTCCTGGGCGTCGCATTGCGCGAAGAAGGTGAGCTGAGCCTGTGGAAGCTCGCCATCAAGCCCGGAAAGCCGCTGACATTCGGGCACTTCCGTGGCGTACCGGTGATAGGCCTGCCCGGCAACCCCGCTTCGACGTTGGTGACGTTCGCACTACTGGCTCGGCCCTACCTGTTGCGACGCCAGGGTGTCCAATCGGTGGCACCGCTCAAGTTCACGGTGCCGGCCGGTTTCGTTTGGCCGAAGGCTGGCAACCGGCGAGAGTACTTGCGAGGCCGCCTGGAGAATGGGCGTGCGATCATTTACCGGAACCAGAGTTCTGGTGTGCTGCGTAGCGCGGCCTGGGCCGACGGCCTGGTCGAGGTGCTTGAAGGCAGGACGCTGGCCGAGGGCGACGAGACGGGTTTTATACCGTTGAGTGAAGTCCTGGGTTAGTGCCTGCTCTGGCCCGGACAAGGATGTCCGGGCTTGCTGTACACCTCTAGTGGCCTCATGGCGTGAGCAGCGTCACCAGCTGTTCGAAGCGGCTGTTGGCAATCCAGCCCAGCAGGCCGATCACCACTGCTGCTGCACCTGCCGAATAGGCCACCCGGTGACGGATCACCTTCACATCGGTGCGAATTTCATCCATGTCCCTGCGGATGTATTTAAGGTGGGTTTCCAGTTCAACGACGCGCGGTTCCAAATCAATTCCTCCTACGGGACTCTTGCAATGTTTGCATTCGTCTTGGGTATCGGTTCGCCCGCTTCCGAAAGACGCGGGTCGTCGGTGCGACAGCTTGTATTCACGGCTATGCATGGGGCGCTACATCCCCGTGGCCGCTACTGTTCGAACTGTTGATCCGGCCCTCACGGGCCGCGACGTATCCATCCATGGCTTGCTGCATCCTTGTGTAATGAGCGTTTTATTGGTTCAGCCAAAGTGTCTCAATACCGCCAGAGGGTCAATTGAGCGGATTCGCCAGGCCTTGTAAGAAAACTCTTCGAATGCAGGACGGTGGGCTGATCTGTCCGGCTGTTTTTTTCCGGCGTGTCATCGTGGTTGTTCATTAATTTGCTCCTTGCCGGGCTTTTTCGCGCGCAGGCGCGGTCCCATCTGCTGAACCTTCCATTGACGGAGACCACGATGAGCAAAGGCAAGGCGCTGTTGATCCTGCATGGCAAGCAAGCGCTCAACGAAGAGGTTCGTGCCGCTGTGATGCGCAAGCGCAAGCAAGGCTGGGACCTGGCGGTACGCTTGACCTGGGAGGCCGGCGACGCCCGGCGATGTGTCCATGAGGCGCTCGACGCTGGCTGCACGCAGCTGATTGCCGGTGGCGGAGACGGCACCGTGCGCGATATCGCCGAAGCGATCGCCCTTCGATCGAGCGAGGCCAGCCTGGTGCTGCTGCCGTTGGGTACGGCCAATGATTTTGCCCGGGCGGCAGGCGTCCCACTGGAGGCGGAGCAGGCGTTGGACCTGCTGGATATCGCGCCACGGACCGTCGACCTCGGTGAAGTCGGCGACCGGGTTTTCCTGAACATGGCCACCGGTGGTTTCGGCAGCCAAGTGACGGTCAATACGTCGGAGGATCTCAAGAAAATCCTGGGAGGCGCCGCTTACCTGTTCACCGGCTTATCGCGCTTCAGTGAGCTGAGTGCAGCCTACGGCGAGCTGCAGGGCCCCGGTTTCCATTGGCGAGGCGACTTGCTGGCCCTGGGCATCGGCAATGGCCGGCAGGCTGGGGGAGGGCATGTGTTGTGTCCGCAAGCGTTGGTGGATGACGGATTGCTGGACATCAGCATCCTGCCGGCGCCTCAGGAGGTGGTCAGTACGTTGAAGGATTTGCTGGCCGGCGGCCTGGGTATCGACAACATGTTCGTGCGCGCCCGTTTGCCGTGGGTGGAGATCAAGGTCGCCCAGGGGTTGGACATCAACCTGGACGGCGAACCGCTGGAGGTCGACAGTCTGCGTTTCGCGGTGCGGGCAAAGGCCCTGCGCATGCACTTGCCGAGCGATTCGCCGCTGTTGGGGGATAGGATGGCGCTCAATCGTCCAGGCTGATGATCTGTTCACGCACGGCGAATAGCACCAGGCCGGCCACGTCGTGGATCTGCAGGCGCTTCATGATTTGTGCGCGGTGGGTTTCCACGGTCTTGATGCTCAAGCTCAGGCCGTTGGCAATTTCCCGGGTGGACTTGCCGCGTACGATCAGCCGCAGGATTTCCAATTGGCGTGCCGTCAGGTTGTGCGCCGGGGCCTGGGGCTGGGCCGGATCGGGGCGGTGTCGCTGGGCGCGGGTCAGCGCCTGGTTGATCACCGTGTGGGCGATGGCCGGACTCAGGTAGCGTTCGTTATTGCGCAGTGCCTTCAAGGCGTGTTCCAGCTCGTTGGCGGTGGTGTCCTTGAGCAGATAGCCATGGGCGCCGGATTCCAGCGCCTGCATGATCAGCGCCGGGTCGGTGTGCATCGACAGGATCAGCACCTTGCTGTGGGGCCGCACCCGCTTGAGTTGCTGCAAGGCATCCAGGCCGCTGGTGTTTTTCATGGAAATGTCCAGCAGCACGATATCGGGGTTGAGCCGCTCCACCAGCTCCACCAGTTGCGCACCGTCGTTGGCTTCGCCAATGACGGCATAACCGGGAATGTCCATGACCAGCGCCCGCACACCGGCGCGGATCAGCGAGTGGTCGTCTACCAGCAGCAGATTACAGATCAATGGAGAACCTTATTCTTACTGGCCCGTTCCAAGGCGCGGGGTGCCCAGGGCAAGCGTGCTTCGATATGCGTGCCTTTGCCGGCCTCGCTGATGACTTGCAAGGTACCGCCCAGTTGCTCGACACGCTCGGACATGCCCGCCATGCCACGTTGGCCCTCTCGAGCGGGATGGGTGGCCGGGACGAATCCCTGGCCATCGTCGATGATCTGCAGTGTCAGGCCCTCAGGCAGGCGTTGCAGGCGTACCAGCAGGTTTTTCGCCTGGGCATGGCGCAAGATGTTGGTGACCGCTTCCTGGACAATCCGAAACAGCGCGACGGTCATTTCTTCCGGAATGCCGGTCATACGCTGTTGGCAGTCGAGACTCCATTTGACCGGGGCGTTGGCCAGGGTCTTGAGCAGGTGCGCGCGCAGGCTGGCCTCCAGTCCCAGGCTGGTCAGTTGCCTTGGGTTGAGGATCGCCGATACGTCACGGACTTTGTCGAGGGTTTCTTCCAGTGCCTCGCACAGTAACGCGCACTGGCCTTGCAGTTCTTCCGGCATCCGGCGCTTGAGCCATTCGCCCTGGAGTTTGGCGGCGGTCAGCAACTGGCCGATGTCGTCATGCAGCTCGCGACTGAGGCGATGGCGCTCGTTCTCCTGGACTTCGAGCAACCGGTCGGCCAATTCCTGGGGTTGGAACTTGATGGACTTGCGCGACAGTCGGTAGCGTATCCAGACGCCGGCCGTGGCGGCCATATTCAACGCCAGCAGGCCCAACGACACCGTATGGTTCAACCAGTAGGCCAGCAGGCAGCCCAGGGTCGAGCAGATGCACAATAACAATGTGAACCGGCGGGCGTTTTCTCGGGAGGGTGGCCAGGTGATGAGTGACTTGAGGCTGGCGTGCATAGCGGATGGAGCCAATGAATGTTCGCTGCGGGCAGGGCACGTCAGCGCATCTGACAGGCCGGGTCGGGTAAACGTTTCAGGTCGAAGGTGGCTTCAGCTGGCGAATGTCCGGTGCTGTCTTGAAGCGACTGACGCGGGAGATAGTACCACTTCATCGTTGGTCGCGCTCGGCTTGCAAGCCTGCAAACGCGACGAATCAGGCACGTCGTGCGCAGCCGGGTTCACCGCTATCAGGCTTGTTTCTGGGCGTAGCTCACCAGGGTCATGGGGCGTGAGACAGGCAATGCCTGACAGGGGCTCTGGCCTACCTGGAATGCAAAGGCTTCGATCAGAGAGGTCTGTTCGCTGCTGTCCAGGCTCAGTTTGCCGGTGGTGGGGTCGACCAGCTCCAGTTGCCAAGCCATCAGAGTGAAGCAATCCTTCAGGGCGCCCAAGGCCTGGTCATGCAATGCCGTGTGGTTCTGCGCGTGGCTGAGCAAGCCGTGGAGGTGCAGTGAAAACTCCGACACGGCTTCCAGGGCCAGGGCGTTGGCTTTGTTTGCCAGCTTCAGCAAGGTACTGAGCATGCAATCGATGGCGTCCTTGTCATTGCTGATCAATTGCAAATGACTCAGGCATTCCTCTGACTTGGCCAGAAGCGTTTCGGCTTCGGTCAGGAATTCGGGAAGGCGTTGGTTCCAGTTCCTACTATCGTTCGGCATGCTTATCTCCACAACATCAAGTCAGGCGACGGAAAACCGTGTATGGCGAACGGCTGGATCCCACGGCTGGCGGCAAACGGACGCGTGTTGGCACGACCATGCGATTGAGCGCTGGCGAGATCGGCCGATAGATGGAAAGTCCGATGACCTGCAGGTGCGCACAAAAGCCTGACTCCGTTCAGCAATGAGAATGGCGTCACATTAATGGCTATTGGATAGCGGGAATATCAGGTTGGACCTGATTGTGCCTAGGGGAATCCCTTAGGCGACGGAACCTTTTGCGCAAAATGAGGTCGCGCAGCGGAAAAAACGGCGAAATGAGATTCGTGAAGCCAGTAAAACATGATGTTACTGTGATATCAATTCCCCCGGTTTGTATTTTGTTCAGGGGTCAAGATCTGGCTCATGCAGCCGATAAGTCCTCCATAAGGTTTATTCGAACAAGCCCAGGAGTCATCGATGGCCGGCATTCTCGACACGGTAGATCAACGAACCCAATTGGTGGGTGAGAATCGCCTGGAAATTCTCATGTTCCGGTTGGCGGGGCGGCAGTTGTTCGCCATCAACGTATTCAAGGTCCAGGAAGTGCTGCAGTTGCCGAAGTTGACCTTGATGCCACAGCGTCATCCGTTCGTGTGCGGTGTGGTCAATCTGCGGGGCCAGACCCTGCCGGTGATCGACCTGTCCCAAGCCATCGGCATGCGCCCGCTGGTGCCGGGGCCTAACAGCACCATTATCGTCACTGAGTACAACCGTTCGGTTCAGGCATTCCTGGTGGGCGGTGTGGACCGCATCGTCAACATGAACTGGGAAGCCATCCTCCCGCCGCCGGGCAGCGCCGGCCGCGAGCATTACCTGACGGCCATCAGCAAGGTGGACGATCAGTTGGTGGAAATCATCGACGTGGAAAAGGTCCTGGCCGAAATCGTGCCCTACAACGCCAAGGTTTCCCGGGACAAACTCGAAGACCCGGTGCTGGAGCGCGCCCGTGGACGCGAAGTGTTGCTGGTGGACGATTCCAACGTCGCGCTCTCGCAATTGCGCGACACCCTGGGCCAACTGGGTGTGAAGATGCACATCGCCAGCGATGGCCTGAAGGCCCTGAACATGCTCAAGGCCTGGGCCGATACCGGCGAGGTGATGACCGACAAGTTGCTGATGATTTTCACCGACGCGGAAATGCCGGAAATGGACGGCTACCGCCTGACCACGGAAATCCGCAACGATCCGCGCTTGCGCGGGCTCTATGTGGTACTGCACACCTCGTTGTCGGGCAGCTTTAACGAATCAATGGTGAAGAAGGTCGGCTGCGACAATTTCCTGTCCAAGTTCCAGCCGGACAAGCTCGTCGACGTGGTACGCCAGCGCCTGGCCCTCGACGCGAATTGATCATGGTTTGATTCGATGGCCGGCTCGTATATGGTGGCACTTTTTCGCCTCCAGGGAAGTTGACCATGTTGCGGCTCAGTGCGCTGTATCGTTATCCGTTGAAATCCGGCAAGGGCCAGGCCCTGCAAGGGATTGGCCTGGACAAGCTGGGGCTGGACGGTGACCGGCGCTGGATGCTCGTGGACGAGGCCAGCGGTCGCTTCCTGACCCAACGGGCCGTGGCGAAAATGAGCCAGCTCTCGGCTTTGTGGAACGAGGCGGGGGGGCTGACGCTCAGTGCGCCGGGCCATGGCGCCATCGATGTGCCGCTGCCGCCAGTGGTGGAAGAACAGCGGCGTGGTGTGACCATCTGGCGCGACACCTTGCGCGTGCCGGACGCCGGGGATGAGGCGGCCGCCTGGGTCAGCGAGTTCATCGGCAACCGCACCCGGCTGGTGCATGTGCCGGTGGAACTGGCACGTACCACCGCCGCCGGTTATGGCAAGGATGACGATAAGGTGGCTTTCGCGGACGGTTTCCCACTGCTACTGATCGGCCAGGCGTCCTTGCAGGACTTGTCGAGCCGGGTCGGTCGTCCCCTGGAGATGCTGCGCTTTCGTCCCAACCTGGTGATCGAGGGCAGCGAGGCGTTTGCCGAGGACGGTTTCAAGCGCATCCGTATTGGCGATGTAGAGTTTCGGGTGGTCAAGCCATGCTCGCGTTGCATCATGACCACCGTCGACCCGCAGACCGGCGAGCGCGATCCGAACCGCGAGCCTTTCGCCACGTTGCAGCAATACCGTTCGACGCCGGACGGCGCGATGTTCGGCCAGAACCTGGTCAACGACGGCAATGGCTGGCTTGAAGTCGGCATGCCGGTTGAAGTGCTCGAATAAAAAGTGCCATGAATAAAAATGCCCGTGTCATTGGACACGGGCATTTTTTTTGCCTTGACGCCATGCCAAGGCTTTTGTGGCGAGGGAGCGAGCTCCCTCGCCACAGGCTATGTGGGACTCAGGCGCGGTACTCGCACAGGTAGGCGGTATCCACGGCCACTTTGAGCTGGAACTTGCTGTTGGCCGGTACGTTGAACTGGCTGCCTGCCTGGAAGGTTTCCCAGTCAGTGCTGCCAGGCAGCTTCACGGTCAGGGCGCCGGAGACGACGTGCATGATCTCACGCTGGGCGGTGCCGAACTCGTATTCGCCCGGTGCCATCACGCCGATGGTCGCAGGGCCTTCGGCAGTGCCAAAAGCGATCGACTTGACGGTGCCATCGAAGTACTCGTTGACTTTGAACATGGGCGATTCCTCAAGAAAAGGGGCTGAAAAAGGCCGGCCAGTATGCACAAGGCGTTAACGTTCGTCATCTGCTACGCAGTAAGGCGCTCGTTCAGCCGGCAAGCACCAGGGGCAGCAACCGCGCGGTGTTGCGGGCATCTTCCAGTGCCCGATGTTGCTGGCCGCTGAATTGCAGTCCAGCCAGTTGCAATGCACCGTTGAGTCCCAGCGGGCGTTCCAGCCGGCGAGCCTTGGCGAAACGTTGCTTGAGGTTCATGTGCGGTACCTGGCCCAGCACGCTGGACAATCGTTGCTGCTGCCATTCCTGAAGCAGCTGCTTACGGTCGTAGTCGCCCCAGCTGACCCAGCTTTCCAGCTTCGCGTGATACGGCGCCAGCCAATGTTCGAACGCCGGCCAGACGTCGGCCAAGGGCGCGGCCCGGTCGACGTCGGCTTGGGTGATGTGGGTCAGTTCGCGACAGAACGGCGTCAACAGCGGTCGCCTCAAGGGACGCACGAATCGCTGGAAGTGATCGACCTCACGACCGTCGCGATTCACCAGCGTGGCGCCGATTTCGATAATTTCCATTTCGGTTACCGGCCAGCCACCTTCATCGGTGGTGGCCTCCAGATCAATCACCAGCCAGTGAGGCATTGCAGGATTCCCGGTATCGGCGAGCAGATGGGGTTGAGCATAGACAAACCCTGGGCTGGCGTCTCGATCTGCGGTGAATGACCGCCAGCCGCGCTGCCCCACCTGTTTTGCAATCAAGGGCACAGGCACAGGCCCTGGCCTTGCGTAATATTTATGAACACTTGCGGCTCGAGGTCTTGGGTCAGGCCAAGGATGCCGGGTATATTCGCGGGGATGTATTCATTACCCGGCGTTTTCTCTTCGGCGCATTGTCCTGGACCACCATTGGGTTTCGCGCCGAAGGCGGCCTGAGCCTCGATGAGCTGGCCGAACAAACCCTGATCCTGGTACTTGAAGAAAAACAATAATCGAACAAGGCTTTAAACGACCTTGTGACTGGCTAAGTGGCGCAAACCGCCTAGCTTGAGTGTATGGATGGATACTTTTGGGGGAGTGGGTGATCTTGACGTTTTCGCCGATGGGGATGATTGCGCGTGTCCTGCTGGCTGTTCTGGCCATTTTCCTGGTGCTGCCGGCTTCGGCGGCGCAATTGGTCCGGATCGGTGCAGCACATTTTCCGCCCTACACCGTTCGCCCCGAAAACGGGGCCGATACGGGCCTGCTGCCGCAATTGGTGGAGGCCTTGAACCAGTCTCAGGCCGATTACCAGTTCGTCCTGGTGCCGACTTCGATTCCGCGTCGTTTCAACGATTTCAAGCAAGGCCGGGTCGACATGGCGATCTTCGAGAACCCGGACTGGGGCTGGCAGGATGTACCTCATACCGCCGTCGACATGGGGCTGGAGGACGCCGAAATCTTCGTGACCCAGCGCCAGCCGGATCGCTCGCAGGGCTATTTCGATGATCTGCGGGGCAAACGCCTGGCCTTGTTCAGCGGTTACCACTATGCCTTTGCCCAGTTCAATGCCGATCCCAAGTACCTGGCTGGCCAGTACAACGCCACGCTGACTTATTCCCATGACAGCAACATCCTGATGGTGCTGCGTGGGCGTGCCGACATCGCCTTGGTGACCCGTTCGTATCTCAACGACTACGTGTTGCGCAATCCCGAGGTCGGCCCACAGTTGCTGGTGTCTGAACGCATCGACCAGGTTTACCACCATTACGCGCTGATCCGCCCACAGGCGCCCATCACTCGGGAAGCGTTTGGCGCGTTGCTGCAAAAGCTGCGTGAAAACGGTCAGTTGCTGAAGATCTTCCAGCCCTACCAGATCGAGCTGGTGCCGAGCCATAGCCATTGAGCCTGGGCTCGTACGAAAAGTCGTCCTAGTCTTGCGGTGGCTGTAGCGCAATCATCGTGGGCAAGCCTTGCCCACAATGGAGGTCGCACAGGCACTGTTGGCCCAAGGGTTGACTGCTCATCCTGCACAGCTCAGTCTCCCAAGTTTTTTCCACCCTCAGACAAGGAGGTCACCGATGCCCTTTGCAATGATCGACGGACAACCCCTTCATTATCTGGACCAGGGCCAGGGCCCGGTGGTGCTGCTGGGCAGCAGCTATCTGTGGGACCACGCCATGTGGGCGCCACAAATCGATGCACTGTCCCAGCATTATCGAGTGATCGCCACGGACCTCTGGGGCCATGGCCAGTCCGGACGCTTGCCCGAAGGCATGACCTCGCTGGACGACCTGGCCCGCCAGGCGTTGGCGTTGATGGATCATTTGCACATCGATGCCTTCAACCTGGTGGGGCTGTCGGTCGGTGGGATGTGGGGCGCGCGGTTGGCGCTGATGGCGCCGGAACGGCTCCAGAAGCTGGTGTTGTTGGACACCTACGTGGGTGTCGAGCCGGAACCGACCCGCCAGTACTACTTCTCGCTGTTCGACAAGATCGAAACCAGCGGCAGCATTCCCGAGCCGTTGCTGGACATCATCGTGCCGATCTTCTTCCGGCCGGGCATCGATCCGCAGTCGCCGCTGTACCAGCAGTTGCGTGCTTCACTGGCGGCATTGCCGGCCGAACGTCTGCGCGACAGCATCGTGCCGCTGGGGCGGATCATTTTCGGCCGGGACAGCATCCTGTCGCGCCTGCCCGAACTGGATGCCCAGCGCACGCTGGTGATGTGTGGCGACCAGGACAAGCCACGGCCGCCGTCCGAAGCCTTGGAAATGGCCGAACTGATCGGTTGCCCTCATGTGTTGATCCCTGAGGCGGGGCACATCTCCAACCTGGAGAATCCGGAGTTCGTGACCGAGGGGGTGCTGGAGTTTCTGAGGCAAGCACACTGACTTGTGGCGAGGGGATAAGTCCCCTCGCCACAAGTGTTTTTGTCCAGGGCTCTACTTCGGCCCGAGGATCTTCACCAGCTTGTCCGGTGACGGCGCGCCTTGCTGCTGTTGCAGGTCGCCTTTTTCATCCAGATAGAAAATCGCCGGGGTGGCGGACAGTTCCAGTTCGTCCATCAACTGCTGGTTGGCGTCCAGTTTTGCCTGGATGGCCGGCGGCACCTCCTTGAGAGGCTTGAGCGCGCTGCCCTTGCCGGCCTTTTCATGTTCGGCCAGGGCTTTCGCCGGGTCGTTGGCGGCCAGCAAGGCGGCCGATTTGCCCGGGCTGTCTTCGCGGATGATGCCCACCATGATGTGCCGCAACTGCACCTTGCCGGCCTTGACCCATGGCCGCGCCTGCTCCCAGAACATGTTGCAGTACGGGCAGTTCGGATCGCTGAACAGGTACACCGTGCGCGGTGCGTCCTTGTTGCCGTCGCCGATCCAGTTACTTGCCTCCATCTTCGTCCAGATCTGCTTGGCCATCGGCGCGTAGACCAGTTTTTGCAGCGGTTCGGCGCTCAGGTCCTTGCCATCGGCGTCGTACAGGTTGCCCAGCAGGACGTGCTGCCCGTCCGGAGTCAGGTACAACGCCATGCCCCGGTTCTGGTACTGCGCCGCATAGCCGCGCAGGCCGTTCGGCGCTTCGAAGGTGCCGACGATTTTCGCGCCCTTGGCTTCGATCTTCTGGATGGCCGCGGGCAATTCTTCGGCGTGCAGCAAGGGAGCCTGCGACAGTGTGGCGGCGACGGCCAGGGTCAGCAGGTGGCGGAGGCGGGGCATGGCGGTTTCCTTGTGTCGGGGTGGAGGGCCGTGGTCGAACCCGGCGTTTCGAAGTCTTCCAGGGCGCGGGCCAGGCTCGCTTCGGACAATTCGCCCAGGTGGCTGCCCAACAGCCGACCCTCGGCGCTGTAGAACAGGGTGGTCGGCAAGGCCATGGAACCGACGGCCTGGCCGAGGCGACCGCTGCCGTCGAACAGCACGTTGGTCAGGCTCAGGCCTTGGGTGGCGAGGTAGGTGCTGACGCTTTGCATGCTTTCGGCCTGGTTGACGAACAGGAAGGTCAGGTCCGGACGCTGCTGTTGGGCTTCTTCGAGCACCGGCATCTCGCGCCGGCATGGTGGGCACCAGGTGGCCCAGAGGTTGATCACCAAGGGACCGCCCTGATAATCGGTGAGCTTCACCGTCTCGCCATCGGCATTGCGCAGCTCGATTTCCGGCAGTCGCGTGCCTTGCTCATAGATCGTCAACGACAGGCTCGCCAGCAGCCAGAACAACAGGCCGCTGCCGACACCCAGGCCCAACGGCCAGCGCAGGGCCGCTCGACGCCGGGCCCAGAGCAATGCGCCAATCAGCAGGGCAACGATGCCCGGCCAGGCCAGGAACCCGCCGTCGCGCAAGTCGACGATCTGCAGCGGATCGCCCCGGTAGTGTTCCCAATAGGCGATGACAAAACCGATCCGCGCGGCCAGGAGCCCCAGCAAAAACAGGACGAAAAGTACCGATTCGGGATTCTCGCCGCCGCGTTTGGCCACTCGCCAGCCCACGAATGTCGCCAGCGCCAGGGCGCTGATCAGCAGCAGGTGGTTAAGGGCGATGGCAAAGGTGCCCAGGGTCAGCGTCAGCATCAGCGCGCGTTCCGGGTGACGTTCCAGCGCTCCAGGAACACCTTGGCGTCGACTTCCCCGGTGATCCGCTGACTGCGGCGTTCTTCACCGTCGGCGCCGAGCCACAGCAGGCTTGGCGGCCCGGGCACCTGGAAACGGCCCAGCAGTTCGCGGCTGGCGGCGTTGTCGGCGGTCACATCGAGGCGCAGCAGGCGCACGCCTTTCAAGGCATCGAGCACCTCGACGCGGCTGAAGACCTGTTTCTCCATGATCTTGCAGGACACGCACCAGTCGGCGTAGTAGTCCAGCAGCACCCATTGGCCCTGGGCCTTGGCGGCGTCCAGTTCCCGTTGCAGGGCTGCGGGTTCGCTGACGGTGACGAACGCATCGTGGGCGCCGCCCGCTGCGCCGGTCTCGTTGCCGGCGTACACCTTCAACGGCTGGAAGAAATCATCGCCGCCACCCGCCGCGCCGATCACCAGCAGGCTGCCCCACAGGCCAAGCAGCAGCGACGCACTGCCGCAGACGTAGGCGATGCGGCCGAATCCTTCGGTCTGGCGCCAGGCGCTGTAGGCGGCGATCAGCAACAGCACACCCCACAGGCCGACCCACAGGGAACCGTCGACGACCGGTCGGATCATCAGCAGCGCCGTGCCCAGGAACAGGAAGCCGAACACGCCCTTGAGCACATTCATCCAGGCGCCGGGCTTGGGCAGGAAGCGGTTGCCCACGGTCACCAGGAGCAACAATGGCAGGCCCATGCCGATGCCCATGGTGAACAGGATCAGCCCGCCATGCAGGGCATTGCCGCTCTGGGCGATGTACAGCAGCGCGCCGGCCAGCGGAGCGGTCATGCAGGGGCCGACGAGCAGGCCGGACAAGGCACCGAGAATGCCGGCGCCTAGCAGGCTGCCGCCGCTTTGCTGGCGCCCGGCGCTTTCCAGGCGGTCACGCAGGGCGGCCGGTAATTGCAATTCAAAGAAACCGAACATGGGCAACGCCAGGACGACAAACACCGCCGCGAAGGTGCCCAGCAGCCACGGTTGCTGCAGCAGCGCCTGGAGGTTGGCCCCCAGCAGCGCGGCGAGCACGCCCATGGCGGCATACACCAGTGCCATGCTGATCACGTAGCTGGAAGCCAAAGCCAGGCCCCGCCGGGGCCCGGCGCCGCTGCCGACCACCAGCCCGGCGAGGATCGGCAGCATTGGCAGGGAGCAGGGTGTGAATGCCAACAGCAGCCCCAGGCCGAGGAACGCCAGCAGGCTCCAGCCCAATGCCCGTTGCTGCAACCCGCTGGCCAGGGCCTGGTCCGGGGCTTCGCCACTGGCAGCGGAGGTCGGTGCATTGCCGCCCAGGTCGACCACTTGGGTCTGGGGTGGATAGCACAGGCCGGCGTCGGCGCAGCCCTGGAAGCCGACCTTGACCTTGCCCGTGGCACCGGCGGGAATCTTCAGCTCCAGGGCCTGGCGATAGACCTGCTGGTCGCCGAAAAACTCGTCGCTGTGGGCCTCGCCTTCCGGCAATTGGGGTTTCTGCGCATCGGCAAGGCCATCGAACTTGAGCCGTTGCCGATAGAGGTAGTAGCCGTCGGCGATCTGCCAGAACAGCTGGGTTTCACCCGAATCCAGGCGTTCGGAGGTGAACACGAAGGCTTTTTCCACGGGCAGGAAATCGGGTTTGGTCTCGAAGGGATTGGCGGCTTGGGCCAGGCCTGAGACCAGGAACAGCCACAACAAAAACAATCGACGCATGGATAAGCCTTAGAAACGAAGAGGAACGAAGCAAGTGGAAAGCACAATGGCGGCTATCGATTAACCGTCGATTAACCCGGCGACGAGCGGCTGGCTGTAATGCTCGCCCATGTTTGCCGTACTCGTCGCATAATGTCGGCTTAATCGGCCGGCGGCCTAATGTACCCTTTTCCACGAGGCTTACCATGCACGTACTGGTCTGCGAAGACGATGAGTTGATCGCCAGCGGGATCGTCGCCGGGCTCACGGCCCAGGGCCTGACGGTCGAGCACGTGGGCACGGCTTCGGCGGCGCGGGCGATGGTCGGCGTGGCCGAGTTCGACGTCATGGTGCTGGACCTCGGGCTCCCCGACGAAGATGGGCTCAAGCTGCTCAGGCAATTGCGCCAGCAAGGCCTGGAGATTCCGGTGCTGATCCTCACGGCCCGCGACTCGGTGACGGATCGGGTCGACGGCTTGCAGGCCGGCGCCGATGACTACCTGCTCAAGCCCTTCGACCTGCGCGAACTCGCGGCGCGATTGCATACCCTGCTGCGGCGGGTAGCGGGGCGCAGCGTCAACCTGATCGAGCACGGTCGCCTGACCTACGACCCGAGTAACCGCGAAGCCACCCTGGATGGCCAGCCGGTGGACCTGTCCCGGCGCGAGCAGTCGCTGTTGCAGGCGCTGCTCCACAGCCGTGGCCGGGTGCTGTCCACCGAGCAGCTCAAGGACAGCGTCTATGGTTTCAACGATGAGCTGGAAAGCAACGCCCTCAACGTCCATATCCATCACCTGCGGCGCAAGCTCGGCAACGGCATTGTCGAGACGGTGCGTGGCCTGGGTTATCGGCTGGGACCGGCCGATGGCGGGGAATCTTCCAAGTGATGAGCCTGCGACTGCGCTTGAGCCTGACCCTGGGCGCCGCCTTCGTCTTGATCTGGGCCTTGGCCGCGGCGTGGATGCTCAGCGACCTGCGCAACCAGATGATGTTTTCCCTCGACCAGCGCCTGGTGGCGTCGGCGCGGATGGTCGCCGGGTTGCTGGAACAGATGCCGCCCCTGTCCAGCAAGGGTGACGGCACGCATTTGAGTACCGAGCAACTGAGTATTCCCGGGGGGATGGCCTGTCAGGTCAGCTCCTTGCGCGGTGAGATTCTTGCGCGCAGCCACGGTACGCCGGAACAGACCCTGGAAGCCGAGAAGATGGGGTTTCACGATCAGATGATCGACGGCGCGCCGTGGCGCAGCTTCACCCTGGCCCGGGGCGACGTGCGCATTACCACGGCCGACCGGCAGATCGAGCGCGAGGCCTTGAACCTGTCGATACTGCTGGCGGCGTCGGTGCCGGTGGGGGTCGCGTTGCTGGGTTGCCTGTGCCTGTTGTGGCTGGGCATCGGCCAGGGGTTGGCGCCACTCAATCGCATGCGTGACGCCTTGATGCGGCGCAACGCAGACTCCCTGGAACCCTTGCAGATTTATCCTTTGCCGACTGAATTGCGCCCATTGCTGGAAACCCAGAACCAGTTGTTCCAGCGCATCGGCAAGACCCTCGAACGTGAGCGTCGGCTGACCGGCGATGCTGCCCACGAACTGCGTAGCCCGTTGACGGCCATCAAGACCCACTTGCAAGTGGCGCGCATGACCGAGGGCGCGGCCCGCGACCAATCCCTGGCCCGGGCCGAGGAGGGCGCCGACCGTATGCACCGCACCCTCGAGCAATTGCTGTTGCTGGCGCGGGTCGAAGGCAGCCTGTCCTTCGACGACGGCGTGCAATGCAATGCAGAGCAGGTGGCACGGCTGGCAATCCAGGATGCGACCGGCGGCGCGCCTCGGCGGATCAAGCTGCACGTGGCGCCCGATGTGTCCGATGCGCCCGTGCAGATGCCGGCGGTGCTCTCCATCGCTGCCGTGCGCAATCTGCTGGATAACGCCTTGCGTCATGCCCCGGGCGATACCGATGTGGAGCTGAACCTGGAGGTGATTGGCCAACGTGTGCGTTTCCAGGTTCGCGATCACGGCCCCGGCATTGCCGCCGACGATATCCCGCACCTGACCCAACGCTTCTGGCGCAATGGCCAGAGCACCGGTTGCGGGCTGGGGTTGGCGATTGTCCAGGCGATTGTCCAGCGCTGCGGTTGTGGGCTGCATTTCGACAGCCGGGCCGATGGGCTGCGGGTCGAGTTGACGGTGCCGGTCGGTCAATAGGCTTCGAGCGCCAAGCCATGCGTAGGGGGCTTATGGCCTGGCGTCGCTGCAACGCGGAGGGAGGCGGTTTTTACTTGAATCGCCGTTCCACCCCTTTCTCCACCAGGATCTTCGCCGAAATCTCTTCCACGGAAAAATGCGTGGAATTGATGTGGGGAATGTTCTCCCGTCGGAACAGGTTTTCCACCTCGCGTACTTCGAATTCGCACTGGGCGTAGCTTGAATAGCGGCTGTTGGGCTTGCGCTCGTTGCGGATCGCGGTGAGGCGGTCCGGGTCGATGGTCAGGCCGAACAGCTTGTGCTGGTGAGCGCGCAGGGCGTTGGGTAGCTGCAGGCGCTCCATGTCTTCTTCGGTCAGCGGATAGTTGGCCGCGCGGATGCCGAATTGCATCGCCATGTACAGGCACGTCGGCGTCTTACCACAGCGCGACACCCCCACTAGGATCAGGTCGGCCTTGTCGTAATAATGCGTGCGGGCACCGTCATCGTTGTCCAGGGCGAAGTTGACCGCCTCGATCCGCTCCATGTAGTTGGAGTTATGGCCGATGGAATGGGATTTGCCGACCGAGTAGGAAGAATGCTCGCTCAGTTCCTGCTCCAGGGGTGCCAGGAACGTGGAAAATATGTCGATCATGAAACCATTGGACGTTGCGAGAATCTCACGGATGTCCTGATTGACGATGGTGTCGAAGATAATCGGGCGAAAGCCGTCGGTTTCGGCGGCCCTGTTGATTTGCTGTACCATGGCCCGCGCTTTGTCGGCGTTGTCGATGTACGGGCGTGTCAGTTTGGTGAAGGTAATGTTTTCGAACTGTGCCAAGAGGCTCTGGCCCAGCGTTTCGGCCGTGATGC
The DNA here is from genome assembly GCF_025336485.1 of Pseudomonas citri. GTDB lineage: Bacteria > Pseudomonadota > Gammaproteobacteria > Pseudomonadales > Pseudomonadaceae > Aquipseudomonas > Aquipseudomonas citri. The sequence goes on along the minus strand of NZ_JAODAB010000002.1, from coordinate 92,079 downwards.
CGGTGCCGTCGGAAATAAAGAAAGCAGATCGTTTCATTTGCGCCTTGGGCCTTAAGCTAATAGCGATTCTTGGATATGATAGGCGCGATTTGCCGGCCGCCAGTGGCCCGCATTCTCACTTATTTTCCAGGTCCAGGCCATATCGCCGGCAATCGCTCCCCTGGAGCTGCCGGTACCTTGAGCGTTTCCAACACAGTTAGTGGAGAGATCACCTTGGTAGAGTACGTAGTTTCCCTCGATAAGCTCGGCGTCCATGATGTGGAGCATGTGGGGGGCAAGAACGCATCCCTGGGCGAGATGATCAGTAACCTCGCCGGCGCCGGCGTATCGGTGCCAGGTGGCTTCGCCACGACCGCTCAGGCTTATCGTGATTTCCTGGAACTGAGCGGCCTGAACCAGCAGATCCATGATGCACTCGATGCCCTGGACGTCGATGACGTCAATGCCCTGGCCAAGACCGGTGCCCAGATCCGCCAGTGGATCATGGAAGCCGAGTTCCCCGAGCAACTGAACACCGAAATCCGTACCGCCTTCGCCAAGCTGTCCGAAGGCAATCCCGACATCGCCGTCGCCGTGCGTTCCTCGGCCACCGCCGAAGACCTGCCGGACGCTTCCTTCGCCGGCCAGCAGGAAACCTTCCTGAACATCCGTGGCGTGGACAACGTCATCCGGGCCGCCAAGGAAGTCTTCGCCTCCCTTTTCAACGACCGTGCCATTTCCTACCGCGTGCACCAGGGCTTCGACCACAAGCTGGTGGCCCTGTCCGCCGGTGTGCAGCGCATGGTCCGCTCCGAAACCGGCACTGCCGGCGTGATGTTCACCCTCGACACCGAGTCGGGTTTCCGTGACGTGGTGTTCATCACCGGCGCCTACGGCCTGGGTGAAACCGTCGTGCAGGGTGCGGTGAACCCGGATGAGTTCTACGTCCACAAGAGCACGCTGCAAGCCGGTCGCCCGGCGATCCTGCGCCGCAACCTGGGCAGCAAGGCCATCAAGATGATCTACGGCGACGAAGCCAAGGCCGGTCGTTCGGTCAAGACTGTCGACGTGGACAAGGCCGATCGCGCGCGTTTCTGCCTGACCGACGCCGAAGTCAGCGAGCTGGCCAAGCAGGCGATGATCATCGAGCAGCACTACAAGTGCCCGATGGACATCGAATGGGCCAAGGACGGTGACGACGGCAAGCTGTACATCGTGCAGGCTCGTCCGGAAACCGTGAAGAGCCGCACCCAGGCCAACGTCATGGAGCGCTACCTGCTCAAGGAAACCGGCACCGTGCTGGTGGAAGGCCGTGCCATCGGCCAGCGCATCGGCGCCGGCAAGGTGCGGATCATCAAGGACGTCTCGGAGATGGACAAGGTCCAGGCCGGTGACGTGCTGGTCTCCGACATGACCGACCCGGATTGGGAGCCGGTGATGAAGCGCGCCAGCGCCATCGTCACCAACCGCGGCGGGCGTACCTGCCACGCGGCGATCATCGCCCGTGAACTGGGCATTCCGGCGGTAGTGGGTTGCGGCAACGCCACCGAACTGCTCAAGGATGGCCAGGGCGTGACCGTTTCCTGCGCCGAGGGCGACACCGGTTATATCTTCGAAGGCGAGCTGGGCTTCGATATCAAGAAAAACTCCGTGGATGCCATGCCGGAGCTGCCGTTCAAGATCATGATGAACGTCGGCAACCCGGATCGCGCCTTCGACTTCGCGCAACTGCCGAACGCCGGCGTGGGCCTGGCCCGTCTGGAATTCATCATCAACCGCATGATCGGCGTGCACCCCAAGGCGCTGCTGAACTACAGCGGCCTGCCGACGGAGATCAAGGACAGCGTCGACAAGCGCATTGCCGGCTACGATGACCCGGTCGGTTTCTACGTCGAGAAGCTGGTGGAAGGCATCAGCACCCTGGCGGCGGCGTTCTGGCCGAAAAAGGTCATCGTGCGCCTGTCGGACTTCAAGTCCAACGAATACGCCAACCTGATCGGCGGCAAGCTCTACGAGCCGGAAGAAGAGAACCCGATGCTGGGCTTCCGTGGCGCCTCGCGCTACATCAGCGACTCGTTCCGTGACTGCTTCGAGCTCGAGTGCCGTGCCCTCAAGCGCGTGCGCAACGAGATGGGCCTGACCAACGTCGAGATCATGGTGCCGTTCGTGCGCACCCTGGGCGAAGCGAGCCAGGTGGTCGACCTGCTCGCCGAAAACGGCCTGGCCCGTGGCGACAATGGCCTGCGCGTGATCATGATGTGCGAGCTGCCGTCCAACGCGATCCTGGCCGAAGAGTTCCTCGAGTTCTTCGACGGTTTCTCCATCGGTTCCAACGACCTGACCCAGCTGACCCTGGGCCTTGACCGCGACTCCGGGATCATTGCCCACCTGTTCGACGAGCGGAACCCGGCGGTCAAGAAGCTGCTGGCCAATGCCATCGCCGCCTGCAACAAGGCCGGCAAGTACATCGGCATCTGCGGCCAGGGCCCTTCGGACCATCCGGACCTGGCCAAGTGGCTGATGGAGCAGGGTATCGAAAGCGTATCGTTGAACCCGGATTCCGTGCTGGAAACCTGGTTCTTCCTGGCGGAAGGTCAGGGAGCGGTCTGATCGAGTGCAGGGGGCTGATCGGCTGAAACCGGTCAGCTAAGCAAAATCCTTGTGGGAGCGAGCCTGCTCGCGATTGCGGAATGTCAGCCGAGAGTGATTGGCCGACCCACCGCAATCGCGAGCAGGCTCGCTCCCACAGCCGTTTTTTTGTGCAAGAGCATTATGCAAAGCAGCAGCAACCTCTTTCCTGTCGCCCTGATCAGCGCCGAGCGGCGCGGCGATCTGAGCGAAGACGTCTATCGCTTGAAGCCTGGCAACAGTCCGGACTATAGCGTCGAACTGGCCGTCACCCGCTTGGGCATGGCTGACGCCGCCGAAGCCCGCGGAGTGCCCGTGATCCTGTTGCACGGCAGTTTTTCCAACCGACGCTTCTGGTATTCGCCCAAAGGCGTGGGCCTGGGCGCGTACCTGACACGCCAGGGTTTCGATGTGTGGATTCCCGAAATGCGCGGTCACGGGCTGTCCCAGCGCAATCACGACTACCGCAAGAACCGCGTCGCCGACTACGCCCGCTACGACCTGCCGGCCATCGGTGCCTTCGTGCGGGAGCAGAGTGGGCAAGTGCCCCACTGGATCGGCCATTCCCTGGGTGGCATCACCCTGGCTGCCGCGCTGGGCGGTCACTACCTCGGCGAGCCGGCCGTGGCGTCGGCGGCGTTTTTTGGTACCCAGGTCAGCCGCACCTACTGGCCGTTGAAGATTCCGCCGGTGGAGTGGGGCGGACGCTTCATTCTCCAGCGTTTCGCCCAATTGTCCGGCTCGCGGCTCAAGCGCGGCCCGGAGGACGAACCCATCGGCTTGGCCCTGGAGAGCATGCGTTGGTACGGTCTGTTCGGGCGGTTCGGCGATGCCGAGAAGAACTGGTGGGCGGGTTTGGCCGATGTGCCGGTGCCGGTGCTGGCGGTCAGCGCGGCAGGCGATCATCAGGACCCGACCTGGGCCTGTCGCAAGCTCTTCGAGCAAATCGGTTCGGCGCACAAGCAGTTTGTCTGCCTGGGACGGGAACACGGGTTTACCGATGATTTCGGCCATGTCGAGATGCTGGTGAGCAAGGCTGCACAAGCCGAGGTCTGGCCCTTGGTGGCGCGCTGGCTCGAAGAGCGGCAGGCACCCGCCGAGGACGAGTCGCCCGTGCTGGCCGAAGCGGTTTGACGCGAAGGCTCTGACAAGGGCATTTCGCTCTGGTCGGCTTGCGGCTAAGATATGACGCGTTATGCGGTTCCGGTCATAAACGGTTGCTCTTTCAGTCTGACGTTCCAGCCTTTCAGGAGTTGTTCGATGAACCATTACCTCACGCCCGACCTGTGCGACGCCTACCCGGACCTGGTGCAGGTGCTGGAGCCGATGTTCAGCAATTTCGGTGGCCGCGATTCCTTTGGTGGCGAAATCGTGACCATCAAGTGCTTCGAAGACAATTCCCGGGTCAAGGAGCAGGTCGAGCTCAAGGGTAACGGCAAGGTGCTGGTCGTCGACGGCGGTGGTTCCCTGCGACGGGCCCTGCTGGGGGACATGCTCGCGGAAAAAGCCGCGAACAACGGTTGGGAAGGGTTGGTGATCTACGGCTGCATCCGCGACGTCGATGTCATTGCCCAGACCAACCTCGGGGTCCAGGCCTTGGCCAGCCATCCGATGAAAACCGACCGCCGTGGTGTTGGCGAACTCAATGTGGCGGTGACCTTCGCCGGCGTGACGTTCCGTCCGGGTGAGTATGTCTATGCGGACAACAATGGCGTGATCGTCTCGCCAAGCCCGCTAAAGATGCCTGAATGAAGCGCTACAGCAAGGGATGAGGATGTTCGAGGAAGAAAACGCGCAGTGGGGGCTGGTGCATGCCCTGGTGCTGGATGGTAAAGGTGGCGCGCGTTCCATCGCCCGGACCGAACTCGACGATTTGCAGCTGCAGGCCCACGAAAGCCTGTGGCTGCACTGGGACCGCAGTCATCCGCAAACCCACACCTGGCTGCGCAAATCCAGTGGCCTGAGCGGGTTCAACTGTGACCTGCTGCTCGAAGAAAACACTCGTCCGCGCTTGTTGCCGCTACCCGACGCCGAATTGCTGCTGTTCCTCAGGGGTGTCAACCTCAACCCCGGGGCCGAGCCGGAAGACATGGTGTCGGTGCGGATCTTCGCGTCTGCCCAGCGGGTCATCTCCTTGCGATTGCGGCCATTGCGCGCCACCGATGAGCTGTTGGAGCAACTGGCCGAGGGCAAGGGACCGAAGACGGCATCGGAACTCATCCTTTATATGGCGCAGTACCTGACCAACAAGGTACAGGACCTGGTCACCTGCCTCTCGGAAATCGTCGACGGCGAGGAAGAGAAGCTCGATGCCGACGAACGGTATACCCCTGAACATGACGCCATTTTGCACATCCGTCGAAGGGCGGCCGGGTTGAAGCGGTTCCTGGCGCCACAACGGGACATCTTCGGCCAGATGTCGCGGATCAAGCTGCCCTGGTTCGTCGAAGACGACGGCGACTATTGGAACGAATTGAACAACAGCCTGACCCGTTACCTCGAAGAGCTGGAATTGACCCGCGAACGCGTGGGGCTGGTGTTGGAGGCCGAGGACCGGCGCCTTTCGGTGCGCATGAACCGCACCATGTACCGCTTTGGCATCGTCACCGGGATCTTCCTGCCGATGAGTTTTCTCACCGGGCTGTTGGGCATCAACGTCGGTGGCATTCCGTTTTCCTCGAGCCCCTACGGCTTCATGGTGGCTTGTCTGCTGATGGTCTGCGTGGCGCTGGGGCAATGGTGGCTGTTCCGCCGGTTGCGCTGGGTGTGACGGGATTTCATGTGACCCGGGGAAATTTGATCGCGTCTTCCACAGACATCACGAGAGGTGCGTATGCACGATCCGTTCGAACAGTCTTTGCGCGACATGCTCAGGGCCTCGCCGTCCAGCCGGGACGACGATGCCTGCCTTGGGCGTGTACTGAAAACCGCCAACCGCCAGGTCGGCGCCGGCGATCTGTTCAGTCTGCTGGGCCGCTGGTTGCCCGCGCTGATGATCGCCCTGAATAACGGGTCGGCCCATGTCTCGCCGGTTTCCCGTCGTAAACCTGTTACCCGCACCGCTGATAAGGCTGATTGAATATGGAACTTGATCTCTGGACCCAGAGCCTCGTCACGGCAATGACCGCGTTGTGGACCAAGGTGGCTAATTTCATCCCGAACCTCTTCGGCGCGCTGGTCGTGCTGTTGCTGGGGTTCGTCGTGGCCAAGTTGCTGGACACGCTGCTGTCCAAGCTGCTCGCCAAGCTGGGCCTCGACCGCCTGATGGCCGGTACCGGGCTGACCAAGCTGTTGTCCCGTGGCGGTATCCAGGTGCCGATCTCGACCCTGGTCGGCAAGATCGTCTACTGGTTCGTGGTGCTGATTTTCCTGGTCTCCGCCGCCGAGTCCCTTGGTCTTCAGCGTGTTTCGGCGACGCTCGATATGCTTGCGCTGTATTTGCCGAAGGTTTTTGGCGCGGCGCTGGTGTTGTTGGTCGGGGTCTTGCTGGCACAACTGGTCAATGGGTTGGTGCGCGGTGCGGCAGAAGGCGTGGGCTTGGACTACGCTGCAGGCTTGGGGCGCATCGCCCAGGGCCTGGTGATCATCATCAGTATTTCTGTCGCGATCAGCCAATTGGAGGTCAAGACTGACCTGCTCAACCACGTGATCGTGATCGTCTTGATTACCGTTGGTCTGGCGGTGGCGCTGGCGATGGGCCTGGGAAGCCGGGAAATCGCCGGCCAGATCCTGGCCGGAATCTATGTGCGTGAATTGTATGAGGTGGGGCAACAAGTGCGTGTTGGCGAGGTCGAAGGCCAGATCGAAGAGATCGGCACGGTGAAAACCACATTGCTGACCGAGGAGGGCGAACTGGTGTCGCTGTCCAATCGGATCCTGCTGGAGCAGCATGTGAGTAGCCGCTAACCCGGCAAATCCTGCTAATGTATGCCGCCGCAAAATTGCCTGCCACCCGCAGGTTGCGGCGCACATTGACCTAGACTGTCGGCCCGACTTGTTTTGAACAAACCCCAATCGCTATCCACGCGCTATGACCCCCGTGATCTCTCCGACGAGGAGTTGGTCGCGCGCGCGCACACGGAGCTGTTCCACGTAACTCGTGCTTACGAAGAATTGATGCGCCGTTACCAGAGAACACTATTTAACGTTTGTGCACGGTATCTGGGGAACGATCGCGACGCTGACGATGTCTGTCAGGAGGTGATGTTGAAGGTGTTGTATGGCCTGAAGAACTTCGAGGGGAAATCGAAGTTCAAGACATGGCTATATAGCATCACGTACAACGAATGCATCACCCAGTACCGTAAGGAACGACGAAAGCGTCGCTTGATGGACGCTTTGAGCCTGGATCCTCTAGAGGAAGCGTCTGAAGAGAAGGCGCCCAAGCCCGAGGAAAAGGGTGGGCTCGATCGTTGGTTGGTTTATGTGAATCCGATCGACCGGGAAATTCTGGTGCTACGATTTGTCGCAGAGCTGGAGTTCCAGGAGATCGCGGATATCATGCACATGGGTTTGAGCGCGACAAAAATGCGTTACAAGCGCGCTCTTGACAAATTACGTGAGAAATTTGCAGGCATTGCTGAAACTTAGTTCGGCGCAAATATCTCTTACGTGTGGGCAAGTTCTGTTAGACTTGCCGCCGAGTTGTCCCCCGGTTTGCGGGACTGCTTCACAATCACCAGATGGGGATTTAACGGATGAAACTGAAAAACACCTTGGGCTTTGCCATTGGTTCTTTGATTGCCGCCACTTCTTTCGGCGCTCTGGCACAAGGCCAAGGCGCAGTTGAAATCGAAGGCTTCGCCAAGAAAGAACAATTCGACAGCGCTCGTAACTTCAAGAACAACGGCAACCTGTTCGGCGGTTCGGTTGGTTACTTCCTGACCGACGACGTTGAACTGCGTCTGGCCTACGACGAAGTGCACAACGCACGTTCCGACGACGGTCGTAACATCAAAGGCGCCAACACTGCCCTGGACGCCCTGTACCACTTCAACAACCCAGGCGACATGCTGCGTCCTTACGTATCGGCTGGTTTCTCCGACCAGAGCATCGGTCAGAACGGCGACAATGGTCGTAACCGTTCCACCTTCGCTAACGTTGGTGGCGGCGCCAAGCTGTACTTCACCGAGAACTTCTACGCCCGTGCTGGCGTTGAAGCTCAATACAACATCGACCAGGGCGACACCGAGTGGGCTCCTAGCGTCGGTATCGGTGTGAACTTCGGTGGCGGCTCCAAGCCTGCTGCTGCTCCAGTTCCAGCACCGGCTGAAGTCTGCTCCGACAGCGACAACGATGGCGTGTGCGACAACGTCGACAAGTGCCCTGACACCCCAGCCAACGTAACCGTTGACGCTGATGGCTGCCCAGCTGTTGCTGAAGTCGTACGTGTTGAGCTGGACGTCAAGTTCGACTTCGACAAGTCGGTCGTCAAGCCAAACAGCTACGGCGACATCAAGAACCTGGCTGACTTCATGAAGCAGTACCCATCCACCACCACTACTGTTGAAGGTCACACTGACTCCGTCGGTCCTGACGCTTACAACCAGAAACTGTCCGAGCGTCGTGCAAACGCCGTCAAGCAAGTTCTGACCAACCAGTACGGTGTTGAGTCGTCCCGCGTTCAGTCCGTTGGCTACGGCGAATCCCGCCCAGTTGCTGACAACGCCACTGAAGCTGGTCGCGCTGTTAACCGTCGCGTAGAAGCGCAGGTTGAAGCCCAAGCTAAGTAATTAGCCCACAGCTTTGGAAAAACCCGGCCTAGGCCGGGTTTTTCTTTGCCTGCGATTTCTGATCGGATGCAGAACCTATGCTGCTGTCTGCTACAGCGCTGAGGCCTGGACCCAGGCGGGTTGCGAAGCAGCCAGTTCAGCCGCGCCCGCCACGGCGCCAATCACCAGAATGGCTGGGCTCTTGAGTTGAAAGGCGCTGGCATCGGCCTCCATCGACGCCAGGTCGCTGCGGCAGTCGCGCTGATGGGGCAGGGAGGCGTTTTCGATCATGGCCACGGGCGTGTCCGCGGCCAGGCCGCCGGCCAGCAGTTGCTCACGGATCTCGCTCAGTTTCGCCACGCCCATGTAAACCACCAGGGTCGTGCCGCCTTGCGCCAAGGCTTGCCAGTTCAGGCTGCTGCCGTCCTGGGTGTGGGCGGTGACCAGGGTCACGCCCCGGGCGATTCCGCGCAGGGTCAGCGGAATATCGCATTGGGTCGCGCCAGCGAGGCCGGCGGTAATGCCGTTGACCAGCTCGACCTCGACGCCATGCCCACGCAGCCACTGGGCTTCCTCACCGCCACGTCCGAAGATGCACGGGTCGCCGCCCTTGAGGCGCACCACGCATTTGCCTTGGCGGGCGTAGCGCAGCATCAGGCGATGGATGAAGGCCTGTGGCGTGGAGCGGCAGCCACCGCGCTTGCCCACGGCAATGACGCGCGCGCCGGGGCAATGCTCCAGCACGGCGTCGTTGACCAGGTCGTCGATCAACACCACGTCGGCCTCGCGCAGGGCGCGCACGGCTTTGAGGGTCAGCAATTCAGGGTCACCGGGACCCGCACCCACCAGCCAGACTTTTGCGTTCATAGTGTTTTCCTCACGAGATGGCCGCCAGCGGTTGCGCGGTGGCAACCAGCAGCCGCTTGATTTCCGGTACGCAGGAACCGCATTGCGTGCCGCAGCCCAGTTCTTTTTTCAGCCCCTGCAAGTCCAGGCCGCGTTCGATGCCCGTGCAGATGGCACGCTGGCTGACGTTCATGCAGTTGCACAGTGTCTTGCTGCCGCCCAGCGCCGCACCGACGTTGCCCGGCGGCGCGCTCAAAGGCGCCAGCAGCCAGCGCCGCAACTGCTCATCGGTACGCCCTTCCAGCCACAGGTTCTGCAACCAGTGCCGGGCCAGGGTCTCGCCGGCCAGGCGAATGGCGGTGATGCGACCGTGTTCGATCCGTACCCGTTTACCGATGGCGCGACGCGGGTCGTCATAGGCCAGCACGGGCCCTTCGATCAGTCCCAGTTGTTCATCGATCGCCTGGAGCAGTGACGACTCGGGGGCGACGGCACTGGCGGCACGGATCAGCAGCGCCGGACGTTCACGTCCGGTCAGGCTCAGGCTGACGTAGGCAAACGCCTCGCACAGCGGTCGCAAAGTCTCCAGATGCTGTTGAACATCGCCTTCGACCAAGGCGAAAAGCTGCCAGGGCAGGTTCACCGGTTCCAGGCGCACGCCGCTGTGCTTGAGTTCCGGTTGTTTCGACAAGGGGTCGAAGGCCGGTTGCGTCAGGGTGTTGACCCCGCCCTTGAGGAATCGGTCGCCCCAGTGCATGGGCAGGAAGGCCTGGCCGGGACGTACGCTGTCGTCGCTGTCCACCGCCACGATCACGCTGCCGCGACGGCTCTTGAGGTTGACCAGATCACCGGCTTGCAGGCCATGGCGAAGCAATTCGTCGGGATGCAGGCTGAGCACGGCTTCGTTCACATGGCCGAACAGCTGCGCGGCGGTGCCGGTGCGGCTCATGCCGTGCCATTGGTCGCGCAGGCGACCGGTGTTCAGGGTCAACGGGTAACGCGCATCACGCAGTTCCTTGGCGGCGCGATAAGGCTCGGCGATGAATCGCGCCCGGCCGCTGTCGGTCGGGAAAACGCCGTCCGCATAAAGACGCGCCGTGCCCACCGTGGCGCCCTCCGGGAAGGGCCATTGTTGAGGGCCGAGCCGGTCGATCAGGGCGTGGCTGATGCCGGACAGATCCAGGTCGCGGCCACGGGTCAGTTGTTTGTATTCGTCGAACAACTGGGCCGGGGTTTCAAACGCGAACAGGCTGGGCCTGCCTGGACGCAGGCGCTTCTCCAGGCGTTGGGCGAAATCCACCGTGATCGCCCAGTCCGGCCGCGCTTGACCCGGTGCGTCGATTGCCCGGCGGACGTGGGAAATACGGCGCTCGGAGTTGGTCACCGAACCTTCTTTCTCGCCCCAACTGGCCGCCGGCAGCAGCAGGTCGGCAAACGCGGCGGTCTCGGTGGTGCGGAAAGCTTCCTGCAACACCACGAACGGGCAGGCTTGCAGCGCGGCGCGCACCAGTTGCTGGTCTGGCATCGACTGGGCCGGGTTGGTGCAGGCGATCCACAAGGCCTTGATCTTGCCCTCGCGCACTTGCTCGAACAGCTCGATAGCGCTCAAGCCGGTGGTGGCGGGCAATTGCTCCACCCCCCAATAGCGGGCTACTTCGGCGCGATGCTCCGGGTTGGCGGCTTCGCGGTGGCCCGGCAGCAGGTTCGACAGGCTGCCGGTTTCCCGACCGCCCATGGCGTTGGGTTGACCGGTCAGCGAGAAGGGCCCCGCGCCCGGCCGGCCGATCTGCCCAGTGGCCAGGTGCAGGTTGATCAGCGCGCTGTTCTTCGCACTGCCGGCGGTGGACTGGTTCAGGCCCATGCACCACAACGACAGGAAGCTCGATGCGGTGCCAATCGATTCGGCGCAGTGCTGCAGTTGTTCGACGCTGATGCCGCACAACTGGGCGACCATCGCCGGAGTGTAGTCGCGCACCAGGTTCTTCAGGTCGGCCAAGCCCTCGGTGTGGGCCTTGATGAAATCGCGGTCGACCCAGTCTTCCCACAGCAGCAGGTGCAGAATCCCATGGAACAAGGCGACATCGGTGCCCGGCAGGATCGCCAGGTGCAGGTCCGCCAGCTCGCAGGTGTCGGTGCGCCGGGGGTCGATGACGATGATTTTCATCTGTGGCCGGCGGGATTTCGCCTCTTCGAGGCGGCGAAACAGGATCGGGTGGGCGTAGGCCATGTTACTGCCGACGATCATCACGCAATCACTCAGTTCCAGGTCTTCGTAGTTGCAGGGCGGAGCGTCGGCACCGAGGCTGCGTTTGTAGCCGACCACGGCGGAGGACATGCACAGCCGTGAGTTGCTGTCGATGTTGTTGGTGCCCACCAGGGCCCGGGCCAGCTTGTTGAAGGCGTAGTAATCCTCGGTCAGCAACTGGCCGGAGATGTAGAACGCCACGCTGTCGGGGCCGTGTTCGGCGAGGGTCTCGGCGAACACGCTGGCGGCGTGGTCCAGGGCGCTGTCCCAGTCGGTACGGGTCCGGGCCAGGCCTTTGCCCAGGCGCAATTCGGGGTACAAGGCGCGGGCGGCGAGGTCGCCGGTCAGGTGCAGGGTCGAGCCCTTGCTGCACAGTTTGCCGAAGTTGGCCGGGTGGGCGGGATCGCCACTGACGCCGAGGATGCGCTCGCCGTCATGTTCGATCAGCACGCCGCAGCCGACTCCGCAATAACAGCAGGTCGAGGCAGTGGTCTGGCGGCTCATCAGCTTGCTTCCCGTAGCGCCAGCATTACCCGGCCATTCTCGACCCGTACCGAATGATGATGGGCGCAGCCCACATCCGGGGTCTGGGCCTGGCCGGTTTCCAGATCGATCTGCCAGTTGTGCAGCGGGCAGGCCACGCGCTTGCCGTAGACCAGGCCTTGGGACAGTGGCCCGCCCTTGTGCGGGCAGCGGTCATCCAGGGCGAAAACCTCGTCGTCGCTGGTACGGAAAATCGCGATGTCGCCCTGGGGGCCGGTGACGATGCGCGAGCCCAGGGCGTTGATGTCTTCCAGGGCGCAGATATCCAGCCAGTTCATGCCGGCACCTCCAGGTTTTTCACGGGGATGACTTCAAACTCTTTTTTCAGCAGGGGTTGTTCCAGGCGCTGTTTCCACGGGTCCTGTTCCAGCGACAGGGAAAACTTCAGGCGTTCGTGCAGGGCCTTGCGCCGGGCCGGATCTTCGAGCACGGCTTTCTTGATGTGCTCCATGCCGACGCGCTGCATGTAGTGCACGGTGCGTTCGAGGTAGAAGGCTTCCTCGCGGTACAGCTGCAGGAACGCGCCGTTGTATTCGCGCACTTCTTCGGCGGTCTTGAGCTTGACGAAAAACTCGGCGACTTCGGTCTTGATGCCGCCGTTGCCGCCGATGTACATCTCCCAGCCGGAATCGACGCCAATGATGCCGACGTCCTTGATGCCCGCTTCCGAACAGTTGCGTGGGCAACCGGAGACGGCCAGTTTCACCTTGTGGGGCGACCACATGTTGAACAGGTCATGCTCCAGCTCGATGCCCAGCTGCGTGGAGTTTTGCGTGCCAAAGCGGCAGAACTCGCTGCCCACGCAGGTCTTCACTGTGCGGATGGACTTGCCGTAGGCATGGCCGGACGGCATGTCGAGGTCTTTCCAGACGCCCGGCAGGTCCTGCTTCTTGATGCCCAGCAGGTCGATGCGCTGCCCGCCCGTGACCTTGACCATCGGCACGTTGTATTTGTCAGCCACGTCGGCAATGCGCCGCAGTTCCGCTGGATTGGTCACGCCACCCCACATCCGCGGCACGACCGAATAGGTGCCGTCCTTCTGGATGTTGGCGTGGGCGCGCTCGTTGATCAGGCGCGATTGCGGATCGTCGTGGGCTTCGCCGGGCCAGGTGGAGATCAGGTAATAGTTCAGCGCCGGGCGGCAGGTGGCGCAGCCGTTGGGGGTGCGCCAGTTCAGGTAGTTCATGGTGCCGGCGATGGTCAGCAGGTGCTCGTCGCGGATCGCCTGGCGGATCTGGCCGTGATTGAGGTCGCTGCAACCGCAGATGGCTTTTTCGCTCTTGGGCTTGACGTCCGCCGCACCGCCGACGGTGTTGATCAGGATCTGCTCCACCAGGCCGGCGCAGGAACCGCAGGAGCTGGCGGCCTTGGTGTGTTTTTTCACGTCGTCGACGCTGAACAGCCCGTGTTCCTGGATCGCCTTTACGATGGTGCCCTTGCACACGCCGTTGCAACCGCAGACCTCGGCGCTGTCGGCCATGGACATGGCTTTGTCCTGGCCCTGGTGGCCGACGTCGCCCAAGGCGTTCTCACCGAACATGAGGTGGTCGCGGATTTCGCCGATGGCGGCGTTTTCACGGATCTGGCGGAAATACCAACCGCCGTCCGCCGTATCGCCGTACAGGCAGGCACCGACCAGCACGTCGTCCTTGATCACCAGTTTCTTGTACACGCCGCCGATGGGGTCGGAAAGGGTGATGGTCTCGGTGCCTTCGCCGCCCATGAAGTCCCCGGCGGAGAACAGGTCGATGCCGGTGACTTTCAACTTGGTCGACGTGACCGAACCCTTGTAAGTGGCAAAGCCCAACTGTGCGAGGTGGTTGGCGCAGACCTTGGCCTGTTCGAACAGCGGCGCTACGAGCCCGTAGGCGGTGCCGCGATGGCTGGCGCATTCGCCGATGGCGTAGACGCGCGGGTCGTAGGTCTGCATCGTGTCGTTGACCAGGATCCCACGGCTGCAAGGGATGCCGGATTTTTCCGCCAGTTCGGTGTTGGGGCGGATGCCGGCGGCCATCACCACCAGGTCGGCGGGGATGATGTCGCCATTTTTGAACTGCACCGAGCCGACCCGGCCGTTGCCGGCATCGTGCAGGGCCTGGGTCTGTTCGCAGAGACGGAATTTCAGGCCACGGCTTTCCAGGGCGCTTTGCAGCAGTTGGCCGCTGGTCTTGTCCAGCTGGCGCTCCAGCAACCATTCGCCGATGTGCACCACGGTCACGTCCATGCCGCGCAGTTTCAGGCCATTGGCGGCCTCCAGGCCCAGCAGGCCGCCGCCGATCACCACGGCGTGCTTGTGGGTCTTGGCGGTGTCGATCATCGCCTGGGTGTCGGCGATGTCGCGGTAGCCGATCACGCCTTCCAGGGTGTTGCCGGGGATCGGCAGGATGAACGGCGTGGAGCCAGTGGCGATCAGCAGGCGGTCGTACTCGGCCTCGCTGCCGTCTTCGGCGATGACCCGGCGCTTGACCCGGTCGATCTGCACCACCTTGCGGTTGAGCAGCAGCTTGATGTTGTGTTCCTGATACCAGCTCAGGTCGTTGAGCACGATCTCTTCGAAGGTCTGCTCACCGGCCAGCACCGGCGAGAGCAGGATGCGGTTGTAGTTGGCGTGGGGCTCGGCGCCGAACACCGTGATGTCGTACAGCTCGTTGCTCAGCTTGAGCAGTTCTTCGAGGGTCCGAACCCCGGCCATACCGTTGCCGATCATCACCAGTTTGAGTTTTTTCATCAGGGTTCTCCGCGAGCGCATGCCCGTTTCATCACGGCGATCGGGCTGGCTCGGCAATTTTTTCGAAAACAAAAAAGGCGTCCCGCTAGCAAGCTAGCGAGGACGCCTTTGTCCTGGTCCCGTTCTCTCGGGAAGCACCGCCTTCATCGTTGGAGGCGTTGCCTTATGTCTGTTGAGAGGGGTTATGCAGTGGTTGTGCCAAGTGGGTCGAGAGTGCGGATTTATTGGGCGAGCCGCTGGTCGGGTGAGCAGTGGGGGGATTTATTGCACCGAATCAAAGCGTGTTGCCCGGTAATGGAGCGTAGGAGGCGGTAGCTTGATGGTGGCAGATAGGCCGCTATCGCGAGCAAGCTTTGCTCCCACAGATCCAGTACCACTGAAAATCTTCTCTGGAAGCAAACCTATGGAAGCAAACCTATGGAAGCAAATCTGTGGAAGCAAACCTATGGAAGCAAACCTGTGGAGGCAAATCTGTGGGAGCAAACCTGTGGGAGCAAAGCTTGCTCGCGATGGGCGCAACCGGATCTCAGTTGTGAAACACCAGAAACAACAGCACCAGATTCACCACCAACGACACCAGCGCCAACGTCCGCCAGACCTTCAGCGGCTCGCGCTCCAGCAACGGCCGGGGCCTGACGCTCAAGCTGCGGCGTTCACCCTGTTCCAGCAGCAACAGCCATTCCTCGGCGGTTTCAAAACGTTGCTCGGGATCCGCCGCCACGGCGCGCTCCAGGCTTTGCCCGAGCCATTCGGCCAGGTCCGGCCGATAGCGGCTGGCGCTGACCGGCACGCCAAAGCGCGGGCGCTGGAAGGCTTCGATCTCGCCGTAGGGGTAATGCCCGGTCAGCAGGAAATACAAGGTCACGCCGACGGCATATAAATCCTGTTGCGCTGTCGGGGCGGTACCCCCGAACGCTTCCGGCGCGATATAGCTGGGCGTGCCGGGCAAGACGTTGGCCTGGTCTTCGGACAGGCCCGGGCAGTACGCCAGGCCAAAGTCCAGCAAGCGCAATTCGCCATCGTCGCCCAGGTGCAGGTTTTCCGGCTTGATGTCGCGGTGGTAGATCTGCCGGCGATGCAACAGGCCCACCGCCCGCAGCAACCGCTGCGCCAGGTCTTGCCATTGCGCCAGTGGCAATGGTCCGGTTTGGCTGAATCGCTCGGCCAGGGTGATGCCCGGGTATTGGCGCATCACGTAGTACAAATGCTGGCGTTGGGGCACGCCATGGACCTCGGGGAACTGCCGGCCGGCGACCCGCTTGAGAAACCATTCTTCCGAGAGCAGTGCCTGGCCGGCCCGGGTGTCGTCCCGCAGGTGCCCCGGCAAGGTTTTCAACAGCCAGGGCTGGCCCTGGCCGTCATGCACGCGGTAGAGCAATGATTGCTGGCTTTGGCCCAGCAGGCCTTCGACCTGCCAGCCCTCGAACACCTGGCCCGGTTTCAGCGTCGGCGGCAGGGGCCATTGCTGCAACTGGATCAGCGCATCGCCGATGCTCGCTTCGCCCACGGCATCGACCCGTACCAACAAGGCGCTGGCGTTGTCCTGGCTGCCGGCCAGGTGCGCGGCGTTGACCAGGGTCTGGGCGGCGAGGTCGAGGTCCGGTTGGTCGCGCAGGATGCCGGCGATGGCCGTGTCCCCCAGGACGGCCCAGACGCCGTCGCTGAGCAGGACGAAGGTTTCGTCGGGGCGCAGCTCGCCGTCGAGGAAGTCCAGGATCAGGTGTTGGTCCAGCCCCAGGGCACGCTTGAGCACATGCTGCATGCCTTGTTGGTCCCAGACGTGGTCCTCGCTGATCCGTTGCAACTGATCGGCGTGCCAGCGGTAGACCCGGCAGTCGCCGACGTGGGCGAGGGTGAAGCGCCGCCCGCGCAGGACCAGGGCGCTGACGGTGGTGAGCAACGGTTGCCCGCCACCGTTGGCTTGCAGCCAGCGATTCTGTGCCAGCAACAGCCGGTCCAGCGCCTGGGCCACGCCCCAGGTCTGTGGCGTGGCGTAGTAGTCCAGGGCCAGCGCCTGCAAGGTCGAGCGGGCGGCCAGTCCGCCATCGGCGCACTGGCTCACGCCGTCGGCGATGGCGAACAGGTAACCCTTGCTGGCGGCCAGGGCGGGCGCCGGGGTGACCAGGCGCAGGGCGTCCTGGTTTTCTTCCCGGGGGCCGATAGCGCTGGCTTCGGCGAAACTCAGTTGCAGGCTCATGATGGATAGTTATACCCGAGCGGCGGTGACAGCGGCCGAACCCCAAGTGGTTCTCCAGCGACGCTTGACGCCGTGCAGGCCGAACCAGGCCAGCACGCCGAGGCTGGCGAACAACCACAGGGCCAATTGATAGCTGCCGGTACTCTGCTTGATCGCGCCCATGCCCGCCGCCAGGGCGAAACCGCCGATGCCGCCGGCCATGCCGATCAACCCGGTCATCACGCCGATCTCGCGACGGAAGCGTTGCGGCACCAGTTGGAACACCGCGCCGTTGCCCGCACCCAGACCGAGCATGGTGCAGACGAACAGGGCCAAAGCCGCGTAGGAACTCGGCAGGTTGAAGCCCACGGCAGCGATGCAGACTGCGGCGATGGTGTACATGCCCAGCAGGGTGCGGATGCCGCCGAACCGGTCCGCCAGGGCGCCGCCCAAGGGGCGCATCAGGCTGCCACCGAAGACGCAGGCGGCGGTGTAGTAGCCGGCGGTCACCGGGCTCAGGCCGTATTGGTCGTTGAAGTAGCCGGGCAGGGCGCTGGCCAGGCCGATGAAGCCGCCAAAGGTCACGCTGTAGAAGAACATGAACCACCAGCTGTCACGGTCGCCCAGGGCCTTGAGGTAGTCGGCCATGGATTTGGCCTTGGGACGCTCGGGGGCGTTCCTGGCCAGCCAGGCGAAGAGCACCAGGGTCAGCACCAGCGGGATCAGGGCGAAGCCGAAGACGTTGGTCCAACCGAACGTCACGGCCATGATCGGAGCGATCAACGCGGCGAGCACGGTGCCCGAGTTACCGGCACCGGCGATGCCCATCGCCTTGCCCTGGTGCTGCGGCGGATACCATTGCGACGCCAGTGGCAGGGCCACGGCGAACGATGCACCGGCCACCCCCAGGAACAGGCCCAGCAACAAGGCTTGTTCGTAGCTGTGAATGCCCAGCTTCCAGGCGCAGAACAGCGCGCTGATCACGATTGCCTGGCCCACCATGCCGGCGGTCTTGGGCGAAATCCGGTCGGCCAAAAGGCCCATGAACAGGCGCAGCACGGCGCCGGCCAGGATCGGCGTAGCGACCATCAGGCCGCGTTGCTGGGTGGTCAGGTGCAGGTCGGCGGAGATCTGCACCGCCAATGGGCCGAGCAGATACCAGACCATGAAACTCAGGTCGAAATAGAGGAAGGCCGCGAACAGGGTCGGGGTGTGGCCGGATTTCCAGAAGCTTGAATTCATCGCGCACCTCAGCTTTAAAAGTCTCGAGAAATGAGTCAGTGCTTTGAGCAGTGCGCCGTCTGTGGTCGCACCACCGGCCCCGAAGGGCCAAAACAAAAAAACGCCGCAACCCGGATTGCCATAGAGGCGAAAAGGGTGTGCGACGTCTTTGTCGTAGGTGGGGCAACCGCCGTTGGTTACCTGTGGGATTGCTTAAGCGAGATCTGTGCCAACCTGGGGACGGAGCAGGGCGCCGCAAGGCTTTCAGCCGAGCAACTCATTCATGGCAATGATCTGCTCCGCCACCTGGATCAGTTTCTGCTGGCGGCTCATGGCCTGGCGGCGCATCAGGGTGTAGGCCTGTTCCTCGTTGCATTCCTTCATCTTCATCAACATGCCCTTGGCCAGTTCGATGCGCTTGCGCTCGGCCAGTTGCTGGTCCCGGGCCAGGAGCTGGGCGCGCAGGGCCTGGTCGCTTTCGAAGCGGGCCATGGCCACGTCGAGGATCGGTTGCAGGCGCGCGGCATGGATGCCTTCGACGATGTAGGCGCTCACGCCCGACTTGATCGCCTGGCGCATCACATCCGGGTCGTGTTCGTCGGTGAACATGACGATCGGTCGTGGCTGGTCGCGGCTGACCAGCACCACTTGTTCCATCACATCGCGTCCGGGTGACTCGGTATCGATCAGGATTACGTCCGGACGCACCGTTTCGACGCGTGCCGGCAGGTCGATGGTCAGGCCGGATTCGTCGATGACTTCAAACCCGGCTTCGGTCAGGGCGGCCTTGAGGCGGCCGACTTTTTTCGCCGTGTCGTTGATCAGCAGGATACGCAGCATGGTCGGGGCTCCTGTCAGCGGCTGGCGAAAAGGGGAGCCGCATCGCTCAAGGCGTGCAGTTTGAAACGCTTGGCATACCCGGCCGGATCCGAACCGTCCCAGGTGGTGCCATCGATCAACTGGCTGCTGCGCATGTCTTCGCGCGGCGATGGGATGTCCAGCGCCGCGCTGGCTTCACGGTACAGTGCCAGTTGCTGGACTTGCCGGGCCATGGCCAGGTAATCCGGGTCTTCGCGCAGCAGGCCCCAGCGGCGGAACTGGGTCATGAACCACATGCCGTCGGACAGGTACGGCAGATTCACTTCGCCGTTACCGTGGAAACGCATCGCGTGAGGGTCCTGCCAACTGTTGCCCAAGCCGTCGGCGTAGATCCCCAGCAGGCGTGGCTCGATGCAATCGAGCGGGGCATCGAGGTATTGCGGGGCGCTCAACAGTTGTGCGGTGCTGCGACGGTTTTCGCTGCTTTGTTCAATGAAGCGGCTGGCTTCCAGGATCGCCTTCACCAGCGCCCGGGCGGTATTGGGGTATTGCTCGACGAATGCGCGGGTGCAACCGAGGACTTTTTCCGGGTGATCGGGCCAGATGGTCTGGGTGGTCGCCAGGGTAAAACCGAGATTCTGTTTCACCGCGCTGGCGCACCAGGGCTCACCGACGCAAAAGCCGTCGATACGCCCGGCCTGCAAGTGCGCCACCATCTGCGGTGGCGGGACGACCACGCTGTCGACATCCAGCAACGGGTGGATGCCCTGGGCGGCCAGCCAATAATAGAGCCACATGGCATGGGTCCCGGTGGGGAAGGTCTGGGCGAAGGTCAGTTTCGGGCGAGTT
Organism: Pseudomonas citri; assembly: GCF_025336485.1. GTDB lineage: Bacteria > Pseudomonadota > Gammaproteobacteria > Pseudomonadales > Pseudomonadaceae > Aquipseudomonas > Aquipseudomonas citri. Next base: position 72,334 of record NZ_JAODAB010000002.1, on the reverse strand, counting down.
TGGTGCACATGCCGTTCCAGTGCCTCAGGACTGGTCACGCCCTGAGCCTGGAGGCCGTGTGACAGGTTGATGCTCTGGCCGTTCTGGTTCAGCCCCATCAGCACTGCCATGTCGGTCGGGGCGACGCCGCCAATGCCCAGGTGCACCGCATAGACCAGGCCGTACAAGCTGTGGGCGGCGTCGATTTCACCACTGACCAGCTTGTCCCGCAGGTTGGCCCAGGAGGCCTGGCGCTTGAGGTTCAGGGTCAGGCCATAGGGTTGGGCGAAGCCCTGGGTGGCGGCCACCACCAACGGCGCGCAGTCGCTCAAGGCCATGAAACCGAGGTTGACCGCGCTCTTTTCCGGGGCATCGCTGCCGTTGACCCACGCCAGGGGAGTGGTTGGAACTTCATTCATCGCCCATCACCTTCCACATAGAAAAGCGTCGTGCCCATTGATCGTCGCGCAAACACTTTTCGTACAAAGCCTAAAAACAGTGTGGCACCCATTTCGTTTGCCGGGCGCCGATAAACGCAACGGGTGCAAGGCATATGCCAGCGCGGGCCCGTCAGCTTTCCATCAAGATTCAAGACGCCGCGTCTTGCACCCTGTCGGTCCTTTCATTGCCACATAGCAAAGGAGACGGCTGTGCAGGCTTCGTCGATTCACTCAATGGCTTTTCCTGTTCGGCGCGAGCGCGTGCTGCACCTGCGTGTGGCCGCCGGTGCGGTCCGATTGAGCGGCGCACGGTTTGATCACTGCCTGCCGGTTGGCTGGGAAGGCCTGGCGGTACTGGATGACTCGCTGCAATGGCACGGCGGGGAGTTACAGGTGCTGCCGGTGTGCGAAGCGCCGTTGGTGAAGCTGCAAGCCTTTTTCGACATGAGCGCGGCGTTCGCCGGACAACGAGCGGACGTTGCGCCCTGTGCGCTGTTGCCGGTGGCGGGTGAGGTCGTCCGGTCCCGGGACCGGTTCGAACGCTGGTACATCGAGCAGGCGATGGGCGGTTCGGTGGCTTATCACGCCCTCGCCAACCTGTTGCGCCAGCACGAGGGCTACGGGCTCGTGGGGTTTTTGCTGGAGCAAGGCACCGGCAGTGAAAAGCTCAACACCCTGGCGCGGCGTTATGGCGTCTCGGTTTCGCATTTTCGAAGGCTTTGCCAGCAGGCCCTGGGCACGGCGGCCAAGCCGGCCCTGCGTGGTTGGCGCGCTGCCCAGGCACTGTTGAACATGAGCCTGCAAGGCGGTTCGCTGACAGACGTGGCGCTGGAGTCCGGTTTTGCCTCTTCCTCGCATTTCTCCAAGGAGATCCGCGAGCTCGTGGGGTTCGCGCCCAGCAGCCTGGCCGACATCACCTACCTTCCGGGCAAGTGAACCGATGAATCGCCGACCGTCATGCCTGCTATCCGTCTGCTTCAGCACGCTCCTGTTGCTCCCATCATTGGCCGCGCGGGCCGATGTCTACACCTTCGAAGCCCGCGAACAAAGCGCGCGCACGTTTTTCAGTGAGCTGTCCGGGTCATTGGGCCGGCCCGTGATCGTCAGCAAGGCCGCCGCGGCCAAGCGCATTGGTGGCACGTTCGACCTGCGCACCCCGCAACGGACCTTTGAACGGGTCAGCGTACAGATGGGGCTGATCTGGTACAGCGATGGCCAGGCGATCTACCTGTACGACGCCTCGGAAATCAAAAGCTCGATGCTGTCGCTGCAAACCCTGACCGTGGCCCGGCTCCAGGCGTTCCTCGAACGCTCGGGGCTGCACGATGCCCGCTATCCGCTGCGCAGCGATGGCTTGCGGACGTTCCATGTGTCGGGCCCGCCGATGTACGTCGACCTGGTGGTGCAGGCGGCGGGACTGATGGATAACCAGCGCTCGGAACTGCTGCTGGGCAAGCAACAGATCGGTGTCATCCACGTGCGCAACACCTTCGTCAACGATCGTCGCTATGAGCTGCGCGACGACAAAGTGACCATCCCCGGCCTGGCGACCGTGATCGAGCAGTTGTTGCGGGGCGAGCAGCGCGGGGTCGAACCGTCGGTGGTCAAGGCCCAGACTCAGGCCCCGGCGCAGCGCCCGCGCGGGGCGATGCCGGTATTTCCCCTGGAAGGCCTGGCGAGCCCGCCCTCGGATCAAGACCCGACCGCGCCGCAAATCCTTTCGCGGGAAGTGGCCGCCGGCAACATCCGGGTGGTGGCCTACCCGGACACCAACAGCCTGCTGGTCAAGGGGCTGCCGGAGCAGGTGCACTTCATCGAGAACCTGGTGAGTGCGCTGGACACCCCCAAACGCCACGTCGAGCTGTCGTTGTGGATCATCGACCTGCACAAGGACGAGCTCAATCAGCTAGGCATCGACTGGCAAGGGGCCTTGAAGTCGGGAAACACCTTCAGCGCGTCGCTCAACGCCGGCTCGGCGACCACCCTCGACGGCGTTTCCTTCGTCACCCGGGTCCTGGCGCTGGAGCGCAGCCAACGGGCCAATGTCGTCTCGCGGCCGGTGATCCTCACCCAGGAAAACGTGCCGGCGATCTTCGACAACAACCGCACCTTCTATGCCCCGCTGGTGGGCGAGCGCAGCGTCGATCTGCAACACGTGACCTACGGCACGTTGGTGAGTGTGTTGCCGCGTTTCGCTCAGGCGGACGAGATCGAGATGTCGCTCAACATCGAGGACGGCAACGAAGTCGAGAATGCCGGGCAGGGTGCGTTGCCCACGGTCGGGCGCACCCGCATCAGTACCGTGGCACGGGTGCCCCATGGCAAGAGCCTGTTGGTCGGCGGCTTTACCCGCGATGACCACGGCGAGCAGATCGGACGGGTGCCGGTGTTGGGTTCGATCCCGTGGATCGGTCGCTTGTTCAGCTATCGCCAGAGCCGCTCGGCCAACACTGTGCGGGTGTTCTTGATCCAGCCCAAGGAAATCCTCGACGCCCTGGAGCCTGACGCGCTGGGAGCGGACATGCCGTTGCTGACTCCGCAGCAGCACGAGCGTGTGCGTCGTATGTACTTCCGGATGTCCGAGCGATGATCCTGCCACCGGTTTCCATGGGCGGTCGCGCGGCCCAGGCCCGGCTCAACGCCGAAAAAACTGCGGAACATCCACAACCGCAAACCGAGGCCGAGGCGGGGTTGGATGACAGCGCGACGGTGGACGTGGCGCAGCGCAGCGTGCAGATCAGCGACGAGCTGTCGGCGGCGTTGACGCAGTTCCGGGGCCGGCGATTGTTCGAACTCAAGTCCGAGACGCTGACCGACACCTTCGAGCGCGTGTTGGAGGACGACACCGTGCCCAAGGCCCGGCAGGTATTGAGCCTGGCGCGGTTGGCGGACAAACCCGTCGCCTGGCTGTTGCAGATGGCGCGCGCGCTGTTCCCCGACGACAGCGACCTGGCGCTGGTGCTGCGGGCATTGTTGCGCCGCCGCAACCTGGAAACCGGTACCCGCCAGCGGCTTGAAACCCTCTTGCAGACGGTGGTTGCCGAAGGCTCGCCCAAGCGCATGAACGCTGGGATCAACGCGGCGCTCAAGGCGCGGATGTTCGGTGCGAGCATGGCGGTGCGGGCCGGCCTGTTGCGCGAAACCTACCGCGACTTTCTCGAATCCGACGACGGCCCGCTCAGTGCCTACCAGGATTGGATCGCCCTGTACGGGCCGTCACAGCGCATGAATGTGCTGGCTTTCATCGAAGCCGCGTTGCTCACCGACATCAGCGCCCAGGACCCCAGTTGCTCACACGCCGAGTTCGGTCAACTGCTGGGACGACTGACCGACCTCAAGCACCTGCGCTCGGCCGATGGACTGTTCATCGGCGCGCTGCTGGGCGATGCACTCGTCTGCCGGCACAACGCCGATGAGGCCGACTGGCTGGTGTTCCTGTTCGGCGTGCTGGCCTACCCCGATGACCTCGACCAATGGCTGCTCGGTGCCCTGGGCGAGCCGGTGCTGCTCAGTTCCCATCGTGACCGTTCGGCGCTGTTGCAGACCGTGCGCCGGCTCAGCCTGGGCTTGCCGCCGCCGTTGTTCGTCGATGAAGACGCACCTGGGCGCCTGGCGCAACAGTTCACCCGCCTGGCCGATGTCGCCTATGCCCATGAATGCATCGAGCAGCGCCGCACCGGCGGTTGCCCATGATGTCGTCCCGGAGCCTGGCCTGAATGCTCAATGTGTTTTTGCGCAACGTCAGCGCGCGTCCCGAGCTGCTGATCCTGACCTTGATGGTGATGATCATCGCCATGCTGATCATCCCCTTGCCCACGGTGCTGGTGGATTTTCTCATCGGTCTGAACATCGTCATTTCGCTGCTGGTGTTCATGGGCTCGTTCTACATCGAGCGCATCCTCAGCTACTCGACGTTCCCGGCGTTGTTGTTGCTGACGACGCTGTTTCGCCTGGCGCTGTCGATCAGCACCAGCCGGCTGATCCTCAGCCAGGCCGATGCCGGCGAGATCATCGCCTCGTTCGGTGACTTCGTGATCGGCGAAAGCCTGGTGGTGGGGTTCGTGATTTTCTCCATCGTCACCATTGTCCAGTTCATCGTCATCACCAAGGGCTCGGAGCGGGTCGCCGAAGTGGCGGCGCGCTTCTCCCTGGACGGCATGCCGGGCAAGCAGATGAGCATCGACGGTGACCTCAAGGCTGGCGCCATCGATGCCGCCCAGGCGCGGGAAAAACGCAGCGTGCTGGAGCGCGAAAGCCAGTTGTACGGCTCCTTCGACGGCGCCATGAAGTTCATCAAGGGCGACGCCATCGCCGGCATCATCATTATCTTCGTCAATTTCATCGGCGGCATGGCCATCGGCGTCGGGCAGTTGGGCATGGACATGTCCATGGCCCTGTCGACCTACACCCTGTTGACCATCGGCGATGGCCTGGTGGCGCAGATTCCCGCGCTGCTGATTGCCATCGGCGCCGGGTTCATCGTCACCCGCGTCAATGGCGACGACAACAACCTGGGGCGCAACATGCTCGCCCAGATGCTCGGCAACCCGTTCGTCCTGGGTGTCACTGCGGTGCTGGCGATTGGCGTCGGCCTGCTGCCGGGCTTTCCGTTGCTGACCTTTCTGGCGATCGCCAGCGTGCTCGGACTGGTGGTGTTCGTGCGCCAGCGCAACGCCTGGCGCCAGGGCTCGGCCGAGCAGCGCGCCGAACCCTCCGACCAGAACGCGCCGCAGGCCGATTCAGGCTTGCTTGAAGACGTCGACAACATCGCCACGGAGACCGTCGCGCTGATGCTGCTGGTGCCTGCCGCACGCCTGCCGGCGCTGGAAAAACAGCGTTGGGCCGCGCGCTTTCGCAGCCAGTTCTTCGTTGACTACGGGCTGCGCATCCCCGAACCGCAACTCCGTGCCAGCGAGGTGCTGCCGGCCCACCAAGTGGCGGTGCTGATCAACGAGGTGCGCGCCGAACAGTTCGACATTCACTTCGACCACTGGCGCCTGTTGGACTATTCGCCCGAGCTTGAGCCCCTGGGGTTTGCCCTGGTGCGCGGCAACGACAGCGATCGCCAGGGCGGGGTCTGGGTGGGCGCGGCCGACCGCGAGCGGGTGCAGCAACTGGGCTATCACCTGCGCCCGGCGGACGAGGAGTGTTATCGCTGCCTGGTCACGTTGCTGGCGCGCAACATCCGCGAGTTCTTCGGCGTGCAGGAAACCAAGCAACTGCTCGACGAGATGGAAAGCCGCTATCCCGACCTGCTCAAGGAAGTGTATCGCCACGTCACGGTGCAGAAGATCGCCGAGGTGCTGCAGCGCCTGATCGGCGAACGCATTTCGGTGCGCAACATGAAGCTCGTCCTCGAATCGCTCGCGCACTGGGCCTCCCGGGAAAAGGACGTGCTGGCGCTGGTGGAACACGTGCGCGGGGCCATGGCCCGCTACATCAGCAACAAGTTTGCCCAGGGCAACGACTTGCGCGTGCTGCTGTTGTCGCCGGAGTTCGAAGAGGTGATACGCCGGGGCATCCGGCAAACCTCGGGCGGCAGCTTCCTCAACCTTGAACCGGCCGAATCGGAAGAGCTCATGGACCGCCTCAGCGTCGGCCTGGACAGCGTGCACATCGCCCACAAGGACCTGGTGCTGCTGTGCTCGGTGGATGTGCGGCGCTACATCAAGAAACTGATCGAAGGGCGTTTCCGGGAGCTGGACGTTATGTCGTTCGGCGAAATCTCCGAGACTGTTTCGGTCAATGTCATCAAGACGCTGTAGGGAGATCGTTCGTCAATGAACCTGCGCCTGGAACGACACGCCGCCCACCCCCTACGCCTGAGCGGCCCGCTGATCGAGGCGGCGCTGGGCGAGGTGGTGGTGGGGGAGGTCTGTGAAGTGCGTCGGCACTGGCGCTCGCCCGAAGTGGCGGCCCGGGCGCAGGTCATCGGCTTCAAGCCCGGCGCCGTGCTGCTCAGCCTGCTGGGCGAGGCGAAAGGCCTGTCAAGGGAGTCGATGATCGTGCCCACCGGCGCCACCTTGCAATTGACCTGCAGCGAGGCCTTGCTCGGCAGCGTGGTCGATCCCCAGGGCCGCATCGTCGAGCGCCTGGCACCGTCGACGGCCCTGGCGCAACGGGATTGCCCGGTGGACGCCGACCCGCCGTCGTACCAGCAGCGGCGCCCGGTGGCGCAGCCGTTGTCCACCGGCATTCGCGCCATCGACGGCCTGCTGACCTGTGGCGTTGGCCAGCGCCTCGGCATCTTCGCCGCGGCCGGGTCCGGCAAGACCACCTTGATCAACATGCTCATCGCACACACCGATGCCGAGGTCTTTGTGATCGGCCTGATCGGCGAGCGCGGGCGTGAGGTGACCGAGTTCATCGCGCACCTGCGCCAGTCGCCCCAGCGTTCGCGCTGCGTGGTGGTGTACGCCACCTCGGATTTTTCCTCGGTGGATCGCTGCAACTCGGCGCTGCAGGCCACCACCATCGCCGAGTACTTTCGCGACCAGGGCCGGCGCGTGGTGTTGTTGCTCGATTCGCTGACCCGCTACGCCCGCGCGCGCCGCGACCTGGCCCTGGCGGCCGGTGAAGCGCCGGCGCGGCGCGGTTTTCCGGCCTCGGTGTTCGATGCCTTGCCGCGCCTGCTGGAGCGCCCCGGCGTGACCGCTGGCGGCAGCATCACCGCGTGGTACACGGTGCTGCTGGAAAGCGATGACGAACCGGACCCGATCGCCGAGGAGATTCGCTCGATCCTCGACGGCCACGTCTACCTCAGCCGTGCGCTGGCGGCCAAGGGGCATTACCCGGCCATCGACGTCTTGCGCAGTGTCAGTCGCGTGGCGACGCAAGTCACCACCCCACAGGTTCGGCAATTGGCCGCGTCTGCCCGGGACACACTGGCCCGTCTTGAACACTTGCAGGTGTTTGTCGACATGGGCGAATACCGCCCGGGGGCGGATGCGGCCAACGACCGGGCGATGCAATGTCGCGACGCCCTTGAGCAATGGCTGCGCCAGCCCACGGATGAGCGCTGCGAACCGGATGAAACCCTACGTAGCCTGCATGAAATCCTTGTCTGATGGGCGCCGCTTGCTGGCCCTCAGTCAGTTGCGCCAACAGCGCGGCGAGCAAGCGGTGCTGCGTGTCCAGCGGCAATTGCAGCCGCTGTCGCAGGAACGTTGCGGCTTCGAGGAACAGGAGACGGCGCTGCTTGAACTGTTGGCCAGCCATCGCGCGAATGACTGCGTGCTGGATCACGGGCAACTGTTGGCGCTGCTGCGCACCCAGGCCGTCATCCGGCGACGGATCGATCTGCTGCGGGTCGAGCGTGACCGTGTCGATCAGCAATACCAAGAGGTTGAACAACAGTTGCAGGCACAGCGCGAGCGCCTGCGTTCGTTGCAGCGCAAGCACCACCAGCACCAGCGTGCGGTCGAGCAGCTGCGACGCCTACAACGGCTGGCGCAGGTGCGCCAGGAAGAACGGGAACAGGAAGAAATGACGGGGATGGGGCGATGAATGAGGTTGTCGGGCTGCCTGCTCAGCCGGTCCAGATCCAGGTCCTGGAGCCCGCTGGCGAAGGGCGGATGGATGAGTTGCCGGACATACTCGTCCCGGTGCAGGAGGAGGACCTGCCCCAAGGCGTGCTGGACCTTCTGGCTACGCTGCTTCGTTCCTCCCGACTACCGCTGCAGAGCGACCGATGGCTGGCTCGGCACGCGGTGCTCACGGTCCAGGGGCGCGAGGATGTTCAGCACCGAGATGCGCCGTCGAGTGTGACGGTCGCGAGGAATGTCGTGCGTGAGGAAAGCCGTACCCCGAGGCCTTTAACGCAGGCAGGCCCGTTGTCCGATGTATCGATGCCAGCGCCGATGCCAGTGCCGTCACGGCTGGAAATGGCCGTTGATCACGTCAACGCGCCAACGCAGCCAACGCAACCGGTGCCGATGGAGCCGATGGAACCGACGCCGGCCGAGCCGTTCGCGGTTGTCGATGAACCGGTGCGCCTGTCGCCACCGAGCCCGCCGGTTGCGCGCCCTGTACCCGGCGCCGTCCCTGCGTCTGTTCCTCCAGTGGTCATGCCGCCAGCGCCCGACGTTGCGATGCACACTCCGCCGGGCGTGGCGCGGGGGTTGCTGCAGGTGCCGTTCAACAACGGTGCGGCCAGCGGCCAAGTGACGATCCAGCGGTCGACGGAGGAGTCCGCCCGCCAGCTGACACTCAACCCCAGCAATGCCTGGGTGTTCGAGCAACTCAGGGAGCCTTTCGCCCAGGCGCGGGAGCCGGCCTGGCGATTGACCGACAGTGGCGGCGAACAACCGCACCAGGGGTCTGGGCAGGCACCGGATGACGATCAGGACGAAACATCGGAGCGTCCGGCTTGAGGGCCTTGAAACTGCGGCGGATCGATCCCCGGCTGCACGCCTGCACGCAAGCGATTGAGCGTTGGCGACGGACCGGTCGGGCGGCCGGGTTGGGCCGGGTGCCCGGCCGCTCGGGCTTCATCCAGTTTCGTGCGCAGGGCGACGGCGGCGACTGGAACGGGCTGATCCTGGCCCATGAGTGGCTGCATGGAGCGCTGTCGGGCTTGCAGTCGTGGGTAGGACCTGAGTGTCCGTTGTCGAGCATTGTCGACTTGTTCCGGGCGGTGCCTCGGCCCTTGCCACTGGCGGTGGGTGAGCTGCGCTACAGCCGGCTGGCGGACATAGAAGGCATTGACGGGGCGCAGTGCCCGACACACGACGTGCCCTGGCTCGACACACCTCGCGGGCGCGTGTGGGTCACGCGTTTGCCGCCGCCGGGCACCGTGGCCGAGCCCCTCGGGCCGCCTGCCTGGCTCAAGGCATTGCCGATGCGCCTGGTGTTGCAGTTGGGCGTCAGTGAGCTGCGTGCTGCACGTCTTCGGCGACTGCGTGAAGGCGATGTCCTGCGCATCACCGAGCGGACTCAGCGCGGTTTTCTGGCAAACCGTTGCCTGGGCGTTTTCACATTCACCGAAGAGGGTTTACACATGCAAGCGACCGCGACCGATGCCGAACCGCAAACCACCCCGCCACCTGGCACGCCCATCGATCTGGGCGCGCTTGCGGTACGCCTGGAGTTCGTCCTCGCGACCTGCGACATCGACTTGGCGCAGCTGTCGCAGTTCATCGACGGGCAATTGATCCCGCTGGCCGCCGATGCCGCGCGGCACATCGAGATTCGCGCCAATGGCCAGCCCGTGGCCGTGGGGGAACTGGTGCAATTGGAGACGCAATTGGGTGTTGAGCTGCTCAAGGTCTACCGGAACGGCGCCGATGAATGATGTCTCGCTGATCGCGCTGCTGGCGTTCGCTTCGCTGTTGCCGTTCCTGGTGGCGGCGGGCACGTGCTACCTGAAGTTTTCCATCGTCTTCGTCATCGTGCGCAACGCCTTGGGGTTGCAGCAGGTGCCTTCGAACATGGCACTGAATGCGATCGCCCTGATGCTGGCGATCTTCGTCATGACGCCGGTGATGAAGCAGGGCCATGACTATTACAAGCACGAGGCGGTGGCCTTTACCGACATCGAGTCGGTGGTGAATTTCGCCGAGAACGGCCTGGGCAGCTACAAGGATTACCTGCGCCGGTACACCGACCCTGAGCTGGCGCTGTTTTTCGAGCGCGCCCAGGCGGGGCAGGTCGATGCCGACGCCGACCTGCATACCGAGGACGACCTGGCGCCGTCATTGTTTTCGCTGCTGCCGGCCTATGCGCTGAGTGAAATCAAAAGCGCCTTCAAGATCGGCTTCTACCTGTACCTGCCGTTCGTGATCGTCGACCTTGTGATCTCCAGCATCCTGCTGGCGTTGGGCATGATGATGATGAGCCCGGTGATCATCTCGGTGCCGATCAAACTGGTGCTGTTTGTCGCCCTGGATGGCTGGGCGCTGCTGTCCACCGGGCTGGTCAAGCAATACCTGACGTTGCTGGCATAGGCGCGGACGATGAACGACCTGGTCTATGCCGGCAACAAGACCCTGTACCTGATCCTGCTGATGGTGGCCTGGCCGATTATCGTCGCCACGGTGGTCGGCCTGGTGGTGGGTTTGATCCAGACCGTGACCCAGTTGCAGGAGCAGACGCTGCCGTTCGGGTTCAAGTTGTTGGCGGTCGCCGCGTGCCTGTTCCTGCTCTCGGGCTGGTACGGCGAAACCCTGCTGGATTTCAGTCGCGAAGTCATCCGCCTGGCGTTGGGCTAGGCGGATGTCGATGACGTTGTTCTTCGAGCTGTACGCCGGGTTTGCCGCCACGCTGCTGGGCGTGGCGCGCCTGGCGCCGTTATTTTTCATGCTGCCGTTCCTCAACAGCGGTGTGCTCACCGGCGTGCCGCGCCAGGCGGTGATCGTGTTGGTGGCGCTGGGGTTCTGGACCACTGTGGGCGTACCCGTGCCCACCCTCGACAGCCTGGCATTTCTTGGCTTGATGCTGCGCGAAGCGGGCATCGGCGTGCTGCTTGGCATCTTGTTGTGCTGGCCGTTCTGGGTGCTGCACGCCATGGGCAACCTGATCGACAACCAGCGCGGCGCGATGCTCAGCAGCACGGTAGACCCGGCCAACGGCGTCGACACCTCGGAACTGGCGAACTTTCTCCAGTTGTTCGCGGCGGTGGTGTACCTCGAAGGTGGCGGCCTGCTGTTGATGCTTGAAACCGTCGCCCAGAGCTATCGCCTTTGCCCGCCGGCGAGCGCTTGTGAGATGAACCTGCCGGCCGTCCATGCCCTGCTGGACGTGCTGGTGGGCAAGACACTGGTGATCAGTGCGCCGGTGGTGGCCGCCTTGCTGGTCAGCGAAGCCTTGCTGGGTTTGCTCTCGCGCTATGCGCCGCAAATGAACGCGTTCTCGGTGTCGCTGACGGTCAAGAGCCTGGTGGCGCTGGTGGTGCTGATGCTGTACTTCGGCGTGCACCTGCCGGATGAAGTCCTGCGCATGGGCACCACGTCCGGGGCGTTGGCCGACTTTCTGGATGGCGAGGAGGGCGGGGATGTCGTCCAGCGCCTCGAAGACTGAAAAACCCACGGCCAAGCGCCTGCGCGATGCCGCGCGCAAAGGGCAGACGTTCAAGGCCAAGGACCTGGTCATCACCTGCCTGACCCTGTGCGGCATCACCTACATGGTGTTCAACAGCTCGCTGGTCGAGATCATGGAAGTCTACCGGCGCATCATCGCCAGCGATTTCGACACTGAGCTGCAAGCGTACTCGGCGATGCTGGTGCTGATCGGCCTCAAGGCGTTGCTGCCGTTGCTGCTGGTGTGCGTGCTGACCAGCGCCGTGCCGGCCTTGCTGCAAAGCGGCTTTGCCTTGGCCAGCGAAGCGTTGAAGCTCAATTTTGGCGCGTTGAACCCGATCAATGGCTTCAAGAAGCTGTTCAGCCTGCGCACCGTCAAGGACACCGTCAAGGCGCTGTTGTACCTGGGCTGTTTTGCCATGGCGCTGTGGATTGTCTGGATCACCCAGCGCCAATTGCTGTTTGCCCAACTGTTTGCCCAGGCGCCGGACCTGTTCGCGATCTGGGGGCACCTGTTGCTGGTGCTGGTGCTGGCGTTCCTGGTTTGCATCCTGCTGATCGTCGTGCTCGATGCCCTCAGCGAATACGGGTTGTTCATGAAAGACCAGATGATGGACAAGGACTCGGTCAAGCGCGAACACAAGGAGCAGGACGGTAACCCGCAGATCAAGGGCCGCCGCCGCGACCTGCACATGGAACTGCTGTCGGAACAGGTCAAGTCCGACGTGCGCAGCTCGCGCATGATCATCGCCAACCCCACCCACATTGCCATCGGCGTGTACTTCCGACCGGAAATCACCGTGCTGCCGTTCATCTCCCTGATGGAAACCAACCAGCGCGCCCTGGCCGTGCGGGCGTACGCCAAGGAAGTCGGGGTGCCGGTGGTCAACGACATCGCCCTGGCCCGGCGCATCTTCAAGACCCACCAGCGCTACAGCTTCCTCCAGGTGCAGGAAGTCGAGCAAGTGCTGCGCCTGCTGATCTGGCTGGAGCAGGTGGAGCAGGCGTGAGGCCCAGTCAAACCCTTGTGGCGAGGGGTTTCATCTGTGGGAGCAAAGCTTGCTCGCGATGCAGGCGCCTCGATTGCAGGTGGACCGCGTTGTCCTCGTCGCGGGCAAGCCTTGCTCCCACAGGGAGGTTGGGCCTGGCTACAAAAGTAATGTGGCCGACCTGGAAGGTTTTTCAGCTGGTACCGCAATGAGCGCAATTTGGCAGCGCCCTCGCCAGTGGTTTGGCTCAATGCACCCGTCAGCAACGCTGGCGTTTTTTCAGGAGTGTGGCCGATGAGTCGCGACAACAAACAAGACGAGCAGGTGGCCCTGCAAGTCGTGGATGCGGTGCTCGGTGGCGCGGCGTTGAAAGACGTGCAAGGCCTCAGCGACGAGCACATGGCCAGCCTCTATGCCTTCGCCTTCCAGTTCTACGAACAGGGGCGGCTGGACGATGCCGAGAAGTTCTTTCATTTCCTGTGCATCTACGACTTTTACAACAGCCATTACTGGATGGGACTGGCGGCCGTGCACCAGCACAAGCAAAACCACCAGAAGGCCATCGACCTGTATGCGATCGCCTTCGCCCAAGGCAAGAACGACTACCGACCGATGCTCTACACCGGCCAGTGTCACCTGGCCCTGGGCAAGGTTGGCAAGGCCAGGTTGTGTTTCGAGTATGTGCTTGAGCAAGCCACGGAAGACGATCTGCGCGAGCAAGCCAAGGTGTATCTCGACACCCTGGTCGACATGGAACTGCATTGTTCGGAGGACTGAACATGACTGACATTGGAAATATCCGCGGCGCTCTGTTCCAAGGGGGAATGAGCCGCACCGAGGCCTTTGAAAAATATGGCCCGGCGGCCAGCAAGGCCGCCAGGACCAAGGACTATCAGGAGGCCGGTCGCAAAGCCCTGGCGGACCTGATGTCGGTGCAATATGAAAGTCACGCGGGTCCGTCCACCGCCAGTACTGGCCGCCCCGTGCTGCACGTGCCCCTTGCGCGGGCCGATGGCAACAAACAGGACACCAGCGGCGACATGTTTACGCTGTTAATGGCGATGATCAGCGAGCTGATCGGTGAGGTCGACGTCAACAAGCTGAAGAACCGCCTGGCGATGCTACAGAGCATGGCCGGTGCCCGGCAGCAGGGGCTCGAAAACCTTTCGGCCGAATACGCCGCCGCCGTCCAGGCCATGGCGGACGCCGAGGGGGACGTCGGCAGCAGCCAGGAACGGCTTGAGCAATTGCAAGAGCGGGTCCTGCATTTCCAAGGGTTGTTGGCTGAAAGCGAGGCCCGGCTGGCGCAACTGGACCCGGAGTCTGCCGAATACGCCGAGGAACTGGCTCGTCGCGATCAGCTCAAGGGCGAGCTGGCGAGCCACACCCAAGCCTTTAACGCTGCGACCGATGCTCATCTGAAGCTGGTCGAGAGCGCCAATACCATTGCCAAAAACCTGAATGCAGTGGTCGCCAAAGTGGTGGTGTCTGGCACCCCTGGCCCCGTCAATAAGGAAACCGACGAAAAAGCCCTCAGCAGCAGCGCGTTGGCGTTGCTCAATCGCCTGAAGATCATCGAGCTGCTCGGCGAGGCGGCGCAGAACAAGGAAGAACTCAGCCAGGCGCTGTTCCAGGAGTTGCAGGCCAAGCTTCAGGAGCACATGAAGCGTGAGTCGGACAAATACCTGGAAGAGGTGCGCAAGGCCGAGGCGCTGCAGAAGACCATGGGCTGTATTGGCAAGATCATCGGTGCGGTCTTGAGCGCTGCCACTATCGTCGCTGGGGTGCTGACCGCCAACCCGGTGCTGATCGTGGTGGGCGTGATTGGGGCGGGGGTGATGATTGCCGATGCGGTGGTCGAGGAAAAAACCGGCGTGTCGTTCATGGCTCAAGCCATGAAGCCGCTGACCGAGGTCATGCAGAAGGCCATCAAGCTGTTCACCGAGATCTACACCCAGCTATTGCTAGACCTCGGTGTCGATCCTGAAACGGCCAAGGACATTGCGCAGATCGCTGGCATCATCCAAGGGGTTATTTCGACGCTGGCGGCCATCGCCTTGGTGGTTATTGTCGGGGTATCGGTGATCGGACCGATCATCAGTGCCATTGCGTCGAAGCTGGCGTCGGTGGCGGCTCAGGCGGCGCCGGTCGCGATGCAAGCCGCGAAGCAGGTTGCCGCATCGGTCGGCAAGACCCTGACCCAGGCGCTCACCCAGTTGCGAGGGTTTGTGACCAACGGCGCCGATGCCGTATCGCTGGCCCGCTACGCCGCCAATCTGGAGATCGCCCAAGCCGTCACCGAGCTTGGCAACGTGGCCGTGCAAGGCGGGCTGCAAATCCAGGGCAGCAGGCATCAGGCCAAGGCGGCCGAGCACTTGGCCGACGCGCAGGTCAGCAGGGCGATCATTGAAGAAATCACCCGATACCTCACTCAACTGGTCGAGGACTACGGCCAGTCCATGCAGCACAGAACCCGACAGATCGAACAGCTCTTCGCCGATCTGCAACGCAGTCATTCCGTCAGCCTGCAAATGGCTCGGCACGTTTGAACATCACGGATACAGGGAACTACGATGAACGCTATCGACACGACGAACAGGCATGTCCTCACCCTTGATACAGGGATGAGCGAGCTGGTCGCCCAGGAACAGAATTCGAAACATCTCAAGCCGTTCTCTGGCTCGTCGGTGTTCGCGGAGGCCGTCGCCAGACAGGTCCTCGATCATTCCGGTGCCACGGTGCCTTCGGCGGCAGAGCTGGAAAGGGCCATCGACGCTTATTCGCTCACCGAGGCGGATTGGCAAGACTTCATGGCCGCTTCGATGATGCTCAGCGACGAAGCGCGCAACGAACTGAAATTCGACCCCGGCGCCTGGGAAAAACACGCGAATGTCCTGGTGGCCGTGATCATTGCACTGAATGTCGCACGAGTGACCAACGCGCAACTGCGCGGTCACTTCAGCGTCATGGCCTCCGAGGCGGCCAAGGCCCAGGGCGCGGCCATTGTCGAGTCCGGCAAGGCGGCGCTGCACAGCGCGATCACCGGGGCCGTGGTGTCCGGTGCCATCGCTGGATTCGCCATGCTCAAGACCTTTCAGGGCCAAGGGTTGAAGCACGCCGACATCAACCTGCATAAACGTAACGCCCTGGACGCCGGCAACCTGGAACGCGACCTCAAGGTGGAGCGTCAGCGTGAGCATTGGGATCCGCAAACCACCTACAAAATCAACACACTCGATGATTTCGGCCGCCCGACGACAGCCCATTTCAAACCCAAGGACACGACGCTGACGGCCCAGGAACAAGCCTGGTTCGACGGCGAGATCCTCAAGGTCCAGAAGGTCGGCCAAACCAGTGACTGGCTGAGCCAAATGGGCAGCAAGGGTATCGAAAAGAAACTGGAAATCGGCCGCGCCCTCAACGCCATGTCGATGAGCCTGAGCCAGGTGGTGTCGAACATGGTGCGCATGACCGAGCACGCGGCGCGCGAGAAAGAAGTGTTGCAGCAAAGTGCGCAGAGCAGTCAGAAGAGCCTGGCCGATGAAATCGCCCAGAAAGACGCGGCCGAGGCGGCGTTGCTGCAAAAACTGATGGACATGGTGATGCAGCTTTTGCAATCGCGCAGTGACGTTATTCGCGCCGTGACGGCTTGAGGAGACAAGACCTATGGAAATCACCCAATTTGCCCGTTTACCCGTTGTGTCGCGGCCGAACCTGGAGGCCGTGACCGACACAGCGTCGCCTCCTGACCTGGAAGTTGAGGTTCAAACCGTCAGCTCCCTGGCGCAACTGCTGGACAGATCGATGAACGTTATGAACCGTAGCCTCGGCCATCTGCTCAAATGCTCGCCAGTCACCGACAAGCTACTGGGCGCCATGGCCACCGAGGCGACGGCGCAGCAGTCCGTTGTGGAGTTTGCCGAACAGCTTCATGTCAAACGTGACCGAGCGCAAATGTGGGCCATACAGGTGCGCCAGTGTTGCGCCGTGATGGCCCACAGCCTGGAAACCGGCCGACTGGACGAAAAGCAGCGCCAGAAGATCGCTGACGCACAAAGCCAAATCCTGCTGGCGCTCAAAGCACATCCGGAAGAGAACAAACCCCTCGAAATCGCGGAGGCGTTGGATGCGACGATCAATGCCTCGAACGACTTCTTCGAAAAGCTCCTTGAACTGATCGAACTGATCAAGAACGGCTACCTCGGCGTTTACGAACACATCATCGCGGCCTATTCCGACTTCTTCGCCGCTTTCAATGCTGAAATCACCGCGCAGATGAAAGATTGGATCGAGGGTGCGAACGACGGTAAAGAGGTCAAGATAAGCGTCAGCGCCCTGCGTGCCGCACTGACCAGCCTAATCGACAGATATAAACATCCCAACCCGGCATCTGTGCTCTTTCCAACCTCCGAAGAAGGAGGTGCCAGCAAGGAAGACGCCGAGGAATGGCGCGAAGCCTTGGGCCTGCCTGCAAGTTGCCTCAAACAAAATGACGACGGCACTTGGTGCGTCGTCATCGACCTCGGGCCGCTCACCATCATGAAAGACAGCCTGCCTGCGGGCGGCACGGTGACGTGGGATACCGCCAAGTACAACCAATGGCAAACCGGTTTCAACGCGCAGGAAGAGCGCCTGAAAAACATGCTGCAGTCGTTGACGCAGAAGTATTCGAATGCCAATTCATATCATGACAATTTCAATAAGACGCTGTCGGCGCATTTGAATCAGTTTGCGGATATGTTGCGGGCGATGTTGAGTTTTTAAAGCGCTAATTGAAGAAAGCCTTGCGGTTCAGGAAGAAGGAAGTTTGAAGTTTGCTACGGTCGTCAGCAAATGGATTTTTCAATGGTATAAAAAATGTCTGAGCAGTCGAAAGCTGAGGGTGAAATTCAGTCTCAAGTGGTAACGATCTTGAGAGGTTTTTGTCCTGTGTGGTGTCGAGAAATTGAATCTGAATCGCGATTGGTGGAGGACCTATATGTGGATTCCATGAGTTTGGTGGAGATTGTTTTGGCGTTGAATGAAAAGTTTGAAGTGGATTTGCCGGATGCAGATGTGGAGCTGTGCAGCACTGTTGGAGATGTTTGTCGTTTGGTCGAAAGGTGCAAGTATATGGTCTGAATAATAGATTGTGGATACCCTTGGGCAATGGATGGCTAAACAGATTTTTCTGTAAGTTGAGTTGTTGATGCTTGGGTTGGCCGAATTTTTGGGTCTGAGCGGATGCTGTTTTATAGTGTTATATGGAAAATTAAGGTTTGTTATGGTTGCGAGTGCCAGTTTGAATTCACCAACTGTTATCACTTATGATCGCAGTTTTTCGTTGGCGATGAAGCCTAGTGTTGAGCCGGGTTCATATGAGCGGCTTGATGTAAGGAGTGAGTTTTTTATAGGGGATTTTTTGCGTTTGCATGGCGCGCGAATTGAAAGGGAGAGTGATGTAAAGCAAATAGTTACATATCACTCTGACAATAATGATTGGTCAATAAAGTCGGAGCATAAAGATCAGCTGCTGGCTAGGCTTATGGCGGTCGTGAGAGGCGATGGGGAACAAATTCATAATCGAGTTTTTTTGGATGTGATTCGTGATTGGTATCATGGTTTAAATGCGTCCAGTAAAGTTGAAAATGCCTCGGTGGCTGCAGACCATTTGAGTTCGAAAGGGCAAAGTATTGCCAGGATGATAATGGAAGCTAACCACAAGCTTGGCCAAGGGGCCGAGTTCATTCGGTTGCTGGACGTCGGTGGTAATGATGGGAAGCTAACGTCGTATGTTGCTTCCCATGTTGCGGATTACCTTAACTCTCCTGTACATCCTTACGTGCTTGAGGTGGAAACCGCAGTCAGCTGGGATCATAACAGTCATGAGGTTGTTGCCGCTCCTAATGATAGAAATCCGTCCGTCAAGACTATTTACTACAACGGCAGTAACATGGCGTCCGGCAGAGTGTCTGGCGAAAGTGGCAGTAATCCGCTGTTGGATGGGATTGGCTTTGATTGTGTTATGTATCAACATTCTCTGCACCACTTTCCAAGTCCGGAAGTGCAGCAGCAAAGTCTTATACAGACGGCCAGTCTTTTAAATGAAGGTGGTGTATTAACCGTTTCTGAACATAGCAGCGCGCTAGGTAGTGCGGAGCTTGATTTAATGCATATGGTGACTGAAATATATTCGGATCTTCATCGTGATCCTGACATGTCAGGTGATGAGCTTGAGGCGCGGTACAACGCGTATGTTGAAAAGGAAACGCCGGCTAACTATTTCTCCAGAACAAATTTATTGGACATGGCTCAAAAAGCAGGGTTAACCCCCGTTAGCTCTACAGCTATCAGTTCGAAAGCCGAAAGAACCTACTCTATTACCTTCGTAAAATCGGAGGTCGGGGGTCTTGATCGTGATCGATCATTGGATGCGCTGATAGATTCGGGCGCACTAAAGGCTGGGGTTCAAAAATATGTCACTGTACCTATAAGTGGCTTGAGGTCTTTGGATGGGGAACTATAGTTTTTGGTTTATGGGTGGATGGAGAAAGTTTTAATCGATATAAAAAATGGTTGTAGAAAATTTTGATGGTTGAATAAATGCCTTGCAGCTTGGTTGTAAGGCATTTTTTAATGGTTTGTTTTCCTACAATATCTGTCGTGTTTTCTTTGGGTGGTGGGCGCATCTACCTACGGAATCCCCCCACACATCTTCCTATAGTCACGCACCTCGCCATCCCGAGCCTGCCCACCCGGCAGGCTCAATTGCGCTTCAGTAACTTTCTATAGAGAAGTCTCAGAGTATGGACAGTGCAACTGATCATCCGCTGGTGAAGTCATTCGTTTTTGACCACTGGCTATTGCAAAGCGATGGAACGCTGATGCGAGATGGACAAGGAGTTCATGTCCCCCCCAAAGAGCTGCACGTGTTGCGCCTGTTGTTGCAGTCGGCGGGTACGGTGGTCAGCAAGGATTACCTGCTGGACCAGGTCTGGCCCCGGATGGACGCTGCGGAGGAGTCATTGACCCGCTGTATTTACGCCTTGCGCAAGTTGTTCAAGGACAACAAGGGCTACATTGCGACGGTGTACGGCCAGGGTTATCGCTTCACCGGCGTCGTGGTCGAACTCGACGTGCCAGGCCAGGCGCGGGCGGCGGCGCCTTCGTTGGCGGTGTTGCCTTTTCGTCACCTGGACGAGGTTGCCGCGCTGGATCTGCAGGACCTGATCATCCGCCAATTGACCACGGCGTTCGGCGAGGCGTTGCATGTCATTCCCTCGGGGCTGATCGCGGCCAGTGGTGCAGTGGATGACGTGCGTTCGTTGGCCGGGCGGTTGGCGGCGGATTATTGCCTGAGCGGGCGTTTCATCGGTTCGGGCGAGCAGCGGCAGTGGTCGGTG
This sequence comes from Pseudomonas citri, assembly GCF_025336485.1. Lineage (GTDB taxonomy): Bacteria > Pseudomonadota > Gammaproteobacteria > Pseudomonadales > Pseudomonadaceae > Aquipseudomonas > Aquipseudomonas citri. The sequence goes on along the minus strand of NZ_JAODAB010000002.1, from coordinate 52,529 downwards.
GAGTTGATCCGTGGTCGCGACCAGGCCCTGGTGCATGGGCAAACGTTGGATGCCTGTGACCCCGGGGAGGCGCTGGGCGCGTTGACGTGTCTGGTGGCGCAGCGTGTTCCGGGGCTGCGGCCGGTGGGTGAACGCTGTGGGTCTTATGCGGTGGCGGTGGCGTATCTCAATGGGCTGTGCAGTGTGCAGCAGCACACGGTGCAAAGCCTGCGCGACGCCCTTGTGCTGTTCCGCCAGTGTTTGAAACTCGACGCCGGGTACGCGCCGCCCTGGTGGGGGTTGGCCGATGTCTGGCTGGGGCAGGCGATGATGGGCCTGGGGGAGCCGGAGCGGGCAATCGAAGAAGCTTATTCGGCGGTTTCCAGCGCGTTGGCGCTGGACCCCGGTAGTGTCCCGGCGTTGACCCGGCTGGCGTTGCTCACCAGTTTGCGCGGCTGCGAGCAAGCTGCCCAGGTGTTGTTCCGGCGTTGCCTGCTGTCGGGCGACCCGGCCGACGTGTTGTATTTCCATGCCTGGCATCACTGGTTCTGGCGACGCAACGAACAGGCCGCGCAGTTGATCGACCAGTGCCTGGCGCACGATCCGGGGTGTGTTCGCGCGCAGATCCTGCGAATGCGCATCCATGAACAGCTGGCGTGGATCGGTGAGAGGCGCCTGGCATGAAGCGAGGCGCAAGAAAGTGGTCGTGCGTGCCGGTGTGTCTCGGTTTGGGACTTGGCATGGCCCAGGCGCACGCCTGGTGCTGGAGCAAGGCGGGGCAATTGCATGCCATCGAACCCGAACTGCTGCGCGCCATCGCCGATGTCGAGTCCGGACTGCGGCCCGATGCAATCAACCACAACCGCAACGGCACCCGCGACATCGGGCTGATGCAGATCAACAGCATCCATCTGCCCGACCTGAGTGCCCGCGGCATTACCGAACAGCGCCTGCTGGATGAACCGTGCCTGTCGGTGGAAGTCGGCGCATCAGTGCTGGCCGGGTTCATCGCCCGCTACGGTTACAACTGGACGGCGGTCGGCGCTTACAACGCGGGCAACTCACCTCATCGCCAGGCGGCACGACTGCGTTATGCGCGCAAGGTCTGGCAGCGCTATCAAGTGCTCATCCAGGGCCAGCGGGGGCGACCTGTAGCCGAGGCGGCGGATGGATGATCCCGTCGAGCCCCTCTGTGGCGAGGGGCTTGCTGGGGGATTCTGATCTCTTGCGCGGCGCAGCCAACAGATTTCGATCAGGAAGCCAGTTTGCCGGGTGCCTACCATGACGGTTCATTTGATTGCCCTGGAGTTCGGACGGTGACAGTCCCGACGGCCCCTACGCTACAGCCTTGTGTTCTGCGGATACTCAATGGTCCGTTGCAGGGCTGTGAATTCCTGCTGAGTGAAGGCACCACCCTGTTCGTGGTGGGGGCTATGGATCTGCTTGGCGGCGATGCAGGTTCTGCCAGCATTCCGGCGCAGACCCTCTTCGTTCCGCTGGAGGCCGGTGGCTGCAATTTCGAGGTACTCGCCGACCAAGCCACCGCAGACGGTTTGCCGCTGCGGCTGCTCGGCGAATCGGTGGAGATACGCCACTGTGCCTTTCAGGCCAGGGTGCAGATCGGCAGCCTGCAAATTGCCTTGCGTCCTGAATATCAACCCTGGGCCCCCGATTGCCTTGGCCAAGGATCCGACACCCCATCCGAAGCCGCCACGTTCGTGAGTGGGCGTGCACCTTGGATGCGATGGGGCGCAGCTGCCCTGGCACTGGTTGTGCTGGCTGCCATGCTGGGGCTTTGGTCGATGCCGCAGCCCAAGCCTGAAACCGATATTCGTGCGCTGATTACCGGTGCCAGTGCCCAGGTTCAGGTGCTGGCGGGGCGCGATCATGCGGTCTATGTCTTTGTGGATTCCGAGCGCGATGCCGGCTGGAGCCGCCAGGTGCTGACACGCCACAACGCCCTGAGCGGCAAGGTGCTGATGAGGGACCAGGAGCGCCGTCGGCTGGAGCAGGTGCTGGTCGACCAGGATCCGCAACTGGCCTGGCATTTCCTGGACATGAGGGACCCGTCGACGCCACGCCTGCTACTGAGCGGGCAACGCAATGTGGTCACGCCCGACAAGCAGGCACGGCTGCTCGATACGCTGCTCGCGGCGGCGCCTTACGCTGACGACGTTGTGGTGCAGATACAGGATGACAAGTTGCTCGCGGACCTGGCGCAGGGCGGTTTGCAACGCCTGGCATTGCCCTTCAGCCGGATCGAGCACGAGGACAGTGTCACGTTCGCCGTCGAGGGCAACTTGCAGGATGCCGAGTTGGCTGCGACGAGCCAGTACGTCGACGATTTTTACCGGCGGTGGGGTGATCGCTATGTGCACTTCACCGTCGCGCTCAAGGACGACGCGCTCAAGGGCAAGTCGTTTCAAACCGGCCCGCAGGGCTACGTCAAGACGAGTGCTTCGTCCTGGTTTTTTTCCAAACAGACACAGTAGGTGAGCAATGGCTGGTATCGGTTTACCCATCACATTTCCCGATGACTTTCTTGGCGAGCAAGCCGCCGCGTTTGAGCTAGGCGCAGCGAAGCTCAAGGACGCCCTGGATAAGGCGCTTGATGATCTGAAAAAAGACGCCTCTGACCCGGGGCTGTTGGCGGCCTATCAAACGGCGTTTTCGTCGTACACGGTTTTCCGCAACGCCCAGACCAACACGATCAAGGGCTTCAAGGATATCGACATGGCGATCATCCAGGCGGCTCGCTGACGCTGGTTTTCTTCGACTGGCCATCGTTCGTGGCGGTGGCCGTTTTCCTGAGTGCATCGTATGTCCATCAATATTGTTTCCCCTTCGCTTATTCACGGCCCAGCCTTCAGTGAGCTGCGCGGGCCGCAGGAAGGCCCGGTGGTTTCACTTGAGTCGCGCTTGATCGAGGCATTTGCCGGTTCGGCGGTAGACAGCGCACAAGAGGTCTCGACCATCAATCAGCTGTTGCAGCGTCCAGATATCAGCAACCCTGAAGTATTGGCCCAATTGCAGGAGCTGACGGGGCAATACAACGTGGACATCAACTTGCTCAACGTGCTGGTGCGCAAAGCGGTGGGCACGGCAGAAACCCTGTTGCGCGCGTCATGAAACCGGGCGTGGCGCTACTGTTGTTGTGCCTGGCGTTGTCGGGTTGCCGCCAGCCGACCCTGCTGGAGGGGCTGGATCAGCAGCAGGCCAATGAAGTGCTTTCCGTCTTGCAACGCAACAACATCGCGGCGGTGAAAGTCGACGCCGGTAAAGCCGGCTATGCGGTGAGGATCGATCAGCCGGATTTTTCCGCCGCCGTCGATTTGCTCAACCTTTATTCATTACCGTCCCGCCCACGCCTGCAAGTGGCCGAGATGTTCCCCGCCGATTCCCTGGTAGCCTCGCCCCGGGCGGAAAAGGCTCGCTTGTATTCGGCGCTGGAGCAACGCATCGAACAGTCGCTGGCGGTGCTCGAAGGCGTGGTGTCGGCCCGGGTGCATGTCAGTTATGACGTGGATGCCGGCGAGGGCGGGCGCAAGTCGCCTCCTATCCACCTCTCGGCGATGGTGTTGCATGAACGCGATGTCGAACCGCAATTGCTGATTACCGATATCAAGCGCTTTCTCAAGAACAGTTTCGCGGCGGTGGAGTACGAGAACGTCTCGGTGGTGCTGTCCAGGCGCTCGCCGACCCAGCACGTCGGGCCGTCGCGGCTCGGCACCACCCGAGGCTATTCGCCCTGGCCGTGGCTGGTGGGGGTGATGGGCGGATTGCTGGTGGCCGGTGGTGGTGCCTGGCTTTATCTCTTTGCGGGCGTGAGGCGGCGTGATGTCGGACGTTGAATGCCTGCGGCGCATCCTCGCCGAACCATTGGCTTACCTGCACCCGCAGCGCCTGGTGATCCCGCCGGAGTTCGAGGGCACCGAGGCACGCAGCCTGCTCAACCGCATGGTGCGCGAAGGGCTGGCGCTGCCAGGGGCGTTGCCTTCGACAGCGCTGGGCGGCGTGGCGAAACAATGGATTCGCCATTGGCGGCAACTGCCCTCTATCGCCTTGTTGATGGGCGCTTATCGGCTATTGCCTGCGCTTGCACGGGGCGCGGCATTGCGGCGCCTGCCGGCGTCGGCGCGTCGGTTCGCCGGCTATCGCCTGGGGACTCGCGGCGGCCTGCCGGTCGAGGGCTTGCCGGTATCGATGGCGCAGGTCGAGGCGGCCGGTCTCAATGCACTGTGGGGGTGGCACAAGCAGGTTCCACCGTGGCTGCTGGACTGCCTGGCTTTGCAATTTTCCGAACCGGTCGTGGGCTTGCACCGGCAATGGCCGGTCCCTGAACCTGACCCGACGCTTTTCTTCCTGGCGGTGCAGCATGCTCGACTCGATCCGATCCCTGGCTGACCTGCCCGTTGGTGCAGACGTGCACCTGGTGCGCGAGGACATCGCAGCCGCACGCCGCCGTCGACGTCTGCAACTCGAGGCCCAGCGCCGGGCCCGCGAGTGTGTCGAGCAGGCACACCGCGATGCTGAGGCAATTCAGGGGCACGCGTTTCAACAAGGCTACGCCACAGGTTTCCTGCGGGTGACCGGAGAGCTGGTGGACAGCTTGCGGACCTCGCAAACCCTGGGATTGCAATTGCGCAACGACCTTGCCCGGGCTGCCCGTGATTTGCTCGGGCAAGCCTTGAGCAACCCGCAATGGCTGGACGAAATGCTGGAGCGCTGGCTGGCCGGGCAATCCGGGAGTGCGGGTGCGGTGCTGCAGGTGTTATTGCCGCTGCATTGCCGGGCATGCGGCCATGAATGGCGCGAGCGCTTGCGCACGCGATGGCCTGGCGAGCTGATCCTGGAATATCACCCACAAGAGCGCTATGTGCTGCGCCTGGCGGACCAACTGTTGGAGTTCGATGTTGAAGCGACTCGGGAACGGTTGGAACCGCGATTGTTGGCGAGCATCGCCCAGTTGCCGGCGTCGGTCCGGGTCTTGGACGAGGCGTCTCTCCAGGCACTGACGGATTTGTACGCAAGCTTTGTCGCCGAGGCCACGGCAACCGTGGCGCAGGAGGTGCATGTTGAAGATTGAACCCAAGAACACTTACAGCCCACCGGATCGCGACGCGCATACCCCGGTCCAGAGCCTGGAATCGCGGATGTTGGCTGCTCAGGTACCGACCCCGGACAGCAAGCGTCCGGACCCTGCATTCGAGCACCTGTATCAGTTACTGCTGGCCATGGAGGGGCAGGGCGAGAAGGCGATCCATGAGTTTCTGCGCACCCTGCGGGGCGCGGACGGAGAAACCGCAGCCTACCCCACCGCCCAGGCGTTGATGGCGATCACCCTACAGGTGTTGGTCCGATTGAAGGACGAGGGGTTGGAGAAGTCGCCGCTCTACAGGGAGGTCAGCGGTGCCAATGGGCTGGCGTTCGCGATGGACCTGTTCACTAAAGAATTTATGCGAGATGTATTCCAGCCAATGGGGGATGAGGCTTGGGAGAAGAGTGAGTGGTGAGAATCGCTCCAAGCAGTTAACTGCAAACAACAAGGAGACATAACTATGAAAATCGAGGGAGGGAGTAACAACTTTGCTGTTTCGCAGCAGGATGAGGTATCCCCACACACGTCGGCCAGGCAGTCACTTGGGGTTGATTCTAAGACGTTGAGTGTTGTGGAGTTTAAGGTTGATGGGTTAGGAACACCCAGGCAAGTCACGGCGGGTTTGGAGCATCTAAACCGTCCGATGGAGCAACTTTTGCTGGGGCTGTCGAACAGTCTGGGTGAGAAGGATCGCAATACCAAATACGAAATTGATCGTTACATCGAAATGGGTGAAATATCCCCCAGCCCTGAACGGCACGAGATTTTTGACGTCATCGATCAGCGCGCCGAAGGAACCGAAAGCGTTGAAGGCCGGTTGAAGGCTGTGCTCGAGGCTGGCATGCAATTGCTCGATCCCGCCAAGGGACCAGGGTTGAATGCGCTGAATGTTGCTGCGCACACGGGATTGGTCATCGCTCTGGCCACCGTTTTGCGCCAGTACGTTGGCTTTCTCGTCGAGCACGCTTTGCGCGAAGATGATGCACCTGAGGCCTCTCGGGCATGGGCGGCCGTTTCGCTGGCGATGGTGGGGCCAGCGTTGACGCTGATGGGGGCCTTGCGCAGGGAGTTCGCAGGGGAGGCGAGCTGGAAGTCCCGGGTGGGGTGTTTGTGCATGGCAAGTGCGGTGATGGGATCAATGATCGGGGCTGTTGTCACGGGCGCAGCCTCAAAGCTTTTCCCGTCAATGGTAGGTGGAGTCGTTTATATCGGGGCCAGGGCCGTGGCTCAATCCTTCTTCCCTTTGAAGGACAATGCCGGTCCGGCGAACGCAGCGGCAACCGGGGTGACAGCGGCGGCTTACGGTGCCGTCCAATTTGCGCTGGCGGAGTTGGGTAAAACCCTGCCCTTGAGTGGTGCTGCCAGGGCCGAGGGGGAACTTGGTCACGATTTCGGGGTGGATGCTCTTCATGCCGGGCTGAATGCACTCGGAATGGTGGTCGATGTGGCGATCCTGGTCCTCTGCAAAAGTTGGCATGTGCTGTCACCCCAGCCAGGACTGGATTCGGTTTTCTCCGATCCGGAGACCTTGCGACAAATGGCCTTGGAGGTGCGCGTGGCGGCCCAGCTACCCACCAGGACTCAATTGGCCGATGCATTTGTGAATGTTGCGGGGCTACGCCTCTCGTTTGGTCACGCTGTCAGCCTCACCGTAGGCGTGGCAGCGTCTTTGTTGAGTGAGTCCGAGATCGGTGATGACACCCAAGGTCATCTTCTCAATGGCTGTTTCGCCGTGATGATGATGCTTCTTTACTTTCCACTCATCTTTGCCAACCTCAAGCGCACCGACAACACCTATGCGCTGCCTCAGGAAACAACCACGCCTTGATTCACCCCGAGGGGGCGGGCGACCATCGGTTGCTCGCTCCCATCCCTTCACCCCGGCTATAATCGCCGCCTCATTTATTCGATCGAGTCAAACCCGCCCATGTACACCCTGGCCCGTGAGCTGCTGTTCAAACTTTCCCCGGAAACCTCCCACGACCTGTCCCTGGACTTGATCGGCGCGGGCGGGCGCCTGGGGCTTAACGGCTTGCTGTGCAAGGCCCCGGCGAAGTTGCCGGTGACGGTGATGGGGCTGCAATTCCCTAACCCGGTCGGGTTGGCGGCGGGCCTGGACAAGAACGGTGCGGCCATCGACGGTTTCGCCCAGTTGGGCTTCGGTTTCGTCGAAATCGGCACCGTCACGCCACGGCCGCAGCCAGGCAACCCCAAGCCACGGTTGTTTCGCCTGCCGCAGGCCGAGGCGATCATCAACCGCATGGGCTTCAACAACCTGGGCGTGGATAACCTTCTGGCCCGCGTAGCCGCGGCCAAGTACAAGGGCGTGATGGGCATCAACATCGGCAAGAATTTCGACACCCCGGTGGAGCGCGCCGTCGACGATTACCTGATCTGCCTGGACAAGGTCTATGCCCACGCCAGCTACGTGACCGTCAACGTCAGCTCGCCGAACACCCCGGGGCTGCGCAGCCTGCAATTCGGTGATTCCCTCAAGCAACTGCTGGCCGACCTGGCTCGCCGTCGGGCCGAACTGGCGGCGATCCACGGCAAGCACGTGCCACTGGCGATCAAGATCGCCCCGGACATGACCGACGAAGAAACCGCCCAGGTGGCCCAGGCGCTGGTTGAAACCGGCATGGACGCGGTGATCGCCACCAACACGACGCTGGGGCGCGAAGGCGTCGAAGGGCTGGAGCACGGTGACGAGGCGGGCGGCTTGTCCGGCGCCCCGGTGCGGGACAAGAGCACCCACACCGTGAAAGTCCTGGCGGGCGAACTGGCAGGCCGCTTGCCGATCATCGCGGCGGGGGGGATTACCGAAGGGCGGCACGCCGCCGAGAAGATCGTCGCCGGGGCGAGCCTGGTGCAGATCTATTCGGGCTTTATCTACAAGGGCCCGGCGTTGATTCGCGAGTCGGTGGATGCGATCGCGGCGTTGGGTTGATTCTTAACGCGGGCCAGGCCATTGCGGGTTGCCTGTGGGAGCCAAGCTTGCTCGCGATGCAGGCGTCCAGATAGATCGCATTGCCTTCATCGCGGGCAATCCTTGCTCCCACAGGGCGATGGAGCTCACCACAATCACAATAGTGTTGGCAGCTCAGGCATTCACAGCGTTCTTCCATTAAAAAGGGCTCCTCGAAGGAGCCCCCTGGGCCGAAGCCCGCCGTCCGGATGGGACGCGCGTGATTAAATCGATGTGTGGATCAAATTGTCGAGTTCTCGAGTATTAAGCCCTGTGTCAGCCGACGGCGTGAAGTTCGTTGAGTCTATGGATACCCGCAGTGCCGGTCATACCGTCCCAGTTGTCGCCGCGTCCTTCTCGCCAGCCATTGATCCAGGCTTGACGTACTGACGGTAGAGTAAAGGGGCAAAGCTCACGGGATTTACCACCAACGCCATATTGGTAACCGCGTAAAAATGCTCTTTCCAACGGATCACGCTTAAGTCTTCTCATAGGGTGTTGCCCTCACTTGTTGACTGTTGCTTCGCGTCGACCTCTATCGAGGTCGGGGCAGAATCATTCTGCCGTTGGTGGCTCGTTGCCGGCGTGACGAGCCAAGGTGTTGGCGCCGTTGTGGCGTCAACCTGTGTTGAGTTCTAACCAAAGCGTCACATGGATGGAATGATCGTTTTGTCATAAGGACGTAACAAGAAAGATGTTAGGGCGATAAGTAACTTGATGTTCGTCGACCGCTAACGAGCAAGAGCCCTGTATGATCTGCCCTGCGCCGCCGGGCGCGGTCCTTTTCTGAATGCGAATGTCCTCCCGTTGCACTCGGGTACTATTCGACGAAAGGGATGAGTTTTCACAATTTGTTGCACAGAATTTTTTATCTGCCCCCGCATCTAAGCTCTTTTAACCTGAGCGGCGAGGGCGGGACGGCACACTTTCGTGCCACGCGGGTGCTCTTGAGAAAAGCACCTGATTGAACCCGGCCGGGCAATGCGTTGCCCGGTCCACTTAGCCAAAGGCTCAGGAAATCCCATGTCCGATCGTTTCGAACTCTTCCTCACCTGCCCCAAGGGCCTCGAAGGCCTGCTTCTCGAGGAAGCCATCGGGCTTGGCCTTGAGGAGGCGCGTGAACACACTTCTGCCGTGCGTGGCATGGCCGATATGGAAACCGCCTATCGCCTGTGCCTGTGGTCACGCCTGGCCAACCGGGTGTTGCTGGTGCTCAAGCGCTTTGCGATGAAGAATGCCGACGACCTGTACAACGGCGTACTGGACGTCGACTGGCAGGATCACATGCTCGCCGATGGCACCCTGGCGGTGGAGTTCAGCGGCCATGGCTCGGGCATCGACAACACTCACTTCGGCGCCTTGAAGGTCAAGGACGCCATCGTCGACAAGCTGCGTACGCCGTCGGGCGAGCGGCCCTCCATCGACAAACTCAACCCGGACCTGCGCATTCACCTGCGCCTGGACCGTGGCGAGGCGATCCTCTCCCTGGACCTTTCCGGCCACAGCCTGCACCAGCGCGGCTATCGCTTGCAGCAAGGCGCCGCGCCACTGAAGGAAAACCTTGCCGCAGCGATCCTGATCCGCGCCGGTTGGCCACGCATCGCCGCCGAAGGCGGGGCGCTGGCCGACCCGATGTGTGGCGTCGGCACGTTCCTGGTGGAAGCCGGGATGATCGCCACCGACATGGCGCCGAACCTGCGCCGCCAGCAATGGGGCTTCACCGCCTGGCTCGGCCATGTGCCGGCGTTGTGGAAAAAACTCCACGAAGAGGCCACGGCCCGCGCCGCCGCCGGCCTGGCCAAGCCACCGTTGTGGATCCGTGGCTATGAAGCCGACCCGCGGCTGATCCAGCCGGGCCGCAACAACGTCGAGCGTGCGGGTTTGAGCGAGTGGATCAAGATCTACCAGGGTGAAGTCGCCACTTTCGAGCCACGTCCGGACCAGAATCAGAAGGGGTTGGTGATCTGCAACCCGCCGTACGGCGAGCGCCTGGGCGACGAAGCCAGCCTGCTTTATCTCTACCAGAACCTCGGCGAGCGCCTGCGCCAGGCCTGCCTGAACTGGGAGGCGGCGGTGTTCACTGGCGCGCCGGACCTGGGCAAGCGCATGGGTATCCGCAGCCACAAGCAGTATTCGTTCTGGAACGGTGCCTTGCCGTGCAAGCTGTTGCTGATCAAGGTGCTGCCGGATCAGTTCGTCACCGGCGAGCGTCGCACACCGGAACAGCGCCAGGCCGAGCGTGAACAGGCCGCGTACGATCAGGCCCCGGCCCCGCAAGAGCGTCAATACAACAAGAACGGCAACCCGATCAAACCGGCCCCGGCCCCTGTGGTCGAGCAGGCACGACTGAGCGAGGGCGGGCAGATGTTCGCCAATCGCCTGCAAAAAAACCTCAAGCAGTTGAGCAAATGGGCCAAGCGTGAAGGGGTGGAGTGCTACCGCGTCTACGATGCCGACATGCCGGAATATGCCATGGCCATCGACCTGTACCACGATTGGGTGCATGTGCAGGAATACGCCGCGCCCAAGTCCATCGACCCGGAAAAGGCCTCGGCCCGGTTGTTCGACGCCTTGGCTGCCATTCCCCAGGCGCTGAATGTCGACAAGAGCCGGGTGGTGATCAAGCGCCGCGAACGCCAGGGCGGCACCAAGCAGTACGAGCGCCAGAGCGCCCAGGGCAAGTTCACCGAGGTCCACGAAGGCGGCGTGAAGCTGCTGGTCAACCTCACGGACTACCTGGACACCGGGCTGTTTCTCGACCACCGGCCGATGCGCCTGCGGATTCAGAAAGAGGCCGCGGGCAAGCGTTTCCTCAACCTGTTCTGCTACACCGCGACCGCCAGCGTCCACGCGGCCAAGGGTGGTGCTCGGAGCACCACCAGCGTCGACCTGTCGAAAACCTACCTGGATTGGGCACGTCGCAACCTGTCGCTCAATGGTTTTTCCGACAAGAACCGCCTGGAGCAGGGCGATGTGATGGCTTGGCTTGAAAGCAGTCGTGACGAGTACGACCTGATCTTCATCGACCCGCCGACGTTCTCCAATTCCAAGCGCATGGAAGGCATCTTTGACGTGCAGCGTGACCATGTCCAATTGCTGGACCTGGCCATGGCGCGCCTGGCGCCGGGCGGCGTGCTGTATTTCTCCAACAATTTCCGCAAGTTCCAGCTCGACGACAACCTCGCCGAGCGCTACGCCGTGGAGGAAATCAGCGCCAAGACCCTCGATCCGGATTTCGCCCGCAACAGCAAGATCCACCGTGCCTGGAAGATCATGGCGCGTTGATCGCCCTGATTGGATCCACGAAAGCCTTGTAGCTCAAGGCTTTCAGGCAATTTTGGGACTGGCTAAAGTGATGGCTAATAGCTATAACTAGCCTGTGGCCAGGGTTGGTTCCGTTGCCTGCCCCTTTCCGAGTCGTGTTTATGGCATTGCATCAGGTGCGTCCCAGGATCCTGGGCTTTATCAGCGAAGAAGTATCGGCCTGGCTGGTGGCTTCGCTGGTCCTGCTGGCCGGTATGCTGCTGACTGGCCTGCTGACGTGGGCGATGATGAATCTGTTCCAGCAGCAATTGCGCCAGCGCTTCGAGCTGCAAGCCGAGGAGCGTTTCAGCCGCATCGAGGAACGTTTCCAGGAGCAGGAGCAACGTCTCGACGGTCTGAGGCGTTTTTTTGCCAACTCCGAAGGGGTTTCCAACAACGAGTTCCGCGGTTACGTCGAGGCGATGTTGCGCCGTACCGGGGCCTTGGCCTGGGCGCCTCGGGTCTTTCGAGACGAACGACAGTCCTTTGAACAGCAGGCGCGCAGCGATGGGGTCACGGACTTCAGTATCCGGGAAACGGACGCCAGCGGGGCGCTGCGCCAGGCCGCTGAACGGGACGAATACGTGCCGGTGCAATACCTCCAGAGCCAGGGCTCCTACCGCACGCCATTGGGTCTGGATTTGCTGTACGAACCGATGCGCCGTGCCACTCTCGAACGGGCGCGCCAGCGCGGTGGGCTGGCGGTCTCGCCGCCGTTGGAACTGCTGGGTGTCGACCCGGCGCTGGCCCGAGGGGTGTTGCTGGCGGCGGCGGTGACTCGCGAGGGCGCCACGGAACCGTTCGGCTACGTGGTGGCGGCCATCAGCATGCAGCAGTTGATGGGCGACGGGCTGCCGATGCCCGACCACGACAATCTCTCGATGCGTGTCCTGGACCTGTCCACTGCTGATCGAGAGGAAATGCTGTTCGAGTCCCATAACCGACCGGGCCACAGCGATTTCTCGGCGAGCCGCCTGTTGCGCCTGGCCGATCATGATTTCAAGGTGGAACTGCGCCCCAGCCGTCTGTTCCTGTCGACCAACCATTCATCGATGACGAGCGTCGTGGTGCTGGGCGGTTTGCTCAGCGTGCTGCTCAGCGCCCTGCTGTATGTCTTGGTCAGCCAGCGGCAACGGGCCTTGACGCTGGTGGAGCAACGAACCCGCGAACTGCGCGCCCGGGAGGTCGAGCTGCGCGGTACCCATGGCCAGTTGCGCGGTGTGCTGAATGCCGCGACCCAGGTTGCGATCATTGCCACTGACCTGCGCGGGGTCATCACCACCTTCAACGCCGGCGCCGAGCAGATGCTCGGCTACCCCAGCTATGAAGTCCTGCAAAGCATGACGCTGGAGAACCTGCACCTTGCGCGCGAACTCCAGGCGCGTGCTGCTCAGCTTGGCGCGCGTCTTGGCAAGCCGATCCCCACGTGCCACGCGATGTTGCTCGAAAGCGGGGAGCAGGGGGAGCAACAGGCCCGGGAATGGACCCTGGTGCGCCGCGACGGCAGCCACCTGACCGTGAACATGCTGGCCACGCCCATGCTCGATGACCAGGGGCTGTGGATCGGGCACCTGGCGATCTGCATCGACATCACCGAACGCAAGCGGGTCCACGAAGCGCTGGCGGCTCGGGACCTGTTGTTGAAGAAGCTCAGCGCCCACCTGCCTGGAGGCATCTACCAGTTCAAGATGGATTTCAATGGCCGTTTCAGCGTGATCTATGCGAGCGACGGCATTCGCGATATCTACGAGTTGGAGCCCGACGTGCTGTTCCAGAACGCCGAGGCGGTTTTCTCGCGCATTCACCCCCAGGACAGCGCGCGGGTTCGGGCGTCGATCCGCACCTCGGCCGACCGCTTGAGTCCTTGGCGGGAAGAGTATCGGGTACTGCTGCCGCAACGTGGCCTGCGCTGGGTGCGGGGCGAGGCCACGCCGGAGGAACTGCCGGGTGGCGGGGTGTTGTGGCACGGTTATATTTCCGATATTTCCGATCTCAAGCGTGTGGAAGAGGAGTTGCGCGCGTTGTCGGTGACCGATGCCTTGACGGGAATTCGCAACCGACGCTACTTCCAGGAGCGCCTGACGTCGGAAATGTCCCGGGTCGAGCGTGGCTCCGGGGACCTGTCGGTGATCATGCTCGACATCGACCACTTCAAACGTATCAATGACCAGCACGGTCATGCGGTGGGCGACCGGGTGCTACAGGCAGTCTGCCAACGCATTGCCCAACGCTTGCGGCGCACCGATGTGTTCTGCCGGTTGGGTGGGGAAGAGTTCGTGGTGCTGTGCCCGGAGACCGACGGCGATGCCGCCCATTCCCTGGCGTTGGAGTTGTGGGAAGGCTTGCGCAGCGCGCCTATCGACGGCGTGGGCGTTGTCACCGCCAGCTTCGGCATTGCCAGTTGGCGCACCGGCGAGGGCGCGGATGCCTTGTTGCTACGCGCCGACTCCGGGGTGTACGCGGCCAAGCAGGCCGGGCGGGATCAGGTTGAGGTGCAGCTGGGCTGACTGTGGGAGCAAGCTCGCTCCCACAGTCAATTGCGGTGAATGCCATTTTTTTTGGATGACCACTCAAGGCCTGTGGGAGTAAAGCTTGCTCGCGAAACGGTGGCGCATTCAGCACTGATGTCAGCTGAGCCACCGCCATCGCGAGCAAGCTTTGCTCCTACAGGGCTATGCAGTGAATCCGGGACTCAGAGCACCGACGCCGTCTGCGGCAGTTTCGGTTGGCGATACAGGTCCAGCAGCACCTGGTCCAGCACCGACGACGCGCCCCAAGGCTTCGGATCATTGAGGATCGCCACCACGGCCCAGGTGTTGCCGTTGATGTCGCGGCTGAAGCCGGCGATGGCGCGGACAGTGTTCAGGGTGCCGGTCTTGACGTGGGCCTCACCGGCCATGGCCGTGGTCTTCAGGCGTTTGCGCATGGTGCCGTCGGTACCGGCGATCGGCATCGAGCTGATGTACTCCGCCGCATACGGGCTGCGCCAGGCGGCTTGCAGCATTGCGGCCATTTCCCGGGCGCTGACCCGTTCGGCGCGGGACAGACCGGAGCCGTTCTCCATCACCAGGTGTGGCGCGGTGATGCCTTTCTTGGCCAGCCACTGGCGCACCACCCGCTGTGCAGCCTTGGCGTCGTCGCCGTCGGCTTCATTGCGGAACTGCGCGCCCAGGCTCAGGAACAGCTGCTGGGCCATGGTGTTGTTACTGTATTTGTTGATGTCGCGGATGATCTCCGCCAGGTCCGGCGAGAAGGCCCGGGCCAGCACCTTCGCGTTGCTCGGGGTCGGTGCCAGGCGGTCCGCGCCCTGGATGCTGCCGCCCAGTTCCTTCCAGATCGCCCGCACGGCGCCGGCGGTGTAGGTGGCGTGATCGAGCAGCGACAGGTAGGTCTGGGAACTGCAACCGTCCCCCAACTGGCCACCCACGGTCACGGTCACGCTGCCGTCCGCCTGGGGCACTGGGTTGTAGCGCACGCCGCCGGCGCATTGCTTGGCGTTCACCGCCTTGACCTGGTTGTCGATGCGAATGCTGGCAATCGGCGGTTCCACCGACACCAGCACCCGACCGCCGTCATTGCGGGCGACGAAGCGCAGGGCCTTGAGGTTGACCAGCAACGAGTCGGGCTTGACCAGGAACGGCTTGTTCTCGTCGTTGCCGTCGTCATTGAACTCGGGCAGTTGCGGCTGGATGAAGAAACCGCGGTCCAGCACCAGGTCGCCAGTGACCTGCTGCACGCCGTTGGCCCGCAGGTCGCGCATCAGCAACCAGAGTTTTTCCATGTTCAGCTTGGGGTCGCCGCCGCCCTTGAGGTACAGGTTGCCGTTGAGGATCCCGCCACTGAGGGTACCGTCGGTGTAGAACTCGGTTTTCCACTGGTGATTGGGGCCGAGCATTTCCAGCGCCGCGTAGGTGGTCACCAATTTCATGGTGGACGCCGGGTTCACCGACACGTCGGCGTTGTACAGGGTCGGGGTGCCGGGGCCGTTGAGCGGCACCATCACCAGGGACAGGGCATCGTCTTGCAGCTTGCTGGCCTTGAGGGCCTTCTGCACGTTGGGCGACAGGGCAGTGTTGATCGTGGCGGCGTGGCTGGAGACAGGAAGGGCCAGGGGAAGAAGAAGGCTGGCCAGAAGCAGTGGACGCAAAGATTTGATCATGTAAATAAAACCCTACGGGCGAGGGGAAAAAGGCGAGGACATGAAAATGAACGTCCTCAATGGTCATGAAAGTGTCGGCATTATGCCCCAAGCTGAAACGCCTTGGGCCGTGCTTGAGCCTTTCGATGCGCTATTTTTTACCGACGGTAGGCCGAGACCGGCGATCAGTCGGGCAAACGATGCACCAAACTGGTAAAGTGCCGGCCGTTATTACTTATGAGGATTGTTCCAATGGCGACTAACCGTTCCCAGCGTCTGCGCAAGAAGCTGTGCGTGGATGAATTTCAAGAGCTGGGTTTCGAACTGAACCTGGATTTCAAAGAAGATCTGGCCGATGAGGCTATTGACACTTTCCTCGACGATTTCCTGAAGCAAGCCATGGAAGCCAACGGTCTGGGCTATGTTGGCGGCGACGACTACGGTCTGGTTTGCCTGCAAAAGCGTGGCTCGGTGTCCGAGGAGCAGCGCGCTGCCGTCGAGGCCTGGCTCAAGGCCCGTCCTGAGCTGACCAACGTGGAAGTCAGCCCGCTGATCGACGTCTGGTACCCGGAAAAGCCGATCAATCAGAAGTAAGCTACGAGCTTCGAGCTGCAAGATGCAAGTTAAGAGCTTGTAGCTTGCAGCTTATTTTTCCCAATTCAGAATCAACAGCGTCAACACCCCCGCCACAATCCCCCAGAACGCCGAACCGATGGAAAACAGCGTCAGCCCCGACGCCGTGACCATGAAGGTGACCAGCGCCGCTTCCCGTTCCCGGGCCTGGCTCATGGCGATGGTCAAGCCATTGATGATCGACCCGAACAGCGCCAGCGCCGCGATGGACAGCACCAGTTCCTTGGGCAGCGCCGCGAACAAGGCTGCCAGCGTCGCGCCGAACACCCCGGCGATCCCGTAGAAAATCCCGCACCAGACCGCCGCCGTGTAACGCTTGTTACGATCTTCATGGGCATGGGGTCCGGTGCAGATGGCCGCGCTGATGGCTGACAGGTTGATGCCGTGGGAGCCGAACGGTGCCAGCAGCAGCGAGGCGATGCCGGTGCTGGTGATCAGCGGCGAGGCCGGTACGTGGTAGCCGTCGGCCCGCAGCACGGCGATGCCGGGCATGTTTTGCGAAGTCATCGCCACTACAAACAGCGGGATGCCGATGCTGATGGTCGCAGCCAGCGAGAAGTGTGGCGTGGTCCAGACCGGCGTGGCGACTTCGAGGGAAAAGTGGCTGAAATCCAGCAGGCCCAGCAGACCGGAGAGTGCGGTGCCGATCAGCAGCGCCGCCAGCACCGCGTAACGGGGCGACAGGCGCTTGACGATCAGGTAAGTGAAGAACATCCCGAGCACCAGGCCGGTGCGGTGCTGGGTGGCGACGAAGATCTCGCTGCCGATCTTGAACAGGATGCCCGCCAGCAACGCCGCCGCCAACGAGGCCGGAATACGCTTGACCAGGCGCTCGAAACTGCCGGTCAGGCCGCAGATCGTCACCAGCACCGCGCAGGTGATGTAGGCGCCGATGGCTTCGCCATAACTCACCCCGCCCAGGCTGGTGATCAGCAACGCCGCGCCTGGCGTCGACCAGGCGATGGTGATCGGCGTGCGATAGCGCAGCGACAGGCCGATGGAGCACACCGCCATGCCAATGGAAATGGCCCAGATCCACGAGGAAATCTGCCCGCTGGTCAGCCCGGCCGCTTGTCCGGCCTGGAACATCAGTACCAGGGAGCTGGTGTAGCCGGTCATCATGGCGATGAACCCGGCGACAATGGCCGAGGGCGAAGTGTCGGCGAGCGGACGAAGTGGCATGGTCGTGACTTCGGTCATGGTGGGCGGTGATCCTTGTTATAAATTGGCAGGGCCTGAAGCTGCCATAGGTTCAGGTTCTCAAGCCTAGGGTTCGTACAAAGCCTAAACTCAACGCAGTTGGCAATTGCTATACAGCCGTGTCCGCAAACGGCCGTACAGTCGTGTTGCCATCAGAGGTTGTGTACAATCGGGCTGTTTTTTACGCGATACTTGCCAGCGACCCGCTGTGCCGTATTACAGTCACGGTCAATTCGCCGCCGCTCTTCCGACTCGAGTGCCCATGAACGAACAGTTGCAACCCCTCAAGAAACAACCGCGAGCAGGTAAAGCCGGCCGCAGTGGAACCCAGGACGATATCGTCTACGCGCATATCTTCGAGGCGATCCTGGAACAACGCCTGGCGCCCGGTACGAAGTTGAGCGAAGAGGCCTTGGGGGAGATTTTCGGGGTCAGCCGCACGATCATTCGTCGCGCGCTGTCACGCCTGGCCCACGAAGGCGTGGTGCTGCTGCGGCCCAATCGCGGCGCCGTGGTGGCCAGCCCGAGCGTCGAAGAGGCGCGCCAGGTATTCATGGCCCGGCGCCTGGTGGAGCGGGCGATCACCGAACTGGCCGTGCAACATGCCACGGCCGAGCAATTGGCCGAGCTGCGCCAGATGGTCAGCGACGAGCGCGACAGTTTCTCCCGGGGCGACCGTGGTGCCGGCATCCGCTTGTCGGGCGAGTTCCACCTCAAGCTGGCCGAAGCGGCGAAGAATGCTCCACTGATCAGCTTCCAGCGCAGCCTTGTGTCCCAGACATCGCTGATCATCGCCCAGTACGAAAGCGGCAACCGTTCCCACTGTTCCTACGACGAACACACCCAGTTGATCGACGCCATCGAGGCCCGCGACGCCACCCTGGCGGTGGACCTGATGATGCACCACATGGACCACATCGACAGCAAGCTCAACCTCGACGAAGAAAGTGCGTCGGATGACTTGCATGCGGTGTTCTCGCATTTGTTGCAGAGCAAGAAGCCTGGGCGTTCGCCGGCCAAGCTCTGACCTGTCGCAAGCTTGAAAAGATCGCCGCTTCCGGCAGCTCCCACGGGATAAATGTGATCCCCTGCAGGCGCTGCCGGAGGCGGCGATCTTTTGATTTAAACAGTTAGCGCCGATGCACCAACCGACCCGCCGCATAGGTCTGCATCACCGTTCGGTCATCCCCCAGCGTCATCAGCACAAACAACTTCTCGGCAATGTCTTTTGCCTGCTTCAGGCGATAACCCAGCAGCGGCGTGGCGTTGTAGTCCAGCACCAGGAAGTCCGCCTCGGTACCCGGTTGCAAAGTGCCGATCCTGTCTTCCAGCCGCAGGGCCCGGGCCCCGCCTAGAGTGGCCAGGTACAGCGACTTGAACGGACTCAACCGTGCGCCTTGCAATTGCATCACCTTGTAGGCTTCGTTGAGGGTTTGCAGCAGTGAAAAACTGGTGCCGCCGCCGACGTCCGTGCCCACTCCCACGTTCACCTTGTGTTTCTCGGCCATCGGCAGGTTGAACAGGCCGCTGCCGAGGAAAAAGTTCGAGGTCGGGCAGAAAGCGATGGCCGAACCGGTCTCGGCCAGCCGTGCGCATTCGTCGTCGCACAGGTGTACGCCGTGGGCAAGCACCGAGCGCTCGCCGAGCAGTTGGTAGTGGTCGTAGACGTCCAGGTAGCCCTTGCGCTCGGGGAACAGTTCCTTGACCCACTGCACTTCCTGCAGGTTTTCGCTGATGTGGGTCTGCATGTACAGGTCGGGGTACTCACCGAGCAACTGGCCGGCCAGGGCCAATTGTTCCGGCGTGCTGGTCGGGGCGAAGCGTGGGGTCACGGCGTAGTGCAGGCGGCCCTTGCCGTGCCAACGCTCGATCAGCGCCTTGCTCTGGGTGTAGCTGGATTCTGCGGTGTCGACCAGGTAGTCCGGGGCGTTGCGGTCCATCATCACCTTGCCGGCGATCATCCGCAGGTCGAGTTTCTGGGCCACTTCAAAGAACGCGTCCACCGACTGCGGGTGCACGCTGCCGAAGACCAGCGCGGTGGTGGTGCCGTTGCGCAGCAGTTCCTTGACGAAGATATCGGCTACGGCGTCGGCATGGGCCTTGTCGGCGAACTGGCGTTCGCAGGGGAAGGTGTAAGTGTTGAGCCAGTCCAGCAATTGCTCGCCGTAGGCGCCGACCATGCCGGTCTGCGGCAGGTGGATGTGGGTGTCGATGAAGCCGGGGGTGATCAGCGCGTCCGGGTAATGAGTGATCTCGACATCCGCCGCCAGGGTTGGCAGCAGGTCATGGGCATGGCCGATGGCACTGATCTGGCCGTTCTCCACCACCAGCACACCGTCCTCGAAATATTCATAGGAGGCCGGGATACCGACTTCGGCCGGGTCGGCGAGGCTGTGGAGCAGGGCGGCGCGGTAGGCTTTGCGTGACAGGGGCATGGGGGTTCTCAATGATTGTTCAACGGTTCGCCTGGCTGCGGCGCGAGGCCGGCAGCAGCTTGGCAATCGGTTCGGCGCGTGCGGTGTGCTGGCCGAAATCCGCGTTATAGGTGGCGATGATTTCGCCGGCGATGGAGATGGCGATTTCCACGGGCAACTTGCCCTTGACCTCGCCGATGCCCATCGGGCAACGCATGCGTTGCAGGGCGCTGCTGTCGAAGCCGCGATCGCGTAGGCGATGTTCGAACTTGACCCGCTTGGTCTTCGAACCGATCAGGCCGAAGTAGGCGAAGTCGTTGCGCTTGAGGATTGCGGCGCTCAGTTCCAGGTCGAGCTGATGGTTGTGGGTCATGACGATGCAGTAGCTGCCGGCGGGCAAGTCATCGACTTCATCCAGCGGATCTTCGCTGACGATTTTCAGGACGCCGTGGGGCAGTTGTGCGGGAAACTCGGCTTCCCGCGAGTCAATCCAGCGCACGCGACATGGCAGGCTCGCCAGCAGCGGCACCAGGGCGCGGCCGACATGGCCGGCGCCGAACACCGCAATCTGCGCCTGCACCTGGCCCATGGGTTCGAACAGCAGCACGGTCACGCCGCCGCAGCACTGACCCAGGCTGGCGCCGAGGCTGAAACGCTCCAGATGGGTGGTTTGCTGGCCGCTGGCGAGCATTTGCCGGGCGAGCTCCATGGCCTTGTATTCCAGGTGCCCGCCACCGATGGTGTCGAACGCCTGGCTGGCGCTGATGACCATCTTCGAACCGGCGTTGCGCGGCGTGGAGCCGAGCTCTTCGATGATCGTCACCAGCACGCAGGGTTCGCCGCGGGTTTGCAGGTCGGCTAGGGCGCTGATCCAGTTGTACATGTTCACCTCGACATTGCTGTTGTCTCTTCAGCCGCCATCGCGAGCAAGCTTGGCTCCCACAGGGACTTTGTTAACCCTATCCCTTGTGGGAGCCAAGCTTGCTCGCGATGGCCGCACCGCGGTCTAAAGCTCGAGCACCTCGGCTTCAGTTTCCGTAACCACCTTCAAGCTCCGCATCCGTTCACACCCCCACAACACCCGCTCGGGTGTCGCCGGCGCATCGATGCCGGGTTGATGCCGGTAATCCCCCAGGCTCGCCACGGCGTCCTTGATGGCGCACCACACGGCGATGCCGAGCATGAACGGCGGTTCGCCCACGGCTTTGGAGTGGAACACCGTGTCTTCCGGGTTCTTGCGGTTTTCCACCAGCTTCACCCGCAAATCCAGTGGCATGTCGGCCACGGTCGGGATCTTGTAGCTGGCCGGGCCATTGGTCAGCAGCTTGCCCTTGTCGTTCCACACCAACTCTTCCATGGTCAGCCAGCCCATGCCCTGGATGAAGCCGCCCTCGACCTGGCCCATGTCGATGGCCGGGTTCAGCGAGGCGCCGACGTCGTGGAGGATGTCGGTGCGCAGCATCTTGTACTCGCCGGTCAGGGTGTCGACGATCACCTCGGCACAGGCCGCGCCAAAGGCGTAGTAGTAGAATGGCCGACCACGGGCCTGGCTGCGGTCGTAGTAGATTTTCGGGGTCTTGTAGAAGCCAGTGCTCGACAGCGAGACCTGGGCGAAATACGCCTGCTGCACCAGCGCCTCGAACGTCAGGATGTGATCGCGCACCCGCACATGGCCATTGTGGAACTGCACGTCTTCTTCGCTGACCTTGTACTGCCGCGCGGCAAACTCCACCAGGCGTCGCTTGATGGTTTCGGCGGCATTCTGCGCGGCCTTGCCGTTCAGGTCGGCACCGCTGGAGGCCGCGGTGGGCGAGGTGTTTGGCACTTTATCGGTGTTGGTCGCGGTGATCTGCACCCGGTCCATTTCCACCTGGAACACCTCGGCCACCACTTGCGCGACCTTGGTGTTCAAGCCCTGGCCCATTTCGGTACCGCCATGGTTCAGGTGGATGCTGCCGTCGGTGTAGACATGGACCAAAGCACCTGCCTGGTTGAGAAAGCTGGCAGTGAACGAGATGCCGAACTTGACCGGCGTCAGCGCCAACCCCTTCTTCAGGACCGGGCTGTTGGCATTGAAACGCCGGATCGCTTCGCGGCGCTCGGCGTACTGGCTGCTTGCTTCCAGTTCGGCGGTCATTTCCTCGAGCATGTTGTGCTCGACGGTCTGGTAGTAGTGGGTGACGTTGCGCTCGGTCTTGCCGTAGTAATTGGCCTTGCGCACGGCCAGCGGGTCGAGCCCCAGGTGCCGGGCGATGGCGTCCATGACTTCTTCGATGGCGACCATGCCCTGCGGCCCGCCGAAACCCCGGTAGGCGGTGTTCGAGGCGATGTTGGTCTTGCAGCGGTGGCCATTGATGGTCGCATCGCCCAGGTAATAGGCATTGTCGGCATGGAACATCGCCCGGTCGACAATCGACGCCGACAGGTCCGGCGAGCAACCGCAATTGCCGGCCAGTTCCAGGGCGATGCCGTGCAGGCGTCCGGTGCTGTCGAAACCTACGTCGTATTCGATGTAGAACGGGTGGCGCTTGCCGGTCATCAGCATGTCTTCGACCCGCGGCAGGCGCATCTTGGTTGGCTGGCCGGTGAGGTGGGCGATCACCGCGCACAGGCACGCCGGGCTGGCGGCCTGGGTTTCCTTGCCACCGAAGCCGCCGCCCATGCGGCGCATGTCGACGACGATTTTGTTCATCGACACGCCCAGTACTTCGGCCACCAGTTTCTGCACCTCGGTGGGGTTCTGGGTGGAGCAGTAGACGAGCATGCCGCCGTCTTCGGTGGGCATCACCGACGACACTTGGGTTTCGAGGTAAAAGTGTTCCTGGCCGCCGATGTGCAGCGAGCCCTGGATGCGATGTTCGGCACTCGCCAAGGCAGCGGCCGAATCGCCGCGCTGGTGGGTGTGGCTGTCCAGCACGAAGTGCCGCTTGCGCAGGGCTTCGACCACGTCCAGCACCGGTTCCAGGTCTTCGTATTCAATGATCGCCGCCATCGCCGCCTGGCGGGCCGTGTCGAGGTCTTTGGCGGCGACAGCCAGCACCGGTTGACCGACGAACTGCACGTCATCGATGGCCAGCAACGGATCACCGGGCAACAGCGGGCCGATGTCCTTCAGGCCGGGGATGTCACGGTGGGTGATGGCGATGCGCACGCCGTCGAAGGCGTAGCAGGGCGTGGTGTCGATCCGCAGGACCCGCGCGTGGGCGCGGTCCGAGAGCCGCGCATAAACGTGCAATTGGTTGGGGAATTCCAGGCGATCATCGATGTACTGCGCTTCGCCGGACACGTGTTTGGCGGCGCTGTCGTGCTTGACGCTGCGGCCCACCCCGGTGGTCAGGTCGCGGGCGAACAGCTCGGCCAGCTCGTCTTGAGTCTTCTCAGGGGCGTGATGGTTAGACATAAGCGGTCACCCGGGTCTCGATGTGCGGCGTTTGCAGTTCGATGTAGTATTTGCGCAGCAGGTTGCGGGCGCTGAGCAGGCGGTATTCCTTGCTTGCGCGCAGGTCCGACAGCGGTGTGAAATCCTCGGCCAGGGCGGCGCAGGCGCGCTCGACGGTGCTTTCGGTCCACGGCGCGCCGACCAGGATGGCTTCACAGTGCTTGGCGCGCTTGGGCGTTGCCGCCATGCCACCGAAGGCCACGCGCGCATCACGAACCACGCCGTTGTCGATGCGCAGGTTGAATGCGGCGCACACGGCGCTGATGTCATCGTCCAGGCGCTTGGAAACCTTGTAGGCACGAAACGCCTGCTCGGCGCTGGCGCGGGGCACGATGATCTTTTCGATGAACTCGCTGTCCTGGCGGGCGGTGACCCGGTAATCGATGAAATAGTCTTCCAGGGCCAGAGTGCGGCGGGACTGGCCCTTGCACAGCACGATCTGCGCGCCGAGGGCGATCAGCAGGGGTGGCGAGTCGCCAATGGGCGAGGCGTTGCCGATGTTGCCACCCAGGGTGCCCTGGTTGCGGATCTGCAGCGAGGCGAAGCGCTGCAACAGTTCGCCAAAATCCGGGTATTCGGCGTTCAAGGCTTCATAGCAATCGGACAGCGCGGTGGCCGCGCCGATCTCCAGGCGATCGTCGAAGCGCTCGATACCCTTGAGTTCAGCAACGTTGCCCACGTAGATCATCACGGGCAGGGTGCGGTGAAGCTGGGTGACTTCCAAGGCCAGGTCGGTACCGCCGGCCAGCAGCCGTGCCTGGGGATAGGCGTCGTAGAGGTCAGCCAGGTCGGCGAGGGTCAGCGGCACCAGGCAACGCTTGTCGCCGCTGTTGAGTTCGCCGGTGTCCGTTGGCGCGATGGCCTTGAGGCGCGCGATGGTCTCGGCTTCGCGGGCGTCGAACTGATCCGGTTGCTTGCCCCGGCAGGCTTGCTCGGCGGCGGCCAGGATCGGTCGGTAGCCCGTGCAGCGGCACAGGTTGCCGGCCAGGGCTTCGTGGGTCTTGTGGGCATCAGGTTGCGTGCTGTTCTTTTGCAGGGCGAACAACGACATGACGAACCCAGGCGTGCAGAAACCGCACTGCGAGCCGTGGCAGTCGACCATCGCCTGCTGGACACTGTGCAACTGGCCCTGGTGCTTGAGGTCTTCAACGCTGATCAGTTGCTTGCCGTGCAGGGACGAGACGAAGGTCAGGCACGCGTTGAGGCTGCGGTAGCGAATGTGCTCGCGACCGTTTTCATCCGTATCCAGCTCGCCCACCACGACGGTGCACGCGCCACAGTCGCCGCTGGCGCAGCCTTCTTTGGTGCCGGGTTTGCCCACATGCTCGCGCAGGTAATTGAGCACTGTCAGGTTCGGGTCCAGGGCATGCTCGCGACGGAGCTCCTGGTTGAGTAAAAACTGGATCACGGAAGGCCTCGCAGATTCATTATTGTTGTACTCGACGTGGAGTGAATTTATCAGGTCTGACTTTTCGGTCAATAAAATTCTGACTTAAGGGTCAGGAAAATAGATTTTGTGAAGCGGCTCCAGATGGGGGGACACTGCAAAACCCTGTGGGAGCCAAGCTTGCTCGCGATGGCGGCGATACATTCAGTATGGATGCAAGCTGACATACCGCTATCGCGAGCAAGCTTGGCTCCCACAGGGTGCGGCAGGGCGCTTTTTTGCTTATATCGTGCCAAAACCCGATACAGGCCCCGCGCCATGATCTGCCGAGTGCGCTACACTTCGCCGCTTGTGTGAATCGAAGAGTTTGAAGGACAACCATGACGTTCAAGGCCCCGGACAGCCTCGCCGAACAAATCGCCCATCATCTGGCCGAGCGCATCATTCGCGGCGAGATGAAGCCGGGAGAGCGCATCCAGGAGCAGAAGGTCACGCAGGCCCTCAATGTCAGCCGCGGCTCGGTTCGCGAGGCCCTGCTGATCCTCGAGCGGCGTCACCTGGTCGCGATCCTGGCGCGTCGGGGCGCCCACGTCACTGTGCTCACCGAACATAAGGTGCGCAGCCTTTGCGCGCTGATGAGCGAGCTCTACATCCTGCTGGGCAATGCCGTGGCCGACGGTTGGAAGGAACAGGCGGACATGACGCCGTTCGTCGCGATCCAGCAGCGTCTCCAGGACGCCTTCGCACGCCAGGACATCCGTACTTTCGTCGATGAAAGCTTCAGCGTGATGCGCGCGGCTTACCCGTTCGCCAACAACCCGTACTTGCAGGAAACCGTCGAGAATCTGCAGCCGGCCATGAGCCGTGCCTATTTCCTGGCCCTGGAACAGCGCAAGGCCGAAATGGGCGAATTTCTCGATTTGTTCCAGCGCCTGCTCACCGCCGTGCTGGCCCGTGATTTGCCGCAGATTCGCCTCGTGCTGACGGCCTACGCCCAGCGCAGTTGCGATCTGGTGGTTTCTGCCCTGACGGCGGCCTGACGTGCGGCTCAAGTGCATCAAGCTGGCGGGGTTCAAATCCTTCGTCGATCCGACCACGGTGAATTTCCCCAGCAACATGGCGGCCGTGGTCGGGCCCAATGGCTGCGGCAAGTCGAACATCATCGACGCCGTGCGCTGGGTGATGGGCGAGAGTTCGGCCAAGAACCTGCGGGGCGAGTCGATGACCGACGTCATCTTCAACGGCTCCACCAGCCGCAAGCCGGTCAGCCAGGCCAGCATCGAGCTGGTGTTCGATAACTCCGACAGCACCCTGGTCGGCGAATACGCGGCCTATGCCGAAATTTCCATCCGTCGCAAAGTGACCCGCGACAGCCAGAACAGCTATTACCTCAACGGCGCCAAATGCCGGCGCCGGGACATCACCGATATTTTCCTCGGCACCGGCCTGGGGCCGCGCAGTTACTCGATCATCGAACAGGGCATGATCTCCAAGCTGATCGAAGCCAAGCCCGAAGACCTGCGCAATTTCATCGAAGAAGCCGCCGGTATTTCCAAATACAAGGAACGGCGTCGCGAAACCGAAAACCGCATTCGCCGCACCCACGAAAACCTCGCGCGCCTGACCGACCTGCGCGAAGAGCTCGATCGTCAGCTCGAGCGGCTGCATCGCCAGGCCGAGGCCGCGAAAAGGTATCAGGAATACAAGGCCGAGGAACGTCAGCTCAAGGCGCAACTGTCGGCCTTGCGCTGGCAGGCGCTGAACGAGCAGGTCGGCCAGCGCGAGGCGATCATCGGCAACCAGGAAGTCAGTTTCGAAGCCCTGGTGGCCGAGCAACGCAACGCCGATGCGGCTATCGAACGCTTGCGCGACGGGCATCATGAGTTGTCCGAACGCTTCAATCTGGTGCAGGGGCGCTTCTATTCGGTCGGGGGCGATATCGCCCGGGTCGAGCAGAGCATCCAGCATGGCCAGCAACGGCTGCGTCAGTTGCAGGACGACTTGAAAGAAGCCGAGCGTGCGCGTCTGGAAACCGAGTCCCACCTGGGCCACGACCGCACCTTGCTGCTCACCCTCGGCGAAGAGTTGGAAAGGCTCACGCCGGAGCAGGAAATGACCAGCGTCGCCGCCGAAGAGGCCGCCGCTGCGCTGGAGGAGGCCGAGCTGACCATGCACGGCTGGCAGGAGCAGTGGGACCGTTTCAACCTGACCTCGGCTGAGCCGCGGCGCCAGGCCGAGGTCCAGCAGGCGCGCATCCAGCAATTGGAAACCAGCATGGAGCGCCTGGCCGAGCGTCAACGCCGGCTGGCCGAAGAGCGCGCCTTGCTAGCGGCGGACCCCGAAGACGCGGCGATTCTGGACCTGAGCGAGCAACTGGCCGCCAGCGAAGCCACCCTCGAAGACTTGCAAGCCAGCGAAGACGCCCAGGTCGAACGGCTCGAGCAACTGCGCCAGGCCCTGCAACTGGCCTTGCACAACCAGCAGCAGGCCCAGGGCGAGTTGCAGCGGCTCAATGGTCGCCTGGCTTCGCTGGAAGCCTTGCAGCAAGCCGCGCTGGATCCGGGCACCGGCACGGCCGAATGGCTTCGGGATCAGCAACTGAGTGAACGCCCGCGGTTGGCCGAAGGGCTGAAGGTCGACGCCGGTTGGGAACTGGCGGTGGAAACCGTGTTGGGTGCTGACCTGCAAGCGGTCCTGGTGGAGGACTTTGGCGGCTTCGACCTGTCGGGCTTCAGCCAAGGCGATCTGCGCTTGCTCAGCCCGACGGTGGATGGCGTGCGGATTCCGGGCAGCTTGCTGGATAAGGTCGAGGCCCAGGTCGATCTGTCGCCCTGGCTGGGCCAGGTCAAACCGGTGGACAGCCTGGAACAGGCACTGGCCCTGCGCGGGCAACTGGCGGCTGGCGAAAGCCTGATCAGTCGAGACGGCTATTGGGTTGGCCGGCATTTCCTGCGGGTACGCCGGGCCAGCGAAGCCGAGAGCGGCATGCTCGCCCGTGGCCAGGAAATCCAACAGTTGAGCGCCGAGCGCGAGGAGCGCGAGGCCAGCGTCGAAGCCCTGGAAACCGAATTGCAGAACCTGCGGGCGCAGCAGCGTCAACAGGAGAACGGCCGCGAACACCTGCGCCGGCTATTGCAGGACGAAGCGCGCCAGCAGGGCGAGCTCAAGGCCCAGCTGTCGGCCGGCAAGGCCAAGGCCGAGCAGCTGGCGTTGCGCCGCACCCGCCTCGAAGAAGAAATGGCCGAGCTCGGCGAGCAGCGGGAGCTGGAACACGAACAGATCGGTGAAGCACGCCTGCACTTGCAGGAAGCCCTCGATACGATGGCGGTGGACACCGAACAGCGCGAGCTGCTGCTGGCCCAGCGCGACAGCCTGCGCGAGCGCCTCGACCGGGTGCGCCAGGAAGCCCGCCAGCACAAGGACCATGCCCACCAGTTGGCGGTGCGCCTGGGGTCGCTCAAGGCTCAGTACGATTCCACGCGCCAGGCGCTGGAACGGCTGGAAATGCAGTCTGAACGCCTGACCGAAAAGCGCGAGCAACTGAGCCTGAACCTGGAAGAGGGCGCCGCCCCGCTGGAGGAGCTGCGCCTCAAGCTCGAAGAACTGCTCGACAAGCGCATGAGCGTCGACGAAGAACTCAAGACGGCGCAATTGACTCTGGAAGACGCCGACCGGGAATTGCGCGACGCCGAGAAGCGTCGCAGCCAGGCCGAGCAGCAAGCCCAGTTGATCCGCGGCCAGATGGAGCAGCAGCGCATGGAGTGGCAAGCCCTCACCGTGCGCCGTAAAACCTTGCAGGACCAGTTGCTCGAAGACGGCTACGACCTCAACGGTGTGCTCGCTACCCTGGTGGCCGGGGCTAGCGAGAAGGACGCCGAAGAGGAACTGGAACGCATCGCCGCGCGTATCCAGCGGCTGGGAGCCATCAACCTGGCCGCCATCGACGAGTACCAGCAGCAGTCCGAGCGCAAGCGTTACCTGGATGCCCAGGATGCCGACCTGGTGGAGGCGCTGGAAACCCTGGAAAACGTCATCCGCAAGATCGACAAGGAAACCCGCAACCGCTTCAAGGATACCTTTGATCAGATCAACAGCGGTTTACAGGCACTTTTCCCAAAAGTTTTCGGTGGAGGCAGTGCCTACTTGGAACTGACGGGCGAAGATCTACTCGATACAGGAGTGACGATCATGGCGCGTCCTCCTGGCAAGAAAAACAGCACCATTCACTTGCTCTCCGGCGGTGAGAAGGCGTTGACGGCACTGGCCCTGGTCTTTGCCATTTTCAAATTGAACCCGGCGCCGTTCTGCATGCTCGACGAGGTCGATGCACCGCTGGACGACGCTAACGTGGGCCGTTACGCACGGCTGGTGAAGGAAATGTCCGAAACGGTGCAGTTCATCTATATCACGCACAACAAGATCGCCATGGAAATGGCCGATCAGCTGATGGGGGTGACCATGCACGAGCCCGGTTGCTCGCGACTGGTGGCGGTGGATGTAGAGGAGGCCATGGCGATGGTGGACGCTTAGTGGCGAGCTTCAAGCGTAAGCTGCAAGCGGGGGTGGTTCCAGCTTGTGGCATGCAGCTTGTAGCTTGTAGCTGTTCGTCATGCTAGTTTAATGTCAATTTTTCGTATGCGTGGGCAAAACGCCATTCAGAACATAGAGTTGGCTCCACGTTTTAAAGCGGTTTGCAAATAGCTAAGCCCCTTATTTTTCAGCATTTTTATAGAGGCACGGGATTACATGGAAATCGGTCTGCGCGAGTGGCTGATCGTCATCGGCATCATTGTCATTGCCGGTATTCTTTTCGACGGCTGGCGCCGCATGCGTGGCGGCAAGGGCAAGCTCAAGTTCCGCCTGGATCGCAGCCTGTCGAACCTGCCGGACGACGATGACAATACCGAGCTGCTGGGCCCACCCCGGGTGCTGGAAACCCACAAGGAGCCGCAGCTGGATGAACATGACCTGCCTTCGGTCAGCGCACCGGTGCGCGAGCCTCGGGAATCGGGTTCCAAGCGTGGCAAGCGCAACAACGAGCCGTCCCAGGGTGATTTGAACCTGAACCTCGACCTGGATGGTGGCCCGAGCCTCAGCAGTCGCGACAGTGACTACCCGGACGAGAGCAAGGCCTCGAGTTCCGACAAGGACCAGGCCCAGGCTGAAGAAGTGCTGGTGATCAGTGTGATCTGCCGCGACCCGGCCGGCTTCAAGGGGCCTGCGCTGCTGCAGAACATCCTGGAAAGCGGCTTGCGTTTCGGCGAGATGGACATTTTCCACCGTCACGAGAGCATGGCCGGCAACGGCGAGGTGCTGTTCTCCATGGCCAACGCGGTCAAGCCTGGCGTGTTCGACCTGGACGACATCGACCACTTCAGCACTCCGGCGGTGAGCTTCTTCCTCGGTTTGCCAGGCCCACGTCATCCCAAGCAGGCCTTCGACGTCATGGTGGCGGCGGCGCGCAAGCTGTCCCAGGAGCTTAACGGTGAGCTCAAGGACGACCAGCGCAGCGTGCTGACTGCCCAGACCATCGAGCATTACCGCCAGCGCATCGTCGAATTCGAGCGCCGGGCATTGACCCAGAAGCGCTGAGGCTGCCAACAGGAGCGAGGAGCTTTTTGTGGCGAGGAGATAAATCCCCTCGCCACAGGTTCTGCATTCGGCCGGTCCAAGTTCGACTTGCCGAGGAGATTAGAAAATTGAGCAGCCTCGGCTGCTCTTTTGCTTTATGAGAGAACACCTAATGAATGCCGTCGAAACCCGCATCCTGGCACTGCGTACCGAGCTGGATCAGCACAACTATCGCTACCACGTCCTGGATGAACCCAGTATCCCGGACGCCGAATACGATCGTCTGTTCCACGAACTCAAGGCCTTGGAAGAACAGCATCCGGAGCTGGTGACCAGCGATTCCCCGACGCAACGGGTCGGCAGCGTGGCGCTGTCGGCGTTCAGCCAGGTGCGTCACGAGATCCCGATGCTCAGCCTGGGCAACGCCTTCGACGAAACCACCATGCGTGAGTTCGATCGCCGGGTGACCGAAGGCCTGGACCTGCCCTTGGGCGATCTGCTGGGCGGTGGCGCCGCGGTTGAATACAGTTGCGAGCCGAAGCTCGATGGCCTGGCGGTCAGCTTGTTGTATCAGGACGGCATGCTGGTGCGCGGGGCCACCCGTGGCGACGGCACCACCGGTGAAGATATCAGTGTCAACGTGCGCACCGTGCGCAACATTCCCCTCAAGTTGCAGGGCAGTGGTTGGCCGCCGGTGCTGGAAGTGCGCGGCGAGGTGTACATGTCCAAGGCCGGCTTCGAGCGTCTCAACGCCACGCAATTGGAATCGGGTGGCAAGACCTTCGCCAACCCGCGTAACGCGGCAGCCGGCAGTCTGCGCCAGTTGGATTCGAAAATCACCGCCAGCCGCCCCCTGGAATTCTGCTGCTATGGTATCGGCCAGGTGAGCGCCGACATCGCCGACAGCCACATTGGCAACCTCAAGCAGCTCAAGGCCTGGGGTCTGCCCATCAGCCGCGAGCTGAAGTTGGCCCGCGGCCTGGATGAGTGCCTGGATTACTACCGCGACATTGGCGAGCGCCGCAATGCGTTGCCTTATGAAATCGACGGCGTGGTGTTCAAGGTCAACAGCATCGCTTCCCAGCGTGAGCTCGGTTTCCGTGCCCGAGAGCCGCGTTGGGCCATCGCCCATAAATTCCCGGCGAGCGAAGAACTCACCGAGTTGCTGGACGTGGAGTTCCAGGTTGGCCGCACCGGTGCCGTAACGCCCGTGGCGCGGCTCAAGCCGGTCAGGGTCGCGGGTGTGACGGTGGCCAATGCCACGCTGCACAACATGGACGAAGTGGCGCGTTTGGGGCTGATGATCGGTGACACGGTGATCATCCGCCGCGCCGGGGACGTGATTCCGCAAGTGGTGCAGGTGGTCACCGAGCGTCGGCCGGAGCATGCTCGTCCGGTCGCAATCCCACAGCAGTGCCCGGTGTGCGGCTCCCATGTGGAGCGCACACAACTGATCAAGCGCAGCAAGGGCCGCGAAACCATCAGCGAGGGGGCCGTGTACCGCTGCGTCGGTCGCCTGGCCTGTGGCGCGCAGCTCAAGCAGGCGATCATCCACTTCGTGTCGCGCCGGGCCATGGACATCGAAGGCCTGGGGGAAAAGAGTGTCGAGCAGTTGGTGGATGAAGGGCTGGTGGGCTCACCGGCCGATCTGTATGCCCTGACCTTTGAACAAGTGGTCGACCTGGAAGGCTTCGCCGAACTGTCGAGCAAGAACCTGTTGGCGGCCATCGCCGACAGCAAGCAGCCTGGGCTGGCGCGCTTCATCTATGCCCTTGGCATTCCCGACGTGGGTGAAGAGACCGCCAAGGTCCTGGCTCGCTCCCTCGGTTCCCTTGCGCGCGTGCAAGCGGCGCTGCCGCAGGTATTGACCTATCTGCCGGACGTGGGCCTGGAAGTCGCCCATGAGATCCACAGCTTCTTCGAGGATTCGCACAACCGCCAGGTGATCGAAGACCTGCTACGCCACGGTCTTGATATCCAGGACCAAGGTGAATTGGGTGCCGAATTCGCCGCCAGTACTACCCTGGGCGGTTTTCTCGACAAGTTGAACATCCCTTCGGTTGGCCCTGGCGGGGCGCAGAAACTGGCGGACAAGTTCGGCACACTCGAGGCAGTGATGAACGCCGACTGGCTGGACATGCGCCAGGCGTTGCCGGAGAAGCAGGCCAATGCCGTGCGTGAGTTTTTCGCCATCGCCGCCAATCGCCAGCAGGCCGAGGCCGCGGAACAGCAATTGCGGGATTTCGGTATGCACTGGCGGAGCGAGAAAAAGGTTGTCGAAGGCTTGCCCGAAACCGGTCATACCTGGGTGCTGACTGGGACGCTGGAGCTGATGAGCCGCGACGTCGCCAAGGAAAAACTCGAGAGCCTGGGAGCCAAGGTCGCCGGTTCCGTGTCGGCTAAAACCTACTGCGTCGTGGCCGGGCCGGGCGCCGGTTCGAAATTGACCAAGGCCAATGAGCTGGGGCTCAAGGTGCTCGACGAGCAAGCGTTTGTCGGTTTCCTGATGGAGCATGGCATCCCGCTCTGAGTGGATGCCTGGGGCCTGTAGCGCAGGACATGGGAACGATCGTGGAAGTCGGGTGATCTAGTCTTGGAGGTTCCAGGGAGAGATCGCCATGTACCGCTTCTTCGAACAATTGAGCTCGCGCATCGCCGCGCCATTCCTGGGCGACCGTTCGCGCAACAGCAAGGTCTGGCCGTGTCGCTGCGGCCAGTCGCTGTTCTTTCGCAATAGCCAGTGCCTGGCTTGTCTCGCGGCGCTGGGCTATCAGCCGGAGCAGAGCCGCCTGTCGTCCCTGCAACCTGGCGAGCATCCCGATACCTGGACCCTGGATGCCGATCCGCAGGCCGGGCTTTTTCGCCGCTGCGTCAACCTCGATTCGCCGGCGGCCTGCAATTGGCTGTTGCCGGCCGACGGACACGACACCCTGTGCATCGCCTGCCGCCTGAACCGCACCATCCCCGACCTGTCGATCCCGGAGAATCCGGAGCGCTGGCGCAAGGTCGAAACCGCCAAGCGCCGGCTGGTAGCGCAACTGATTACCCTCGGTTTGCCGATCACTCCAAAAACCGTCGATGAAACCCAGGGCCTGGCGTTCGATTTCATCGGTATCGAGCCCGACGGCACACCGCCGACCACCGGTCATGCCAGCGGCCTGATCACCCTCGACATCAAGGAAGCCGACGATGCCCATCGCGAGCAAATGCGCCAGCAGTTGCACGAACCTTATCGCACCTTGCTCGGGCATTTTCGGCATGAGGTGGGGCATTACTATTGGGATCACCTGATTGCCAATAGTCATTGGCTTGAAGCCTTTCGTCAGTTGTTCGGCGACGAGCGCGCCAGCTATTCCCAGGCGTTGGAGCGGCACTATCAGCACGGCGCGCCCCCGGGCTGGGAAACTTGCCATGTCAGTGCCTATGCCACTATGCACCCTTGGGAGGACTGGGCCGAGACTTGGGCCCATTATCTGCACATGACGGACGCGGTGGACACGGCGTTGGGTTTTGGCATGAGCGCCCGGGACATGGATTTCGACTACCAGCCATTCCCACCCGACACTCTGTTTGACCCTGCGCACCCGGGCGGCGAGGCGTTCCTGTCGTTCGTCAACGCCTGGATCGAACTGGCTGGCATGCTCAACGAACTGTCCCGCAGCATAGGCCAGGCAGATTTCTACCCGTTCGTCGTACCGGCGACGGTGATCACCAAGCTGCATTTCATCCACCTGGTGATCCAGGAAGAGGGTGGTCGGGCGGATGAGGTGTTGTTGTAGTTATATCCATGCTGCGGGTGATGGAATATTCAATTGGGAAATTGAACTCAGTAAATGGACAGCCTGCTTATCAAAAGACTGGGCGCCTCAATTAATTCCATTTGTTTTGATTGTGCCTGCGCGCCTGAACTTTCCCTTACCATAAAAGCCCGCCATGGAAGATGGCCTACTTATTATGGAAGATGCAATGAAAGATCATGAAATTAATGCGGTAGCGAAAATACCTAATGCGCCTCGGCGGCTTTCCCAGGCTGGGCAAAGCCGGTACACCATCATATTGGCGTGGCAGATTCCGGATAATGTCCGGCCCGACCAGGTGGCTGCGCACACGTTCAGGGTGACGGCCGTGGCAACTGGGCAGGGGCAGTTCGTCCCTGCAACCACCGTGCGGCCGGACCATCGTGGCTGGTACCGACATGAAATAGGCGTCAGCGGGGCTGCGCAGCCTGTCTATTTCAATGTTCAAGTTCGAGCCCAGGCCCTCAATGGGGAATATGGGCCGTTCTGCCCGGCGGTGGTTTGCAATACTTCGTCGTGATCGATGGTTTGATATCGGACGCGCTTCAAAGTCGTAATTGATTGCAAGTCATTACATGCTCGGCTTTTTACAGCATCGCGAGCAGGCTCGCTCGTGAATGGAGTGCGGGCTCACGGGACTGGCTTTCATCCGGATTTTCTGTGGGGGCGAGTTTGCTCGCGAAAGCGGTGGGGCAGCTTGCACTTGCGTCACATGTGCCACCACCATCGCGAGCAAATGCTCCTCCCACAGCAAGTGCTTGAACATCTTCAGTTTTTTTATCCGGCACGGACGGTTGTAACTTCTCGCCAGATAGGTACAATGGCGCGGCTCGCCGACTGGTGAGCGTCGTTATGGTGACCCCATCGGTCCCCCCGCAACGATTACCCGTGAACCTGGTCAGATCCGGAAGGAAGCAGCCACAGCGGGAACATTGTGTGCCGGGGTGTGGCTGGTGGGGTCGCCTCCATAACGCCCCAGACCTTCGTTCGCAAGGTCTTCCCGATGTCCTTACTTCTTTGTTGTTTGCCGGTCGATCCTCGATCGAGGCTTTCTGCTGTCCAGACTTTGGCGGGAGCCCGATCTGTACGGCACGGACAACCCCATCCCGCTTTTTCATGCCTGCATCAAGGCTTGGACAACACCTGGTCAACCGCTGCGATCAGCTTCCCCAGGTCCGTCGGGGTGGCTTTGTGTATGACGCCGAACAGGTATGCCCGCTGTTCATCTTCATCGGTCATGTCGGCAAAGAATGCTTTGAGTTGTACGTCCAGCGCGCCAGCGAACAAGGACAAGGCTTCCACGCTGGGGATGTAAGTACCGGTTTCGAAGCGGCTAATGGTTTTGGGGTCAAAACCGGTTTTTTCGCCAAGTTCAGCCTGAGTAAGCCCTGCTACTTTACGGTAGCGTCTGATGGCTGGACCCAAACTTGAAATTTGCATCGCTTAATTCCCATTTAGAATCAAGAACTTAACGATAGATTTTTGCATTAGGCAACCACGTGTTCCATCACCTTGCTTTGCAAAGTGTGATGTGTTTCGTAGAATCGGCCTCTGGCACGGGCGTTCAGCGGCTTGCTTCTATGCAAAAAGATCGGACTTGGCGTCCTTGTCGCGTCGACCTGTTACTCCGCGAAAGCCGTGCCCAGCTTTTTCCAAGGTGTTTGAGCCTAAGCTCTGTACGAAAAGTCTTGAGACGAAGGTCAGGCAAGGCGAAAACAGCCGAGCAAGCGCAGTGTACTGGAGTACATGAGCATTCCGAGGCTGTTTTCAACGCGGCATGAACGAGTATCGAGGCTTTTCGTGCAGAGCCTAGTTGATTTTCGCCTTTTCTGGAGGCGGTGCAACCGCGCGCGATAAATGAGCCTGACTCATGGATGAATGCTTCGATGGATAAGAAGTACCGAAGAGCCGTTGATGCCGCCGCGATTTTTTCCGAAACCGATCTTGACGGCTGCATCACCTACGTCAATGACCAGTTCTGTCACCTTTTCGGCTATCGGCGCGATGAATTGCTGGGGGCCAATCATCGCCTGCTCAACTCCGGTCATCATCCCGAAGAGTTCTTCGGCGCCATGTGGCGCACAATCGCATTGGGGCAGGTCTGGAAAGGGGAAATCTGTAACCGGGCCAAGGACGGTACGTTGCACTGGGTCGATACCACCCTGGTACCGGTGATCGATGACGCGTCCGGACAGATCGAACGCTACCTGGCGATTCGCTTCGATGTCAGTGAAAAGCGTCAACTGCTGCATTCGCTGCAGTGGCGGGTCGGGCATGATGTTTTGACCGGCTTGCCCAATCGCACTTATCTGTCCGATCTGCTGGACCAGGCCTTGGCGTTTTCCCGCGAGGAAAGGTTCCCCTTGGCCGTGTGCATGCTCGACCTGGACGGTTTCAAGGCCGTTAACGATGGTCATGGCCACGCCAGTGGGGATCAGTTGCTGGTGGAGGTCGCCCGGCGCCTGCGTAGCATCGTGCGTGGCGAAGACGTGGTGGCACGGCTGGCGGGGGACGAGTTCGTCCTGGTGTTGCGTCACGTGCGGGGACAGGAGGAGTTGCATGCCGCGTTGAACCGCGTACTGACAGGTGTTTCCATGCCCTATGCCATCAACGGTAAGGGCATCAAGGTGTTCGCCAGTGTCGGCGTCACGTTGTTCCCCGCCGACAATGAAGACGCCGACACCTTGTTACGCCACGCCGACCAGGCGATGTACGTGGCCAAGCAGAGCGGCCGCAATCGCTATCATTTGTTCGACGTGTCCCGGGACAAGGAAGTGCGGGCCACCTATCAGTCTGTGGAGCGGGTCCGTCAGGCGTTGCTGGAAGACGAGCTGCGGCTGCATTTCCAGCCCAAGGTCAACATGCGCAACGGCGCCGTGGTGGGCCTCGAGGCGCTGTTGCGTTGGAAGCATCCGCAACGAGGCCTGATACCGCCCCGGGAGTTCTTGCCACTGGTGGAGGGGACCGACCTGATTGTCGACATCGGCGAGTGGGTCATGGAGCAGGTGCTGGGCCAATTGCAGCAATGGCAGCGGGTGGGGCAGGGCTGGCCGGTGAGTATCAATATTTCGGCGCGGCATTTTCAGCGCGCGGACTTCGTTGAGCGTCTGCGGCGTGTGCTGGAGCGGCATTCGGTCGTGTCGCCGCACTTGTTGGATTTGCAGATCGTCGAGTCTGTCGCCGTAGAAAACCTGGCGCATGTGAGCGCCTGCCTCAAGGCATGCCAGGCGTTGGGGGTAGGGTTCTCGCTGGGTGGTTTCGGCACGGGCTACTGTTCCCTCAAGGACCTCAAGCACCTGCGCACGCAGACCATCAAGATCGACAAGACCTTTATCCGCGATATCCTCAATGACCGCGACGATCTGGCGCTGACCGAAGCGATCATCGGCCTGGCCCGGGCGTTTGGCCGCGAGGTCGTTGCCGAGGGATTGGACAGCCTCGAGCATGGACAACTGCTGCTACGCCTGGGCTGCGAAGTCGCCCAAGGCTATTTTATCGCCCGGCCCATGCCGCCCGAGCGGATTCCGGGCTGGGTGAGGGGGTTCGTGTTGCCGCCGCAATGGCGACAACGCGCAGGTGTTCAGGGGGAGGCGGCCTCGACATCCGACGCCGCGTTGCGCCCGGTATAGAGCTGGATGATTGCGTCGATTTCTCCTGATGCCTTCATCTGCTGCAAGGTGCGCAAAATGCGTTGGGTCGCCAACCTGGGGTCGTTGCGTAGGTAGCAACTCAGTTCCTGTTCCTGGAGCACGGCCACGCCGTGCAATTGCCGGTCGGCAGTGTGCCGTTGGTTGAACCAGTCCAGCGCCCACTGATTGCTCATCCCGTAGCGATAGCGCCCGGCCAGGAGCTTGGCCAGCACTTGTTCCTGGCTGCGGGCATCGTCGCGCCGCAAGCGGCCACTGTCGAACAACGGCTGCAGGGTTGGATAGACATAGCCGAGCATGGTGCCGATGGGTTGTGGCTCCAGCGCCTTGAGTGAAACCGTCGAGGGCGCGCTTGACGTGCCGACCAGCAGGTCGCGTTGGAAGAACAGCGGCACGCTCCACAGGTAGTCGCCACGGTTGGCGACCCAATCGGGGGAGACATAGCAACGGATGTCGATTTCACCCTGTTGCATGGCTCCATCCAATCGGGCACGAGACAGTACATGGAATTGAGCTGGCATGCCCACCTGCGTGGCCAGGCTGGTCATGATGTCGGGCATGATGCCCTGGGTCGGACGGCCTCGTTCGATCTGCACCATGGGCATGGCCCAGCCGTCGGTAATGGCGAAACGCAACGGCACTTCCTCGGCGAAACAACCGCTACCCAGCAACAGCAGTGCCCCCATGGCTGAGCGCATAAACTCTCCTGACGATGCAAAAAGTGTCGACAACGAGCCCCAGGATCCAAGCTTAGTCAGATTAGACGAGCACACCGGATGCAATTTCGGCCTTGCTCCGCTAGCATTAGCCGCTTCTGTTCCTTCGTTGCGACGGTTTTCGATGAGTTATCAGGTTCTTGCACGTAAATGGCGTCCGCGCTCGTTCCGCGAAATGGTCGGCCAGACCCATGTGCTCAAGGCTCTGATCAATGCCTTGGACAGCCAGAGGCTGCACCACGCCTATCTGTTCACCGGCACCCGCGGCGTGGGCAAGACTACCATTGCGCGGATCATCGCCAAGTGCCTGAACTGCGAAACCGGCATTACCTCGGCGCCGTGCGGTGAATGTTCGGTCTGCCGGGAGATCGACGAGGGGCGTTTCGTCGACCTGATCGAGATCGACGCCGCCAGTCGCACCAAGGTCGAAGACACCCGCGAACTGCTCGATAACGTGCAGTACGCCCCGAGCCGTGGGCGCTTCAAGGTCTACCTGATCGACGAAGTGCACATGCTCTCCAGCCATTCCTTCAATGCGCTGCTCAAGACCCTCGAAGAGCCGCCGCCCTACGTCAAGTTCATCCTGGCGACCACCGATCCGCAGAAGCTTCCTGCAACGATTCTCTCCCGCTGCCTGCAGTTCTCCTTGAAGAACATGACGCCGGAGCGGGTCGTCGAGCATTTGACCCATGTGTTGAGTGTCGAGAACGTGCCGTTCGAAGATGACGCGCTGTGGCTGCTGGGCCGGGCTGCCGACGGTTCGATGCGCGACGCCATGAGCCTGACCGACCAGGCCATTGCCTTCGGTGAGGGCAGGGTCCTGGCGGCCGATGTGCGGGCCATGCTCGGGACTCTCGATCACGGCCAGGTCTACGACGTGCTGCATGCGTTGATCGAAGGCGACGCCAAGGCGCTGCTCGAGGCCGTGCGTCGCCTGGCCGAACAGGGGCCGGACTGGAATGGCGTGCTTTCGGAGATGCTCAACGTGTTGCACCGTGTCGCCATCGCCCAGGCGTTGCCGGAGGGTGTCGACAACGGTCATGGCGACCGTGAGCGCGTGCTGGCCCTGGCCCAGGCGCTGCCGGCCGAGGATGTGCAGTTCTATTACCAGATGGGCCTGATCGGCCGTCGCGACCTGCCTTTGGCACCGGATCCGCGTGGTGGTTTTGAAATGGTGCTGCTGCGGATGCTGGCGTTCCGGCCAGCCGACACGGCGGACGCCCCGAGGCAAACGCTAAAGCCAGTGGGGATCAGCCAGGCCACAGCTGATTCCGCCAAGCCAGTGGCTGCCGCGCCCGTCGTTGCGCCGGCAGTGGCTCCAGCGCCCATCGCGCCGATGCCTGTGGCGCAGCCGGCTCCGGCGCCTATTGTCGCAGTCCCTGAGCCCGAGCCGCTTCCCGAGCCTGCGGCCGAAGAAGTCATTGATCTGCCCTGGAACGACCCGGTCGAGCCCGAGGTCGTCCAGCAGCCGCGCGTCGAACCTGTGTTGGAAACGGCCGCCGAGCAGCCCGACCTGCCGCCAATGCCTCTGCCGACCCCTGACAGCGTGGTACCCGATGCGCCTGAGTGGGTCGCCGCGCCGATGCCCGAGCCGACCGTGGCCGACGTCGATGCTGCCACGCCGGGCATGGACCTGGACGATGAGCCACCGCTGGACGAGGATTACATCGAGCCAGACATGGATTCGGCCTACAGCTATCTGGACGACCTGGCCAGCGAGCACGCTGTCGAGCCGGCTGCGGAGCCTGAGCCGGAGCCCGCGGCGATGCCCGCCACCGGGCTGGCGTTGCAATGGCTGGAACTGTTTCCGAAACTGCCGATCAGCGGCATGACCGGCAGTATTGCCGCCAACTGCACGTTGATCGCCGTGGAGGGCGATCACTGGTTGCTGCACCTGGACCCGGCCCACAGCGCACTGTTCAACTCGACCCAGCAGCGACGCCTCAACGAAGCGTTGAACCAGTACCATCAGCGCACCCTGACCTTGAACATCGAGCTGATCAAGCCTGAGCAGGAGACCCCGGCCCAGGCCGCGTCCCGTCGTCGTGCCGACCGTCAGCGCGAGGCCGAGGAGTCGATTCACAGTGATCCGTTCATCCAGCAGATGATGCAACAGTTCGGCGCCGTGGTCCGTCACGATACTATCGAACCTGTCGAGGCCCCGGTGAGCCACGGCTCATAATTGAAGGCGTCGGGCCGAGCAGGCCGGCGCGTTGTTTATCCAAGTACTTTCGAGGTGATTCCCATGATGAAAGGTGGCATGGCCGGCCTGATGAAGCAGGCGCAGCAAATGCAGGAAAAAATGGCCAAGATGCAGGAAGAGCTGGCCAACGCCGAAGTCACCGGCAAGTCCGGCGGCGACATGGTGACCGTGGTCATGACCGGTCGCCACGACATCAAGCGTGTCAGCATCGATCCAAGCGTGGTCGAAGGCCTGAGCGAAGACGACAAGGAAATGCTCGAGGCGCTGTTCGCCGCTGCCGTCAACGACGCGGTGCGCAAGATCGAAGCCAACAGCCAGGACAAGATGTCCGGCATGACCGCCGGCATGCAGTTGCCTCCGGGCATGAAGCTGCCGTTCTGATTCGCCATCCCGTTCGGGAGGGCTATATACAATGCCAGGCATCGCGCCTGGCATTTTTGTTTATGCCTCGGGAGCAGGCCCGAATATTTGACGCTGCCCGGAGGCGCGGGTATAAACCGCGTCTCGTTGTCATGTCGGACATTTCCTCGATGAGCTTCAGCCCTTTGATTCGCCAACTGATCGATGCCCTGCGAACGTTGCCGGGTGTGGGTCAGAAAACAGCCCAGCGCATGGCGTTGCAATTGCTCGAGCGGGATCGCAGTGGCGGTTCGCGCCTGGCCCAGGCCTTGAGCCAGGCCATGGAAGGGGTAGGCCATTGCCGTTTGTGCCGCACCCTCACCGAAGAGGACCTCTGCCCGCAATGCGCCGACGCGCGTCGCGACGACAGCCTCTTGTGCGTCGTGGAAGGGCCGATGGATGTGTATGCCGTGGAGCAGACCGGTTTTCGGGGTCGTTACTTCGTGCTCAAGGGGCATCTGTCGCCGCTCGACGGCCTGGGGCCGGAGGCCATCGGCATTCCTCAGCTGATGACGCGGATCGAGGAGGCGGGCACCTTCTCGGAAGTCATCTTGGCCACCAACCCGACGGTCGAAGGCGAAGCCACTGCCCACTACATCGCCCAGTTGCTGAGCGACAAGGGCCTGATCGTCTCCCGCATCGCCCATGGCGTGCCGCTGGGTGGAGAGCTTGAACTGGTGGATGGCGGGACGCTGGCGCATTCGTTTGCCGGGCGCAAGCCGATCACTTTGTAATCCACGCTCCCCAAAAAACCAACCCCTTGTGGGAGCGAGCCGGTTCGCTTCCACAAGGGGTTGTGTTCATGGGTGAGCGTTATCGTTCGCTGAGAGAGAACTGTGTCAGGCAGAACGTGGGAATGCCCATGTCTTCCAGGCGCTGCGAGCCCAGCAGTTCCGGCAAGTCGATGATCGCTGCCGCTTCATGGACCTTGGCGCCCATGCGGCGGATCAGGTTGGCGGCGGCGATCAGCGTGCCGCCAGTGGCGATCAGGTCATCGAACATCACCACCGAATCGCCCTCGCACAGGCTGTCGGCGTGCACTTCAAGGAAGGCTTCGCCGTATTCGGTCTGGTAACCCTCGGCCAGTACGTCCGCAGGCAGCTTGCCTTGCTTGCGGAACAGCACCAACGGCTTGTTCAGCTGGTAGGCCAGGATCGAACCGATCAGGAACCCCCGCGCGTCCATCGCGCCGATGTGCGTGAACTCGGCCTCGACGTAGCGGTGGGCGAAACTGTCCATCACCAGGCGCAGGGCCGTTGGCGATTGGAACAGTGGGGTAATGTCGCGAAAGATCACGCCAGGCTTGGGGAAATCGATCACGGGGCGGATCAGGGATTTGATGTCGAAGGAGTCGAAGACCATCGTGGAGGTGTCCTGGCAGGGCTGCAAACGCGGCAGTATAGCGCGGCCAGGACGGAGTCGTCCCTCGACCGCGCAGGTGTAATCAGCCTTCGAGCGAACCGCCGGCCAGGGCGCAGAGCTGGATCGGGTCGATGATGCGGATTTCCTTGCCTTCGGCGGCGATCAGTTCGTTTTGCTGGAAGCGGGTGAACACTCGGGACACGGTTTCTACCGCCAGGCCCAGATAGTTGCCGATCTCGTTGCGCGACATGCTCAGGCGGAACTGGTTGGCCGAGAAGCCACGGGCGCGGAAGCGTGCCGAAAGGTTGACCAGGAAGGTGGCGATGCGTTCGTCGGCGGTTTTTTTCGAGAGCAACAGCATCATCTGCTGGTCATCGCGGATTTCCCGGCTCATCACACGCATCAACTGACGGCGCAACTGTGGCAACTGCAGTGCCAGTTCATCGAGGCGTTCGAAGGGAATTTCGCACACTGATGTGGTTTCCAGCGCCTGTGCCGAGACTGGATGACTCTCGGTGTCCATGCCCGACAGGCCGACCAGTTCGCTGGGCAAATGGAAGCCTGTGAGCTGCTCCTCGCCGCTGTCGCTCAGGTTGAAGGTCTTCAAGGCGCCCGAGCGCACGGCATACACCGAATCGAAGGCGTCGCCCTGACGGAACAGGAACTCACCTTTTTTCAGCGGGCGGCCTCGTTTGACGATTTCATCCAGCGCATCCATGTCTTCCAGATTCAACGAAAGTGGCAGGCAAAGGGGCGCCAGACTGCAATCCTTGCAGTGAGCCTGACTGTGGGAGCGCAATTTGGCGGGCTCGGACATTTCTTTAATCCTTGTGGGAAAAAACACGCATGGGGCGTAAGGGTAACCCAGCGCAGGGAGTCCGGCCAGTACGGTTTGATCGTCAAATTGTCGCGCTTAGACCGCGTGGAAGAAGCGCTGTCGGTCATGCTGGTCCAGATAGGCATCGAAGACCCTGCAGACCGAACGCACCAGCAGGCGTCCGGCAGGCCGTACCGTGATGTGGGTATCCTGGAGTTCGATCAATCCGTCTTCGGCCATGACCTGTAGCTGCGGCCACAGGGCGGCGAAATAACCACGAAAATCGATATTAAAGGCTCGCTCGATATCGCCAAAAGGCAAGTGGAAGTGACAGATCAACTGCTGGATCACCGCGCGCCGCACGCGGTCGTCGGCATTGCACAGCCACCCACAGCTGGTCGCCAGTTGCCCATCGGCCAAGGTGTTCTGGTAATGGGCCAGGTCGCTGCTGTTCTGGCAGTACACATCACCGATCTGGCTGATGGCGGATACGCCGAGGCCGATCAGGTTACAGTGGCCGTGGGTGGTATAGCCCTGGAAGTTGCGTTGCAGGACGCCTTCTTCCTGGGCGATCGCCAGGTCGTCGTCGGGCAGGGCGAAGTGATCCATGCCAATGTAGCGATAACCAGCGGCGGTCAGTTGTTCGAGGGTGCCTTGAAGCATCGCCAGTTTCTGTTCGGGGTTCGGCAGTTCCTGGCTGTTGATGCGCCGCTGGGGCTGGAAGCGTTCTGGCAAGTGAGCGTAGTTGAACACCGAAAGGCGGTCCGGCTGCAGCTGGATGACCTCCTCGATGGTGCGGGCAAAGCTTTCCGGGGTCTGCCTGGGCAAGCCATGGATCAGGTCGATGTTGATCGAGCGGAACTGCAGGGTCCGGGCGGCGTCGATCACGGCGCGTGTCTCGTCCAGGCTTTGCAGGCGGTTGACCGCGCGCTGGACGGCCGAATCCAGGTCTTGCAGGCCGATGCTGACCCGATTGAAGCCCAGTTCGCGCAACAGGCCCATGGTCGACCAGTCGGCTTCGCGCGGGTCGATTTCTATGCTGTAGTCGCCGGAGTCGTCATCGCGCAGGTTCAGGTCCTTGCGCAACCTGGCCATCAACTGACGCAGTTCGTCGTGGCTGAGGAAGGTCGGGGTGCCGCCGCCCAGGTGCAATTGTTCGACGCGTTGGGTCGGGTCCAGGTGGCAGCCGATCAGTTGGATTTCCTGCTCCAGGCGTTGCAGGTAGGCGTGGGCACGGCCGCGGTCCTTGGTGATGACCTTGTTGCAGGCACAGTAGTAGCAAATGTTCGCGCAGAAAGGGATGTGTACGTACAACGACAGCGGTCGCCCGGCCTTGCGGCTTTCGCGCAGGGCGTGGAGCAGGTCGAAGGCGCCCACTTGGCTGCCGAATTGCGCTGCAGTTGGGTACGAGGTGTAGCGTGGTCCCGCCAGGTCGTAGCGGCGGATCAGGTCTGGGTCCCAACGAATGGCGTCGAGCATGCGGGCATTCCCCGGATAGGCTGGCATGAGCGCGAGTCTAGGGGCGTAGGCGCGGGGTGGTTTTGATTTGTGTCAACGGGGGTGGGGACAAGGCCAGGGCCAGTCTGGCCTGTGGGAGCAAAGCTTGCACGCGATGACGGCAGCACAGCCGACCTCGATGCCAGAAGACCCACCGCCATCGCGAGCAAGCTTTGCTCCCACAGGTTTTCCGGGTGCTCCCAGATCCGGAGTCCACCCAGGTCCGCTGTGGGAGCAACGCTTGCGCGCGATGACGGCGGCATATTCAACAAGGATGTCAACTGACCCACCGCTGTCGCGAGCAAGCT
The DNA here is from genome assembly GCF_025336485.1 of Pseudomonas citri. Taxonomy (GTDB): domain Bacteria; phylum Pseudomonadota; class Gammaproteobacteria; order Pseudomonadales; family Pseudomonadaceae; genus Aquipseudomonas; species Aquipseudomonas citri. Next base: position 7,656 of record NZ_JAODAB010000002.1, on the reverse strand, counting down.
TGGCCCCCACAGTTGATTGAGGGCTACTGGGTCAATGCCCCATGAGCCAGTGCTGATGCGGTCCCGGCAGGGTCCAGATCCCGAAAACGATCACCAACAACCCACCGGCCATGCGCACGCTGCGCTTGCGCAACAGGGCGGTGATGCGTTCGGCGGCCAGGCCGGTGGCGAGCAGCACGGGCCAGGTGCCGAGGCCGAAGGCGAGCATCAGCAGCGCGCTGTCCAGCGCATTACCCTGGCTGGCGGACCACAGCAGGGTGCTGTAGACCAACCCGCACGGCAACCAGCCCCACAGGCCGCCGAGCAGCAAGGCCCGGGGCAGGCTCGACACCGGCAGCAAGCGGTTGGCGACTGGCTGGATATGCCGCCACAAGCCGCGACCGACACCTTCGATGCGGGTCAGGCCGCTCCACCAACCCGCCAGGTACAAGCCCATGGCGATCAACAGCAAGCCGGCCAGCACCCGCATGATCATCGCCGCCGGGCTGTTGGCGACGGCCCAGCCCGCCAGGCCGATCAGCAAGCCGGCGGTGGCGTAGCTCAGGATCCGCCCCAGGTTGTACGCCAGCAGCAGTCGCAAGCGCCGGTTGCGCTGTTCCTTGGGAATCGCCAGGGTCAGGGCGCCCATCAGGCCGCCGCACATGCCAAGGCAATGGCCGCCACCCAACAGACCGAGGATGAGCGCCGAAACCAACAGAGGCGCCAGATCAAGCATGGGGCGGCGCCTTGTCGTCCGGGCCACGGGCTTCGCCACTGGCTTCGTCCACGGCCGCCTTGTGGTTGGGGTCTTGATCGTCGAACAGGATGCTGTGGGCCGGGCCGTCGAGGTCGTCGTACTGGCCGCTGTCCACGGCCCAGAAGAAAATGTAGACGGCGATGCCTACGATCAGCAGGGCAGCCGGGATCATCACGTAAAGAGCTGGCATGTCGTAACTCCATGCCCGCGCGGCTCAGGCCGGCAGCGGACGGGTATCGGGCGTGGCGTCGAGCGCCTGTGTCTTGGGCTGGCGAGTCAGCCTCAGGGCATTCAACACCACGGTCAACGAACTGATGGACATGCCGACCGCCGCCCATACGGGTGTGATCCAGCCGAGGGCGGCGAACGGCAACATGAGGCCATTGTACAGCCCCGCCCACACCAGGTTCTCAATGATCACCCGACGCGTGCGGCGAGCGAGCTTGAAGGCGTGGATCAAGGCGTCGAGTCGGTTGGACAGCAGCACCGCGTCGGCGCTGGTTTTGGCCAGGTCGGTGGCCGAGCCCATGGCGACGCTGATGTCCGCCGCCGCCAACACCGGCACGTCGTTCACGCCGTCACCGAGCATCAGCACTTTGCGGCCTTGCTGGTGCAACGCCTGGAGCACGGCCAGCTTGTCGTCCGGGCGCAAGCCACCCCGGGCTTCGTCGATGCCCAGCTCGGCGGCAACACTGGCGACCATCGGCGAGCTGTCACCTGACAGCAACAGCGTTTTCCAGCCCCGTGCCTTGCAGGCCGCCAACAGCATTGGCGCATCGCTGCGCAAACGGTCGTCGAGGACGAACCAGGCCAACGGCCCGCGATCATCACCCAGCAACAGCCACTGCCCGGGTTCGTCCGGCATCGCTGGTACCGCGGCACCACTGAGTGCACAAACGAAGCCAGGCTGGCCGATGCGCAGGGGCTGCTCGCCCACCAAGCCTTCGAGCCCCAGCCCAGGGCTGCTCTGCACTTGCTCGGCGGCCAATGGCGCGCGGCCAAAGGCGCGGGCGATGGGGTGTTCGGAGCGGTTTTCCAAAGCGGCGGCCAAGCCCAGGCATTGCTCGCTGTCCAGTGCTGCCAGTGACCGAATGCTGCGCAGCGCCAGGCGGCCTTCGGTGAGGGTGCCGGTCTTGTCGAAAATCACCGTGTCAATCTGGTTCAGGCCTTCCAGTACATGGCCTCGGGTCAGCAGCAGGCCGAGCTTGTGCAGGGTGCCAGTGGCGGCGGTGAGGGCGGTCGGCGTTGCCAGGGACAGCGCACAAGGGCAGGTGGCGACCAGCATCGACAATACGATCCAAAACGCCCGGGAGGCATCCAGTTGCCACCACAACAGGCCGATGGCCGCCGCCGCGACCAAAGAGAACAGCAGGAACCATTGCGCGGCCCGGTCGGCGATTTCCGCCAGTCGCGGCTTCTCGGCCTGGGCCCGCTCCAACAGTCGCACGATGGCCGACAGGCGGGTGTCTTGGCCGAGGGCCAGCACCTCGACCGTCAAGGCCCCTTCGACGTTCAGGGTGCCCGCCGTGACTGCGTCGCCCACTTGGCGCGGTTGTGGCAGGTATTCGCCGGTCAGCAATGATTCGTCGATGCTGGACTGCCCATCGAGGATCTTGCCATCCGCCGGCAGGACCGCTCCGGGATGCACCAGCACCCGGTCGCCAGTACGCAACTCGCTGAGCAGGATGCGTTCGCTCTGGCCGTTGTCCTCCAGGCGCAGGCACGAGGCCGGCAACAAGTTGACCAGTTGTGCTGTGGCAGCCGCGGTGCGCTCCCGGGCCCGGCGCTCCAGGTAGCGACCGGTCAGCAGAAACAGGGCGAACATGCCTACGGCATCGAAATACAACTCGCCGACGCCGGTGATCGATGTCCAGATCCCGGCGACGTAAGCGCTGCCGATCGCCAGGGACACGGAAACGTCCATGGTCAGGTGGCGGGTGCGCAGATCACGCATGGCGCCCTTGAAGAATGGCGCGCAGCTGTAGAACACGATTGGCGTGGTCAGGAACAGGGCGACCCAGCGCAGGATGGTGTGCATCTGCGGGCTCAGGTCGATGTTGAATTCCGGCCAGGTGGCCATGGTCGCCATCATCGCCTGGAACCACAACAGTCCGGCCACGCCCAGTTGACGCAGGGCCAGGCGGTTCTGCGCAGCCAGTTGCTCGCAGGCCTGGTCGGCCTGGTACGGGTGGGCGACGTAGCCGATCTGGCGCAATTCGGCGAGCAGGGTGCTCAGCGGCAACTGGGCGTCGGCCCAACGCACTTGCAGGCGATGGTTGGAAAGGTTCAACCGCGCCTCGGCCACGGCCGGCAGGCTGCGCAGCTGTTTTTCGATCAACCAGCCGCAGGCGGCGCAACTGATGCCTTCCATCAGCAGGGTGGTTTCGGCCAGCTCGCCCTCGTGGCGTACGAACGACTGTTGCACGTCTGGACGGTCGTACAGGGCCAGTTCATCCGTCAATTGGACAGGCAGGGTTTCAGGGTTGGCCGACGCTTCACTGCGATGCAGGTAATAACTTTCCAGGCCGCCCGCGACAATGGCCTCTGCCACCGCCTGGCAGCCCGGGCAGCACAGCTCGCGGGTTTCACCCAGGACAACGGCGGTGAAGCGACTGCCCGGGGGGACGGGCAGGGCGCAGTGGTAGCAGGGCTGGGGAGTGGTCATAGTTGTGGCTTGAAGGCTTTTGGCTTATGGAGCTTGCTATAAGGGTGAGGAAGCCGCTTATTTTTTCAGGTCCTCAGCACCTTGCAGCGGTTCATCGCCCAACAGGATGTCCTGGCCGTGGTTGACCTGTTCCTCTTCGAACAGGCGCCAGGTCTTGCCGTTTTCCACACCCAGCAGCTCGACGAAACGCCGGCCTTCGATCTTGTCCACCAATTGCCCGACGTACCGCCCCGGCTCGCTGTCATTGCGAGCCAGGACAATCTTGCGGTCCTTCTCCGGCTGGGTCGGCGAGATCAGGTTCAACTCCAGGGTCTGCGGCCGGCTGTTGCCGCTCAGGCGCAGGTTCACTTCGCCAGTGACCTCGTCCAATTGCACGTTGGCATGCAGTTGCAGGCTCTGGCCCAGTAGCTCGCGTTCCAAAGAGCGGTTGATGCCCTTGCCGGCCTCGTAGTAATTGTCGTTGACCAGATTGTCCGGGTTATTCACCGCGATGGTCACCATCGACAGGCTCAGCACGACCGAGCAGGTCAGGATCCCGATGATGATCCATGGCCAGAGGTGCTTGTACCAAGGGCTGGTGGCGGTTGCTGCAGGCATGTTCTGTTCTCTCAACGCGTTTGCGGGCCGATGAACCGGCTCTTGGCTTCGACATGGACGCTGCTGTCATCGGCATCCTTGAGGACGAACGTCACCTCGTTGGTGCTCGACGGCAGTTGGTCCGGTGCAATGGACAGTTCAACCGGCTGGCTGAAGATGTCTCCGGCCGCGACCTTGATTTCCCGCCGGCCTTGCAGCTTGAGGTCGGGCAAGCCAGTGGCGTCCAGCAGGTAGGTATGGTCGCGCTGGTCCTTGTTCATGATCTTCAGGCTGTAGACGTTCTCGATCCGGCCTTCGGCATTCTCGCGATACAGCACGCGGTCCTTGCTGACGTCGAACCCTACCAGTGAGCGCATGAAGAACGCGGTCACCAGCAAGCTGATCATCGTCAGCAGCACCAGGGCGTAGCCGATCAGGCGTGGGCGCAGTTTATGGGTTTTCTGCCCCGACAGGTTATGTTCGGTGGTGTAGCTGATCAGGCCCCGTGGGTAATCCATCTTGTCCATGATGTTGTCGCAGGCGTCGATGCAGGCCGCGCAGCCGATGCATTCGATCTGCAAGCCATCGCGGATGTCGATGCCGGTGGGGCAGACCTGGACGCACATGGTGCAGTCGATGCAATCCCCCAGGCCCTGGGCCTTGTAATCGATGCCCTTTTTGCGCGGACCCCGGTTTTCGCCGCGACGTGGGTCGTAGGAAACGATCAGCGTGTCCTTGTCGAACATCACGCTTTGAAAGCGGGCGTAAGGGCACATGTAGATGCACACTTGCTCACGCAGCCAGCCGGCGTTGCCGTAAGTGGCAAGGGTGAAGAAACCGATCCAGAAATACGACCAGCCATCGGCCTGGCCGGTAAAGAACTCGAATATCAGCTCGCGGATCGGCGTGAAGTAACCGACGAAGGTCATGCCGGTGACGAAGCCGATCAGCAGCCATAGGCTGTGCTTGGCGAACTTGCGCAGGAATTTGTTGGCGCTCATGGGCGCCTTGTCGAGCTTGATGCGCTGGTTGCGGTCGCCTTCGGTGACCTTCTCGCACCACATGAAGATCCAGGTCCACACGCTTTGCGGGCAGGTGTAACCGCACCAGACTCGTCCGGCATAGACGGTAATGAAAAACAGGCCAAACGCCGCAATGATCAGCATGCCGGACAGCAGGATGAAGTCCTGGGGCCAGAAGGTCGCGCCGAAAATGAAGAACTTGCGTTCCGGCAGGTTCCACCAGACGGCCTGATGACCGCCCCAGTTCAACCAGACCGTACCGAAATACAACAGGAACAAGAACGCACCGCCGAGCATTCGCAGGTTGCGAAACAGCCCAGTGAAGGCGCGGGTGTAGATTTTTTCCCGAGAGGCATACAGGTCGACGCTTTTGTTGGCGTCTTTGGCAGGCGGGGTAACGTCATGTACCGGAATCTGATTACTCATCAATTGCATCCCACGGCAGTGGAAAAGTGCCGAGGCCAGTACGTGCCGACCGCGGTCAGAAGGGGTGTTGCAGTGGCGCAATGATACGCCTGTCGCTCTAGCTCAAGGGTGCGACCTTTGGTCGCGTTGGGGGCATGCATAGAATGGTGTATCGGATGTAACAATTCATGATCTGGATCAATTGACTATAGACAGTCCATGGCGTTGCTGGTCCCTTTGGTGACGTCAACTCGAAGAGCAGGAACCTGAACATGTGGTTCTTTGTTGTTCGTCGGCGGTTGTCGATCTTGAGTAGGTAGCCAAGGCGTGAAAAGACCAGAAGCAGGGCATAGGCTCTGTATGAAAAGCCTTGATACTCGGTGATGCTGCGTTGAAAACAGCCATTTAGGTACCGGGCGTCCTTTACCAGTCTGAGAGTTCGCCGTCTTCATCCGTTATCAAAATCCTGGTGTGTGATCTGATCCACTCAAAAAGGATGGAAAGGTCTCGTTCGATACTTTTCGGATGAGCACTGATCTCCAGAAAAATACGTTCCTTTTCCAAGAATAAGCGTACATCGAAGCTCCAATCGTCTGGACCTCTGGGCTCGGTGCCGGTCAAGCGGAGCTCGTTCGGCTCGAAAGATCCGGTAAAGGTATCAAGACCGGTGATTGTCTGCGTGACCTCTTCCAAGTGAGTCGCATACCAGTGTTTGTCTTCAAAAGACAGTATGAATTCTGCTGACATAGTCGTGGCCTCTAACTGCCGTGCGGTCTGCCCGATACTGTTGGGTAGTCGGGTGGGTTTCGCATCCCGATGTGTGCTGGCGCGGAATGAGTGCTGACAGCGGTTTTTCCGTCGTTGGCTAGTTCAGTTGTGCCTGGGTTGCCGTGTCGACCCAAGGATTTGTGGCTGTGGGCATTGTTCGATCCTTTAAAGGGGGTAGGGTTTGTATTCCCATAGGCATGAATTTGTACTTCTGAACCATCGGCATGTACCCAGCGCTGGTTCCTGGTATTTGCGGGGTTGGTTCGGGTGTAGCCGTTTTGCCGAAGGATTTTCTCCACCTGTGACACGGACTTCCCTTTCAGCGACGGTAGCTTGGCCACATTCGGCTTATTGGCAAACCTGCCTCTGGCGTCAATCCATCTTCCTTTTGAGTTTTGTCGGGTAGCAGGGCCACAGGATAGCCCCAGTGGGTCTACCCAGGAGAAAGAGTTAGGGGCGTAGAGATAGAGATTGAACCCACCGGCCAACCCAATCGGATCCGGCGTCGTAAACCTTCCGACATCCGGATCGTAAAATCTGAACGTATTGAAATGCAGCCCCGTCTCCCGGTCCAGGTACTGCCCCTGGAACCGCAGGTTCTGCTCTTCGATGTAGTACGCCTCGCGCACTTCTTCCAGCGTGTTGCCCCACACTCGATACGTCGCCTGCCAGACGTGGTGGCCGTCGGCTTCGGTGAGTTGCTCCGGCAGGCCGTTGAGGTCGTTGTGGTAGTAGCGGATTTTTTGCAGTGGGCCGCTGCCGTCGACGCGGGCGAGGGGTTCGTAGCCGTTGTCTTCGTAGAGATAGAGGCTGGTTTGCTGGTGGCGATGTTCCTGTAGCAGGCGCAGGCCGTCCCAGGTGAAGCGGGTTTCGCCCAGCGGGTAACCATTGTTGTCGTGTTCGGTTTTGGCGATGCGTCGGCCCAGCGGGTCGTAGGTCATGCGGACCACGCTGCCGTTGTCGTTGCGCACTTCGATCAAGCGGCTTTCGGCATCGTAGGCGAAGCGTTGCAGGCCGCGCTTGGCGCTGCGTTTTTCGATCATCCGGCCGAAGGCGTCGTAGCGGTAGCGCTTGTCCTGGTAGGTCAGCAGTTTGTTGTGCACGACTCGTCCGGCGCCGGTTTGGGGACCGTCCAGCAAGTTGGCGGCGGCGTCGTAGGCGAAGGTTTCGCGCTGGCCGTGCAGGCTGTCCTGGCTGGCAATGATGCGGCCGGTGGCGTCGTAGTGCAGCAACTGGCGGTGCTGCGTAGCGGGTTGTTGGTCGAGTTTGCCGATGAGGTGGTCGGCGGGGTCGTACTCGAAGTGTTTTTGCAGCGCCGCCGGCAGCAGCGAGGGTTGGTTGCTGTGGCGGCGTTGCCGGGCGCGCAGGCGGCCGCTGCGGTCGTATTCGCTGCGGGTGCTGATCTGCCCTTGGGTGCGCAGCACTTCGCGGTGCAGGCGGTCGCGTTCGAAGTCGCTGATGACCTGGCCGTCGAGGTTGATCTG
>NZ_JAODAB010000029.1 GCF_025336485.1 Pseudomonas citri | reverse complement strand
CGCCGGATAGATTTAAGCAAGCCAACCACACCACCCGTTAATCAGTATTGCAAAAATGGGGGTGACCATAGATTTTTCTGGATGGACATGGATGCGAAGAGCCGGTTCAGAACAGAAAAATTTCTATCCGTCTTATATAGCGTTGGGAGCCAATCAGGAAGGTGATGCATGCTGACAGGCTTGTCAGTTTCATCTTGGGCGCGTGTCGGACTTATGGTGCCGGTCGAATCTGTCCGGTACGCCCCGGTGTCCGGCAGGTATACTGTCGTCTTTTTTCCTGGCTCGCCTGCGAGCACTTCCGGAGCCCACATGACTTCCCCGACACCTTCGCCCATGGACGAATCTTCCAACGGCGAACAGGCTGATTTGCCGGACAACGTTGCTGGCAGCGCCGAGAACGTCAAGGCGGCGATCCCGGCGTTCAAGTTCCCCTTCAAGCCCGGCGAGCTGGCCGCGGCCAAGGACGCCGCTCAACAGCCGTATTACAGGAATGGTCGCAAGGACGGCCATGCCAAGACCCCGGGGGCGGCGCCACCCGGTACGCGGCGTTCGATGGGCAAGCGCTGAAACCAGGCCAGCCCTGGCTCGCGGCGGCCCAATTCAATGGGCGATCCGCGCGCCCGCCAGGCTTCCACTCAGTTCATAGGCGATCAGTTCAGCCTGGTGCGCCGTAAGGATTTCCGGCAACGAGCCGCGCAGGTACTCGACCCAGGTCTTGATCTTCGCGTCCAGGTATTGGCGCGAAGGGTAGATCGCATAGAGGTTCAGTTCCTGGGAGCGGTAGTTGGGCATGACCCGCACCAGCGTGCCGTTGCGCAGGCCTTCGATGGCCGCATACACCGGCAATATCCCCACTCCCATGCCGCTGATGATGGCGGTTTTCATGGCATCGGCGGAATTCACCAGAAACGGTGAACTGTTGATGGTGACCATTTCCGGGCCTTCCGGGCCATCGAACCCCCATTTTTCCAGCGGAATCACCGGGCTGACCAGCCGCAGGCAGGCGTGGTTGAGCAGGTCGCTGGGCTTTTGCGGGCAGCCGTTGGCTTTCACATAGGCCGGCGATGCGCAGACGATGCTGTAGGTGATGCCCAGGCGTTGGGAGACGAAACCGGAGTCCGGCAGTTCGCTGGCCAGCACGATGGAAACGTCGTAACCCTCGTTGAGAAGGTCCGGTACCCGGTTGGCCAGGGTCAGGTCGAAGGTCACGTCCGGATGGGTCTTGCGGTAGCGGGCGATGGCGTCGATCACGAAATGCTGGCCGATACCGGTCATGGTATGGACCTTCAGTTGCCCGGCGGGGCGTGCATGGGCGTCGCTGGCCTCGGCTTCGGCCTCCTCGACGTACGCCAGGATCTGCTCGCAACGCAGCAGATAGCGTTTGCCGGCTTCCGTCAGGGCAATGCGGCGGGTAGTGCGGTTGAGCAGGCGGGTTTGCAGATGGGCTTCCAGGTTGGAAACCGCGCGCGAGACGTTGGCCGTGGTGGTGTCCAGTTGCGCGGCGGCAGCGGTGAAGCTGCCGGCTTCGGCCACACAGCTGAACGCGCGCATGTTTTGCAAGGTGTCCATGGAGGGCTCTCTTGGGAGGTGGCAAATTGTGACATGAAGTTACAGAGATGCGGGACCCGACTTATGGATTATCGCGTTAACGGTAACAAAGATTCGCACAAAGGTCGGCTTATCGCCGGGGAGGGCGATGCCTAGAATTGCCTCGGCTCCCACAGCTCCCCGATTTTCTCTCCTAGGAATTTTGCGCAAGTGCCGCGTTGCATCAGCAGAGAGCTGAAGACTCTCAGTGTTTGGGTTCTGACATTCACCATCAGCGGTTGTATCGGGACAGGGGGAATTGCGCCGCAAGGCGAGGTACTGCCAGCCAATCGACTGGCCACCGATGCCGCGATCCGCGAGGCAGCTCGCGATGCCCATTGGCCCGCGCGCCAGTGGTGGAAAGCTTATGGCGATGCGCAACTGGATCGCTGGGTCGAGCTGGTCGTGCAAGACAGCCCCAGCCTGGCCATGGCGGCTGCGCGAGTACGGCAGGCCAAGGCCATGGCCGGTGTCGCCGAGGCCGCCGAGTCGCTGCAGATCAACGGGCAATCGACCCTCAAGCGTCACAACTGGCCCACCGACCCGTTCTATGGGCCTGGCGACTTGGCCAATACCACCACCTGGGACAACAATGCCGGGATCGGCCTGAGCTACGCCCTGGATCTGTGGGGCCGTGAGCGCAACGCCAGCGAACGGGCCGTCGACCTGGCCCACGTCAGCGTGGCCGAAGCGCGCCAGGCGCAACTGGAGTTGCAGAACAACGTCGTGCGCGCCTACATCCGGTTTTCGCTGCACTACGCCCAACGCGACATCGTGGTCGCCACCCTTGAGCAACAAGAGCAGATCCTCGACCTGGCAAAAAAGCGCCTGGACGGCGGCATCGGCACCCATTTCGAAGTCAGCCAGGCCCAGGCGCCGCTGCCCGAGACCCATCGGCAACTCGACGCCCTGGACGAAGCCATTGCCCTGAGCCGCAATCAATTGGCGGCACTGGCGGGCAAGGGGCCAGGGGAGGGCGCCGGCTTGCAGCGACCGACGCTGGCCCTTGGGGCGCCCTTGAAATTGCCTTCGGCCTTGCCTGCCGAATTGCTGGGCCAGCGTCCTGACGTGGTGGCCGGGCGCTGGCAGGTGGCGGCCCAGGCTCGGGGCATCGATGTGGCCCGTGCCGGTTTCTATCCCAACGTCGACCTGGTGGCCAACCTGGGTTTCATGGCCACTGGCGGCGGTGCGCTGGAGTTCCTGACCGGGAAGAAATTCAACTACAGCGTCGGACCGGCCCTGTCGCTGCCGATTTTCGACGGCGGTCGCCTGCGCGCGCAGTTGGGGGAGGCGGCCGCCGGTTATGACGTCGCCGTGGCGCATTACAACCAGACGCTGGTGAATGCCCTCAAGAGCATTTCCGATCAGTTGATCCGCCGTGAATCCATGGCCAAGCAGCAGGCTTTCGCCGCCGAGTCGGTGGCTGCCGCGCAACGCACCTACGACATCGCAATGGTGGCGTTCCAGCGTGGGCTCACCGACTACCTCAACGTGCTCAACGCCCAGACCCTGTTGTTCAAGCAACAAGAGGTGCAACAACAGGTGGAGGCCGCGCGCCTGAGTGCGCATGCCGATCTGGTGACGGCATTGGGCGGTGGGCTGGAGGCCGGCAGTGATGTCCCTGGCATGAGTCATGCCCGGTGAGGAAGGAGCCCTTGGTGACGTCTTTGTTTGCCCCCGCACGCGGGCTCTCCCGTCTTGAATGGCGCCGTGGTTTCTTCGACTGGGCCCGCAGCGACGGGGTGACCTGGGTCTATATCTGCAAGGTGCTGTTGGCTGCGTTCCTGACGCTGTGGCTGGCGATGCGCCTGGAACTGCCACAACCGCGCACGGCCATGATCACGGTGTTCATCGTCATGCAGCCGCAGAGCGGCCAGGTGTTCGCCAAGAGTTTCTATCGTTTGCTCGGGACCCTGGCCGGTTCGTCGGTGATGGTGGCGCTGATCGCCTTGTTCGCCCAGAACACCGAGCTGTTCCTGGGCAGCCTGGCGATCTGGGTCGGCATCTGTTCGGCGGGGGCGGCGCGCTGCCGCAACTTTCGTGCCTATGGTTTCGTGCTGGCCGGCTACACCGCGGCGATGATCGGCCTGCCGGCCCTGGCCCATCCGCAGGGGGCGTTCATGGCGGCCGTGTGGCGGGTGCTGGAGATTTCCCTGGGGATTTTCTGCGCCACCCTGGTCAGCGCCGCGATCCTGCCGCAAACCGCCAGCGCCGCCATGCGCAACGCCTTGTACCAGCGCTTTGGGGTGTTTGCCTTGTTCGTCACCGATGGCTTGCGTGGGCGGAGCCAGCGGGAAGCGTTCGAAGCCGCTAACGTGCGCTTCATCGCCGAGGCCGTCGGCCTGGAAAGCCTGCGCAGCGTCACCGTGTTCGAAGACCCGCACATGCGTCGACGCAATGGCCGGCTCAGTCGCCTGAACAGCGAGTTCATGGGCATCACCACCCGTTTCAACGCCTTGCATCAACTGTTGCAGCGCTTGCGCAGCAGCGCGGCGGACCAGGCGGTGAACGCCATCAAGCCCGGTTTGCAGAACCTGGCTGAGCTGCTCGACGGCTTCAGCGCCCGCGCCCTGACCGACGCCGATGCGGCACGCCTGGCGATCGCGTTGGCCGACTACAAAGCCGACCTGCCGGCCCAGGTGCGACGGCTGCGGGCGCTGTTCCAGGAAACGCACCCCAGTGATGCGCATCAGTTGGATTTCCACACCGCCTACGAGCTGCTGTATCGCTTCGTCGACGACCTGCACGGCTATGCCTTGACCCACGCCTCCCTGGCCGAGCATCGCCATGAACGCGAACGCTGGGATGAACCCTTCGTGCCCCGCACCAACTGGCTGGCGGCTGCGGCATCGGGAATTCGCGCCGCCTTCATCCTGCTGGTGCTGGGCAGCTACTGGGTCGCCACGGCCTGGCCGAGCGGTGCGACCATGACGATGATCGCCGCCGCCACCGTGGGCTTGTCGGCCGCCACGCCGAACCCTAAGCGCATGGCCTTCCAGATGGCATGCGGCACGTTGTTCGGCGCGCTGATCGGATTCGTCGAGATGTTCTTCATCTTTCCGCTGATCGATGGCTTCCCCTTGCTCTGTGTGATGCTCGCCCCGGTAATCATGCTCGGTTCCTTCCTCAGCGCGCGACCGCAATACGCCGGTGTCGGGCTGGGACTTCTGATCTTTTTCTCCACGGGTTCGGTGCCGGACAACCTGACGGTCTACAACCCCTACGCCTTCATCAATGACTACATCGCCATGGTCCTCGGCATGCTGGTGTGCGCCGCTGCCGGGGCAATCATCCTGCCACCCAACAGCCGCTGGCTATGGCGCCGGCTCGAGCAGGACCTGCGCGAGCAAGTGGTGTTCGCCATCAGCGGCCGGCTCAAGGGCCTGGCCTCGGGTTTCGAAAGCCGCACCCGCGACCTGCTGCATCAGGCCTATGGGCTGGCGGCGGGGCAACCCCAGGTGCAACGGGGCTTGCTGCGCTGGATGTTCGTGGTGCTGGAGGTCGGTCACGCGATCATCGAGTTGCGCAAGGAACAGGCGATCCTGCCGGTGCACCCGGCCTATGCCCAAAGCCAGCCCTGGCGCCAGTCGATCCGGGTGATGGGGCGGGCGCTGGTGCGGTTGTTCCGCCAGCCGGGGCCGAACAACCTGGCGCGCGCGTTGGTGGCGGTCGACCACGCCCTTGGCCGGGTACAAGCCACCGATGAGCCGTTTGCCCCGCATTTCGACACGTCGGCCCTGCGTCGGGTGAAAAGCTATCTGCACTTCATCCGCACGTCGTTGCTCGACCCGCAGTCGCCCTTGGCGGCCTATGCGAAACCGCTGCTCCAGGAACCTGAACATGCCCCGTGAGATCGCCTTCCATGGCGTGTACATGCCCACCATGACCTTGCTGTTCTTCATTGCCGCGGCCCTGGCCTGGGCCTTGGATCGCTTCTTGTCGGGGTTGGACCTGTACCGCTTCTTCTGGCACCCGGCGTTGCTGCGCCTGAGTCTGTTTACCTGTCTGTTCGGCGCGCTGGCGCTGACGGTCTACCGTTGAGATCGATGCGATGAAAAAGTTTTTCAGCCTGTTGGCGACCTTGTTGGTGCTGGCCTTGGCGTTGTGGATCGGTCGTTTATTGTGGGTGCATTACATGAACGACCCCTGGACCCGCGATGGCCGCGTGCGGGCCGACGTCGTCAACGTCGCGGCCGACGTCAGTGGCGAGGTGGTCGAAGTCCCGGTGCGTGATAACCAGTTGGTGCGCAAGGGCGACCTCTTGATGCGCATCGACCCCGAGCATTATCGCCTTGCGGTGAAGCAGGCGCGGGCCCTGGTGGCGTCCCGCAAGGCCACCTGGGAAATGCGCCAGGTCAACGCCCACAGGCGTGCCGACCTGGACAGCCTGGTGATCTCCCGGGAAAACCGCGACGACGCCAGCAACCTCGCCGACTCGGCCCTGGCCGACTATCAGCACGCCCAGGCGCAGCTGGAAGCGGCGGAGTTGAACCTTTCCCGCACTGACGTGCGTGCGGCGGTGGATGGCTATGTGACTAATCTCAATGTGCACCGGGGCGACTACGCGCGCATCGGCGAGGCCAAGATGGCCGTGGTCGACATGAATTCGTTCTGGGTCTATGGCTTCTTCGAAGAGACCAAGCTGCCCAAGGTGCGCGTCGGCGACTCGGCGCAGTTGCAGCTCATGAGCGGCGAGGTGCTCGTGGGGCATGTGGAGAGTATTTCCCGAGGCATCTACGACCGCGACAACCCCGAAAGCCGCGAGCTGATCGCTGACGTGAACCCGACCTTCAACTGGGTCCGCCTGGCCCAGCGGGTGCCGGTGCGCATTCATTTGGATCAGGTACCGGACGGCGTGCTGCTCGCCGCGGGGATGACTTGCACGGTGGTGGTCGAGCCTGCCTGTGGGAGCCGAGCTTGCTCGCGATAGCGGTGGGCCGGCAAGCATCGATGTTGACTGTGCGGACGCGGTCGCGAGCAAGCTTTGCTCCCACAGTTCCTACCGACTTGTGCAGCGACTACAACTCCCCACCCAACCCAAACCGCTTCATCAACCCCTTCTCCAGCACCCCCTTGGGCAGCCATCCGGCCATCAACGGCAGTGCCCGGCTGCCATTGCCCAGGCGCAGCAGGCGCGGTGGCTTGGGCTGTTGCACGGCTTTGAGCAGGCCGGCGGCGAATTCGCTGGCGGGGGTCGGGTTGTCCTGGGAGGCCTTGGCGCGGGCGCGGATGCCGTTGCGCAGGGGCCACCAGGGTGATTGTTCGCTGATCAGTCGTTCGGCTTCGTGGCCGGCGTTCTTGGCGAAGCTGGAGGCGATGGCGCCGGGCTGGACTTCCATCACGCGGATGCCGAACGGTGCCAGTTCCATGCGCAGTGCATCGCTCAAGGCATGCACCGCCGCCTTCGAGGCGCAATAGGCGCCGGCAAACGGCGTGACCAATACCCCGGAAACGCTGCCGATGTTCACCACCAGCCCCCTGGCCCGGCGCAGCACCGGGAACAGTGCGCGGGTGACGCCGACGATGGCGAACACATTGGTTTCGAATTGCCGTTGCAGGGCCGCTACGCCCCCGTCCAGCAGCGGCCCCATGGCGCCGTAGCCAGCGTTGTTGACTAGCACATCCAGGCCCCCATGTTGCTGGTTGATCCGTTCGGCCAGCAGCTCCAACGCCTGACCGTCGTTCACGTCCAATTGCACGGCGGTGAACCCGGCGGCCGAGAGCTGGGCCACGTCCTCAGCCTTGCGCGCGCTGGCCCAGACCTGATAGCCGGCGGCCTTGAAGGCCTCGGCGAGGGCGCGGCCGATGCCGCTGGAACATCCGGTGATCAACGCGACGGGCATGGCGCAGGTCCTTGTGCAAGAAATGAAAGGGGCAATCAGTTGGAGAAACTACCTCGCAATCGCTCGGCGCGAAACTCCAATGTCTGCGGGCGATAGCCGGGACGCAGGGGCGGCAGGGGCAGGCAGTCTTGCCAATCCTTGCCGGCCTGCAATTCACCCGGGCCGTGGTAGCGCGGTGCGCTGTAGGGCGTGTCGGCCAGGTTGGTGGTGTCGCCGGGCGCATAGGCCGCGATCCGCCAGCGCAGTTCCGTCAGCGGTGCATCGTTGCCGTTGTTCATGTGCAACAGCAAGGGCCGGTCGGCGGGGCAGTGTTCGGGGGCGTAGGTGATGCGCAGCTCCAGGCGCGCCAGTTGCCGGGTCTCGCGGTTTTCCTGCCAGACCACCCACGCCGCCACCAGCCCCAGGCCGATGAACGCCGCCAGCGACACCGGCAAGGCCTTGGCCGGGTAGCGCAACAGCAGGATGAGCCAGGTGATGACCAGCAAGACACCGATGAGCATGGCGAAAACCTCCGTGATCCCAGTGGCTAATCGTACAGGCCACTAGTGACATCCTACCGAAGGGATCGACACGATGATATTGGCCCCGCACAAAGCCAAAAAGCCCCCGCCCAACCCGCTGCGGATAGGGGACGCAGTGGGCTGGACGGGGGCTTCTCGTTTTGCTGAGCGTTATTGCGCGATGGTTTTCACCGAGACGCCGCGCTCGATCGGGGTGGAGCGACCATAGATGTCTTCGAAACGCTCGATGTCGTCTTCGCCCAGGTAGCTGCCGGACTGCACTTCGATGATTTCCAGCGGGATCTTGCCCGGGTTGCGCAGGCGGTGAACCGACGCGATCGGGATGTAGGTCGACTGGTTTTCGGTGAGCAGGAACACGTTTTCATCGCAGGTCACTTCGGCGGTGCCGCTGACCACGATCCAGTGTTCGGCGCGGTGGTGGTGCATCTGCAGCGACAGGCACGCGCCCGGCTTGACCGAGATGTGCTTGACCTGGAAGCGACCGCCCATGTCCACCGAGTCGTACGAGCCCCACGGACGATAGACTTCGCAGTGGTTCTGGGTTTCGGTACGACCCTGGGCATTGAGGGTGTTGACCAGTTGTTTCACGCCTTGGACCTTGTCCTTGTGGGCGATCATCATGGCGTCCTTGGTTTCGACCACCACGATGTTTTCCAGGCCGATCACCGACACCAGCTTGCCGTTGCCATGGACCATGCAGTTGCGGCTGTCCTGGATCACCACGTCGCCCTTGGTGACGTTGCCGTTGGGGTCTTTTGCATTGACTTCCCACAGCGACGCCCAGCAACCGACATCGCTCCAGCCGGCCGCCAGCGGAACCACGCAGGCGCGCTGGGTTTTTTCCATCACGGCGTAGTCGATGGAGTTGTCCGGGCAGCAGGCGAAGGTGGCTTCGTCGAGGGTCACGGTATCCGCGGTCTGCTCACTGCGCTCCAGGGTCAGCATGCAGTTGTCGTAGATGTCCGGATCGTGCTTTTTCAGCTCTTCGAGGAAACGGCTGGCGCGGAACAGGAACATGCCGCTGTTCCAGAAGTAACCGCCGGCCTCGAGGAACTCGGTGGCACGCTTGGCGTCGGGTTTTTCGACGAAGTGCGAAACCCGGCTCACGCCTTCAGGCAACAGCGCATCGTTGGTCGACTTGATGTAGCCGTAGCCGGTTTCCGGCTTGGTCGGCGGAATGCCGAACAGCACCATTTCGCCACGCTCGGCGGCCACGGTGGCCAGGGCCAGGGCGCGTTGCAGGGCTTTCTGGTCTTCGATGACGTGGTCGGCCGGCAGCACCAGCATCAACTCGTCGCGGCCTTCGTTGACCAGCATCATCGCGGTCAGCGCCACGGCGGGCGCGGTGTTGCGTCCGAACGGTTCCATCAGGATGCGTTGGGCTTCCAGCTTGCGGTTGCTCAACTGCTCGTTGACGATGAAACGGTGGTCTTTGTTGCAGACCACGATCGGGGTGTCCATGCCTTCGAACACCAGGCGTTCGATGGTCTGCTGGAACAGGGTGTGTTCGCCGGTCAGGGCCAGGAACTGTTTAGGGAATTGCTTGCGCGAAAGCGGCCAAAGACGTGAGCCGCTACCACCTGACAAGATCACCGGAATCATGTGTGTTACTCCTTTGAAGCGTAATGGTTATAGAGCTACTGCGTTCTGTCGTTTCACTCTTGTTTTTGTTCCGTGCCCGAATGACGCCTCGCTCCCACGGAGATACAGCGTCAATCGAGCGAATCCATCAGCGGGTTGAAACTGGACGCTTTACCCAGACCGGCGACAAGCTGCTTCCGGAGCCGGTGACGTACAGCACGGCCGCTTCGCCGCGCTCCAGGGCCACAGGCTTGAGGTCGCCGACTTTCTTGTCGCCTTCGAACAGCGCCAGGCTCACTTTCACCGGGTTGATTTCACGCTCGCCACGGCCCTTGGCCGCCACGTTCGGTACCACTTCGGTCTTGCCGTCGGCGGTCTTGAGGGTCAGTGCCTTGTCGGTGAGATTCTGCACGCGGACCAGGGACTTCTGCTTGTTCTTGAACGGCGGCTCTTCGATCAACTGCGGCTGGCCGCTGGCGTTGTTGACCAGGGTGTAATAGTGATCGGCGGCGAGTTTCACCGGCACGGTCTGGCTGCCGACCTTGGCGCTGTAGTCACCACCGGGCATGAAGCTGAAATCGCTGCTGGCCAAGGGTGCCACATCGCTGATGTTGGTGCTGCCGACGGTGGTGCTGACTTCAGCGTTGCTGGCGTTGTAGACCCGCACGAAGCTCGAACCTTTTGGTGCGACAGGGCCGTACAGGGCCGAGTCACCGGCAAAGGCGGACAGCGAGAGGGCGCTCATGCTGGCGACCAGGGCCACAGCCTTGAAGGAACGGGCAGCGAGACGGCGAGGAGTAGTGTTGAAAGTCATGGTGGACCTCTCTTTCAGTTTTGCGCCCGGTCGGGCGTCTCGGATTGTGTGTTGGCGGCGACATTCTGTTGGCGGGCGCCGGCTTGTTTGAGCTCTGCGACCCACTGCGGGTCGGCGTCGCCGATTTCGTTGTTTACAGGCAGATAACGTTCAGGAAACTCCCAGATCAGCACCTGTGGCGGGCTGTTCTTGAAGGCATCGCTCTTGAGATAGCTGAGCATCGGCAGAACCGGGCCGTGGCCGTCTTCGGCGTAGTTCACGACGTCGCTGTGCAGGGCCTGCTTGAGTGCACCGACGAAGTTCCAGTTAGGGTTGGCGCTGTAGCTGGTGCCGATCAGGGCCACGGGCACCTGGGCGTCGGCGAACAGCGCGTCGTCGCCGGCTGGCTGATCGTCGGCTTCGCGGGTGTTGCGCTTGACCAGCGGCTCCTGGGCTGGCATCAGGTTTTCGAACAGCGGGTCCAGCGGCAGGAACTGACGCAGGTCGCCCTTGTGGGTGATTTTTTCCCCGGGTTCGGTGACGAAACGCTGCGGCTCGCCGTTGAGCGGCGTGCGTTTGGCGATGGCCTTGGCCAGCTTCTCGGCGGCAACCTGCGCGCCTTCCGGGGTCCAGTGGGTGTCGGTGCGCAAGAACACTTGCTGGCCGTTCTGCTTGGCCTGTTGCAGCGGGCCGAGCAGGTCAGGGGCGATGATCTTGTCCGCCGCCACACGGGCGTGGAAATCCTGGTAGAGGTTGGCGTGGATGCTGGCCGGCTTCACTTCGCCCAGGTGCTCGGGGTACAGGCGTGCCTTGGCCGGCACGATCGCCATCACCAGGGTAATGCCTTGTTCCTTGAGCTTCTGGCGCACGCCTTCGACCAGGGCGTAGTTGCCTTGCAGGTTCAGCTCTTCGTTGACGATCGGGTTGAACTCTTCGTCGCTGTACAGCCACTGGTCGCGGCCCAGGACCACGCCTTTGCGGCCCTCGTTGAACAGCTTGTAGTCCAGCGCGGCCCAGAGGTTGGTGCCCAGGCGCTTGATCGGGAACTCATCGTCGTAGTGCGTTTCCACGGCCTTGGCCCAGCGACCGTTGAGCACGGTCGCATCGGGGTTGGTGCTGAAGCCGAAGAAGCTGCGCATCGACCACAGGCCCAGTGCTGTCAGGATCAGCATGAACAGTGCGATGTAAAAGATGCGTAATGAGCGGGTCATGGTCAGATCCCTCAGAACTGGAAGTAAAGGAACGGCGAGAAGCTTTGCGCCGAGAGTTTGAGAATCGAGGCGATGAACAACAGCAGCACCAGAGCGCGCATCACGTAGCGGGACCAGTCCACCGTCCAGTAGGCCGGTTGCACCTGGGCTTCGACGCCCACGGTGTAGCCCGGCTCGTGGATGGTCGACGGGTTGTCGCCCGGTACGGCTTTGATCATCCCCGGCTGTGCGGTCGCCGGGCCATCGGCCTGGGTGTTCACTTCAGGCTTGGTCTTGAGCGGCGGACGGTTGGTGTAGAAGTCCCGCAGGCCGAAGAAGGCCAGGGTGATGTAGGCCACCACCAGCGTGGCGATCTGCAGGCCGGTGAGGTTGGCGCGGGTCAGTTCCGAGAGCGACCAGTCGCCGAAGCTGAACATGGCGCTGTACATGCGACCGGCCACGTGCAGGTTCTCGGCACGGAAAATCACCCAGCCCATCACCACCAGCAGGAACGTCAGGGCCCAGCGGATCGGGTTGATGCTGCGTGGGGTGGTGTTGATGCCTACGGCTTTTTCGATGGCCAGCCAGGTGCCGTGCCAGGCGCCCCAGATCACATAAGTGATGTTCGCGCCGTGCCACAGGCCGCCGAGCAGCATGGTCAGGAACAGGTTGCGATAGGTCATCAGGGTGCCTTGGCGGTTACCGCCCAGGGTGATGTACAGGTAATCGCGCAGCCAGGTGGACAGGCTGATGTGCCAGCGCCGCCAGAACTCGGTGATCGACTGGCTGATGTAGGGCTGCTTGAAGTTTTCCATGAAGCGGAAACCCATCATCAGGCCCAGGCCGATGGCCATGTCGCTGTAGCCGGAGAAGTCGAAGTACAGCTGCGCGGTATAGGCCAGGGCGCCGAGCCAGGCGTCGCCCGTGGTCGGGTTCTGCAAGGCGAAGCAGTGGTCGGCGACCACCGCCAGGGTGTCGGCGATGAACACTTTCTTGATGAAGCCCTGCATGAAGCGCGTGCAGCCTTCGGAGAACTTGTCCAGGGTGTGGGTGCGGTTGTTGAACTGGTCGGCCAGGTCACGGAAACGCAGCACGGGACCGGCGATCAGGTGCGGGAAGATCGCCACGAACGCTGCGAAGTCGATCAGGTTGCGGGTCGCCGGCGTGTCACCGCGATAGACGTCGATGATGTAGCTGATGGACTCGAAGATGTAGAACGAGATCCCGATCGGCAACAGCACGTGGGTCAGGATGAACGGTTCGAGACCGAAGCTGGTCATGATCGCGTTGAGGCTGTCCACGCCGAAGTTGGCGTACTTGAAGTAGCCCAGGATGCACAGGTCTACCGCCACGCCGAGCAACAGCCAGCGCTGGGCCGGTTTGGTGCGCACGCCAGCGGCGCCAACCTTCAGGCCGATCCAGTAGTTCCACAGCGTCACGCCGGCGAACAGTGCCAGGAAGTCCACCCGCCACCAGGCATAGAACACATAGCTGGCGACCAGCAGCAGCAGGTTGCGATAGCGTTGCCCGCTCAAGTAGTACAAGCCGAGGAAGATCGGCAAGAACAGGAACAGAAACACGTTGGATGAAAATACCATCCCGATCTCTCCTTGTTGAATCAACAGTCAAGGGCCAAGGCCCCCCCAAACCCCCCCATGAAAACCGGGGGGTTATTGCATTCCAAACAGACCACTTTCCTGCCAGGCAGGAGAGATGGCATCAACTTCCTTTTTCGCCTTTCTCCCGCGCAGGGTCATACACCCGGGTCAGGTCCCCGCCGAGGCGGAAGGTCTTGAACGGTTGCATCTCGTGCTTGCGTTCCAGCACATCCTCGGAGCAGGTGTAGAGGCTGCAGAACGGTTCGAGCCAGGCGAATTTCGAGTCGACCTTCAGGTCCTTCATGTCCTGCTTTTCGCCGTTCTTCTCTTCGAAGATGTCCGGGTCCTTCACGCCGGCCAGTACCCGGTCGGCCAGGCGTTTGAGGGCGCCGTTGTTTTCCTGGCGCAGGTCCACGCCGTTGACCTGGGCGAAGCTGGCGATCATCGCCAGCGGCGGCAGGGCATAGTTGTGGTAGGACAGGGCCCGTTGCTTGCGCTTGAGTTCGTTGGGCAAGAAACCGTCGGCGTCGACCTGGTTGACGCCGACCTTGTATTCCTTGACGGCCCAGTCGAACAGGTCGCGACGGTTGGTCGCCACGGACGCGGCCATCACCGACCACGCCGCCCAGTACGAGTGGTTGTTGGTCATGTCCAGCGGCAGGTTGTCCCAGTCGCTGACCACCTGGTCGGCCATCCGGCTGAACCAGTTTTCGATCAGTTGTGCCTGCTCCTGGTGCGTGGCCAGAGGGCGGGACTCGGAGAACTTCAGGCGCACATAGGCCGAAGCCATGCTGCCCAGGGCCCATTTGCGCATGGACTTGCCGGTGTGGTTGAAGTCCTTGGACATCAACGCATCGGCCTGGGCCCAAGCGGTCAGCCAGTTCAAGGTGCAGTCCAGTTGCTCGGGGCGACCGTCGCGCATGAACTGCATCACTTGCTTGCTGACGCCGCGCTCGATCTTGGTGATGTCGGCGGTGCTGTCACGGAAGGCCTTTTCCGATTGCACATTCAGCGTCGCACGGGCCTTGTCGGAGCCTTCGTACTTGCTGCGAAACTGCAAGGCGCCGGTGTAAGGCGTCGGAGTCGCGTCGCAACCCTGGGCCGGGGCGCCGACCTTGGTCTTCTCGATCGGCGCGAAGTAGCCTTGTGGCGGGCGCAGCGGCGCCGCGGCCTGCGTGGTCCCGGCAAACATCGCCAGGGCCAGCAGGGACGGTGCCAACAGGTTTTTCAACGTTCGGGTACGCGTGGTTCTGGTCATGAGACGAGACCTCATTGTCCGATTTGAGCCGTTTGTTCGGCTTGCACAGAGACGTTGCGTTTGCAGACTTTCGCTTCGATTTGCTGTGGCGCTGCACCGGCTTCGGGACCCTGGACTTCAACGGCCAGCAGGTTTTGCGAAGCCCAGTCCTCATCGGTGCGCAACTGGAAGGCGAAACGTCCGTCGGTGTCCGAGGTATTCGGTTTTTCGATCTTGATATCCTCGTGGCGCCCATTCATGTACCAGAGGGTGGCTTGCAACGTTTTCACCGAGGTGTCGGCGAAACGTATGTCGACTTGGTGACTGCCGTTACGCAGGTCCATGTTCTTGCTGTTGACCATCAATTCATTCTTGCCGGGCTTGAGCGCAGTCTTGCTGCTCATCAGGGCCGGCTTGCCTTCGCAGCCGTTGTTGTCCAGTAGTGCCATCATCTGGCGGTAGATGGTTTCCTGGTCCAGGCGGTACAGCGGCGAGAATTCCCAGATCAGGATCTTCGGCGGGTTCTTCTGGAATTCTTCGCTGCCCAGGTACTGGATCATCGCGCCCTCGAAGCCGCCGCCGGGGAAGGCCACGTTGAGGATGTCGGCGCCGATGGCTTCTTCCAGGAAACCGGCGAAGTTGTAGTTCTTGCCACTGTGGCTGGTACCCACGAGGGTGATCTGCGGGTTGCCGGAATCGCCGAACAGGTCGCCGTCACCGGCTTCGCCTTTCGGCTCGGTGGTGAACTGGTCCATGTACTGGATTGCATAGCTGGTGCCGCACAGTTGCCCGGCCATGTTGTGCAAGGTACCGGTCTTGCCCATGCGGCCGGACTTCTTGGTCTCGAACTCACGCTTGGGAATGTCGGCGAAGGCCGGGATCTGCTTGACCTTCTCGGCGACGATTTTGGCCGTGCGCTGGGCGCCGTAGGGGGTCCAGTGCTGGTCGCCACGGAAATAGAAGTCGTGGGCCGGCAGGGTTTCGGGCTGGTTTTCGTTGGTCAGCGGCGACAGGTCCGGCACCACGTAGCCCATCTGCGCGAAACGGCCGAGCATGCCCTTGTAGTTGGTCAGGGCCTTCTCATAATCGAAGCTGGCTTTTTCCTGCGGGTTGAGCTTGTTGCGGTTCACCAGGCCACGGGTCGGCTGGTAGACGATCACCAGCTCGACGCCCTTTGCCTTGAACGCATCGTGCAGTTGCTGCATGCGCTTGTAGCCGGCCGGGGTGGTGCTGAACTCGGTGCGCAGGTCTTCCTGGGTCCGGAACAGCCAGTCGCCCTGGGCTTGCACCAGCGTGGTGAAGTTCTGCTGGTAGCGCGTGGTGTAGTTTTTCGCATCATGGGCGGCAGGGCACAGGTTGCAGCACGGTTCGGCAGTGAAAGTCGGCGCCTTGATTTCATCGGCGCGCGCACCGCTTGCAGCGGCCAGGATGCCGGCAGTCAGGGCGGACAGGCCCAGGAGTTTGATCATTTGGGGGTTCATAAAGGTCATCCTCAGTCCCGCATTTCGGTCTGGCGTTCGACGGGGTCGATCAGCACGGCTTTCTGCTGGCGCACCAGCAGGTCGAGAATTTCGTCCTGGCGTTCGCCCAGGATTCCCGTGAAGCTGATGCCACTGGTTTTGGTCGGCGCGAGCATGGACACGCGGTACAGCTCGACGCTCAACGGCGAGTCGATGGACAGCGGACCACTGCCGTTGGCAGCCAGTTCACCACCCACGACGATCAGCGAGACCTCGGCGTCGAACGGGTCGAGCTTGATGTCGCGGTCGGTGTCGGACAGGTCCTTGATGTGGCCGTAGATACCGGTCAGGCCGTTGGCCATGGACACGTTTTCGTAAAGGCGAATGTTCACGCTGTTACGAATCCGGATGCCGTGGCGCTGGTTGCTGATCACCTTGTTGTCCCACAGCAGGTTGTCCGCACTCTCATAGAGCGTGATGCCGTCGGTGTGGTTCTTGTAGATCTCGTTGTAGGCGATGATGTTGTTCACGCTGTTCCGGTCGATCACCAGGCCCGAGAGTTTGTTGTCGTAGCTGCGGTTGTTGAAAATGAAGCTGTCGTTGACCTCACGGGAAATAATGATCCCGTGCTTTTTCTTGGTCCCGTAGACGGTGTTGTCGGCGATGACCAGCCGATGGGAACGGTCGTGGGGGTCGATGCCGTAGACGATGTTGTCTTTGTAGGTGTTGCTCTTGACCACGAAGTCGCGGGTTTCGTAGCAGTAGAAGCCGTACCACATGTCCGAGAACTCGGAACCGATGATCCAGCCGGTTGGTTCCGGGCGCTTGAGGACCTTGGCCATGTTCGGCGTGTACTGGGAAATACTCACCCCGTACGACTTACTGTTGGAGTAGCCGAAGCTGGCCATCTTGGTATTGACGATGTAGGTTTCGGTGCCGCCCCAGGACAGCAGGAACGGACGGAACTCCTTGGGCGAGCGGAACGTGGCCGGGCCATTGTCCTTCTCGCGCCAACCGGTGACCTTGGTGTCCCGGATGAACAACTGGCCGTCGTTGACCAGGAACGAGCCACCTTCCTGGGACAAGCGCAGTTCCTGGGTCTGTTTGTCGATTTCCAGGATGCCTTTCTGGCCGACCACGATCGGGATCTTCGCCAGGTAGACGCCTGGCGAAGTTTCGATGATGTACTTGGGCTGTTTCTTGGCCAGGTCCTTGAAGTTCATGTAGCCATCGTCGACGAAGATGGCCTGTGGGATACCGTGCTGGCGCACCACCCACTCGGCCATCTTGTTGTCGCCGCCGATGAAGTCCTTCAGGGCGTTTTCCTGCATCATCCGGCGCACGCTGGTCTTGCCGGGTTTGGCGCGGACGATTTTTGCCGCGGCCGCTTCGGCGGTGAAGCCTTTGAGGTCGGGCAGGGTGGGCTTGGCCAGCTCCAGTGGCGCGGTCGGCGCACTGTTGACGGTGTAGGTCTTGGCGCGTTGCAGTTCCTTGACCACGTTGCCCGGCTTGACCGCCGGTTCAACGTTGGCGAACGCCGGCGAGCCGGCCAGCAGCATGGCTGCGACCAACAGGCTGAGCGAACCTTTCATCGCCTGGCTGTTCCTGAGGTAGCGGTTCATTTCGGGCACTCCCATGGCCATTTGCATCAGAAGCGCCAGATCACGTCGACAAAGGCGCGATGCATGTACGAATCGACCTCTTTGCCGTAGGCGTCGCCCGGCTTGAACACGCCGCCACGAAAGCGCACCAGCGCCGACGGCTCATCGATGGACTGGCTCAGTGCCGCCGGCAACAGGCCTTGCTTGAAGTACTTGGTGACCACCAGGTCGACTTCCTGGCCCAGGTCCTTGTCGCCATCGCGCAGCGGCAGGGTCGAGGTGGACAGGATCGCGCCGGTCACGTCGTCGGTGTTGTTTTCCACCGCGTTGATGCCATTGCTGCCCACGGGCTTGTTGCCGTCCACGCGCCAGAACTTGTGGTACACGAGGCTGGCATCGTATTCGTCACGCAGTTGCCAGGAACCGAACAGGCTGGCGCTCTGGGTGTTGGCCATTTCGCCACGGAACGCTTCGCCGAAACGGTGCACGCGCGAACGGGTGCCGGTGAAGTTCGAACGGTTGCTTTGCAGGCCGTTCTGTTGGTACTCGTCGCTGGCGCGGGCATAGGCCGCACCGACTTGCCATTGCGGGTCCAGGCGCAGGCGGATACCCAGGTCAGTGGCCCAGCCGTTCAGGTCTTCGCTGCGCTTGGCTTGCGCCGGACGCGTGCCGTCGGCGTTGAGCGGGTTGACGGTGTCGCTGTCGCCGGTCATGCCGGTGAGACTGGCCCAGTAGTTGACGGTGTTGGTGTTGCGCCAGTTGTAGGCGTCGCTGTTGGCTTCCAGGCCCAGCCAGGAAATGTCACCGTTCTGGGTCTTGTCCAGGGTGTCGGTGGGTTCGCCCGGGGTCGGGTAGTCGAGGCTGCCGTTATCATGGGTGTGGTGGGCGCGGATGCTGGCCCACTGGCCTGGCATCCATTGGTAACCCACGTCGCCGTAGACGTGCAGGCGATCCTTGTCCTTGGGCGACAACTCCTTGAGGTCGGTGCGGTATTCGCTGAACCGTTCGGCGACGCCGAGGTTGGCCCGCAGCAAGGTGGTGTCGAAGGTCCAGTTCAGGGCTTCGATGTTGGTGTCGCGCCATTGGCCGTCATCGTTGCGCAGGCGTTGGCGACCGAATTTCAGCTGCTCGCCCGGGTACTGGGTCAGGCCGCTGTAGCCAATCCAGAATTCACGCATGGCCAGGTAGTTTTTCTTGGCTTCGCGGTCGCCGCTGTCGGTTTGCTGGGTGCTGCCATCGGACTGTTGCAGGGTGTCCGTCTCGATGACGTCGGTGGAGGTCACGGCCTGGGCCATGGCGTAGGCGCTCCAGTTGCCGCTTTCGCCATAGATCCAGGGACGCAGGTCCAGGCCGACGCCGTTGACGTCGCCACCGCTCTGGGTGCCGAGGTCGCGGTCATCTTCGGACTGGCCGGTGATCTTCACTTCCAGGCCGAAATTCTTGCTTTCGGTCAGTGCCGCCAAGGTCGGGCAAGACCACAGCAGGGCAAACGACAGGCCAATACCGGCCTTTACAAAAGGATTGAGCTTCAAGGGCTTCATAGTTGTTCCTCGCCGTCATCTTCTTTCAGGGCTTGCAGTTCCAGCGTATCGGGGCTCATGGCGCCACGAATGGCCTGCTCTTGTTGTAGCAGGCGTTGGGCTTGGGCAAGCTGCTGCGGCGGTAGTTGTGTTTCGAGGGTCTGGGCAAGCTCGTTCGCTTGCGGGGTGTTCTGGACCTTGGCCAACTGGCTGAACACGTAGGCGTAGACCGGGTTGGGCTTGGTGCCCTTGCCCTGGGAGAACAGCTGGGCAATGGCGTAGTCGGCACTGTTCTGGCCGTTGCGGGCGGCCTTGAGCAGGTGGTCCAGGGCTTTTTGCGAGTACACCTGGCCCAGGTAACCGCGGCGGTAGATCTGGCCGAGGTAGTAGTCGGCGGCCACTTCGCGGCCAACGGCTTTCTGGAAGTGCGCTTCGGCGACCTTGGCGTCGGCCGGCACCCACTTGCCTTCGTAGTACAGCTTGCCCAGCAGCAGCTCGGCACGCGGCTGGTCGGCGGCGCGACCGTTCTCCAGGTATTGCATCATCTTGTCGACGTCGCCCAGTTCGGGGAAGTCGTAGAGCAGTTGCGCCAGGCTGACCCAGGCAGCGGGGTAGCCGGGAGCGATGCCTTCGAGCAGCGACTGCGCGGTTTTTTCATCGGTCTTGCCCAGACTGGAGTCGGCCAGGACGCGAGCGACGCTGTCGACCCGTTGGGCGGACACGACACCGCGGGCATGACCGGCCTGCATCTGCTTGAGCAGTTCAGCCTGCTGTTCCGGTTGGCCGCGTTTCTGATAGACCGTGGCCAGTTCGACATAGCAGATGTCCGTGGTGGCCAGTGCCGCCTTGCAGACTTTTTCCACTTCGTCCAGGTGCTGGTCGTAGGTGCCCTGGGTGCGATAGAGCAGGATCTGCGCCAGGCCCGCTTCCGGGTAGCCGGCGCTGCGCCATTGGCTGATCTGCTGCTGGGCGTTGACGTTCGGGAAGCTGTGGGGGTATTGCAGGTACAGCATCGCCAGCGGGATGAGGGTATTGCCTTCACCGTTGGCGAAGGCTTTCTTCAACAGACCTTCGGCTTCGTGCTTTTCCGCTTCGGTGGAGCCTGGCTTGGCCACCAGCAGGCGACCCAGGCGCGCCTGGGCCCGTGGCGAGATGTCGGCCGCGGCGCGATACGTCGCCTCGGCTTTCTTCATCTGCTCGGGATCATGGCTGTCCACCTGGATGTCAGCCAGGCCCACCTGGGCCTCGCTGTAGCCCAGGTCTGCCAGTCGCTGATAGTTCTGCTGCGCCAGCGCCGTGTCGCCGCGCTTGAGGGCTTCGTTGGCCAGGCGTTGGTCGGGCAGCCCGGCGCAACCGGCCAGGCTGACGGCCAATGCCAGGGCACAGAATGTTCCCAGGTGGGAACGCGCTTGCGGCAAATCATCCTGACCGCGTTGATCCTTTCGCGAGCAATTCGGGTCGCCGAACCGTCGCTCCCACAGGGTCTGTGGGGTGTTCAGGATTTTTATAATGGTCACGGGCATATCCTCGACTTAAATACCGACGGCCATGGCTTTGTCGATCAGCCAGCCCAGGTTCGGGCCCCGGTCGCTGTGAACTTCTGCCGGACGGCCGGCCAGCGAGCTGTCCAGGGGTTCGTCAGGCTTGATCAGCACACGGATATCGGAGGACAGGTCTTCACTTTTCAGACTGGTGCTGCTGACGATCTTGCCGGTACGGGTGACGTCTTCGCCGGCCACCTGGAAGCTGACCGCAGTGCCTGGGCGCACGTCGCCGAACTGGCGATAGGAGAAGCGTGCCTCGATGTTGGCTTCGGTGCCCCGTGGGACCAGTTGGAAGATCGTGTCGCCCTTGCTGGCGTACTGACCGTTGGACACCAGTTGCTGGGCCACGATGCAGTCGCACGGGGAAGTCAGGGTGCCGGTCATCTGCTTGCCGAACAATTCCTCGACCTTGGCCGGTTGCAGTTGGTTGTCGTCCAGGTGGCCCTTGAGCACGTCGAGCATGCTGGTGCTGAACGTGGCCAGCGGGGCGCCCTTGGCGGCTACGCCGTCAGCCTTGACCAGGCTTTGCACGGTGCCGTCGCGAGGCATGGTGATGGCCATGCCCGGTACGTTCACCAGGCCCGCCTGGGCGTGGCTGACGAAGTACATGCCGTACACCGACTTGAAAACGAAGCCGAACGCCGTCAGGCCAACGACGAACACACCCAGGCTGAAGGTCACGGCCCGCAGGCGGCCAAAGGCGCTCATGCCACCGCTTTCGTCTTTTTGCTTGCGCGCCTTGGTGAAGTTGTCGCGTTGCAGGGTCGCCAGCACATCGCCAACGCCGACGATGTCGCCGGCCAGGTGCGAGGTGATGATGTGGCGCAGTGTCGAGATGTCCCGTGGTTCCAGGTTCTGGAACTGGCAGCCGGTGCGGCCGGTCTGGCGGTCGTGGGAGCGGATCTGCAGTTCCACGTCCATGGCCAGGCCCAGGTTGTCGATGACGAATTGCAGGCGACCCTTGTAGGCCTCGCCGACCTTGAGGGGCAGTTGACCGGCATTGAAGCTCAGGCCACCGGCGGACAGGTCCAGGACCTTGACTTCCATGGGCGTCCGGTCGGGGCCGAAGAAACGCAACTTGGCCGGGATTTTCACTCGGGCGTGTTGGCGCTGGGCTTCGGATTCATGCACTACGTTGACATTCACGGCGGTATTCATAGGGGCGATTTCCTGGTTAATTCATTCAAGTCCGGTCAGACCATCATCAGCAGCACGGCAACAAAAATGCTGCCGGCGGAGAAGGTCATGGTCCGAGACGACCATGTGTTGAACCAACGTTGAAAGCTGGCGAGATCACGAGACAGAGAAGTGGGTTGGCGCGTCCAGGACTGTTGGTCGAGGCGGAAGAACACGTAGATCTTCACCAGGGCGCCGACGATCTGGTTGTAATAGAGAATCGCCGGGTAGGCAGGGCCGATCCGGTGGCCGGAGCACGACAGCAGCAAGGTCAGGATGAACCGGGTAATACCGATCCATAGCAGGTACGCCAGGATGAACGCGGTGCCGTACTTGAAGCTGGCGATCAGTGCCACGGTCAGGCCCAGCAGCGAGGTCCACATCGACACGCGCTGGTCGAACAGCACCACCGAGGTAAACAGGCCCAGGCGGCGCAGACCCAGGCCCAGGGCCCGGGAGTTTTGCCGCAAGTTGTTGCCATACCAGCGGAACATCAGTTTGCGACTGGCCTTGATGAAACTCTTTTCCGGCGGATGCTCGACCGTCAGGATCGCCGCATCGGGCACGTAGAACGTGTCGTAGCCCAGGCGCATCAGGCTGAACCAGCTCGATTTGTCATCGCCGGTCAGGAACTTGAAGCGGCCCAGGCGCCAGTGTTGCAGCGAGTCGCTTTCCACGTCGGCGATGAATTCGGGGTTGGTCACCACGGTGGCACGGAACACCGACATGCGCCCGGTCATGGTCAGCACGCGCTTGGACAGGGCCATGGAGCACATGTTGATGTGACGCTGGGCGAAACGCAGCTTGTGCCATTCGCTCATGATGTAGCCGCCGCGCACTTCGCAGAACTCGTTGGTGGTCAGGCCGCCGACATTGCCGAACAGGTGGAACCACGGCACGGTCTTGCGCACGACGCCTTCGGCGAGCACGGTGTCGCCATCGATCACGGCCACCACGGCGCGGTCATCCGGCAGGTGGCGGGAGATGGCGCGGAAGCCGAAGGCCAGCCCGTCACGCTTGCCGGTACCGGGAATGCGCACGAAGTCCAGCTTGACCCGCGCTGGCGGGTTCTGGCGAGCCCAGAGGCTCTTGATCAGCAGTTCGTCGGACATTTCCACGATGGAGCAGACCACGGTGGTGGGCAGCCCGCATTCGATCGCCTCGCGAATCACCGAGCCATAGACCTGGGCGGTGGTCAGCGCGTCGATCCGGAAACTGGTGACCATCAGGTACACGTGGGACGGGTCCGCGGCCTTGCCCATTTTGCGAATCTTGCGACGCAGGTGCGGGTAGACGATGTACAGGAAGATCATTCCACGCACGAAATGCGTCGCGCCCATGGAATAACGCCAAATGCCCACGGCACCGATCAGGAAGATGAAATCCTTGGATTCGGAGTCGAACGTGGACGTGGGCAGCGCCATGGCGATGCCCATCAATAAACTCAAGTAAAACAGCCAACCGGCGGCCTGGAGCAGGCCGTGCTTTAGCCTGTGCATAATCGGTACCCTAAAGTCAGTTGCAAGCTTCAAGCTCCAAGCTTCAAGCCCAGGCGAATGTGCATTCGCCCGGGCTTGGTGCCTGAAGCTTGCGGCTGCCTTACCAGCAGATGCCTTCGGTCCGGCCGCTTGGGGAAGTGGCCTTGGACATGAAGCCGACCAGGTCGATGACCTGCTTGCCTTCCGGTACGTTCTCGGTCAGTGCGCGGAACTGCTCGTCGCGGTTGCCGAGGATGATGATGTCGGAGTTGTCGACCACCGCGTCGAAGTCCGAGTTGAGCAACGACGAGACGTGAGGAATCTTCGACTCGATGTAGTCCTTGTTCGCGCCGTGGACACGGGCGTATTCGACGTTGCGGTCGTAGATGCGCAGGTCGTAACCCTTGCCGATCAGCATTTCCGCCAGTTCCACCAGCGGGCTTTCACGCAGGTCGTCAGTGCCGGCCTTGAAGCTCAGGCCCAGCAGGGCGACTTTGCGCTTCTCGTGGCTGGAGACGATGTTGAAGGCGTTCTGCACTTGCGATTCGTTACTGCGCATCAGCGAGTTGAGCAGTGGCGCTTCCACGTCCAGGGAACCGGCGCGGTAGGTCAGGGCGCGAACGTCCTTGGGCAGGCACGAGCCGCCGAAGGCGAAGCCAGGGCGCATGTAGTACTGGGACAGGTTCAGGGCCTTGTCCTGGCAGACCACGTCCATCACTTCGCGACCGTCGACGCCGACCGCCTTGGCGATGTTGCCGATCTCGTTGGCGAAGGTCACCTTGGTGGCGTGCCAGACGTTGCAGGTGTACTTGATCATCTCGGCGACGGCGATGTCCTTGCGGATGATCGGCGCATCGAGTTCTTCGTACAGCGATTGCAGGACGTCGCCGGAGGCTTTGTCCAGCTCACCGATCACGGTCATTGGCGGCTGGTCGTAGTCCTTGATCGCGGTGCTTTCGCGCAGGAACTCAGGGTTGACGGCAACACCGAAGTCGACGCCGGCTTTCTTGCCGGAGCAGTCTTCCAGGATCGGGATGACCACGTTCGCCACGGTGCCCGGCAGTACGGTACTGCGAACCACGATGGTGTGGCGGGTGGTCTTGTCGCGCAGGACATAACCGATCTCGCGGCATACTGCTTCGATGTAATTCAGTTCCAGGTCACCGTTCTTTTTGCTCGGTGTACCGACACAAATCATCGACAGGTCGGTATCGCGGATCGCTTCGGCGAAGTTGGTGGTGCCACGCAGCCGGCCTGTTTCAATGCCTTGCGCCAACAGCTCACCCAGACCCGGTTCAACGATCGGCGATTTACCGGCGTTGATCATGTCGATCTTGTCTTTGGCGACATCTACGCCAACTACGTCATGGCCCCGTGCAGACAGGCAACCGGCACATACTGCACCGACGTAACCCAAACCAAATATGCTAATGCGCATCGCATTTACCTCTGTTTTTACGCCATTAAATGGCCGGAGTTAATAGTCTTTTCAGCGGTCATAGTGCACTCGGAAGTGTGGCGCGCAGGCGCGACAATGCCGGGTACAGGCATACAAAGTTCCGAGTGGCTAAATAATTGCACTCAAGTTGTGCGCAAGTGGCCTAGTTGTTATGACTTGCCCTGTTATGCAGCCAGTCCTCGTTGTCGGGAACGCTCGTGCAAAGGTTCTTCACTGCTGATTTCTGGCATAAAGCCCACAAAATCAGCAGCTTGTGTGCTCAGGTGAGCACGTGATAGGGGCGCAGCCTTGGCCTTTTTGGGGATACTAATGGTGCGTTATCTCCCGTCCTTTTAAGTGAATCCTATGAGACGATCGTTTCACTAAGTTCTCGTGACAACTTGGTTAAATTCGACCGACCTCCTTTGTAAGTTATCTCTTACACGCTCGCCGAGAATCGTTACGGGTGGTATGAGCCGTGCGATTTCACATAGTTCCGATCCGCCCATCGCGAATTTCGAAATTTTTCGAAATATTATGAAAGATGGCACTACTTTCAATTTGATGGCACTTGCCGTTTCGCCCTTTATTAACGGGTAGTTGGCGGGGGTAGATGGTTCTTTGCCACTACCTGAGAAATTTTTTGGTGCCACTACGCAAAAAACTGACGAGTGTCGAGTGAAAGAAAAGTTAGTGAGAGGGGTGGTCGATTTATTGGCGTCATGAAAATGACGAAATGGGCGAGTAACTAAGATGACAAACGCGGGTTTGATCGAAGCCCCCGATCAGGGGGCGATATAAAGTCATGCTCTATTCGGGGGCATGGTCACGCAGGAAAACCAGTTTGTCCGGGGTCGATTGTTGTGCGTGGAAGCGATAGCCCTGCACATCGAATTCCTTGAGCTGTGCTGGATCGTTGATGCGCTCCTGGATCACGAAGCGACTCATCAGGCCCCGGGCTTTCTTGGCGTAGAAACTGATGATCTTGTACTGGCCATTCTTCAGGTCCTTGAACTCGGTGTCGATGACGCGCGCCTTCAATGCGCTGCGCTTGACCGCCGAGAAATACTCATTGGACGCCAGGTTCAGCAGGACATCGTCGCCCTGGTCGGCCAACGCTTCGTTCAGCCATTCACTGATGCGTGAGCCCCAGAATGCGTAGAGGTCCTTGCCGCGGGCATTGCTCAGTTTCGTGCCCATCTCCAGGCGATAGGGTTGCATCAGATCCAGCGGGCGCAACAGGCCGTAGAGGCCAGAGAGCATGCGCAGGTGTTGCTGGGCGTAGTCGAAATCGGCTTCGCCGAAGCTCTGCGCATCCAGGCCGGTGTAGACGTCACCCTTGAAGGCCAGCAACGCCTGCTTGGCATTGGCCGGGGTGAATGCCGGGGTCCAACTGCCGAACCGCGCGGCATTGAGGCCGCCGATCTTGTCGGAGACGTGCATCAGTTCGCTGATCTGGGCCGGCGAAAGATCGCGCAATTGTTCGATCAGTTCCTGGGAGTGGTCCAGGTATTGCGGTTGGGTAAAACGCTCGGTAGCCGGCGGTGTTTCGTAATCGAGGGTCTTGGCGGGGGAAATCACCATCAGCATGCTAATCGTCTCCTTCAAAGGTGCGGCGATTCTAGGGGGTTGTCCGGGTGGACTCCAGCTATAGGGGGGATAGGTGATGGGGGGCGATTCAGGCCATGGTCTGGGTGCCGTTGGCTTTTGTGGCGAGGGGGCTGTGGGAGCAGAGTCCTTTGACCACAAGGGTATTACCCCAGGATCAGCTATCATGCCGCGCGGGTTTTGCTATGGAGACATCCCTTTTGCGTATCGCCCTTTTGTTATCGGCCTGGTTGTTGAGCCTGGGCGCCATTGCCGCACCCAACGACGTCGCCACCCTGGACCGCAGCACTTGGCCGGAGCAGCTCACCAGCCCGACGTTGTTCGATGTGGCGTCGCGGGCCGAGATCCTGATGTTCGCCAACGTCCTGCTGGACACCGACGCCATGGACGAAATCGCCCTCAAGCAATACCTGGGGTTGCGCTCGGTCAATATGGCAGCGGTCGAGGCTCTTCGTGCGCGGCTGTGGCAGCGGTTGCTGGCCGGCTACAACTTCGCCCAGCAGAGTTGCGATCAGGATGCTTCATTCTGTTACCTGGTCGAGAACATGGCGACCCTGCGAGAAGAAGCGCGCAGGCTCCAGCTTGATGAGAACTCGTATTACATCAAGTGGGCCGAGCCGAGCCGCAGCTTCCACATACGCTACCGCGACGAACTGCTGCGCAAGGCCGCGCTGTTTCCCCAGGCCACCAGCGAGATCGAGCGTTTCGGCGATTACGAACGCAACGGCGAGGGCATGCACGACCGGCTGTTCCTGCTGACCTTCGACAGCGGCGCCAACGTCGTGCCGGACAATACCCCCTGGCTGACTGAATACCTGCGCAAGTCGAACATGAGCGGCACTTTCTTTGTCCTGGGCAAGGATATCCAGGCACGGTTGGCCGAGCATTCGGTCAACAACCTCCAGGCGTTGTATTCGGGGCAATGCGTGGGCGTGCAGGGCTGGGAGTTTCGTTCCCACAGCTACTGGCAAGACTGGCAGGACTCGGTGCGACGCAGTGTCGATCTGGTCAAGGGCAAGCTGCCGGAGAACTACGTACCGCTGTTTCGTCCGCCCCAGGGCCAGCGCCGGGGCGACGCCGGCCCGTTTTTCCGCAACCAGGGGCTGCAAGTGGCGTTGTGGGACATCGACCCGCAGGACAGCAGCAATCGCCTCAAGCCCGAGCAGAGTGCCCATCGCGCATTGACCTTGATGCTGCTGTGGCGTCACGGGGTGATCAACTTCAACGCCAAGCAGGATGCGGTGAAAACGGCGTTGCCCTGGCTCATGACGCACACAGCGCAAAGCGGGATCGGTTGGGAAGATTGCCAGGAGGCGTTTCGCTGAAGCCGGGAAAAGGCCCGGAAACACTGGGAGTAGGAAGAAAAACGGCGCACATTCATGACGACCGGACTTCCGACTTTAACGGCGCAGCGGCGCTACGCCAAGGGTTATTCGTCACTCTGAAAAATAAACTTCAAAAAAGCGTCAAAGTGCTTTTTCCTGTCATGGTTTTTGGAGTAAGAAGAAGTCAGACCGCCGAAACCTGCAACACAGGTGGCGTCTGCAAAGACCCAGGTTGTGTGCAGTTCACCTGAAAACCTCGCGGGTGAATTCGGTGGCTACCTCGAGGCGCAGCACTGTCATGGTATTGCGTCGAATGGCCCCCACAAAGGTGACCGAGTATGGATGACCACGGACGTAGCCCTTCCTCCAACCAGCCAATCCTCTATGTACTCGATACCAACGTATTGATCCACGATCCAAACGCGCTGCTGAATTTCGAAGAACACCACGTTGCCATCCCGATGACCGTGCTCGAAGAGCTGGACAAGCTCAAGAGCGGGCACCACAGCGTCGCGGCCGAATGTCGCCAGGCCATCCGCCTGATCGACAAGACCCTGGGCGATGCGTCTCCCGAGGATGTTGAGCTCGGTGTGCCGATCCAGCGTGGCAAAAGTGGTCCCAAGGGCCTGCTCTCGATCCTGATGAGCAAGCGCACCGAGCCGAACGTGGTGCTGCCGGAACACCTGAACGACAACATCATCATCAACCAGTTGATCGACCTGCACGCGCGCACCAAGGACCAGGCCGTGGTGCTGGTGACCAAAGACATCAACATGCGCCTCAAGGCCCGTGCCTGTGGCATTGCGGCGGAGGACTACAGCACCGACCAACTGGTCGACGACGTGTCGCTGCTGCCCAACGGCTACCACACCATGACCGGCTCCTTCTGGGACCGCGTGAGCAAGGTCGAGACCCGCCAGGACCATGGCCGCACCTGGCACCAGGTGCAGTTGATCGACAACCTGCCGGCGGTGCACATCAACGAGTTCATCATTGACGAACAAGGATTCGTCGGCTGGATCAAGGAAATCGAGGACGACCGGCTATTGATCCTCGACTTGCACCAGGAGCCCCTGTTGCATCAGGAAGCCTGGGGCCTCAAGCCACGCGACATCTACCAGAGCCTGGCGCTGTTCGCCTTGCTCGATCCGGATATCCACCTGGTCAACCTGTCCGGCGCCGCCGGTTCCGGCAAGACCATCCTGGCCCTGGCTGCCGCCATCGAGCAGACCATGGTCAGCAAGCGTTACCGGCGGATCATCGCCACCCGCAGCGTGCAGGGCCTGGACCAGGAAATCGGTTTCTTGCCCGGCACCGAAGCGGAAAAAATGGAGCCCTGGCTGGGGGCGATCACCGACAACCTCGAAGCCTTGCACATGGATGACGAAAGCACCCATGGCAGCGTCGACTACATCCTCAGCAAAGTGCCGTTGCAATTCAAATCCCTCAACTACATCCGCGGCCGCAGCTTCCAGCAAAGCCTGATCCTGATCGACGAATGCCAGAACCTCACCCCGCACCAGATGAAAACCATCATCACCCGTGCCGGCGCCGGTTCCAAAGTGGTGTGCCTGGGTAACCTGGCACAGATCGACACCCCTTATCTGTCCGCGACCAGTTCCGGGCTGACCTACCTGACCGAACGCTTCAAGGACTTCCCCAACGGGGTCCACATCACCCTGCAGGGCGTACCGCGCTCGATTCTCGCCGAATACGCCGAATCTCACCTGTAACTCCAGCCAAGCCGGGCGACCACGCGGTCGCCCGGTTGTTTGCACGTCCGGGGAAATGCGCTGGCTGGAACGGTCGGTGCGACAATCCGCCCTGCCCGAATCTGACCCACGGGTTTACAATCGACACTCCCCGATCAGGAGTAACCCCGTGCTGACCCATCTCGATTCCCAAGGTCGCGCCAACATGGTCGACGTGACCGATAAAGCGGTGACGTTCCGCGAAGCCACGGCCGAAGCCTTTGTGCGCATGCTCCCCGAAACGCTGCAGATGATCGTCAGTGGCGGCCATCCCAAGGGCGATGTGTTTGCCGTTGCGCGCATTGCCGGCATCCAGGCCGCCAAGAAAACCAGCGACCTGATCCCGCTCTGCCACCCGTTGATGCTCACCAGCGTCAAGGTCGAACTCAATGCCGAAGGCGAGGACCGGGTGCGCATCGTGGCTCGTTGCAAACTGTCGGGGCAGACCGGAGTGGAAATGGAAGCGCTCACCGCCGCCAGCGTCGCCGCGCTGACGATTTATGACATGTGCAAGGCCGTGGACCGGGGCATGATCGTCGAGGGTGTGCGGGTGCTGGAGAAACTCGGTGGCAAGAGCGGTCATTTCCAGGCGGATGCGTCATGAAAATCAACGTGAAGTTCTTTGCTCGTTATCGCGAGGCCTTGGGCCTGGATTCGCAAAAGGTCGAAGGCGATTTCTCCACGGTGGACGACGTTCGGGCGTTGCTGGCCGCGCGCGAAGGTTTCGACGTGCTCAATGAGCAGAACCTGATGTGTGCCCGTAACGAAGACCTCTGCCAACTCGACGAGCCACTGGAGGATGGTGACGAAGTCGCGTTTTTCCCCACGGTGACCGGAGGCTGACCCATGGCGATTCGTGTGCAGGCCGAGCCATTCGATCCGGGTTGCGAAGTCAACGCGATGCACGCCGCGAACGTCGGCGTGGGGGCGGTGGTGAGTTTTGTCGGTTACGTGCGTGACTTCAATGATGGCCTGGATGTGTCCGGGATGTTCCTGGAGCATTACCCGGGCATGACCGAAAAGGCCCTGGGCAAGATCGCCACCGAGGCCGAGCAGCGCTGGCCGTTGCTCAAGCTGGAAGTGCTGCACCGCATCGGCGCCCTGGAGCCGGGCGAACCGATCGTCTTCGTGGCCGCTGCCAGCGCCCATCGCCAGGCGGCTTTCGACGCCTGCGCCTTTGTCATGGATTACCTCAAGACCCGCGCACCGTTCTGGAAAAAGGAAAACACCGTCGACGGCCCACGCTGGGTCGAGGGGCGTGACAGTGATCATGCAGCGGCGGATCGCTGGAAGCGTTAGCTAACCGACTGTTTATCCAGAAGTTGTGAGCCCCCCTTTGCGAGCTAGCCCGCGAAGGGGCTACCAGCCTCTCATCACTTTCTCAGATTCTCCTAATTGACGATATGTACATTAAAGTCCAGTATGGATTTATAAGTACATCATATCGCTGCGCCCCCATTTTCTCTGCCAAACCAACAACAACCCGCGAGAGAACGATCATGAAGAAATTCCCCCTCATCACCGGCCTTGCCTTGAGCCTGCTGGCCTCCAGCAGCCTGTTCGCCGCCGAGAAGACCCTGCGCATCGGCATCGAGGCAGCGTATCCGCCGTTCGCTTCGAAGAATGCCGAAGGCAAGATCGAAGGATTCGACTATGACATCGGTAACGCCTTGTGCGCCCAGATGCAGGCCAAGTGTGAGTGGATCGAGGGTGAGTTCGACGGGCTGATTCCGTCGTTGAAAGTGAAGAAGATCGACCTGGCGCTGTCGTCCATGACCATCACCGAGGAGCGCAAGAAGTCGGTGGATTTCACCCACAAGTACTACTTCACCTCGTCGCGCCTGGTGATGAAGGAAGGTGCGGTGGTGGATGATCAATACGCCAGCCTCAAGGGCAAGACCGTGGGCGTGCAACGTGCCACCACCACAGATCGCTATGCCACGGAGGTATTGGAACCCAAGGGCGTGGTGATCAAGCGCTACAGCAACAACGAGGAGATCTACATGGACCTGGCGTCCGGCCGGCTGGACGCGATCTTCGCCGACACCATCCCGCTGGAAGACTTCCTGTCGATGCCGCGGGGCAAGGGTTATGGGTTTGTCGGGCCTGAGCTCAAGGACCCGAAATACGTCGGTGAAGGCGCCGGGATCGCCGTGCGCAAGGGCAATACCCAACTGGTGGCGGATCTGAACAAGGCCATCGATGGGATTCGCGCCAGTGGCGAATATCAGAAGATCGAGGCCAAGTATTTCAAGTCGGATATCTACGGCGACTGATCAGTCGCCATTATCGGATCGCTGTCCGGAGCATTGCCTGGCCTGTTCGCCACGGGGTCAGGCCAGGCAATGCAAAGGTCAGGACTTCAATTCCTTCAGGTGCTTGTACACCGTCGCCCGTCCCATGTTCAGCACGTTGGCCACATAGTTGGATGCGCTCTTGCCCTTGAACGCGCCTTCGGCATGCAGCGCCAGGACCAGCTCGCGTTTGTGGTCGCGGGTCAGCAGGTTCAGGCTCAGTTGGCGCTCACGCAGCCAGGCGTGCAGGAAGGTGTTGATGCGCTCCTGCCAGTCATCGCGAAACAGTGAATCCGGCTGAGGAATCAACTTGTTCGGCGAGAGGAACAGGTCCAGTGCGGCCTTGGCATTTTCGAACAGCGAAATGTTCAAGTTGATGCACAGCACCGCCAGGGGCTGACCCTCGGCATTGCGCAGTACGCTGCTGAGGCTGCGAATCTTCTGCCCATCCCAGTTCAGCTTCTCGTACGGCCCGATGTTACGTTCGCTGACTTCTTCGCTGAGCATGTCTTCCAGGGACGAATCGTCGCCAATTTCGCGCTTGGACAAGTTGTTGGCGATGTAGTCGACTTTCTGTGTGTGCAGGTCGTGCAACACCACTTCGGCGTGGGGATAGAACAGCGTGGCGATGGCGTCGGCAATGACGCGGAAGTTTTCCAGTGCCGGATCGGCTTGCGGGGCATTCATGACAGGGCTCCAGGCAACGTCAGCGCCCCGTGAAGCAGGGGCGCAGGGGAGTGTGCCGCAATCGTGGCGATGCGTCACCTCGATCAGGTTCACCCCAGCCGCTGGGGGGGCAGCATGGCGCTGCTCAGGCCGACGCGCGCCAGCGCCTCGGGCAACGGTTCGCCACGCACCAGGGCCGCGCTGGCCTGGCCCATGGCCGGTGAGGTCTGGATGCCGTAGCCGCCCTGGGCCGCGACCCAGAACAGCCCGGGCACTTGCGGATCGAAACCGGACAGCAAATCACCGTCGTGCACGAAGCTGCGCAACCCGGCCCAGGTGCGGGTGGGGCGGCGGATGGTCAGGGTGGTGGCTTCCTCGATCTGATAGATGCCCATGGCGATGTCCAGTTCTTCAGGCTGCACGTCGTGGGGTTCCACCGGGTCGGCGTTGGCCGGCGAGCCGAGGAACATGCCGGCGTCAGGCTTCATGTAGAAGGACTCGTCGAGGCTCACCAGCATCGGCCAGTCGTGGATATCCACACCCTCGGGACCGGCGAAAATGAATGCCGCGCGTCGCTTGGGTTGCAGGCCCAGCTTCCGGGCGCCGGCCATTTCGGCCACCTGGTCGGCCCAGGCGCCGGCGGCGTTGATCAACACCGGCGCGGTGAAGGTCTGGCCGGCGGTCTTCACCTGCCACAGCCCTTGGTCGTCGCGGCTGATACCCAGCACTTCGCTGTCGGTGTGCACTTTGCCGCCGCTGCGACGAATACCGCGCAGATAGCCCTGGTGCAGTGCATCAGTGTCGATGTCGCAAGCCGTGGGGTCATAGATCGCCCCGTGGACCTTGTCCCGCCGCAGGATCGGCAGTCGCACACAGGCTTCGTCAGCGCTGAGCAGTTGCATTTGCGGCACCGTAGCCTTGGCGCTGTGGTATTGGTTGTTCAGCTCGGTCGGGTCGCCAGTGAAGTCCACGGTCATTTCACCCCGAGGGGTCAGCAGCGGGTGTTCGCAGAAACCGGCCGGTGGTGCGTCGAAAAAGTCGCGGCTGGCCAGGGTCAGCGCGCGTACCTGCGGGGTGCCGTAGGCGGCGGTGTACAGCGCCGCCGAGCGCCCGGTGGAGTGGTAGGCGGGATGGGATTCACGCTCGAGCACAATGACCCGGCCGTGGGGCGCCAGCCAGTAGCCGGTGGAGGCACCGGCAATGCCGCCGCCGATGATGATGAAATCTGCTGAGGTCATGGAATGCTCCTGTCGAGCACGGTGCCGGGAGTTCGAGTCTGGGTGTGCAATCGGTAAAGCGCATTCGCCAACGCCACGTCTTCCAGCCCCAGGCCGATGGAGCGGAAGAATACGTGGCGCTGATAGCTCGGGCGCGCCACCCGTTCGCTGAGCAGGTCGGGCAAGTCGCCAACGATGCTCGACGCCTCCCAGCCATGTTGTTCGGCCGCGATCAGCATTTCACCGGCCGAACCCGGGGTGGTCTGACGATAGTCGCAGAACACGTCCATGTCGCTGAGGCTTTGCGGCGGTACTTCGTGGGCGCGTGGCGCGTTGGTGCTGATGGAGGTGATCAGCGCCGGTTTGCCCAGGGCCTGCGGGTCGAGTACCGCTTGGGCGGACGAGGTGCAGAGCATCACCACATCGGCGTCATGCAGTGCGGCTTGAAGACTGTCGGCGATTTGCAGGCGCGGGTCGAGGTCGGTGAGGGCGGCCAGTGCCTGAGTCGTCCTGGCCTGCAGGCTCGGCGAGTAGAGGTTGATGCTTTCCCAATCCCGCAGCCCTTTGACGTACTGCACATGCGCGCGGGCCACGGCACCACTGCCGATGACCGCCAGGCGCCGGGCCCGGAGCGGGGCCAGGGCATCGACGGCGACGGCGGTGGTGGCGGCGGTGCGGGCAGTGGTCAGTTCGGCAGCATCGCACAGCAGCAACGGCTGGCCGGTCTGCATCGACATCAGCAAGGTCCAGGCAGTGACCAGCGGGCCTTGCTCGCGGACGATGTAGGGCGAGGTCTTGACCCCGTAGACCTGGTCTTGCGCCAGCACGCCCAGGTAATTGATGAAGTCCCCGGCACCCTGGGGAAACACCACCAGTTGCTGGGGCGGCTGCACCGCTTGCCCGGCGGCGAGGTCGCGAAACAGCTTGCGCAGGATGTGTGGCACGTCGATGTGTCCGAGCAGCTCTCGGGCCTGGGCTTGGGTCATGACAGAAGGCGTGCTGGACATGGGCGCTCCGGAAGGCTGTTTGTAAACTAATTTGTCTATTATGGACTTTTTGTTTTGTTGAGCAATATTCCAGGCGAAAAAAAAGCGCAACCCGTGACGGCTGCGCTTTTCTGATGGGGGGGGGGCGGTCAATGCCGCTTGCGTTCAACCGCCCGCAACAAATGCGTCGGTGGCATCTCGCAGCTGATCTTGCGCCCCAGCAGTGCCTCGATGGACGGAAGTTGATACGAGTCATCTTCCCCGGCAAAACTGATGGACACCCCCTCGGCCCCGGCGCGACCCGTCCGGCCGATGCGGTGCACGTAATCGTCCGGAACTTCCGGCAGGGTGAAGTTGATCACATGGCTGATGCCGTCGATGTGGATGCCGCGACCGGCCACGTCGGTGGCGACCAGTACGCGGATCTTGCCTTCGCGAAAGCCTTCGAGAGTCTTGATGCGTTTGTGCTGCGGCACATCGCCCGAGAGTTGGGCGGCGTTGACGCCATCGCGCACCAGGCGTTCTTCGATGCGCCGCACTTCGTCCTTGCGGTTGGCGAACACCATCACTCGTTCCCAGCCGTTGTCGTTGACCAGGTTGTACAACAGCTTGTACTTGTCGGCGCTGGCCACGGCGTAGATGTGCTGTTCGACGTTGTCGCTGGCGACGTTCTCGGCTTCGATCTCGACGATGGCCGGGTCCGTGGTCCACTGCTTGGCCAGGTTCATGACGTCGTCGGTGAAGGTCGCGGAGAACAGCAATGTCTGGCGTTCGATTTTCGGTGGGGTCTGGCGAATGATCTGCCGCACTTGCGGGATGAAGCCCATGTCGAGCATGCGGTCGGCTTCGTCGAGCACCATCACTTCGACCATGTCCAGGTGCACGTCGCCGCGCTGGTTGAAGTCCAGCAGGCGGCCGGGGGTGGCTACCAGGATGTCGCAGTGGCGGGCTTCGAGCTGCTTGAGCTGTTTGTCGAAGTCCATGCCGCCGACGAACGTCATGACGTTCAGGCCGGTGTATTTGGTCAGGGCGGCGGCGTCCTTGGCAATCTGCACCACCAGTTCGCGGGTCGGCGCGATGATCAGCGCACGCGGCTCGCCCATGTAGCGTTCCTTGGGCGGCGGGGTTTGCAGCAATTGGGTGATGATGGAGATCAGGAACGCGGCCGTCTTGCCGGTGCCGGTCTGGGCGCGCCCGATGGCGTCTTTGCCGGCGAGGGTGAAGCCCAGCACCTGCGCCTGGATCGGCGTGCAGTACGGGAAACCCAGGTCCTGGATGGCATGCATCAGCTCAGGGGCGAGTTTGAAATCGTGGAAGCGGGTCTTGCCTTCCTGGGGTTCTACGACGAAGTCCTCGAGCTTCCAGGCAACGACCGGCGGTTTCGGCGCCCGTTCACGACGCGGCTTGGGCGTTTCGTTGCGTGGTTTTTCCGGCGTCGGGGCTGTCACCGGCGCAGCGGTTGGGCGAGGCGACGCTTTCTTGGCCTCTGCAACAGGTGCGGTCTGGCGCGGTTGCTGCGCATCGGTGCGGCTTGGGCCCTGGACGGTGGCGCTGGCGTCTGGCGCGAGCTGCTCGGCCTCGCTTCTACCGAACATCTTCTTGAGTGCTTTGAGCACGGTCATCTCATCGATTGGTTAAGGAATGTACGCCGGCCAGTGTAATGCAAGAAACGGGCGCGGCGTAGTGTGTTCATTAATAGTGCGCGCTTAACGTAACCGTTCGGTCAGCCAGGTGCCGATGTCGCGAATCTCCTCGGGTAACACTTCGTGGCCCATTGGGTATTCCTGCCATGTCACGGTGACACCATGTAGCTTCAAGTACTCTTTTGCGGTCCGCCCCATTGGGTTGAGGACCACTTCGTCGTATTGCCCGTGCAACGCCAGGACTGGAATGCGCTGCTGGCTGGCCGACAACTGCAGTTCTTCGCTGAAGGTCGGTGCATAAGTGGAGAGTGCAAGCACGCCCCCCAAGGGGCCTTGCCATTTCACGAACGCCGTGTGGTAGACCACCGCGCCGCCCTGGGAAAAACCGGCCAGGAAAATACGCGATGCGTCTATTCCGCTGGCCCGCTGGGTTTCGACCAGTTCGATGACCCGTTGTGCCGAGGTTTCGAGCTGCTGTTCGTCGATGGCGCGGGCCGGGCTCAGGGCGCGGATGTCGTACCAACTGGGCATGGCATAGCCACCGTTGATCGTCACCGGCTGGGTCGGTGCCTGGGGCAGAACGAAACGCGTGGTGAGCAGGCTTTGCTGGAGCATTTCGGCTACCGGCAGGAAGTCGTAACGATCGGCGCCCAGGCCGTGGAGCCAGATAACACACGCATCGGCAGTGCCGCTGGGCTCGAGAATCAGGGGGTCGGTCATGGCTGTGCTCCAAATCTGTGCGGGCGCGCTCAATCAGTGCGTGATTACGGTGCGTGCCCGGTGCCTCAGTTAATTAGATGTCGCAAAGTTGAAAGTTTTTGTCTTGACGTGTTTTACATCGGGCTAGGCGCAGCGCTCTGGTACGGGCTTTGCTACGGGATGACCGAGTGATGATTCTTGCGCTGCGCGGTAACACTATCAGTTCGACGCGATGCATGGGATATCAGAAATCCGGTGATGGATGTTCGCCAATAGCCGCTACGGGCTTCGCGAACGTGAAGGGCT
This sequence comes from Pseudomonas citri, assembly GCF_025336485.1. GTDB lineage: Bacteria > Pseudomonadota > Gammaproteobacteria > Pseudomonadales > Pseudomonadaceae > Aquipseudomonas > Aquipseudomonas citri. The sequence continues at coordinate 32,773 of NZ_JAODAB010000029.1, read as the reverse complement.
ACAGCCCGTTCGGCCGATTGGCGAGAGGTGAGGATAGCCGCCGCTGGTGGTGTCTTCATTAATTGACTCATGGCGAAGGTCCAAGACGTCGGTTGACCCTAAAAAAAGCCAACAAGGGTCGGCAATGCCCCAAAAGGGTGCGACAGGACTCAAGCTCCGACACAACAAGAGCAAAACTGGAGGTTTGAATGAAGTTACTGAAATCCACCCTGGCTGTCGTGACCGCAGCAGCTGTGCTCGGTGTGAGTGGGTTCGCCCAGGCGGGTGCAACCCTGGATGCCGTACAAAAGAAAGGCTTTGTGCAGTGTGGTGTGAGTGATGGCCTGCCAGGTTTCTCGGTGCCTGACTCGACTGGCAAGATCGTCGGTATCGACGCCGACTTCTGCCGCGCCGTGGCCGCTGCGGTATTCGGTGACGCGACCAAGGTCAAGTTCAGCCAGTTGAACGCCAAGGAGCGCTTCACCGCTCTGCAATCGGGCGAAATCGACGTGCTCTCGCGCAACTCCACCATGACCAGCTCCCGTGACGCGGGCATGGGCCTGAAGTTCCCGGGTTTCATCACCTACTACGACGGCATCGGCTTCCTGGCCAACAACAAGCTGGGCGTCAAGAGCGCCAAGGAACTGGACGGTGCGACCATCTGTATTCAGGCCGGTACCACCACTGAGCTGAACGTTTCCGACTACTTCCGTGCCAACGGCCTGAAGTACACCCCGATCACCTTCGACACCTCCGACGAAAGCGCCAAGTCGCTGGAATCCGGTCGTTGCGACGTGCTGACCTCCGACAAGTCCCAACTGTTCGCCCAGCGCAGCAAGCTGGCTTCGCCGAAGGACTACGTGGTCCTGCCGGAAACCATCTCCAAGGAGCCACTGGGCCCGGTCGTGCGTAACGGCGACGACGAGTGGCTGGCCATCGTGCGCTGGACCGGCTACGCCCTGCTCAATGCTGAAGAGGCGGGCGTCACTTCGAAGAACGTCGAAGCTGAAGCCAAGTCCACCAAGAACCCTGACGTGGCTCGTATGCTGGGCGCCGACGGTGAATACGGCAAGGACCTGAAACTGCCGAAAGACTGGGTCGTGAAGATCGTCAAGCAAGTGGGCAACTACGGCGAGATGTTCGAGCGCAACCTGGGCAAGGGCACTCCGCTGGAAATCGATCGCGGCTTGAACGCGCTGTGGAACGCTGGCGGTATTCAATACGCACCACCAGTGCGCTGATGGTTCTATCACCCGGTGGGTCCACCACCGGGTGATGTTCTGTTCCATTCTTTGCGGGGCACTTCATGCAAAATTCAATCGGCGCACCTAAGCAGAGGCTAAGCCTCAGCGATCCACGAGTGCGTGCGTGGGTATTTCAGATCGTCACGGTCGTGGCGGTTATTTCCTTGGGCTGGTTCTTGTTCGACAACACCCAGACCAACCTGGCCCACCGGGGTATTACCTCCGGTTTTGGCTTCCTGGAGCGCAGCGCCGGTTTCGGCATTGCCCAGCACCTGATCGACTACACCGAAGCGGACAGCTATGCCCGCGTCTTCGTCATCGGTTTGCTGAACACACTGCTGGTGACGTTCATCGGTGTGATCCTGGCGACCATCCTCGGGTTCATCATCGGCGTGGCGCGCTTGTCGCAGAACTGGATCATCTCCAAGCTGGCCACTGTCTATGTGGAGGTCTTTCGTAACATCCCGCCATTGCTGCAAATCCTGTTCTGGTATTTCGCGGTATTCCTGAGCATGCCGGGGCCGCGCAACAGTCATAACATCGGTGACACGTTCTTTATCAGCAGCCGAGGCTTGAACATGCCGGCCGCGCTGGTGGCGGACGGGTTCTGGCCGTTCATTGCCAGCATTGTGGTGGCCATCGTCGCCATCGTGCTGATGGCGCGCTGGGCTAACAAGCGTTTTGACGAGACCGGTGAGCCGTTCCACAAGTTCTGGGTCGGCTTGGCGCTGTTCGTGGTCATTCCTGCCGTGTGCGCGCTGCTGTTCGGGGCGCCGGTGCATTGGGAGATGCCGGAACTCAAGGGGTTCAACTTCGTCGGTGGCTGGGTATTGATCCCGGAGCTGCTGGCCTTGACCCTGGCCCTGACCGTGTACACCGCGGCGTTCATCGCCGAGATCGTGCGTTCGGGCATCAAGTCGGTCAGCCACGGCCAGACCGAAGCGGCGCGCTCCCTGGGGCTGCGCAACGGTCCGACCCTGCGCAAGGTGATCATCCCGCAAGCCTTGCGCGTGATCATTCCGCCGTTGACCAGCCAATACCTGAACCTGGCAAAGAACTCTTCCCTAGCCGCCGGTATCGGCTACCCGGAAATGGTTTCGCTGTTTGCTGGTACGGTGTTGAACCAGACCGGCCAGGCCATCGAGGTGATTGCGATCACCATGAGTGTGTACCTGGCGATCAGTATCAGTATTTCGTTGCTGATGAACTGGTACAACAAGCGCATTGCGCTGATCGAGCGGTGAGGAAACGCGCATGACGACTCATACTTTCAAACCCGACATGCCACCACCGTCCAGCAGCATCGGCGTGGTGGCGTGGATGCGCGCCAACATGTTCTCCAGCTGGCTCAACACGCTGCTGACCCTGTTTGCGTTCTATCTGATTTACCTGATTATCCCACCGCTGCTGCACTGGGCGATCCTGGATGCGAACTGGGTCGGTACTACCCGCGCCGACTGCACCAAGGAAGGCGCCTGCTGGGTGTTCATCCAGCAACGTTTCGGCCAGTTCATGTACGGCTACTACCCGACGGAGCTGCGCTGGCGCGTAGACCTGACCGTGTGGCTGGCCGTGATCGGGGTGGCGCCGCTGTTCATCTCGCGCTTCCCGCGCAAGGCGATCTATGGCCTGAGCTTCCTGGTGGTGTACCCGATCGTTGCCTGGTGCCTGCTGCACGGTGGCGTATTCGGCCTGGACGCCGTGGCGACCAGCCAATGGGGCGGCCTGATGTTGACCCTGGTGATTGCTACCGTCGGTATCGCCGGGGCGTTGCCGCTGGGTATCGTGCTGGCCCTGGGACGACGTTCGAACCTGCCGGCGATCCGCGTGGTCTGCGTGACGTTCATCGAGTTCTGGCGCGGCGTGCCGTTGATCACCGTGCTGTTCATGTCGTCGGTGATGTTGCCGCTGTTCCTGCCTGAAGGCATGAACTTCGACAAGCTGCTGCGGGCGCTGATCGGCGTGATCCTGTTCCAGTCGGCCTACGTGGCCGAGGTGGTGCGTGGCGGCCTGCAAGCCATTCCGAAGGGGCAGTATGAAGCCGCCGCGGCGATGGGGCTGGGCTACTGGCGCAGCATGGGCCTGGTGATCCTGCCACAAGCCCTGAAGCTGGTGATCCCGGGTATCGTCAACACGTTCATTGCGTTGTTCAAGGACACCAGCCTGGTGATCATCATCGGCCTGTTCGACCTGCTCAACAGCGTGAAACAAGCTGCCGCCGACCCGAAATGGCTGGGCATGGCCACCGAAGGCTATGTGTTCGCCGCCCTGGTGTTCTGGATTTTCTGTTTTGGTATGTCGCGCTATTCCATGCATCTGGAACGCAAGCTCGACACAGGCCACAAGCGTTAGGAGTTGACTCATGAGTGAAGCAATCAAAAAGCCTGTGAGCCCTGAAGGCATTATTCAGATGCAGGGTGTGAACAAGTGGTACGGTCAGTTCCACGTGTTGAAAGACATCAACCTGAACGTGACGCAGGGCGAGCGTATCGTCCTGTGCGGCCCGTCGGGTTCCGGCAAGTCCACCACCATCCGCTGCCTCAACCGCCTGGAAGAGCACCAGCAGGGTCGCATTGTGGTCGATGGCGTGGAACTGACCAACGACCTCAAGCAGATCGAAGCGATCCGCCGTGAAGTCGGCATGGTGTTCCAACACTTCAACCTGTTCCCGCACCTGACCATCCTGCAGAACTGCACGCTGGCGCCGATGTGGGTGCGCAAGATGCCCAAGCGCCAGGCCGAGGAAATCGCCATGCATTACCTGGAACGCGTACGCATTCCAGAGCAGGCGCACAAGTACCCGGGCCAGCTCTCCGGCGGTCAGCAACAGCGTGTGGCCATCGCCCGCGCCCTGTGCATGAAGCCCAAGATCATGCTGTTCGACGAGCCGACCTCGGCCCTCGACCCGGAAATGGTCAAGGAAGTACTGGACACCATGATCGGCCTGGCCGAAGACGGCATGACCATGCTGTGCGTGACCCACGAAATGGGCTTCGCCCGTACCGTGGCCAATCGCGTGATCTTCATGGACAAGGGTGAAATCGTCGAGCAAGCCGCGCCGAACGACTTCTTCGACAACCCGCAGAACGATCGCACCAAGCTGTTCCTGAGCCAGATCCTGCATTGATGCAGCGGCGATACTGAAAAACAGACCCGGCCTTGTGCCGGGTTTGTTTTTTGGGTTTGGGGCTCAGGATGTCCCGAGGACTTCGTGCTCCTTGTGCTCGATAGGGTTGAACCCGCCCCTCAAATCCGCGCCTTCGCCCAGCACTTTGGCATCGGCGAGCAAGTGCGGGTAGCGATCCAGCAAGCGCATCAGCAGCATCAACGCCTTGGGTGGGAGTACCTCGCCGCGCTCGTAACGTGAAAATGCATTGTGTCCACCGCCGGACAGGAGCTGCACCGCCTCTTTTTGCGTGAGGTGCAATTTTCGGCGGATACGTTTCATCTCGGTGCCGATCATTTGCCTGGCCGCGATGACCAGCTCGTCACTGGCCTGCCCGTAACGTTCCGCGCTATCGGTATCGGGATCCCACTCGACTTCATGGCATTGCTGGCATTCCCAGCCAGAAAGATCGTCCACGCGACGCTCCATGCCCTTGACACTTATTGTTTCGCCGCGTCCCTCGAAATGCCTCATTCCCTCATGTGCGCCGCAATTGAAGCATTGCCGGGTTTTCATGGGTTGTTCTCCTTGAAGGAGATTACCGGTGGGCCGCCGGCAGGGCGGTAGGTCACCTTGATGTAAATCTCCAGATCTTGCGAATGGGTGTGATACACGTCTTGCCAGATTCGATGATCGTCATAGGTGGTCATCGACTTGTACAACATCGTGTTCTGCAATTGAAAAACGATTTCTTGCATTTCTCTGTAGCTGAAGCCCAGTTCCGCGCCGGCTTTGCCGGCGGTCTTCGTGAAGGCTTTCCTCCCAAGCCTTCTGACATCCTCCTTGATTGCCGCCAAGTTATAGTGGGGGGCATTTTTTCTCCATAAAGGCCTGAATCCCATTCCTGAAAAATTACCCTGAAAGGGTAATTTTGACCAATCGAAAATATTGCTTCTTTGTTCCCCTATTGACGGTAGGCGGTTGTCGTCCTACACGAAGCTGACTAACATGTCAGAAAATTCAATACGGCTATTTCCAGCTATCGGCGTCCAATTGCGTCGAAATCCAAATATCAGCCAGCCATCATCCTGTATCAGTCTGCCTGTTGATGCGTCGGACAGCAGGATTCGGCGTCGCTCCAGGGCTGTTGCTTTATTGGCCCATGAACCTTCAACCAGAGCTTTCCATGTCCCGCGATCCGCTTGACCGCAGTGCCACCACCCCGCCTGAACGTGCCGCCGAACTCGAAGAGTTATTGATCGACGCCGAAGCCGATGACGAGCAGGTGCAACAGAGCCACTCCTCGGTGCATCGTCCATGGCTGTTGCTGCTCGGGCTGATCCTGGTGGCGCTGAACCTGCGCCCCGCGTTGTCGAGCATGGCGCCGTTGCTCACGCAAGTGTCCGAAAGCCTCGACTTGTCGGCTGCCCAGGCCGGTTTGCTGACCACGCTGCCGGTGCTCTGCCTGGGTTTGTTCGCGCCGCTGGCGCCGGTGCTGGCGCGGCGTTTTGGTGCCGAGCGCGTCGTGTTGGGGATTTTGTTGACGCTGGCGGGTGGGATTGTGCTGCGCAGCGCGTTCGGTCAGGTCGGGCTGTTTGCCGGCAGTGTCCTGGCCGGTGCGAGTATCGGCGTGATCGGCGTGCTGTTGCCGGGCATCGTCAAGCGCGACTTCGCCAAACAGGCGGGAATCATGACCGGTGTCTACACCATGGCGCTGTGTCTGGGCGCGGCCATGGCGGCCGGGGCCACGGTGCCGCTCAGCGAGCAACTTGGCCAGCGCTGGGCCCTGGGCCTGGGCTTCTGGGTGGTGCCGGCATTGCTGGCGGCGGTGTTCTGGTTGCCACAAGTCGGCCAGAAACACGGCGCCCACCGCGTGGCGTATCGCGTTCGCGGGTTGCTGCGCGATCCACTGGCCTGGCAAGTAACGTTGTACATGGGGCTGCAATCGTCCCTGGCCTACATTGTGTTTGGCTGGTTGCCGTCGATCCTCATTGGCCGGGGGCTGACCCCGACCGAGGCCGGGTTGGTATTGTCCGGCTCGGTCATCGTGCAGTTGATCAGCTCCCTTGCGGCACCCTGGCTGGCAACGCGCGGCAGGGATCAGCGCCTGGCTATCGTGGTCGTCATGCTCATGACCCTGGGCGGACTGTTTGGTTGCCTCTATGGGCCCATTGATGGTTTGTGGGGCTGGGCGATCCTGCTGGGCCTGGGGCAGGGCGCGACGTTCAGTTTGGCATTGACGCTGATCGTGCTGCGCTCGCGGGATGCCCATGTGGCCGCCAACCTTTCCAGCATGGCCCAGGGTTTTGGTTATACGCTGGCGTCATTGGGGCCGTTCGCGGTGGGTGTGGTGCATGATTGGACCGGCGGTTGGAATGCCCTGGGGTGGATCTTCGGCCTGATTGGCCTGGGTGCGATCATCGCCGGTGTGGGCGCCGGTCGGGCGCGCTACGTCGGGGTCAGCAGCGAAAGCGTGTCCGATCTTCGCTGATGTCATTTTCATGGCGAATGACGATAGTGTTCCCGACGCGGGCGGATTATCGTGCATGCCTACTGAAACGATTTTCGGAGCCTGTCCATGAGCGATGCCCATAACGCCTTGATCACCCGTTTTTACCAGGCCTTCCAGCGCCTGGATGCCGAGGCCATGAGCGCCTGCTACACCGACGATGTGCTGTTCAGCGATCCGGCCTTCGGCGAGCTGCGCGGACGCGATGCGGGTGACATGTGGCGCATGCTCACCACGCGGGCCAAGGATTTCTCCCTGACGTTCGACGGCGTGCGTAGCGACGAACGTACCGGCGCTGCGCACTGGGTGGCAACATACCTGTTCGGCCAGACCGGCAATGTCGTGATCAACGACATCCATGCCCGCTTCGTGTTTCGCGACGGCAAGATCTGCGAGCACCACGACAGCTTTGACTTGTGGCGCTGGTCGCGCCAGGCGTTGGGGGCCAAGGGCTTGCTGCTGGGCTGGACACCGCTGGTGCGCAACGCGGTCCGGGCCCAGGCGCTCAAGGGGCTGCGGGCGTTCCAGGCCGGTCGCTGATAAGATCGCCGCTTGTGTCTTCTTACCTCGGTCGAGCCTTTCGTGACGAGCACCCCTGAAACTTGCGACCTGCCGATCCCGGCGGTGACCGGGCCGGCGAAACCCTGGTTCGTCTATCTGGTGCGGGCCGCCAATGGCTCGCTGTACTGCGGCATCAGCGATGACCCGGTGCGGCGCTTCGCCAAGCATCAAAGCGGCAAGGGGGCCCGGTTTTTTCTTTCCAGCCCGGCGGTGGCGCTGGTGTACACCGAGGCCTGTCGCGACAAGGGCGAAGCCCTGCGCCAGGAGCGGCTGATCAAGAAACTCCGGAAAAGCGCCAAGGAGTGTCTGGTAGCGAGTGCTTCGTTCCCCCATCAGCCGCACTGATAGCCCGTAATCAGGCCGGTAGGCTGTCCGTTCAAGGCACGCTAAGCTGCGGACTTCTTCCCTGCGGTGGCCAATTCCATGTCAGAGCTGATTCTTCATCATTACCCGACCTCTCCGTTTGCCGAGAAAGTCCGTCTGTTAATGGGCTTCAAGGGCTTGTCCTGGCGTTCGGTGCGTATCCCGCCAATGATGCCCAAGCCCGACCTGACGGCACTGACGGGCGGATACCGCAGGACGCCGGTGTTGCAGGTCGGGGCGGATATCTATTGCGACACCGCCCTGATAGCCCGTCGACTGGAACAGGAAAAAGCCTCGCCGGCGTTGTTCCCGGAGGGCCGGGAGATGATCGCTGCCTTTTTTGCCGAGTGGGCCGATTCGGTGGTGTTCCAGCACGCGGTGGGCCTGGTGTTCCAACCTGAGTCGATGGCGATGCGTTTCGCCAAGCTGACGCCTGAAGCCATCAAGGCATTCATGACCGACCGGGCCGGCCTGTTCAGTGGCGGCTCGACCGCGCGTCCGGCCGCCGAACAGGCACGGCACCAATGGCCAACGATCATGGCGCGCCTGGAGCAACAGTTACAGCGCGAGGAAGGTGACTTCCTGCTGGGTGATCCGTCGATTGCCGATTTCGCCCTGGCTCATTCGCTGTGGTTCCTCAAGGGCACCCCGGTCACTTCGCCGTTGGTGGACGCGTACCCGGCGGTTTCGGCCTGGCTGGCGCGAGTGCTGGGTTTTGGTCACGGCGCAGTCAACGAGTTGAGCAGCGAAGAGGCCTTGGACATCGCGCGCAACGCCACTCCAGCGGCGTTGCCGGATGAATCGTTCGAAGAGCCGAACGGGTTCACGGCAGGCCAGCAGGTGAGCATCGCCGCGACCGACTATGGCGTCGATCCGGTGGTGGGGGAGTTATTGTTTGCCGGTGGCGAGGAATTGATCCTGCGCCGCGAAGACCCCCGTGGCGGTGTAGTGCATGTGCACTTTCCGCGGCTGGGGTTTCGCATCGAGGCTCGCTGAGTAACGCCGCGAGGGCGAGCCTGTTCGCGATGAGGCGCCGGCAACCGTCTGTATTGCCGGCGTCAGGTACGCCGCTTGAGCTGATCGGTCAGCGACGTGGGCAGGCCCTTGATGATCAGCGTGCCGGCTTCTTCGTCATACTCGATCTTGGAGCCCAGCAAATGGGCTTCAAAGCTGATGGACAAGCCTTCGGCGCGACCGGTGAAGCGGCGGAACTGGTTGAGGGTACGTTTATCCGCTGGGATCTCCGGTGACAGGCCGTAATCCTTGTTGCGGATGTGGTCGTAGAAGGCTTTCGGGCGGTCTTCATCGATCAGCTCGGACAGTTCTTCAAGCCCCATGGGCTCGCCGAGCTTGGCCTGGCTGCTGGCGTAGTCCACCAGGGTCTTGGTTTTTTCCCGGGCGTCGTCTTCAGGCAGGTCTTCGCTCTCGACGAAGTCGCTGAAGGCCTTGAGCAGGGTGCGGGTTTCGCCGGGGCCGTCGACGCCTTCCTGACAGCCGATGAAATCGCGGAAGTATTCCGAGACTTTCTTGCCGTTCTTGCCCTTGATGAAGGAAATGTACTGCTTGGACTGTTTGTTGTTCTGCCATTCCGACACATTGATCCGGGCCGCCAGGTGTAGTTGACCCAGGTCCAGGTGGCGGGAGGGGGTCACGTCCAGTTCATCGGTGACTGCCACACCCTCGCTGTGGTGCAACAGGGCGATCGCCAGGTAGTCGGTCATGCCTTGTTGGTAATGGGCAAACAACACGTGGCCACCCACCGACAGGTTAGATTCTTCCATCAGCTTTTGCAGGTGTTCCACCGCCACGCGGCTGAACGCGGTGAAATCCTTGGCGCCGTCCAGGTATTCCTTCAACCAGCCGCTGAACGGGTGCGCCCCGGACTCGGCGTGGAACAATCCCCACGCCTTGCCTTGCTTGGCGTTGTAGCTCTCGTTGAGGTCGGCGAGCATGTTCTCGATGGCTGCCGACTCCGCCAGTTCGGAGTCGCGGGCATGGAGCACTGCGGGGGTGCCGTCGGGTTTTTTGTCGATCAGGTGGACGATGCAATGACGGATCGGCATGGATTTCTCGGCTGATGAAAGGGAGGAGGGCGTGCTCCCCGAAAAAGCCGCAGTGTACCGCAACCATGGGCTTGGGAGGGTCGGGAAGCGTCTTTCAGACCCCTCCGATACCCGCTCGGCGTGTTTTTACCGATTTAGCGCAATAAAGCTGACCAAATGGGTAGGTAGAGGCGGATATTTCAGAGGCGTTGTGCTAGTTTTGCCCGGTCTTACGCTAAGTCACTGCGTTAAGCGTGCATTCAGCATTTGTCAGGTCGAACCAAACCCGGATTTCGGCATCTATTACCCCGATCCGTCGTGGTGATGACCGAGGGCGCCCGATCCGCAGAGACCGGGCTCGATGGCTGACACTGCACTCTGCAATCCATATGAATTTGATAGGGAAGGAACACTACATGGCTCTTACTAAAGACCAACTGATCGCTGACATTGCTGAAGCTATCGACGCGCCGAAAACCACCGCGCGTAACGCTCTGGACCAACTGGGCCAAATCGTTGCCGATCAGCTGGAAAATGGCGGCGAAATCACCTTGCCAGGCATCGGCAAGCTGAAAGTCACCGAGCGTCCTGCCCGCACTGGCCGTAACCCTTCGACTGGCGCTGCCATCGAAATCGCTGCCAAGAAAGTGGTCAAGCTGGTTGTGGCCAAAGGCCTGACCGACGCGATCAACAAGTAAGATCGCTGCAAAAAAAACCGTGCTGCGGAGTGATCCGGGCACGGTTTTTTGTTGCCGCGAGAAAAGTGTGTGGGAGCAAGGCTTGCTCCGACTCAGTCCTTGCGAACCCAGCGCGCCTGGCGCCAGGCCTGTTGCTGCTCCGGCGTGTGGAACGTCCATGCCACGAAGCGGCTCTGTTTCTGTCCCTGGGACATTTCCACCACCTGGCTGTGCAGCGCACCGGCCTTTTTCAGCGCCGCCTGGATCGCCGGCAAGTTCGACGCCTTCGACACCAGCGTGCTGAACCACAGCACTTGCCGAGCCACCTGTGCACTTTCGCCGATCAATTGCGTCACGAACCGGGCTTCGCCCCCTTCGCACCACAGCTCGGCGGCCTGACCGCCGAAATTCAGCACCGGCAACTTGCGTTTCGGATCGGCCTTGCCCAACGCCCGCCACTTGCGCTGGCTGCCCTTGGTGGCTTCCTCCAGCGAGGCATGGAAGGGCGGGTTGCACATCGTCAGGTCGAACCGTTCGGTGTCCTCCAGTAAGCCCAGCAGAATCTGCTTGCGGTTGGCCTGCTGGCGCAACTGGATGACCTTGTTCAGCCCGTTGGCCTGGACGATGGTCTTGGCCGAAGCGATGGCCGTCGCGTCGATCTCCGAACCCAGGAAGTGCCAGCGATAATCGCTGTAGCCGATCAGTGGATAGACGCAGTTGGCGCCGGTGCCGACGTCCAGCACTTTGACTGCCGCCCCGCGTGGGACTTCCCCGTCGTTATGGCTGGCGAGCAAATCGGCCAGGAAGTGTACGTAGTCCGCACGGCCCGGCACTGGCGGGCACAAGTAATCGGCCGGAATGTCCCAGTGGGTGATGCCGTAGAAAGCCTTGAGCAACGCCCGGTTGAACACCCGCACGGCTTCGGGGCTGGCGAAGTCGATGCTTTCCTTGCCGTAGGGGTTGATGATCACGAACCGGGCCAGTTCAGGCGTGGATTTGATCAACGCCGGGAAGTCATAGCGGCCCTGGTGGCGATTGCGAGGGTGCAGGCTGGCCTTCTCGCGCGGTGCGGCGGCGTTGGCCTGCGAGTCGGGCTTGGGCTTCTGGCGGGCGGGTTTGGGCGGGCGGGGGGCAGTCATGGGCAGGTCGATTCGGGGAGGGTTCAAAAAGAGGTGGGCATTGTCCCACATCCAGTGATTGCTCAGCGTTCGCAATAAAGAGGCGGGCAGAAAAAAGGAGGCCACCAGGGCCTCCCTCTTCAATGACGAACCACCGTTACAGGCTGGAGATCCGCGCGTGTTGCTCGGCCAGCTTGCCCAGGGCCTGTTCGGCCTCGGCGAGCTTGGTCCGTTCCTTCTCGATGACTTCGGCCGGGGCCTTGTCGACGAAGCCGGCGTTGGACAGCTTGCCACCGACGCGCTGCACCTCGCCTTTGAGGCGCAGGATTTCCTTGTCCAGGCGCGCCAGCTCGGCTGTCTTGTCGATCAGGCCGGCCATCGGCACCAGTACTTCCATCTCGCCGACCAGGGCGGTGGCGGACAGAGGGGCTTCTTCGCCAGCGGCCAGGACCGTCACCGACTCCAGTTTTGCCAGCTTCTTGAGCAGCGCCTCGTTTTCATTGAGGCGACGCAGGTCTTCGGCATTGGCGTTCTTCAGGAACAGGGTCAGCGGCTTGCCCGGGCCGATGTTCATTTCGGCGCGGATGTTGCGCAGGCCCAGCATGAAGGTCTTGAGCCATTCGATGTCGTCTTCGGCCGCTGGATCGATGCGGGTTTCGTTGGCCACCGGCCACGGTTGCAGCATGATCGTCTTGCCTTGGGCGCCGGCCAGCGGTGCGACGCGCTGCCAGATTTCCTCGGTGATGAACGGCATGAACGGGTGCGCCAGGCGCAAGGCCACTTCCAGCACGCGTACCAGGGTACGGCGGGTGCCACGCTGGCGCTCGACCGGTGCGTTTTCGTCCCACAGCACTGGCTTGGACAGTTCCAGGTACCAGTCGCAGTACTGGTTCCAGATGAACTCGTACAAGGCCTGGGCGGCCAGGTCGAAACGGAATTGGTCCAGTTGACGAGTGACTTCGGCTTCGGTGCGTTGCAACTGCGAAATGATCCAGCGATCGGCCAGGGTCAGCTCGTAGGCTTCGCCGTTCTGGCCGCAGTCTTCGCCTTTGTCCAGCACATAGCGCGCCGCGTTCCAGATCTTGTTGCAGAAGTTGCGATAGCCTTCGACGCGGCCCATGTCGAACTTGATGTCACGACCGGTGGACGCCAGCGAGCAGAAGGTGAAACGCAGGGCGTCGGTGCCGTAGCTGGCGATGCCCTCGGCGAACTCTTCGCGGGTGGCCTTCTCGATCTTCTTCGCCAGTTTCGGCTGCATCAGGCCCGAGGTGCGTTTCTGCACCAGGGTTTCCAGGTCGATGCCGTCGATGATGTCCAGCGGGTCCAGGACGTTACCCTTGGACTTGGACATCTTCTGGCCCTGGCCGTCGCGTACCAGGCCGTGGACGTAGACGGTCTTGAACGGTACCTGCGGGGTGCCGTCCTCGTTCTTCACCAGGTGCATGGTCAGCATGATCATCCGGGCGACCCAGAAGAAAATGATGTCGAAGCCGGTGACCAGCACGTCGGTGGAGTGGAATTTCTTCAGGAACTCGGTCTGCTGCGGCCAGCCCAGGGTGGAGAAGGTCCACAGGCCGGAGCTGAACCAGGTGTCGAGTACGTCGTTGTCCTGTTGCAGCGCGACGTCCGGGCCGAGGTTGTGCTTGGCGCGGATTTCGGCTTCGTCGCGACCGACATAGACCTTGCCCGACTCGTCGTACCAGGCCGGAATACGGTGGCCCCACCACAATTGGCGGCTGATGCACCAATCCTGGATGTCACGCATCCACGAGAAGTACATGTTTTCGTATTGCTTGGGCACGAACTGGATGCGGCCATCTTCCACGGCGGCAATCGCCGGTTCCGCCAGCGGCTTGGTGGAGACGTACCACTGGTCGGTCAGCCACGGCTCGATGATGGTGCCGGAGCGATCGCCTTTCGGGACTTTCAGGCCGTGGTCGTCGACGCTGACCAGCAGGCCGGCGGCCTCGAACGCCTCGACGATCTGCTTGCGCGCTTCGAAGCGATCGAGACCGGCGTATTGCGCCGGGATCTGGCCGTCGATGCGCTCGTTGAGCGTGCCGTCGAGGTTGAACACCTGGGCGGCTGGCAAGACGTTGGCGTTCTTGTCGAAGATGTTCAGCAGCGGCAGGTTGTGGCGCTTGCCGACTTCGTAGTCGTTGAAGTCGTGGGCCGGGGTGATCTTCACGCAGCCGGTGCCGAACTCGGGATCGCAATAGTCATCGCCGATGATCGGGATGCGACGGCCCACCAGCGGCAGTTCGACGAACTTTCCGATCAGGGCCTGATAGCGCTCGTCGTTCGGGTTCACCGCCACGGCGGCGTCGCCGAGCATGGTTTCCGGACGGGTGGTGGCGACGATCAGGTAATCCTGGCCCTCGGCGGTCTTGGCGCCATCGGCCAGCGGGTATTTCAGGTTCCACAGGAAACCTTTCTCGTCATGGTTTTCCACTTCGAGATCGGAAATGGCCGTGTGCAGCTTGGTGTCCCAGTTGACCAGGCGCTTGCCGCGATAGATCAGCCCGTCTTCATGCAAGCGCACGAAGGCTTCCTTCACCGCTTCCGAGAGACCGTCGTCCATGGTGAAGCGCTCACGGCTCCAGTCCACCGACGAGCCGAGGCGGCGGATCTGGCGGCTGATGTTGCCACCGGACTCGTCCTTCCATTCCCAGACCTTCTCGAGGAATTTCTCGCGACCCAGGTCATGGCGATTCTGGCCCTGGGCTTCGAGACGGCGCTCTACCAGCATCTGCGTGGCGATACCGGCATGGTCGGTGCCCGGCTGCCACAAGGTGTTGCGGCCCTGCATGCGACGGAAACGGATCAGGGCGTCCATGATCGCGTTGTTGAAACCGTGGCCCATGTGCAGGCTGCCGGTGACGTTCGGCGGCGGGATCATGATGGTGTAGGAATCGCCCGCGCCTTGCGGAGCGAAATAATTCTCGGACTCCCAGGTGTTGTACCAGGAAGTTTCAATGGCGTGCGGCTGGTAGGTCTTATCCATGCGCGGCGGGACCCTATTGGCATCTATTCAGGAAAAGCCGGCAAGTATAGCCCTGCGGGCAGCGGCAAGCTACAAGCCGCAAGAAAGGCAGCCTGGCTTTGGCTTACCGCTTAAAGCTTGCCGCTCGTAGCTGCGGCGAGCAGCCGCTCCATCCTTGCATCCAGCCGGCGCTTGATCTCGGTCTCGATGTGCGGGGCGAAGTCGTCGATGACGTCTTGCATGATCAGTTGTGCGGCGGCGCGCAGTTCGCTGTCCAGGTGCAACAGGGCGTCGGGGCCCTTGGTTTCGGGTTTGGTTTCGGGCCTGGGGGCGGGCTGGGGTTCTTGGCCATTGATCGGCTCGAACAGCAGCGGGATCTGCTCGTCGTGGGCAGTGGCGGGGGTGATCGCGACCGTGTCGGTCAGCAGCGGCGGCTGCAGGTTTTCGTCACCGAGCAGTTGGCGGATCGACTCGAGGTCGTCCAGCAGGTGTACAGGTTTTTGCGGCGGTTTTGGAGTGTCCATCGTAGGCTCAGAGTCGCTGTAAACGGTGGTCTTGCAGAGGATAGCCCTGTTCGCGGTAGAAACGGAAACTCTCCCGCGCGGCCTGCCGGATGACCGGATCTTCCACCACCACTTCTGCCACGCGGGCGAAGCGCTGGGCAAAAACCGGCACCTTCAGGTCAAGGTTGACCAGCAGGTCATGGTGCTGGCCGCAATCATTCCCCAACCCCAGCACGATCAGCCCGTCGGGTTCGCTTTCGGCCGGGCAGTGGGGCACGAAGCTTTCACCTTTGAACGCCCAGAGGCGGGCATCGAGGTCTTCACGCTGGCGGGTATCGCTGCAATGCAGGTAGATGCGATGGCCCATGCGCCAGGCTTTTTCGGTGAGCTTGCAGGCAAAATCCAGCCGCGCCGAGGGATCGGCGCTGGGCAGGATGTAAAAATCGACTTTGGTCATTGCGATTCCTGAACGGTCGCTGGCGTCACCTGTGGGTGGCGCCAGCGACGATCATCGGGGTCAGGCCTTGGCGCGGTCCAGCAGGTACTGGGTCAGCAGCGGCACCGGCCGGCCGGTGGCGCCCTTGTCCTTGCCGCCGCTGGTCCAGGCTGTGCCGGCGATGTCCAGGTGCGCCCAGTTCAGGTTCTTGGTGAAGCGCGACAGGAAGCAGGCGGCCGTGATGGTGCCGGCTTTCGGACCGCCAATGTTGGCGATGTCGGCAAACGGGCTGTCCAACTGCTCCTGGTACTCATCGAACAACGGCAGTTGCCAGGCGCGGTCGTCGGCCTGCTGGCCGGCGCTGAGCAGTTGGCCGATCAGCTCGTCGTTGTTGCCCAAAAGGCCCGAGGTGTGGGAGCCGAGGGCGACGATGCAGGCGCCGGTCAGGGTCGCGATGTCGATTACCGCTTGCGGCTTGAAACGCTCGGAGTAGGTGAGGGCGTCGCACAGCACCAGGCGGCCTTCGGCGTCGGTGTTGAGGATTTCCACGGTCTGGCCGCTCATGGTGGTGACGATGTCGCCCGGGCGCGAAGCGTTGCCGCTTGGCATGTTCTCGGCGCAGGCCAGGATGCACACCAGGTTGATCGGCAGCTTCAGTTCGAGCACGGCGCGCAGGGTGCCGAACACGCTGGCGGCGCCACCCATGTCGTACTTCATCTCGTCCATGTTGGCGCCGGGCTTGAGGCTGATGCCGCCGGTGTCGAAGGTGATGCCCTTGCCCACCAGGGCGTAAGGTTTCTCGGACTTCTTGGCGCCGTTGTATTGCATGACGATCAGGCGCGGCGGCTGGGCGCTGCCCTGGCCGACGGCGTAGAACGAGCCCATGCCAAGGTCCTTGATTTTCTTTTCATCGAGGACTTCGACTTTCAGGTCCTTGAATTCCTTGCCCAAGGCCTTGGCCTGTTCGCCAAGGAATGTCGGGTGGCAGATGTTCGGTGGCAGGTTGCCCAGGTCGCGGGTGAACGCCATGCCGTTGGCAATCGCTGTGGCATGGGTCACGGCACGCTGGACTTCAGCCTGGGCGGCCTTGATGGTCAGCAGGGTGATCTTTTTCAGGGCGCGGGGTTCGGCTTTCTGGCTCTTGAAGCGGTCGAACTGGTATTCGCCATCCACCAGGGTCTCGGCCAGCAGGCGATTCTTGCCATAACTGTCGCGGCCCTTGACCACCAGTTCGTCCAGCGCGAGGGTTGCGTCGCCGCCGCCCAGGCCCTTGAGGGTCGCCAGCACGCCGGCGATGATTTTACGGAACGGGCGGTCGCCCAGCTCAGCGTCCTTGCCCGTACCCACCAGCAACACGCGCTCGGCCTTGAGATTGGCCAGGTTGTGCAGCAACAGGCTCTGGCCGACTTTGCCGGCCAGGTCGCCGCGCTTGAGCACGGCGCTGATGGCGCCGCCGCACAGGGTGTCGAGTTGGCTGGCGACCAAGCCGAGCTTGCGGTCTTCACCGACGGCAACGACCAGCGTGGCGGTCTTCAACGTTTCTGGGCTGACGCTTTTTACAACCAGTTCCATGTCCGGGTCCTTGAATGAATGGTCAAGATGTCGGGCGTCGACTGTGGCCAGGGAGCTTGCTCCCGCCCGGTTGCGCAGCAACCACAAAGAAGTGGGGCCTGCTGCGCAGTCCAGCGGGAGCAAGCCCCCTCGCCGCGGCGACAAAGGCCGCAGTTTGAACCCCGGCGCCCAAGCCTGACAACCCTCGCCTTACGGCTTTGAGCGCCGGGTTAAAGCATGCGCAGTGACAGGCGCCTTCAATCACAGGATAATGCGGCTCTTTTTTCGGCGGCTCGCTGCCTGAGCCGGCTCGATACGTTTCCTGTTTGGCCGCCTTAGCCTGACAATCCTGGAGTGTCTGGTTTGATCGTCTTCCGTTACCTGTCCCGCGAAGTCCTGCTGACCTTGAGCGCCGTAAGCGCCGTATTGCTGGTCATCATCATGAGCGGACGCTTCATCAAATACCTCGCCCAGGCGGCGTCCGGCGCCCTGGATCCGGGCTCGCTGTTCCTGATCATGGGCTTTCGCCTGCCAGGCTTCCTGCAGTTGATCCTGCCGCTGGGCTTGTTCCTCGGTATCCTGCTGGCCTATGGCCGCCTGTACCTGGACAGCGAAATGACCGTGTTGTCGGCCACCGGCATGAGTCAGCAGCGCCTGTTCCGCATGACGCTTTTCCCGGCCGCGCTGGTAGCACTGCTGGTGGCTTGGCTGAGCCTGAGCCTCGCGCCCCAGGGCGCCAATCAGTTCCAGATGCTGATCAATCAGCAGGACGCCATGACCGAATTCGACACCCTGGTGCCGGGTCGCTTCCAGGCCCTGCGCGACGGTACCCGCGTCACCTACACCGAACAGCTTTCGGAAGACCGGATCAACCTTGGCGGTGTCTTCATCACGCAAAAGAACCTGTCCTCCGACGCCAAGAAAGACCGTGGCATTTCCGTGCTGGTGGCCGAGAAGGGCCGCCAGCAGATCAGCCCCGAGGGTAATCGCTACCTGATCCTGGAAAACGGCTACCGCTACGACGGCAAGCCGGGGCAGGCCGATTATCGCGCCATCCGCTACGACACCTACGGCGTGTTGCTGCCCAAGCCCGAGGTCAGCGAGGAAGTCACCGACCGTGACGCCATGTCCACTTCCAGCCTGCTGGCCAGCAATGACATTCGAGCGCGCACCGAGCTGCAATGGCGCCTGTCGCTGCCGCTGCTGGTGTTTATCGTGACCCTCATGGCGGTCCCGCTGGCACGGGTCAACCCGCGCCAGGGCCGCTTCCTCAAGCTGCTGCCGGCGATTCTCCTGTACATGGCTTACCTGACCATCCTGATTTCCGCCCGCGGCGCCCTGGAAAAAGGCAAGATCCCACCGGCCTTGGGCCTGTGGTGGGTGCATGCGATCTTCCTCGCCATTGGCCTCGGATTGCTTTATTGGGAGCCGTTGCGCCTGAAGCTGGCCAGTCGTCGCGCGCTGGAGGTGGCCCGTGGTTAAGCTCGATCGCTACATCGGCAGCAGCGTATTCATCGCGATCCTGGCGGTATTGGGGATCATCCTTGGCCTGGCGACCCTGTTCGCCTTCATCGATGAAATGAGCGACGTCAGCGACACCTATACCCTGTCGGACGTCTTGAGCTATGTGCTGCTGACCGCGCCGCGGCGCCTGTACGACATGTTGCCGATGGCCGCCCTGATCGGCTGCCTGATCGGCCTGGGCAGCCTGGCCAGCAACAGCGAGCTGACCATCATGCGTGCTGCCGGTGTGTCCATCGGTCGGATCGTCTGGGCGGTCATGAAGCCGATGCTGGTGTTGATGCTGGTGGGTGTGCTGATCGGCGAATACATCGCCCCGGCCACCGAGAACACCGCCCAGGCCAACCGCTCCCTGGCCCAGGGCGGCGGTGACGCGCAAAGCGCCAAGCACGGCCTGTGGCACCGCCAGGGCGATGAGTTCATCCATATCAACTCGGTGCAGCCCAACGGCGTCCTGTACGGCGTGACCCGTTATCGCTTCGACGACCAGCGGCACATGCTCTCGTCGAGCTTCGCCAAACGCGCCAAATTCGCCGAGGATCACTGGCAACTGAACGACGTTACCACCACCTTGTTCCACGAAAAGGGAACCGAGGTGGTCGCCGCCCCGCAGGAGCGTTGGGACGTGTCCATCAGCCCGCAACTGCTCAGTACCGTGGTGATGGCGCCGGAGTCTCTGTCGATTACCGGTTTGTGGGGGTACATCCACTACCTGGCGGACCAGGGCCTGAACAACGGTCGCTATTGGCTGGCTTTTTGGGTCAAGGTGTTGCAACCGTTGGTCACTGCCGCCCTGGTGCTGATGGCGATCTCTTTCATCTTCGGCCCGTTGCGTTCGGTCACCTTGGGCCAGCGGGTGTTCACTGGCGTGCTGGTGGGGTTCACCTTCCGGATCGCCCAGGATCTGCTGGGGCCGTCGAGCCTGGTATTCGGCTTCTCGCCGCTGCTTGCGGTGCTGGTGCCGGCCGGTGTCTGCGCCTTGGCCGGGCTCTGGTTGCTGCGTCGGGCGGGTTGAGCATGCGCCAGTAGCGAGGGTTGTGGGGGCAAGGCTGTGTGGGAGCACAGCTTGCTCGCGATGCAGGCGATGCGGTCTTTCAGAAATCAAGGTGGCTGCTTCGCGAGCAAGCTTTGCTCCCACTTGCTCGGTGTATCAGGTACAATTCCCGGCTATTTTTCGGCGGGCCATGCCTGCAGCCTTTTTGAGTGTTGATCCGTGAGTGATTTGAGTCATATCCGCAATTTCTCCATCATCGCCCACATTGACCATGGCAAGTCGACGCTGGCTGATCGCTTCATCCAGATCTGCGGCGGCCTGGCCGAGCGTGAAATGGAAGCCCAGGTCCTGGACTCCATGGACCTCGAGCGTGAACGCGGGATCACCATCAAGGCCCACAGCGTTACCCTCTACTATAAGGCCCGCGACGGCATCACCTATCAGCTGAACTTCATCGACACCCCCGGTCACGTCGACTTCACCTACGAAGTCAGCCGGTCGCTGGCCGCCTGTGAAGGCGCCTTGCTGGTGGTCGATGCCGGCCAGGGCGTCGAGGCCCAGTCGGTCGCCAACTGCTACACGGCCATCGAGCAAGGCCTGGAAGTCATGCCGGTGCTGAACAAGATCGACCTGCCCCAGGCCGATCCGGACCGCGTGAAAGAAGAAATCGAGAAAGTCATCGGCATCGACGCCACCGACGCGGTCACCTGCAGTGCCAAGACCGGCCTGGGCGTGGACGAAGTGCTCGAGCGCCTGGTGGCGACCATCCCGGCGCCGACCGGTAACGTCGAAGATCCGCTGCAAGCGTTGATCATCGACTCCTGGTTCGACAACTACCTGGGGGTGGTCTCCCTGGTTCGCGTGCGCCAGGGCCGCGTGAAGAAAGGCGACAAGATTCTGGTCAAGTCCACCGGCAAGATCCACCTGGTGGACAGCGTCGGTGTATTCAACCCCAAACACACCGCCACCGTCGATCTCAAGGCCGGTGAAGTGGGCTTCATCATCGCTGGCATCAAGGACATCCACGGCGCGCCGGTGGGTGACACCCTGACCCTGAGCTCGACCCCGGATGTCGACGTATTGCCCGGGTTCAAGCGTATCCAGCCGCAGGTCTATGCCGGCCTGTTCCCGGTCAGCTCCGATGATTTCGAAGATTTTCGCGAAGCCCTGCAAAAGCTGACGCTCAACGATTCGTCCCTGCAATACACGCCAGAAAGCTCCGACGCCCTGGGCTTCGGCTTCCGCTGCGGGTTCCTGGGCATGCTGCACATGGAGATCATCCAGGAGCGCCTGGAGCGCGAGTACGACCTGGACCTGATCACCACGGCGCCGACGGTAATCTTCGAGCTGTTGCTCAAGACCGGTGAAACCATCTACGTCGATAACCCGTCCAAATTGCCGGACTTGTCATCGATCGAGGACATGCGCGAGCCGATCGTGCGCGCCAATATCCTTGTGCCTCAAGAGCACCTGGGCAACGTCATTACCCTGTGCATCGAGAAGCGTGGCGTGCAGCACGACATGCTGTTCCTCGGCTCGCAAGTCCAGGTCACCTATGACCTGCCGATGAACGAAGTGGTGCTGGATTTCTTCGATCGCCTGAAATCCACCAGTCGCGGCTACGCTTCGCTGGACTATCATTTCGATCGCTACCAATCGGCTAATCTGGTGAAGCTGGATGTGCTGATCAACGGTGACAAGGTCGACGCCCTGGCGCTGATCGTGCACCGGGACAATGCGCACTACAAAGGTCGCGCGTTGACCGAGAAGATGAAGGATCTGATTCCGCGGCAGATGTTCGACGTGGCAATCCAGGCCGCCATTGGCGGGCAGATTGTGGCGCGGACAACCGTCAAGGCGCTCAGAAAGAACGTATTGGCCAAATGCTACGGTGGCGACGTCAGCCGTAAGCGCAAGCTGTTGGAAAAGCAGAAGGCCGGTAAAAAACGCATGAAGCAGGTCGGTAACGTGGAGATTCCACAGGAAGCCTTCCTTGCGGTGCTCAGGTTGGATAGTTAGGTCTTATGTCGCTAAATTTCCCGCTGTTGCTGGTTATTGCCGTGTTCGTCTGCGGCCTGTTGGCGTTGCTTGATCTGTTGTTCCTGGCGCCGCGGCGCCGGGCGGCCATCGCCTCTTATCAGGGCAGCGTCAGCCAGCCGGATGGCCTGGTGGTCGAAAAGCTCAACAAGGAACCGCTGCTGGTCGAGTACGGTAAGTCCTTCTTCCCGGTACTGTTCATCGTGCTGGTGCTGCGCTCGTTCCTGGTGGAGCCGTTCCAGATCCCGTCCGGTTCGATGAAGCCGACCCTGGACGTGGGCGATTTCATCCTGGTGAACAAGTTTTCCTATGGGATCCGCCTGCCGGTGATCGACAAGAAGGTCATCGAGATCGGTGATCCGCAACGCGGCGATGTCATGGTGTTCCGCTACCCGAGCGACCCGAACGTCAACTACATCAAGCGTGTCGTCGGCCTGCCGGGCGACACGATCCGCTACACCGCCGACAAGCGCCTGTTCGTCAACGGTGAGTCGGTCGCCGAACAACTGCTCGGCTCCGAACCGGGCACGTTGGGCAGCGCGGAACTCTACAAGGAAAAACTCGGCACGGTCGAACACCTGATCCGCAAGGAAATGAGCCGCTACCGCGCAACGCCGGACCACTCGTGGACCGTGCCGGCGGGGCACTATTTCATGATGGGCGACAACCGCGACAACTCCAACGACAGCCGCTACTGGGATGATCCGAACATTCCCAAGGACCTGCTGGGCATGGTTCCCGACCGCAATATCGTCGGCAAGGCCTTCGCGGTCTGGATGAGCTGGCCGGAGCCCAAACTTGGCCACCTGCCGAATTTCTCGCGGGTCGGCCTGATCAAGTAATCACACACGGCGCTGTTGAACACAGCGCCGAATGCATTTCTGGAGCCTGCTAGGGTTTATATGAAAAGTCGCCGAGCAGCGATCAGGCAAGGCGAAAACAGGCGAGGAACGGCCGGGGTCGCGCCCGACTTTACTGATTGTAAATGAGCATTCCGAGCCTGTTTTCAACGCAGCATGATCGCCGCGCAGGCACTTTTCGTACAAACCCTAAGGCGCCAACGATAGTCAGGACGTTATTTTTGAACACAGCGTTAATTGTCCCAAGCCAGCGGCGCCCCATGGCCGCAGCGGTGGAATCCAGCCACGAACTCAGCGTGGGTAAGCCGTGAGCGTTTCTCTAAGCCGTCTCGAGCGTCAGCTCGGTTACACCTTCAAGGACCCGGAACTGATGCTCCTGGCCCTCACTCACCGCAGTTTTGCCGGGCGCAACAACGAACGCCTGGAATTCCTCGGTGATGCCATCCTCAACTTCGTGGCGGGCGAGGCGCTGTTCGAGCGTTTTCCATTGGCCCGTGAAGGCCAGTTGTCGCGTTTGCGCGCGCGTTTGGTAAAAGGTGAGACCCTGGCCGTACTGGCCCGTGGTTTCGACCTGGGCGACTACCTGCGCCTGGGCTCCGGCGAGTTGAAAAGTGGCGGGTTCCGTCGCGAGTCGATCCTGGCCGATGCCCTGGAGGCATTGATTGGCGCGATCTACCTGGACTCGGGCATGGAAGTGGCGCGCGAGCGCGTACTGGCCTGGTTGACCTCCGAGATCGACAGCCTGACGCTGGTGGACACCAACAAGGACCCCAAGACCCGTCTGCAGGAATTCCTGCAATCGCGCAGCTGCGAGTTGCCGCGCTACGAGGTGGTGGACATCCAGGGCGAACCGCATTGCCGGACCTTCTTCGTCGAGTGCGAAGTGGTATTGCTGAATGAAAAAAGCCGCGGCCAGGGCGTAAGCCGTCGCATCGCCGAACAGGTGGCTGCCGCCGCCGCACTGATCGCCCTGGGCGTGGAGAATGGCAATGACTGATACAACCGTCACCCGCTGCGGCTATGTCGCCATCGTCGGCCGGCCGAACGTGGGCAAGTCCACGCTGCTGAACCACATCCTGGGCCAGAAGCTGGCGATCACCTCGCGCAAGCCCCAGACCACCCGCCACAACATGCTCGGCATCAAGACCGAAGGCGACGTGCAGGCGATCTACGTCGACACCCCGGGCATGCACAAGGGCGGCGAGAAGGCTCTGAACCGCTACATGAACAAGACCGCCTCGGCGGCGTTGAAAGACGTCGACGTGGTGATCTTCGTGGTCGATCGCACCAAGTGGACCGAAGAAGACCAGATGGTCCTCGAACGCGTCCAGTACGTGACCGGTCCGTTGATCGTGGCGCTGAACAAGACCGATCGCATCGAAGACAAGGCTGAACTGATGCCGCACCTGACCTGGTTGCAGGAGCAGTTGCCGAACGCCCAGATCATCCCGATCTCTGCCCAGCACGGTCACAATCTCGACGCGCTGGAGCGGGTGATTGCCGAACACCTGCCGGAAAACGAGCATTTCTTCCCCGAAGACCAGATCACCGACCGCAGCAGCCGTTTCCTCGCCGCCGAGCTGGTGCGCGAGAAAATCATGCGCCAGATGGGCGCCGAGCTGCCGTACCAGATCACGGTCGAGATCGAAGAGTTCAAGCAACAGGGCAAGACCCTGCACATCCATGCGTTGATCCTCGTTGAACGTGACGGCCAGAAGAAAATCATCATTGGCGACAAGGGCGAGCGCATCAAGCGCATCGGCACCGAAGCGCGCAAGGACATGGAGCTGCTGTTCGACTCCAAGATCATGCTCAACCTGTGGGTCAAGGTGAAGGGCGGCTGGTCCGATGATGAACGGGCGTTGCGGTCGCTGGGCTACGGCGACCTCTGATCTTTCTGGATGCGTTCCATTGTGAGAGCGAGCTTGGTGGGAGCAAAGCTTGCTCGCGATACAAGCACTGCAATTCTGAATGACCGCACCCACTTCATCGCGGGCAAGCCTTGCTCCCACATTGGTTCCAGGTTGTTTTATACAATTGCGCTCATTCATTGAGAGCTGCGACCTCCATGTCCCCCACCCAACCCATCGCCCAACCCGCCTACGTCCTGCATTCGCGCGCCTACCGCGAAAGCAGTGCCCTGGTGGACTTCCTGACGCCGCAAGGACGGTTGCGGGCGGTGTTGCGAGGCGCTCGGGGCAAGGCCGGGACGCTGGCGCGACCGTTCGTACCGCTGGAAGTCGAATTTCGCGGGCGCGGCGAGTTGAAGAACGTCGGGCGCATGGAAAGCAGCGGCGTCGCCACCTGGCTCAACGGCGAAGCGTTGTTCAGCGGCCTGTACCTCAATGAGCTGCTGATCCGCCTGTTGCCTGCCGAAGATCCCCATCCTGCGCTCTTCGACCATTACGCCGCCACGCTGCTGGCCCTGGCCGAGGGGCGAGCGTTGGAGCCCTTGCTGCGTTCGTTCGAATGGCGCCTGCTGGACGAACTGGGCTACGGCTTTTCCCTGGACACCGACCTGCACGGCGCGCCCATCGCCGCGGACGGTTTGTATCGCCTGCAAGTGGACGCCGGGCTGGAGCGGGTCTACCTGCTCCAGCCCGGTCTGTTCAACGGTACCGAGCTGTTGGCCATGGCCGAAGCGGACTGGAGCGCCCCGGGTGCCTTGCCGGCGGCCAAGCGGCTGATGCGCCAGGCGTTGGCGGTTCATCTGGGTGGCCGGCCGCTGGTCAGTCGCGAGTTGTTTCGCAAGCCCTGATCTACCCGTATGCTGTGGGCCGACTATCTGCCCATTCAGGAGCGCTTTTTCGTGAGCACCAGCAATCGCATTCTTCTCGGCGTGAACATCGACCATGTCGCCACCCTGCGCCAAGCCCGTGGTACGCGCTACCCGGACCCGGTCAAGGCCGCGCTGGACGCGGAAGAGGCGGGTGCCGACGGCATCACCGTGCACTTGCGTGAGGACCGTCGTCACATCCAGGAGCGCGACGTGCTGTTGCTCAAGGATGTGCTGCAAACCCGCATGAATTTCGAAATGGGCGTGACCGAGGAGATGATGGCGTTCGCCGAGCGCATCCGCCCGGCGCACATCTGCCTGGTGCCGGAGACGCGCCAGGAGCTGACCACCGAAGGCGGCCTGGACGTGGCCGGGCAGGAGGCGCGGATCAGGGCGGCCGTGGAGCGTTTGTCGAAGATCGGTGCCGAGGTCTCGCTGTTCATCGATGCCGACGAGCGACAGATCGAAGCCTCCAAGCGTGTCGGTGCCCCGGCCATCGAACTGCACACAGGCCGTTATGCCGATGCCGAAACCCCGACGGCTGTGGCCGATGAGTTGCAACGGGTCGCCGACGGCGTCTCCTTTGGCCTGGCCCAGGGCCTGATCGTCAACGCCGGCCATGGCTTGCACTACCACAACGTCGAGGCGGTAGCGGCCATCAAGGGCATCAACGAACTGAACATCGGCCATGCGCTGGTGGCGCATGCGTTGTTTGTTGGCTTTAAGTCGGCGGTGGCGGAGATGAAAGCGCTGATCCTGGCGGCCGCTAAATCCTGATCCCCTTTCAACCCTTGTGAGAGTGTCCCAGGGGGAGTTCCCACAGGCTCCCCACAGACCCACAGGCTCCCAACAGGCTTGCAGGCTCATTCCCTCAGAGGGGTAGGGCGGGCTGTCAGAGCGGCGGGGTTTCCGTATTCGGCTTGCTCTTGTCGATACCCGGCACGTGCAGGTTGCCCTCGGCCACCTGGTTGCCTTCGAGCTGCGGTTGCGTCACCCAGGTCAGGATGTCGTAGTAGCGACGGATGTTCGCCACGAAATGCACCGGCTCGCCGCCCCGGGCGTAGCCGTAGCGGGTCTTGCTGTACCACTGTTTCTGGGACAGGCGCGGCAGGATCTTCTTCACGTCCAGCCACTTGTTCGGGTTCAACCCTTCCTTGGCCGCCAGCTTGCGGGCGTCGTCCAGGTGGCCGCTGCCCACGTTATAGGCGGCCAGGGCGAACCAGGTGCGGTCCGGCTCCTCGATGCTCTCGTCCAGTTGATCCTTCATGTACGCCAGGTACTTGGCGCCGCCCATGATGCTTTGTTTCGGATCCAGGCGGTTGGACACACCCATGGCCTGGGCGGTGTTCTGGGTCAGCATCATCAGGCCGCGGACGCCGGTCTTGGAGGTGACTGCCGGTTGCCACAGCGATTCCTGGTAGCCGATCGCGGCCAGCAGGCGCCAGTCGACCTTCTCTTGCTTGGCGTAGGTCTTGAAATGCTGTTCGTATTTGGGCAGCCGTTGCTGCAAATGCTGGGCGAAGGTGGTGGCGCCCATGTAGCCGAGGACATCGACGTGGCCGTAGTAGCGGTCTTTCAGGCGTTGCAGGGTGCCGTTCTTCTGCACCTTGTCGAGGTAGTCGTTGATTTCGTTGAGCAGGCTGTTGTCTTCGCCGGGCGCCACCGCCCAGCTCTGGCTGCGGGCGTCGCCCAGGTCGAAGGCCACGCGGACGTTGGGGAAGTACACCTGGTTCATTGCCACTTCGTTGGAGTCCACCAGGGTCAGGTCGATCTGGCCTTCATCGACCATGCGCAGCAGGTCGACCACTTCCACCGCGTCGGACTCTTCGTACTCGATGCCCGGGTATTGCTGTTTCAACTGGGCCAGCTGTTCGGCGTGGGTACTGCCCTTGAGCACCATGATCTTCTTGCCGGCCAGGGCTGAGGCGTCGGTGGGGCGTGACTGGCCGTTACGGTAGATGACCTGCGGGGTGACTTCCAGGTAGGAATGGGAGAAACGCACCTGTTTCTTGCGCTGCTCGCTGCTGACCAAACCGGCGGCGGCCAATACCGGGCCGTTGGGCTTGCCGATCTGGCTGAACAGGTCGTCGAGGTTGTCGGCGGCCTCGATCTTCAGCTCCACCCCCAAATCGTCGGCGAAGCGCTTCACCAGCTCGTATTCGAAGCCGGTTTCACCGTTACGATCCTCAAAGTAGGTGGCGGGGCTGTTTCGGGTAACCACCCGCAGCACGCCATCCTCCTTTACGCGCTCCAGTGTGTTGGGTTTCTCAACACAACCACTGAGCACCAGGAAGAGTCCGGTTGCGATCAGCCACCTGGCGTATCGCGGACGCAAAGCCGTTGGGGAAAACATCTGCGCAGTATACGCAAACGGCCCCTGACACCATATCTCGACAGCAAAAGGCCAGTCTGCTAGCGGTTGCAAAACGTGTCCGTAACGCGTGCGGGCCGGCGCTCGGCGGGGGCTGCCACTGGCGAAAAATATCTTGGTGGGGCGAGGCCAATCCCTTCGCGACGGTGGCATTCATGCAAAGACCGACATTCGGCCTGCATCGTGTATGCCGTTTCGGGTGCCGTCGGCGGCGGTTTAGGCTAGAATGCACGGCCTCAAAGCACACCCCCTTCCCGAGGCTGTCCCGAAGATGTTGATCCTGCGCGGCGCTCCTGCCCTTTCTGCCTTTCGCCACAGCAAACTTCTTGAGCAACTGAGCCAGAAAGTGCCGGCTGTCAGTGGCTTGTATGCTGAATTCGCTCACTTCGCCGAAGTCACCGGCGGTTTGACCGGCGACGAACAGCAGGTGCTCGCGCGCCTTCTGAAGTACGGTCCAAGCGTTCCAGTCCAGGAGCCGACTGGTCGCCTGTTCCTGGTGCTGCCGCGTTTCGGCACCATTTCGCCATGGTCGAGCAAGGCCAGCGATATCGCCCGCAATTGTGGCCTGTCGAAAATCCAGCGCCTGGAGCGCGGCATTGCCTTTTATGTGGCCGGTGAATTCAGCGAGGCCCAGGCCCAACTGATCGCCGAAAGCCTGCATGACCGCATGACCCAGGTCGTATTGGACAACCTCGAGCAGGCCGCCGGCCTGTTCAGCCACGCCGAACCCAAGCCGCTGACCGCCATCGACGTCCTGGGCGGTGGCCGCGCCGCGCTGGAAAAAGCCAACGTCGAGCTGGGCCTGGCCCTGGCCGAAGACGAGATCGATTACCTGGTCAACGCCTTCCAGGGCCTCAAGCGCAACCCCCACGACATCGAACTGATGATGTTCGCCCAGGCCAACTCCGAGCACTGCCGCCACAAGATCTTCAACGCCAGTTGGGACATTGACGGCCAGAGCCAGGAAAAAAGCCTGTTCGGCATGATCAAGAACACCTACCAGATGCACAACGAAGGTGTGCTTTCGGCCTACAAGGACAACGCCGCGGTAATCGTCGGCAACGTCGCCGGCCGCTTCTTCCCGAACCCTGAGACCCGCCAGTACGGTGCGGTCCAGGAGCCGGTGCACATCCTGATGAAGGTCGAGACCCACAACCACCCGACCGCCATCGCCCCGTTCCCGGGCGCGTCCACCGGTTCCGGTGGCGAGATCCGCGACGAAGGCGCCACCGGCCGCGGTGCCAAGCCCAAGGCCGGTCTGACGGGTTTCACCGTGTCGAACCTGCAGATCCCGGGGTTCGAACAGCCGTGGGAAAAACCCTACGGCAAGCCTGAGCGCATCGTCGACGCCCTCGACATCATGATCGAAGGCCCCTTGGGCGGCGCGGCGTTCAACAACGAATTCGGCCGTCCGGCCCTGACCGGCTACTTCCGTACCTTCGAACAATCCATCGCCACCCCGCGCGGCGAAGAGGTTCGCGGCTACCACAAGCCGATCATGCTCGCGGGCGGCATGGGCAACATCCGCGCCGAACATGTGCAGAAAGGCGAGATCGTGGTCGGCTCCAAGCTGATCGTCCTCGGCGGCCCGGCCATGCTCATCGGCCTGGGCGGCGGCGCCGCTTCCTCCATGGCCACCGGTACTAGCTCGGCGGACCTGGACTTCGCTTCGGTCCAGCGGGAAAACCCGGAAATGGAACGTCGTTGCCAGGAAGTCATCGACCGTTGCTGGCAGTTGGGTGACAAGAACCCCATCAGCTTCATCCACGACGTCGGCGCGGGCGGCCTGTCCAACGCCTTCCCGGAACTGGTGAACGACGGTGGCCGTGGTGGCCGCTTCGAACTGCGCAATGTTCCGAACGACGAGCCGGGCATGGCCCCGCACGAAATCTGGAGCAACGAATCCCAGGAACGTTACGTCCTGGCGGTCGGCCCGGCCGATTTCGAGCGCTTCCAGGCCATCTGCGAACGCGAGCGCTGCCCGTTCGCCGTGGTCGGCGAAGCCACCGCCGAGCCGCAACTGACCGTGACCGACAGCCACTTCGGCAACAGCCCGGTGGACATGCCGCTGGAAGTGCTGCTGGGCAAGGCCCCGCGCATGCACCGTTCGACCGTTCGCGAAACCGAGCTGGGCGATGACTTCGATCCGTCCACCCTCGACCTTGCCGATTCCATCGAGCGCGTCCTGCACCACCCGGCCGTGGCGAGCAAAAGCTTCCTGATCACCATCGGCGACCGCACCATCACCGGCCTCGTGGCCCGTGACCAGATGGTCGGCCCATGGCAAGTGCCGGTGGCCGACGTGGCCGTCACCGCCACCAGCTTCGACGTCTACACCGGCGAAGCCATGGCGATGGGCGAGCGCACGCCGCTGGCGCTGCTGGACGCCCCCGCGTCGGGCCGCATGGCGATCGGCGAGACCCTGACCAACCTCGCGGCCTCGCGCATTGGCAAGATCTCCGACATCAAGCTGTCGGCCAACTGGATGTCCGCCGCTGGCCATCCGGGTGAAGACGCCCGCCTGTACGACACCGTCAAGGCCGTCGGCATGGAGCTGTGCCCGGAGCTGGGCATCACCATTCCGGTGGGCAAGGACTCCATGTCCATGGCCACGCGCTGGAAGGAAGAGGGCGTGGACAAGAGCGTGACCTCGCCGCTGTCGCTGATCGTGACCGGTTTCGCCCCGGTCACCGACATCCGCCAGACCCTGACCCCGCAGCTGCGCATGGACAAGGGCACCACCGACCTGATCCTGATCGACCTGGGCCGTGGCCAGAACCGCATGGGCGCCTCGATCCTGGCCCAGGTGCATGGCAAGCTCGGCAAGCAAGCGCCGGACGTTGACGATGCCGAAGACCTGAAAGCGTTCTTCGCTGTGATCCAGGGCCTCAACGCCGACGGCCACCTGCTGGCCTATCACGACCGTTCCGACGGCGGCCTGCTGACCACCGTGGTGGAAATGGCCTTCGCCGGCCACTGCGGCCTGAACCTGACCCTGGACAGCGTGGCCGAATCGGCTGCTGAGATCCCGGCGATCCTGTTCAACGAAGAGTTGGGTGCGGTCATCCAGGTTCGCCAGGACGCCACCCCGGACGTGCTCGCCCAGTTCAGCGCCGCGGGCCTGGCCGATTGCGTCTCGGTGATCGGCCAGCCGATCAACAACGCGCACATCAACATCACCTTCAATGGCGAAAACGTCTTCGAAGGCCAGCGCCGCCTGTTGCAGCGCGAGTGGGCACAGACCAGCTACCAGATCCAGCGCCTGCGCGACAACGCCGAGTGCGCCGAGCAGGAGTTCGACGTGCTGCTGGACGAAGACAACCCGGGCCTGCACGCCAAGCTCAGCTACGACGTCAACCAGGACGTGGCCGCGCCTTACATCAAGAAAGGCATCCGCCCACAAGTGGCGGTCCTGCGCGAGCAGGGCGTCAACGGCCAGGTGGAAATGGCGGCGGCGTTCGACCGTGCCGGCTTCAACGCGATCGACGTGCACATGAGCGACATCCTCGCCGGTCGTGTCGACCTGAATGACTTCAAGGGCATGGTCGCCTGTGGTGGCTTCTCCTACGGTGACGTGCTGGGTGCCGGTGAAGGCTGGGCCAAGTCCGCGCTGTTCAACAGCCGCGCCCGCGATGCATTCCAGGGCTTCTTCGAACGCACCGACAGCTTCACCCTCGGTGTGTGCAACGGTTGCCAGATGATGTCCAACCTGCACGAGCTGATCCCGGGCAGCGAATTCTGGCCGCACTTCGTGCGCAACCGTTCCGAGCAGTTCGAAGCGCGCGTGGCGATGGTCCAGGTGCAGGAATCGAACTCGATCTTCCTGCAAGGCATGGCCGGTTCGCGCATGCCGATCGCCATCGCCCACGGTGAAGGCCATGCGGAATTCGAAAGCGAAGAAGCGTTGCTTGAAGCTGATCTGTCCGGTTGCGTGGCGCTGCGTTTCGTCGACAACCACGGCAAAGTCACCGAGACCTACCCGGCCAACCCGAACGGCTCGCCGCGCGGGATCACCGGCCTGACCAGCCGCGACGGCCGCGTCACGATCATGATGCCGCACCCGGAGCGTGTGTTCCGCGCGGTGCAGAACTCGTGGCGTTCGGACGACTGGAACGAAGACGCGCCATGGATGCGCATGTTCCGCAACGCCCGCGTCTGGGTGAACTAAAGGCGTGTACAAGCTCTGCTTCTTCGTCCCGGCCAGCCATGTGGACGAGGTCAAGAACGCCGTATTCGCCGCCGGTGGTGGGCGGATCGGCGACTATGACCACTGCGCCTGGCAAGTGCTGGGCCTGGGCCAGTTTCGTCCTTTGGACGGCAGCCAGCCGTTCATTGGCGAGGCGGGGCAGGTTGAGCAGGTCGAGGAGTGGAAGGTCGAGCTTGTCGTTGCTGATGAGTTGATTCGTGGAGTAGTGGAGGCGCTGAAACAGAGCCATCCCTACGAGACGCCGGCGTATGAGGTGTGGCGGTTGGAGGACTTTTGATCTTCCTGCGCTTGGATCGCTTAAATGAAAAACCCGCTGAGTAGATCGGCGGGTTTTTTATTGGGGGCGAGTTTTGGGTGTATATCCGTTGCTGCGGTCACGGCTGCTTAGGGTTCCGCCCTGACGGCGGCTCACTTTTTTTCAAACGCCAAAAAAAGTAAGCAAAAAAGGCTTGGCCCCACCACTGGGCACCTCGCCAAGGCTCGGTGTTCCCTCACTCCGGCATTGCTCCGTGGGCCCGCCGCGAAGGGCCCTCCATGGCCCAGCGCGGCTATCCCGGCCTCCATGCCGGGATGCCCACTACGCAACGCCTGCGTTCGGCCCTTGTGGTTAATGGGGCCCCAAGATCAAAAGCAGGATCAAAAGCCAAAGCGAGGCGGCCTAACGGCCGACCTGGGTTTTCTGGCTGTATCTAGATTCATCTGTGGGAGCAAAGCTTGCTCGCGAGGCGGCCTGACAGCCGGCCTGTTTCTCTCAAGTGCACCCAATCCAATTGTGGGAGCGAGCCTGCTCGCGATGGCGGCAGCATAGCCAACATCATCCGATAGCGGTGGCTCAGCTAAAGAAATGCAGGTATGTGAGCTGTTGCTGTTGCTGTTGCTGTTGCTGTTGCTGTTGCTGTTGCTGTTGCTGTTGCTGTTGCTGTTGCTGTTGCTGT
>NZ_JAODAB010000028.1 GCF_025336485.1 Pseudomonas citri | reverse complement strand
CGGATAGATTTAAGCAAGCCAACCACACCACCCGTTAATCAGTATTGCAAAAATGGGGGTGACCATAGATTTTTTTGTGGTGCCGAAATGCTGCCCACCCACAGGAATCAATCTGATCTTGAAACAATATTCATCCAACTCAGGCTAAGAAAATTTCCTCCTCTGCCGTTACAACGATGGCAGTGTGACATCTGTCACATCTCCCATGCCTCGCTCGCCAAATAGCAGGCACAATGCCATCCTTGATCAGTCGGGTCGGAGCTTTACCCTTGCCGCGTTCTTCCGCCGTACGTTTCAGTCATTTCCTACCGTCCTTGCTGCTGTTACTGGCGGGGCTCGCGGCTGCGTACGTCAAGGATCTCAACGTCTTCTTCACTTCGCTGTTCAACGTCTTGCCAACCTTGGTGCTGTTGCTGGGCGGGGCTTACTGCGCCGTCTACCGACGCCAGCGTGAACTGTTCCTGATGGTCACGGTTTACATCGCCTATTACTTGCTGGACACCCAGACCGACTTCTACCGTGATAACGGCAAGGTGCGCGATGATGCGGCGGTGGTCTTCCACCTCGTTTGCCTGCTGCTGCCGTTGCTGTTCGGGCTGTTCGCGGCGTGGCAGGAACGCACCCATCTGTTCCAGGACATGGTGGCGCGGTTCGCGGTGTTGCTGGCCTTTGGCAGCGTGGCGCTGGCCTTGGAACAGAGTTTTCCCCAGGCTTTGCTGCTGTGGCTTTCGGAGATCCGCTGGCCGGCGTTGCACGGTGCCTGGATGAGTTTGATCCAGCTGTCCTACCCGGTATTTGCCGCTGCATTCCTGCTGCTGACCTGGCAGTACTGGCGCAGCCCCCGGCCCTTGCATGCTGCGCAATTGGTGGGCCTGCTGGGCCTGTTCTGGATGTTGCCGAAAACCTTCATCCTACCGTTCACCCTGAACATCATGTGCAGCCAGGTGATGTTGATGATCGCCGCGGCGGTCGCCCATGAGGCCTATCAGATGGCGTTCCGTGATGAGTTGACCGGCTTGCCGGGACGTCGGGCGCTGAATGAGCGCATGCAGCGCCTGGGGCGTAACTATGTGCTGGCGATGAGTGACGTGGACCACTTCAAGAAATTCAACGACACCCACGGCCACGACGTCGGCGACCAGGTGTTGCGCCTGGTGGCCAGCAAGCTGTCGAAGATCGGCGGTGGCGGCAGGGCCTATCGCTACGGTGGCGAGGAATTCGCCCTGGTGTTTGCCGGCAAGACCATCGACGAGTGCATGCCCCACCTGGAGGTCATCCGCCAGTCGATCGAGACGTACAGCATCCAGTTGCGCAATCCCGAGAGTCGTCCCCTGGATGATCAACAGGGGCGCCAGCGACGCTCCGGGTCCGCGGCCTCCAGCGTGTCGGTGACGGTCAGCATCGGTGTGGCCGAGCGTCTCGAACAACGTACGCCCGAAGAAGTGCTCAAGTCCGCTGACCAGGCGCTGTATAACGCCAAGGGTGCGGGGCGTAACTGCGTGATTGCCTTCGGTCAGAGTCGCCGCGGCGCGGTGCGCATGGAAGCCGCCGCCGGTTGAGTGATGACGGCGCATTCAGCGTCTGGACTGTGATTGTGGGCGCGGGTGGCCGGCAGTAGGTTGAAACGACCTGCTACCGGAGAAAACCACCATGCCCGAGTACAAAGCCCCCCTGCGCGACATGCGCTTTCTGATCGACCACGTCTTTGATTTCCACGGCCGTTACGCTGAGCTGGGTGCCAGCGAGGCGAGTGCGGACATGGTCAATGCGATTCTCGAGGAGGGCGCCAAGTTCTGCGAGAACGTGCTGGCACCGCTCAATCGCTCCGGTGACGAGGAAGGCTGTCATTTCGACAACGGCGTGGTCACCACGCCTACAGGCTTCAAGCAGGCTTTCGCACAATATGTGGAAGGTGGCTGGCATGGGTTGGCGGCTGATCCGGCGTACGGTGGCCAGGGCCTGCCCAGTTCCCTGGGGCTGGTGATCAGCGAAATGGTCGGCTCCAGCAACACGTCCTGGGGCATGTACCCGGGCCTGACCCACGGCGCCATGTCGGCCATTCACGCCCATGGTACGGAAGAGCAGAAAAAGACTTACCTGAGCAAACTCACCGCCGGGCTATGGACCGGCACCATGTGCCTCACCGAAGCCCATTGCGGCACTGACCTGGGCATCATCAAGACCCGCGCCGTGCCCCAGGCTGACGGCAGCTATGCGATCTCGGGCAGCAAGATCTTCATTTCCGCCGGCGAGCACGATATGAGCCGGAACATCATCCATTTGGTGCTGGCCAAACTGCCGGACGCACCCGCTGGGACCAAAGGCATCTCGCTGTTCATCGTGCCCAAGTACCTGCCCGACGCCAGCGGCGAGGCGGGGCCGCGCAATGGCGTGGCCTGCGGTTCGATCGAACACAAGATGGGCATCAAGGCCTCGGCCACCTGCGTGCTGAACTTCGACGGGGCCACGGGCTTCCTGATCGGCGAGGCGAACAAGGGCCTGAACTGCATGTTCACCATGATGAACCATGCCCGGCTCGGCACCGGCATGCAGGGCCTGTGCCTGGGGGAGGCGAGTTTTCAGGGTGCGATCAGATACGCCAACGACCGTTTGCAGATGCGCTCGCTGACCGGTCCCAAGGCGCCGGAAAAAGTCGCCGACCCGATCATCGTTCATCCCGATGTGCGCAGGATGTTGCTGACCATGAAAGCCTTTAACGAAGGCAACCGGGCGCTGACGTACTTCACTGCGCAACTGCTGGATACCGCGCACCTGAGCTCCGACGAAACCGCCCGCCAGGAAGCCGAGGACCTGCTGGCGTTCCTCACCCCGATCTGCAAAGCCTTTATGACCGACACCGGGCTGGAGGTGACCAACCACGGCATGCAAGTGTTCGGCGGCCACGGCTTCATTCGTGAATGGGGCATGGAACAACTGGTGCGAGATTGTCGTATCGCTCCGATCTATGAAGGCACCAATGGCATCCAGGCCCTGGACTTGCTGGGACGCAAGGTGCTGGGCAGCCAAGGCAAGTTGTTGCGCGGCTTCACCAAAATCGTCCATAAATTCTGCGCGGCGAATGCCGAACACCCGCAGCTTCAGCGCTACATCGACCAACTCGACGGGCTCAACCGGCAGTGGGGCGAACTGACCACGCACGTCGGTATGACGGCCATGAAAAACCCGGATGAAGTGGGCGCCGCTTCGGTGGATTACCTGATGTACAGCGGTTACATCATCCTGGCGTATTTGTGGTTGCGCATGGCCTTGGTCGCCCAGGCGCAACTCGACAGTGGTACTGCAGACGCGGATTTCTGCCGGGGCAAACTGGCGACGTGCGAGTTCTACTTCAAGCGTCTGCTGCCCAGGACCGCTGCCCATCGGGCTGCCGTCGAATCAGGGAGCGATTGCCTGATGCAACTGCCGGCGGAGTTGTTTGCGCTTTGATGGGCTGAAACATTTCTCCGTGGCGAGGGGCAAGCTCCCTCGCCACGATAAACATCCAGGCCTGCGAATTGACTAAAAATAACAAAATAGTCACATGTTGACCCTATGTGTCGCAAAAGTTGTTAGGGTACACTCAAGCCATTGCAAAAGCGTTTTCTTACGAACCAATTGTTTAGATCCTGCGAGGTTTGCCATGGCTGACTACAAAGCGCCCCTGCGCGATATGCGCTTCGTCCTCAATGAAGTGTTCGAGGTGGCGAAGCTCTGGGCCGAACTGCCGGCCCTGGCTGACAGCGTAGACGCTGAAACCGTCGAGGCGATCCTGGAAGAAGCCGGCAAGGTCACCAGCAAGAGCATCGCACCCCTCAGCCGCGCGGCTGACGAAGAAGGTTGCCACTGGGTCGACGGGACCGTCACCACGCCGGCAGGTTTCCCACAGGCCTACAAGACTTATGCTGAAGGCGGTTGGGTCGGCGTCGGTGGCGATCCGGCGTACGGCGGCATGGGCATGCCCAAGGCCGTTTCGGCCCAGGTCGAGGAAATGGTCAACTCCGCGAGCCTGTCCTTCGGCCTGTACCCGATGCTGACCGCCGGGGCTTGCCTGTCGATCAACGCCCACGCCAGCGAAGAGCTGAAGGCGGCGTACCTGCCGAACATGTATGCCGGCGTCTGGGCCGGCTCCATGTGCCTGACCGAGCCCCATGCCGGGACGGACCTGGGGATCATTCGCACCAAGGCTGAGCCCCAGGCCGACGGTTCCTGCAAAGTCAGCGGCACCAAGATTTTCATCACCGGCGGCGAACACAACCTCACCGAGAACATCATTCACCTGGTGCTGGCGAAACTGCCGGATGCCCCGGCGGGCCCGAAAGGCATCTCGTTGTTCCTGGTGCCGAAGTTCATGGTCAATGCCGACGGCAGCCTGGGTGCGCGCAACGCTGTCACCTGCGGTTCGATCGAGCACAAGATGGGCATCCAGGCATCCGCGACCTGCGTAATGAATTTCGATGAAGCCGTGGGTTACCTGGTCGGCGAGCCGAACAAGGGCCTGGCGGCGATGTTCACCATGATGAACTACGAGCGCCTGGGCGTAGGTATCCAAGGCCTGGCTTCCGGTGAGCGCTCCTACCAGAACGCCGTCGAGTATGCCCGCGACCGCTTGCAAAGCCGTTCGCCAACCGGCGCACAGAACAAGGATAAGGTGGCCGACCCGATCATTGTCCACCCTGATGTAAGGCGGATGTTGCTGACCATGAAGGCCTCGAACGAGGGCGGGCGGGCCTTTTCCACCTACGTGGCAATGCAACTGGATACCGCCAAGTTCAGCGAAGACCCGGCCATCCGCAAGCGCGCCGAAGACCTGGTGGCGTTGTTGACCCCGGTGGCGAAGGCTTTCCTGACCGACCTGGGCCTGGAGACGACGGTTCATGGCCAGCAGGTGTTTGGCGGCCACGGTTACATTCGTGAATGGGGCCAGGAGCAACTGGTGCGTGACGTACGCATCACCCAGATCTACGAAGGCACCAATGGCATCCAGGCGCTGGACTTGGTGGGCCGCAAGATCGTCGGCAGTGGCGGTGCGTTCTACCGCCTGTTCGCTGAGGAAATCCGCCGCTTCACCGCTACCGCGAACGCTGACTTGGCGGAGTTCACCCAGCCGTTGAACGAGGCGGTCGGTACGCTGGATGGGGTGACTGAATGGCTGTTGGACCGGGCCAAAGACAACCCGAATGAAATCGGCGCCGCTTCGGTGGAGTACCTCCAGGCATTCGGCTACACCGCTTACGCCTACATGTGGGCACTGATGGCCAAGGCTGCCCTGGGCAAGGAAAGCCAGGATGATTTCTACGCGAGCAAACTGGGCACGGCGCGTTTCTACTTCGCCCGCCTGTTGCCGCGTGTCCATTCCTTGGCGGCTTCGGTGAGGGCAGGCAGCGAGTCGTTGTTCCTGCTGGACGCTGACCAGTTTTGAGACATGAGGGCTGTGTAAGCATTTACTTACATAACGTGCTGGCGTTTGTCCTCTATCGGTCGATTGGATCCACGACTAATCTACTGCTCATGGACGTCGCGCAGGATGCGCAATAGCAAAAGCAAGGACACGTAGGATTCTGCCAGGATGGCGGAGTGAAATGGATGTCAGGGAAACAGTCTGCAAAGCCCCGCTTCGGCGGGGTTTTCTTTTGTCCGCGTTTTTGTTCCTGCCGTGTATGTCACGGGTGATCGTCCATCACCCTGCGATAAAACCACCATTCATGTTCCAGCGCATGCGCCTGGTTCGTCGCCTTGCGAAAGCCATGGCGCTCGTCGGGATAGTAGTGCGCCTCGACCGCAACGCCGTTGGCCTCTAGAGCACTGACCATCTCGCGGGTTTGCTGCGGCATGACCACGGCGTCCAGTTCGCCCTGGAAGAAAATCACCGGTGTGCGGATCTGTTCCGCATGCAGCAGCGGGGTACGGGCACGGTAGCGTTCGATGTCGCGCTGCGGGTCACCGATCAGCCAGTCCAGGTAGTCGGCTTCGAACTTGTGCGTGACGCGGCCCAGGGCGATGGGGTCGCTGACACCGTAGAGGCTGGCGCCGGCACGGAACACGTCATGGAACGCCAGGGCGCAAAGGGTCGTGTAGCCACCGGCACTGCCACCCCGGATGAAGGTCCGACGACCGTCGACCAGGCCTTGTTCAGCCAGGTAGACGACCACCGCGCAGGCGTCCTCGACATCCACGACACCCCAATTCAAATGCAACGCTTGCCGATACGCCCGGCCATAACCGCTGCTGCCGCGATAGTTGAGATCGGCCACGGCGAAGCCGCGCTGGGTCCAGTACTGGATACGCGGATCGAACAGGGGATAGCAGGCCGACGTCGGACCGCCGTGGATGAACACCACCAAGGGCGGCTTCGCTGGGGCGTTCATGGCCGGGTAAAAGAACCCGTGGGCTTGGCCTGACGCCGACGGATAGCACAGGGTGCGTGGACGGCTGATCTGTTCAACGGGCAACGGCGTAACCCCACCGGCCAGAACCGTTACCTCGCTGTTTTGCCGTTCAATCGCGATCACCGCCGCCGGACGGGTGGGTGAGGCGGCAATGGCATAAATGAACCGCTCATTCAGCGCCAGGCTGCGGAAACGACTGTAGGTTCCGGTGAAGTCTTCACCGATAACGTCACCGCGGCGCAGCCCCAGTCGTCCGAAGCCTGCTTCGGTCCAACTCGCCAGGTACGTATGCTCATCCAAAGGCAGCCAGGTGCAGCCACCCATCTGCCACGGCGCCGGGGCGTGATCGGCTGCGGCGGCGGGCAGCGGTGCCAGGCCGTGGCCCGAGTCGACCCAGGGCTGCCAATAACCGCCGCGATCCGTCAGGCAATAAAGGCGACTGGATGCGTCGAAACGCGGTTGCTGGATGGATTCTTCGTCACCGTCACCCGCCACACAGTGTGGCTCGCCCCAACCCGCGGCAACGCGTTCGGCCAGCATCAGCCGAGTGGCCGTCCAGGGCTGATGCGGACGGCTCCATTCGATCCAGGCCAGCCGCTGGCCGTCCGGACTGACGCTCGGCGCCGCGTAGAAATCCGCGCCTTCGGCCAGCAGTTGCCGCTGGTGATCGGCCAACCCGATCGACACCAGACGGTGTTGGTTGGCCTGTTCTTCCACTGCCAGTACCTGGCCGCAGGCAAAGCCAAGATCGCCGTAACGGCAGTCTCCGGAGGTCAACGCCACGGGCTGCTCATCGATCAGTGCCTGATGGTACAACTGCTGGTCGGCCTCGTTGACGAACAGCACGCCGTCATGGCTCAGGCAGAACGATCCGCCGCCGTATTCATAGACCCGGCTGCGCACGCTGAAGCCGTCCGGCGTCAGGCATCGGCGTTGACCCTCATGCCAATGCCAGATCCGGCTGGCACCGTCTTCGGGGCGGTACTCATTCCAGAACAGGCCCAGGGGGCCGACTTGCAATTCGCCAAAGTCGACCCCGGCGGCAACGGCCTGGGCGGCGCTGAAAGGATCAGCCTTTGGCGATGAGGTGCGAATTTCGTTCATTGCGAAAAGCCAGTTGTTCGATGGTTTGCGTGGCGTGTTCGGCGTCTTCGCGGGCCTTGAGAATCACCCCGTGGTGTTCGGATTTGCTGCACACCGGGTCGGCGTTGCTGGCGTCCCCCGTGAGCATGAATGCCTGGCAGCGACAGCCGCCGAAGTCCTTTTCTTTTTCATCGCAGGAGCGGCACGGCTCGGGCATCCAGTCATAACCGCGGAAACGGTTGAAACCGAACGAGTCGTACCAGATGTGCTGCATGCTATGGTCGCGCACATTGGGAAACTGCACCGGCAACTGGCGGGCGCCATGACAGGGCAAGGCCGTGCCGTCCGGCGTGACGGTCAGGAAAACACTGCCCCAGCCGTTCATGCAGCCTTTGGGGCGTTCTTCATAGTAGTCCGGTGTGACGAAGATCAGCTTGCAGGGATTGCCTTGCGCTTCGAGTTTGGCGCGGTATTCGTTGGTGACGCGCTCGGCGCGCACCAGTTGCTCCCGGGTGGGCAGCAGGCCGACGCGGTTGAGCTGCGCCCAGCCGTAGAACTGGCAGGTGGCGAGCTCGACGAAGTCGGCTTCCAGGGCGATGCACAGCTCGATGATGCGGTCGATCTTGTCGATGTTGTGCCGATGGGTCACGAAGTTCAGCACCATCGGGTAGCCATGGGCCTTGACCGCCCGGGCCATTTCCAGTTTTTGCGCGAAGGCTTTCTTCGAGCCGGCCAAGAGGTTGTTCACCTGCTCGTCGCTGGCTTGGAAGCTAATCTGGATATGGTCCAGGCCGGCCTTCTTGAAGTCGCTGATTTTCTGTTCGGTCAGGCCGATGCCGGAGGTGATCAGGTTGGTATAGAAACCCAGCCTGCGCGCCTCGCCGATCAGTTCGGCCAGATCCTGGCGCACCAACGGCTCGCCGCCGGAAAAGCCCAGTTGCGCGGCGCCCATCTCCCGCGCTTCGCGAAAGACTTTGAACCATTGCTCCGTGCTCAGCTCCTTGCCCTGCTCGGCGAAGTCCAGCGGGTTGGAGCAGTAGGGGCATTGCAGCGGACAACGATAGGTCAGTTCGGCCAGCAACCACAGGGGCAGGCCGACTTCCGGCTTGGGCGGCAGGCCCGGGGTTTCAGGCAAGTTCGATCCAGTGCTGTGCACGGGCGACCTCCATGAATTGCTCGATGTCATCACCGAGTTCCGGCACGTCGGGGAACTGCTTCGCCAACTCGCCGATGATGGCCGCGACATCCCGCTCGCCATTGATCAGGCCACCGATCAGCGCAGCGCTATCGTTGAGCTTGATCATGCCTTCAGGATAGAGCAGCACGTGGCCTTTCTGGGCCGGTTCGTATTGGAAGCGGTAACCGGGGCGCCAGCGTGGGGTTTTGCTGCGGTCGAAACTCATAAGGCAATCCCTTTATGCCACACCCGTTGCTCGGTCACGCTGTGGTAGGGCGGGCGGTTCAATTCGTAGGCCATGCTCATGGCGTCGAGCATGCTCCAAAGAATGTCCAGTTTGAACTGGAGGATCTCCAGCATGCGCTCCTGGCCCTCGCGGGTAGTGTAGTGCCGCA
Source organism: Pseudomonas citri (assembly GCF_025336485.1). Classification (GTDB taxonomy): domain Bacteria; phylum Pseudomonadota; class Gammaproteobacteria; order Pseudomonadales; family Pseudomonadaceae; genus Aquipseudomonas; species Aquipseudomonas citri. Next base: position 66,997 of record NZ_JAODAB010000028.1, on the reverse strand, counting down.
AGGTAATGGCCAGGCCATGCTCCACGTCACGACGGGCCTGGCTCAGGCGGGTACGGAAGTATTCGTAGCCGGCGGGGTCGATCCAGGGGTAATGCTGCGGCCAGCTGTCCAGGCGCGACTGGTGGATCTGCGGGGCGAACAGTTCGGTCAGCGAGCTGCTCGCCGCTTCTTGCCAACTGGCCCGGCGGGCGAAATTGACGTAGGCATCCACCGCAAAGCGCACGCCGGGCAGCACCAGTTCCTGTGAGCGCAGTTGATCGGGGTCCAGGCCTACGGCCTGGCCGAGTCGCAACCAGGCCTCGATGCCACCGTCTTCGCCAGGCGCACCGTCGTGGTCGAGCAGGCGCTGGATCCACTCACGGCGAATTTCCCGGTCCGGGCAGTTGGCGAGGATCGCGGCGTCCTTGAGCGGAATATTCACCTGATAGTAAAAGCGGTTCGCGACCCAGCCCTGGATCTGTTGGCGAGAGGCCCGGCCTTCATACATCGCCACGTGATACGGGTGATGGATGTGGTAATACGCGCCCTTGGCACGCAGGGCCGCTTCGAACTCGGCGGGGGACAGAGGGGTGTCAGTCATTTTCGGTTCTCCGGGAGTCACCGTCGGGTTCTGTGGCGTTGGGTCGTTCCCACCTTCGTTCCGACCTGCCTACAACTCAATACTCATTCCGTCGTAGGCCACTTCAACCTTTCGGCGTAGAAGTTCGGCCCGCTCCGGCGAATCTTCGTCGAGGATCGGGTTGGTGTTGTTGATATGGATAAGGACCTTGCGCTGCGCGGGCAGTTGCTCCAGCACTTCAAGCATCCCGCCGGGACCGTTCTGCGCCAGGTGGCCCATTTCCCGACCGGTGCGGGTGCCGACGCCACGGCGCTGCATTTCATCGTCGTCCCACATTGTGCCGTCCACCAACAGGCAGTCGCTGCCAGCCATGATCTGCAACAACGACTCGTCGACCTGACCCAGGCCCGGGGCATAGAACAGCTTGCCGCCGGTGCGCAGGTCCTCGACGACCAGGCCGATATTGTCGCCAGGGTGCGGGTCGAAGCGATGCGGTGAATAGGGGGGGGCGGCGCTGCGCAGTGGCAGTGGGGTGAAGCGCAGGTTCGGGCACGCGGCGATGGTGAAGCTGCGGTCGAGTTCGATGCGATTCCAGCTCAACCCGCCATTCCAGTGGGTGAGCATGTTGAACAGCGGGAAGCCGGTGCTCAGGTCTTCATGGACCATGTCGGTGCACCAGACTTGATGCGGGCAGCCTTCGCGCAGGCTGAGCAAGCCGGTGGTGTGGTCGATCTGGCTATCCATCAGGATGATCGCGCCAATGCCGGTGTCTCGCAGGGTCCGGCCAGGCTGCATCGGGGCAAAGCCCTGGAGCTGGGCGCGGATGTCCGGCGAGGCGTTGCACAGCACCCAGTTCACGCCATCGTCGGAGATCGCGATGGACGACTGGGTGCGTGCCTGGGCCCGCAGACTGCCGTTGCGAAAACCTGCACAGTTGACGCAATTACAGTTCCATTGGGGAAAACCGCCGCCGGCGGCGGAACCTAGGATCTGAACGAGCATGGCCGCTCCCTCTGCAAACCAAAATGAAAAACGCCCCGGCTGACCGAGGCGTGGTGTTGCGTGCTACCGCCTGCCGGGCTTAACGGCTGGCGAAGTACATGGTGACTTCGAAGCCGATACGCAGGTCGATATATGCGGGTTTGGACCAGGCCATGAAAATACTCCTTTGGTGGCGATGCTGTGGTTCGGATGCTGTAGTTCGAGTGGCTCGGTTGAGACCTATACATATAGTCCACCTCTGGCAGGAGATGTTCAGATGATTAGGTGCCTGTGTTACTAAATCTGACATTTTCCATTGCTCAGGCAGCGCCGGCCGCCCTCGGCATCGATCAAGCGCCGGGCGCCTGCCAGTAGCTGTGCACGGTCCAGAAGCCCGATGGCCTCGGACAATTGTTCCAGGTAATCCGACGGGCGGCCGGCCAGTTTGCCCTGCCAGAGCAGTTCGGCTGCTTGGGCGCAGGGCAGGGCGGCGCTCTGGAACTGGGCGGCGAGTGCTTGTCGCTGGCTGGTGAGGGTCGTCTCGTCGACTTGCTGGATCAGTCCGGGCAAGTCGTTGAGGAACTGTTCGATGTGACCGATCAACTGCGCAGTGGAGGCGCTCGGCGATTGGGCACCGAACAACAGGCCGGTGGTGGCGTTGACCTGCCTCGCGCCACTGAACACGGCATAGCCCAACTGCAATTCGACACGCAGGCGCTGGTAGAACGGCGCCTGGCACAGCTGCGCCAGCAGGCGCCACGTGGCTTCGTCGGACAAGGCCCCAGTGGGCGCGGGGCAGAACAGCAACACGGCCTGTTCTTCGCTGTCGGTGGGGAACGTGTGCCATGTCCATTGCGCGGTGGCTGTTGGCGGTTCGCCTTCCTCGCCAGCGATGCCCGGCACCCGGGCCAGCGCCGGGCCTAGTGCGGCCTGGGTCGCTGTCGACAGGCCTACGGCCAGGCCGTCCCATTGAGCCGAAGCCCAGAGGTTGTCAGGCCATGTGGAGGTCGCAGGCTTGATAGGTCCCTGGCAGCAATCCGGCAGCAGTTTCAACAGGTGCCGAATCGGTATCACGGGTGGTTCGTTCCTGGCCGGGGCCTGGGGCAGCGGTTGCTCGAGCTTCGTCAGGATGTGCTCGATCACCTTCGGCATCGGTGCCTGCAAGCCAGTCAGTTTCAGGAGGCAATGTTTTGTGGATGACTCGAGGATGACGTCCACGCTGGCCTGTCGTGCGTCTTCACGCAAGTCCTGCAGATGCCAGTCGAGCCTGGCTTGAAGGTCTTGTGGTGCCGCTGTCGCCCAGCGCCAGCGCAGGTACACCGCGCCTTCCGGGGTGTTTTGCGCCAACGCTTGGCTGAACTGCATCGGCGAATGCTCTCGCCGGCCCCGGGAACGGTCCTGTGCGAATGTTCGCAAACCGCGGTGGGCACTGCTCTGGCCGCGAATCAGGCCGGCGCGGGGTGGTTCGTGGCGTGTTTGCAGGAACGGATTAGGGGGCGGCAGCTGCCATTGTCCGGTGACGTTATCCGTCGGCTTCAACTGCTTGAGTATTTCCCTGAGTCGCCCCCGATCACTTTCGGACAGCGGGCCGTTGCGTCCTTCGCTGTCCCAGCGCGCCAACTGCAAGGCACTGGCCGTTTCCTGGCGACGCTGTCCCAGCGCGTTGAACTCGCTGCACAAGTGGGGCCAATCCTCCTGGGCGGCAAAGAACCCCAGCCAATCATGCAGCAACGAGTGGATTTCTTCCGACGCCGGGTCTTTGTCGAGCTTGAGTCCAACGTGTAGCAGCGCCTGCCCGGCAAATTCGTAAAGCGCTGTGGCCTTGAGGCTGTCGGCCAGGGCGCGCTGGCGTAACGTGGCCAGCAGGCCGCCCGGTTTGTGGGCGTTCAGCCAGTGGCAGAGAAAGTCCAGCGCCTGCGGCGACGCGGCGGGGAGGTTTTCGAAGGTGAACAGCAGATCGAGGCAACCGGCACTGGCCTGTTGATAACCAGCCTGCGAAGCTGCCATCAGTGTCGGCGGCAATGACCTGGCCGTCGCGTCGCCCTTCGGTAGGTTGTCGCCGAACTGCTCGGCCAGTGCCCTCAAGGCTTTGAGGTCTTGCGGGCCGACCAGGCTCAGGGTCATCTGGCCGCTTCGGTAGAACCGTTGATAGAAATCGTGCAGCGCCGTCTGGAATTCGTGCTGTGTCACGGCGAGGCTGTCGCGATTGCCCGCATGAAAGCCTCGTAGCGGATGACCTGGCGACAGCCCATCATGCAGGGCAACTTGTCGCTGGGCCGTGGCATCCTGGGACCAGGCGATGAATTCAGCTTCCAGCACTTCCCGCTCCCGCAATTGATCGGCTTCGTCCAGGCGCGGGTGGGCGAGCATGTCACTCAGCCGCTCCAGCCCCTCGGCGAAGACGTTCGGCGGCAGTTCGAAGAAGTAATCCGTACTGCGTTCGCCGGTCCGTGCGTTGACCTGGCCGCCGTGCCGTTGCACGTAGGCCATCAAATGCTGTCCGGTGGGAAAGCGCTCTGTGCCCAGGAAGAACAAATGTTCGAGGAAATGTGCCAATCCGGGCCAGACCAGGGGCGCATCATGGCTGCCGGCCGCCACACGCAGCACGGCGGCACTGCGCTTGAGGCCGGGCACATGACGCAACGTCACCTGCAAGCCGTTGGCCAGGGTTTGGGTATGAGCGTGAAGGGGGGCGGGGGACGGCATGAGCGCTTCCAGGACAAGGATGCGCCCATGCTAGCGGATTAGCCTGGATCAGTGTTCAAGCAAGTCGACGTAGAGCGAAGGGCGACGGTCGTGCAAGTAGTTGTAGGCCGCACGGGATCGTTCGATCAGTTGTCGATCCAGCTCGCCCACGATCAACGCCTCGTCCAGCCCAGCCAGCGCCGGGCGGCTGCCGTCCGGGGCGGCGATGCTGCTTTGACCGCAATATTGCAATTCACCTTCGCGCCCGCAGTAATTGGCGTACGCCACGAAACACTGGTTCTCGATGGCCCGGGCACGCACGGTGACGTCGGCGATGAAGTCATAGGGCTGCATGTTGGCCGTTGGCACCAGGATCAACTCTGCGCCGGCCAAGGCCAGGCGACGGGCGTTCTCCGGAAACTCCAGGTCATAACAGATCAGGAAGCCAAGCTTCCAGCCACCCAGCTCCACGATTGGCAACGCTGAATCACCTGCGCTGAACATGGCGTGATCGAGGTCGCCGAACAGGTGGCTCTTGCGGTAGTTGGCGAGGCGTTCCCCGTGGGCGTCGATCAACTGCAATGCGTTGAAGATCTGCCCGTCTTCGCTGCGTTCGGGGTAGCCATAGACAATCGCCAGGCCGCACGCCTTGGCGATGCGGGCGATCTGCTGCGCCGATTCGCCGTTGTAGACCTCGGCCAGTACGTTCACCGCGTCGACGCCGATGTTATAGCCGGTCAGGAACATCTCCGGCAGCACCAGCACATCGGCGCCTTTGGCTTCCAGCGCCACTTGATGCAGGCGTTGCAGGTTGCCGGCCGGGTCCAGTGGCAGCGGCGGACATTGGTAGAGGGCTACGCGCATTGACAACTCCTTATTCGGGCAGGGCAATCGGCCCGATCTCATGGAACACATCACCTGGGCCGGGGTTGGCGGCGTGAGTTTCACCGCCGAAGTGCTTCATGATGCCCCACACGGCGTTGAGCGAGGTCTGTACGGCGCCTTCGACCCAGGCGGGTGTCCATGAGACGTCATCGCCGGCGATAAAGATCCCTTTTTGTTCGGCTGGCATGTCGTCCTGCATGAAATGCGCATACATGCGCTGGTTGTAGCGGTAGTGGCCGGGCAGGGCGCCCTTGAATGCACCGAGGAAATGCGGGTCGGCTTCCCAGGATACGGTGATCGGATCGCCGATGATCCGCGCCGCGATGTCGACCTTGGGGTAGATCTTCTTCAAGGCGTCGAGGGCCAGTTTGACGCGTTTTTCCACCGGGTGCGGCAGCATCTTCAACGCGTCGCTCATCCAGGAGTACGACAGGCAAATGACCCCTGGCTTGTCGTCGCCGTTGTCGAACAGGTACGTGCCGCGGGTGAGACGGTCGGTGAGGGTCATGCTCATGAGGTCGCGGCCGGTTTCCGGGTCCTTGTCCTTCCAGAACGGCCGGTCGACCATCACGAAGGTCTTCGATGATTGCATGTAGCGGGTGCGGTCCAGGGCCATCCACATCTTTTGCGAGAACAACGCTTCTTCACATTCGATCTGGGTGGTAAGGAGCCAGCTCTGGCAGGTGACCAGCACCGCGGCATACTCGCGGGTATCTCCCCAGACATCGGTCACGCTGAACCGGCCATCGTCGGCACGGGCGATGCGTTTCACGCCGCTGCGGGGGGCGCCCAGGTGCAACGAGCTCAGGCTGGTGCCTTGCGGCCAATGTGCGCAGCGTTCCGGTACGTGTTTCCAGATGCCATGGGGGACCTGTTCGACGCCGCCGACCACCAGGTGCTGGTGGTCGTCGCAGTTGGTCATCACGACGCGGAAGATTTCCAGCATCGAGTTGGGGAAGTCCGAATCCCAGCCACCCGTGCCGAAGCCGACCTGGCCGAACACTTCACGGTGCTGGAACGAAAGCTTGGCGAATGCCTTGGAGGTGGCGACGAAGTCATAGAAGGTGCGGTCGTCCCACAGCGGCACCAGGGTGTTCCAGAGTTCCTTGAGGCGCGGTACGTCGCGGTCGCGGATCGCTTGCTGGATCTCGCTGAAACGCGAACCGTCCTCCAGGGCGTCGGCCCAGGCGTCGGCCACTTCCTGGAACAGGGCGGGCAGGTCCGCCAGTTTCCGGGCGTAATAGGTCTGGCCTTCCAGATCGATGACCGTGCTTCCCGACGCGGGGGTCAGCGGGTTGGGGAACGGCTTGGTTTCCAGCCCCAGTTTGTCGACGTAGTGGTAGAAGGCCGTGGACGACACCGGAAAGCGCATGCCTCCCAGCTCGGCAATCACCCCTTCGGCGCCGTTGAACGCCTGCGAGCGCAGGCGCCCCCCCATCTTCGACGCCTCGTAGACCACCGGCTTGAGGCCCTGCTTCATCAATTCATAGGCCGCCACCAGGCCGGCGATCCCGGCCCCGACGATCGCCACTTCCGCACCGTGGTTATGGGCCGGGATACTGCCCAGACCGGCGGGATGTTCGATCCACTCATCAAAGGCGAAAGGAAAGTCCGGCCCGAAAATGGTGATGGGCTTTTTACCGTCTGCTGGGTGGCGATTGTTCTTGTTCATGGCTGACCTTGATGAGGCTCGACGCAGCGTCGCGTCTGAGTATAGGAAAGATGCCAGCCATTCTAGGGAGCGGGGGATACGTTAATAAGACACAATGTGTCGTCGTTTTGAGTATATGTTAGTCATTCTGATGTATTAAACCGTCGTAATGACGAAATCCGCTCCCACAGAAACTCTCCTTAACAATTGTCTGCGCGATCGATAGGGGCAGATACCTGCCGACGCTCCTATGGTTATTCCCTTGAGGTTATATATCTTGGGTGGCATATTTGAATGAAATGGGATGTTGAATACACCGATGAGTTTGAGAGGTAGTGGAACGGTCTCTGTGAATCCGAGCAAGACTCCGTGCAGGTCGCAGTGATGCTGCTTGGCGATGCCGGGCCGCACCTGGGCTTTCCTCACTCCAGTGATATCAAAGGTTCACGCCGTGGCAACCTTCGGGAGTTACGGATACAACACGCGGGCAGGCCTTATCGTGTTCTCTATGCGTTTGATTCACGTCGTTGCGCCATCCTGCTGATTGGCGGAGACAAGACTGGTCAGGACCGCTGGTACCAGAAACACGTACCGTTGGCCGAACGCCTCTACGACGAGCACTTGGAAGTACTGAAGAGAGAGGGCTTTGACAATGGCTAAGAAATTTTCCGACTTGGTGGAGCGCCGTTCGCCTGAGTCTCAGGCTCGAACGCAGGCTCTGTATCAGAAGTTGCGTGCAGAAATGCCGTTGCACGAGTTGCGTCAAGCGCAGGAATTGAGCCAGGACGCCTTGGCCAAGGCACTGCATATCAACCAGGCGGCAGTCTCGAAAATGGAGCGCCGTACGGACATGTACATCAGCACCTTGCGCAACTACATACGTGCCATGGGCGGCGAGTTGGAGATTATCGCGACCTTCCCGGAGGGGCAGGTCAGAATCGAAAATTTCGCCCAACACACATGATGGGCGTTGTCCGTCTGGGGCTTAAACCGGCTGCCCTCGATCAATCTTGCTGCTGAGAATGATCGACGTGGTGGTCTTCTCCACCCCGTCCACGCTGCCGATCTGGTCCAGCAACTGATCCAGTTGCTCCGGCGAGTCCGTGCGTAGCCAGGCCACGTAATCGAACTCGCCGCTGACCGCGCACAATTGCTGGACCTGGGCCATGGCGCTCAAGCGGCGCAGTACGTCCTTGCCGGAGCGTGGCTGGACCGTGATGCCAACATAAGCCTGCAAGCCACCGTCGATGACCCGTTGCCCCAGGCGCACGCCATAGCCGGTAATCACCTTGGTCTTTTCCAGGCGCGCCAGTCGCGAGGTCACGGTCGTGCGGGCGATGCCCAGTTGCCGGGCGAGCATGGCGACGCTTTCCCGGGCATTGATTTGCAGGGCGGCGATCAGTTGACGATCGATTTCGTCGAGGACGGGAGGGCGGGTGTCAGGCAAGGTGGGCTCCGGCGCAGTCATCAATGACGGGCATGTTACAGGCTCTCGGGTTCGAAATAGCCAATGTCAGGCAAAGCCAACGCTCGCCAGGCCGGAGCCAGGTGCACCTGCGCGGGCCTGAACCAGCGGCCGTCCTGGCACACCAGCTGTTCCGGCGGTTGTTTCAGCAAGAGCGCCAGGGGCAATGATTGGATCGAGCCGGGGTCTTGATCATCTTCGGCTTCCCAATCCCGTTCGAAACAACGCACGTGCAGGTGTTCATCGTCGAAGCCTTCGTACAGCGGCCGGTGCCCCAGCCATTGCGAATGGACCCGCAGCGTGTGGGCCTGCACATCGAGAAGCAGCAATCGCCAGCCTCGATAATCGCCACAATGTTCTGCCACGTCCGTCATCAGGCAGGTCAAGGCCAGATAACGGCCATCGGCGGACCAGATCATCGAGGGGGCGAGTTCTGTCAGCGCGCAGCCCGAGGCCGTCAGTAGATGGCCGCCGAGCCGGGGTGTACCCGCACGTACCCAACTGTCGGCGTATTCCGTTTCGCTGCCAAATAGCCAGGCAGCATCCTGCTGGCCCGGTGCAGGCTGGATGAAATCCCCTTCGGCGGTCGCGGCTTGCGGGCGGTCCACCAGGCGCCAGGGGGCGACGCGGCGCAGTTGAGCTTCGTCCGGTTGCAGTTCCACCGTGTTGTAGAACAGCTGGTATTGCTCGTCGGGAAGACAGAACGACGGATCGCCACCGGCCGACGGTGCGGGGACGTTGAAGCGTTGCAGCGGGCTGCTGTCCAGGCCTTGATCCAGACGGCCCTCGACCACCGCCAGGCTCAGGCGGCCATCGCGGAAATCCAGCAGGCGAGCGACCCACATGGTCGGCCCCTCCAGCAAGCGGCGTTCCTTCAGGTCCGCGACCGCTGCATGGGTTGTCACCCGAGTTGCGCCTTCGAACGGCAGCAGCGCCAGGTAGCGCCCGCAATCCGAGACCCGGTGATCCAGCAGCCAATGGCCCGGCAGATGCCAGTCACCGATCTGGCAGCGATAACCGCCGAGGCCGTCGCGATTGTCGGCAAGCCAAGTCAGTTGAGCGCATACGCCCCCCAACATCGGCTGTGTCTCGATGCACGAATCGCCTCGTCGGCCCGAACTGTCCAGCGGCATCGCCAGCGCCATGCGGGTCAGCTTGAATTGCGCCACTTGCACGCGCCCTTGGGCGTCATGGCTGGTCTGGGTTTCGGTGTCGCTGTGGATGCTGTCCAGGCGATAGCCATACCGGCCCTGGGATGGACGTGGGTAGTCGAGGTATGCGCCGATATGCACACGGTGCGCGTCGAGGCTCAACACCTCATGCCAATAAAAAGACGGCTCGGCATCACTCCGTACCCAAGGCGAGGGGAGCGCGCGCCAGCCCTCGTCGACTTGCCACAACCAATACCGGTCACCGTTGGGGTGACCGGTTTGTTCCTGAGCCTGACACACCAGGGCACGCTGATCGGTGCTCCACACCAGAGGCGTATCGGCCGCCATCAACAGGCCGGATGGCTGGCCGTTGACGCTGACGGCATAGCATGGCGACAGCAGCGGTTGCAGCGGCTGATCGAGGTCGCGGAAAGTCGCGGGCAGTAGAATCTCGCCCGTCAGGCATTGTCGGCCGTCGGCAGAGCGCCGCTCGAAGCTCCGCGGAACACGTTGCGGATCCCAATCGGGCTCCAGCCAGAGATCGGCGACGGGCATCAGTTGGCTGACGCTGGCCGTTTGCAACAGCTCATCGAGTCGGGTCTGGCGAATGCTGTCATCCACCAGTGGACTGTGGCGCCCGTTCAGGGCGTCGAGATCAAAGGTATCCAACTCCCAGAACTCGCTGTCGGCGCAGCGATAGACCTGACGCTGCTGACGGTCGAGGAGCACCAGTCCCCAGCTCTGCCGGGACGGTACGGTCGCGGCAAAATAACGTCCGTCGCTGGAGAACACCGCCGAGGGACCCAGACCTTGCAGAAGCACGCCGTCGGGGAACAGATAGTCGCAATAAGTGGGGCCACCCATCGCGATTTCTCCATGGTTGAACACCCGGATCGGTTCGCCTTCAGGGGTGTGTTGCGGCTCGCTCCCGCCCCAGGCGCTTGGTCCCTTGACACTCTCTTTTGCCAGGCCAAGGCGTCGCTCCCAGACACTGACACACGCGAGCCCGCCGAAGATGCTGACCATGGGCACCAGAATGTCCCACCACTCTGGCAAGGCCCTGCCCAGGCTGAAACCCAGGCCAAATACCGCGCTGATCATCAACCGTGCACAACCGCGCCCGACGGATAGCCGGCCCAGGCGCGCCGCTATCGCCATCAACAGTCCGAAAAACAGCACCACCAAAAACGCGAGGATGGGTGGTAATACTGTGACGAAAAAGGCCGGCACGACCAGCACGCTGATTTGCCATAGCAGTTCGAGGAACAGTCGGGAGAGGCTGGGGCTGGCGATGATGAGGATCTCGTTGGAGGCTGGGAATGAGGGGCAGTTAGTGTCGTTTGGCCTCATCGAAATATCCAGCACGATAAAGAAAACAGGCACTTGTGTGGCCCTTTGAGAGCGACCTGACATTACGTCCACCCATCCCTACGCAATCGCTTTAGACTATGCGTCGTTGTCGCAGCCTGTGGGTTAGTTGGAATTGGATTCGCTAAGAAATTTCTATTGGAAACGCTGGATAAAAAAGCGCAACTGCAAGCTGGCGGGTGGGGTCCTTTCGCTGAGCAAAAGAACCGAGTTGATCCTGGAAGAAGGTGTGGCCCTGGGGCACGTCGACATCGATTCACCACACCTCATGATCGGTGCCCATACTTATATCCGCAGTGAAAGCCACCTTTCCCTGGTGTCATCGATCGGCCGCTTTTGTTCCATGGGAACGGGGGTGGTCATCGGGCAGGAAAAACATACCCATCCCACCACTTGGCTCAGCTCCCATCCATTCCAATACACCGCCTCTGCACTGACTTACCACGCCAGAACCGACATGGCGACGATTGGCCATGATGTATGGATAGGAAGCAACGCGATGATTCTCGAGGGCGTCACCGTCGGCACGGGCGCGGTGATCGCGACGCGGGCTGTCGTGGTTGAGGATGTGCCGCCGTACGCCATTGTTGCCGGGGTTCCGGCGAAGGTGGTGCGTTTCAGGCACCCCCCCGAAATGATCGAGCGCCTATTGGCGAGTCGATGGTGGGAAATGGATGTAAACCACCTTAAAACACTCGCGCTCAACGATCCTGCGGTCTGCATGACACAACTGGAGCTGAAAAGGCCGGCCACCGCGCAGTACCGGAAAATCAGCGTCACGCGTCGTGGCTGCCGTGAGGGCTGTCCCCCCGGTAGCGAGTGACGAGTGACAGGGTTTTCCTGCGCGCTGAAACGCGAAAGCCGCGCAATGCGCGGCTTTCAAGATGGTGGGCCCACACGGACTCGAACCGTGGACCAAAGGATTATGAGTCCTCTGCTCTAACCGACTGAGCTATAGGCCCTCAGTAGGCCGCGGATTATAGCGACGGTTTCTCGGCTGTGCTATCCGAAAAATCCGATACGGTCACACGCAGAAACGTAGCGGCGAACTCGTCGGCGCACAGGGGCAGGCTGACAATGAAGCCCTGGATCTGTTCGCAACCTTCTTCGGCCAGGAATTGCTGTTGGGCCAGGGTTTCGACTCCCTCGGCGATGATGGTGAATTGCATGCTGCGGCCCAGGGCGATGATTGCCCGCACGATAGCGGCGTCGTGTGGGTCGTCGGGTAGGCCGCGGACGAAGGATTGGTCGATCTTGAGGATGTCCAGCGGCAGGCGCTTGAGGTAGCTCAGGGATGAGTAGCCGGTGCCGAAATCGTCAATGGCCAGTTGAACGCCGAGCTTTTTCAATTGATGCAGCACCGTCAGGGCTTCTTCGGTCTGGCTCATGATGAAGTTTTCGGTGATTTCCAATTGCAACAGGCCGGGTCGGAGCTGGTTCTCCCGCAGCAGTTGTTCGATACGTACCAGCAGGTTGGGCTGGCGCAGTTGGGCGCCGGCCAGGTTGACCGATAACGGGCCCAGACTTGCGTAGGTGTTGTTCCATTCGCATAGCTGCCGGCAGGCGTTTTCCAGCACCCAATCGCCGATTTGCAGGATCATGCCGTTTTCTTCGGCCAGCGGAATGAAGTGTTCCGGAGGCACGTCGCCAAAGGTGGGGTGGGTCCAGCGAATCAGTGCTTCGGCCCCCACCAGCCGGTTGTCGTCGAGGCTGATCTTTGGCTGGAAAGCCAGTGACAACTCGTTGCGCTCGATTGCCCGCCGCAGCTCGTGTTCCAAGGCCACGCGTTCGCTGGCTTGGGCGGTGAGGTCGCAGGTGTAGCTTTCGACCCGGTTGCGGCCCTTGGCCTTGGAGCGGTACATGGCCGCGTCGGCGTTCTTGATCAGCGTGGCGACATCGCAGCCGTCCTTCGGGTACAGGCTGGTGCCAATGCTGGCGCTGATGAAAAACTCATGCTCGCCTGCCTGGAAAGGGGCGGCGAAGCAGTTCAACAGCTTTTGTGCGATGTGTTCGGCATCGCTGGGTTGTTGCAGGCCTGGCAACAGGATAATGAACTCGTCGCCGCCCAGGCGTGCGACGGTGTCGATGTCCCGTAGCTGTTCGCGCAAACGTACGGCGATGCCTTTGAGCAGCAGGTCGCCCACCGGGTGTCCGAGGCTGTCATTGATATGTTTGAAGCGGTCCAGGTCCAGGAACAACACCGCACCCTGGCCGCCGTTCTCCTGTTGGCTGTTGAGGGCCGTCAGCAAGCGGCTTTCGAACAGTGTACGATTCGGCAGCCCGGTGAGGGGATCATGGTGCGCCTGGTAATCGAGTCGCGCCTGGGCGTGCTTGAGGCTGGAGATATCGGCGAAGACCGCGACGAAATGCGTGGTCTGCCGGTCCCGGTTGCGCACCGCGCTGATGGTCAGCCAACTGGGGTAAAGCTCGCCGTTCTTGCGCCGGTTGGATATCTCCCCTTGCCAATGCCCCTCGTCAGTCAACTGGTGCCACATGGCCGCATAGAACGCGCTGTCATGCAGGCCGGAAGCCAGCAGCCGCGGAGTGTGGCCCAGGGCTTCGGTTTCGCTGTAGCCGGTGATTTCGGTGAAGGCGCGGTTCACCGCGCTGATGTGCTGTTGTGTATCGGTGATCAGCACGCCTTCGGCGGTGCTTTCGAATACGGTGGCGGCCTGTTGCAGCTTTTCCTGCATCAAGTAGCGTTCGGTGATGTCTCGTGCGATGGTCAGCATGCAGTCTTCATTGCCGATAGGCAGCGGGCGACTGGAAACCTCACAGAGTCGTATCTGTCCGTCGTTGCGCCGGATATGGCACCTGAAGTCCTTCACGAAGCCATCGCGTTGCAAAAGCTCGAGCATTTGCCGACGCTCGTTGAGGTTGACCCAGAGACCCAGTTCCAGGGCCGAGCGGTCCACTGACAAGGCACTGTTGAAACCGGTCAGGCGGCTGAAGCCTTCATTCACCTCGATCAGCAGCCCGTCACTTTGTCGAGATATCAACAAGCCGTCAGGTGAGGCATGGAACGCCTTGGCGAATTTTTCTTCGGAGGTCTGCAGCTGCTGCTGGGTTTCCTTGAGCTGACTGATGTCGCGCACCACCACGACCAGGGCGGGTGTCGTATCGAGGTCGAAGGGCTCGGCGGAAATCAGCCCGGTGAACATCTGGCCGTTGTTGCGGCGAAAGGGCATTTCCAGGTTGCGGATGCTGCCGGCTTGCAAGCGCTGCAACAGTTCGGGGCCGGCGTCCTGGATACCCCAGATGTTCAATTCGGTTGCAGTTTTGCCCCTTACCTGCGCGGCGCTCAGGCCGATCTGTTCTTCGAAAGCGGTGTTCACTTCCAACAGGCAGCCATCCAGCAGGCGCGCTATCACCAGGATATCCGGACACTGGCGGAACACCGAAGCGAACTTCTGTTCCGAGAGGCGCAGGGCTTCCTCGGTGCGCTTGGTTTCGCTGATGTCGATCATCAGCCCCCGCAACACCGGCTCATGCCCGTGCTCGATCAGGCTGACAAGGTCGCGCACCCACAGGCAGCGTCCATCGGCGGTGATCACGCGATAATCAACGCAATGGTCGCGACCGGCACTGATTTCCTGATCGCAATAAGTCTCGGTGCGGATCAGGTCGGCCGGATGAATGATATTGCGCCAGAAACCTGGGATCAGCCAATGGGCGAGGGGGTAGCCCAGCAGTTCCTCGGCATGGGGGGACACATAACTGTAGGTGTAATCGCTGACCTTGGCCTCCCAGGCAATCGCCGACAGGCTCTCCACCAGGCCCCGATAATGATATTCGCTGCTGCGCAGTTCCTGTTCCAGGTCGACACGTCGGGCAATTTCCGAACTGAGGCGACGGTTGATGCGAATCACAACGACCAGTATGCCGACCAACAAGGCCAGTCCTGGCACACCATAGAACAACAGGTCTGACCATAGCTGGCGGTAGTCGCGTACGTCGCCGACCCATTTGTCCTGGATCTCGTTGATCTGGGCCGGGGTCATGTCTGCCAGGACCTTGTCCAAGATGCCCACCAACATTTTGTTATCGCGCGGGACGGCCATCGCCAGTTGGTAGCGATAGGGGGTTTGTCCGCTGACGTAGAGCCCGTCGAGCTTGAGTTGGCGCAGGCTCCAGACACTGGAGGCCAGGTCGCCCACCATCGCATCCACTTCATTGTTCGCCAGGGCTTGCAAGGCTGAACTGACACTGGGCAGCGCCACCAGATTCAGGTCGGGATGGCGGGTGCGCAGCAGTTCGTGGGGTGCATAGTTCTCCACGACGGCTATCTTCAGTCCGTACAGTTCCTCGATGTTGTGCGGGCGGGCGCCATTCTGATGGGCCAGGATAACGATCGGGAAGTCGAGATAGGGGCGGGTGAATGCCAGGTAGTTCTGGCGTTCGGGGGTGGACATGATGCCAGGCAGGAGATCGATCTTGCCCTGCGCGACCTGTTCCAGTACCTCGGTCCAGTTGGCCGGCTCCACAGGGGTGAACTTGATCGCCAGGCGGCCACGGATGACATCGATATAGTCGGCGGCCAGCCCCTGGTAACGGCCCTTGTCGTCGCGAAATTCGAATGGCGGCCATGAGGCATCGACACCCAGGCGCAAGTCAGGGTGGCTTTTGAGCCAGCGGAGCTCCTCGTCGGTGAGCGTCAATGCGCCAGCTGTTGCGGTCCAGGTCATCAGCGACAGCAAAAACAAGGCCGTCAGTCTGGGCATCACTGCCTCGTCATGGCTGGGGGCGGATGTTTCGAGTGTAGACGGGCAACAGGGTCAGGAGGAAGGTGACGCAGGGGATTTTATCGGCAGATGGCAAAACCCCCGGGCAGGGCCGGGGGTTTTGGGAGGATCACTCGTCGAGGAAGGAGCGCAGGTGCTCGCTTCGCGTCGGGTGGCGCAGCTTGCGCAACGCCTTGGCTTCGATCTGACGGATCCGCTCACGGGTCACGTCGAACTGCTTACCGACTTCCTCGAGGGTGTGGTCGGTATTCATGTCGATGCCGAAGCGCATGCGCAGTACCTTGGCTTCACGGGCGGTGAGGCCGGAGAGTACTTCACGAGTCGCTTCCTTGAGACTCTCGACGGTGGCGACATCGATCGGCGACTGCATGGTGGAGTCTTCGATGAAATCACCCAGGTGGGAGTCTTCATCGTCGCCGATCGGGGTTTCCATCGAGATTGGCTCTTTGGCGATCTTCAACACCTTGCGGATCTTGTCCTCGGGCATCTCCATGCGTTCACCCAGCTCTTCCGGGGTCGGTTCGCGACCCATTTCCTGCAGCATCTGGCGGGAAATACGGTTGAGCTTGTTGATCGTTTCGATCATGTGCACCGGGATACGAATGGTGCGGGCCTGGTCGGCGATCGAGCGGGTGATCGCCTGGCGAATCCACCAGGTGGCATAAGTCGAGAACTTGTAGCCGCGACGGTATTCGAACTTGTCCACCGCCTTCATCAGGCCGATGTTGCCTTCCTGGATCAGGTCGAGGAATTGCAGGCCGCGGTTGGTGTACTTCTTGGCGATGGAGATCACCAGACGCAAGTTGGCTTCGACCATCTCTTTCTTCGCGCGACGGGCCTTGGCCTCGCCGATCGACATGCGACGGTTGATTTCCTTGATCTCGGCGATGCTCAGGCCGGTCTCGGTCTCCAATGCGCTCAGCTTCTGCTGGCAACGAACGATGTCCGGTTGCAGGCGGGCAACGGCTTCGGCGTATTTGCTCTTGCCTTTGGCCAGTGCATCGGTCCAGCTTTCGTCGACTTCGTTACCTGGGAACTGGCGCAGGAAATCGGCACGTGGCATGCGGGCGTCACGAACGCACAGTTGCATGATCGCGCGCTCTTGCTGACGCAGGCGATCCAGGGCGCTGCGAACACGCTCGACCAGGCCTTCGAATTGCTTGGGCACCAGCTTGATCGGCATGAACAGCTCGGCCAGGGCCAACAGTTCGGCAATCGCCTGCTTGTTGTTGCGACCGTGCTTTTTCAGGGCCTTGTGGGTGATTTCCATCTGGTCGGCCACGGCGCCGAAACGCTGGGCAGCGATGATCGGATCCGGACCGCTTTCGGCTTCTTCTTCGTCGTCGCTGGCTTCGCCATCTTCGTCGTCGTTGTCGTCGTCGGCCTTGTCGACTTTCGAATCGAGCGGTGGTGGCACTTCGGCGGCTGGCGGCGTGGTACCGTCATCCGGGTCGATGTAGCCGCTCAGGACGTCGGACAGGCGGCCACCTTCGCTGGTGACGCGGGTGTACTCGGAGAGAATGTGCTCAACCGTGCCAGGGAAGTGCGCAATAGCGCCCATCACTTCACGGATGCCCTCTTCGATACGCTTGGCGATTTCGATCTCGCCTTCACGTGTGAGGAGTTCTACCGTGCCCATTTCACGCATGTACATGCGCACGGGGTCGGTGGTGCGACCAATGTCGGTCTCGACAGCCGCCAACGCCGCAGCCGCTTCTTCAGCAGCCGCCTCGTCGGTATCGGCGTCGGCCAGCATAAGGGCATCCTTATCTGGCGCAACCTCGAATACGTTGATCCCCATGTCGTTGATCATGCGGATGATGTCTTCCACCTGTTCCGGATCTGAAATATCCTCCGGCAGGTGGTCGTTGACCTCCGCGTAAGTCAGGTAGCCCTGCTCACGACCCAATAGGATCAACTCTTTGATACGAGACTGCTGTTGCGCTTTTCCGGACATAACACCCTATCCACTGAAGGTCTTGGCGGGCAAAAAACAAGCCGAGGATTATACCTGAGCTGTGACCTCACGCGCCAGTTGAGGTCGGGTTTGATTCGGGAACATTGCGGTTGAGTAAGTCGCGCAATTGGTTTTTCTCTTCGCTGGTCAACTCGCTCTGACGAGCTTTTCGCAGAAGTTGCTCCAGGTTTCGCTCGCGTTGGCGGGCGGACAAGCTAGTAATGGTGTCGAAAAACTGTTGTTCAAGGTTGTCTCCCTCAATCAGCCACTCCTTCTCGGCCAAGGCTTTCAGCAAGCGCCCTTGTTCGGTACCGTGCCACCGGGCGATCAACTGGAAGGAGTTTAGCCTGGGATTCTTCTGCACGGCCTCGAGGAGCGCGACCAGCAACTGTGTGTTGCTGTGGTCTTCATCGGCGAAGTGCCCGGCGTCCTCGACCTTTTCCGCCAGTTGCGGGTGATGCAGCAAGGTGCGCAAGGCGGCCAGCGTTGGTGGTTCGACGGCCGCTGGCACGCGCGGGGCACGTGGTTGGTCGCGATCGCCGCGCTTGCCGTTCTTGTCCCAAGGCTTCTTGTCCCATTTCTTGCCGCCGCTGCCGGGTTTCTTGGGCGTCCATTCCTGCTGTGGTGCGTAGTCCTGCTGAGATTGATGATAGTCGGCGTAATCCGGTATCGCGTCGTAATCGACGCCCGGATCGTAGGCCGGTGGCGCGTCCTGAGGGGCGCTGTGGACCAGTTGGTTGACCGCTTCGCTATTGAGCCCGGTGATTTCGCTCAGGCGCTGGCGCATGAGCGCGCGCAGGTTGGCGCCGGGCACTTTGTCGATCAGCGGCGCGGCGAGGGTGGCCATGTGGGCCTTGCCTTCGAGCGAGCGTGGATCGGCCTCTTCGGTCAACTGTTGGAAAAAATAATCGGCCAGCGGCTGCGCGTGCTGGTTGATCCTCGCGCGAAACGCGTCGGTGCCTTCGGAGCGCACCAGGGTGTCCGGGTCCTCGCCTTCGGGCAAGAACAGGAAGCGCGCCCGCCGGCCATCCTGCAGGCATGGCAGGGTGGCTTCCAGTGCACGCCAGGCAGCGTTGCGGCCCGCCTGGTCGCCGTCAAAGCAAAACAGCACGCTGGGCACGACGCGGAACAGGCGCTTCATGTGCTCTTCGCTGGTGGCGGTGCCCAAGGTGGCGACAGCGTTGCGCAGACCTTGCTGGGCTAGGGCGATCACGTCCATATAGCCCTCGACGACGATGATTTCGTCGAGGTTGCGGTTATTCTTGCGCGCCTCGTACAGGCCATAGAGTTCCTGGCCTTTATGGAACACCGGGGTTTCCGGGGAGTTCAGGTACTTGGGCTTGTCGTCGCCCAGTACCCGGCCACCGAAAGCGATGATCCGGCCACGGGTGTCGCGGATCGGGAACATGACTCGATCACGGAAGCGGTCGTAGCGCTTGCCGGTCTCGGCGTTCTCGATCAGCAGGCCGGCGTCGATCATGGCGCGTTGCTGCAGCGTGTCGCTGCTCAAGTGCTTGTACAGATTGTCCCAGCCGGGTGGGGCGAAGCCGAGACCGAAGTCCCGGGCTATTTCTCCCGTCAGGCCGCGCCCTTTCAGGTAGTCCACCGCGGCCTTGCGTGCCGGATGGCTCTTGAGGGCCTGGCGGTAAAAATCGGCTGCGGCTGACAGTAGCGGATAAAGCGGTGAATCGGTCGGTTGGCGTGGCTTGTGCTGTCGACCGCTTTCCTCCCGGGGGACTTCCATGCCGGCGGCTTTGGCCAGTTCTTCGACCGCCTGGGGGAAATCCAGGTTGTCGTGGTCCATGATGAAGCCGAGGGCATTGCCGCCAGCGCCGCAGCCGAAGCAGTAATAGAACTGTTTGTCGGGGCTGACGCTGAAGGATGGGGTTTTTTCTTTGTGGAACGGGCAGCAGGCCGTGTAGTTCTTGCCCGCTTTTTTCATTTGCAGGCGAGAACTGACCACGTCGACGATGTCGGTGCGGTTCAGGAGGTCGTCAATAAAGCTCTGGGGAATCAGCCCGGCCATGGCGTTCTCGTCATCACTGCGCGAAAAAGAAACCCGAAGTCAGCAGGCGGCACCGGTTCAAGGTCTTGGGGCACCATGGATCGGTGGCTCGACCGGTTCGTCTGCATCATCGCTGTCGGAAAGTGTATCTGCCGATAATCCACTGACGTTAATGACTATCAGTATTCGTCGGTCTGAATGTTCTGAATATGTTGTGCTGAGTCCGGTAACGGCCGTCGGGCCTCGGATAGCTCATGAAGCGGGCACGCGAGGAGTGCCTTGGGCTGATCGTCGTTAGAGGAATCAGGGTGTGCTCGTCGGCAGCCTTGGAAGGCTCGTCAGAAAAGACGTGCACCGCTGGCAAGAAGCCAGGTCTGACGCGGTGAAGCGGGTTGTCTCGGTCGCGTCTGCGGCTTTGACGGTGAAGCATCAAGCGTTATTCCGCAAATGCCATAAGCCCGGCTTGAGGGCCGGGCTTGGCAGAAGCTTGCTACGAACGACTGTGTATTAGTACAGGCGTACGGCGCGGCGCTGTTCGCGCTGAACTTTCTTGGCGTGACGCTTAACAGCGGCTGCTGCTTTGCGCTTACGCTCGGAAGTCGGCTTCTCATAGAATTCGCGGCTACGAACTTCAGCCAGAACACCGGCTTTTTCGCAGGAGCGCTTGAAACGACGCAGAGCTACGTCGAAGGGTTCGTTCTCTTTTACTTTGACGGCTGGCATCCAGAGCTACCTTCATTCATTACCGGGGTCAACATCCTCGCGGCAAAAGAGCACTTGAAGACGTCGGTTTTTAAGGGTTGCGGATGTTAACCCTTCAACGCTCGGAATGCAAAGCCTCTGATCGAAAACCGCTGGTCGGGGCACAGCGCGGCGACTATTATGCGCGCCTTCGAATTCAGCCGCTACAAGGCGCAAACCCATGCTAGTACTGGGACTGGAAACTTCCTGCGACGAAACCGGCGTTGCACTCTACGACAGTGAGCGCGGCCTGCTGGCCGATGCGCTGTTCAGCCAGATCGACCTGCATCGCGCCTATGGCGGCGTGGTGCCCGAGCTTGCGTCTCGCGATCACGTCAAGCGCATGCTGCCCTTGATTCGCCAGGTACTGGATGACGCGGGCTGCCAGCCGACCGAGATCGACGCCGTCGCCTATACCGCAGGTCCCGGCCTGGTGGGGGCGCTGCTGGTCGGCGCGTCCTGTGCCCAGGCGCTGGCCTTTGCCTGGGGCGTTCCGGCCCTGGGTGTGCATCACATGGAAGGCCATTTGCTGGCGCCGATGCTGGAGCCGCAACCGCCGCAATTCCCGTTCGTCGCTTTGTTGGTGTCGGGCGGTCATACCCAGCTCGTCCGGGTCGATGGCATTGGCCAATATGCGCTCATGGGCGAGTCCCTGGACGATGCCGCCGGTGAGGCGTTCGACAAAACTGCGAAAATGATGGGGCTCAATTACCCGGGAGGGCCGGAAATCGCCCGGCTGGCGACCCAAGGGGTTGAAGGACGTTTCGTCTTCCCGCGTCCGATGTGCGATCGGCCCGGTCTCGATTTCAGCTTCAGTGGCCTGAAAACCTTCGCCCTGAACACCTGGCAACAGTGCGTCAGCGTCGGGGACGACGGTGAGCAAGCCCGTTGCGACATCTCGCTGGCGTTCCAGCAGGCCGTGGTGGAGACTTTGACCATCAAGTGCAAGCGCGCCCTGAAGCAGGCCGGGCTCAAGCGCCTGGTGATCGCCGGCGGCGTGAGCGCGAACAAGGCCTTGCGGGTCTCGCTGGAGAAAATGCTCGGCGACATGAAGGGCGACGTTTACTACGCCAGGCCGCAGTTCTGCACCGATAACGGCGCGATGATCGCTTTTGCCGGTTGTCAGCGCCTGCAGGCCGGCCAGCGTGAAAGCCTGGCGATCAGTGTGCAGGCGCGCTGGCCCATGGAGCAGTTGTCACCGCTCTGAGGCTGTATTTAGAAATGACGTTCGCGCCCGGCGAACAGGTCGCGTAGATTGCCCCGATGGCGCCAGACGATCAGTGCGACCAGTACGCTCATCGGCAGCAAGGCCGCCGGCTCCTGCCAGGCCAGGAGCGGCAGGGTCAGCGGTGTGGCGATCAGCGCGGCCAGCGAGCTGGTGCGGGTCAGGTAGAACGTCAGCAGCCAGGCCACGACGGCCAGCAGGGCTGCGGGCGGGTACAGGCCCAATAGCATGCCGGCGGCGGTGGCGACGCCCTTGCCGCCACGGAAGCGAAAGTACAGTGGGAACAGATGGCCGATGACCGCGCAAACGCCGATCCAGGCCTGTTGCTGCAACGAGAGCCCTGCAAGGCTGGCGATCAATACGGGCACCAGGCCTTTGCAGAGGTCGCCAAGCAGGGTCAGGGCAGCCAGTTTGCGTCCGGCCAGGCGTAGCATGTTGGTGGCGCCGGCGTTGCCCGAGCCGCTCGTTCGTGGATCCGGGCGATCGGTCAGGCGGCTGAGCAAAATGGCGAAGGACAGCGAGCCGAGCAGGTAGGCGAGGATCGCCAGTAACCAAGACATGCTAACTATTCCGGGCGAGGACGCCCTGATTCTAACGGGGCATCGCGCCCTTGTCGTGCTGCGGAGAAGAGTGCTTGGACAGAGTGTTTATCGAAGGCCTGGAAGTTGACACGGTAATCGGTGCCTATGACTGGGAGCGTGGCATCCGACAGTGCCTGCGGCTGGACTTGAGCTTCGCCTGGGATAATCGCCCGGCCGCCGCCGGCGACGACCTGACCCTGGCGCTCGACTATGCCAGCGTATCGTCGCGTATCCAGGCCTTTGCCGAGCAGGCCCAGTTCCAGTTGGTCGAAACCTTCGCCGAACGGCTGGCCCAGGAGCTGATGGACGAGTTCAAGATCACTTGGCTGCGTCTGAAAGTGACCAAGCCTGGCGCCGTACCGGCGGCCAGCGGAGTGGGCGTGGAGATCGAGCGCGGATGTCGCTGATTCAGGTTTTTCTCGGGCTCGGCAGCAACATCGAGCGCGAAACCCATTTGCGTGCGGGCCTTGAAGCCCTCGCCGGTTTCCTGGTGGACATACGCTGTTCAGCGGTGTTCGAGAGCCAGCCGGTGGGTATCAAGAGCGGGCCGTTCTTCAATTTCGTCGTGTCGGCCTTCACGGACCTGCCCTTGATGGAGCTTGATCGTCGCCTCAAGTTCATCGAGGCGGACAATGGTCGTTATGCGCCGGACCGCAAGGGGCTGCCCTTGGACATTGACGTCTTGCTGTACGGCGACCAGGTCGGCAACTTCGACGGCTTGATCCTGCCGCGGGCGGAAATTCTCAAGAATGCCTTCGTCTTGTGGCCATTGTCGCTGATCGCGCCGGATCGGATACACCCGGGCGCGGGCAAGAGCTTCGCCACGCTGTGGGAAGAGTCGCAGATTGACCAGGTGCTAGCGCCAGTGGCTTTTGAATGGCGAGGCGAGCAGCTTACGCCAGGTGATTTGCTGTGATGCCTGCCGCCATCGTGAGTTGGATCGCGATGGCGGCGGCCATGATCATCAAAAGCGCAGTTGAACGAATACGTCCGTCAGCCCGCGGCATCCTTGTAGGCTTTTAACGCCCTGAGGCGCTCGCGCTTGATCGCCTCCCCCAGTTCAGGTCCCTTGAAGCCCTTTTCCAGCAGTGGTTGCACCGCCACTGCCTGGGCCGCGACCGCTGCGCCCCGTAGATAATCTGCCTGTGGATAACTTCGCTCCTCGAATCCCTTGCGCCCTCGCGCATCCATCTCGCACGCCGCAATGAACTCCTCAAAACGTTGGGGACGCCGGTACACATCAAAGCTTTGCAACAGATCGAGCAAGGTAGACGCCTTCAACTCGAGCGCGCGATGGCCATGGGTGTGGTACTGCCCCACCAACAGCGCTAGCTCCTGACAATCGCGAGGTGCCTTGAAGCGCTCGTTGACCGCTTTGATCAGCTTCAGTCCTTTGTGTTCATGGGCGATGTGTCGTGGCCATTCGTCTTGGGGTGTCAGGCCTTTCCCCAGGTCATGGAGCAGGCAAGCCCAGCGGACCGTCAGCGGTTGCCGATGCAACGCCGCCTGTTCCAGCACGCTCAGTGTGTGGAGCCCGGTGTCGATTTCCGGGTGATGGGCTTCAGGTTGTGGTACGCCAAACAGCGCGTCGACCTCAGGCATCAGGACCTTGAGGGCCGTGCAATCGCGTAGGACCTGGATAAACACCTGTGGCTGTTTTTCCATCAGTGCGCGGGAAATTTCTTTCCAACTGCGTTCGGCGGTCAACGCCTCCAGTTCGCCGGAGTCGCTGAGCTGGCGCATCAATTCAAGGGTTTCGTCCGCCACCGTGAAACCCAGTGGGGCATAGCGCGCGGCGAAGCGGGCCACTCGCAGGACTCGGAGCGGATCTTCGGCGAACGCGGGGGAAACGTGGCGCAGTATGCGGGCTTTCAGGTCGCGCTGGCCGAGGTACGGATCGGTGAGGTGGCCGTGGTCATCTTCGGCCATCGCGTTGATCGTCAAGTCGCGGCGAATCAGGTCCTGCTCAAGGGTCACGTCCGGGCTGGCATGAAAGACGAAGCCGCCATAGCCGCGACCGCTTTTGCGTTCCGTGCGGGCGAGGGCGTATTCCTCGCCGGTCCTGGGGTCGAGGAACACCGGAAAATCGGCACCCACAGGGCGAAATCCGTTGGCGAGCATTTCCTCGGCCGTGGCGCCTACCACCACATGGTCAATGTCGGTGACGGGAATGCCCAGCAGGCGATCGCGAACGGCACCGCCGACTTTGTAGATCTGCATAAAAAACCTCCGTTGATCCGACAGGATAACCCTTGTGTCGGACGTCCGGAGGTGAAAACGGGCTTAAAGATGAATGACAGCCAGGTCCAGGCGACCGTAATCGCCTTCGCCCTGTTCGTTCCTGGGGGGGACGTGATGGGTTTTCATCACCTGGTCTCCCTGCAGGGTTTCCAGATGGATGTCGAAACCCCAGAGACGATGCAGGTGCTTGAGCACCTCATCGGTGGAGTCACCCAATGGTTTTCGGTTGTGTGCCTGATGGCGCAGGGTCAGCGAGCGATCGCCGCGCCGGTCGATGCTGTAGATCTGCACGTTGGGTTCGCGATTGCCCAGGTTGTATTGCGCCGCCAGGGTTTCGCGGATGATGCGATAACCGCTTTCGTCGTGGATGGCTGGCACCAGCAGGTCATCTTTCTGGTCGTCATCCATGATGCTGAACAGTTTCAGGTCGCGGATCACCTTCGGCGAGAGGTATTGTAGGATGAAACTTTCGTCCTTGAAGCTGCTCATGGCGAACTTGATGGCGGACAACCAGTCCGAGCCGGCGATTTCCGGGAACCAGCGACGGTCCTCTTCGGTCGGGTTCTCGCACATGCGCCGAATGTCGCGGTACATGGCGAAGCCCAGTGCGTAAGGGTTGATGCCACTGTAGTACGGGCTGTCGAAGCCGGGCTGGAACACCACGCTGGTATGCGAGGCCAGGAACTCCATCATGAAGCCGTCCGTCACCAGGCCCTCGTCGTACAGGTCGTTCATCAGTGTGTAGTGCCAGAAAGTGGCCCAGCCTTCGTTCATGACCTGGGTCTGGCGCTGTGGATAGAAATACTGGGCGATCTTGCGCACGATACGCACGATTTCCCGCTGCCAGGGTTCGAGCAGCGGAGCATGTTTTTCAATGAAATAAAGAATATTTTCCTGAGGCTCGGCAGGGAAACGCGCGTTGTCTTTTTCGCTGTACTTGTCCGCCCCCTTCGGAATGGTCCGCCACAGGTCGTTGATCTGCTTTTGCAGGTGCTCTTCACGGTCCTTTTGACGCCGACGTTCTTCTTCGGCGGAAATCGGGTAAGGCCGCTTGTAGCGGTCCACGCCGTAGTTCATCAGAGCGTGGCAGGAGTCCAGCAGGTCCTCGACCGCGTCGATGCCATGGCGCTCTTCGCATTGCGTGATGTACTGCTTGGCAAATACCAGGTAATCGATGATCGAACTAGCGTCGGTCCAGGTACGGAACAGGTAGTTGCCCTTGAAGAAACTGTTGTGCCCGTAGCAGGCATGCGCCACCACCAGGGCCTGCATGCAGATGGTGTTTTCTTCCATCAGGTAGGCGATGCACGGGTCGGAATTGATCACGATCTCGTAGGCCAGCCCCATTTGCCCGCGGGTGTAGGATTTTTCCGTGCTGAGGAAGTGCTTGCCGTAGGACCAATGGTGATAGCCCAGCGGCATGCCGACCGACGCATAGGCGTCCATCATCTGTTCGGCGGTGATCACCTCGATCTGGTTGGGGTAGGTGTCCAGGGCATAGCGGTCCGCGATACGGCTGATTTCGCGGTCGTAAGCCTTGATCAGATCGAACGTCCATTCGGATCCGGTGGAAATAGGCTGGCGCTTCTGCTCTTTTTTGGCGGTCATGTCACTAACCTGCGCTGGAAGAGTTCACGGAAGACCGGGTAGATATCCCCGGCCGAGACCAGTTGCTGCTGGGCAAATGTGTCAGAAAAAGCTTCGGCTATACGCTCATATTCGTACCACAACGCCTGGTGTTCGCGGGGAGTAATTTCCACATAGGTGTAGTACTGGACGAACGGCATGATCTGGTTGATCAAAATGTCCCGGCAGATCGGCGAGTCGTCGTTCCAGTTGTCGCCGTCCGAGGCTTGGGCGGCATAGATGTTCCATTCATTGGCCGGATAGCGCTCAGCCATGATTTCTTGCATCAGTTTCAAGGCGCTGGAAACGATGGTGCCGCCGGTCTCGCGGGAATAGAAGAATTCTTCTTCGTCTACCTCTCTGGCACTGGTGTGGTGGCGAATGAAGACCACGTCGATCTTGTCGTAGTTTCGTTTGAGGAACAGGTACAGGAGGATAAAGAAGCGCTTGGCAATGTCCTTGGTGGCCTGGGTCATGGAGCCGGACACGTCCATCAGGCAAAACATCACCGCCTTGGAGCTGGGATTGGGTTGTTTCACCAGCAGGTTGTACTTGAGGTCGAAGGTGTCGAGGAAGGGCACGCGGTGAATACGTGCGCTCAGCTTCTCGATTTCTGCCTCCAGGTCCTGAATATCGCCAAAATTGTCGGGTTCTTCGCGTTTAAGGCGGGCCAGTTCTTCCTTCACTTCGCGCAACTTCGACCGGCTGCTGCCCGACAGGGCGATGCGTCGGGCGTGAGCTGAGCGCAGGGTGCGGATGATATTGATGCGCGACGGATTGCCTTCATTGCTGATACCGGCCCGCACAGTCTTGAAGGTGTCCGTGCCGGTTAGGTTGCGTTTGACCAGGTTCGGCAGCTCCAGATCCTCGAACATGAATTCGAGGAATTCCTCCTGGGTGATCTGGAACACGAATTCATCCATGCCTTCACCGGAGTTGCCGGCTTTACCCGGCCCTCTGCCGCCACCGCCTCCTTGCGGGCGGGGAATATGCTCACCCGTGGTGAATTCCTTGTTGCCGGGGTGCACGACGGTCTGTTTACCGCCGCGCCCGTGGTGAAGCACCGGCTCGTCGATGTCGCGACCGGGAATGCTGATCTGCTCGCCGTGTTCCATGTCGGTAATGGAGCGACGACTGACCGCCTCTTCGACGGCCTTCTTGATGTGGTCGCGGTAACGCCGCAGGAAACGCTGGCGATTCACCGTGCTCTTGTTCTTGCCATTAAGGCGTCGATCGATCACGTAGCTCATGGGTGCCCTCCGGGCAGCTTCAAGTTGTGAGCTGCAAGCTGCAAGTAGAAGCTGTTACCCAGATCTCGGGTTCACGCGCTTTCCTCTTGCAGCTTGTCGCTTGCGGCTTGTAGCTGGCTACTGTGATTTGCGGACCCGCAGATACCACTCGGAGAGCAGTCGTACCTGTTTGTCGGTGTAGCCACGTTCGACCATGCGCGTGACGAAGTCGTTGTGTTTTTGCTGGTCCTCCTTGCTGGCCTTGGCGTTGAAGCTGATGACGGGCAGCAGGTCTTCGGTGTTGGAGAACATTTTCTTCTCGATCACCACCCGCAGCTTTTCATAGCTGAGCCAGGTCGGGTTCTTGCCGTTGTTGTTGGCCCGGGCGCGCAATACGAAGTTGACGATCTCGTTGCGGAAATCCTTTGGATTGCTGATGCCGGCCGGCTTCTCGATTTTTTCCAGCTCCTCGTTGAGTGCCACGCGGTTGAGGATTTCCCCGGTTTCCGGATCGCGGTACTCCTGATCCTGGATCCAGAAATCGGCGTACAGCACATAACGGTCGAAGATGTTCTGGCCGTATTCGCTGTAGGACTCCAGGTACGCGGTCTGGATTTCCTTGCCGATGAACTCGATGTAGCGCGGGGCCAGGTATTCCTTGAGGAAACGCAGGTAACGCTCGCGGGTTTCCGCCTGGAATTGTTCCTGCTCGATCTGCTGCTCCAGCACATACAGCAGGTGCACCGGGTTGGCGGCGATCTCATGGGGGTCGAAGTTGAAGACCTTGGAAAGGATCTTGAAGGCGAAACGCGTGGACAGGCCATTCATCCCTTCGTCGACACCTGCGTTGTCGCGGTATTCCTGGATCGACTTGGCCTTTGGATCGGTGTCCTTGAGGTTTTCACCATCGTACACACGCATCTTCGAATAGATGTTGGAGTTCTCTGGCTCCTTGAGGCGAGACAGTACGGTGAACTGGGCCAGCATCTTCAGCGTGTCGGGGGCGCAATGGGCCTTGGACAGCGAGCTGTTGAACAGCAGCTTGTCGTAGATCTTCACCTCATCGGTCACCCGCAGGCAGTACGGCACCTTGACGATGTAGATCCGGTCGATGAAGGCTTCGTTGTTCTTGTTGTTGCGGAAGGTATGCCATTCGGACTCGTTGGAGTGCGCCAGCAGGATGCCACTGAATGGTATCGCCCCAAGACCCTCGGTACTGTTGTAGTTACCTTCCTGGGTGGCGGTCAGCAAAGGGTGCAGCACCTTGATAGGTGCCTTGAACATTTCGACGAATTCCATCAGGCCTTGGTTGGCCCGGCACAGCGCCCCCGAATAGCTGTAGGCGTCGGCGTCGTTCTGTGGGAATTCTTCCAGCTTGCGGATATCGACCTTGCCCACCAGCGCCGAAATATCCTGGTTGTTCTCGTCCCCAGGCTCGGTTTTGGCCACTGCGATCTGGTTGAGGATCGAGGGGTAGAGCTTGACCACGCGGAACTGACTGATATCTCCGCCGAATTCGGCCAGGCGCTTGGTGGCCCAAGGCGACATGATGGTATTGAGATAGCGCCGTGGAATGCCGAAGTCTTCTTCGAGGATGGCACCGTCCTCGGTGGCGTTGAACAGCCCCAGGGGCGACTCGAACACCGGTGAGCCCTTGATGGCATAGAAGGGCACTTTTTCGATCAGTTGCTTGAGCTTCTCGGCCAGGGACGATTTACCGCCACCCACGGGGCCGAGCAGATAGAGGATCTGTTTCTTCTCTTCCAGGCCTTGGGCGGCGTGGCGGAAGTAGGACACGATCTGGTCGATGCATTCTTCCATCCCGTGGAAGTCTTCAAAGGCCGGATAACGGCGGATCACTTTGTTGGAAAAGATCCGCGAGAGTCTCGAGTTGGTCGAGGTATCCAGCAGCTCCGGTTCTCCGATGGCCAGCAATAGCCGCTCTGCAGCCGACGCATAGGCACTGCGATCCTGCTTGCAGAGATCGAGGTATTCCTGCAGCGAGTATTCCTCCTGCCGCGTGGACTCGAAACGTTGCTGGAAGTGGCTAAAAATGCTCATGACGTCACCTCGCTCGATACGTGGAGCCGGTGTCGGATCAATCAGTCGATGCTGGACAGCCACTGGGAACCCAGTTGCCGTTTTACCCCCCAGAATGCTTCCAAGAATACAGGTTCCTGAAGCTGACTCCCGATGACCCGCGCGCCGGTGTACCGGCTCTCCCCTGTTTTGGATGGCCTGAGGCTAAGGATAGTTCGGAATCAGAGAGGTAAAGGTAGATTACGTAATAAGTTATGGCAGACCGTTCGTCTGCCATCGCTCAAGCCCGCGCCCCGCGGGGGCTCGGACGCCACAAAAAAAAATTATTCGTGAGTGCCTTGCGCCGTTTCTGCAGGATAAGTCGTACGCCACAGCTCGAAACCGCCGTCCAGGCTGTAGACGTCGGTGAAGCCCTGGCTGATCAGGTAGGCGGCTGCGCTCTGGCTGGAGTTGCCGTGATAGCAGACCACGACGGTAGGTGCATCGAGGTCGGCAGCACGGATGAAGTCGGCGACGCTGTGGTTGTCCAGGTGCCGGGACCCACTGATGTGCAAGGCGGCGAAAGTGGCGGGA
Organism: Pseudomonas citri; assembly: GCF_025336485.1. Taxonomy (GTDB): domain Bacteria; phylum Pseudomonadota; class Gammaproteobacteria; order Pseudomonadales; family Pseudomonadaceae; genus Aquipseudomonas; species Aquipseudomonas citri. The sequence continues at coordinate 37,292 of NZ_JAODAB010000028.1, read as the reverse complement.
TCACGTATATCGACGATCACCGCGCCTTGCTCGCGCAAGGTCTGCGCCTGTTGCGGTGGGATGCGTTTGAATTCGGACATTTAAGACTCCTGGGGCCTGACATGCAGTCGGTCAGGCGACGCTGTGGGCCGGCGATGGCGTCGCGGCCGAATGATGGGGTTTGGGGTGACCTTGTGCGTCACAATCGCAACGCAGTCGTTCGCCGCTGTCGACATTCATCAGGGTCATGGCATTGCCCCACACGCAGCCGGTGTCGAGGGCAAAAATCTCGGGTTCATCGGATTGCCCCTCCAGCGCCGCCCAGTGGCCGAAAATGACCTTCAGGTTGCGGGTCTTGCGTTCCTTGTGCTTGAACCATGGGGCATAGCCGGGCGGTGCGGTTTCGATGCCTTCCTTGCTCTTGAGGTCGAGCTTGCCGTTGCGGGTGCAGAAGCGCATGCGGGTGAAATAGTTGGTGATAACCCGCAGGCGAGGGAGCCCCGTGAGGTCGTTGTCCCACTGGGTGGGGTCATTGCCGTACATGCCGTCGAGGTAGGGGGCGAACAGGTTGTCGTCGCGCAATGCGTACTCGACTTCGGCAGCGCACTTGAGGGCTTTGCGCAGGGACCACTGGGGCGCAATGCCTGCGTGGACCAGCGCCAGATTGCGTTGCTCGTCGTAGTGCATGAGCTTTTGCTGGCGCAGCCATTGCAGCAGTTCAATACAGTCAGGGGCGTCGAGGATTTCGCTCAAGGTGTCGGATTTTTTCAGGCGCTCGATGTTCTGCCAGGCGGCCAGCAGATGCAGGTCATGATTGCCGAGCACGCATACCAGCGATTGGCGGATGCTGTAGAGAAAGCGCAACGTCTCCAGGGACTGTGGGCCGCGATTGACCAGGTCGCCCACCAGCCACAGTGTGTCTTTCGTTGGGTCGAAGGCCACTCGCTCCAACAGGCATTTGAGCGGATCGAGGCAGCCCTGCAGATCCCCCACGGCATACGTGGCCATTAATGCAGGGCTCCGGGGACCGCCAGGCGAAAGGGTTTGATGATCGCGTCGAAGCGTGTGCCGTCTTCGGCCAGCATCTGGTAGGTGCCCTGCATCGTGCCGACCCGGGTGCTCATCACGGTGCCGCTGCTGTAGTTGTGGCTTCTGCCGGCCTCGATCAGCGGTTGCTGGCCCACCACGCCCTCGCCACGCACATGTTCGACATGCCCATCGCCGTCGGTGATGACCCAATGCCGCGACAGCAGCCTGGCCGACAATGAGCCATTGTTGCGTACGGTAATGGTGTAGGCGAAGGCGAAGCGGTCTTGCTCGGGTTGTGATTGTTCCGCCAGGAAGCGGGTAGTGACGCTGACGTCGACTTGATAACGAGGATCGGACATGCAAAAGGGCCTTGGAAGCGGGACGCAGGCGTGACTGATGCGATCAGTCTAGGCCAAGTATCGGGTAGTAAACCAGAACGGCGTCCCACCCGATAGCGGCCAAGGCTTGTCAGCTGGCGGCTTTTGGCGCGGCCTGTTCGCTGAGCTTGTCGGCCAGGCGTACGAATGCCGCCAGGTCCAGTTGCTCGGGGCGCAGGCCGCCGTCGACACCGGCTGCTTCGATTTCAGCGCTGCTCAGAAGTAGTTTCAAGGTGTTTCGCAGGGTTTTGCGGCGCTGGTTGAACGCCTCGCGCACTACGCGCTCCAGCAGGCGATGGTCCTTGGCCGGGTGTGGCAGCACGGCATGAGGAACCAGGCGGACAATGGCCGAGTCGACTTTCGGCGGTGGGTTGAAGGCTCCGGGGCCCACGTTGAACAGGTGTTCGACCCGGCAATGATACTGGACCATGATCGACAGGCGCCCCCAGTCACCGCCGCCAGGACCGGCGGCGAGACGTTCGACCACTTCCTTCTGCAGCATGAAATGCATGTCGCGGATCAGTCCGGCGTTGCTCAACAAGTGGAAGATCAGCGGTGTGGAGATGTTGTACGGCAGGTTGCCCACCACTCGCAGGCTGTTGGGTGCGGCGTTCAGGCTGTTGAAGTCGAACTTCAGCGCATCACCCTGGTGCAGGTTGAAATTGCTCTTGCCGGAAAACTGCTGGTTGAGGATCGGCACCAGGTCCTTGTCCAGTTCCACCACGTCCAGCTGGGCACCGCTGCCGAGCAGTCCTTCGGTCAGGGCGCCCTGACCCGGCCCGATTTCCAGCAGGCGATCGTCGGGCTTGGCGTTGATGGAGCGCAGGATGCGATCGATCACGCCGGCGTCATGCAGGAAATTCTGGCCGAAGCGCTTGCGCGCGCGGTGTTGGTATTGCTCGGTCATATAGGGGTCTCGGCCATCTGGTAGGCGGTTTCCAGCGCGACTTGCAGGCTGCCGGTGTCGATCTTGCCGCTGCCGGCCAGGTCCAGGGCGGTGCCATGGTCCACGGACGTACGGATGATTGGCAGGCCCAGGGTGACGTTGACCGCTGCGCCAAAGCCTTTGTACTTCAGCACGGGCAGGCCCTGGTCGTGGTACATCGCCAGCACCGCGTCGCAGTGCTCCAGATATTTGGGGGTAAACAGAGTGTCGGCAGGCAGCGGGCCACGCAGGTCCATGCCCTCGCTGCGCAAGCGCTCCAAGGTGGGTTCGATGATGTCGATTTCTTCGCGGCCCAGGTGGCCGCCTTCCCCGGCGTGGGGGTTGAGCCCGCACACCAGAATGCACGGCCGGGCAATGCCGAATTTTTCCTGCAGGTCGGTGTGCAGTATTCGCGTGACCCGCTCCAGGCGCTCGGGGGTGATGGCGTCGGCAATTTCCCGTAGGGGCAGGTGAGTGGTCACCAGCGCCACGCGTAGGCCACGGGTAGCCAGCATCATCACCACTTGCTCGGTATGGGTCAGGTCCGCCAGGAACTCGGTGTGCCCGGAAAAGGCGATCCCGGATTCGTTGATCACGCCTTTGTGCACGGGCGCAGTGATCATGCCGGCGAAAGTCCCGTCCAGGCAGCCTTGGCCGGCGCGGGTCAGGGTTTGCAGGACGAACGCGGCGTTGGCCTTGTCCAACTGGCCGGTGACGACCGGAGTGCCCAGGGGTGTATCCCAGACGTACAGGCTGTTGGCCGGCGCCGGGGCGGTCGGCCAGGCGCCTGGTGAAACCGACAGCAGGTTGACGGCCACCCCCAGTTGCGCGGCCCGCTCAAGGAGCAGGTCGCGGCTGGTGATGGCGATCAGGGGATGTGGCTGGGGTTGCGAGGCGAGCAGCAGGCACAGGTCGGGACCGATGCCGGCAGGCTCGCCGGGTGTCAGCGCGAAACGCTTTGGATTCACTGCGCGGCCTGGTCTGCGCCAGGAAGCTTGATTTCAACGTAGGCTTCGTCACGGATCTGACGCAGCCAGGTTTGCAGCTCTTCGTCGTACTTGCGGTTGCGCAATACGGTCATCGCCTGCTGTTCGCGCGCCTGGCTCGTGCTGTCGGTGGCGCGACGGCCAAGGACTTCCAGTACGTGCCAGCCATAAGGGCTCTTGAACGGCTTGGACAATTGGCCTTGCGGTGTCTGGGCCATGACCTGGCGGAACTCGGGCACCAATGCGTTCGGGTCGACCCAGTTCAGGTCGCCACCATGGAGGGCCGAGCCCGGGTCTTCGGAGAAGCTCTTCGCCAGCTCGCCGAAGTCTTCACCCGCTTCGATGCGGTCGTAGAGTTTCTCGGCCAGACGCTTGGTCTCGGCTTCGCTACGAATTTCGCTTGGCTTGATCAGGATGTGGCGCACATGCACTTCGTCACGGACCTGAGTCCCGCCGCCGCGTTTTTCCAGCACCTTCAGGATGATGAAGCCACCTGGCGTGCGGGCAGGCTGGGTGATGTCACCCACCGCCATGGCACTGAGCTCACGATCGAACGGTGGCGGCAGTTGAGCCGGCTTGCGCCAGCCCATGTCGCCGCCTTCCAGGGCGTTTTCGCTGGCGGAGCGGGCAACGGCCATCTGACCGAAGTCGGCACCTTGCTTGAGTTTCTGATAGACATCCATCGCCTGGCGATAAGCGTTCTGGATCGCTTCGGAGTTGGCGCTTTCCGGTGTAGGAATCAGGATGTTGGCCAGGTGCAGCTCTTCCGAAAGCTGCATCTTGCCCAGGTCGGAGGCGAGGAAGTTCTTCACTTCCTGCTCGGACACCTGGATGCGTTCGGCCACACGGCGCTGACGCACACGGCTGATGACCATTTCGCGGCGGATCTGATCACGGGCGTCCTCGTAGGAGAGGCCGTCGCGGGACAGGGCTGCGCGGAACTGATCGAGGGTCATGTTATTGCGCTGGGCAATGGTGCCGACGGCCTGGTTCAGTTCTTCATCGGTAATGCGAATACCCGAGCGTTCGCCGATCTGCAGTTGCAGGTTTTCGACGATCAGCCGTTCAAGCACTTGCTGGTCCAGCACGCCCGGTGGCGGCAGGCCGCCGCCGCGCTTGGCGATGGTCTGCTGTACTTCGTGGACACGCTGGTCCAGCTGGCTTTGCATGACCACGTCGTTGTCGACAACGGCCACCACTTTATCGATGGATTGAACGGCGGCGTTGGCCGTCGTACCCAGGAACAGCGCGCCCAGCATCAGCGGGCGCAGACAATCAGAAAGCTTGATCTTCACGTTCACGATAACCTTGGATGCCTTTGTCGAGGAAGCTCTCTACCTTGGCGCCGGTGAGGCCGCCGAGTCCCTTCAGGACAATTTGGAGGAAGACGCCGTGGTCGCCTTTTTCGTTTTCCGGGGCGGCTTGACTGAACTCTTCGTAGTCGACCCAGTAACGGTTGATCAGGCGCAGTTTCCAGCAGCAGTTGTCGTATTCGAAACCACCGAAGGCTTCCAGGGTACGGTTGCGGTTGTAGTCATACTGCCAGCGGCTGATGGCGTTCCACTGCGGCACGATCGGCCAGATGACCGAGAAGTCGTGCTGCTTGATCTTGTAGTAGTCCTTCACGTAGCCAGGCGTGCCCGGGGTGCCGTAGTCGCCACCGCCCACTTGCCATGTGCCCGTGGCCTCGTCGTAACGAACCTGGTCGTTGCGGTAACGGTAACCGGCATTGATGACCTTGTTCGGGTTGTCTTCCGGCTGGTAGTGGAACATGGCGCTGCCCGAGCGAGGGCTGCGGGTATCCGGGTCCCAGTTGTAGGTAGCTGTGGTGCGCCAGTCGCGGTTCCAGCGGTATTCGTATTCCAGCGCATAAGGCGATACGTCCGACTTGGCGTCTTCGCGTGTACGGAAGTCGATACCTGGCAATTGGACTTCACGATCCTTGAAGTACAAGGCCTGGCCGACGCTGATGCGCTGGCGTTCGAAACCGTTCTCTTCGATCCAGCGGCTGGTCACGCCCAGCGACAGCTTGTTCTCATCGCCGACGCGGTCGGAACCCGAGAAGCGATTGTCTCGGAACAGTGATGAGTAGCTGAAAGTGTACTCGCCCGTGTCGAACACAGGAATGTCGCTCTGGTCTTTCTCCGGTACATAGAGGTAGAACAGACGCGGTTCCAGAGTTTGACGATAGTTGGTGCCGAACCACTGGGTGTCGCGATCGAAATACAGGCCGCTGTCGATGCTGGCGATGGGGACGCCGCGGCTCTGGTTGCTGCTGTACGTGCCGCGCAGACGGTCTTGCTCGGCGGTTTGACCGGCGATATCCGACTTGCCTTCGCCGTCCAGGTCCAGGTCATACTGGGTGTATTGGTATTTGAGCGACGGCTTGATGTAGCCATAGCTTGCGTTCATCGGCAGGCTGACGACGGGCGCTAGATTCAGGCGATTGCCATTGGCCCGAGCCAGGCCCCAGACCCGAGTATCCAGCCACGGTCTAGTGACGCCTTCCTCATCGCTGTAGAGCCCGTCCCTCAGGTTACGATCAAAGCGCACCAGTTCAGTCTTGTACGCGAAGTCCAGGCCATAGGGATGTTGTGGCAGTGAGCCATTGAGGGTGATCTGCGGCAGGCGATTATACGGCGTGATCTTGGAGATCGTCGCCATCTGGTAGGCCTGGGCATTCAACCGCGCCGTGTAGTTATCCCCGCGATAGCTGACAGCACCCTGTTGGTTCACGTAGTCCCTGGACTCGACACCGATCTGGTCGGTCTGCAAATCCTGGAAGTAGTACGGATCGCTGATCTTGGTGTAGTCGACTTCCGTCAGCACGCGCGAGTCGAGGCCGCCCTTGTGCTGCCAGTTGTACATGTAGCGGGTCTTGCTGTAGTCGGACTGCTTGGCGCGCTCGTCGTCCTCGTCGTTGAGGTAGGCTGCACCGAACTGGCCTTCGCTGGACTTGGTCAGGTAGCGGAACTCGCCTTCCATCAGCAGGCCGCGCTTGCTCATGTAGCGTGGGTACAACGTGGCGTCATAGTTCGGCGCCAGGTTGAAGTAGTACGGGGTGACCAGCAAGAAGCCGGTATCGCTGCCGCTGCCGATGGTCGGCGGCAGGAAGCCGGACTGGCGACGGTCGTCGATCGGGAAGTAGATGTATGGCGTGTACAGGACCGGGATGTCCTTGACCCGCAGCGTCACGTTGGTCGCGGTACCGAAGCCGGTGGCCGGGTTCAGGGTGATGTTGTTGCCCTTGAGCGTCCAGGCGTTGCTGTTCGGTTCGCACGTGGTGTACGTGCCGTCCTTGAGGCGGATGATCGCGTTCTCGGCGCGCTTGGCATACAGCGCGTTACCCCGGATGCGCGACTTGTGCATCACGTATTCGGCGTTGTCGACCTTGGCCTCACCGGTATCCAGCTGTACATCGGCGTGGTCGCCGACGATCAGCGCACCGTTGTCACGGACCCGCACGTTGCCGCTCAGTTCGCCGCGGTTCTCGGCCTGGTACAGGCTGGCCTCGTCGGCCTCGACCTGCATGCTGCCCTGGCGCATGACCACGTCGCCGGCCAGTGTCGCCACCTGTTCTTCCTGCTGGTAGCGCGAAGCCTTGGCTCCCAGGAAGGTCGGTGCATCACTCTTGGCCGTCTTGTCGTTCATGCCAGGACGCGTCGGCTCGATGTAGGCGCCCGAGCAGTAGGGGCCGGTTTCCGCCAATTGCGCCGGGGTGAGGTTCTCGCGTGGAACCCAATCCAGGTGGCTGTAGTCTGCACTGCGCGACTTCAAGCCGCGGCCCTTGGCTTCGGTGACGAGCATCGGCTTGTCGCCGGCTTCCTCGCCCGAGCTGCTGTCGGCCGGAGTAGTGCCGCTGTCGGAAAGCGCACTGCCCTCGTGCACCGGACGCGGTGGCAATGCGGCCGCTGGGCTCTTGGGGGAACAGTCCCAGGCACCCGAAGCGGAGACAGAGCAGTCATACTGCTGCGCCGCGACGACGAATGAAGAGGCCAGGGGTTGCAGGGCCAGCAGACTGCCAGTGACCAGCAACGGAAATTTTTTACGAAACGCGGGGGATTTCAATGCCATCTTATTAGTCCGGGCTTCCTGCGTGCCATCTGCCCGCGGTATGGGCCGCACGCCTCTCGATGGTCTGAAAAAGATGCTGGATAATAAAGCATGACCCGCTTGACGGCTAGGGCCGTCGGAGACCCTTGCAATGCCCGACCAAGATGTACGCCTGCAACACCTGAAAGTTTGGCTCGATGAGCAACTGCCGCTCCTTTTCACCCGCCAGGGCTGGGGTGTCGTCCCCCCTGCCACATTGACCGCGGCCAGCAGCGACGCGAGTTTCCGGCGTTATTTCCGCTGGGAAGGCGAGGGCCGCAGCCTGATCGTGATGGACGCCCCACCGCCGCAGGAAAACTGCAAACCCTTCGTGGATATCGCTTTTTTGCTGGCGAAATCCGGCATCAACGTGCCAAAAATTTATGCACAAGACCTCGATCGCGGATTTCTTTTGCTCAATGACCTGGGCAACCAGACTTATCTGGACGTGATCAACGGCGAAAATGCCGACTCATTATTCCGCGATGCCCTGCAAGCCTTGCTGGCTTTTCAGCAGTTGCCGATGGTGGCGCCCCTGCCCAGCTACGACGTCGCCTTGTTGCGTCGAGAGCTTGAGCTGTTCCCCGAGTGGTACGTCAAACGAGAGTTGGGTGTCGAACTCGACCCGACCCAGCAGCAGCTCTGGCAGCAGGTCAGCGAGCTGCTGATCGACAGCGCCCTGGCGCAGCCCAAAGTGCTGGTGCATCGCGACTACATGCCGCGTAACCTGATGCTCAGCGAACCGAACCCCGGTGTGCTGGACTTCCAGGATGCGGTCTATGGTCCGGTCACCTACGACGTCACCTGCCTGTTCAAGGACGCCTTCCTCAGTTGGCCCGAGGAGCGTGTGCGCGGTTGGCTGGAATATTACTGGCAGCAGGCCGAGGCGCTCGGCATCCCGGTCCAGCCGGATTTCGAGGATTTCCTGCGGGCCAGCGACTTGATGGGGGTGCAACGCCATCTGAAGGTCATTGGGATCTTCGCGCGCATTTGCCATCGTGATGGCAAGCCGCGTTACCTGGGTGATGTGCCGCGCTTCTTTGCTTATATAGAAGCGGTCATTGCCCGTCGCCCTGAACTGGCGCCATTGGGCGACTTGCTGGTCAGTCTGCGCCAGCCGGCAGGAGCGAAGGCATGAAGGCCATGATCCTGGCGGCGGGCAAGGGCGAGCGCATGCGCCCCCTGACCCTCACCACCCCCAAGCCGCTGATTCGCGTCGCGGGCATTCCCTTGATCGAGTATCACCTGCGGGCATTGGCACGGACGGGTTTTACCGAGATCGTGATCAACCATGCCTGGCTCGGCCAGCAGATCGAGGATTACTTGGGAGACGGTGCGCAGTTTGGCGTGCACATTCGTTATTCGCCGGAAGGTGAGCCCCTGGAAACCGGCGGCGGGATTTTCCGGGCCTTGCCGCTGTTGGGCGATGAGGCGTTCCTGATCGTCAACGGTGATATCTGGACCGATTACGATTTCGGCACTTTGCGCCGACCGCTCGAAGGGCTGGCGCATCTGGTGCTGGTGGACAACCCCGGGCATCACCCGGGTGGCGATTTCGCCCTGGCCGACGGAAAAGTTCAGGATGGCGCGGCACCTGCCGACAAACTGACCTACAGCGGCATTGCCGTCCTGCATCCACGGTTGTTCGCCGGGTGTGCGGACGGCGCGTTCAAGCTCGCCCCCCTGCTGCGCGCGGCCATCGCCAAAGGCCAGGTCAGTGGCGAGCACCTGGAAGGGCATTGGGTCGATGTCGGGACCCATGAACGTTTGGCGCAGGTCGAAACCTTGATAGAAGCGAGCCGTTGATATGTGGTGGCCAGGGACTCTGATTGGAGCGGGAGCGGGCTTTGCCATAGCCAGCATTCCGGGGGCCATGCTGGGCGCATTATTGGGACAGGCGCTGGATCGGCGCCTGAATCTGCAAGGCTGGGAACAAGTCCGCGAGCGCCTGGGCGGTCGCCCAGCGTTGCGCAACGACGAATTGTTGTTTGTATTGCTGGGCCGACTGGCGAAAAGCGATGGACGCGTGGTCGATGGCCACATCCAACAGGCCCGCCAGGAAATGCGCGCGCTGGACATGAGCGAGACGGCGCAACGCCGGGCGATTGCCGCGTTCAACCGAGGCAAGTCCGGAAACGATCACTTGCGTAGTTACCTGCGCCGTCTCGCCGTCCAGCCTCATGCGGCCGAAGGCGTGCTGCGCGCGTGCTGGCGAATGGTCTGGGCCGATGGCTCGGCTGGCGCGGGCGAGCGTGAGCTGATCACCCGATGGGGTAAGTGGCTGGGCTGGACATCCCAGCAGGTCCACGCCCTGGGGATCGATTACGAACCGCACAAATTGCCGCCGCCCAGCAGCGGTGTGACCTACCAGGAGGCGCTGCGTTTGCTCGGGGTTTCCGCCACCAGTGAGCCTTCGCAGATCAAGCGTGCTTACCGCCGCCTGCTCAGTCGTCACCATCCGGACAAGGTTGCCGGCACAGGCGCCACGCCCCTGCAGGTGCGTGAGGCCACTGACAAGACCCGGGAACTGCATAACGCTTACCGGCTGATTCGCGAGCGACGGGATTTCCGCTAGCTATCGATCCCGTGGCGAGGGAGCTGGCAAGCCAATATGGCGATAAGTCTCACTCCCCCGGTTGCTGCGGATTCAACCAACCCCGAACCCGACGGAACAACTGCTCCTGCTCCGCCGACGGGTTCGGCAGGGCCTTGAGGGACACCTGGCTGAAGGTCGAGCCTTTCAGGCGTTTGCTCGCCTGCAAGCGCTCGAGGGCTGCGTTGCGGTCCAGCGGCTTGTCCATGTAGAAAATGTCGGCGGTCGCCAGCTTCAAGGTCGGGGTCAACTCGGTCAGTCCCGGTTTGGCGGTGACCGGAGCCTGGGCGGCAATCATCACGAAGCGTTCGATTTGCGCAGGTTGCTTTTCACTGAGGTAGCGGGCTGCCCAGTAGGCACCCGTCCCGTGGCCCAGTAGCACAATGCTGCGGGCGCTCTGCTGTTCGGTATAGGCCAGCGCGGCGTCGATGCGAGCAAAGATGCGTTCGGCGTCGGCCCGGGCGTGTTCTTCATCGGTTTGCGCAACGACGGGGTCTGCGGCGTCGGCTTCGCCGCCGGCCACTTGTTCGATCGGTGCTGCGGTCGTGGCGTCCGGGGCGGCGGCTGCGGTGTCGGCTGGTTTGGTCTCGGGCGGTGTTTCCACGACGCGTGGCGCGATCACGTCGCTTTGCAGGTCTGGCAGGGTGATACTCAGGCTGCTCCATTCCACATCGGGCAATTTTTTACGCAATGGGCCGATGACTTGAGGCCAGTCAGCTGTTTCGCCGGCGCCGGGGATTATGATGACGGCGCCCTTGGGATCGCTGCTGTTGGCCGGCTTCCATAATGCCAGGAAGGTGTCGCTGCCGGTCTGCAGTTGCTGTTGTTCCTGCGTCGGGATTTTTCGCTCGAGCGCCGTCGCCTCTTCCTGGCTACGCTCGGGCAAAGGCTGGCGTTCCAGTGGTTTTTCCCCGGCAGGTTGCTCCGCGGTGGCGGGGGCCGGTTCCTCGGCCTGGGCAAAAAAGGCACTTGGCAAGATCAGCGACAGGCACAATGCTGGCAGCGCCAGGCGATAAACAGAGGGCATCGGATATTCCATGACCAGAAGTATTTCCGGCAGCCTAAAGGGTTGGTCAGTATTTGTCAGTGCATGAGACTTTGATGATGCGTTTTTGCTGCCTGTGGGTTATCGGCTGTTTATGGCTTCCCTTGATGGCCTGGGCCGCGCCCGCGCCGACGACCCATGGCGTGCAGTTGAGTGCGCAGCAGCGCCAGTGGCTGGCCCAGCATCCGCAGTTACGGGTCGGCCTGGTCTTGCAAGCGCCGTACGCGCAATACGACCGACGCTTGCAACGGTTATCCGGGACCAATGTCGAGTTGATGCAGGGCTTGGGCAAGGCGTTGAACATCGAGCTGACCTGGCGCAATTTTCAGGACCTGGCGCAACTTGAAGCCGCGGTGCGCGACGGTGAAGTGGATATCGCGCCGGGCCTGACGCAAACCCCGGGCGGGCTCAGGCTCTGGCAGTTTTCCGATCCCTATTTGCGCGTGCCACAGTTGATCGTCGGCGAGCAGAAGGGCGCCGAAGGCGTAGAGCTGGAAAAGCTCGACGCCCAGGTCCGGGTCGCCGTGCGCATGCCCAGCGCCACGGCCGATTATCTTCGCAACAACTACCCGATGTTGAATGCGCAAGGCGTGCCGAGCGAGCGTGAGGCCCTGCAACTGCTGCTGAGCCAGCAGGCTCGATACGCCGTGATCGACGAAGCGCAGTTGGGGCGGCTGATGGTCGAACCCGAGTTCGCCAGCCTGGTGGTGGTCGGTGATATCGGCTTGCCGCAGTTGCTCCGGGTGGCGACCCGCAAGGACTGGCCAGAACTGGCCGAGATTATCGAGCGTGGTTTGCAGGCGATTCCGGCCAAGGAGCTGGAGCAACTGCACAGCCGTTGGCTCAAGCCCAAATACCCGCGCCTGACCGAAACCCCGGGCTTCTGGCAGAACCTGACCTTGTTGATACTGGTCCTGCTGCTCAGCAGCATTGCCGTCGTGTTCTGGCAACGGCGCCAGCAGCGAGGCCTGGAACGTCGGTTGCGTGCCGCGCGCGAGGACATCGCCCAACGCGCCGCCAGCGAAGAGGCCTTGCGCCTGACGCAGTTCTCCATCGACCAGAGCACCGTCGGCATTCTCTGGGTCAACTGGGACAGCCATGTGCGCTATGCCAACCGCGCCGCCGAAACCATGCTCGGCTATGCCCCGGGCGCCATCATCGATCGGCCGCTGATCGACTTCGAGCCTGGCCTGCATATGGACCGCTGGCTGAACCTGTGGAAGCGCGCCCGGGCCAGTGACGACGGGCCGCAGAGTTTCGAGACCGAATGCGTGCGGGCCGACGCGAGCATTCTGCCGGCTGACGTTTCCTTGAGCTTCCTGCGATTTCGCGACGCGGAGTATCTGGTGGTCTACCTCACCGATGTGACCGAGCGGCGCCGGGCCCTGGCAGCGTTACGTGAAAGCGAGGCGCGCTTGCAAGGTATCGCCGCCAACGTTCCGGGGCTGGTGTTTCGTCTGGAGCGCTCGCCGGTGAACGGCCAGATCGATTTTGCCTACATCAGCGAAGGCAGCGAAAGCCTGGTGGGTTATTCCCCTGCGACCCTGGCTCGCAGTGACACCGGCCTGCGCAGCCTGGTGCATCCGGACGACAAGGCCGGCTATCACGGCAGCCAGGACCAGGCGCTGGACAGCGACAGCGACTGGTCCTGGCAAGGCCGCATCCTAACCCGCGAAGGGCGGGAGCGGTGGGCCGAGATCAAAGCCATCGCCCGGCGCCTGGAGGACGGCGCCTACGTCTGGGACGGTATTGTATGGGACATCACCGAAAGCAAGCGCATCGAACTGGAACTGGCCAGCTCCCGGGAGCAATTGCGCGAGTTGTCCGCGCACCTGGAAAGCGTGCGGGAGGAGGAGAAAGCGCGCATTGCCCGGGAGGTTCATGACGAATTGGGGCAGATGCTGACGGTGTTGAAGCTTGAGACCTCCATGTGCGAACTGGCCTACGCGCAATTGGACCCGGGCCTGCATGAACGGCTCAACAGCATGAAACGGCTGATAGCCCAGCTGTTCCAACTGGTGCGGGACGTGGCCACGGCACTGCGCCCGCCGATCCTCGACGCCGGCATCGCCTCGGCCATCGAGTGGCAGGCCCGACGCTTCGAAGCGCGTACGCAGATTCCTTGCCTGGTACAGGTGCCGGACAACCTGCCGGCCCTGAGCGACGCCAAGGCCACCGGCCTGTTCCGGATTCTCCAGGAGGCGCTGACCAATGTGATGCGCCATGCCCAGGCGCATACCGTGGAAGTGACGCTGGCCCGACAAGGCGACGAATTATGTCTGACCGTCGCCGACGACGGTGTAGGATTTGTGGCAACCGCACAGCGCCCGACGTCCTTCGGCCTGGTGGGCATGCGTGAGCGGGTGCTGATCCTGGGCGGGCAGTTGTCCCTGGAAAGTGAGCCGGGGGAGGGGACGACCCTGGCGGTGCGGGTGCCGTTGCATGAGGCCTGAGTATTGTGGGTTCGCCTCAATCACTGAGGGAGCGAGCCTGCTCGCGATGAGATCCTGAATCTGGAGAAGAACGTGATCCGTGTACTGGTAGCCGAAGACCACACCATCGTCCGCGAAGGCATCAAGCAACTGATCGGCCTGGCCAAGGACCTAGTGGTGGCAGGGGAGGCGAGCAACGGCGAGCAATTGCTCGAGGCCTTGCGCCATGTGCCCTGCGAGGTGGTGCTGCTGGATATTTCCATGCCGGGGGTCAACGGCCTGGAGGCGATACCGAGGATCCGCGCGCTGAACAACCCGCCGGCGATCCTGGTGCTGTCGATGCATGACGAGGCGCAGATGGCCGCCCGCGCATTGAAAGTCGGCGCCGCCGGTTACGCGACCAAGGACAGCGACCCGGCGCTGCTGCTCATGGCGATCCGCAAAGTGGCGTCGGGCGGACGCTACATCGACCCGGAGCTGGCCGACCGGATGGTTTTCGAAGTCGGCCTGACCGACACCCGGCCACTGCATTCGCTGCTGTCCGAACGCGAATTCTCGGTCTTCGAGCGCCTGGCCCATGGCGCCAACGTCAACGACATTGCCCAGCAACTCGCGCTGAGCAGCAAAACCATCAGCACCCACAAGGCGCGGCTGATGCAGAAGCTCAATATCACCTCCCTGGCCGAGTTGGTGAAATACGCCATGGAGCACAAACTGCTTTAAGCCCACAGGGTTTCGTGTCGGCATATCCATTTGCGACACGCCCCAACACTGCCGTTTGCCCTTACTTGCCACTTGCCGCTCGAAGCTCGCCGCTGCATTTATCCAATCCCGCCATCTCTGTAGGGAAATCCTTACCCCGACGCTTCCATCCGGCTGAGGCGATTCTCTCCTGCGCCCCGATTTGCGCGAACCCGAGGCTCCACTAGGCTTGATTCACAAGCAGTCATCAATACAAAAGGTGCGGGTATGAGCCAGGTCGATTCAAGTGCGGGGGCCAGTGATGTGCTGGTCAGCTTTCGTGGAGTGCAAAAGAGCTACGACGGCGAGAACCTGATCGTCAAGGACCTCAACCTGGAAATTCGCAAGGGCGAGTTCCTGACCTTGCTCGGGCCGTCCGGCTCCGGCAAGACCACCAGCCTGATGATGCTCGCCGGGTTCGAGACGCCGACCGCCGGTGAGATCCTGCTGGCCGGTCGCTCGATCAACAACGTGCCGCCGCATAAGCGCGACATCGGCATGGTGTTCCAGAACTACGCGCTGTTCCCCCACATGACCGTCGCCGAGAACCTGGCGTTCCCGTTGACCGTACGTGGCCTGAACAAGAGCGACGTGAGCGATCGGGTCAAGCGGGTCTTGAGCATGGTCCAGCTGGAAACCTTCGCCCAGCGCTACCCGGCGCAACTGTCCGGCGGCCAGCAACAGCGTGTGGCGCTGGCGCGGGCATTGGTGTTCGAACCGCAACTGGTGTTGATGGACGAACCCCTCGGTGCGTTGGACAAACAACTGCGTGAGCACATGCAGATGGAGATCAAGCACCTGCACCAGCGCCTTGGCGTGACCGTGGTCTACGTGACCCACGACCAGGGCGAAGCCCTGACCATGTCCGACCGCGTGGCCGTGTTCCACCAGGGCGAGATCCAGCAGATTGCGCCACCGCGCACCCTGTATGAAGAGCCGAAAAACACCTTCGTCGCCAACTTCATCGGCGAGAACAACCGCCTCAATGGCCGGCTGCACAGCCAGACCGGCGACCGTTGCCTGGTGGAGCTGGGCCGCGGCGAGAAGGTCGAGGCGCTGGCGGTCAACGTTGGCAAGCCCGGTGAGCCGGTGACCCTGTCGATCCGTCCGGAGCGGGTGAGCCTCAACGGCGTCAGCGAACAATGTGTCAACCGCTTCTCAGGGAGGGTGGCGGAATTCATCTATCTGGGCGACCACGTCCGGGTTCGCCTGGAAGTCTGCGGTAAGAATGACTTCTTCGTGAAACAGCCGATTGCCGAGCTCGATCCCGCGCTCGCTGTCGGGGACGTGGTTCCGCTTGGCTGGCAAGTCGAGCATGTGCGTGCGCTCGACCCCCTTCTAGAGGCGAATTGATCGCCCCCTGCTGTACCAACACCAATCCTGCACGTGGAGAGAACAATAAATGTTGAGATCCCTGAAGTTCACAGCCCTGACCCTGGGCATGATGGGTGCGGCAAGCGCGATGGCGGCGGGCCCGGACCTGACCGTGGTGTCTTTCGGTGGGGCGAACAAGGCGGCTCAGGTCAAAGCCTTTTACGCGCCATGGGAAGCCGCCGGTCACGGCAAGATCGTCGCTGGCGAGTACAACGGCGAAATGGCCAAGGTCAAGGCCATGGTCGACACCAAGAGCGTTTCGTGGGACCTGGTGGAAGTCGAATCGCCGGAATTGTCCCGTGGTTGCGACGAAGACATGTTCGAACAACTCGACCCGGCCCTGTTCGGCAAGACCGAGGACTACGTCAAGGGCGCCATCCAGCCTTGCGGCGTAGGCTTCTTCGTATGGTCGACCGTGCTGGCCTATAACGCCGACAAACTGAAAACCGCGCCAACCAGCTGGGCGGACTTCTGGGACACCAAGCAATTCCCAGGCAAGCGCGGCCTGCGCAAAGGCGCCAAATACACCCTGGAATTCGCCCTGATGGCCGACGGCGTGGCGCCGAAAGACGTCTACAAGGTGTTGGCGGGCAAGGACGGCCAGGACCGCGCCTTCAAGAAACTCGACGAACTCAAGCCGAACATCCAGTGGTGGGAAGCCGGTGCGCAGCCACCGCAATACCTGGCCTCCGGTGACGTGGTCATGAGCTCGGCCTACAACGGCCGGATCGCCGCGGTGCAAAAAGAAAGCAACCTGAAAGTGGTGTGGAACGGCGGTATCTACGACTTCGACGCCTGGGCCATCCCTCGCGGCCTGGACAAGACCCGCGCCGAAGCGGCGAAGAAATTCATCGCCTTCTCGGTGGCACCGCAGCAGCAGAAGACCTACTCGGAAAACATCGCCTACGGCCCGGCCAATACCCAGGCAGTTCCGTTGCTGAGCAAGGATGTCTTGAAGGACATGCCGACCACCCCGGAAAACATCGCCAACCAGGTGCAGATCGACGTCAGCTTCTGGGCTGACAACGGCGAGCAACTGGAGCAGCGCTTCAATTCCTGGGCGGCCAAGTAACCCAAGGTCACTGAGTGAACGGGCTTTTGTGGCGAGCGAGCAAGCTCGCTCGCCACGATGACTCACTTGCACAGATTGCTGTTTCAAAAGAACAGAGGCGGTTCGCCGCCTCTGTAACGATAAAAAGATTTGCGGAGTTCGCCATGGCCATCGCCGTTCCACTGAACGCGGGCACCAGCCCCACCCTCAAGCAGCGGCTCAAGCACGCCGAGCGGGTTAACCGCTGGAAGGCCCAGGCGTTGATCGCGCCGCTGGTGCTGTTTCTGTTGCTGGTGTTCCTGGTGCCGATCGTGGCGCTGCTGTTCAAAAGCGTCAGCAATCCGGAAGTAGTCGGCGCCATGCCGCGCACCGTCGCTGCGGTCGCGGCGTGGGACGGACGTGGATTGCCTGGCGAGCCGGTGTATAAGGCCGCCAGTGAAGACCTGGCCGAAGCCCGCAAGAGCCAGACCCTGGGCGACTTGTCCAAGCGCCTGAACATGGAACTGGCCGGCTATCGCAGCCTGCTGACCAAGACCGCTCGGGCGTTGCCGTTTGCCACCGAGCCGGCCTCCTACAAGGAAGCCATGGAAAACCTCGACGAGCGCTGGGGTGATCCCGCGTATTGGCAGGTGATCCGCCGCAACACCAGTAACGTTACCCCGTATTACCTGTTGGCGGCCGTCGACCACCGTATCGACGATCTCGGTGAACTGGCTGTCGCCACCCCCGACCAAGCGATCTACCTCGATATTTTCGCCCGTACCTTCTGGATGGGCCTGGTGATCACCGCAATCTGCCTGGTGCTGGCCTATCCGCTGGCGTACCTGCTGGCGAACCTGCCGTCGCGCCAGAGCAACCTGTTGATGATCCTGGTGCTGTTGCCGTTCTGGACCTCGATCCTGGTGCGAGTGGCGGCGTGGATCGTGCTGTTGCAGTCCGGTGGCCTGATCAACAGCGCCCTGATGGCCATGGGAGTCATCGATAAGCCCCTGGAGCTGGTGTTCAACCGCACTGGCGTGTACATCTCCATGGTCCACATCCTGCTGCCATTCATGATCCTGCCGATCTACAGCGTGATGAAAGGCATCTCGCCCACCTACATGCGGGCGGCGATTTCCCTGGGCTGCCATCCGTTCGCCAGTTTCTGGCGGGTGTACTTCCCACAGACCTATGCCGGTGTCGGCGCCGGTTGCCTGTTGGTATTCATCCTCGCCATCGGCTACTACATCACCCCGGCCTTGCTGGGCAGCCCGAACGATCAAATGGTCAGCTACTTCGTCGCGTTCTACACCAACACCAGCATCAACTGGGGCATGGCCACGGCGCTCGGCGGACTGCTGTTGCTGGCGACCGTCGTGCTTTATCTGATTTACAGCTGGCTGGTCGGCGCCAGTCGCCTGCGCCTGAGCTAAGGGGAGATCGAAATGCTGAGTCCTTACATGTCCCCCGTCGAACGGGTCTGGTTCTACTGCTTGCGCACGCTGTGTGGGTTGATCCTGCTGTTCCTGATCCTGCCGGTGCTGGTGATCGTGCCGCTGTCGTTCAACGCCGGCAGCTTCCTGGTGTACCCGCTGCAAGGCTTCTCGTTGCAGTGGTACCACGACTTCTTTGCCTCGGCCGAATGGATGCGGGCCTTGAAGAACAGCATCATCGTCGCCCCGGCGGCGACGTTGCTGGCGATGGTCTTTGGCACGCTGGCGGCTATCGGCCTGACCCGTGGCGACTTCCCGGGCAAGTCGCTGGTGATGGCGTTGGTGATTTCACCGATGGTGGTGCCGGTGGTGATCATCGGGGTCGCCAGTTACCTGTGCTTCGCGCCGCTGGGGATGGGCAACAGTTTCATTTCGCTGATCGTGGTCCACGCCGTGCTGGGCGTGCCGTTCGTCATCATCACGGTGTCGGCGACCTTGCAGGGGTTCAACCACAACCTGGTCCGCGCCGCCGCCAGCCTTGGGGCTTCGCCTTTGACGACGTTCCGCCGGGTGACCTTGCCGTTGATCGCCCCGGGGGTGATTTCCGGGGCCTTGTTCGCCTTCGCGACGTCGTTCGATGAAGTGGTCGTGACCCTGTTCCTCGCCGGTCCCGAGCAGGCCACCCTGCCACGGCAGATGTTCAGCGGTATCCGCGAAAACCTCAGCCCGACCATCGCCGCCGCAGCGACACTGCTGATCGCGTTCTCGGTGATCCTGTTGCTGACCCTGGAATGGCTGCGCGGGCGCAGCGAGAAGCTGCGTACCCAGGCCTGACGGTCATTGTTGTACCCGTGGGGAGCGGGGCTTGCTCGCTCCCCTCAATACCGAGCTATCCTTGTGCCAGCCCACACTCGAATAAGAGGCCGCGCACATGAGTCTTCCCTCATTCAAGATCGCCCACAAACTGCTCACCGGTGTGACCGCCATCGAACAACTGGCGGCCGAGTTGACGCGGCTGGATGTCGATAACCCGCTGATCGTCACCGACGCCGCGCTGGTCAAGGCCGGGACTGTCGAGCTGGCCCTGCAGCACTTGGGCGGGCGTGACTACGAAATTTTCGACCGGGTCATGCCCGACCCGGAGATCGCCATTGTCAAAGACTGCATGCAAGCCTATCGCGACGGCGGCCATGACGGCCTGATCGGCCTGGGCGGCGGCAGTGCCATCGACATCGCCAAGTGCGTCGGCGCCTATGCGGGTTATCACGGCGAGCTGGAAGACCTGTTCGGTGTCGACCAGGTGCCGCGCAAAGGCCCGCCCCTGATCGCTATCCCGACCACGGCCGGTACCGGTTCGGAGGTCACCAACGCGGCGATCCTTTCGGACAAGGCCGCGCAATTGAAAAAAGGTATCGTCAGCGACTATCTGTTGCCGGATGTGGCGCTGGTCAGCCCGCAGATGACCCTGACCTGCCCGCGCAATGTGACCGCCGCCAGTGGCGTCGATGCGCTGGCGCATGCCATCGAAGCCTATCTTTCGCTGAATGCCTCGCCCATCACCGATGCCTTGGCCATTGGCGCCATCAAGCTGATCATCCGTGCGCTGCCCAAAGCCTTTACCAACCCCGCGCACTTGCAAGCCCGCGAGGACATGGCCACCGCCAGCCTGATGGCCGGCATGGCCTTCGGCAACGCCGGAGTCGGCGCGGTGCATGCGCTGGCCTATCCGTTGGGTGGGCGCTTCCACATTTCCCATGGCGTCGCCAATGCACTGCTGCTGCCGCACGTCATGGCCTGGAACAAATTGGCCTGCGTCGAGCGCATGCGTGATATCGCCGAAGCCATGGGCATCAAGACCGCGCACCTGAGCGATACCGAAGCCGCAGACGAAGCCGTCGAGGTGCTGGTCGCGCTGTGTGCCGCCGTGGAAATTCCCAAGCACCTGAGCGCCTTGGGGGTGACCCAGGACGTGATTGCGTCCATGGCGGTGGAGGCGGCGGGCATCGAGCGGTTGATGCGCAACAACCCGCGCAAACTGAGCGTGAGCGATATCGAGAAGATCTACCGTGCGGCGTATTGATCGTTTGTCGCGGTGGGCGCGCCAAATCTTGCGGTATACAATGCGCGCCATCGTGATTTTGCTCAAAACAGGTGCGCCATGCAGCCCTTCGCTATTGCTCCGTCGATTCTCTCCGCCGACTTCGCCCGCCTCGGCGAAGAAGTGGACAACGTTCTGGCCGCCGGGGCCGACATCGTGCACTTCGATGTCATGGACAACCACTACGTACCCAACCTGACGATCGGTCCGATGGTCTGCGCGGCGTTGCGCAAGTACGGCATCACCGCGCCGATCGATGCGCACCTGATGGTCAGCCCGGTGGATCGCATCGTCGGCGACTTCATCGAGGCCGGCGCGACCTACATCACCTTTCACCCCGAAGCCACGCAGCACATCGACCGTTCCCTGCAGCTGATCCGTGAAGGCGGGTGCAAGTCTGGCCTGGTGTTCAACCCGGCAACGCCGCTGGACGTGCTCAAGTACGTGATGGACAAGGTCGACATGATCCTGCTGATGAGCGTCAACCCCGGCTTTGGTGGGCAGAAGTTCATTCCCGGCACCCTCGACAAACTGCGCGAAGCCCGTGCGCTGATCGATGCCTCGGGCCGTGACATTCGCCTGGAAATCGACGGTGGCGTGAACGTGAACAACATCCGTGAAATCGCCGCCGCCGGCGCCGACACGTTCGTCGCCGGTTCGGCGATCTTCAATGCGCCCGACTACAAAGAGGTGATCGCAAGGATGCGCGCCGAACTGGCCCTGGCACGCCCATGAGCGGTTTCGAGCAGTTGTTTCCCGGCAGCCTGCCGCGTCTGGTGATGTTCGACCTCGATGGCACATTGGTCGATTCGGTCCCGGACCTTGCGGCAGCCGTGGACACCATGCTGCTCAAGCTCGGGCGCCCGCCCGCCGGCCTCGACGCGGTGCGCCAGTGGGTCGGCAACGGCGCGCCGACGCTGGTGCGTCGCGCGCTGGCCAATCATATTGACGCCGAGGGTGTCGATGATGCCGAGGCTGAGCGGGCGCTGGAGCTGTTCAACGAAGCCTACGAGGACAATCACCAACTGACGGTGGTCTACCCCGGCGTGCGTTCCACCCTCAAATGGCTGAAGAAGCAAGGCGTGGAAATGGCGCTGATCACCAACAAGCCGGAGCGCTTCGTCGCCCCGCTGTTGGATCAGATGAAGATCGGCCGCTATTTCCGCTGGATCATCGGCGGCGACACCTTGCCGCAGAAGAAACCTGACCCGGCCGCGCTGTTTTTCGTGATGAAAATGGCCAACATCCCGGCGTCCCAATCGCTGTTCGTCGGCGATTCGCGCAGCGATGTGCTGGCGGCAAAAGGGGCAGGGGTCAAATGCGTGGCGCTGAGTTACGGCTATAACCATGGCCGGCCCATCGCCGAAGAGTTTCCAACGCTGGTCATCGACGATTTGCGCTTGTTAATTCCCGGTTGCCTGGACCCGGCGGCTGAGATAACGTTGCCCGACGCTGTTCAATCCTCTTCTGGAAACGCCATCGTGGTGGTCACTCGCAAACTCTGGATGAAAGTCATCAAGGCCCTGGCCCGTTGGCGTTGGCGCGCCTGACGTGATCCTGGCCGGTTATCCGGCGCGTTTGCATACCTGACTGTCAGCTCCTCTTGCCACGAGGCACCCCATGATCCGTGAAGAATTCCTGCGTCTAGCCGCTGCCGGCTACAACCGCATCCCGCTTGCCTGCGAAACCCTGGCCGACTTCGACACGCCGCTGTCGATCTACCTCAAGCTGGCCGACCAACCCAACTCCTACCTGCTCGAGTCGGTGCAGGGCGGTGAGAAGTGGGGGCGTTACTCCATCATTGGCCTGCCGTGCCGCACCGTGCTGCGGGTCCATGGCCATCGCATCAGCGTGAGCCACGACGGCGTCGAGATCGAGCGCCACGAGGTCGAAGACCCGCTGGCCTTCGTCGAAACCTTCAAGGCGCGCTACAACGTGCCGACCATTCCCGGCTTGCCGCGCTTCAACGGTGGTCTGGTGGGGTATTTCGGCTACGATTGCGTGCGTTATGTGGAAAAACGCCTGGGCACCTGTCCGAACCCCGACCCGCTGGGCGTACCGGACATCTTGCTGATGGTCTCCGATGCCGTTGTCGTCTTCGATAACCTCGCCGGCAAGATGCACGCCATCGTCCTGGCCGATCCGTCCCGGGAAGATGCCTACGAGCAAGGCCAGCAAAGCCTGCAGGCGCTGTTGGAAAAACTCCGCCAACCGATCACCCCGCGCCCGGGCCTGGATTTCAGCAAGCAGTCGGTGGCCGACCCGGTGTTCCGTTCCAGTTTCACTCAAGGCGATTACGAGCGGGCCGTCGACACCATCAAGGAATACATCCTGGCCGGCGACTGCATGCAGGTCGTGCCGTCGCAACGGATGTCCATCGACTTCAAGGCGGCGCCCATCGATCTTTACCGGGCACTGCGCTGCTTCAACCCGACGCCCTACATGTACTTCTTCAACTTCGGCGACTTCCATGTCGTGGGCAGTTCGCCGGAAGTACTGGTGCGGGTCGAAGACAACCTGATCACCGTGCGTCCGATCGCCGGCACCCGGCCCCGGGGCGCCACGGAAGAAGCCGACCGGGCGCTGGAAGAAGATCTGTTGTCGGACGCCAAGGAAATCGCCGAGCACCTGATGCTGATCGACCTGGGACGCAACGACACCGGGCGGGTCTCGGAAATCGGTTCGGTGAAACTCACCGAGAAGATGGTCATCGAGCGCTATTCCAACGTGATGCACATCGTTTCCAACGTTACCGGCCAATTGAAGGCTGGGCTGACAGCCATGGACGCCTTGCGGGCGATCCTGCCGGCGGGCACCTTGTCCGGCGCGCCGAAAATCCGCGCGATGGAAATCATCGATGAGCTGGAGCCGGTCAAGCGTGGCGTATACGGCGGGGCCGTGGGGTACTTCGCCTGGAACGGCAACATGGACACGGCCATCGCCATCCGCACCGCCGTGATCAAGGACGGTGAGCTGCACGTGCAGGCCGGCGGCGGTATCGTCGCCGACTCGGTGCCGGCGCTGGAGTGGGAAGAAACCCTGAACAAGCGCCGGGCCATGTTCCGTGCCGTGGCGCTGGCCGAGCAGACCTCGAACGGTTGAGCCTTCCTGTGGGCCAATCCCCGAAGACTCTCTTTAAGTCAGAATTCAATAGGTTGCTTACGCCATGTTGCTGATGATCGATAATTACGACTCTTTTACCTACAACGTTGTGCAGTACCTCGGCGAGCTGGGCGCCGAGGTCAAGGTGGTGCGCAACGACGAATTGACCATCGCCGAAATCGAAGCCCTCAAGCCTGAGCGCATTGTGGTTTCACCCGGCCCGTGCACGCCGACCGAAGCGGGCATTTCCATCGACGCTATCAAGCATTTCGCCGGCAAACTGCCGATTCTGGGTGTCTGCCTGGGCCACCAGTCGATCGGCCAGGCCTTCGGCGGCGACGTCGTGCGCGCCCGGCAAGTCATGCACGGCAAGACCAGCCCGCTGTTCCACCAGGACAAGGGCGTTTTCGCAGGGTTGAACAACCCGCTGACCGTCACCCGCTATCACTCCTTGGTCGTCAAGCACGAAACGCTGCCAGACTGCCTGGAACTGACGGCCTGGACTCAACATGAGGACGGTTCGGTGGATGAGATCATGGGCCTGCGCCACAAGACCTTGAATATCGAGGGGGTGCAATTTCATCCCGAGTCTATTCTCACTGAACAGGGTCACGAGCTGTTTGCCAACTTCCTCAAACAAACCGGCGGCACGCGCTAAGGACTTTTCATGGATATCAAGACAGCCCTGAGCCGTATCGTCGCCCATCTCGACCTGAGCACCGATGAGATGCGCGACGTGATGCGCGAGATCATGACCGGCCAATGCACCGAGGCGCAGATTGGCGCGTTCATGATGGCCATGCGCATGAAGAGCGAAAGCATCGATGAAATCGTTGGTGCCGTTTCGGTGATGCGCGAGCTGGCGGACAAAGTCGAACTCAAGACCCTGGACGGCGTCGTGGATGTGGTCGGCACCGGTGGTGACGGCGCGAACATTTTCAACGTGTCCACCGCCTCGGCTTTCGTCGTCGCGGCGGCCGGCTGCACCGTGGCCAAGCATGGCAACCGTGCGGTTTCCGGCAAGAGCGGTAGCGCCGACTTGCTGGAGGCCGCCGGCATCTACCTGAACCTGACCCCGGTCCAGGTCGCGCGCTGCATCGATAACGTTGGCATCGGCTTCATGTTTGCCCAGACCCATCACCGCGCCATGAAGCATGCCGCGGCGCCACGGCGTGACCTGGGGCTGCGCACGTTGTTCAACATGCTCGGCCCGCTTACGAATCCGGCCGGCGTGAAACACCAGGTAGTGGGTGTCTTCAACCAGGCGTTGTGCCGGCCACTGGCCGAAGTGCTGCAGCGTCTGGGCAGCAAGCACGTGCTGGTGGTCCATTCCAAGGACGGCCTGGATGAGTTCAGCCTGGCGGCGCCTACCTTCGTGGCTGAACTGAAGAATGATCAGATCAGCGAGTATTGGGTCGAACCTGAAGACCTGGGCATGAAGAGCCAGAGCCTGCACGGGCTGGCGGTCGATGGCCCGGGCCAGTCGCTGGAGCTGATTCGCGATGCCCTGGGGCGCCGCAAGACCGAGAATGGCCAGAAGGCCGCCGAGATGATCGTACTCAATGCCGGTGCGGCGCTGTACGCCGCCGACCATGCCAGCAGCCTCAAGCAAGGCGTGGAACTGGCCCATGACGCCCTGCACACGGGGCTCGCCAGGGAGAAGCTCGAGGAGCTGGGGGCATTTACCGCCGTATTCAAAGTGGAGAATGAAGGATGAGTGTGCCAACGGTTCTGGAAAAAATCCTCGCTCGCAAAGCGCAGGAAGTGGCCGAGCGCCGTGCTCGAGTCAGCCTGGCTGAGCTTGAGAATCTGGCGCGCTCAGCCGATGCACCTCGCGGCTTTGCCCAGGCCCTGATCGATCAGGCCAAGAAAAAACAGCCGGCGGTCATCGCTGAAATCAAGAAGGCGTCCCCGAGCAAGGGCGTCATCCGCGAGCATTTCGTTCCGGCCGACATTGCCAAGAGCTATGAAAAGGGCGGGGCGACTTGCCTCTCGGTGTTGACCGATGTCGATTTTTTCCAAGGCTCGGACGATTACCTCAAGCAGGCGCGGGCGGCCTGCAAGCTGCCGGTGATCCGCAAGGACTTCATGATCGACCCCTACCAGATCGTCGAGGCTCGCGCGCTGGGTGCCGATTGCGTGCTGTTGATCGTTTCTGCCTTGGATGATGTGAAAATGGCCGAGCTGGCGGCCGTGGCCAAAGGCGTGGGCCTGGACGTGCTGGTGGAAGTCCACGACGGCGATGAGCTGGAACGGGCTTTGAAAACCCTCGATACCAAGCTGGTCGGCGTGAATAACCGCAACCTGCATACCTTTGAAGTCAGCCTGGAAACCACCCTGGACCTGTTGCCACGGATCCCGCGTGATCGCCTGGTCATCACCGAAAGTGGCATCCTCAACCGGGCCGACGTCGAGTTGATGGAAGTCAGCGATGTGTATTCGTTCCTGGTGGGCGAGGCGTTCATGCGTGCCGAGAGCCCGGGCACGGAACTGCAACGACTGTTCTTTCCTGAACGCGGCCTGCCTGTGAGCGGCTCGACGCTGGACTGATCCGATGTCGCCAGTGGTTTCCTTGACCGTCGAAGCCGGCCTGCAAGCCGAACAGGACCTGTTGGCCAGCATTTGTGCGGGCGACGCGGAGTTCGGCCTGCTGTTCTGGCAACCCCATGACCGTGCGCTGGTCATGCCGCGTCGCTTGAGTCGCTTGCCAGGGTTCGAACACGCCTGCGAGGTATCGGCCGGCCATGGCTGGCCAGTCCTGTTGCGCGAAACCGGCGGTGAACCGGTGCCGCAATCGGCCGCTACCGTCAATATCGCCCTGGTCTATGCGCCACCGCGTAGCGAAGGCGATCACGGACGGATCGAAACCGCGTATCGGCGGCTATGCGACCCTATCTGCCAACTGCTGGATGAGTTGGGCGGGGTGGCGTCGCTGGGTGAGGTGCCTGGCGCGTTTTGCGACGGGCGATTCAATGTCAATCTCGACGCCCGGAAAATGGTCGGCACTGCTCAACGCTGGCGCCAGAGCAAGGGCGGACAGCGTCCGGTGGGCTTGGTCCATGGTGCGTTGCTGTTGGAAAACGAGCGTGAGTCCATGGTCGCGGCGGTCAATCGCTTCAATGAAGCGTGCGGCCTGGAGCAGCGGGTGCGCGCCGAGAGCCACATTGCCTTGCATGAAAAGTTCCAGGCGCCTGACGCCTTGGAGCGGCTTGAGGCGCTGTATCGGACTTTGCTGAGCCGTTTGCTCGACGCTTAACGTGTTCCGAACACCACCATGGTCTTGCCTTTGACGTTGACCAGGTTGCGTTCTTCCAGATCCTTGAGCACACGCCCGACCATCTCGCGAGAACAGCCGACGATTCGGCCGATTTCCTGGCGGGTCACCTTGATCTGCATGCCATCGGGGTGAGTCATCGCATCGGGCTGCTTGCACAGTTCCAGCAGGCAGCGGGCGACTCGTCCTGTCACGTCAAAAAACGCGAGATCGCCTACTTTGCGCGTGGTATTACGCAGGCGTTGTGCGATTTGTCCGCTGAGCACGTAAAGAATGTCCGGGTCTTGCAGAGACAGTTCCCGGAATTTGGCGTAGCTGATTTCCGCAACTTCACATTCGACCTTGGCTCGCACCCAGGCGCTGCGCTGCTGCTCCTTACCCGCCTGTTCGAACAGCCCCAACTCGCCGAAAAAATCGCCGGAGTTAAGGTAGGCGATGATCATTTCCCGACCCTCGTCGTCCTCTATGAGGATGGTCACCGAACCCTTGGTGATGAAAAACAATGTGTCGGAACGGTCGCCGGCGCAGATGATGTTGTGCTTGGCCGGATAACGGCGACGCTGACAATGCATCAGCAGTTTGTCGAGGTTCTTGATCTTGAGTGTGGGAGTAATGGCAACCATGGTTGTATCCCGAAAGACTGCTCAATGCGTTGATTTGATTTTCTTATTAGGGCGAATGGCCATCGCAAAAAGCTGGCCATAAGCCAGCCGTGGGGCGCCAGCTTAACAGAGGTATCCCTACTTGATTGGAGAATTTACCTACATACAGACGCCCGGCGTCCTAAGGCGGGGGCTGTCTTGCTAGAGCGCTGTGCTAAGCTGGCGACCATTTTTTAACAATGGAGTCTTGGCGATGAAGGCACGCATCCAATGGGCTGGCGAAGCCATGTTCCTCGGTGAATCGGGCAGCGGTCATGTGGTTGTCATGGACGGGCCGCCGGAGGCCGGCGGTCGGAACCTGGGCGTACGGCCGATGGAGATGCTCTTGCTGGGTGTGGGTGGCTGCAGCAATTTCGACGTGGTCAGTATTCTCAAGAAGTCTCGCCAGGCTGTTGAAAGCTGCGAAGCCTTTCTGGACGCGGAGCGGGCCACCGAGGATCCGAAGGTGTTCACCAAGATCCACATGCACTTTGTGGTGAAGGGGCGAGCGCTGAAAGAGGCCCAGGTCAAGCGCGCCATCGAGCTGTCTGCCGAGAAGTACTGCTCCGCCTCGATCATGCTCGGTGCCGCCGGTGTCGAAATCACTCATGACTATGAAATCATCGAGTTGGGTTGAATCGATGGCCGCTGGTTGCGTCAGTTGATACGCGACTTGGAAAAACAGGCAAAAAAAGGGCGACTACCGTTGGGTTGTCGCCTTTTTAATGCCGTCGGTGGAACGCCGCGCAGACCTCTACGGTTCCCACCCATAACGGTAATCAGACCCGATAAGTACTTTTGGTCATGACCTTGGCCAGCAGGCTCATGCCGAATTTCACTGGAGCCGGAAAGCGAAAACCCCCTGCCTCAAGCGCACTTTCAGCATGCTGCTCTTCATCTACCCGCATTTGCTCCAGGATTGCCCGGGACTTTTCGTCTTCGGCGGGGAGTTGTTCCAGGTGATCATTCAAGTGTTTGCACACCTGGTGTTCGGTTGCCGCGACAAAACCAAGGCTGACCTTGTCGCTGATCAACCCGGCCACCGCGCCGATTCCGAATGACATGCCATAGAACAGCGGGTTCAGGACGCTGGTATGGCTGCCCAATTGACGGATGCGCTGTTCGCACCAGACCAGATGATCGATCTCTTCCTCGGCTGCATGTTCCATGGCTTTACGCACCTGCGGCAGCTTCGCCGTCAGCGCTTGGCCTTGATACAGCGCCTGGGCGCAGACCTCGCCGGTGTGGTTGATGCGCATCAGCCCGGCAACGTGGCGGGTTTGCTCGTCACTCATTTGCACATCGGGCTGCACGATCGCCGGCGACGGACGGTATGGCTGGCCACTGAAGGGCAACAGCGTACGCATCGCGGCGTCGGCTTGCAGCAGCAGACGGTCAATCGGCGAGTAGTGACGTTGGGTAGTCATGCTTACCTCCGGGAAAAATCACGGCGGCCAGTCTAACTCAATCGGCCGCTGAAGATTTGTGCTGGGTCAAGGCCATCAACCCGGAGGCCAATGCATCTGGCGCTGTCCCAACACATGCATATGAATGTGATAGACGGTTTGTCCACCCAGTTCATTGCAATTCATCACCACGCGAAAACCTTCTTCGCAACCCAACTCAAGCGCCAGGCGCTGGGCGGTGAACAGGATGTGTCCGGCCAGGCCTTTGTCGGCTTCGGTCAAGTCGTTGAGCGTGCGGATTGGTTTCTTGGGGATAACCAGGAAATGCACGGGTGCCTGCGGGGCGATGTCGTGGAATGCCAGGACCTGGTCATCCTCGTAGATGATCTTCGCCGGGATCTCCCGGTTGATGATCTTGGTAAACAGAGTATCCAAAGTGGTTTCTCCATGGGGTTAGTCGAAGTCGAGTGTACTGAAGGCGGAGGCGGCAAGCCTGGTTTTTAATCTCACCGGGATCAATGTGGACAGTGGGCCTTGTTAGCCCGGCCCGAAAGGCTGCGCACCAGCCAGCGCGAACCCAGTCGCGGCAGCGCGGCCAGCCAGCGATTGCGGCGTCCGGGAATGATGATGGCCCGGTTGCGATCGAGTGCGCGCACGGTGTACAGCGCAATTTCTTCCGGGCTCATCATCGATTTGTCGTTGAATGTCTGCTCATCCAGCTGGGCCCTGGCGAAGAAACCTGTCCGAGTGGGGCCAGGGCAAAGCACCGAGACCTTGATCGCGCATTTCTTAAGTTCGACCCGCAAGGCTTCGGAGAAGTGCAACACATAGGCCTTGCTGGCGAAGTAAGTACTCATCCAGGGGCCGGGTTGGAACGCGGCGATCGATGCGACGTTGAGTATCTGGCCGCCGCCATGCAGTGCCATGCTGTTGCCTACTGCGTGGCACAGGCGGGTCAGGGCCAGGATGTTGACTTCGATCAGGTCCTGCTCGGTCATCCAATCCTGGCCCAGGAACGGCCCGCTGGTGCCGATGCCCGCGCAGTTGACGAGCAGGTCGATCTGCCGTTCTCCCTCTTCAAGCTCCAGGAGAAAACCCGAAAGCCTCAGCGGCTCCCCCAAGTCGCATGCCCGGAACAGCACTTCCACGCCAAACCGTTGAGTCAGTTCCATGGCAATGCTTTCCAGCCGATCACGCTGTCGAGCCACCAGTATCAGGTCGCGGCCGCGCCGTGCCAGTGCTTCGGCCATGGCCAGGCCAATGCCACTGGATGCGCCAGTGATCAGGGCGTAACGGGTCATGCAGTTCTCCATCGCAACAGCCCGTCACCGGTGGACTGGGCTGTCACCGGCACGAAGCGCGCTTATTGTTCCTCTTCTTCATAGTCTACAGAAGGCGAGGCCGACTCGGCTGCTTCGGCAGCGGGTTCTTCGCTGGCATCACCGCTGGATTCGCTGCTTTCATAGCTGCTCAGGGAACTGCCGTCGTATTCCTCCGTGAGACTGCTGAACACTCCGGCCAGGGTGGCGAGGAAAAGCAGCGCGATCAAGACGACCCACAACCACGAAAGAACCTTGACGGCGGTGCTGTTGGGCGGAGGTGGCGGGCCATAGCGATTGGCCCCGTTATTGCCCGGGGCAACGATGAGCACGAACGGGAAGACGCTACCCACCACTGGCACGAGGTTGACCAGCCACAGCCAGCCAGACCAACCCAGGTCATGCAAACGCTGGACGCTGAACTGAATGCTCACGAAGGCGAAGCCGAGCAGGATGATGACTGCGAACAGGCCGCCAACGACCAGCGCGGCTGTCGAGTTGTTGGAGGCCATCATCGAGCCCATGGCGAACCAGAAGCCCAGGCCGAGCACCGGCAGCATGGCCAGCGTCAACACCATGGTCCAGGCCAGGTAGCGCAGGCGCCCGATACGTCCGTCAAAACTGAATGGCTTGAGTGTGGCGTATTCGGCAAGTGCCTCGCCGACCTGGGCCCGGGGTGGGGCGTACGGGGAGACCGGGTCGGTCATCGAGTCGGGGTGATATTCCCCCGCTCGTTGAGGCGATTCCTGCACCTCGCCGAGGTTCAGCTGGAGGGATGGCTCGGCCTCGATGCGTGCATCGATCCCACTTTTGTTCAGCGCTTCCAGGTACTTCTGCGCCTCGTTCTGGGACAGGTTGCTTTTAAGGGCCACCTTGCGCCCGCTGAACAGTCGCTCGATGGCGCTGACGTCGCTCTTGAACAACTCGGCGAGATTGAGTTTGGCTGTGGTGCTATCGACGCCCGGCATCAGGGCTCCGTCGAATACGATATTGAAACGGGTTTCACTCATGCCCGGCATCCTTGTCTTCGAAAGTTAAGTGTCTGTTGGGGTTTCCTGGCTCTGGCACATGAAGCTGGCCGGTACACCGCAGAGCTTAGGAGTATGCACGATGTCTGCGGTTTCGGATGTGAGCAACGTCTCTTTATAGGTGTCAGGCGCGTGACTTTCAGTACTGGCGATGAAGCGTGTTCCGCAGTAGGCCATGTATGCGCCGAGGGTGTATGTGGCTATACGCTAAAACGGACGCACGACGACCAGTATGACGATAGCCAGCAATATCAGGACCGGCACTTCATTGAACCAGCGATAAAAGACATGGCTGCGGGTGTTTTCGCCACGGGCGAAGCGTTTGAGCTGCGCGCCACACATATGGTGATAGCCGATCAACAGCACCACCAGGGTCAATTTGGCATGCATCCAGCCGCCCTGGGTGAAGTACGCCCCTGCATTCAGGCTCAGCAACCAGATGCCAAACACCAGGGTCGCGAGCATCGCCGGGCCCATGATGCCGCGATACAACTTGCGCTCCATGACCTTGAAGCGTTCCTTGCTGACGCTGTCGTCGCTTTGGGCGTGATAGACAAACAGGCGAGGCAGGTAAAACAGGCCGGCGAACCAGCAGACCATGCTGACAATATGAAGTGCTTTGAGCCACAGATAGAGCATTTTTAGTTGTTCCCAGATTCACGGTAGCCCGATAGTAGAGGTTCGTGCGGCCACACGTCACCTTGGCGGTTGTCGCCGCGCTGCGCGGCCCCTATTATCGACGGCTTTCCAGTGGGTTCGTTGAGGGCAGGTTTATGGTCAAGGTCGGTATCGTCGGCGGCACGGGTTACACCGGTGTCGAATTGCTGCGTCTGTTGGCACAGCATCCGCAAGCAGAGGTGGTGGTCATCACCTCGCGATCCGAGGCCGGCCTGGCCGTGGCGGACATGTATCCGAACCTGCGCGGCCATTACGACGGCCTGGCCTTCAGTGTTCCGGACATCAAGACCCTCGGCGCGTGTGATGTGGTGTTCTTCGCCACGCCCCACGG
Organism: Pseudomonas citri; assembly: GCF_025336485.1. GTDB lineage: Bacteria > Pseudomonadota > Gammaproteobacteria > Pseudomonadales > Pseudomonadaceae > Aquipseudomonas > Aquipseudomonas citri. Next base: position 5,379 of record NZ_JAODAB010000028.1, on the reverse strand, counting down.
CGTTGCCCACGCCCTGGCGGGCGAACTGTTGGCCGCCGGGACCAAGGTCATCGACCTGTCGGCGGACTTCCGACTGCAAGATGCAGACGAATGGGCCAAGTGGTACGGCCAGCCCCATGGTGCACCGGATCTGTTGGGTGAAGCGGTCTATGGGCTGCCGGAAGTCAATCGCGAGAAAATCAGGCAGGCACGGTTGATCGCGGTACCGGGCTGCTATCCGACCGCAACGCAACTGGGCTTCCTGCCGCTGCTCGAGGCCGGCCTGGCTGACGCTTCGCGTCTGATCGCCGATTGCAAGTCGGGTGTCAGTGGCGCCGGACGTGGTGCCAGTGTGGGCTCGCTGTATTCCGAGACGTCGGAAAGCCTGAAGGCGTATGCCGTCAAGGGGCACCGTCACCTGCCGGAGATTCGCCAGGGGCTGCGTCGGGCGGCGGGCAAGGAGGTCGGCCTGACCTTTGTGCCGCATCTGACGCCAATGATCCGTGGTATCCACTCCACGCTTTACGCTACCGTCGTCGACCGTTCGGTGGATCTGCAGGCGCTGTTCGAAAAGCGTTACGCCGATGAGCCGTTCGTTGACGTCATGCCGGCCGGCAGTCATCCGGAAACCCGCAGCGTGAGGGGGGCGAATGTTTGCCGGATCGCCGTGCACCGCCCACAGGACGGTGACCTGGTGGTGGTATTGTCGGTCATCGATAACCTGGTCAAGGGTGCGTCCGGCCAGGCGGTGCAGAACCTCAACATTCTGTTCGGGCTGGATGAGCGCCTGGGCTTGTCCCATGCGGGTATGTTGCCTTAACGGCAGTTACAGACTGCAAGCTTGAAGCTACAGGCTTGCAGTGTCAGGCTTGCCGCTGCTCCTCAAATAGTTGACCAGTTTTCTAGGAGAAGCGGATAATGCCTGCCATTACGCATTATGGCGGCGTAAACGCCGGGAGATATTCAGCATGAGCGTCGAGACCTTCACCCCCACGGCTTTGCAATTCACCCACGGTGCTGCGCACAAAGTGAAGAGCCTGGTCGATGAAGAGGGCAATGATCGTTTGAAGCTGCGCGTATTTGTAACGGGCGGCGGTTGTTCAGGTTTTCAGTACGGCTTCACTTTCGATGAGGACGTGGCTGAAGACGACACCATCGTCGAGCGCGAAGGCGTGAGCCTGGTGGTTGATCCGATGAGCTTCCAGTACCTGGCGGGTGCCGAGGTGGATTATCAGGAAGGTCTGGAAGGGTCGCGGTTCGTAATCAAGAACCCCAACGCCACCACGACCTGTGGCTGCGGATCTTCGTTCTCGATCTGACACAGTCCCAGTAAAAAAAAGCGCCGCAGTGCCTCACGGTCCTGCGGCGTTTTGCTGTGTGGGATTTAAAGGTGCGGTCAGGCAGGGTAGATGGCGCCGAGCACTCGCAAACCACGGGCGCCGGTGACACTGGGGCGATTGGCTGGAATGCCTTCAAGGCAACAATGAGCCAGCCAAGCGAAGGCCATGGCCTCGACCCAGTCAGGGTCTACGCCATACGCGGCCGTGCTGCTGACGTTGGCATTCGGCAGCAATTCGGCCAGACGCCTCATGAGCGTATGGTTGTGCGCGCCGCCACCGCACACCAGCAGCTCCTGCGTGTCTGACTGGGCGCCTTGCAATGACTCGATGATGGACAGGGCTGTCAGTTCCAGCAGCGTCGCCTGCACGTTCTCGGGTGGGAACGTGGGCAGAGTCGACAGGTGTTGGATGAGCCATGGCAGGTTGAAGACTTCGCGCCCGGTGCTTTTCGGGCCCGAGGTAACAAAAAATGGGTCGCTGAGCAGCGCCTTGAGCAGGCTCGGCTCGACCTGTCCGCTGGCAGCCCATTGACCGTCACGATCGAAGTGCTCCCCCCGCTGCTGATGTATCCAGGCGTCGAGCAACACGTTGCCGGGGCCGCAATCAAAACCAGCAATGGCCTTTGTGGGGGCTATCAGGCTGAGGTTGCTGAAACCGCCAACGTTCAATACCGCGCGGTTGCCGGCTCGCTCTTCGAACAAGGCTTCGTGAAACGCCGGAACCAGGGGGGCACCTTGCCCGCCGGCGGCCACGTCGCGGCTGCGGAAGTCGCTGACGACGGTCATGCCGGTCAACTCGCTGAGCAGTGCGGGATTGCCTATCTGCACGGTGAAGCCACGGGCTGGTTCGTGCCGAATCGTCTGGCCATGGCTGCCGATTGCCCTTACCGCCTCGGGCTTGAGCGTCTGTTTATCAAGCAGAGTGTGGATGCCCTCGGCGGCCAGTCTCACCCAGTTCTGCTGGGCTATGGCGGAGCGGGCAATCTCGTCAGGCCCGCTGCTGCATAGACCGAGCAGTTCGGTGCGCAAGGGGGCGGGCATGGGAATGTAGTGCGTGGCGATCAATTTGATCGCCGGGGCCAGTTCGACCAGTGCGATGTCCAGGCCGTCCAGGCTGGTCCCGGACATCACGCCGATGTAAAGCGCCATGGATCAGCGCTTGCTCGAGGCGAGCATGGTGGCTTTTTCCTGATCCATGCGAGCCATCAGGGGTTGGCTTTGTGCCAGGAAGCGGGCCCGTTCGGATTTGGCGATCGGATCGGCCATCGGCAGCTTCTGCCCAAGTGGATCGACGTGGACGCCGTTGACCTGGAATTCATAGTGCAAGTGCGGACCGGTGGACAGGCCGGTAGTGCCGATGTAACCAATAACCTGGCCTTGCTTGACCGTACCGCCGGTTTTCACGCCTTTGGCAAAGCCCTGCATGTGCCCGTAGAGCGTGGTGTAGGTACTGCCGTGCTGGATGATCACCGTATTGCCATAGCCGCCGCGGCGCCCGGCCAGCAAGACCTTGCCGTCGCCGGCGGCCTTGATTGGAGTGCCGCGTGGGGCGGCGTAGTCAACGCCTTTATGGGCGCGGATCTTGTTCAGGATCGGGTGCTTGCGGCCTGCGGAAAACTTCGAACTGATGCGGGCGAAATCAACCGGCGTACGGATGAACGCCTTGCGCATGCTGTTGCCATCGGCCGTGTAGTAGCTGCTGTTGCCTTGCTTGTTGGTGTAGCGCACCGCGGTGTATGTCTTGCCGCGATTGGTGAAGCGCGCGGAAAGAATCGGGCCGTTGCCGACGCTTTTGCCGTTGACCACCTTTTGCTCATAGATGACATCGAACTCGTCACCCTGGCGAATATCCTGGGCGAAGTCGATGTCATAGCCAAACACGCTGGCCATGTCCATGGTCAGACTATGGGAAAGGCCGGCGCGTGCCGCCGACTGGGACAGCGAGCTGTTGATGACGCCATGAACGTACGCTGAGCGCACGGTGGGCTTGGCAGTTACGCGGTTGAAGACATAACCCTTGTCATTTTTGGTCAGGGTGATGCTCTCAAGATCGCTGAGCTTGGTGTGCAGGTTGTTCAGTTGTCCGTCTGGATTGAGTTCGAACTCGAGTTTCTGGCCGCGTTGCAGCTGAGTGAACTGCTTGGCTTGTTTGTCGCTTGCCAGTATCTCGTGGACAGACGTGGAGGGCAGGCCCACTTTTTCGAACAGCGTGGACAGAGTATCGCCTTTGGCAACGATCACCTCGCGGTGATCCGGGCCTTTCTTTTCTTGTGCTACAGGCGCCTCTGCCTGTGCGGCCTCGGTAGCGTCCTTGGGGCTGTCATCAATCTGTGCAAAAGGGGAGGGCGCCGGTTCGTTTGTGGCTTGAACGGTTTCTGCGGCGTCTTGTTCTTGAGTCAGTTGTTCAGCGGGACTTTCCAGTTCAAGGCTCAGAGTCGTCTTTTTGGCTTCAACATCACTGGAAGGGAATACCAGGAGCGCCAAGCTAAGGAGGGCTGCGATGCCACTTGCGGCAAGCAGGTGGGTCTTTGGGTAAAGCGGCGGCGCTTTAGACGGTTCTGTGGTCATAAATAATTTGGCTTTTGAAAAATTGAATTGGAAAAGATGAATGACATGATGAAGATGAAATAACTGTATAAAATATAATCAAAACCCCTGCGAAGCAAGCCTGCAGACGCTCTGCCTGCGGATTGGTGCCCGTATGCCTGGCAAACCTTGTATTTGGTGCGCGATCTTGTATGGTTGGGGCCCTTTGAATCTGAGCCTTGCGGGTCTGTTATGAAGTCGGTTGAAGAGCAGCTAGCGCTGATCAAGCGTGGTGCGGAAGAACTGTTGGTCGAGTCCGAGCTGGTCGAAAAGCTCAAGCGCGGGCAGCCTTTGCGTATCAAGGCTGGTTTTGACCCTACGGCGCCTGACCTGCACTTGGGTCATACCGTGCTCATTAACAAGCTGCGTCAGTTCCAGGAGCTGGGGCATCAAGTCATCTTCCTTATAGGTGACTTCACCGGAATGATCGGTGATCCGAGTGGGAAGAGTGCGACGCGTCCACCGCTGACGCGCGAGCAGGTGCTCGAAAACGCCGAGACTTACAAGGCTCAGGTGTTCAAGATTCTTGATCCGGCCAAGACTGAAGTGGCGTTCAACTCCACTTGGATGGATCAGATGGGGCCGGCGGATTTCATTCGTCTGACTTCCCAGTACACCGTGGCTCGCATGCTCGAGCGCGATGACTTCGACAAGCGTTACAAGTCCAATCAGTCGATTGCCATCCATGAATTCCTTTATCCGCTCGTGCAGGGATATGACTCGGTTGCATTGCGTGCCGATGTCGAACTCGGCGGCACCGACCAGAAATTCAACTTGTTGATGGGGCGTGAGCTGCAGCGTGGGTATGGTCAGGAAGCTCAGTGCATCTTGACCATGCCGCTGTTGGAGGGGCTGGATGGCGTGAAGAAGATGTCCAAGTCGTTGGGCAACTATGTCGGCATCCAGGAGGCGCCGGGCGTCATGTACAGCAAGCTGGTCTCTATTCCTGATGGGCTGATGTGGCGTTACTTCGAGCTGCTGAGCTTCCGCTCGATGGATGAGATCAATGCCTTGCGCGCAGATGTCGAGGCTGGAGCGAATCCGCGCGACATCAAGATCAAGCTGGCTGAAGAAATCGTTGCGCGGTTCCATGGTGAAGAAGCGGCGGCCAGTGCTCACCGTGCGGCGGGAAACAGAATGAAGGATGGCGAGCTGCCGGATGATCTGCCGGAGATCGAGCTGGTTGCTGGCGAGGATATGCCTATCGCGGCTGTTCTTAATAAGGCGGGCCTGGTAAAGAATGCGGCCGCAGCACGAGATCTCCTTGGTTCGGGTGGCGTGCGTGTGGATGGCGAAGTGGTGGATCGTGCTTATATGTATGCTCTGGGCTCCACTCATGTATGCCAGGCCGGCAAGAAGGCTTTTGCGCGTATCACGCTGAAATCTGAGTAAAAGTTGAAAATAAGTGTTGACGGCGAATTCTGGATCTCTATAATTCGCCCCACTTCCGGCGCAGTCGAAACGGAAAACTCCTT
>NZ_JAODAB010000027.1 GCF_025336485.1 Pseudomonas citri | reverse complement strand
ACATCGACTCTCTTTCCGCCCCCAGGGATTGTTTTCAGGTGAATCTGGAGAGGCGACAACTATCCTGACACCGGGGGAGGGCTTCGTCTTGTATGGTGGCACCAGACGAACGGTAGCTTACTGCGAGGCCAGGTTTTCCGCGGATCTGGAATTCGCTGGAAAATTCGTCGTACCCCAACTAGTAACTATAAATAAATCAGCTAGTTATGGCGTTCGGTGGAATCGAACTCGGGATTTTTTAGAGGTCAGCACGTAGTCAGTCTGCAAGTAATTCAGAGCCACATACGGAATGGTAAGCCTCCTGAATTCGAACGTTGTCGATCATCCCCTCCGTAGAGAATAGGCAGGAATCCGCCCAAAGCTGCCGTGGTGGCAGGCAGCAGACGGCCACTTCTCAGCGAACGGGCGAGGATAGAGTGTCGTCGCTTGGATGCTGAGCTGATCTTTACCCTGGTAGTCAATATGAATATGATTCTCGTTTTTTGGAGGGATTCTTAGATGAGCATTACAATTTTTACGCAGGAATACGACGCGGTTATTAAAAGCGTTGTTTTGACTGGTCAAACTACATATGGCTATGCAATCGAGAAAGTTTTCCCTCTGATCAACCGCTTTGCTGCGCAGCGAAAAATTCAAAACCCTGCATTCTATGATCGCCTTCGGAACGACCTCCTGAAGGGGTGTTTGATGCCTGCCATTACCTTAGCAATGGTTGATCCGAGTCCAGAGTTCCAAGGCATAGAAGAAGCAACGGAATACGCGAATGAAAATATTGGTGGTGGGTATGTCCTGGACGGCATGCAGCGCCTGAACACACTTAATAGCATTAAAGATGATGAAAATTTTCCAGCTGAGAAAGCTCTATTCCTGAGCATCATTATCTCTGGAAACAAAGACATGTTGCTGTATCGGATGATTACGCTGAACAATGGTCAGCGTCCAATGACTCCTCGGCATCAAATCGAGGTACTCACAGAAGAGCTGTTCGACTTTGAGTCTCTTGAAATTGAGGTTCAGTCCGAGAAGGACCGTGGCGAAAAGATAAAGCGCGGCGCGTTTAATCTTGCCGATATATCTAAAGGGTATTTGGCATTTTTCACCAATAGCGTTCATAACGAAAACAATAAAATCATCAGCGAAAAAATGGATGAGATTATTGTTGGGAATATTATGGCAACGGCTGTAGTGGAGAATGGCTTGGAGTTTCAACAGGTGCTTGAGTTGGTTGACAAATTTTCGGCTAATGAAGGTGCTAAAAGCTGGCTAAAAACTCAAAATAATTTCATTGGGTTTTGCGTTGGTGTCAAGTCTTCTTACAGACATCTAGTTGAAATGAGCGCCGATGATTTTGGTAATGCTGTTGAAATGTTTGACGGGGCTTTTAAATCAATTGATGCGGCCAAGGTAAACCTCGGAAAATATCGTCGCGAGCTTAGCAAAAAATATATAGAGAAAATCAGTGAGCTAAAGAGAGCTAATGATATCGAGCTGCTTAGCTATTTCTCAGACGAGATCGCAGCATAGATGAAAACAGTTAGCTATGAGTTCTCGGAACGCAATGGATCACCGCTTACGCCTGAATCTCCTTTCTTTATACACGATCAGGTTGCGGAGTTTGCTCTAATTTTTCGAGTTTTGTCCGGTAGTTGTCAGATCACAAACTTGAACACTGATGAAAGTGCTGTTCTCAAAAAAAATTATTTCTACGGTGACATTAGAGATAATGAAAGCGGAGATTTGTCATTCTTCGATGAGTTCGATGAGGACTTAGCATTATCGGATTATGAACACCTCGTAAAAAAAACGGCATGGAATAATCGTAAATTTTATAAACCGTTTCTAAGCGAACTGGCGAGTTGCATTTATCATGAAGAAGGCGGGCGTCATACGGCCGCATTTGTTCATTTGTATAGATCTTATGAGCATATGTCATATGCTTTTCCCATGATTTATGCATCAAGGACGCAAGATTACGTCGGGACGTTTGAGAACCTTCGAAAATGGATGAATAACGATTCTGATGGAAATGTTGGCGAGTTAAAATTTCACAAAACGTTTGTGGTAAGTCTTTTTAAGGACTTGCCAGAGCTTGCGCGAACGATAGATGTAGAAATAAATACGAAGCAAGAGTATAGAGAGCCAATATTCAAAGCATTGGCTGAAAAAGTCGCCGGTTGGAAAAAACCAGAAAATTATACACCAGCAACAGTTCGACCTGACCTATTGGCTATCCCTTTCGCGGAATATCATAGTTTTTTTGTTACCTTGCGCAATAGGTTTTTTCATTATTCAAATGCGCGAAGCGACAACATCGGTTTGGATGACATTATCGAAGCGGACCTCCTTTTTTCATTTATTAATAAGATCACCCTTAACTACATCGCTACAATCTTCCACGGGGTAGTTAAACATCAGTTGGCGTTTGAGTAGCTAGTTTTTTAGTACGCACGTGCCGGCTGTACATTTTATTAAATGCCCTAGGTGCCGGCCGCCGCTCTTACGTCAGTACAAAAAACAATCGTGTCAGCTTGTAAACCAGGGAAAACCTCTGCTTAATCCACTCTCGAGACCGCGCTGAGCTGTCGTCCACAACTGGCAGCTAACGACTAAAATCGGATATTCGACCTCTCGGCCACTAACAGAGTGCAAGTAGAGGATTTCCTCCTGGCCCGCTTGTTTTTATGCAGACTCGTAAAGCCAATACTATATGATAGGCTCACGCATCCCTCTTAATGCTTCTTGTGATGACAAATTCAGCTTCACGTTCATATGACTCAGCCATATCCCGCATCGAAGTAGCAAGACGATGATATCCCGCCTCCTCTAAACTGTTTGCCTTGCACTGGTACTCATCAGCTAAGCTCCGCTCACCGGCCCCTGTCGGATCAACCCAATGTGCTCCGCGTTTGTTGTATAAAGCCGTTCTGAAACCATCTCGCATGGATTCCGCATCCTTGGCATTTAATACCGTGGCCACAGAGCGATGTATCCAAAGTCCATCGGGATCCTGGGGCGAATAAGTGAGACAATGACCAGCCATAGAAAATGCTACTTCCAAGTGACCAGACTTCGTGCATATATCTTTCACGGAAAGAATCCAATTCTTAAGAGAGCTCTCATCGAGTATTCCATCTGGAGTCGTGCCCGGCAAGTACTGCCAATTACTTAAAAGGCGATAAGCGTTGGTCGCGGCTCTTTGTTGAACTTCATCAATAGGCTCTGAATTCTCACTTTCGCTCTCTTGCTTAGATTTGAACACAAGGCGAATAAGCTCGCAGAAAAAAACAGGTTCACCTGCTAGTTTTCGCCACAAAAAAATAGGTGAGCCATCGCTATACTTGTCTAGCAATGGTAAGTAAGCCCACTCAACATTCACCACATCATTCAAGCTTGCGCCAGGATGGCGCTGAAGCATCTTAATAACTTCGGTAGTTTGATATGAATCAATAGCAGTTTGCGACTCATTAGAGTTAATCGCAGCTAGAAGAGCTTTCACTGCCAAGTGGGAGTTGAATGGCATTTTTTTATGATTACAAACACCTATACATCTCAAGGCAACATTTGGACGGTCATTGGTGATGAGTTTATCAATAGCAAAGTCAACATTTTTAGAATCATCAAAAATATTGGCTGGCGTGGAACTCCAATACTCACCATCATCACCCCCAAGTAAGCGCTCAACATACTCCCATGCTTTATTGGTGAAAGGTAGATATGATAAAAAACGCCCCTTATCAGATGACGCCCATCTCGTTATATTTAGTTGATCAACCCAAGCCCAGCCTTTAGAACCAAATCGACTCCACACAAACCCTTCGACAAAACTGACCAGCTTGCTGTCAGCATTATTTATTAATGATGGCAGAATTAATGAATCAACATCACTAGAGGAAACTTTCCCATACCCAATCCCAACACGCCAAGAAGACTTTACGACTGAAGCGAAATGGATAATGGATGCATAACCGCCCATGGACTCTATTTCGACCAAAGCATTTTCACGCCTTATATTGAGCCGAAGATTTTTTTCTTCAAAACTCCCTCCCTCGTCATAGAAATCATAGTCTCTTTCGCTGAATAGACGGCGATGACTAAACTCTGGTGACGTAGGCGATATTTTTTCTGCGGTTTCGGCAATTTTATTGATTCGCTCTGGTGGTAAAGCCCAGTCAGTATCGATGAACTTTCGATGTTTAGCGACAACATCTACCAGTTTGTTCCACACAACCAGGATGTCATCCTCAGATAAAACTTCAACCGCTTTGATATTCAGAAAATGTAAAAGCCTATCGCTTGCTTTTAATGGCAAATGCTCCAAGTAATCCAGCGCTTCAGAAAGTTTTCCAGGGTGGCACGTGACGAAGTCCACGAGCATTTCCGAATATTGCTGTGTCTGAGAGTTATACTCTGATGTTGTCACTCCCTCCGTCCAGCTATCTGGTATTACCTCTCTCCACTCGGGTTTTCGTGTTCCCGAGGATGATGAGTGAGAGCGAGGCAAAAGCGCCAGCAATAGCTTCCAGCCAATCTCGGGCTGCTCATCAACTATAAGGGATACAGCTACAAATTTTTGTTGTAACGAAGAACATGTTTGAGGATACCACGGGAGAAAAATATCCCTCAGTGAGTTAGCGGGTCGATTGGCCCAACGACCACCAGGATCAAGTGCGGATAACTCCGCAAGGCATAATGCTGCTCTGTTTAAATAGATAGATTCCCACGCTAAAGTCTCCAGTGACCATAACAGAGCACTGATGTAACTACGGCCAGTTATGCCATCACCCTCTTGACTAAATAAAACCTGCAGAGGGATTTTGTCATGAGACAAAGCATCCTCTACAGCTTTAAGAAAAATATTGGGTGCAGCTTCTGCAAATAGTGGCAATAGATTACCCAAACTCGCCCATTGTACCCAATCGGCACCAGACAGTGTTTCATAAACAATATTTGATACGATGGTTTCCGCCTTATTAGGCTTACAAGAAATAAGTGCGTTAGCGTGATTCCCTAACAAGGCCAAGGTTTCGGCTAGTCCCTTTCTTAACTCATCTGAGTGAACTAAAACCTTGCCGTGAACAGCTGCTGCATAACGTTCTTCTACGGGCAGATCAAACTGTGGGTCCGCCTCTTTGAATACGGAGAGTGCGCTAGTTCGAAAGCGATCGAGCTGTTCGTCGAAAATTCTTGAACCTAGCGCATACCAACCTTCAAATCGTAAACTGAATTTCCAATCACCATATTGATGAATTAGGGGAGTGCCTGAGGTGAGTGCTGCAACTCGCATCGACTCAATCCACTCCCCGTAAGAGTTTCCCGCCAAACTTTCCACAGTAGCACGATCAGCTGCACACTCATCAGCCCAAGCCCCAAGCATCATGGCAACTGCCAGTTCCGATGCGACGGATCCTTCCGCCCACTCTGGCATTAAAGATAGGTTTTGGAGGCACCGAAGTAATGACCCGAGATTCCCTGCACATTTTTGGGCAAGCGAACGTGCGCGTTCCTCTCCATACCCAGAGTGAGTTAGTGCTTCCTTAAGCTCCCGTCGGCGAGGGTTGTGCAATGACGCACTCGCAGGATCTGGAATACCGCCTGCGGCGCCCCCAAAAATAATTGCGTGGCCTGCGCGCCTTGCCATTTGAATCAACTTGGTGCCTGAAACTCCGCTCAGATCTAACCCTGAATCTGCGATCAGAAAGAGCTTTTCTCTCTGAGTGGTTAAAGCCTTCCAGCCATCCACAGTTGAAACAACAAGGCAGCGCCCTGCGGCATCAACCCTGAATTCTTCACTTTGCTCCGCTAAATATGCGCAGACAAAATCAACTACCTGATCTGGATAGCGAGTGCTGAGCTTCAACTGGACTGCGTTCCCGACAAAAACTTCATGAATTTTTGAACAAGCTTCATCCCTACCCGTCAGAAATACCCGCGGCATTAATGATGGGGGTTCACCGATCGAACGAATCAAGCTCCATCGTTGATCCGGTGTCTCGATAGCCTGTGGAGGTAACCCAATGATTATGTTTGCAAGCCATAGTCCTACTGCTGGAAATTGGTGGATCCAGTCAATTAACTTTGTGCCATCAATGACTCTGACTTCCGCCCATTCGTTCCTGGATATCCGATCCTCTAGCCACCGCCCTTGTGCATCTTCCTTCCATGTGTGCTCCCAATCCCTTCGGCCGGAACGGGGTGTTACAAAAACAAAGCTTGACTGCAGCCGGATATTTTCGGGGATTGTCTCAACTAAGCCTTTGTAGTCGGAGGTAGCTTTATCACCTGCTTTCAGCCCCGTTCCTACCTCCCAAAACGATCTTCCTTCCGGGACGAAGGGATCAAAAGACAGATTCACATGCAACACACCATCCGGGCCATGTTGACCAATACTATCTCCCAATGGAAACCTGCGCTCCAGCGGAGCTGGACATGAAGCTGCAACCAAACGCCAAACTAATTCAACTATCACGCCTTGAGCATCTCGAGCATTCCCAAGAACCCATTCGTCAAGTTGATTTTCGGTAAGGATCATCCCTTCCTGCTCCTAGAATTTGTTCGCCCGTGATTAGATCGCAAATAATGGATCCTGCGTGCAGAGATAGCACCAAGTTTACATATCAGCCATACCGTATTGCGTCGCACAGGTATCCAAAATATCAATATAGCTAAAGCATTGATGCGAAACACATCTGAGAGGACTGAGGCTGAACGACTGCTTCCCGTTTTCTGACCTTCGTTTAGCGGTTGAACTGCCAAGATTTTCCTAAGCGATAAGTGAGTAATTGCATGGTCAGCAAATAGTAATAGCGCGTCGATTCAGTGTGCTGGTTTAGGTTGTGATTCAAAAACCACGCAAGGTGTTTTCTCTGCCAAGTCCATGGATTGTCGCGTTGCCAGCGCTCAGCGATCGCTTTTTGGATAGCCTTCGCCTGACGCAGGTGGCGTTGGCGGGTGGTGTGCGATCCGGTCAGGACGCCCGCCAGGAACAGCTCCATATCGAATAGCTTGCTCATGCTCGGCCACCGATGTACGCCGATACCACGTCGATACGGCCGTGTCCGAGCTCATAGCTGATTTGTATGCGTGCCTCTCGATCAAGGCCTGGATCGAGGCGCCTGCACCTGCCACCGTTGATGGGCGCTAGGTGATGGGTGATCTGCTCATAGCGTTCGCACGCATAAGCCGCGCGCAGTTCGTGGAAACCTTTGAGGTTGTGCGTATGGAGGATATCTCGGGCGGGGCGGACGATTTCCCGTTGGAAATCTAGGTAGCTCTCGTTCGGTGCCAGCAGGTTGCGGCTACCGTCGGGAGAGACCTGTTCGGCGTACCTGAGCGCTTCGCGAATATGGTCATCCACCGTGATCCAACGAGGCGCGGTTGCGCCGCCGCGGCCACCTTTGGTGCCGTCCTGGATGTTGATCTTGTCGTAGTGTTCGGCTTCACGCTTGAGTCGCGGTAGGTCGGCCAGAATCGCTTCGCGCAGACGCATGCCAGTGGCTCGCGCTAACTTAGCGATGGCAGCGGCGCGCGGCTGCTGATGTTTGCAAAGTACCTCTACGATCTGCTTCACGTGTTCGCGGTCTTGGCCTTGCGGCACCGAGCAACGAACGCTGGTGCGCCGCATTCCCAGCGCCTTGCTCGGACTCGGCACTTTCACATACTGATCACCGCGAAGCGCTGCGAGGGTCCGGTTCACGCTGGACAACCGGTTTAGCGCGGTGGCGATGGCGAGCTCACCTTGTTCAACTTGCTGACGCAGATGTCCGGCGTAGTCCAGCAAGGTCTGCCAATTAATTTGCCGCGCATCGTTAAACCCCGGCCCTTCCTCCGACCGACACCAGCGTACAAACGCTTGCCACCGATCACTGTGCGCCTTGACCGTGCCGTAATGCCCGCCGCCAAACAGGTCTTTCAGTGCCTGCGGTCCTGCATAGCTCAGTTGTCGGCCATAGCCAAAATTGCGCCCATCCCGTCTAGCTACTAATCCCATGACCATATTCCTCTCGAAGCCAAACCTTCGAAACCATCCCCACGTCATCCCGCCAAGAATGTTGAGTGTTATCAGGGATCAAGGCCCCTGCGACCTGTGAGGGTTGTCCACTAACGCGGGACTGACGGCTCTTTACGACCGGGAGCTTGGGCATCTCAAGATCTGTAGCCTCCTGAACACTTGCGAAGAAGTGGGCGGGTGGAGGCTGCGTTGGCTGACGAGACCAGCGCCGCGAGAACCTGAGTCGGGTGAAGGCAGTGAAGCGATGACCGGGGCATGCCTGACTGTCAGTCAGGTGCAGTCCATTCCTGGGCTGCGGCACCATCATCGGTGTCGCTGTTGCTGGTGACTTCGGTGTTTGTCACGCCGATTGTCACGAGGGGGAATGCCGCAAAGCCTTGTACGAGTTGGGCTGCAGCAGTGGTAGGAGCGCCCGTCTCTTTCCGGAAGAAAGAGACGGGCGCAGGTTGGCGCAAGGAAATGGCCAAACGGATAGGTTGCTGCAGGACAGCTGGGTAGGGGGATGTATTTGCCGCAATGGCAACGATCTGAAGTAGGCATCCATCACTCGGCGAGTGACCGTGCGAGCCGCCGGACGCTAATCGCACTTTGGGAGAACCACCACGGTGTGGCGTAGCCTTAAAGGTTCTGGCTACCTGGGTTGCTGTCAACGACAGCGCTTTGCCCGATCTTTTCTACGCTTGTGGATAATTTTGGTCAAGGCCCGAATTTTCGGGCGTTCTGCGGCTGTGGATGAAACTATCCACCGGTGGAAATCAGTAGTTTTCCACAGACAGTTTGCGTGGGCTTTAGATTTTTTAAGTGAGGTCCATCCAAGCGGGGCGGCTTTGCAGCCCCGCTTGGATGGACCCGCGTGGAAGGGCGGGCTGCGTTGATCTCACAGGCTTACCCACGTTTGAATGCGCCACGGCTATTTTGTAGGGCGGTGATGTTGTCGCCGACCGGATGAGCGAACTCGTGAGGCGTTACATGCACACTGCGGTTGGCATCAATGTAGTTGCTCCACCACGCCATGATCAGTCGGCGTTGCTCCAGAAATTCAGCTTTGTGGATATACGCGGCGCGCACGCGGTTGCGTTCCTTGTGGCTCATTTGTCTTTCGATGGCAGCGTCGGTCCATAACCCGGACTCTAGTAGGGCGCTACAGGCCATGGTCCTGAAGCCGTGGCCGCACACGTCCTTGCTGGTGTCATAGCCGACGTTGCGGAGCATGGTGTTCACCGTGTTCTCGGACATGGGCTTCCAGTACTTGTGGTCGCCCGGTAGCACTAACTCTGAAAAGCGACTGAGGCCGCGCAGGCGCTCCAGTATTTCGATGACCTGCGGCGAGAGCGGAACCATTTGAATGTCGCCGTTCATTTTGGTCCCGCGTGTGGAGTTGCGTACCCCTTCAATCGGTGCGCGCGTATCGGGGATTTCCCACATGGCGCGTTGAAGGTCGAACTCACTCCATCGAGCGAAACGCAGTTCGCTGGAGCGGACGAATACATGCAACGTCAACAGGACGGCGAGGCGCGTCAGCTCGCGGCCATTGTAGTTGTCGATACGGTGTAGCAGTTCGGGTAGGCGGTTGAGGGAGAGGGCCGGGCGATGGATTGTGCGCGGTGCGTGAATCGAGCCTGCCAGATCCAGTGCAGGATTCATGGTGATCTGCCGAGCCCTTTTGGCCCCGCGCATGATGGTGGATAAGTAGTTCTGTACCCTTAACGCCACATCCATGGTGCCGCGTTCCTTGATGCGCTGGGTGATCTCTAGCAGGTCGTGGGTATCGAGTTCTGCGATGGGGCGTTGGCCGATCAGCGGGAAGACGTGGGTGTGCAGTCGACTCATTACGGTTTTTGCGTGGCCTTCGGTCCAGCGGCGGGACATATCAGCGTGCCACTCCAGGGCAACGGTTTCGAAAAGCAGTGCCGCCCGCTGGGCTAAGATCTTGGTCTTCTTCTTTTCTTCCATTGGGTCGAGGTTGTCGAGCAGCAACGCCTTGGCTTCGTCTCGCTTACGTCGTGCGACGGAAAGGGTAACGATGGGGTAATTGCCGATGATGAGCGTACCTTCCTTGCCGCTGGGCTTGGTGTACTTCAAGCGCCAGGTCTTCACGCCATTGGGTTTGACGAAAAGGTACATGCCGCCGCCGTCGAACAGTTTGTAGGCGCGTTCGCGGGTTTTGGCCGTGCGGCATTGCAGGTCGCTGAGGGGGATCGCTAGACGTGGCATAGGGGTACGCGCTCCTGACCGGGAAATCGCAGTACCCCTAACATACCCTCGGGGAAGGGGGATTTTGTTGGATCCCGACGGAGGGTCCTGGAACGAAAAAACCCGCCAAATGGCGGGTTTTCGGGGCTTCCAGGGCATTCGGTGGAATGCAATGGAGCCTAATGTGGTGCCGGCACCAGGAATCGAACCCGGGACCTACTGATTACAAGTCAGTTGCTCTACCATCTGAGCTATACCGGCGTGTGGGCGACGATTATAGCGATTGGGCGGGTTCTGTAAACCCCTGAATTCTGACTATTTTTGCGCGCGTCCGGCTCGGGTGCGGCGTAGCGGGTTACGCCATGTCCGAGGAGGCCGGGTGCGGTTGTTTGATTGGGACGGCAGTGAGTGCGGCGATTATGTCGTTTTGCTTTAGCGCTTATGCACAACGGGAAGACTACGTTGGGTCGGATCATGCGGTTTTGTGATCGCCGTCTCGTTTCGTTGCAACTGCCTGTTTTCATGGTTTTTTATCCATGTGAACAAAAAATGACCAAGCTGTAAACGACCTGAAAAACGCGGATTTATTGGATCCAGCTTTATTTCATCAACAGAGTTATCCACAGGTTTTTATGTTGGGTCGCGTTCCGCCAGCAGCATCAGGTTTCGCGGTGTCAGGGGCGTTTCGCAGAAGGTGCCAAGGCGCACGCCATAGCCTTTTTGACTAAGGAGAAGTGCGCGGTCCAGCACCAGCCAAAGCTCCAGGGGCCGTCGGAAGAGGCCGCGCACCAGCTCCAGGTTGCGCACTTCGGCCAGGCGTTGATGGCCGGCGGCTTCCAGGGCGGTCCAATCGGGCGTTCCGACTGTGGATAAGTCTTTCAGGGCTGCCAGATCGGTGCAGTATTGGGCGAAGGATTTTTCCAGCCAGGCGCTGGGCAATGAAGGGGTGGGCAGGTATTCGTCGCACCCGCGGATTTGCCGTTGCAGCAGGTCGAAGCCCAGGCGACGGGCCATGGACTGGTCTCGTTGCTTTCTGACGCGTGCCCCGGCGGTGACGGTTTCGGTCAGGGGCAGGCTGAGGTCGTCGAGCGAAAGCTGTAGGGCGGAACCTTTGGCGGCGTCGGACAGCGGTTGGTAGTGTTCAGTCCGGATGCGGTTGTAGCAGCAGGGCGCAATTGCCATTTGCCCGCAGCCGGCGGCGCTCGCCAGTTGGATCAATTGCACATGCAGGTCGCCACAGGCGTGCAGGGCGACCGGTGTGTGTTCGGCGCGGATCGCCTGGGCTGCGTCTTGCGCCAGCACGTCTTGTTGCAGGTGGGTGGCAGGCAGGTGATGGCGCTGGCTCAGTTGCTGGCCGCTGGCAACCAGTGTCGGGTCGTATTCCAGGCAGGTCAGTTGTTGTTCGCCGTGCAGCAGGCGTCGACCGAGGTGGCCTTTGCCGGCGCACCAGTCCAGCCAGTGGGCCGGTTCGGTGTTGAATTGCAGGCGGCTGTCGAAGGCTTCTATCTGCTGCCATTTGCGGCCGGGCACGTCGACGTTGAGGCGATGGGCCGGTGCCGAGAGCCTTTTGCCCGGCAAGGCTGGGACAGTGCTCAGTGCATGGGAAATAGCCGACAGCTCTGGAAAAGGGGCTGGGGCGTCCTCAATCAGCCAGGGCTGATGATGATCGTGTTCCGCCGCTTCCAGTGAACGCCCACGTAGCCATTTGGCCAATTCCGGGTAGGACGTTTCCCATGGCAGTTGCAGATGGGTGAACGGGCGCGGCTTCCAAAGCCCTTGGTGGGCCGTGAGAAAGGTATCCAGCGCCGTGAAGCGGGCGAGCAATGCCTCGCCCGTCAGCACGCCGCTGTCAGCGCCCTTGGCAGGCATCGACGCGCAACCAGCGCTCCAACTGCTTGAAGCCTTGCACCAGCACGAAGGCCATCAGCAGGTAGAACAGGCCGGCCGCGAAGAAGATCTCCACCGGCAGGTAGGTCCGGGCAATGATGGTGCGGGCCATGCCGGTCAGTTCCAGCAAGGTCACGGTGCTCGCCAGGGCGCTGGCCTTGAGCATCAGGATCACTTCGTTGCTGTAGGCCGGCAGGCCGATGCGCGCGGCGCGCGGCAACATGATGTAGAACAGCGCCTTGGACCGCGACATGCCCAGGGCCCGCGCGGCTTCGATCTCGCCCCGTGGAATGGCCTGGATAGCGCCGCGCAGGATCTCGGCGATGTAGGCCGCGGTGTGCAGGGTCATGGTGGCGGTGGCGCACCAGAACGGGTCCCGCAGGTAAGGCCACAACGCGCTGCTGCGCACGGCATCGAACTGTGCCAGGCCGTAATAGACCAGGAACAGTTGCACCAGCAGCGGCGTACCACGGAAAAAGAAGATGTAGGCGTAGGGCAAGGCCCGTACGTACCACAGGCGTGACGAGCGGGCGATGCCCAGTGGAATTGCCAGCAGCAGGCCGGCGAGCACGGCGATGGCGACGAGTTCCAGGGTCAGGCTCGCGCCCTGGGTCAGCTTCGGCAGCCACTTGATGATGACGTCCCAGTTCATTGGGTGCTCCTGGCAAAGCCGCGGGCGGCGCGTCGTTCCAGCAGGTGCATGGCGGTCATGGCGAGCACGGTCAGGCCCAGGTACATGAATGCTGCGACCATATAGAAGGTGAACGGTTGCTTGGATACGGTCACGCCGATTTGCGCGTGGCGCATGATTTCTTCCAGGCCGATCACCGAGACCAGCGCCGTGTCCTTCATCAGGATCATGAACAGGTTGCCCAGGCCGGGCAGGGCGATTCGCCACATCTGCGGCAGGATCAAGCGGGTAAAGATCCGCCCTTTCGACAGGCCCAGGGCCATGCCGGCTTCACGGTGGCCCTTGGGGATGGCCAGGATCGCGCCCCGAAACACTTCCGTGGCGTAGGCGCCGAAGCACAAACCCAGGGCGATGACGCCGGCGGCGAAGGCGCTGAGGGCCAGGTCGGGGTTGCCGAAGTATTCACCCAGGGCGCGCATCAGGTTGACGGTGCCGAAGTAGATCAACAGCACCCAAAGCAGTTCCGGGACGCCGCGCACCAGTGTCGAATACGTGCCGCCCAGCCATTGCAATGGCTTGTACGGCGAGGTCTTGGCCAAGGCGCCGAGCAGGCCGAGCAGCAGCCCCAGGCACAGGGCCGAGAGCGCGAGTTTGACGGTCATCAGCGCGCCGGCGGCGAGCGCCGGGCCGAATCCGTAGAGATCGATCATCATGGGTGTGGGTTCATGGCAGGCTTTGCTAAGGGCCGACGCCGTGCGGAGCGGCGTCGGCCAGGCACGTCAGCATCAATAGATGTTGAACGGGAAGTACTTGTCGTTGATCTTTTTATAGGTGCCGTCGGCCACGATTTCTTTCAGTGCGGTGTTCAGCTTGTCGCGCAGCGGGTCGCCCTTGCGCACGGCGATGCCGATCTTGTCGCTTTCCACCACGGGGTCACCCTTGAATTCGTAGGCGCGACCGGCATCGGTTTTCAGCCAGTCGTAGTTCACGTACTTATCCGCCAGGATGGCGTCGACGCGACCGGAGGTCAGGTCCAGGTAGGCGTTTTCCTGGGTGTCGTAGAGCTTGGCGGTGACGTCGCTACCCAATTCGTCTTCCAGCCAGGTGCCGGCCAGGGTTGCGCGTTGGGCGCCGATGACCTTGCCCTTGAGCGAGTCCTTATCGGTTTTGAACTCGACGTTCTTGGGCGCGATGAATTGCAGTTTGTTGGAGTAGTACGGGTCGGTGAAATCCACGGCCTGCTTACGCTCGTCGGTGATCGACAGCGAGGAGATCAGGAAGTCGAACTTCTTGGCGTTCAGCGCCGGGATGATGCCGTCCCAGTCGGAGGTGACCACTTCGCATTCGATCTTCATCTTGGCGCACAGGGCGTCGCCGATGTCCTTGTCGAAGCCGACCACGTTGCCGCTGGCGTCTTTGTTGTTGAACGGTGGGTAAGCCGCTTCGATGCCCATCTTCAGTTTATCGGCCGCCATGGCGCTCGCCGAGAAGACCAGGCTGGCGGCTGCTGCCAGGAGGAATTTCTTGTAGCTGTGCATGTGTACTGCTCCGTTAGCGGTTGCTGGACATGAATTGTTTGCAGCGCGCCGAAAGCGGGTTCTCGAAGACCTGCTGTGGCGATCCTTGTTCCTCGACCAGGCCCTGATGAAGGAACACCACTTCGCTGGAAACCTGGCGGGCAAAGCCCATCTCGTGGGTCACCAACAACATGGTGCGGCCTTCTTCGGCCAGGGCGCGGATTACATTAAGTACTTCCTGGACCATTTCCGGGTCAAGGGCCGAGGTGGGCTCGTCGAAGAGAATCACTTTGGGTTGCATCGCCAACGTGCGGGCGATCGCCGCGCGTTGCTGCTGGCCGCCGGACAGCTCGCTCGGGTAGGCGTGGCGCTTGTTGGCGATGCCGACCTTGGCCAGCAGGGCTTCGGCCACTTCGACGGCTTCGGCCTTGCTCTGGCCGAGCACCCGGCGCGGGGCTTCGATGATGTTATCGAGCACGCTCATGTGCGGCCAAAGGTTAAAGTTCTGAAACACAAAACCGATTTCGCTGCGCATGCGGTTGATCTGCTTGCCGTCGGCGGCCACCAGCTCACCGTTTTTCGCGGCCTTGAGCTTGAGTGCTTCACCGGCCACCAGGATCTCGCCCTGATTGGGGTTTTCCAGCAGGTTGATGCAGCGCAGGAATGTCGATTTTCCGGAACCGGAGGAGCCCAGGATCGAGATCACATCGCCGTCACGGGCGGTCAGCGAGACGCCCTTGAGCACCTCCAGCTGTCCGTAGCGTTTGTGCAAATTGCGGATTTCAAGCGCGGGCGTGGCCTGGGCCATGTGTGGTCCTCATGTCTGTGCTCCCTTGCTGTTGGCGGCCTTCCTAGGGTTTGTACGAAAAGTGCCTGCGCGACGATCATGCTGCGTTGAAAACAGGCTCGGAATGCTCATTTACAACCCGTAAACTCCGCTTCCTCGCCTGTTTTCGCCTTGCCTGATCGCCGCTCGGCGACTTTTTGTACAAACCCTACGCGAGGCGGCCAAGCTAGCACGCGTCCGAATGGCCGCCAACAGCGCTACGGGTGGTAAACCCGCGATGTGCGACAGGTTGTCGCATCGGCACAGCAGACTGTCGCGCCGTCAACAACCGAACGGCCGTTTGAACCTTGTCTACCGATGAAAAGCCCGGGGAGCCGCGTAAAAAAAGGCGCGATGGTGCCAGCTTTGGGCGGGGGTTGGAAGGGTTAATCGGATGAGCGTTGCCGTAAGTAAAGTCTGTCGGTTTGTTCGTAGGGACTGTCACCCCTCATTAACCGTTGAAGGGGCTCGTGCAGTCTAGAGGTCTGTCTACGCCAAATTGATCTAAACGCAGAGCTTTAATCGTGATCAAAAGAGTACCCATTGCGCAGTTGCTTGCCAGACGTGGGAGTCCTCGCCATGAAACGCATTCGTTATTTTGTGTTGTTCCTCATCGCCTTCGGCGTTTTGCTGTCTCCCCTCATGCTCGACGCCACCAACCTCGCCCCGGCCCCGATAGACAGTGCCGGAGTCCAGGCCCAGCCGCTCCAGCAGAACGGCATCACTTATCTGTCTGGCGGTATCGGAGTGGATGAGGCCCGGGCCATTGAACAGTCACAGGGCTATAACCTGCACATGATGTTTTCGATCGGGGTGGATAACAAATTCATCCCAGATGTGAATGTCACTGTCCAGAACGCTTCGGGCCAAACGGTGCTGACACTGACTGAAGTCGGGCCGCTGGTTTATGTGCAGCTGCCGCCCGGCAAGTACACCATCCGGGCGACGCGCAACGGCGAAGAGCGCCATGACCGCGCCGATGTAGGCAGCGGCGCCGCGCGTAACCTGGTGTTTCATTGGAATGGCGGCGAATAGCCGATTGGCTTATTCGCCGGTAGGTTCTTCGGTGGCTTGGCGATAACGGTCCAGCGCTTCGCTGAAATCCTGGATGAATTCCGGGGTACTGAGCCAGCGCTGTGCTGTTTCGCGGTCCATGTTGTCGGCCCACATGCGGTAATCCACCAGCATGTCCGCTGCGAGGTGAGTGGCGGCCATGCTTTCATTTTCTGCATTCTTCAGGTCGAGCAGGCCTGGACGTTCGCTGATCATCACGCTCATGGAGGACAGCAGCGTGTCGAGCAATTCGTTGCGGCCAATGGCCTCGGCCTCGCGCAGCTTGGCGAAAAGCTCCAGCACGTAGACCGGCGGCTGGGCGGTGGCGTGGGCCGGGTCGCCATACATGGGGATGGCTTTGCGGCCGCTCATGCGAATCTGCTTGGCTTTGTCTTTGGCGCGCTTGGCGCGTTTTTGCTGTTTGTTCAGTGAGGCCATCGGGCTTCGGTTTCCGGTTTGTTAGATAGACAGCGTGCAGTTTAACGCTGTGGGGCTGGATGTGCCTGCTCCGGGTCGGCCTCCGGCAAGCTATCGGCGCTGGGCAGTCCGAGGAACTCCAAAACCGTTGGGTCCCAGAGGATATCCCTTGGGCCAGGCTCCATTTCCCTTAGCATGGCGGCGGTCTCCTGCTGTACCGCCGGCCGGTCTCGGCTGGCCAGCAGGCGTTCGTAGTGGAAGGTATCGATCTGGCGCTTCAGTGCGCGGGTGGACCAGTTCTGGCTGGCCACTTCATTCATGTACCAACGACGGGCCTTGTCATGCTCCACACGCAGAAGCGTGCGGTAATGGGCCCAGCTCAATTCGGTACGCAATGCGCCCCAGATTGGGAACTTCTGATAAAAGTCGCGCATATGTCGCAGGTTGCCTTCGTCAAACCCCTTCCCAAATTTCGCGGTCAGCACTTTCGCCAGCGATGGTAACAGTCGCGCCCCGTAGGCCACCTGTTCGGCGCCTCCCTTTTCGAGCTCGTTGATGTGTCGCCCGATCTGCCAGCAGGTCTGTACCTGGAGCGTGTCGATGACGCGCAGTGCCTTCTGGCGTGCCTGGCGGATCAGCTTGCCGAGTTCACTGGTCAAAGGCACGAGTCGTGGGTCGTCTTGAGGCAAGGTTGGGAGCATCGAATATCCAGCCATTGAAAGGGGCGGACGAAAAGGATGTTCCGGGCGGCGCTGCGATGATGCAGGACGGGGCTGATTGAAGAGAGGGAAAAAACGGTGATTGACGCAGGGCGGGGTTGAAGGACGCCTCATCCCGAGCGCCTGTGACTTGTAGGAATTGTCTCCGGAGGGTGTCATCCATTGCGAGCACCCTCGCAAGCCGGCGTTTGGCGGGGTAAGGGTCAGGCCGGACCTTGCGCCAGTGCCTTGGAAGCGGCGACGTAATCGGCCTGGAATTGCGGGCTTTCGATCCAGTCCAGCGCGGTCTGTTCATCGACGCCCTGGGTCAGCCGGCGATACTCGATCAGGGCGGTAAAGATGAAGTCAGTGGCTTCTTCCTCGCCTTCCTGTTCCAACACCAGTTCCAGCAGCGGGTGCCCCAGGAAGGCTGCACACAGGGCCTGTTGGCTGGTTTTTTCAGCCGCTTCCATGAGGTTGAACAGCTCCGACAGATCGACAGTCTCCAGGTCGATGCGCTCATCGTTCGGGTCGAGGAAGTCGTTCGGCGCAGCGGCCCGTTGAATCCGATTCTTCTTGGCTTTCGCCTTGGCGCGCTGGGTGCGTTTTTGCTGCTTGTTGGCCGATGACATGGCTCGGATTCCTGATGTGGATAAGGCTGCCTATCCTACCGCCTCGAAGCGAACGCTTCGAATCTCAATCCACCACGAACAAGGTTGCACCTTGTGCGGTGGAGGAGCGATGAGGTTCAGCCTGGTCGGCTACTTGATAGCTCATGCCGGGCTTGAGCACGAACTGCCGCCCATCTTCCAGCTCGGTGTGCAACTCACCTGCCAGGCAAAGCAGGATGTGGCCCTTGGTGCACCAGTGATCGGCCAGGTACCCCGCCGTGTATTCCACCATCCGCACCCTGATGTTCCCGAACTGCCGGGTGCGCCAATAGGCGGTTCCGGTGACACCTTTGTGCTCGGTGGGCTCGATGCCAGACCAGTCGGTAGTGCCAAAGGGGATGCCGGTGATGTCCATGTCGACTCGTTGGTTGGGGCTGTTGGGGATGGCGAATGTAGCTGAGACGGCGGGGGCGATGGAAGCGAGTGGAAACACCCAGGCGATAAAAAACCCCGATCAATCGCTTGATCGGGGTTTTCGGTATTTGGTGCCCAGAGACGGAATCGAACCGCCGACACGGGGATTTTCAATCCCCTGCTCTACCGACTGAGCTATCTGGGCAACGGGGCGCATTAAACGGGTTTTTCAGGGGGGCGTCAAGCAAGTTTTCAAAAAAAATTTAATTATTACCGTCGCTTACGATTCGCCCCCGCTGTTGAAGGCTTATTCGGACGGCGGCACGTAGCCTTCGGCCTTGGCGTATTCCTCGCCGGAAAAGAACTTGTCCATCTCGCCCTGGATGTATTTGCGATCCTCGGCATTCATCATGTTCAGGCGTTTTTCGTTGATCAGCAGGGTCTGGTGTTTCTGCCAGTCGCCCCAGGCCTTGGCCGAGACGTGGTCGTAGATGTCCTGGCCCTTGGCGCCCGGGAAGGGTGCGCGTTCCAGGCCGTCCAGTTGTTCTTTGTACTTGCGGCACATCACGGTGCGGGTCATTGCAACTCTCCTGCGTTCAATACGACGGCCGCGCGTTCGAGCAAGGTCTTGACCGGGGCGGCGAGGCCCAGGCGCGGCGGGGTGGCGAGGTTATACCAGAGCCAGTCGGCCTCGGCCACGTGATGGCCGGTTTCCCGGACCCGGACCAGCCAGGGTTCGATCGCCAACTGGAAGTGGCTGAAGGTGTGCACCAGGCCAGGCATTGGCTGTTGGCTGCCCAACTCCAGGGAATGTTGCAGGGCCAGGTGCTGCAGGTCGTCGAGGTCGTCGAGTTCCGGCAGGCTCCACAAGCCGCCCCATAGTCCTGTGGAGGGGCGACGATAAAGCAGGATCGCGCCCTCGCGGTTGGCGAGCATCGGCATCAAGGTGCGCTTCTTGGGCGTTTCCTTGCGAGGCTTGGGGATCGGGTAGCGGGTTTCCAGGCCCAGCATGTGGGCTTCGCAGCCTTGCTTCAGCGGGCAGAGCAGGCAACTGGGCTTGCTGCGGGTACAGAGCGTGGCGCCCAGGTCCATCATCGCCTGGGTGTAGGCGTTGACGCGGTCCTGGGGCGTGAAGCGCTCGGCAGTTGCCCATAGCTGTTTCGCCACCTTCGGTTCGCCCGGGTAGCCCTCCTGGGCGGTGAAGCGCGCCAGCACCCGCTTGACGTTGCCATCGAGGATCGGTGCCCGCAGGCCCATGCTGATGCTGGCGATGGCGCCGGCGGTGGACAGGCCGATCCCCGGTAGTTCCGTCAGCTTCTCCACATCCCGGGGGAATTCGCCGCCGTACTGCTCGACGACGATCTTCGCGGTTTTCTGCAAGTTGCGTGCACGAGTGTAGTAGCCCAGTCCGGTCCACAGGTGGAGGACTTCGTCCTCCGGCGCGGCGGCCAAGGCCTGGACGGTGGGCAGCGAGGCCATGAACCGGTCGAAGTAATTGAGCACGGTGCTGACCTGGGTCTGCTGCAACATGATTTCCGACACCCACACCCGGTACGGGGTGATGCCCTGTTGCCAGGGCAGGTCATGGCGTCCGTGGCGGTCGAACCAATCCAGTACGGCGGTGGAGAACTGCTCGGCTTTCATCGCTTAAACAGCCCCTTGAGCGCGTCCTTGAGTTCGGGGCTGACCTTGTCGCCGAGCTTCTCATCGATCTTGTCACTGAGGCGTTCGCCGGCCAGTTTCGCCGCGACCTTGCCCATGCCGTCGTTGTCCAGGCGGCAGGCCTTGGCGCCCAGTTCCAGCGGGCCACGGCAGCGCAACGGCCATTCGATGTCGACATAGCGCTCGTTGACCTGGCAGGCCGGATCGGGCATGTCGCTCTTGTCGCCTTCGACGATGACGCCGACACGGTAATCCATGCCCAGTACCCGCAGGTCGATGTCGCCGTTGCCGTTGACGGTCATGCCGGGGATACGCACTTTCAGGTCCGGGTTGTTGGCAACGCCATTGTGGAAGGTGAGGTTGCCGTTGAGTTGCTGGAACGGCGTGTCCTTGCCCCGCGGTTCGCCGCTGAGGGTCTTGCGGTTCAAGGTGGCGATGCCTTTGCACAGTTGCTGTTCGAGGTTGGCGTTGAGCAGCATGCCGTCGTTGATGACGAACCCGGCGTTGCCGTTGAGGTTGTCGATCAAGGCCTTCTGGCTATTGCCGGTGGCGGTGATGGCGCTGTTGAGGGTCACCAGGCCCTTGACCGGTGGCGTCTTGCCCTGGCTCTCGATGATCTTCTCGGCCGGCACCCGATTGATGCGGGTTTGCAGGCTCAACTGCGGCGTGGTCTGGCGCACGTCCAGGGTGCCCTTGGCTTCGAAGTTGCCGCCGTACAGGTCGCCTCGCAGGTTTTCCAGGGTCAGCAGGCCGCCTTGGCCGGTGGCCTTGAGCGCGGCGTTCTGGATCGGCAGTTTGTCCAGGGTCAGTTGGCCGAAGGTCAGGTCGGCATCCAGGTCCAGTTTGCCCAGGCGCTCCACCGGGAACAGCCGATCGTTGCTCCACGCGCCCTGGGTTGGCGCGTTCGGCAGCGGCGTGCTGCCGGCACCGGCCATGGCACTGGCTTCGGTATCGCTGACTTCAGCCTCGCGGGCCGCCTTGGCGCTGTTGGTCTCGGCGGATTTGGGCGGCAGGTAGCGATCAACGTTGAAGGTGTCGGCCTTGAGCTGCGCACGCAGGGACTGCTTGGCGAAGTCCTGCACGGCGATACGCCCGCTGAAGGTGCTGTCGTCGACCTTCAGGTTGATGTCGTTGAAGTCGACGCTGGTGGGTGTGGCGGCGATGCGGCTGACCAGTTCCACTTTGCCCAGGCTGCCTTCGGCCATGGCCGGTAGTTTCTGGCCGATGCTGTCGACAAAGTTGGCCAGGTCGAACTGGGCGATCGACACGCCGCCGTTCAACTGCGGCGTCTTGTCGAGGTCATTGACCTTCAGCTCGCCCAGGGCGCGCAATTGGTTGAGGGACAACTTGATGCCGGTCCACTCGGCCACGTTCGCCGCCCTGTCCAGGAACAACTGGCCCTGGGCGTTGAAGTTCAGGGCCTTGCCCTGCAACGGATCGCCGGTGACTTCGCCGGACAACTTCAGGTCTTCGAACTTGTAGCGCTGCACGGCGCGTTCGAAGCGCAGCTCGCCGGTGACTTCGGTGCGTACGCGCACGGCCGGCTGGTTGCTGGAGAGGAATGCGGTGAGGGTGACCGGGATATTGGTGGAGTCGTGGACCGGGCCGGTGCTCAACTGGATGCTCTCGGCAGTGAGCAACTTGCCGGTCTGCTCGTCGGTGTATTCGACCCGGGCGTTGTTCACGGTCAGGCTGTCGATATCCAGGCGGGTCGGCTGAGCCGGTTTTTCCGTGGGTGCGCTGCTGGGCGGGGCCGGTTGTTCGGTCGGCGCCGGTGCGTTCGCGGTGGTTGCCGGGGCGGCGACCTTGCCAATGTCTTCCCAGTTGCCGTGGCCGTTCTTGTCGCGACTGAGCCGCAGGTTCAGGCCTTCGACCCGCACATCGCTCATCTGCACTTCCCGGCGCAGCAGCGGTATCACCCGGACAGAAAGGCCCAGCATCTGCAGGTCGGCGAAAGGTTGTGTCGGATTGGCCAGGGTGGCGACACTGGCTTCGTGCAACTCCAGGCCCAGCCAGGGAAACAGGCTCCAGCCGATGTCGCCATTGAGGGTCAGCTCAATGTGGGCCTTGTCGCGGGCTATCTGGCGGATCTCTTCCTTGTAGTCGTTGGGATCGAAGAGGTGAGTCAGGGCAAAGCCCAGGGCCACAATGATCAGCAACAGTCCGAGAAGTACCAGACCCAGGATTTTGCCGAACGCTTTCATGGGCGAATCCTTGTAGGTTGAGTTCAATATTTTGCCTGCGAGTATAACGCCCTGAATTGGTGACGCGTTGGGTGATCGTTCTTCTGGCAGACCTGCCGAACATAGACCCGTAGCGAGCGGATTTATCCCCGGATCACAGCAATCCGGTCTCGGCTCCTGAAAAGCAAACGGCGGGTACCTTATGCAAAGCGAGCAGTGGCGCGATAAGGCGGGTGACTGAAAAAAGGTGATGTCACTTTGGTTTTTCTGTCACGCGCAAATGGTAATCTTTGCGCGCTCGCCGGTCTTTCTGCGACGTGATGTCGCACTAAAATAGAGCTTCACCGAAGAATACAGCTGCGCTTGCGTGCAATGAGGCTGAGGGTGATGCGCGGCTGGCGAACCATTCTAACAATTGGGGGATACACCATGAGCACGAGCATCACGGCGGACGGCATCGCCGACCAGCCTGCGTTCCTCTCCAAGGAGCGCATCATCGCCAAGTCCGGTTTCAACCGCTGGCTGGTTCCACCGGCCGCATTGGCCATTCACCTGTGCATCGGCATGGCCTACGGTTTCTCGGTGTTCTGGCTGCCGCTGTCCAAGGCCCTGGGCATCACCAAGCCTGTGGCTTGCGCGCCGGACATGAGCTTCATCTCGCAAGTCTTTTCGTCGCAATGTGACTGGCCGATCTCGATGCTCGGCTGGATCTACACCCTGTTCTTCATCTTCCTGGGTTGCTCGGCAGCGATCTGGGGCGGTTGGCTGGAACACGCCGGGCCACGCAAGGCCGGTGTCGTGTCGGCATTGTGCTGGTGCGGTGGCCTGCTGATTTCCGCGCTGGGTGTCTACACTCACCAAATCTGGCTGATGTGGCTCGGTTCCGGGGTGATCGGTGGTATCGGCCTGGGCCTGGGCTACATTTCCCCGGTGTCGACCCTGATCAAGTGGTTCCCGGACAAGCGCGGCATGGCCACCGGCATGGCGATCATGGGCTTTGGTGGCGGCGCGATGGTCGGTGCTCCGCTGGCCGCAGCGCTGATG
Source organism: Pseudomonas citri (assembly GCF_025336485.1). GTDB lineage: Bacteria > Pseudomonadota > Gammaproteobacteria > Pseudomonadales > Pseudomonadaceae > Aquipseudomonas > Aquipseudomonas citri. The sequence continues at coordinate 58,264 of NZ_JAODAB010000027.1, read as the reverse complement.
AGCCATTTCGCTTCGCCGACCAGCGTGGGCGTCTGGCAGAGCTTCCTGGTCATGGCCGCGATCTATTTCGTGTTCATGATCGGTGGCGCCTTGTCGTACCGCGTGCCACCGACCGGCTGGAAGCCTGAAGGCTGGACCCCGGCACCGAAGAAAACCGCGAACGCGATGATCACCCATCGCCACGTCCACGTGAACGTGGCCTGGAAAACCCCGCAGTTCCGCCTGGTCTGGCTGGTGTTGTGCCTGAACGTATCGGCGGGTATCGGCATCCTGGGCATGGCTTCGCCACTGTTGCAGGAAGTCTTCGGCGGTAAGCTGCTCGGCAACGACTTGCCGTTCGGTCAGCTGGACGCTGCGCAACTGGGCCAGATCGCTGCCATCGCGGCGGGTTTCACCGGACTGTTGAGCCTGTTCAACATCGGTGGGCGGTTCTTCTGGGCATCCTTCTCGGATTACCTGGGCCGTAAAAATACCTACTTCGTGTTCTTCGCCCTGGGCGTTGCCCTGTACGCGTTGATCCCGAACCTGGGCCACCTGGGCAGCATCGCGCTGTTCGTGGCGGCGTTCTGCATCATCCTGTCGATGTACGGCGGTGGCTTCGCCACCGTGCCGGCCTACCTGGCGGACCTGTTCGGTACGCAAATGGTCGGCGCGATCCACGGTCGCCTGCTGACCGCGTGGGCCGCGGCCGGCGTGCTGGGCCCGGTGCTGGTGAACTACCTGCGTGAGTATCAACTGAGCATCGGCGTCGAGCGTGCCGCAGCCTACGACATCACCTTGTACATCCTCGCTGGCCTGCTGGTGCTGGGCTTCCTGTGCAACCTGATGGTCCGTCCGGTGGCCGACAAGTACTTCATGACCGACGCCGAACTGGCCGCCGAACAGGCCCTCGGCCACGACAAGGGTGCCGACAGCAGCACTTCGCTGGAGTGGAAAGCCGCACCGGGCACCAAGCCCCTGGCGATCGCCGCCTGGCTGGTGGTGGGCATTCCGCTGGCGTGGGGTGTGTGGGTGACCCTGCAGAAGACGGCGGTGTTGTTCCACTAAGACCGTTGCCCGAGTCTCCAAGGTAAGGGCAACTCTAAATGTGGGAGCGGGCTCGCTCCCACATTTGTTTTTGGGTGATGGCAAAGACCTGTATGGACATGTCTAACCCCGACAAGGCAGGCAACAACCCGTCAGGGATATTGCCTGGCGTGTTTCTGTTTGCCGCTCGCGCCCCTATAATGGCTGCCTTTTTCGCCCAATGATTTTGCGGAGCTGGTGATGGCCGAACGTAAGGCGTCTGTCGAGCGCGACACTCTGGAAACCCAGATCAAAGCCTCGATCAACCTGGATGGCACCGGAAAGGCCCGGTTTGATATCGGCGTGCCTTTTCTTGAGCACATGCTGGACCAGATCGCCCGTCACGGGCTGATCGACCTGGATATCGTCAGCAAGGGTGACCTGCACATCGACGATCACCACACGGTGGAAGACGTCGGGATCACCCTGGGGCAGGCATTCACCCAAGCCATCGGCGACAAGAAAGGCATCCGTCGCTACGGCCACGCCTACGTGCCGCTCGATGAAGCGCTGTCGCGGGTGGTCATCGACTTTTCCGGTCGTCCGGGCTTGCAGATGCACGTGCCGTACACCCGCGCCACCGTCGGCGGTTTTGACGTCGACCTGTTCCAGGAGTTCTTCCAGGGCTTCGTCAACCACGCCAACGTGACCCTGCACATCGACAACCTGCGCGGGCACAACACCCACCACCAGATCGAAACCGTGTTCAAGGCTTTCGGCCGCGCACTGCGCATGGCCGTGGAGCTCGATGACCGCATGGCCGGGCAGATGCCCTCTACCAAGGGCGTGCTGTAATGCAGACAGTCGCGGTTATCGACTACGGCATGGGCAACCTGCACTCGGTGGCCAAGGCCCTCGAGCACGTAGGTGCTGGCAAGGTGCTGATCACCAGCGATGCCGACGTGATTCGCGAAGCCGACCGGGTGGTATTTCCCGGCGTCGGTGCGATTCGCGATTGCATGGCCGAGATTCGTCGCCTGGGCTTCGACAAGCTGGTGCACGAAGTCAGCCAGGATCGTCCGTTCCTCGGCATCTGCGTGGGCATGCAAGCCTTGCTTGAGCACAGCGAGGAGAACGACGGTGTCGATTGCATCTCGCTATTCCCGGGGCAGGTGAAGTTCTTTGGCAAGGGCCTGCATGAAGACGGCGAACACTTGAAAGTCCCGCACATGGGCTGGAATGAAGTGAAACAGGCGGTGGACCACCCGCTGTGGCACAACATCCCGGACCTGGCGCGTTTCTATTTCGTGCACAGTTACTACATCGCCGCCGGCAACGCCCGGCAGGTGGTGGGCAGCGGTCACTATGGCGTCGATTTCGCCGCGGCCCTGGCCGACGGTTCACGGTTCGCCGTGCAGTTCCACCCGGAGAAGAGCCATACCCATGGCCTGCAACTGTTGCAGAACTTCGCGGCGTGGGACGGTCGCTGGTAATGGCACGCAAGAAGCCGCCGATCCTCACCCTCACCCCCGAACAGGAGAGTGAGGCGAACCGCAAGATCCAGCGGTTCATGGAGGAGCGTTTCGAGCTGGACCTGGGTTCGTTCGAAGCGGCGGAAATTCTTGAGCTGTTCACCCGCGAAATTGCTCCGCACTATTACAACAGGGCGATTTTCGATGTGCAGGCGCACCTTAAAGAAAGGTTCGAAAGCATTGAAAGCGACTTGTGGGCGCTCGAGAAAAACTGATTCCCGAGCCAAGCTGAACATTCGTATTTGAAGGTTTGCCAGATGCTGATTATCCCCGCTATCGATCTCAAGGACGGCGCTTGCGTGCGTCTGCGTCAGGGCCGGATGGAAGACTCCACGGTATTTTCCGATGATCCGGTGAGCATGGCCGCCAAGTGGGTGGAAGGCGGCTGCCGTCGCCTGCATCTGGTCGACCTCAACGGCGCCTTCGAAGGCCAGCCGGTCAACGGTGAAGTGGTCACCGCCATCGCCAAGCGCTACCCGAACCTGCCGATCCAGATCGGCGGCGGCATCCGCTCGCTGGAAACCATCGAGCACTACGTCAAGGCCGGCGTGAGCTACGTGATCATCGGCACCAAGGCCGTGAAGGAACCCGAGTTCGTCGCGCAAGCCTGCCGCGCCTTCCCGGGCAAGGTCATCGTGGGCCTGGATGCGAAGGACGGTTTCGTCGCCACCGACGGCTGGGCCGAAGTCAGCAGCGTGCAGGTGATCGACCTGGCCAAGCGTTTCGAAGCCGACGGCGTGTCCGCCATTGTCTACACCGACATCGCCAAGGACGGCATGATGCAGGGCTGCAACGTGCCGTTCACCGCCGCCCTGGCCGCCGCCACGAAGATCCCGGTGATCGCCTCCGGCGGTATCCACAACCTGGGCGATATCAAGACGCTGCTCGATGCCAAGGCACCGGGCATCATCGGTGCGATCACCGGTCGCGCGATCTACGAAGGCACCCTGGACGTCGCCGAGGCCCAGGCCTTCTGCGATACCTACAAAGGCTGAGGACTCACCATGGCGCTGGCCAAACGCATCATCCCTTGCCTGGACGTGGACAACGGCCGGGTGGTCAAGGGTGTCAAGTTCGAGAATATCCGTGATGCCGGCGACCCGGTGGAAATCGCCCGTCGCTATGACGAGCAGGGTGCCGACGAGATTACTTTTCTCGACATCACCGCCAGCGTCGACGGCCGCGATACCACGTTGCACACCGTCGAGCGCATGGCCAGCCAGGTGTTCATCCCGCTGACCGTGGGTGGCGGCGTGCGCACGGTGCAGGACATCCGCAACCTGCTCAATGCCGGTGCCGACAAGGTGTCGATCAACACCGCGGCGGTATTCAATCCGGAGTTCGTCGGCGAGGCGGCCCAGCACTTCGGTTCGCAGTGCATCGTCGTGGCCATCGATGCCAAGAAAGTCTCCGGTCCGGGCGAAACCCCGCGCTGGGAAATCTTCACCCACGGCGGTCGCAAGCCCACGGGCCTGGATGCCGTCGAATGGGCGAAGAAAATGGAAGGTCTGGGCGCCGGTGAAATCCTGCTCACCAGCATGGACCAGGACGGCATGAAGAACGGCTTCGACCTTGGTGTGACCCGCGCCATCAGCGATGCCCTGGGCATTCCGGTCATTGCCTCCGGTGGCGTCGGCAACCTGCAACACCTGGCCGATGGCATCCTCGAAGGCCACGCCAGCGCGGTGCTGGCGGCGAGCATCTTCCATTTCGGCGAATACACCGTGCCGGAAGCCAAGGCCTACATGGCTCATCGCGGTATCTGCGTTCGCTGACTGCTGGACACCATGGCGGGCCCAAGGCACTCTTGGGCGCACCATGGATTGCGGTAGCCCGACATGCTCAAACGCCTTGTTCTTGCCTTTGCCGGCGCTGCATTGCTGCTTGCCGGCAACGTGCGCGCCGCCGATTCGCCGTTGGTGTTGCTGACGGAAAACTTCCCGCCGTACAACATGGCCAGGAACGGCAAGAACTTCGCCCAGGACGAGAACATCCATGGCATTGCCGTGGACATCGTCCGCGAGATCTTCAAGCGTGCTGGCGTCCCCTATAGCCTGACACTGCGATTTCCGTGGGAGCGCATCTACAAGCTCGCCCTGGAAAACCCTGGCTACGGTGTGTTCGTCATGGCGCGGCTGCCGGAGCGCGAAAAGCTTTTCAAATGGGTCGGCCCCATTGGTCCGGACGATTGGATCATGCTCGCCAAGGCCGACAGCACGATTACCCTCGACTCGCTGGAACAGGCACGCCAATACAAGATTGGCGCCTACAAAGGCGACGCGATTGCCGAGACATTGGCCAGGCAAGGGCTGAACCCGATTGTCGTATTGCGTGACCAGGACAACGCCAGAAAACTGCTCAACGGCCAGATCGACCTGTGGGCTACCGGGGATCCTGCCGGGCGCTACCTGGCGCGTCGGGAAGGGGTGGGCGATCTCAAGACCGTGTTGCGATTCAACAGTGCCGAGTTGTACCTGGCGTTGAACAAGGAAGTGCCGGACGACGTGGTTGCCCGGCTTCAAGCAGCGCTGGATGAACTGCGCAAGGAAGGTGCGGTGGACGCGATCACGGCGCGGTATCTCTGAGCGCGGCAGTCACCGCTACCGGTAAACCCCATCCTTCCCATGCCCAACCATCGCCCGGTTGCTGCGCAGGCTGATCATCGACTTGATGTCGATCCATTCGATGCCCTGGGCCTTGAGCCGGGGCAGTTCGCGTTCGAGTACCGCCAGGGTCTGTGGATAGGGATGACCGATCACTACCGCCGAACCTTGCCGGCGGGCCAGGTCGATGGCGGTCTGGAGTTGGTGGGCAATGGCGGTTTCGGTACGTTCGTCATCGAGAAACACGTCCCGCGACACACTGGCGAGGCCGATCTTCTGCGCCTCGGCGGCGGCGACGGTCTGGGCGCTGGTGCGGCTGTCGACGAAAAACTTGTGGCGCTGCTGCAAATTCGCCATCAGCCACGCCATGGCCTGGGGCTGGGCGGTCATGCGGCTGCCCATGTGGTTGTTGATCCCGCTGGTGTAGGGGACGGCGGAAAACGCAGCGTCCAGGCGTTTGCCCAGTTCTTCTATGGGCAGCTCCGGATGCCAGGCGAACGGCCCGGTAGCGGGGTCCATGGGCATGTGCAGCATGACGAGCTTGCCGGCGCGATGGGCTTCGCGGGCGAACTCGGCGGCATGGGGCGTGTCGGGCATGATCGCGGTGGCGACCGGGCCGGGGAGGGCGAGCACCCGGCGATCCCGGGGCAGGTTTTGCCCCAGGTCGTCGATGATCAGGCTCAGGTAAGCCTTGTGTGTCGAAGCGGATGGCGTGGCCGGCGCCGCAAACGCAACGCCGGCCAGGCAGCACAACAGGCCGAGGATGAAACGCAGGTGCATCTCAGCGGCCGGAAGTGATGTTCAGTCCTTTGAGCAGGCTCAGGGCCTGGGCCAACTGATAATCGTCATCCTGTGGCATCGGCTTGGCCTTGGCGCCCGCGCCGCTCGGCTTGTCGGCGCCACCGTTGCCGTTGCCCAGGTGACCTTGCAGGTCGGCTTCCTTGAAGTATTCGCCGTCCTGCTCGTTGGTGATCTTGGCCTTGCGCACTTCGATGTCCGGGACGATGCCCTGGGCCTGGATGGAACGGCCGTTGGGCGTGAAGTACAGCGCGGTGGTGATCTTCAGGGCGCGGTCGTTGTTCAGTGGCAAGACCGTCTGCACCGAGCCCTTGCCGAAACTGGTGGTGCCCATGACGACACCACGCTTCTGGTCTTGCAGGGCGCCGGCGACGATTTCCGACGCCGAGGCGCTGCCGCCGTTGATCAGCACCACCAGGGGTACGGCTTCGCTCAGGTCGTTGCCGGTGGCCGAGAAGCGCAGCTCGGAGTTGGCGATACGCCCCTTGGTGTAGACGATCAGGCCCTTGGTGATGAAGTGGTCGACCACTTCCACTGCCGCCTGCAACACGCCGCCGGGGTTGTTGCGCAGGTCCAGCACCAGGCCGTTGAGCTTCTTGCCGTTGTCCTTGCGCAGCTTGGCCAGGGCCTTGGCGACTTCTTCGCCGGTCTTGACCTGGAACTGGGTGATGCGGATGTAACCATAGCCCGATTCCAGCAACTGGCTCTTCACGCTCTTGACCTGGATGACCGCACGGGTGAGGGTCACGTCGAACGGCGTGCCGCCATCGCGCACCAGGGTCAGGGTGATCTTCTGGCCGATCTTGCCGCGCATCTTGTCCACGGCTTCGGTCATGCTTTGGCCGCGGGTTGGCTGGCCATTGATCTTGACGATGAAGTCACCGGCCTGGATGCCGGCCTTGGAGGCGGGGGTGTCGTCGATGGGCGAGACCACCTTGATGAAGCCGTCCTCGCTGCCGACTTCGATGCCCAGGCCGCCGAATTCTCCGCTGGTGCTTTCCTGCAGCTCGGCAAAGTCGTCCGGTCCGAGGTAGGCCGAGTGCGGATCGAGATTGCTGAGCATGCCCTTGATGGCGTTCTCCAGCAGTGTCTTGTCATCCACCGGTTCGACGTAGGCGGCCTTGATCCGGTCCATGACTTCGGCAAAGGTGCGCAGTTCGTCCAGCGGCAGCGGGGCTTTGGTGGTCGCGGCGGTGGCGGCGGGTGCCGACGGGGCCGGTTCAGCGGCGAAAGCCAGGGGCGCGCCGATCACAAGGGCGATCGCCAGTGCCAACGAGGTGAAGCGGGACAAGTGCAGCATGTCGAACGAACTCCTTAATAGGATGGGCGCGCTTATCCTTGCGCACGACACCATTGGGCCGGGTCGCTGGGGCGACCCTGCTGACGAATAGCGAAATACAGTGCTGGCGTATCCTGCCCGCCACTGTTGCCGACCGTGGAGATGGACTCGCCGGCCTTGACCACATCGCCTGCGGCCTTGAGCAGTGTCTGGTTGTGTCCGTAGAGGCTCAGGTAACCGTTGCCGTGATCCAGGATCACCAGCAGGCCGGCGCCGCGCAACCAGTCGGCGAACACCACGCGCCCGCCGTGGACGGCATGCACCTGGCTGCCAGCGGAAGCGCTGATCATCACGCCGTCCCACTTGGTGCGGGTGTCGTCGCCGCGGGTTTCACCGAAGCGAGCCAATAATCGACCATTGACCGGCCAGGGAAGTTTGCCCCGTGCCGACGCAAAAGCGCCGCCAAAGGTTTCGCCATCGCTGGAAACCAGTGCGCCTGGGCTGGGTTTTGTCGGCTTGCGCGGCGCATCGCTGGAGTCGGCCTCGGCCTGGGCTTCAAGCAAGCGCTTTTTTTCCGCTTCCTGCTGGGCGATCAGCGCTTTCTGGCGCGCTTCTTCTGCCTCACGGGCCTGGCGGGCCAGGGTTTCTTCGATGGTTTTGAGCACATTGGCCAGTTCGGCCTGGTCCTGTTCGCGGGCCTTGAGCTTGCTGTCGCGTTCTTTCACGTCGTCGTTGAGCTTGGCCAGGGCCTCCTGGCGTTCCTTGCGGACCTTGTCCAGCTCTTCGCGCTGGGTGTCGAGGCTGCTTTTTTGCACCAGTAACTGGGCTTGTTGCAGTCCGATGTCCTTTTCGACATTGGCCAGTTGGCGCAGGGTTTCGTTGAAGTTCTTGAGCTGTTCCAGGCGGGCCTGGCTCAGGTAGTCGTAATACGTGAGGGTGCGGGCGAATTTCTCGGGGTTCTGCTGGTTGAGCAGCAGCTTGAGATACTCCTGGCGCCCGTTCTGGTAGGCGGCCCGGGCCTGGATGGCGATCAGCTTTTGCTGTTCAGTGCGCGCGCTCTGGAGTTTTTTTTTCTCGCCATCGAGCCGCTGCAGCTCGGATTCGCTTTTCTTCAGTTCTTTTTGCAGGGCCTCGACCTGTTTCTCCAGCTTGCCCATCTCGGTCTCGGTGCCGCGCAGGTCTTTCTGCACGCTGGATTTCTCTTCCTGCAACTTGCCCAGCAGTTTTTTCAGTTCGGCAATGTCCTGGCGCGTGGCTTCCAACTGCTGTTGGGTTTGCGCGCGCTCGTCGGCAAAGGCTGGTTGCAGCAGGCAGGTCAGTGCGAGGGCTATCAGGACGCGAAGCATAGAGGCGGGCGGCACCAGGGAAAGGGACGGCCTAGTATGCCCGCCTCACGCTGCAAAAAAAACGCCCATTTGGGGCTGTGTGATAACTGGAGTAGCGTCAGACATTAAATCACCGCGATACCCTGAGGGAGCACGCTGTGCTCCCTCAGGGCCTGGGTGAGTGATACCCAATCAGACCAGAATCGAAGTCCCGGTCATTTCCACCGGCTTCTCCATGCCCAGCAGCATCAGCATGGTCGGCGCCACGTCGGCCAGCACGCCGCCTTCGCGCACCTTGAAGTCACGCTTGCCGACGTAGATGAACGGCACCGGCTCGGTGGTGTGGGCCGTGTGGGCCTGGCCGGTGGTTTCGTCGGACATCTGCTCGACGTTGCCGTGGTCGGCTGTGATCAGCGCTTCGCCGCCGACCTTTTCCAGTGCATCGACGATGCGGCCGACGCAGGTGTCCAGGCATTCCACGGCCTTGACCGCCGCCTCGAACACGCCGCTGTGGCCGACCATGTCACCGTTGGCGTAGTTGACCACGATCACGTCGTAGCGCAGGTTTTCGATGGCGTCGACGATGCGGTCGGTCACTTCCGGCGCGCTCATCTCCGGTTGCAGGTCGTAGGTGGCGACTTTCGGCGACGGGATCAGGATGCGCTCTTCGCCCGGGAAGGGTTCTTCGCGACCGCCCGAGAAAAAGAACGTCACGTGGGCGTATTTCTCGGTCTCGGCGATGCGCAACTGCGTCTTGCCGTTCTTCGCCAGGTAGTCGCCCAGCACGTTTTCCAGGCTGCCGGCCGCGAAGGCCGATGGCGCGGGGATGCTGGCGGCGTACTGGGTCAGCATCACGAAGCCGGCCAGTTTCGGCTGGCGGGCGCGTTCGAATTCCTTGAAATCGGCTTCGACGAAGACGCGGGTCAGTTCACGAGCCCGGTCGGCGCGGAAGTTCATGAACACCACGGCGTCGCCGTCTTCGACCTTGACCGGCTCGCCGATGGTGGTGGCCTTGACGAATTCGTCGCTTTCGCCGCGCTCGTAGGCCGCTTGCAGGCCTTGCTGGGCGGTGGCGGCGCTGAATTCGGCGCTGCCCTCGACGATCAGGTTGTAGGCCTGGGACACGCGGTCCCAACGGTTGTCACGGTCCATGGCGTAGTAGCGGCCGACGATGCTGGCGATGCGGCCCTTGCCGAGTGCCTGGAACGTCGCGTCCAGCAATTCGATCGACGAAGCGGCGCTTTTCGGCGGGGTGTCGCGGCCATCGAGGAACGCGTGCAGGTAGATCTTCTCGGCGCCGCGCTTGAAGGCCAGTTCGGCCATGGCGACCAGGTGGTCCTGGTGGCTGTGCACCCCGCCATCGGACAGCAGGCCCATGAAGTGCACGGCCTTGCCGGCGGCCACGGCTTTATCCACGGCGGCGCAGATGGTCGGGTTTTCGAAGAATTCGCCGTCGCGGATCGCTTTGGTCACACGGGTGAAATCCTGATACACCACGCGGCCTGCGCCGAGGTTCATGTGGCCGACCTCGGAGTTGCCCATCTGCCCGTCAGGCAGGCCGACGTCCATGCCGCTGCCGGAGATCAGGCCGTTCGGCACCGTGGCCCACAGACGGTCCAGCACCGGCTTGTTGGCCGCGTACACAGCGTTGGACTCTTGGCTGTCACTGTGACCGAAGCCGTCGAGAATCATCAGGACCAAAGGTTTAGGCGGGGTAGTCATGGAATCCACTCGTGGCGAAGTTAAAAGAAGACGATGGAAAAAAGACGAGCAGTTTAAAGGTAAGTTCCGGTGTCGTCACCGCCGGGCGGGGTTTGGCCGGCCCTGAGTGCTGTGTATACTGGCCGACATTTTAACGCCCTGGAACCTTTCCTCGATGGTTGCTCACCTGATTGAATTCGCCACTAACCACTACATTCTCGTCGGTATCTTCGTCGTGCTGTTGGCGTTGCTGGTCGCCCACACGATGCAGGGTGGCGGGCGCAGCCTGAGCACCGGTGAACTGACTGCGCTGGTCAACAAGGACGCGGGCGTGGTGGTCGACATCCGTCCGAGCAAGGAATTTGCCACCGGTCACATCGTTGGCGCCCTGAACATTCCCCAGGACAAACTGACCGCCCGGGTCGGCGAGCTGGAAAAGCACAAGGCCAAGACGCTGATCCTGGTGGATGCCCAAGGCCAGCATTCCGGCACCCATGCCCGCGAACTGGTGAAGGCCGGCTTCACCGCCGCCAAGTTGTCCGGTGGCGTGGCGAGCTGGAAAGCCGACAACCTGCCGCTGGTGAAGTGAAATGACCCACGTCGTCGTCTATTCCAGCGATTACTGCCCCTATTGCTCCCGAGCCAAGTTCCTGCTCCAGAACAAAGGCGTGGCCTTCGAAGAGATCAAGGTCGACGGCCAGCCGCAGCTGCGCGCCGACATGACCCGCAAGGCCGGACGCACGTCCGTACCGCAGATCTGGATCGGTAACACCCACGTAGGCGGTTGCGATGATCTGTACGCCCTGGAGCGCGCCGGCAAGCTCGACGCGATGCTCCAGGCCTGAATTCCCTACTAATAGAACCTTAAAGTAAGAAGGATCTGCGATGACTGACCAACAGAACACAGCTGCCAACGAAGAAGCCGCACCGCAATTCTCCTTGCAGCGCATCTACGTACGTGACCTGTCCTTCGAAGCCCCGAAAAGCCCGGCGATCTTTCGCCAGCAGTGGGAACCGAGCGTAGGCCTGGACCTCAACACCCGCCAGAAGGCCCTGGAAGAAGACTTCCACGAAGTGGTGCTGACCCTGTCGGTGACCGTGAAGAACGGTGAAGAAGTGGCGTTCATCGCCGAAGTGCAGCAAGCCGGGATCTTCCTGATCAAGAACCTGGATGCCGCCTCCATGAGCCACACCCTGGGCGCCTTCTGCCCGAACATCCTGTTCCCGTATGCTCGCGAAGCCCTGGACAGCCTGGTGACCCGCGGTTCGTTCCCGGCGCTGATGCTGGCTCCGGTGAATTTCGACGCCCTGTATGCGCAAGAGCTGCAGCGCATGCAACAGGAAGGTGGCGCGACCGTTCAGTAAACGGCGCTGTTCGCCCGATACACAACCTGTGGGAGCCGAGCTTGCTCGCGATGAACGATGACGCGGTGTTGCAGTTGAACCGTGTCGACCTCATCGCGAGCAAGCCCGGCTCCCACAGGCGTTTCTGGCTGGCAGGAAGAGTTTAGGCGAACCCGTTCTGCCGCCAGGCCTCGTACACAGCCACCGCCACCGTGTTGGACAGGTTCAAGCTGCGACAACCTTCGCGCATCGGCAGGCGCAGGCGCTGGTCGGCGGGCAGGGCATCGAGCACTTCGGCCGGCAGGCCACGGCTTTCCGGGCCGAACAGGAAGGCGTCACCGGCAACGAAGCTGGCGTCATGGAACGGCCGCGAACCTTTGGTGGTGAAGGCGAACACCCGCGGATTGCCCAAGCTTTCCAGACAGCTGGCGAGGTCAGCGTGACGCTGCAAAGTGGCATACTCGTGGTAGTCGAGACCGGCACGGCGCAAGCGCTTGTCGTCCATCTCGAAGCCCAGTGGTTCGATCAGATGCAGGTGGCAGCCGCTGTTGGCGCACAACCTGATGACGTTGCCGGTATTCGGCGGAATTTCCGGTTGAAAAAGGATGACGTGAAACATGCACGGCTCCGCAGATAAAGATGAGCGGCATTCTACGCCGCAAACCGACGAGCGTTCGAAGCTAATACTGCCGGTGATGGGCTCGTTGGCGATCTTCGGCCTGATGGTTGGCCTGATGATCGGGCGCCTGACCACGCCTGAGCCAAGCGTGCTGCAACAGGTCGACACCCGCGACGGGATGTTGGTGGCCTGGTTCAACAACGAACCCAAGTTGCACGGGGAAGTCATCGACGGGTCAGTGGCGCTGTTGTTCGATGCAGAAGGTCGACCGCAGAACGGCCAATTCAAGCTCGATGGCAAGGATGTGAATTGGCGGGTGCGTTTGAGCGACAAGGGCTTGTTGCTGACACTGGTGGCGGCGCGTCCGTTGCGGGGGACGTGGACCGGTAGCGAGGTCGATGATCGCTGGCGGTTGGAGGTCCGTCTCCAGGAGCAATAAAAGAGGGAATCCCCGGCCTGCCTGTACCAAGGACCCCAAAACGGTAGGGCCAAGTGCATGGCCCTGGGTATAAAGAAGGGAAACCTTGACCTGCCTGTATCAAGGCCCCCAAAACAGTGGGCTCGATGAGCCCTGGATAAAATGGGGATTCCCCGGCCTGCCTGTACCAAGGTCCCCGAAACTGGGTAGTGATCAGGTTGTTGCAGGGGGCGTGCCAGTTTTCGATGTTGAGGCGAATAAAGAGCTAGAGGCCCCGTGTTTCGGGGCTTTCGCAGTTTTGGTGGGCGGTTTTTTGAAGCGAACACGGTGATCTTGGTTCGCTCGGTGTGCGCAGTTTTGGTGCGTCAGGCCCTGATAAAGCATCGCGAGCAGGCTCGCTCCCAGAGGAATTCGTGTTTCCCTCGTGGGGCGAGCCTGCTCGCGATGGGGCTTCAAATTCAGTGAAGAGCCGAAGGTTGATCAGCCCTCATCCCCGTCATCATCATCCCCACCATCGACCTTCATCCCCAGCTCCTTGATCTTGCGCGTCAAGGTATTGCGGCCCCAGCCCAGCAGCACGGCGGCATCGCGACGGCGACCGGCGGTGTGCTTGAGGGCGGTCTCGATCATGATTCGCTCGAAGCTCGGCACGGCGCTATCCAGGAGGTTCGACTGGCCGCGTGCCAAGGCCTGGTCGGCCCACTGGCGCAGGGCCTGTTCCCAGTTGGTCACTGGGGCTGAGTCCTGCGGCAGGCTCAACAGTTCCGGTGGCAAGTCGCCAATGTGCACTTCCCGACCGGAAGCCATCACCGTGATCCAGCGGCAAGTGTTCTCCAGTTGGCGCACGTTGCCTGGCCACGGCAGGTTCTTGAGGTATTCCTCGGTTTCGTTCTTGAGCAGCTTGGGTTCCACCGCCAGTTCCTGTGCCGCGCGGCTGAGGAAATGCCGGGCCAGTGTGGGGATGTCTTCGCGACGATCCGCCAGGCGTGGGATATGGATGCGGATCACGTTCAGGCGATGGAACAAGTCTTCGCGAAACTTACCGGCATGGACCAGGGTTTCCAGGTTCTGGTGGGTCGCGGCGATGATGCGCACGTCCACTTTGACCGGCGTATGGCCGCCCACCCGATAGAATTCGCCATCGGCCAATACGCGCAGCAAACGGGTCTGGGTGTCGGCCGGCATATCGCCGATTTCATCGAGAAACAGCGTGCCGCCGTCGGCTTGCTCGAAGCGCCCGCGGCGCAGGTTGGCCGCGCCGGTGAAGGCGCCTTTTTCGTGGCCGAACAGCTCGGACTCCATCAAGTCCTTGGGAATCGCCGCCATGTTCAGCGCGATGAACGGCGACGCCGCCCGCGGACTGTGGCGGTGCAGGGCATGGGCCACCAATTCTTTACCGGTACCCGACTCGCCGTTGATCAGCACGGTGATGTTGGAATGGCTCAAGCGCCCGATGGCGCGAAACACTTCCTGCATCGCCGGCGCTTCGCCGATGATCTCCGGAGTCCGGGCCAGGGTCGGTATTTCTTCGAGGCCTTGTTGCTCCTGGGCGTGCTGGTTGGCGCGCTTGACCAGCGACACGGCTTCGTCGACGTCGAAGGGCTTGGGCAGGTATTCGAAGGCACCGCCCTGGTAGGACGCCACGGCGCTGTCCAGGTCCGAGTGGGCCGTCATGATGATCACAGGCAACCGTGGGTGCTGTTCACGAATCCGCGCCAGCAGGTCCAGGCCGCTGGCGCCGGGCATGCGAATGTCGGAGATGATGACGTCCGGCTGCTGACGGGCGAGGCGACTCATCACCCCGTCGGCGCTGTCGAAGCTCTGGGTGGTCATGCCTTCCTGTTGCAAGGCTTTTTCCAGGACCCAGCGGATAGAACGGTCGTCATCGACGATCCACACGGTTTCACTACGGCTCATGTCGCTGTGGCTCCTTGTTCCAGTGGCAGGAAGATCGAGAAGGTGGTGTGGCCAGGGTGGCTCTCACACTCGATCAAGCCCTGATGCTGACTGATGATGTTTTGGGTAATGGCCAGGCCCAGCCCGGTACCGTCCGGGCGGCCGCTGACCATGGGAAAGAAGATGGTTTCCTGCAGCTCGGCCGGGATGCCGGGGCCGTTGTCGGTGATCTCGATCTTGGTCACCAGGCGATGGCGCACGTGGCCGATGGTGAACTGGCGCATGGTGCGGGTGCGCAGGCTGATGCGCCCCAGGCGTAGCTCGTTCTGGCTGCTGATGGCCTGCATCGCATTGCGCACGATGTTGAGCACTGCCTGGATCATCTGTTCGCGGTCGATCAGGACATCGGGAATGCTCGGGTCGTAGTCACGTACCAGCGTGATGCAGCCCTGGCTTTCGGCCTCCACGAGGTTGCCGACGCGTTCCAGCACTTCGTGGATGTTGCACATCGCCAGGGACGGCAGCTTGTTCGAGCCGAGCATGCGGTCCACCAGGTTCCGCAGGCGGTCGGCTTCTTCGATGATGACGTTGGTGTAGTCCTTGAGGCTTTCATCCGGCAGTTCCCGGGCCAGCAGTTGCGCGGCGCCGCGAATCCCGCCGAGGGGGTTCTTGATTTCATGGGCCAGGCCGCGTACCAGCATCTTGCTGGTTTCCTGCTTGGACAACTGGGCTTCTTCCTTGGTGATGCGCAACAGGCGATCACGGGGATGGACCTCCAGCAGCAACAAGGTGGCGCCGTTGTTCAGGATCGGCGTGACCGCATAGTCCACGGTCAGGGTCTGGCCGGTCAGGGCGGTCAGCATCGCTTCGCGCTTGGTGAACGGATGGGCTTGTTCCACCGCCTGGCGCAGGGAGTTGAGGGCCTCGGCGGATTCGGTGAACAGTTCGCTGATGAATTGCCCATGGCTGCGCTGGCCGCTGACGGCCAGGAGCATCTCTGCCGCCGGGTTCATGTACTCGAGGCGCAGTTCGGCGTCGAGCAGGATGGTCGCCGTGGTGAGGTTGTCGAGCAACAAGCGGTGTAATGCGTCGCTAATGGTCATCAGGACCTCTTTTGGAGCGTAACAGGCATGCGTATGACGCGCTGGTACAAGCAAAATGCAAAAAACAAACCAAGGCTCCGAAAAGAAGCGTCCAGAGCGGTAAACAGGGTTCTATTCGCCCAATTGCGTGGCGTTCTGCCAGTTTTTCCGGGTACTTTCGAACCAAAATGGGTTAGGAGCTGGGAAGGGGTGCAAATATTTGCACCAATATAGTGCGCATGGCTTGGGCGACGTTAGAAGAACGGCAGGATGCTGCTTTTTTCTTCTTCAGGTTTTTCGGCGAGGGGGCATTCGGGGCGTTGGCCGTAATCGGCGATGGCGCAGGGTTTGATGCGGCGCTTCTGCGCCAGGGATATGCGCTGCATATGAAAGGGCTGGTTGGCAGTGCGTTCGACGATGCGCCCTTGCTCATCGAGGATTTCCACCGCCAGGTGATGGGTGCCGCGATCGATGTTGCCCAGGGCAAACACCGGGCTCGGCCCAGATGCTCCCGTCGGTTGGCCATCGAGCAGCAGGCGGTAGCGGTGGCCTTTTTGCAGTCCGGGTTCGCTGGTGGCGGTGACGATCAGTTCGCCTGCAGTGCTACGTATCGTGGCGTCCGGCTCGGGAATCAATAGCCGGAGCATTTCGTAACGGAATCGCGGCTGGGGTGGGTCTTCGGAGGCCGGTGCCGAGGATGTGCCCGGCGGCGTCGGCATTCGGTTGCCGGGCGGCAGTTGGACTTTCTTCGCGTTGCCTGGGCGTGGCTGGTCGGTGAAGACGCGATTGCCTTGGGCATCGATGTAGGTATAGACCTGTGCCAGCGCCGGTAGCGTGGTCATCGACAGGGCCAGTGCGAGCCACCAGCGGCTCATGGCTGGTGTACCCGCTGCACGGTGAAGACGATGGTTTCGCTCTGCTGCACGAGGCGGTCCCCGTCGATGACTTGCACGGCCAGGCTGTGCTCGCCGCGATCGATATTCACCAATTGCAGGCGCGGCACGTTGCTCGGCTGGCCGTAGGGTTGGCCGTCCAATACCAACCGGAACTGCTGGGGGCTGCGCAGGCGCGGTTGGGCCTGGACGCCAACGGTGAAGGTGCCGTTATTGGCGCGCAGGGCCTCTTCGGTGGGGATGTCCGTCAACTCCAGCGTTTCGTAGGCATTGCCTGGCGCGTCCCGCTCCGCCGGCGCAGTCGGTTTCTCCTGGCCGGCGGGGGGCTGGCGTTCGATGCTGTTGAGCGGTGGCAAGTCCATCGTCTGGGCCGGTACGCCTTGTGGCGGCTGGTTGCTGTAGGCGGTGTTGCCCTCGGCATCGGTGTACTTGTAAATCTGTGCGGTGGTGGGCAGTGCCAGCAGCCACAACAGCAGGATTGAAAAACCGCGACCCATGGAAAACCGACCGAGAACGAAAAGTGATGGGTTGCAGCATAGGTCAGGTGAAGCGGTTGGCCCAAGTTGTTGCGCTCGCCCCTTGCTCGCAAGCTCAAGGGGTGAGGTGTGTTGCTCTAGCCTTTGAACACGCACAACTCTGCGGTTGCCCGGACCAGCGCCAGCTGGCGCAGCGGTTCCTTGCGGCCGTCGTGGGTGGCCTGGGCCAGCCATTGCGGGCATTGCGGGTCGGTGCGGTAGGGGGTGAAATCGGCCAGTTGTTGCAGCAGGCGTTTTTGCAGTTGGTCCAGTTGCGGGCGGATCTGGCCTACCAGGTCCGGGCGCGGGAAATCCGGGGCCTTGCCTTGCAGGTGCCAGTCAGACAGCCGGGCATACTGCACCAGTTTGTTGGCTTCTATTTGCGCGGCGAAGAACGCTTCCACGGCTTCAGCGGTCAGTTTGTAGGTGGGGGCCTGAGTGACGGCGGCAGCGATCACCTCGCGTTCGCGCTGGCGGTCTTCCACAGGTTTGTGGCTGTCCCATTTGCTCAGGGCCACTTGGTCGGCAATGGCCAGGCGTTCATCGATGGTGCCCAGCAGCGGGGCAAGGGTGGCGGGGGTGGAGGCTGCCTCGGCGGCGCTGGCCAGCAGCGTGGCAGATAGGGCCAGGCAGAGTTTCAAGTGCAAGGTCATGGGCAAGTCTCGTCTTCCTTGTGGGGGCGGCGAGCATCATGCACCCAACGGGCGCCCATGAAAAAGGCCTCCCGAAGGAGGCCTCTTTTTTTCACGCCGTGCGTGGCGGCGCTACTGGATCAGCAGCTGTAGTACAGCTCGTATTCCAGTGGGTGTACGAAGGTGCGAACCTTGATTTCTTCTTCGCTTTTCAGTGCGATGTAAGCGTCGATGAAGTCATCGCTGAATACGCCGCCCTTGGTCAGGAACGCACGGCCCTTGTCCAGCTCTTCCAGGGCTTCTTTCAGGCTACCGCACACCTGTGGGATTTCCTTGGCCTCTTCAGGCGGCAGGTCATACAGGTTTTTGTCAGCTGCATCGCCAGGGTGGATCTTGTTCTGGATACCGTCCAGGCCGGCCATCATCAGTGCAGCGAAGGCCAGGTATGGGTTGGCAGCCGGATCCGGGAAGCGTGCTTCGATACGGCGGGCTTTAGGGCTGTTCACGTATGGGATACGGATCGAGGCGGAGCGGTTGCGAGCCGAGTAGGCCAGCATGACCGGCGCTTCGAAGCCTGGCACCAGACGCTTGTAGGAGTTGGTCGACGGGTTGGTGAAGCCGTTCAGGGCCTTACCGTGCTTGATGATGCCGCCGATGAAGTACAGGGCGGTGTCCGACAGGCCGGCATAACCTTCGCCTGCGAAGGTGTTCTTGCCGTCCTTGGAGATCGACACGTGAACGTGCATGCCCGAACCGTTGTCACCGTACAGTGGCTTCGGCATGAAGGTCGCGGTGCGGCCGTAGGCGTCGGCAACGTTGTGTACGCAGTACTTCAGGGTCTGGACTTCGTCAGCCTTCTTGACCAGCGTGTTGAACTTCACGCCGATTTCGTTCTGGCCGGCAGTCGCCACTTCGTGGTGGTGAACTTCGACGGTCTGGCCCATTTCTTCCAGTGCGTTGCACATGGAGGTACGGATTTCGTGGTCGAAGTCGAACGGTGGAACCGGGAAGTAACCACCTTTGATACCTGGACGGTGACCCTTGTTACCGCCTTCCACGTCCTGGTCGGACATCCACGAGCCTTGCTCGGAGAAAATCTTGAACATCGAACCGGAGATGTCGGACTTGAACTTGACCGAGTCGAAGATGAAGAACTCAGGCTCAGGACCGAAGAAAGCGGTGTCGCCGATACCGGTGGACTTCAGGTATTCCTCGGCGCGGTGGGCGATGGCGCGTGGGTCGCGGTCATAGCCTTGCATGGTGGACGGTTCGATGATGTCGCAGACCAGGATCAGGGTCGGCTCTTCGGTGAACGGGTCCAGGACGGCGGTTTCGTCGTCCGGCATCAGGATCATGTCGGAGGCTTCGATGCCTTTCCAGCCAGAGATGGAGGAACCGTCGAACATCTTGCCGATTTCGAAGAAATCGTCATCCAGTGCATCACGGGCCGGCATGGTCACGTGATGTTGAGTGCCTTTGGTGTCAGTGAAGCGCAGATCAATCCACTTGACGTCATGATCTTTGATGAGTTGAACCGACTTCGACATATGTCCTCCGGGTGGCTTCGGGCGGTAATGGTGTGCCCTACGATAAGTGATGCCGGCGCGAATACTCTGCCAAGGCAACCTGCCTCACAAGGGAGCAATTTGCATGCCAGTGCCCCAGCATGGGTGTTTTGCACCAAATCCACGCTCTTGGAGGGTAGGTATAGCGGATTGTCGAACAATTGCGCACCGCAATGTGGCGCGAAAATACGGTTATGACCTGTTTTGGTGCATCCAAAACCATCTGCACATTAATTGGTCAAACCTTGAGCAATTTCCGCTATAATCCGCGCCCCCCTTTTTCGGCTGGCCGTTCGCGCGCTGTTTTTCATGAAACTAATCGTAAAAGTCTTCCCCGAGATCACCATCAAGAGCCGCCCGGTCCGGATGCGTTTCATCCGCCAGTTGGCCAAGAACATCCGTGCCGTGCTCCGTGATCTGGACCCGGTCGTGGTGGTGAACGGCGTGTGGGACAACCTCGAGCTGGAAACCCGGGTCAGCGAACCCCGGATCCTGAAGGAGATGACCGAGCGCTTGGCCTGTATGCCGGGCATTGCGCATTTCCTCCAGGTCGATGAATACCCGTTGGGGGATTTCGACGACATCCTCGCCAAATGCATGCTTCATTATGGCGACGCCCTGGCCGGCAAGATTTTCTCGGTGCGTTGCAAGCGCGCTGGCAAGCATCCCTTCAGTTCGATGGACGTGGAGAAATACGTCGGCAGCCAGATGCGCCGGCAATGCGGCGCAGCCGGTATTTCCCTCAAAGACCCGGAAATCGAAGTGCGCATCGAAGTTCGCGACCAGCGGCTGTTCGTGATCCATAGCCAGTACAACGGCATTGGTGGCTATCCGCTGGGCTCGCTGGAACAAACCCTGGTTCTGATGTCCGGGGGCTTCGACTCCACGGTGGCGGCCTACCAGATCATGCGGCGCGGGCTGATGGCTCACTTCTGCTTCTTCAATCTGGGTGGGCGTGCCCATGAATTGGGCGTGATGGAAGTGGCGCACTTCATCTGGAAGAAGTACGGCAGTTCCCAGCGCGTGTTATTTGTGAGCGTACCGTTCGAAGAAGTCCTGGGCGAGATCCTCGGCAAAGTCGATGACAGTCATATGGGCGTCATCTTGAAGCGTATGATGTTGCGTGCCGCGTCCAGTATCGCCGAGCGCCTACACATCGATGCGTTGGTGACCGGCGAGGCGATCTCCCAGGTATCGAGCCAGACGCTGCCCAACTTGTCGGTGATCGACTGCGTCACTGAAAAACTGGTATTGCGCCCACTGATCGCCAGCCACAAGCAGGACATCATCGACACTGCCGACAAGATCGGCACCGGTGATTTTGCCCGGCACATGCCGGAGTACTGCGGGGTCATCTCGGTCAATCCGAAGACGGCGGCCAAGCGCGGGCGTGTAGAGCACGAAGAGAAAGAATTCGACATGGCGGTGCTCGAGCGTGCGCTGGAGAACGCCAGGCTGGTGCCGATCGATCGGGTGATCGACGAATTGGGCCAGGATTTGCAGATTGAAGAAGTCGGCGAAGCGCTCGCCGGTCAGATCATCATCGACATCCGTCACCCGGACGATGCTGAAGATGACCCGCTGAGCGTCGCCGGTGTCGAAGTGAAAACGATGCCGTTCTATACAGTGAACGCGCGTTTCAAGGAACTGGACCCTACTCGCCAGTACCTGCTGTATTGCGACAAAGGCGTGATGAGTCGCCTGCATGCCCACCATTTGCTCAGTGAGGGGCATGCCAATGTGCGCGTTTATCGACCGAGCTAAGTGCCCGGGGCTGTTTGCCTGTGGCCTGCGTCACCGGCCCCCCGACGCCGCCGGCAGGCTGTAACGGCTTGTCGGACTCAACGTAAATCGCTGCCACGACCTGTCAGCACACCGAATCCTCTGATCGAGATACACAAGTGATCGAAAATCTACGCAACATCGCCATCATTGCCCACGTTGACCATGGTAAGACCACCCTGGTAGACAAACTCTTGCGTCAATCCGGCACCCTGGAGCGCAACGAGCTCAACGACGAGCGCGTGATGGACTCCAACGACCAGGAAAAAGAGCGCGGCATTACCATCCTGGCCAAAAACACCGCCATCAACTGGAACGGCTACCACATCAACATCGTGGACACCCCCGGCCACGCCGACTTCGGCGGTGAAGTAGAGCGCGTGATGTCGATGGTCGACTCCGTACTGCTGCTGGTCGACGCCCAGGACGGCCCGATGCCGCAAACCCGCTTCGTGACCAAGAAGGCGTTCGAAGCCGGCCTCAAGCCAATCGTCGTGATCAACAAGGTCGACCGTCCGGGCGCGCGTCCTGACTGGGTCCTGGACCAGATCTTCGACCTGTTCGACAACCTCGGTGCCACCGACGAACAACTGGACTTCCAGGTCGTCTACGCCTCGGCCCTGAACGGCATCGCCGGTCTGGACCACACCGCCATGGCCGAAGACATGACCCCGCTGTACCAGTCGATCGTCGACAACGTACCGGCGCCTGCCGTTGACCGTGACGGTCCGTTCCAGATGCAGATCTCGGCCCTGGACTACAACAGCTTCCTGGGTGTGATCGGTGTTGGCCGTATCGCCCGTGGTCGCGTCAAGCCGAACACCCCGGTCGTCGCCATCGACACCGAAGGCAAGAAGCGCAACGGTCGTATCCTCAAGCTGATGGGCCACCACGGCCTGCACCGTGTGGACGTTGAAGAAGCCGCTGCCGGCGACATCGTCTGCATCAGCGGTTTCGAAGAGCTGTTCATCTCCGACACCCTGTGCGACCCGACCGTTGTCGAGGCGATGAAGCCGCTGACCGTCGACGAGCCAACCGTTTCCATGACCTTCCAGGTCAACGACTCGCCATTCTGCGGTAAGGAAGGCAAGTTCGTGACCAGCCGTAACATCAAGGAGCGTCTGGACAAGGAACTGCTCTACAACGTTGCACTGCGCGTTGAAGAAGGCGACTCGGCCGACAAGTTCAAGGTTTCCGGTCGCGGTGAGCTGCACCTGTCGGTTCTGATCGAAACCATGCGCCGTGAAGGCTTCGAGATGGCCGTGGGCCGTCCTGAAGTGATCATCCGCGAAGTCAACGGCACCAAGCAGGAACCGTACGAAAACGTCACCATCGACATCCCTGAAGAATCCCAGGGCAAGGTCATGGAAGAGATGGGCCTGCGTAAGGGCGACCTGACCAACATGGCGCCGGATGGCAAGGGCCGTGTGCGCCTGGAGTACAACATCCCGGCTCGTGGCCTGATCGGTTTCCGTAACCAGTTCCTGACCCTGACCAACGGCGCAGGCATCCTGACCTCGATCTTCGATCGCTACGACACCATGAAGTCCGGCCACATGTCCGGCCGTCAGAACGGTGTACTGGTATCGGTAGAAACCGGCAAGGCGCTGACCTACTCCCTGGAAACCCTCCAGGCGCGTGGCAAGCTGTTCGTCGAGCACGGCCAGGAAATCTACAACGGCCAGATCGTCGGTCTGAACAGCCGTGACAACGACCTGGGCGTCAACCCTACCAAGGGCAAGAAGCTCGACAACATGCGTGCTTCGGGCAAAGACGAAACCATCGCCCTGGTTCCACCTGTTCGCTTCACCCTGGAACAGGCCCTGGAATTCATCCAGGACGATGAATTGTGCGAAGTGACGCCGAAGTCGATCCGCCTGCGCAAGAAGATCCTGGACGAAGGCGAGCGTACCCGCGCTGCCAAGAAAGCCAAGAACTGATTGTTCTAGCCGCTGAATGAAAACGCCCCCGGTCGTGAGATCGGGGGCGTTTTTTTTTTTTATGCCCGGGATTTACAGGGGCTATCAGGGGCTGTGGCGAGACGCCGATCAGAACCGGTCCAGCGTCCTTGGATTACGCTCGCGCTCCACTTCCTTGGGCTTGTAGGCGCAGTAGCCAGGCCGTGGGCCCACCCGTGGATGGTTGCGGCAGGTGTCGGGGCGTTTATCGTAAATGGTGCACAAGCGGCTTTTGCGGTCCAGATACAGGCAATCGTTGTTGCTCATGCGCTGGAGCGTGAAGATTTCCGACTTCTGGTTGTAGCGCTCGACGATCCCTTCTTTTTGCAGGCGCTTGGCGATGTTCTTCGGCGGGTCGCCCAGTTCGAATTCATCGACGATACCGATCCGGATCAGGTCCTTGATCTTGACCTCCACCGGCAGCGTGCAGCAGCTCGACACGCAGGAACCGCACATCGGGGCGGAATATTTGGCCCAGGTCTCGAGTCGGTCGATTTCCGCGGCGGCGATCAGGTTGGGCTTCATCATCGGTATTTACCTGCATGCCTCAGGGCGCGCGATCATACCGGGACGGGTGAAATTTTGAACGACCATCCGCCGGTTTTTTTCGTCCTCGCCAACTTCTCCCGAATCGGCACGGCCCCTGCATTCATCCGACCATCTGGCAAATCCACCGAACCAAGAGCCTGTACCGTCTGTCAGACCGTCTAGGCTCAGACAATTCCATGTTCGTTCGAGGTCTCATCAATGACTCAAGAACCTCTTGTTCGCGAAGCTGAAGTCGCTGCATTTCGCGATGCGGTGTTGACCAAGCTCACCTACGCCGTCGGCAAGGACCCTGATCATGCGTTCGATCACGACTGGTTCGAAGCCATTGCCCTTGCCGCCCGCGACCACATGGTCGAGCACTGGATGGATCACACGCGACAGATCTACCGCAAAGGCCAGAAGCGCGTTTATTACCTTTCCCTGGAATTCCTCATCGGACGCCTGCTCTATGACAGCTTGAGCAACCTCGGTCTGCTGGACACCGCCCGCGAGGCCCTGACCGAGCTGGGCGTCGACCTGGAGCGCATCCGCCTGCTCGAGCCCGACGCGGCGCTGGGCAACGGTGGCCTCGGCCGGCTGGCGGCGTGCTTCATGGAAAGCATGTCGACCCTGGGCATTGCCGGCCATGGCTACGGCATTCGCTATGAACACGGCCTGTTTCGCCAGGCGATCGTCGATGGCTGGCAGCAGGAGCAGACCGAGCACTGGCTGGACTTTGGCAACCCGTGGGAGTTCGAGCGGCCAGAAGTGGCCTACACGATCGGGTTTGGCGGCGGCGTCGAAACCGTCACCGATGACACCGGTAAGACCCGCCAGGTCTGGTCGCCGGGCGAAACCGTGCGGGCCATTGCCTACGACACTCCGGTGGTGGGTTGGCGCGGGGCCAGCGTCAACACCCTGCGCCTGTGGCGCGCCCGGGCCATGGAAGAGCTGCACCTGGAACGCTTCAATGCCGGCGACCACTTGGGGGCGGTGGCGGAAGTGGCTCGGGCTGAAAGCATCTCCCGCGTGTTGTACCCGGCCGACAGCAACGAGGCCGGCCAGGAGTTGCGTCTGCGCCAGGAATATTTCTTCGTCTCCGCTTCGTTGCAGGATTTGTTGCGCCGCCATCGCAACATGCACAGCTCGGTGCTGACCCTGGGCGATCACGCCGCGATCCAGCTCAACGACACCCACCCGTCCATCGCCGTGGCCGAATTGATGCGCCAGTTGGTGGACGTCTACGACGTGGCGTGGGACGCCGCGTGGCAGATCACCCAGGACACGCTTTCCTACACCAACCACACACTGCTGCCCGAAGCTTTGGAAACCTGGCCGGTGGGATTGATGGAGCGCATGCTGCCGCGGCACATGCAGATCATCTACCTGATCAACGCCCAGCACATCGACTCGCTGCGGGCCAAGGGCGTGCATGATTTCCACGTGTTGCGCTCGGTGTCGCTGATCGAAGAGGACAACGGTCGCCGGGTGCGCATGGGCAACCTGGCGTTCCTGGGCTCCCACAGCGTCAATGGCGTGTCCGGCCTGCACACGCAACTGATGCGCAGCACGGTGTTCGCCGAGCTGCACAAGCTCTATCCGGAGCGGATCAACAACAAGACCAACGGCGTCACCTTCCGACGCTGGCTGTTCCAGGCCAACGCCGAACTGACGTCGATGTTGGTCGATGCCCTGGGCCCGAGCGTGCTCGACAGTCCCGAGGAGCGCTTGATCGAGCTGGAGCCGTTTGCTGAGAAGCCGGCGTTCCGCAAGCTGTTCGCCGAGCAGCGCCTGCACAGCAAGAAGGCGCTGGCGTATCTGATCCACGAACGGTTGGGCATCGCCGTGAATCCGGCGGCGATGTTCGACGTGCAGGTCAAACGGATCCACGAGTACAAGCGCCAATTGCTCAACCTGATGCACACGGTGGCACTGTACCAGGCGATCCGCGCCGAACCGGAAGTGGACTGGGTGCCGCGGGTGAAGATCTTCGCCGGCAAGGCCGCCGCCAGTTATCACCAGGCCAAGCTGATCATCAAGCTGACCAACGACATCGCCCGGGTGGTGAACAACGACCCGACCGTGCGCGGCCTGCTCAAAGTGGTGTTCCTGCCCAACTACAACGTCAGCCTGGCCGAAAGCATCATCCCGGCGGCGGACCTGTCGGAGCAGATCTCCACGGCCGGTTTCGAGGCCTCGGGCACCAGCAACATGAAGTTCGGCCTCAACGGCGCGCTGACCATCGGCACCATGGACGGCGCCAACGTGGAGATGCACGAGCGCGTGGGCGGCGAGCATATGTTCATCTTTGGCCTGACGGCGGAGCAGGTGGAGGCTCGCAAGCAGAACGGCGAGTTCAGCGCCGCGCCGGACATCGCCGCGTCCCATCGCCTCAACGATGTGTTACAGGCCATTCGCGGCGGGGTGTTCTCGCCGGATGATCCGATGCGCTACGCCGGGCTGGTGGATTCGCTGGTGGACTATGACCGCTTCCTGGTCTGCGCCGACTTCGACGCGTATTGGCACGCCCAGGCCAGGGTCGAAGAGCGCTGGCATGATCCCAAGCAGTGGTGGCGTTCAGCGGTACTGAACACGGCGCGCATGGGCTGGTTCTCCTCGGACCGGACCATCCGCGAGTACGCCACCGACATCTGGAAAGCGCTGGAGTAGGCCCTGAAGTAAGCCCTGAAGGCCCTGAAGTAAGGCGGCTGCTACAAGAAATGTGAGCCAAGCCCAACGGCGGTTGGGCTTCGTCGATATACTAGGCAACAGTTTCGCCGGGCGCCGCATCACCCCCGGTTCTGCCCGCAACGGGCCGCTTAGGGATATCGACCATGCAATGGATCTTGACGCTGTTGGGCCTGGCACTCGGCTGGGTGGTGGATGAGTCGTTCGCCGATGCGCTGATAGGCGCGCTGGTGGGGCTTGGCATCGCCCAGGCGTTTCGGCTGGGCCGCCTCGACGCCCAAGCCGTCAAGCAACAGGCCCTTTTGCAAACGACCCAGGAGAGCCTGGTCACACTGCAGGCGCGGCTGGCCGTGCTCGAACGCGGTACGGTCGCCGCTCCGAATGAGCCGCCGCCAGCCGCCGAAACTGTCGTGGCCCCAGCGCCGGAGCCCGAGGTTCGCGCCGAACCGGAGCCCGAACTCGTCTGGGAGTTGCCGCCAGAGCTTGAGCCCGTTCCGGCGCTGGCCGCACACGCGAGCCAGCCTCTGCCCGAGACCATCTGGCGTGCGGAGTCCGTGGTTTCCACGCCGCTCGCCGATGAGCCGGCCCCGACGGAGCCGCGGGCCCCGAAGGGTCCGAATTTTTTCGATCGTGCACTGATAGGCGCCCGCGACTGGCTGTTCGGCGGCAACACGGTGCTGCGGGTCGGCGTGGTGTTGTTGTTCCTCGGCCTGGCATTTTTGCTGCGTTATGCCACCGAAGGCATGGTGGTGCCGATCGAGTTGCGTTACGCCGGCGTCGCGGCCAGTGCGTTGGGCCTGCTGGGCCTGGGCTGGTGGTTGCGCCAACGTAACGGTTATTTTGCATTGATGCTCCAGGGCACCGGGATCGCGGTGCTGTACCTGACCGTGTTCGCCGCCATGCGCCTGCATCCGTTGCTCGACTCGAAAGCGGCCCTGGGCCTGCTGGTGGCGGTCACCGTGTTCTCGGCGATCCTGGCGGTGACCCAGAACGCCCTGGGCCTGGCCGCAGCGGCGGCGCTCGGCGGGTTTGCCGCGCCGATCCTGACCTCCACCGGCAGCGGCAACCACGTCGCGCTGTTCAGCTATTTCATCCTGCTCAACGCCGGCATTCTCGCCATCGCCTGGTTCAAGGCCTGGCGCCTGCTCAACCTGATCGGCTTTGTCGGTACTTTCGGCATCGGTTTCGCCTGGGGGCTGCGCTCCTATAGGCCAGAATTGCTCTGGAGCACCGAACCGTTCCTGATCCTGTTCTTCCTCATTTACCTGGCGATCGGCCTGCTGTTCACCCGGCGCAAGTTGTTGGAAACGAGCGATACGCTTGAAGACGCCAGCCGTGAGGCGCTGTTGCGTTGGTCGGCGCGCCAGGGCGACTACGTGGACGGCACGATGTTGTTCGGCCCGCCGCTGGTGGGCTTCGGCTTGCAGTTCGCATTGGTGCAGCACTTCGAATTCGCCGCAGCATTCAGCGCCCTGGCCCTGGGCGTGCTCTACATGGGCCTGGCGCGCATTTTGATGGGCGGTCGCGCCTTGCTGCTGGCCGAAACCTGCCTCGCCCTGGGGGTGATCTTCGCCAGCCTGGCGATTCCGTTGGGCCTGGATGCCCGCTGGACTTCGGCGGCCTGGGCCGTGGAGGGCGCCGGGATCTTCTGGTTGGGTCTGCGTCAGCGGCGACCTCTCGCCCGGGCTTTTGCCTTGTTGCTGCAACTGGGCTCGGCACTGGCCTTTATCAGTGGGCTGCGGCCTGGCGAAGGCAGCCTGCTCGACGGCGCGCCGTTGGGCGCCCTGATGCTAGGCATCGCCTTGCTGTTTACCTTCGACCAACTGCGCCGGGCCGCACCGGAGCATTCTTCGAACTGGGAGCGCCAGGGGTTGCCGGTGCTGGCGGTCCTGGGTCTGGGTTTCCTGTATTTGCTGGCTCCGCTGTTTTTCTTCACCCACGTCACCGCGATCGCCTGGGCCCTGGCCGGCCTGGCGACCCTGTTTGTCGGCCTGCGCCTGCAATCGCGCACGTTCCTGTTCACTGCGTTCGCCGTGCAATTGTTAGGTGGCGCGTTGTTCCTGCTGCGCTTGCAAAGCAATGCGGGCGATTCGGCGGCGGTACTCAGCGCCGGCTGGAACGGTTTGCTCAGTGCCTCGCTGATCGGCCTGGCATTGATCGGCGGCATGCTGTTGGCGGCGCGCGACGACATGGTGCGCAATGACGTTCGCTTGTTGCGCGGCCTGTCGGTGGTGTTGCTGGCGGGGCTGGTGCTGATCAACCTCGCGGTGTTGTTCGTGCTGCCCTGGCAAACGGCGAGCGGGGTGTGGGCGGCCAGCGGTCTGTTGATCATCTGGCTGAGCCTGTACTTGAAACAGCGCGTGAGTTTCGTCTTCGGCCTGCTGTTGCAACTGCTGGGTGGGGCGGCGTTCCTGGTGGCTGGGCCGGGCCTGTTGGGGGCACTCGACAGTGAAGGGCTGCGGCCACTGGCGCACAACGGGTTCTGGACACCGTTGGTGCTCGGGCTCGCCGCGCTGGTGGGGGCGTGGCGCTTGCAGCGGGGACATGCCGCGGCAGTGTTCGAGGCCTTGAGCTTGCGGCGCTTGTCCGAGCTGCTATTGGTTTGGGGGGCGGGCTGGTGGGCGCTGGCGTGGATCAGCGAAGTGCTGCGCTTTGCCCCGGAAAACCTGCAAGGCGCCTGGCTTCTGGCCCTCGCGGCGATCAGTGTAGCGGTGTGGAGCGTGTTGGCGCTGCGCTTGCAGTGGTCGGCGCTGGGGCTGCTGTGCACCTTGTTGATGCCGGCGGCGGGTTGTGTGCTGGTGGCAACGGGGCACAGTCGCTATCACCCGGCCGCGGATTTCGGCTGGCTGGCCTGGCTGGCGGTGTTCGCGGTGCATTTCCTGTCTCTCAAGCGCCTGGCGCCGATGTTGCCGGCCCAGGTGCGCAGCACCGCCCACGTACTGGGTTGCTGGTTGCTGATGGCGGTGTTGATGCTGGAGTTGCGTTACGGCCTGCTGTTGCTGTCCGAGCAATACAACGCCTGGCGTTGGTTGGCCTGGGCGATCTTGCCGGGCCTTTACCTGGTGCTGATGGCCACGCCGCGTAGCTGGCCGTGGCCGGTCTCGGCGCAACCACGGGAGTATCGTCTCTACGCGGCGGCGCCGATGGCCCTGTTGATGCTCGGTTGGTTCTGGCTGACCAACACCTTCAGCGACGGCACCGCGGAGCCATTGCCTTATGTGCCGTTGCTCAACCCGTTGGAACTGGGCCTGCTGTTTGCTTTGTTCGGTGTCTATGTGTGGGCCCGCAACGCTATGGCGCAATCGACGGGCCGTTGGGCGCGCACCGGCCACATCGCCCAGTCGGTCGCCGGCGTGTCGCTGTTCGCGTTCTTCACCGCCCTGGTGATGCGCAGTGCCCATCAGTGGATGGGCGTGCCGTTCGAGCTGGATGCGCTGCTCGAGTCGATGTTCGTCCAGGCCGGGTTGTCCCTTGTCTGGACCCTGATTGCCCTGGGCCTGATGATCGGCGGTCATTTGCGCCATCGTCGGGACGTGTGGCTGGTCGGCGCGGTGTTGATCGCCGTGGTCGTCGCCAAGTTGTTCTTTGTCGAATTGAGTAACCGTGGCGGTCTGGCGCGGATCGTGTCGTTTATCGGCGTGGGCGTATTGCTGTTGGTGGTGGGCTACTTCGCGCCGCTGCCGCCCAAGCGCCCGGAGACGGTCGCGCAGCAAGAGCCGCCTATGCCTGTCAATGAGGGAGTGTCATCTTGAGTCGCAAGTTGAGTCGCAAGTTGAGTCGCAAGTTGAGTCGCAAGTTGAGTCGGATCGGGCTGGGCGTGGTCGGGTTGTGGGCGGCATGGTCGGCCGTGGCCCAGGAGCAACCGGCGGATTTCACCCATCAGGTGCCGTTGGTCTTGAGTGGCGAGGGGCCGTGGTATCGCTTGCCGTTGCCGCTGGAGGTCCAGTTGCACGCGCGCCAGACCGATCTGAGCGACCTGCGGGTGTTCAACGCCGCCGGCCAGGCCCAGGCCTATGCGTTGCTGCGCGAATCGGCCCAGAGCCGGGAAAACCGCACCCTCACGGAGGTAAAGTGGTTCCCGCTGTACAACGCCGCCGACGATAACGAGCGCGCGCCCAGCGTGCGGGTGCAGTCCAACGCCAACGGCACCCTGGTGGAAGTCCAGCCGTCCAGCCGACTCGAAGCGGGAGAGGAAGAGTTGCGTGGCTGGCTGCTCGATGCCAGCGCGATCAAGGCGCCGTTGCAGCAGTTGATTCTCGATTGGACCAGCGAGCGCGACGGTTTCCAGCGGTTCAGCATCGAAGCCAGCGACGACTTGCAGCATTGGCAGGCGTGGGGCGAAGGGCAAGTGGCGCGGCTGACCTTTGCCGATGAGCGGGTCGAGCAACATGAAGTGAGCCTGCCGGGGCAATCGGCGCGTTATCTGCGCCTGTTGTGGGAGGCTCCTTCCTCCGCGCCCGTGCTGACTTCGGCCCAACTGCAAAGCGCCAGCCGCGAAAGCGTGCCGTTGCCGCTGGTCTGGTCGCAGCCATTGGCCGGCAGTTCGGCCAAGGCGGGCGAATACACCTGGCAATTGCCCATGGGGCTGAACGTCGAACAGGTGCAGGTCGAGCTGAGCCAGGCCAACAGCCTGGCGCCAGTGACCCTGGCCGGTCGGCGCGAAAGCAGCCACCCGTGGCAACCGTTGGGCGGCGGCTTGCTCTACAGGCTGACGCAGAATGGCCAGGACGTGCAGCAGAACCAACTGCAACTGGCCGGCCAGACGGTGCAGCAATTGAAGCTGACGGTGGATGAGCGAGGTGGCGGCCTGGGCGCCGAAGCCCCGGCCTTGCGTTTTGCCGTGCGCCCGACCCAAGTGGTGTTCCTGGCGCGCGGCGAAGGCCCCTACAGCCTGGCGCTGGGCAGCTCGACGGTGAAGGCGGCGAGCCTGCCCTTGACTACGCTGGTGCCCGATTACAAGCCCTCTCGCCTGGCGAAGCTGGGGACGGCGACGGTGAATGCAAGCGCCGCCTCGACTGTGGTGACCAGCACGGCCTCCACGGCTGCGCCGGCCGGCACCCCGTGGAAGAAAATCGGTTTATGGGCGGTATTGCTGGTCAGCGTGCTCGCGCTCGGGGGGATGGCGTTCAGTTTGTTGCGTAAGCCGCCGGTCAAGAATTGAGGCGTCGCCGTCGCGAGCAAGCTCGCTCGCGATCCGGCGTCCGGCCAGCTAAATTCTCAAGCCACCACCACCTTCGTGAACTCAATCCTCCATATCCCGTCTCATAGGAGGAATTAAGTCCCGACTCGCGCTAAACTGCGCGGGTTTTCCGCCCCCTATTCTTCGGAGCCGTCCATGTCCCGCGTTACCTTGAGTCGCTATTTGATTGAGCAGACCCGCAGCAACAATACCCCTGCCGATCTGCGCTTTTTGATCGAAGTGGTGGCGCGTGCGTGCAAAGAAATCAGCCACGCCGTTTCCAAAGGCGCGTTGGGTGGTGTCCTGGGCAGCATGGGCACTGAAAACGTGCAGGGCGAAGTGCAGAAGAAGCTCGACGTGCTGTCCAACGAGATCCTGCTCGAAGCCAACGAGTGGGGCGGTCACCTGGCCGGCATGGCGTCCGAGGAAATGGACAATGCCTACCAGATCCCGGGCAAGTACCCCAAGGGCGCCTACCTGCTGGTATTCGACCCACTGGACGGTTCGTCGAACATCGACATCAACGCGCCGGTCGGTACGATCTTCTCGGTGCTGCGTTGCCCCAACGAATACCTGAGCCAGAACGAAGCCCTGAATGAAAAGGCTTTCCTGCAGCCAGGCACCAAGCAGGTGGCGGCCGGTTATGCCATCTATGGTCCACAGACCATGCTGGTGCTGACCCTGGGCGATGGCGTGAAAGGCTTTACCCTGGACCGTGAAATGGGCAGCTTTGTGCTGACCCATGAGAACATCACCATTCCTGAAAGCACTCAGGAATTCGCCATCAACATGTCCAACCAGCGTCACTGGGAAGCCCCGGTGCAGCGCTACGTCAGCGAGTTGCTGGCGGGTGAAGAAGGGCCGTTGAAGAAGAACTACAACATGCGCTGGGTGGCCGCGATGGTCGCCGACGTACACCGTATCCTGAACCGTGGCGGCCTGTTCATGTACCCACGCGACAGCCGCGAGCCGAACAAACCGGGCAAGCTGCGCCTGATGTACGAAGCCAACCCGATGTCGTTCCTGGTGGAGCAGGCGGGTGGCGCTTCCACCGATGGTCACCAGCGTATCCTCGACATCCAGCCTGAAGGCCTGCACCAGCGCGTGGCGGTGTTCCTCGGTTCGAAGGAAGAAGTTGCCCGCGCCACGGCTTATCACAAGGAATAACCCATGGCCGAGCCTTGGCAGCCGTTACTCGATTGGTGGTTTGGTTCAGCCGATACACCGGACGAAACAGCGGCTGACAAGAACAAGCTATGGTTTGGTAAAGGCCATGATCGCCAGGCGCAAGAGCGCTTCGGCGATCGGGTCGAGCAGGCACTGGCCGGCGGATTGACCGATTGGGCGCAACGCCCGGAAGGTTGGCTGGCCCTGGTGCTGTTGCTCGATCAATTGCCGCGAATGATCTTTCGCGACACACCCAAAGCCTTCTCCGGCGATCTGCGCGCCCAAGCGTTGGTGGCCCAGGGACTGGCGACGGGTTTCGACCGACAACTCAAACCCATCCAGCGCGTGTTCATCTACCTGGTGCTTGAACACTGCGAGAACCTCGCCGTGCAGAACGAAGCCGTGTCACGGTTTATCGACCTGGTCCGAGAGCAGCCGGAAGCGGCGGTGTTCGAAGACAATCTCGATTATGCCGAACGGCATCAGAAGATCATTGCCCGGTTTGGACGGTTTCCCCATCGCAATGGGGTGTTGGGGCGGGAGTCTACGGTTGAGGAAGTGGAGTTCTTGAGCGGACCTGGGTCGCGCTTTTAGCGGCTGTTTATGGATTGCCTCGAAGCAACCGTTTCATGAGCAACGCGGGGAGGCTTTTGCGGCTATCGGCAATGATGTGGATGTAGATCGTTTGGCCTCGCACTTCATAAATGATCCTGTTCATTCCTGACAGGACCTGCCGATACTGACCAAGATTCAGCTTTTCTATTTCGTCCGGGATCGACCCCGCATAAGGGAGTGTCGCCAAATGACGGATCGCAGCCTTCAGACTGGCATGGGTGCTTTGCCATGTTTGAACAGAAAACCGTTCGGTCAGATAAACGCGCAGTTCTTTGAGATCTGTCTCAGCCGATTGGAGGATGACGATCTTCAAACTCATCGTTCGTCGGCCGCGTCCAGTTCCGCGAAGACATCCTCGACATCCCGGTACTTACCTTCCTCGATTTCCTTATTACCCATAGCCAACAGCTTTAATAGCGCCATGGTTTCTTCTTGCTCTTCGAAGCTTTTCACATCCATGACCACGAGCTTGGCTTCGCCATTTTGAGTGATGACTAAGGGCTCCCTGGTCTCTGTGATGCTCTTTACGACTTCGGCGGTATGGCTTTTCAAATAGCTGATAGGTTTGATCTGGGATGACAGCTTCATGATGGGAACCTCTCAACGCTGAGTGGACTGAGTTTAGTCCTAATTCAGTCCTGCGTCAGGTCGTGTTGACTAAACGGTCCCCAGCGGGATTGGACCCTATCGCGAGCAGGCTCTCGATAGGGTCAGCCCAGGCTTTAAATCCGGAAACTCCCCACCAACTGCTTCAACCGCGCCGCCTGTTGTTCCAGATCGGAACAGGCCCGCAAAGTCGCTTGCAGGTTTTCCACACCTTCCTGGTTCAGCGTATTGATCTCGTTGATATCGACGTTGATCGACTCCACCACGGCGGTCTGTTCCTCGGTGGCGGTGGCCACGGACTGGTTCATGCCGTCGATCTCGCCAATGCGCTGGGTCACGCTGCCTAGTCGCTCGCCGGCCTGGTTGGCGATGCCGACGCTGCTTTCGCTCTGGCGCTGGCTGTCAGTCATGGTCAGGACCGCTTCGCGGGCGCCGACTTGCAACTCTTCGATCATCTTTTGCACTTGCTGCGCCGAATCCTGGGTGCGGTGGGCCAGGTTGCGCACTTCATCGGCCACCACGGCAAAGCCGCGCCCGGCTTCACCCGCGCGGGCCGCTTCGATGGCGGCGTTCAGGGCCAGCAGGTTGGTCTGTTGGGAAATGCTGGTGATCACCTCGAGGATCTGGCCGATGTTCACCGTATTGCTGTTCAGGGTTTCGATGTTGCCGCACGAATCGCTGATCTTGGCCGACAGTTGCTGCATGGCGGTGATGGTTTTATCCACCACTTGTTGGCCGTCTTCGGCCAGGTTGCGGGCATCGCTGGAATGTTGCGAGGCGAGTGCGGCGTTCTGGGCGATTTCCTGGGCGGCGGCACCGAGCTGATTGATGGCCGCGGCCACGCTGCTGGTGCGCGATGCTTGCTGGTCGGAGTTGAACATCGACGAGTTGGACGCACTGACCACCCGCAGGGCGACTTCGTTGACCTGGCCGGTGGCCGAGGCCACTTCGCGGATCGAGGTATGGATGCGCTCGACAAAGCGGTTGAACGAAGTGCCCAGCGCACCGAATTCATCCTGGCCGTGGATGGTCAGTCGCCGGGTCAGGTCGCCTTCGCCTTCGGCGATGTCATGCATGGCGCGGCCCATGGTCAGCAGCGGTTGCATCAGCACGCGGATCAACATGCCCAGCAGGGCGATGATGAACACCACGGCGATGACCATGGCGATCAGCGCCGACGTACGGAACTCACTGAGCATCGCCAGTGCGGTGTCCTTGTTGAGCACCAGCGCCACGTACCAGTTGGCTCCCGGTACGCCATTGACCTGGGTGAACGAGATGAACTGGGCCTTGCCGTCGAGTTCGACTTCCTTCATGCCCGGGCTGACCTGAAGCGCGCCGTTGGGGTAGGCCTCGGCCAGGGTCTTGAGCACGCGCTTGCTGTCGGGGTGAATGAGGATCTTGCCGTCGGCGCTGACGATGAACGCATGGCCGTGGCCGCTGAAATTCAGCGAGTTGATGATGGCGCTGACACTCGACAGGTCGATGTCCGCGCCTGCCACGCCAATCATCTGGTTCTGGTGCTGCACGGGGGTGGCGACAGTGATCACCAGTTTGCCCGACGAGGCGGCGATGTAGGGTTCGGTGACGATGGTTTGCTGTGCGCTGTTGGCGGCCTTGTACCAGCCACGGGCGCGCGGGTCGTAGTCGGCGGCGCGATTACCCGCCGGGACCGAGAACATCACGCCGTCGGTGCCGCCGAAATAACTGAGCTGGAAGTTGCCCGTGTAGGCCGGTAGGCCCACGGCGCGTTTCAGGCTGTCGGCGCTGCTGCCGTCCACGGCAATCTGTTGGGCCAGCGATTGCAGCAACTGGATGCGGCCTTCGACCCACGTCTGGATGTTACGGCTGGTCAGGCTGCCGAGTTCCTGCATGGAGGCCTCGGTGCTGGTGTGCAGGCTCTCGCGCTGACGATAGTCGTTGAACAGGATGAAACAGGCGAATGCGATGGCGACCACGAGGGCGGCGGCCAGCAGGATTTTGTGGCTGAATTTCATGTTTCTGGTCATTAAGAACGCTACCGCACAGGTGCTGGTCAGGAAGGGATGCCAATTTGCCATAAGGCGAGGTTTCACGCTGTCCTTTTTATCGGCCCCACGCCGCCAGAGTTCAGGCGTCAAAGAGTCGAACCCGACGAAATGCACGACAGCGTCACAAACTGATTGATTTGCCGACGAAATACCTACAAAACACCCCATAAATAGCGAAGCTGCCGGGGAACCAGACCGGGGTTTTCTCTTCTAAGCTTCTGGTTGGCACCCTGCCATCCCCCTTCCGTCCCAGGAGTTACACCATGTCGTTGCGATCTATCGCCTTGTTGTTTGTGTGCGTCGTGTTGACGGCATGCAGCAAGATCAACCAGGAAAACTATTCGAAGCTGTCGGCCGGCATGTCCAAGGCCGAAGTCGAAACGTTACTGGGGAAACCGGCCGATTGTTCGGGCGCGCTTGGCATGTCCAGTTGTACCTGGGGCGACCAGAAGAGCTTTATCAGCGTGCAGTATGCCGGTGACAAAGTATTGATGTTTTCCGGCCAAGGCCTGAAGTAAACCGGGGCCGCAGGCCCGGGAGAAAAATAATGATGCGGTTAGTGTTTGTGCTTTTGGCTGGCCTGGTTTTGGCTGGCTGTGCCACCACCGGCGAAGATCCGTTGGCACCCAAGACGGTCCACAGCGTCAATCTCAAGCGTTACCAAGGGACCTGGTACGAATTGGCCCGCCTGCCCATGTACTTCCAGCGCAACTGTGCGCAATCCGAAGCCCACTACACCCTCAAGCCTGATGGCAACCTGGGGGTGCTCAATCGCTGCCTGACCTCGGACTGGCAGTGGGAGGAAGCCAAGGGCACTGCTACGCCCCAGGTGCCGGGCAAGACCGACAAGCTCTGGGTTGAATTCGATACCTGGTTCTCACGGATCGTGCCGGGTGTGTCGAAAGGCCAATACTGGGTGTTGTACGTCAGCGATGACTACAAGACCGCCATCGTGGGTGACCCGAGCCGCCGTTATATGTGGCTGCTGTCCCGTACTCCCACGGTCAACAGCATCGTGCGCGAAGAGCTGCTGAGCAAGGCGCGTCAGCAGGGCTACGACACCTCGCGACTGATCTGGCGCGCGTCGGACCGGCAGATGGCCAAGACGTCGGACTGACCTGCGCAAAAACGGTGGGGGCGAACTTGCTCCCACCATTTTT
This sequence comes from Pseudomonas citri, assembly GCF_025336485.1. Taxonomy (GTDB): domain Bacteria; phylum Pseudomonadota; class Gammaproteobacteria; order Pseudomonadales; family Pseudomonadaceae; genus Aquipseudomonas; species Aquipseudomonas citri. Next base: position 21,344 of record NZ_JAODAB010000027.1, on the reverse strand, counting down.
ATCGGGGTCAGCCCAGGAGTTCGCGTAGCACCTGGGTAAATGCCCGGGCGCTTTCCTCTTCGCCGGCATGACGGCCATCGCGCACCACCCAGCGTCCACCGACCATCACATCGCGTACCTGGCGGTCCCCGCCGGCAAACAGCCAGCGATTGAGGATCGCGTCGCCCTGGGCCGTGGCCAGGTACGGGTCGTGGCCGTCGAGCACCAGCCAATCGGCGCGCTTGCCGATTTCGAGGGCGCCGACCGGTTGCCCCAGGGCCTGGGCGCCGCCTTCCAGTGCCGCATCGAACAAGGTCCGTCCGACCATCGGCTGATCCGACCGATACACGCGGTTGCGCCGTTGATCCCGCAGGCGCTGGCCGTATTCCAGCCAACGCAGTTCTTCCACCACGCTCAATGACACATGGCTGTCGGAACCAATGCCCAGGCGCCCGCCTTGGGCGAGGAAGTCCACGGCTGGGAAAATCCCGTCCCCCAGGTTGGCTTCGGTGGTCAGGCACAGGCCGGCAATCGCTCGGCTCTTGGCCATCAGGCTGACTTCCTGGGCGTTGGCGTGGGTGGCGTGGACCAGGCACCAGCGTTCGTCCACTTCGGCGTTTTCATACAGCCATTGCAGCGGACGGGCACCGCTCCAGCTCAGGCAGTCGTCGACTTCCTTCTGTTGCTCGGCGATGTGGATGTGCACCGGGCATTGACGGTCGCTCGCGGCCAGCACTTCCTGGATCTGTCCGGGCGTCACGGCGCGCAGGGAGTGGAAACACAAACCCAGCGCCTGGGAGGGTTGCCCGGCCAGGATCGGCTGCAAGCGCGACTGCAGCTTCAAGTAGTTCTCGCTGCTGTTGATGAATCGGCGTTGCCCGTCATTGGGTGCCTGGCCGCCAAAACCGGAATGGCTGTAAAGCACCGGTAGCAGCGTCAGGCCGATGCCTGCGGCGCTGGCGGCGTGGCTGATGCGCAACGACAGTTCGGCCGGATCGGCATAAGGCGCGCCGTCGATGTCGTGGTGGACATAATGAAATTCGGCGACCGAGGTGTAACCGGCCTTGAGCATTTCGATGTACAGCTGCCGGGCGATGATGCCGAGTTGGTCCGGGCGGATTTTTCCGACGAGCCGGTACATCAGGTCACGCCAGGTCCAGAAGCTGTCGTTGGGATTGCCCGCCACTTCCGCCAACCCGGCCATGGCCCGCTGGAAGGCATGGGAGTGCAGGTTCGGCATGCCCGGCAACAGCGGGCCGCCCAGCCGTTCGGCGCCTTCAGCCTGGGCGTTGGCCTGGATATGAGTCAGCACGCCATTGGCATCGACTTCAAGACGTACATCGTTGGCCCATCCACTAGGCAGCAGCGCGCGTTCGGCAAAGAAGGCGGACATGGTTCAACCTCGTTTTGTGTAATTTGTATATACATATACAGACGTTTGCCTGGCCGGTAAACTCCGGCAAGCTAGCCTTCTTATTTGCAGAACAGGGAACTGCCGTGCCGACTCCGCCTGCCAAACCGCCGCTGGCCGCCAACCTGGGTGACAGTCCGGCGCCCTTGTATGCCCGCGTCAAACAAATGATTACCCAGCAGATCGACAGTGGGAACTGGCCGCCGCATTACCGCGTGCCGTCGGAAAGCGAACTGGTCAACCAACTGGGTTTCAGTCGCATGACCATCAACCGCGCCCTGCGGGAAATGACCGCCGATGGCCTGTTGGTGCGCATGCAGGGCGTCGGTACGTTCGTCGCCGAGCCCAAGAGTCAATCGGCGTTGTTCGAAGTGCATAACATCGCCGACGAAATCGCCTCCCGCGGCCATCGGCACACCTGCAAGGTGGTCACCCTCGAGGAAGAAGCGGCCGGTTCCGAGCGGGCCATGGCCCTGGACATGCGCGAAGGGCAGAAAGTCTTCCACTCGTTGATCGTGCATTACGAAAACGATATTCCCGTGCAAATCGAGGACCGTTTCGTCAACGCCTTGGTGGCGCCCGAGTACCTCAAGCAAGACTTCACCCTGCAAACGCCCTACGCCTACCTGAACCAGGTCGCCCCGCTGACCGAAGGCGAGCATGTGGTCGAAGCGATCCTGGCCGAGCCCAGCGAATGCAAGTTGTTGCAGATCGAGCGAGGCGAGCCGTGCCTGTTGATTCGCCGCCGTACCTGGTCCGGGCGCCAGCCGGTGACTGCTGCACGCTTGATCCATCCCGGTTCCCGTCACAGCCTGGAAGGGCGTTTTCATAAATGAGCCAGTTGAAAGTTTTACGCGCAGCAGATTACCCACGCATGCCATGGAAGAACGGCGGCGGCAGCACCGAGGAAATCACTCGTGATGCCGGCGCCGGCCTGGAAGGTTTCGGCTGGCGCCTGTCGATTGCCGACATTGGCGAGTCGGGCGGTTTTTCCACGTTCGCCGGTTACGAGCGGATCATCAGTGTCTTGCAGGGTGACGGCATGACGCTGAGCGTCGATGGCCAGACCACGCGGCCACTGCACCCGCTGGATCCCTTTGCGTTCAGCGGCGAGAGCCATGTGCATTGCACCTTGCTCGGCGGGCCGATTCGCGACTTCAACCTGATTTACGCGCCACAGCGTTACCGCGCACGGTTGCAATGGATGGGCGGTCAGCAGCGGTTTTTCAGCGAGGCGCAGACGCTGCTGGTATTCAGTGCGGCCCCGGGGCTGACGCTCAAAGTGGGTGAATCCACCGTTGGTTTGGGTCTTTACGACTGTTTGCAACTGAGCGGTAACACTGGGCTGGTGGATGTCTCGACCCACGGTCAATGCTGCGTGATTGAGCTGACGGCCCACTGATTTCAGCTTCTTGAGTACCCTGTGGGCAAGCCTTGCCCACAGATAAATCCCCTCGCCACAAGGTGCCTGCCTGCTGTTTCTTCTGCGCACCAACTTGTTACCGAATGCCCCAGCGTGGCGCAACACCACGCTTCTGTGACCCTCCGATTTCCCCCTCGAAAACCCTCTTAAAAAATTTCATGCCGCTCAGCAGCCCTTAAATCACAAGGCTTTCAGCCAACTCCTCAGCCGTTTCTGAACACCACCTCCAACAAGTTGGCCGCTTGATTGCTTATGCTTGTACATACAAGTAAAGACGTATGTGTATGAGTCGGCTGTACTCAACGCTACGTTCACTGAATCACTGCCCGCTGCCCGGGCTGGTCTGGATTGATCGCTGAGGAGTTTTTGCTGTGACCGACGCTACCCGCAAACCTGAAAAATACCGTGACGTTGAAATCCGCGCCCCTCGCGGTAACACGCTGACCGCCAAGAGCTGGCTGACTGAAGCGCCGCTGCGCATGCTGATGAACAACCTCGACCCACAAGTGGCCGAGAACCCCAAGGAGCTGGTGGTCTACGGTGGCATCGGTCGCGCGGCGCGCAACTGGGAGTGCTACGACAAGATCGTCGAAAGCCTGACCAACCTGAACGACGACGAAACCTTGCTGGTGCAATCCGGCAAACCAGTAGGCGTGTTCAAGACCCACAGCAACGCCCCGCGCGTGCTGATCGCCAACTCCAACCTGGTGCCGCACTGGGCCACTTGGGAACACTTCAACGAACTCGATGCGAAGGGCCTGGCCATGTATGGCCAGATGACCGCCGGCAGCTGGATCTACATCGGCAGCCAGGGCATCGTGCAAGGCACTTATGAAACCTTCGTCGAGGCCGGTCGCCAGCACTACGATTCCAACCTCAAGGGCCGCTGGGTCCTGACCGCCGGCCTGGGCGGCATGGGCGGTGCGCAACCATTGGCCGCGACCCTGGCTGGCGCTTGCTCGCTGAACATCGAATGCCAGCAGATCAGCATCGATTTCCGCCTCAAGACCCGCTACGTCGACGAGCAGGCCACCGACCTGGATGACGCCCTGGCTCGCATCGAGAAATACACCGCTGAAGGCAAGGCCATTTCCATCGCACTGTGCGGCAACGCCGCCGAGATCCTGCCGGAATTGGTCCGTCGCGGTGTGCGCCCGGACATGGTCACCGACCAGACCAGCGCCCACGACCCGCTCAACGGTTACCTGCCGGCCGGTTGGACCTGGGACGAATACCGTGCCCGCGCCAAGACCGAACCCGCCGCGGTGGTGAAAGCGGCCAAGCAATCGATGGCCGTTCACGTCAAAGCCATGCTGGCCTTCCAGAAAATGGGCGTGCCGACCTTCGACTACGGCAACAACATCCGCCAGATGGCCCAGGAAGAAGGCGTCGAGAATGCCTTCGATTTCCCAGGCTTCGTCCCGGCCTACATCCGTCCGCTGTTTTGCCGTGGTATCGGTCCGTTCCGCTGGGCCGCGCTGTCGGGTGACCCGCAGGACATCTACAAGACCGACGCCAAGGTCAAGGAACTGATTCCCGACGACGCTCACCTGCACAACTGGCTGGACATGGCTCGCGAGCGCATCAGCTTCCAAGGCTTGCCAGCGCGTATCTGCTGGGTCGGCCTGGGCCAGCGCGCCAAGCTGGGCCTGGCGTTCAACGAAATGGTTCGCCGCGGCGAGCTGTCGGCGCCGATCGTCATCGGTCGCGACCACCTGGACTCCGGCTCCGTCGCCAGCCCCAACCGTGAAACCGAATCCATGCAGGACGGTTCCGATGCCGTTTCCGATTGGCCGCTGCTCAACGCCTTGCTCAACACCGCCAGCGGCGCGACCTGGGTGTCGTTGCACCACGGTGGTGGCGTGGGCATGGGCTTCTCCCAGCATTCGGGCATGGTGATCGTCTGCGACGGCACCGATGAAGCGGCCGAACGCATTGCCCGCGTGCTGCACAACGATCCAGGTACTGGCGTGATGCGTCATGCCGATGCCGGTTACCAGATCGCCATCGACTGCGCCAAGGAGCAGGGGCTGAATCTGCCCATGATCACCGGCAAGTAACGCAACACTCTTGTGGGAGCGCCGCACCGCCGCTCCCACAAGGAAACAGCAGCGCAAATGAATCCAGAACAATCCACAGAGGTTGAACCATGGCTGTCACCAGCACACGCGAAAGCAGCACGCCGTTGATCGAGAAGCGCTCGATCGACTACATCCCGGAAGCGGAGAGACACGGCCGATTGTTGAGCCAGTTCACCCTCTGGATGGGCGCCAACCTGCAGATCACCGCCATTGTCACCGGTGCGTTGGCGGTGGTGCTGGGTGGTGACGTGTTCTGGTCGTTGATCGGTTTGCTGATCGGCCAACTGCTCGGCGGTGGTGTCATGGCGCTGCATGCCGCGCAGGGCCCCAAGCTCGGCCTGCCGCAGATGATCTCCAGTCGCGTGCAGTTCGGTATTTATGGCGCGGCCATCCCGATCGTCCTGGTGTGCCTGATGTACCTGGGTTTCACTGCGACGGGAACGGTGCTCTCCGGCCAGGCGCTGGGCCAGTTGTTTGGCGTCAGCGACAGCGTCGGCATCCTTATGTTCGCCAGTGTCATCGTGCTGGTCACGGTGCTCGGTTACCGGGTGATCCACTTCATTGGCCGGGTCGCCAGCGTGATTGGCGTGATCGCCTTCGTTTACCTGTTCGCTCGCCTGATCGGCCAGACAGACGTTGGCGCACTCCTGCAAATCCGCCATTTCAGCTGGAGCAGCTTCCTGCTGGCCGTGTCGCTCGCGGCATCCTGGCAGATCGCCTTCGGCCCCTACGTGGCGGACTATTCACGCTATCTGCCGAGCGCGACGTCGTCGGTGAAAACCTTCTTTGCCGCAGGTGCCGGTTCGGTCATCGGCGCACAGGTGGCGATGATCCTCGGCGTGTTCGCCGCCGCCTCGGCCAATGGGCAGTTCGCGGGTCACGAAGTGGCCTACATCGTGGGCCTGGGGGGGGCCGGTGCCACCGCTGCGCTGCTGTACTTCAGCATCGCGTTCGGCAAGGTCACCATCTCCACGTTGAACTCCTACGGCAGCTTCATGTGCATTGCGACCATCATCAGCGGTTTTCGTGGTCGCCTGAACGTAACGCGCCTGCAACGCCTGGTCTTCGTGCTGGCAATCGTCGGCGCTGCGACCCTGATCGCGCTGCTCGGCCAGCACTCGTTCCTCGGTGCGTTCAAGTCCTTCATCTTGTTCTTGCTGGCGTTCTTCACGCCTTGGAGCGCGATCAACCTGGTGGACTACTACTGCATCACTCGCGAGCGTTATGACGTGCCGGCGCTGGCCGATCCGAACGGGCGCTACGGGCGCTGGAACACCCTCGGTATCAGCGTTTATGTCTTCGGTGTACTGGTTCAATTGCCGTTCATCGCCACCAAGTTCTATACCGGTCCGCTGGTGGCGGCCATGGGCGGCGTGGATATTTCCTGGATCATCGGCCTGGTGCTTCCCGCTGCACTGTATTACGTGTGCGCGAAGAAATGGCACGGCGCGGTACCCGACCACCTGATTCTGCCGGTCGCGCAGAGCAACGTTGTACAACCTATAACAAGCGGGGCTGGTCGCGCTGCGGCGCAGGCCTGATTGGACGTGGGAAGGGCAGGATGCCTCTTGACTGCCGTAAGCCAATCCAACTGATTAGGAGCGTCACATAATGAAATCGAACAAGACCCTGCTGACCGCACTGCTTTCCATGGGCCTGCTGGCCAGTGCCGGCGCCACGCAAGCAGCGGGTTGGTGCGAGTCGGGCAAACCGGTGAAGTTTGCCGGCCTGAACTGGGAAAGCGGCATGCTGCTGACTGACGTCCTGCAAGTGGTGCTCGAGAAAGGCTACGGCTGCAAGACCGACAGCCTGCCCGGCAACTCCATCACCATGGAGAACGCCCTGAGCAGCAACGACATCCAGGTGTTTGCCGAAGAGTGGGTCGGGCGCAGCGAGGTCTGGAACAAGGCCGAGAAGGCCGGCAAGGTGGTGGGCGTCGGCGCGCCGGTGGTGGGCGCCATCGAAGGTTGGTACGTGCCGCGCTACGTGGTCGAAGGCGATGCCAAGCGCAAGCTCGAAGCCAAGGCGCCAGGCCTGAAGAACATCGCCGACCTGGGCCAGTACGCCGCCGTGTTCAAGGATCCGGAAGAGCCGTCCAAGGGCCGCTTCTACAACTGCCCGGCCGGCTGGACCTGCGAGCTGGACAACAGCGAAATGCTGAAAAGCTACGGCTTGGAAAAAACCTACACCAACTTCCGTCCGGGCACCGGCCCAGCGTTGGATGCGGCAGTGCTGTCGAGCTACAAGCGTGGCGAGCCGATCCTGTTCTACTACTGGTCGCCAACGCCGCTGATGGGCCAGGTGGACCTGGTGAAACTGGAAGAAAAACCGGGCGTGGATAAAAGCGTGAGCATCAAGGTCGGCCTATCCAAGACTTTCCACGACGAAGCCCCGGAACTGGTGACGGTGCTGGAAAAGGTCAACCTGCCCATCGATATCCTCAACCAGAACCTCGGTCGCATGGCCAAGGAGCGAATCGAGTCGCCGAAACTGGCGAAGATTTTCCTGAAGGAACATCCTGAAGTCTGGCACGCCTGGGTGAGTGAAGACGCTGCCAAGAAAATCGACGCGGCTCTGTAGGTCGAATACCCCCGGCCAACCCGAAGGGCTGGCCGGGATGTTCACTGCATCCCTTTGATCGAGAGTCCCTTATGTTTCCCGAAAGCTTTACCTTCTCCATCGCCGACTGGGTCAACGGTTGGGTCGATACGCTGGTGACCAACTATGGCGATGTGTTCCGGCACATCTCCGACACCCTGCTGTGGGCCATCGTCAACCTCGAAGGCCTGCTGCGCCTGGCGCCCTGGTGGTTGATGCTGGCCATTGTCGGCGGCGTCGCCTGGCACGCGACCCGCAAGGTCGTGGCGACGGCGGTGATCGTCGGCCTGCTGTTCCTGGTGGGCGCGGTGGGCCTGTGGGACAAACTGATGCAGACCCTCGCCCTGATGCTGGTGGCGACGCTGATCTCGGTGTTGATCGGCATTCCGCTGGGCATCCTCTCGGCCCGCAGCAATCGCCTGCGTTCGGTGCTGATGCCGTTGCTGGACATCATGCAGACCATGCCGAGCTTCGTGTACCTGATTCCGGTATTGATGCTGTTCGGCCTGGGCAAGGTCCCGGCGATCTTCGCCACGGTGATCTACGCCGCGCCACCGTTGATTCGCCTGACCGACCTGGGCATCCGCCAGGTGGACGGTGAAGTGATGGAAGCCATCAATGCCTTCGGCGCCAACCGCTGGCAACAGCTGTTCGGCGTGCAACTGCCCCTGGCCCTGCCGAGCATCATGGCCGGGATCAACCAGACCACCATGATGGCCCTGTCGATGGTGGTCATCGCCTCGATGATCGGCGCCCGTGGCCTGGGTGAAGATGTACTGGTGGGCATCCAGACCCTCAACGTCGGACGCGGCCTCGAAGCGGGGCTGGCCATCGTGATTCTCGCCGTGGTCATCGACCGCATTACCCAGGCCTATGGTCGTCCTCGGCACGAGGTGAGCAAATGAACAACGCAGCCATCAGCAAGATCGAAGTCAAGAACGTCTTCAAGATTTTCGGCAATCGCTCCCAGGAAGCCCTGGACCTGATCCGCCAGGACAAGAGCAAGGACCAGGTGCTGGCCGCCACCGGTTGCGTGGTCGGTGTGAACGACCTGTCGCTGAGCATCGGCACCGGCGAGATCTTCGTGATCATGGGCTTGTCCGGTTCGGGCAAATCCACCTTGGTACGCCACTTCAACCGGCTGATCGATCCCACCAGCGGCGCGATCCTGGTAGACGGCGAGGACATCCTGCAACTGGACATGGACGCCCTGCGCGAATTCCGCCGGCACAAGATCAGCATGGTGTTCCAGAGCTTCGGCCTGCTGCCCCACAAGAACGTGCTGGACAACGTCGCCTACGGCTTGAAAGTGCGCGGCGAGAGCAAGCAGGTGTGCGCCGAGCGGGCGTTGCACTGGATCAACACCGTGGGCCTGAAGGGCTACGAGAACAAATACCCGCACCAGCTCTCGGGTGGGATGCGCCAGCGCGTCGGCCTGGCCCGTGCCTTGGCGGCGGACACCGACATCATCCTGATGGACGAAGCCTTCAGCGCCCTCGACCCGCTGATCCGCGCGGAAATGCAGGACCAGTTGCTGGAGCTGCAAAAGACCCTGCACAAGACCATCGTCTTCATCACCCACGACCTCGACGAGGCCGTGCGCATCGGCAACCGCATTGCGATCCTCAAGGATGGCAAGCTGATCCAGGTCGGCACGCCCCGGGAGATCCTGCATTCGCCGGCGGATGAATATGTCGATCGGTTCGTGCAGCGCAGGGCAGCGGTGGTGTAGGGCGGGGGACAAAGCCTGTGGGAGCAAAGCTTGCTCCCACAGATAATCCCGCTGCGACGCAAGGGTATTGGCAACTTAATATGGGTATGAGGCTTTAGATGTCCCAGGCTGAAAAAATCGTAATCGCCGATGCTCCCCTGCGTTGGCAGGATGTGGTCGCCGTCGCCCGCTTCGGCGCGCCTCTGGAGCTGTCGGCCGAGGCCTGGGCGCGGATCGACAATGCCCAGGCCATCGTCCAGCGCATCGTCGAAAGTGGCGAGCGCGCCTATGGCGTCAACACCGGCCTGGGGGCCTTGTGCAATGTTTCGCTCAAGGACGAACAACTCAGCCAACTGTCGCGCAACACGCTGCTCAGCCATGCCTGCGGCGTCGGCGCGCCGCTGTCCGATGAGCAGACCCGGGCGATTCTCTGCGCTGCCATCCTCAACTACAGCCAGGGCAAGTCCGGCATCCATCGCCGGGTGGTCGAAGCGCTGCTGGCGCTGCTCAACCGTGGCATCACCCCACAAGTGCCGTCCCAGGGATCGGTGGGTTACCTGACCCACATGGCCCACATCAGCATCGCGCTGCTGGGCGTCGGACAGGTCAGCCACCGTGGGCAGATCATTTCGGCGCAGCAGGCATTGGCCGCTGAAGGGCTGCAACCGGTGCAACTGGGGGCCAAGGACGGCTTATGCCTGGTCAACGGCACACCGTGCATGACCGGTCTCAGTTGCCTGGCCCTGGCCGATGCGACGCGCCTGCTGCAATGGGCCGATGTGATCGGTGCCATGAGCTTCGAAGCCCTGCGCGGGCAGATTGCCGCGTTCGATGCCGAGATCATCGCCCTCAAGCCGCACCCGGGCATGCAGCAGGTTGGCGCTAATTTGCGCGCCTTGCTCGAAGGCAGCGAGGTCATCACCGCGAGCCTGGGCATTCGCACCCAGGATGCCTTGAGCATTCGTTCGATTCCCCAGGTGCACGGCGCCGCTCGCGATCAGTTGGCCCATGCGCGCCAGCAGATCGAAACCGAACTCAATGCCGCCACCGATAACCCGTTGCTGCTGGGTACGCCGGAAAATTTCCGGGTCATGTCCCAGGCCAATCCCCACGGCCAATCGGTGGCGCTGGCGGCGGATCTGCTGGCTGTGGCCATGGCCGAGATCGGGTCCATCGCCGAGCGCCGCCTCGACCGCTTGATCAACCCCCACGTCAGCGGCCTGCCGGCCTTTCTGGTGGCCAATCCCGGGGTGAACTCGGGAATGATGATCGTGCAATATGTCGCCGCCTCGCTGTGCGCGGAGAACAAGCAACTGGCGCAACCGGCAGTGCTCGACAACTTCGTCACCTCCGGCTTGCAGGAAGACCACTTGAGCATGGGCACCAACGCGGCCCTGAAGCTGCACCGGGCCCTGGAAAACTGCACGCAGATCCTTGCCATCGAATACCTGCTGGCGGCCCAGGCTTTTGAATTTCTCAAGACGCAACGTTTCGGTGTCGGCACCGGCGCGGCCTGGCGGTTGCTGCGCCAGCGTGTCCCCGCCTATGACCAGGACCGCTGGTTGGCGCCGGACATCGCCAGCGCTGCCGGGCTCCTTAAAGACCCGAACGTGCTGGACAGTGTGTTACCGAATTTGAATTGATCAAAAAAGCGCCAGCGTGCCAAGGCACCTCTTGCCCACAAGGCATCGCTCAAAAAGCGAGGGTGACGGATAACGGAACGTTCCGGAGCGACTGGCGGATACATAAAAACTCTCAAAAGGAGCAGGAAATGACAGCTTTGAACTTGATCCCCGGCCAACTGAGCCTGGCTCAACTGCGTGATATCTATCAGCAACCCGTGACGCTGACGCTCGACGCCAGTGCCTCGGCGCAGATCGAGGCCAGCGTTGCCTGCGTGGAGCAGATCCTCGCCGAGAACCGCACTGCCTACGGCATCAACACCGGTTTCGGCCTGCTGGCCTCGACCCGTATCGCCAGCCAGGACCTGGAAAACCTGCAACGCTCCCTGGTGCTATCCCATGCCGCTGGCGTAGGCGAGCCGATCAGCGATGCGCTGGTGCGTTTGATCATGGTGCTCAAGGTCAACAGCCTGAGCCGTGGTTTCTCTGGCATTCGCCGGCAAGTGATCGATGCGTTGATCGCACTGGTCAATGCCGAGGTCTACCCACACATTCCGCTCAAGGGTTCGGTCGGCGCTTCCGGTGACCTGGCGCCACTGGCCCATATGTCCCTGGTGCTGCTGGGCGAAGGCAAGGCTCGCTACAAAGGCGAATGGCTGCCGGCCGTCGAGGCGCTGAAAGTCGCCGGCCTGGCGCCGCTGACCCTGGCCGCCAAGGAAGGCCTGGCGCTGCTCAACGGCACCCAGGTGTCCACCGCGTTTGCCCTGCGTGGCCTGTTCGAAGGCGAAGACCTGTTCGCCGGTGCCCTGGCCCTGGGCAGCCTGACCGTGGAAGCGGTGCTCGGCTCGCGCTCGCCATTCGATGCTCGCATCCACGCGGCCCGTGGCCAGAAGGGCCAGATCGATACCGCCGCTGCTTATCGCGACCTGCTGGGTGAGCGCAGCGAAGTCTCCGCGTCGCACCAGAACTGCGACAAGGTCCAGGACCCGTACTCCCTGCGTTGCCAGCCGCAAGTGATGGGCGCCTGCCTGACCCAGTTCCGCCAGGCCGCCGAGGTGCTGGTGGTCGAGGCGAACGCGGTGTCGGACAACCCGCTGGTGTTTGCCGCCGAAGGCGACGTGATCTCCGGTGGCAACTTCCACGCCGAGCCGGTGGCGATGGCCGCCGATAACATGGCGCTGGCGATTGCCGAGATCGGCTCCCTGAGCGAGCGCCGCATCTCGCTGATGATGGACAAGCACATGTCGCAACTGCCGCCGTTCCTGGTGGGCAATGGTGGCGTGAACTCCGGCTTCATGATCGCCCAGGTCACTGCTGCTGCCTTGGCGAGTGAGAACAAGGCCTTGTCCCATCCTCACTCGGTGGACAGCCTGCCGACCTCGGCCAACCAGGAAGACCACGTCTCCATGGCTCCGGCCGCCGGTAAGCGTCTGTGGGAAATGGCCGAGAACACCCGTGGCATCCTCGCGGTGGAATGGCTCGCGGCCTGCCAGGGGCTGGACCTGCGCGGTGGCTTGAAAACCTCCACGAAGCTGGAAAAGGCCCGGGCCGTCCTGCGTGCCGAAGTGCCGTTCTATGAGAAGGACCGCTTCTTTGCACCCGACATCAATGCCGCCAGCGAGTTGTTGGCCAGCCGGTGCCTGAACGAGTTGGTGACCGCCAAGTTGTTGCCGAGCCTGTAAGGGCCCCATCGTCGGAACGCCGCCCGGAGTAAGCTCGCTCCCACAAGGAATGCTGGTGGGAACGAGCTTGCTCGCGATTCGATTTGAATTATTCGAGGAAACCGAGATGAAAACCCTCTGGCAAAACTGCCACGCCGCCACCATGGCCCAGGGCGTCTACTCGATCGTCGAGGACGCGGCCATCGTCACCGAGGGCGAGCACATTCAGTGGATCGGTCCGCGTGCCGAACTGCCGACCGGTGATTACCCGGCGGTCAACGACCTCAAGGGAGCCTGGGTCACGCCGGGGCTGATCGACTGCCACACCCACACCGTGTTCGGCGGCAACCGCAGCGGTGAATTCGAGCAGCGCCTGCAAGGGGTCAGCTACGCCGAGATCGCCGCGGCCGGTGGCGGCATCGCCAGCACCGTGCGCGCCACCCGCGCCGCCAGTGAAGACGAGCTGTTCGCCAGCGCCGCCAAGCGCCTGGCAAGCCTGATGCGCGACGGCGTGACCACGGTGGAAATCAAATCCGGCTATGGCCTGGACCTGGCCAGCGAACGCAAGATGCTGCGGGTTATCCGCCGCCTCGGTGCCGAGCTGCCGCTCAGTGTGCGCAGCACGTGCCTGGCCGCCCACGCCCTGCCGCCGGAGTACAAGGACCGTGCCGATGACTATATCGAGCACATCTGCACCGAGATGCTCCCGGCGCTCGCGGCCGAAGGGCTGGTGGACGCGGTGGATGCCTTTTGCGAATACCTGGCGTTTTCCCCGGCGCAGGTCGAGCGGGTGTTCATCACCGCGCAACGACTGGGCCTGCCGGTGAAGCTGCACGCCGAACAATTGTCGTCGCTGCACGGTTCCAGCCTGGCGGCCCGTTACCAGGCGCTGTCGGCCGATCACCTGGAGTTCATGACCGAGGACGACGCCCGGGCTATGGCCGAGTCCGGCACGGTGGCGGTGCTGTTGCCGGGAGCGTTTTATTTCCTGCGCGAAACCCAGTTGCCACCCATGGAAGCCCTGCGTAAGCACGGCGTGAAAATCGCCGTGGCCAGCGACCTCAACCCCGGCACCTCGCCGGCCTTGTCGTTGCGCTTGATGCTGAACATGGCCTGCACCTGTTTGCGCATGACGCCGGAAGAAGCCCTGGCCGGGGCGACGATTCATGCCGCCCAGGCCTTGGGCCTGGCGCAAACCCATGGTTCGCTGGAAGCCGGCAAGGTGGCGGACTTCGTCGCCTGGCACATTGAACGCCCAGCCGACCTGGCTTATTGGCTCGGTGGCGAACTGGAAAAACGCGTCGTGCGTCACGGCGTTGAAATCGATTGAGGAGAAGGGTTGTGGAGAAGGTCCTGAATTTCAAGCAAGGGCGCGTGCCGCTGTTGATCAGCATGCCTCATGCCGGCCTGCGCCTGACCCCGGCGGTCCAGGCCGGGTTGATCCCCGAGGCCCAAAGCCTGCCGGACACCGACTGGCACATCCCGAGGCTCTATGAGTGTGCCGCAGAGCTGGGCGCCAGCACCCTCGCCGCCGAATACTCACGCTTCGTGGTCGACCTGAACCGCCCGAGCGATGACACGCCGATGTACGTCGGCGCCACGACCGGTTTGTACCCGGCGACGCTGTTCGATGGCGTGCCGTTGTTTCGCGAAGGGTTGGAGCCATCGGCCGAGGAACGGGCGACGTACCTGCAACACGTTTGGATGCCGTACCACCAGACCCTGCAACAGGAGCTGGCGCGGCTCAAGGCCGAGTTCGGCTATGCCTTGCTGTTCGACGCCCATTCGATTCGTTCGGTGATCCCGCACCTGTTCGACGGCAAGCTGCCGGACTTCAACCTCGGCACCTTCAACGGCGCCAGTTGCGATCCGGTCCTGGCCCGCCAGCTCGAAGCCATCTGCGCCCGCCACGATCAGTTCACCCACGTGCTCAACGGACGTTTCAAGGGCGGACACATCACGCGGCACTACGGCAACCCGGCCGAACATATCCATGCGGTGCAACTGGAACTGTGCCAGAGCACCTACATGGAGGAGTTCGAACCGTTCAACTATCGAGCGGACCTGGCGGCGTCGACCCAGGGGGTGCTCAGGGAGTTGCTCGAGGGGCTGCTGGCCTGGGGCCGGGAGACCTACGAAAAGTAGAACGCCAGCAGCACTCAGATATCACTGTGGGAGGGATGCTCTCGCTATCAGGTTATGCCGGTACATGGCTGACACGCTTTGACTGCGCAGGGGACATGCTCATTGAGGGCATTCGGGTTTATGATGCCGGACGGCAGACTAAATAGAAGTCCCCCCAGGGATGACTCGACCCCTTACGGAGCGCGCAATGCAGACTTTGTACCCGCAGATCAAACCCTATGCCCGGCACGATCTGGCTGTCGATGACACCCACACGCTCTATGTCGATGAAAGTGGTTCCCCCGAAGGCCTGCCGGTGGTGTTCATCCATGGCGGTCCAGGTGCCGGTTGCGATGCGCAAAGCCGCTGCTATTTCGACCCGAACCTGTACCGTATCGTCACCTTCGACCAGCGCGGCTGTGGTCGTTCCACCCCCCATGCAAGCCTTGAAAACAACACCACCTGGGACCTGGTCGCAGACCTGGAGCGGATTCGCAAACACCTGGGTATCGAGAAGTGGGTACTGTTCGGCGGCTCCTGGGGTTCGACTCTGGCCCTGGCCTATGCACAGACCCATCCGGAGCGGGTGCATGGCCTGATCCTGCGTGGGATCTTTCTTTGCCGACCGCAGGAAATCGAGTGGTTCTACCAGTCCGGCGCCAGTCGCCTGTTCCCGGACTACTGGCAGGACTACGTCGCGCCGATCCCGCCGGATGAACGCGACGATCTGCTCGGCGCCTTCCATAAACGCCTGACCGGTAACGACCAGATTGCCCAGATGCACGCCGCCAAGGCGTGGTCGATCTGGGAAGGACGCACCGCGACCCTGCGCCCGAACCCCCTGGTGGTCGATCGCTTCTCCGAGCCGCAGCGTGCACTGTCGATTGCCCGGATCGAATGCCACTATTTCACCAACAACGCTTTCCTGGAGCCCAACCAGCTGATTCGCGACATGGGCAAGATCGCCCATCTGCCGGGTGTCATCGTGCACGGTCGCTACGACGTGATCTGCCCACTGGACAACGCCTGGGAACTGCACCAGAACTGGCCCAACAGCGAACTGCAGGTGATCCGCGACGCCGGCCACGCCGCGTCTGAGCCAGGCATCACTGACGCACTGGTGCGCGCTGCCGGGCAAATGGCCCGGCGTCTGTTGAACCTGCCGCCCGAAGAAGCATGAAGGGCCTGTTGCAACGGGTTCGCGGCGCCCGGGTCGAAGTGGCCGGTGAAATTGTCGGGGCCATCGACCAGGGCTTGCTGGTGCTGGTGGCCGTCGAGCCCGGGGACACCCGGGCCAGCGCCGACAAACTCCTGCATAAACTGCTTAACTACCGGGTCTTCAGCGACGCCGAGGGCAAGATGAACCTGTCCCTGGCAGACGTTGGCGGTGGATTGCTGCTGGTGTCGCAGTTCACCCTGGCGGCCGATACCAAAAGTGGCTTGCGCCCGAGCTTTTCAACGGCCGCGCCGCCCGTCCTGGGAGAGGAACTGTTCAACTATTTGCTAAACCAAGCGAAACAGGTGCATGGCACTGTGGCATCAGGTAGATTCGGCGCCGACATGCAGGTGCATCTGGTCAACGATGGCCCGGTAACCTTCCTGTTACAGGCCTGAAAGTGTTTGAAACATCTTTTCCATCCTGTTTCGAGGCAAAACCGGGAGTTTTCTCGAGAAATACTTTGTTGCGCCTGATGCGTTGTCACGCGGCCTGCTAGATAATCGCGCGCTACGGGGGATCAGCGTTCGCTGGTCCATTTGACTTAGGTAGAGAGTTGTCCTGGGCCGTTTGGGGAATCATTTTGTCCCATCGGAGTCGGAACAATGCTCGCCAACTTGGCAAGAGTGGTCCGCAAGGGCGGTTTTTCAAAGCCGATACTTTGCAGATCCCTTATCTGGCCGTTGGTTTTTTGATCAGTATTCGGCGAGGGTTGCTCGTGATTGTTAGTCCCTGTAATGCACCAAAAATGTCTGCCAAACGGTTTAGAAACGCTCTGGTAGCGGGCTCGGCCCTGCTGTGCCTGTTTGGCGCGGGCCAACTGTGGGCATTCAGCCTGGATGATGTGTCGGCGAAGGCCCAAGAGCTGGCCGGGCAAAAATACGAAGCCCCGCGTAGCAATCTGCCGAACGAATTCCGCGAAATGAAATTCGCCGATTATCAGAAAATCCGTTTCCGCACCGAAAAAGCCGAATGGGCCGACCAGAAGACGCCGTTCCGGCTGTCGTTCTATCACCAGGGCATGCACTTCGACACACCGGTGAAAATCAACGAAGTCACCGCAACCAGCGTCGAAGAAATCAAATACGACCCGAAACGCTTCGATTTCGGCGACGTCCAGTTCGATCCCAAGGCGACCGAGCAGTTGGGCTACGCGGGTTTCCGCGTGCTGTACCCGATCAACAAGGCCGACAAGCAAGACGAAATCATGACCATGCTGGGCGCGAGTTATTTCCGCGTCATCGGCAAGGGGCAGGTGTACGGCTTGTCCGCCCGTGGCATGGCCATCGACACCGCGTTGCCGTCCGGTGAGGAATTCCCGCGTTTTCGCGAGTTCTGGATCCAGCGTCCGAAACCCACCGACAAGCACCTGGTGATCTTCGCCCTGCTGGATTCGCCACGTGCCACCGGTGCTTATCGCCTGACCCTGCGTCCAGGCACCGACACCGTGGTCGATGTGAAATCGCGCATGTTCCTGCGCGATCGCGTGACCAAGCTCGGCGTTGCCCCGTTGACCAGCATGTACCTGTTCGGTGCCAACCAGCCTTCCAAGGTGTTGAACTACCGGCGTGAACTGCACGATTCCAGTGGCCTGTCGATCCACGCCGGCAACGGCGAGTGGATCTGGCGTCCGCTGAACAACCCGAAACACCTGGCTGTGAGCAATTTCTCGGTGGAAAACCCACGGGGTTTCGGCCTGTTGCAACGGGGTCGTGATTTCAGTCACTACGAAGACCTGGACGACCGCTACGAAAAACGTCCAAGTGCCTGGATCGAGCCGAAAGGCGATTGGGGCAAGGGCACCGTCGACCTGGTGGAGATTCCGACCGCCGACGAAACCAACGACAACATCGTTGCGTTCTGGAGCCCGGAAAAACTGCCTGAGCCAGGCCAGCCGCTGGATTTCAGCTACCGCCTGCACTGGACCCTCGACGAAGCCAGCCTGCACTCGCCGGACAGCGCCTGGGTCAAGCAGACCTTGCGTTCCACGGGTGACGTGAAGCAGTCCAACCTGATTCGCCAGCCGGACGGCAGCGTGGCTTACCTGGTGGATTTCGAAGGCCCGTCGCTGCAAGACCTGCCGGAAGACGCCGATGTGCGTAGCCAGGTGAGCGTCGGCGAAAACGCCGAGATCGTCGAGAATAATGTGCGCTACAACCCGGAAACCAAGGGCTGGCGCCTGACTCTGCGACTCAAGATCAAGGACGCCAAGCAGTCCACTGAAATGCGCGCGGCGCTGATTCGTCCGTTGATGCCTGTCGAAGCGCCTGCTTCGGCCCACAGCGTCACCACCACCCTGGCCAAGGCTGACAAGGTCGCGCAGCAGAGCGTGAAAGAACAAGCGAAAGACAAAGCGAAAGAAGAAGCCAAGGCTGTCAAGGCGGCGTCTGCCGCCGTTGAAGCAACCCCAACCCAGCAGGAACCGGAAGCGACTGAACAAGTCCTGACCGAGACCTGGAGCTATCAGTTGCCTGCCGATGAGTAATACGCCCGTACAGCCAGAAACACTTAGCGAGTATTTGGCCCACTTGCCCATGACCGACGCGCAGCGTGCCGAACTGGCAGGCTGCAAGTCCTTCAGCGAACTGCACGAGCGTCTATCGTCCCCGACGTTCGACGCATCGACCGAGGCGGCGCAGGCCTCGGTCGGCCGGCGCCTGACCTTGAGCACCGCCGAGGAGCTCGAGGACGCCGAGATGCTGGGGCTCGACGCCAGCGGTCGGGTTCGCTTGAAAGCGACTCCACCGATCCGTCGGACCAAGGTCGTGCCGGAGCCGTGGCGCACCAACATCCTTGTGCGCGGCTGGCGTCGCCTGACCGGCCGGACCAACCCGCCGAAGCCGCCCAAGGATGAGCGCGTGCTGCCGCATGCGCGTTGGCGCACCGTCGGTTCGATCCGTCGCTACATCCTGTTGATCCTGATGCTGGGCCAGACCATTGTCGCGGGCTGGTACATGAAGGGCATCATGCCGTACCAGGGTTGGTCGTTGGTGGACCTGGACGAGGTCCTGCACCAACCGCTGTTGCAGACGGCCACCCAAGTGCTGCCGTATGCCTTGCAAACCAGCATCCTGATCATGTTCGGCATCCTGTTCTGCTGGGTATCGGCGGGTTTCTGGACCGCGCTGATGGGCTTCCTTGAATTGCTCACCGGGCATGACAAGTACCGTATCTCCGGTGCCAGTGCCGGCAACGAGCCGATTCCCAAGGACGCCCGCACCGCGCTGGTGATGCCGATCTGTAACGAGGACGTGCCGCGGGTATTCGCCGGTTTGCGCGCGACCTTCGAGTCGGTGGCTGCCACCGGTGATCTCGATCGTTTCGACTTCTTCGTACTCAGCGACAGTAACGAAACCGACATCTGTGTCGCCGAGCAGCAGGCCTGGATGGATGTCTGCCGTGAGGCCGGCGGCTTTGGCAAGATCTTCTATCGCCGCCGCCGTCGTCGTGTGAAGCGCAAGAGTGGCAACCTCGACGACTTCTGCCGTCGTTGGGGCAGCGACTACAAGTACATGGTCGTACTCGATGCCGACAGTGTGATGAGTGGCGAATGCCTGACCAGCCTGGTGCGCCTGATGGAAGCCACGCCGGACGCCGGCATCATCCAGACCGCGCCGAAAGCCTCGGGCATGGACACCCTGTATGCGCGCATGCAGCAGTTCGCCACGCGTGTGTACGGCCCGTTGTTTACCGCTGGCCTGCACTTCTGGCAGTTGGGTGAGTCCCACTACTGGGGCCACAACGCGATCATCCGCATGAAGCCTTTCATCGAGCACTGCGCCCTGGCGCCGCTGCCGGGTAAAGGCGCATTCGCCGGCGCCATCCTGTCCCACGACTTCGTCGAAGCCGCGTTGATGCGCCGCGCCGGCTGGGGCGTGTGGATTGCCTATGACCTGCCGGGCAGTTATGAAGAACTGCCGCCGAACCTGCTCGACGAGCTCAAGCGTGACCGCCGCTGGTGCCACGGCAACCTGATGAACTTCCGGCTGTTCCTGGTCAAGGGCATGCACCCGGTGCACCGTGCGGTGTTCCTCACGGGCGTGATGTCCTATCTGTCGGCGCCGTTGTGGTTCTTCTTCCTGGTGTTGTCCACCGCGTTGCTGGCGGTGAACACCCTGATGGAGCCGCAATACTTCCTCGAACCCCGCCAGCTTTATCCGCTGTGGCCGCAATGGCATCCGGACAAGGCCATCGCGCTGTTCTCCACCACCATCGTGCTGTTGTTCCTGCCCAAGCTGTTGAGCGTGGTGCTGATCTGGGCCAAGGGTGCGAAGGAGTTCGGTGGCAAGTTCAAGGTGACGGTGTCGATGCTGCTGGAGATGCTGTTCTCCATGCTGCTGGCGCCGGTGCGGATGATTTTCCACACCCGCTTCGTGCTCGCCGCGTTCCTGGGCTGGGCCGCGACCTGGAATTCCCCGCAGCGTGACGACGACTCCACGCCTTGGAGCGAAGCGGTCAAGCGCCACGGTCCGCAAACCGTGCTGGGCTTCTTCTGGGCCTTGCTGGTGATCTGGCTGAACCCAAGCTTCTTGTGGTGGCTGGTGCCGATCGTGGGTTCGTTGATGCTGTCAATCCCGGTGTCGGTGATCTCCAGTCGCGTGGGCCTGGGCTTGAAATCCCGCGACGAAAGCCTGTTCCTGATCCCTGAGGAATACGCCCCGCCGCAGGAGTTGCTGTCGACGGACCAGTACACCCATGAAAACCGCTGGCACGCGCTGCACGACGGCTTCATCCGGGCGGTGGTCGATCCACAACAGAACGCCTTGGCCTACGCCCTGGCAACCTCGCGGCACCGCCAGGCCGAGCCGATCGAATGGCTTCGGGTCGAACGCGTTCGCCACGCCCTGAAGGCCGGTCCTGCGGGGCTGAGCAACGCCGAGCGACTGGCATTGCTGAGCGACCCGGTGGCCCTGTCGCGCCTGCATGAGCAGGTCTGGAACGAGGCGCATCCGGAGTGGCTGGCGGCCTGGCGGGCATCGGTCAAGGCCGATCCTCATGCGCCGTTGCTACCGCTTCAGCCGGTGAGTGCACAGCCTCAGCTGGCCTGATCCGCAAAAAAGCCCCGCTTCTGCAAAGAGGCGGGGCTTTTTGTTGGGTGTGATTTCTGAGCTTTCTTACGACCTCTGTGGTGAGGGAGCTTGCTCCCGGTTTGTTGGTCTGGATGTTCGGGGCATATCCGTTGCTGCGGTAACGGCTGCTTGGGGTTCCGCCCTGACGGCGGCTTACTTTTGAGAAGCGCAAAAGTAAGCAAAACGCTCTGCCCCACCACTGGGCACCTCGCCTAGGCGAGGTGTTCCCTCACTCCGGCATTGCTCCGTGGGCCCGCCGCGAAGGGCCCTCCATGACCCAGCGCGGCTATCCCGGCATCCATGCCGGGATGCCCACTACGCAATGCCTGCGTTCGGCCCTTGTGGTTAACGGGGCGGCCAAGATCAGAAGCCAGAGCAAGAGCAAGAGCAAGAGCAAGAGCAAGAGCAAGAGCAAGAGCAAGAGCAAGAGCAAGAGCAAGAGCAAGAGC
>NZ_JAODAB010000026.1 GCF_025336485.1 Pseudomonas citri | reverse complement strand
CCCCATGTGAGAGTAGGTCATCGTCAAGATTAAATTCCGGAACCCCTATCTGCTGACGCAGGTAGGGGTTTTGTTTTAGTGCTTGAAAAACCTTCAAAAAGGATGACCTGCGGGTCATCCTTTTTTACATTCAGGTTGTCACGCCTCTGGTACCGGGCAGCTCAAATCCCCTTCCTTGCATTTGAGATAGGTCTTGAACGCCTCGATCCGTATCTTGGTCTGGGCCGTGATGCAGTTGTTGTGGATCAAGGGGTAGACGCTCCCACCCTCGACTCCAGAGGCGGAAAAACTGCACTCAGCGTCACGGAAGCTGATCCAGGCTCGTTGTGCCTTGACCAGCATTTGCCTGGTTTCGGGATTGTCCTTCAGGCGCGCGGTGATCTGCTGGTACAAACTGTTGAGTTCTTTGTCGGCGGCCTTGTTTTCCTGGGCGGCGCACTGGTTCATATCGCCTTGGGTCGTGGCATTGGCACAGTCGTCGGCGTGAGCGACGCTGAGAAAAAGCAGTGGCGTCATCGCCAGAAACAAGCGTGGGAACATGGTCGATCTCTCCTGGAAAAGCCGGGGGAGTTTACATCGCCCTTCACTGTTTTCACCTCAGCGGCGACGGTAAACAGCGGTCTGATACAACTTTCCGGTTGGCCTCGTGGTCTTACAAGCCTACTGTTGAACACAGGAGGTGACCCATGCATTCATCTGATCGCATTGAAAGAAAGATCCTGCTCAAGGCTCCGCGTTCCCATGTTTGGCGGGTCCTGGCCAATGCAGAGGCCTTTGGCCAATGGTTTGGCGTTGCCCTTGAAGGAAAGCGGTTTGTGGCAGGCGAGCGGACCCAGGGCCAGGTTACCTATCCAGGGTACGAACACCTCGTCTGGGACGTGTTGGTGGAGCGCGTGGAGCCTGAGCGGGTGTTCTCGTTCCGCTGGCACCCTTACGCAGTCGAGCCGCAGGTGGATTATTCCCAGGAGTCCGAAACACGCGTGCAGTTTGACCTGGAGGACATGGACGGCGGTACCCTGCTCAAAGTGGTGGAGTCTGGCTTTGGTAGCCTTCCAGAGGCGCGTCGACTCAAGGCCTTTCGCATGGATAGCCGTGGCTGGGACGAGCAGATGGCCAACATCGAGGCATTCCTGAGTAAAACCTGATTCCTTGCCGTTCGAAAACACGGATGCAAGGCTTTTCGTAAACCAGGTATAGCGAATGTCTTACACGCCTTGGCAGATATGTCTTCTATTGCACTTTGGATCCGACGCGTAATCTGGACTCATCCACTGAAGCACAGGGAGTGCTCAGGATCAGGGACGATCGACCTTGCAAGGATGGCTATCGACAGGAAGTCGTAATGGTCTTGGAAAAAACCCGCTTCGGCGGGTTTTTTTTCGCCTGCGAAAAAGTGCCCCTGCCATGGCAGGGGCAGGCCAGGGTCGGCAGGCATCAGACGCTATTGACCAGCGTCTGGGCGCGCAAACGAGCGATGTCCTTGCTTGGAGAGGCGCCAAAGAGACGGCTGTATTCCCGGCTGAATTGCGAAGGACTTTCGTAGCCCATCTTGTAGCCAATCGACGAAACGTCGCTGTTCTCCGCCAACAGCAGCCGTCGGGCTTCTTGCAGGCGTAGCTGTTTCTGGTATTGCAAGGGGCTCATGGCCGTCACGGCTTTGAAGCGATGATGCAGCGCCGACGGACTGAGGTTGATCATTTGTGCCAGGCTGTCGATGCTCAGCGGCTCGGCGTAATGAGTATTGAGCCACTCGATGGCGCGACTGATACGGTGGGTCTGGGTATCGGGAATGGCGATTTCGTGCAAGCGTCGCCCCTGGGCGCCGCGCAACAATCGGTAGAAAATTTCCTGCTGGGCCAAAGGTGCGAGCGTTGCAATATCGTCCGGGCTGTCCAACAGCCGTAGCAAGCGCAGCACTGCGTCAAGCAGCGACGTGTCGATGCGGTCCAGGAACAGTCCGCGATCAGCCCTCTCGGTCGGTAGGCTGAGGGTACGGTTTTCGGCGATCAGCCGGCAGATCTGTACAGGGTCGATGTCCAGGCGAATGCACAGATAGGGACGCTCGGGGCTGGCCTCGATCACTTGACCGGCCAGCGGTAGCGTCACCGAGACCACCAGGTAGTTGAGCGGGTCATACACGTAGCATTCATCTGCCAGGCGCACCTCCTTGCGTCCCTCGACGATGATGCACAGGCCAGGCTTGTGCACGGTGTGCAAGGCTTCGGTCGGCTGGTCGCAGCGGATCAGGTGCAAGACCTCGATAGCCGTGGAGTGGACACCAGACTCCGGTGCGAAGCGCATCATCAGGCTCGCCAGTTCCGCACGGCGCGGGCTGACGTCGTTATCAGGCGCGATGGGTAGGGACGTGGATACCGACATGCCGATCAATCTCCTTGCCAATTGAATGAACCGAGCTAGTAAAGCCGATTGCGCGGCGGGCGACCAGCGTCGGTTCGATCGCTACAGGATCGTGCAAGTGCGCAGGAGGATCCGGCTGACCACAATGGCGAGGGGATCAAACCCCTCGCCACAGGCTTATGGACCTATGATCTAGCGAGCTCCAGCCGCGCCGCGGCGCGTTGGGTGATCTGCGAGCGCACGCGGAACGACTCGGCGGCGCGTCGATGGGCTTCTTCCAAGATGCGCGTCGGCGCGGTGTCCGGGCTGCCTGCATTGAAGGGTGGGGCAGGGGCGTATTCGAGTTGCAGTTGGACCAGTTCGGCGGTGTCCTGATCGAACAGTTCGGCTGCCAGGGTCAAGGCAAAATCGATCCCCGCCGTGATGCCGCCACCGGTCAGCAGGTTGCCGTCGCGGACCACGCGATCCTTGACCGGTGTCGCGCCCAGGGTTTGCAGCAGGCTGTGATAGGCCCAATGGGTGGTGGCGCGCTTCCCCTGCAACAGGCCTGCCGCACCGAGCACCAGCGAACCGGTGCACACCGAAGTGATGTATTTCGCCTCGGCGGCCTGTCGCTTGAGGAAGGCGAGTGTCTGTTCGTCTTCCATCAAGGGGCCGACGCCGCTTCCGCCGGGGACACAGATCACGTCCAGTTTCGGGCAGTCGGCGAACGTGGTGGTGGGCAGCAGCACCAGCCCGGTGCTGGCGGTGATGGGGGCCAGGTCTTTCCAGATCAGGTGGACTTTCACATCCGGTAACGAAGCCAGCACGTCATAAGGGCCGGTGAGGTCCAACTGCTGGACCTGGGGAAATAACAACAAACCGATCTGCAGCGTCATGGCGTTTCTCCTGTGGATGGTGCCCGAGGGGTGGACGGTTTGACTTTAGGTCCGTAGGCTCTGGCGCATACGCCAATAAGCCCTCGAATCACGCCAATATGCCCAACTCACCGAAAACCATTCATGTACTGGCCTTCGCCAACGTGCAAGTGCTGGACGTCACCGGGCCCTTGCAGGTATTCGCGTCGGCCAACGACCTGGCCCGCCAGCAAGGCCTGCCGTTGCCCTACACGCCCAGGGTCATTGCCGCTGGGGGCGGGGCGGTGGTGTCTTCGGCGGGGTTGGCGCTGATGGCAGAGCCGCTGCCGAGCGAAGGCAGCGACACTTTGCTGATCGCCGGTGGCTGGGGCGTGTACGAAGCGGCGAAAGACCCGGCGCTGGTGGCGTGGGTCAAGGAGCATGGCTTGCGTTCGCGTCGGGTGGCCTCGGTGTGTACCGGGGCATTTCTGCTGGCGGCCAGCGGCTGGCTGGACGGGCGGCGCGTGGTGACCCATTGGACGCGCTGCGAACAACTGGCCGAGCAGCATCCGCAGTTGCGGGTCGAACCCAATCCGATCTTTATCAATGACGGTCCGGTCTGGACTTCGGCCGGGGTCACGGCCGGTATCGACCTGGCCCTGGCATTGGTAGAAGACGACCTGGGGCGCGCCATGGCCCTGGAGGTCGCCCGGCAGTTGGTGGTGTTCCTCAAGCGACCTGGTGGGCAATCGCAGTTCAGCGTGATGCTTTCACTGCAAAAACAGGGCAACCGTTTTGATGAGTTGCACGCCTGGATCGCCGAGAACCTCACCCAAGACCTGGGGCTGTCGAATCTGGCTGCCCAGGCGGGCATGAGCGAACGCAGCTTTGTCCGTCACTACCGCGCCGACACCGGCCAGACCCCGGCACGAGCGGTGGAATTGATTCGCGTGGAAACCGCCCGCCGGCTACTGGCCGACACCGCGCTCCCCATCAAGCGCGTGGCGGTGCAGTGCGGTTTCGGCAGTGAAGAGACCTTGCGCCGCAGTTTTCTGCGGGCGATGGGCGTGACCCCCCAGGCCTATCGTGAACGGTTTGCCGCTCTGTCTTGAGGCGGTTTGCGACATTGCCCGGTTACGCTCAGGCGGGTTCCTGATTCACGTATTTGGCCCGATCCGGGGTGAACGTGACGATCATGTTCGTGCTGGAGCAGGTGAGGGTGCGTTCCTGGGACAAGTCGATGTCCAGGTCTTCACCGCGCAGACCTTGCCATTGGGCGAGGTACTTGAGGCAACCGAATTTTTCGTTTTTCTTCAAGCTGCGGCTGACACCGCCTTTCCAGCCCAGCACCGGTAACTCACCGGCTTGGCAGCGTTGTGCCAGTTCGGGAAACTTCATCGCCCGCTCGCGGCCGATTTCCCAGCATTTGATCAGGCCCCGGTCCTGGGCTTCCCAGAGATCTTCCCGGGTCAGGCCTGTTCGAGGTGGGGTGGTGATGGGGCGTTTGATATGGGTCATACCGGATCCTTGAGTCGGGTTTTTGTCGGGCAGCTCCGCTGCACCCGTTGGAGCATCGATCTTAGGAGGGGTTTTCTGGGCTGGCAACTCGAAGCGGGGCGCGGCGATCAACGGACGAATTGCGGTGACAACTGCTGTGGCGAGGGAACAAGCTCCCTCGCCACAAAAGCAGCGTGCCTCCAGTGGCCTCTTACCAACCCCGACCCGAATTCACCCAGAAATTCACCGACAACGATGTGGACACCGACTCCACCGGGTGGAACCAGCCTTCAGGCAAAAACAACAGATCCCCAACCTCGAGCACCACCCGCACGAAGGTGCTCCCGCAAGGGGGGCGTCCCTGAATCCGGCGCCCATCCGATGGGCTACAGGAAAATCCTCAGAAACTTCCTACACTCACTCCATGCCTGTCGTCGTTTGACAGGCCCATGGACGGTTCGCTGTTCCCTCGTATTGGCAGTCTGAACCTCTTGGCCGGTCGCCCCTGACGGATTGTGCCGTCGGGGGGGCCGGTCGATCATGCCAAGCGAAACAACCAGATGATGCTGCTTCTACGCGCAGGCCTGGCGGTGCTGTTGCTGGGCTCATTGAGTGGGGTGCCACGGGTTGACGCGGCGCCCGAGTCGCTGCAGGTGCTCGGGCGCTCCGACGTGGGCGACTATTCCGTGTCCCTGGACTCGGCCGACTGGGCCTGGTTGCGTGGCAAAGGCACCTTGCTGCTGGGCGCCTCGGCACCGGACTACGCGCCTTTCAGCATCACCGGCAACGGTCGCGACTACGAAGGCCTGACCGCCGATTACGCGCAACTGCTGGGGCAGCTTTTGCACGTCCAGATCGAGGTGCGGCGCTATCCGTCGCGCACCGAATCGCTCCAGGCCTTGCGCGGCGCCGAGATCGATCTGCTCGGCACCGCCAACGGCTTCGAGGCCGCCGAGCCGGGCCTGGCGATGTCCCAGGCCTACGCCGATGACTTGCCCACCCTGGTGGCCCGCGTCGACGACAGCCAGGACTTGCCGGCGGACCTGGCGGGCAAGCGTGTGGCGATGCTGTATCACTATCTGCCACCGGACACGGTCAAGGCTTTTTATCCCGACGCGACCTTGCAACTGTACCCTTCGACCCTGAGCGCCATCGGTGCCGTGGCGTTCGGCCAGGCTGACGTCTACCTGGGGGATTCGATCAGTGCCAACTACCTGATCAGCAAGAATTACCTGAACAACATCCAACTGGCGGACTTCTCGCGCATGGAGGTGCAGCCATTCGCCTTCGCGGTCAGTCGCGACAATGGGCGCCTGCTGCGTATCGTCAACGCCGCGCTGCAAGCCATTCCCGCCAGCGAACGCATGAGCATCCTGCGGCGCTGGAGCGCCGGCGGCGCGAGCATGCCGGGCCGGCAAACGGTGCATTTCAGTGTCCGCGAGCAACGCTGGCTGGATGCTCATCCGCGGATCAAAGTGGCGGTCAACGAAAACTTCCTGCCGCTGACGTTCTTCGACGAGCAAGGCCAATTGCGCGGCATCGGCGCCGATGTGTTGGCGAGGATCAGCTTGCGCACCGGTCTGAAATTCGATGTGCAACGTGGCGATTCGGTGGATGACCTGATCGGCCAGATCAAGAGCGGCAAGGCTGATGTCCTCGCCACCGCCATCCCCAGCGCCGAACTCGAAAGCGAGTTGCGCTTTACCCGACCGTATCTGACGAACCCGTTCGTGTTGGTGCTGCCGGTCAGGGCCAAGGCGCCGCTTACCCTGGATCAGATGGCCGGCCAGCGCCTGGCGCTGGTGCGTGGCAACGTATTGCGTGAGTTTTTGCTGGAGCAGTTCCCCCGCGTGCAGTTGGTGACAGCACAGAACGGGGCCGACGCCATGGCGATGGTGGCGTCTGGCGCGGCGGATGCGGCGATCAATCCGCTGATCAGCGCCCGCTATATGATCTCTCGCCAATACCGTGACACGTTACAGATCACCAGCACCGTGGGCACCGTGCCGGCGCGCGTTGCCTTGGCGACGAACCGCGGGGCGCTGGAGCTTTACTCCATTCTGGACAAAGCGCTGTTGAGCATTTCGCCCGAGGAAATGGACGAGCTGACCAATCGCTGGCGCAGCGAGGTGGTGATCGACAACAGTTACTGGCTGCGCAACCGCACCACGATCCTGCAAGGGTTTGCCGTCGCCGCGTTGCTGTTGCTGGTGACCTTGGGCTGGGTCATGTATTTGCGGCGCCTGCTGGAGCAATTGCGGCTCGCCAAGGAAAGCGCCGACGACGCCAATCGGGCCAAGACCACTTTCGTGGCGACCATGAGCCATGAGATCCGCACGCCGATGAATGCGGTCATCGGCATGCTGGAACTGGCGTTGAAAAAAGCTGACCAGGGCATCGTCGACCGGTCCGCCATCGAAGTCGCGTCGGGTGCTGCCCATGGCATGCTCGACTTGATCGGCGACATCCTCGACATCGCCCGCATCGAGTCGGGCCGGCTGTCATTGACGCCGGAGCGGGCCAACCTCAAGGCACTGGTGGAATCGGTGGCGCGGATCTTCGAAGGCCTGGCCCGGCAAAAGCACCTGGGCCTGACGCTGGCGCTGGACGCCGCGATCGACCGCGACGTGTCGATCGATCCCTTGCGCTTCAAGCAGATCGTGTCGAACCTGCTGAGCAACGCCATCAAGTTCACCGAGCAGGGCCAGGTGCGCCTGAGTGTGCGTGGCGAGCCGGATCCCGGGCACGTGCATCTGGGCATTCGCCTGCGGGTCGAGGACACTGGCTGCGGTATTTCGGCTGAGGACCAGCGTCGCCTGTTCAGCCCCTTTACCCAGGCCAGCCACGGCGCTCAGTCGGCGCGCAGCGGTTCCGGGCTGGGGTTGGTCATCAGCCGCACCTTGTGCGAAATGATGGGCGGCACCCTGACATTGCACAGCGAGCCGGGGGAGGGCACCCAGGTCGAGATCCTGCTGAACCTGCCGGTGCTCGATGCGCTGCCGCCGGCTTCGCCTGGCGAGGACGAGACGCGGCCGCCGGGCCCGGTGCTGAGGATCCTGGTGGTCGATGATTACCCGGCCAACCGTCTGCTGCTGTCCCGGCAACTGGGTTACCTGGGGCACCGTGTCGAGGAGGCGCAGAACGGTGTCGAAGGCCTCCGGGCCTGGCGCAGCGAACCCTTCGACGTGGTGATTACCGACTGCAACATGCCTTTGATGAGTGGCTATGAACTGGCCCGCGCCATTCGCGCCGAGGAGCGTGCCCGCCAGTGGTCGCCCGGGGTGATCCTGGGGTTCACGGCCAACGCCCAGCCCGAGGAAAAGGTGCGCTGCGCCGACGCCGGGATGGACGATTGCCTGTTCAAGCCCATCAGCCTCGAAGCGCTCCATGATCGCCTGGCTTCGGTCACGCCACACAACACGACGCCCCCGTCTAGCGACGACCTCGATTTGAGCAGCCTGCAACAACTGACCGGCGATGACCCGAACGCCCTCAGGCAACTGCTGGAAGAACTGCTCGACAGCAATGCCGAAGATCAAGCGCGACTGCTGCGTTTGTCTTCCCAGCAAGACTTGCCTGGCCTGGCGGACCTGGCGCACCGGATCAAGGGCGGCGCACGCATCATCGACGCGCAACGCCTGGTCGCCGCCTGCGAGGCGTTGGAAAACGCTTGCCGGGGAGGTAACGCGGTGCAACTCGCCGAACCCGTGGAAGTCCTTCGCCAAGCCATGGAGCAATTGAGCGATGGACTCAAGCCCCATGTGGCGAAGGCGCGTGCTCCCGCCAGACCGCGAAGCGGTCCCCTCGGATCCTCGCACAGATGAATTCCCTCCATGTAAGGGCTGTGTCTGTCCATATTTTCGGAATAGTCCTACATCGTCTTTCAAACGCTTCCTCTAGCCTGACGGCCCTTAATGTTCTTGAGCCGCTCCTTACCTGGCGCGTTGCTATTGGAAAGCTTGCCATGTCGAACAAAGCACTCCGTATCCTGATTGCCGATCCAGACCATGCCCATCGAATCGTGCTGGAGCGTCTGCTCAATCAGCTGGGTTATTTCCGGATCGTCCCCGTGAGCCATGTGCACGAGTTGCTGAAGCTGGTGGAGTACGGTAGCGAACCGTTCGACCTGGTGCTCATCAACGCCGGGCTGGCAAACGGGGCGCTGGATCTCCAGGATTTTGCTGCCTACAGCCCACAGGTTTGTCACGGGCTGGTCTACAACGCTCAACCGGTCGGTCTATCGCCGGTGCCCGTCACCCGTCGTTCGAGCGTGCACCTGAGCCAGGCACCCTTGCCTGATCTCGTGTCACTCAAGCGCCTGATGACGCAGGTTGACCCTCTGGCCAGTGAGTCGCTGCAACCGTGGGAGCGCCCCCTCCGGCAGGGCCATGGGCGCTGAGATTGACCGTCGGTCGGCACTGTCGGATCAGACAGGTGGCATGGCCTGGCGTTTGTGCAAGAGTCCGGTGCAGTCATGGCACCGGTGCCGTTTGTTTTGACCTGGGGAATTGCCTTGAAAGACGTATTGATCGTGGACGACCACCCTGTCATCCGAGGAGCGCTGCGGCTCGTTTGCCAGACCGAGGGGTTCAGCCACATCAGGGACGCCAACGGCGTGGCCGAAGCCCGGACGTTCATCAAGGAGAGCATGCCCGACCTGGTCATCCTCGACCTGGTGATGAACGGTTTCGATGGCCTGGACCTGTTGGTCTGGATCATGGCCCAGTATCCCGAGTGCAGTGTGCTGGTGTTCACCTCCCAGGACGCGCAGCACTTCTGCAACCGCTGCATCTCGGCCGGAGCCCGTGGGTTCGTGACCAAGAAAAGCGATCTCAAGGAACTGACCAAGGCCATCCAGGCGTTGAAGTCCGGTTACGCTTATTTCCCCCAAGTGTCCGTCAGGCTGGATTTCCAGCAGCGCAGCGAACAGCAGGCCCTGGAAAGCCTTTCCACCCGCGAGCTGTCCATCCTGCGCATGCTGGCCATGGGCATGCGCGGCAAGGACATCGCCGAAAACCTGTTCCTGAGCCCAAAGACTGTCAGTACCTACAAGACCCGCCTGTTGGAAAAGCTAGGCCTGCAGTCCTTGGTGGGGCTGTCGGAGTTTGCCAAGCGCAATCATCTTTGAACGGGTTCCCGCACCGGTCTCATTGTTCCTTCAATAGAACGCTAAGGCCGGTTTTTGCCGTCTAGCGCTATAAACCGCTCGGTTTTAAGCTGTGTCCATCCTTGCAACACCTGATTTGGAGACACAGCATGAAAAACATTATCGGCCTCTACACTAGCCCGCGGCCCCATTGGGTGGGTGACGGTTTCCCGGTTCGTACGCTGTTTTCCTACGACAACCTGGGCAAGCACATCAGTCCGTTCCTGCTGCTGGACCACGCCGCTCCCACGGAATTCACACCGACCACCGAGCGGCGTGGTGTCGGCCAGCACCCTCATCGTGGTTTCGAAACGGTGACCATCGTCTACCAGGGCGAGCTGGAACATCGGGATTCCACCGGCAGCGGTGGCAAGATCGGTCCTGGCGACGTGCAGTGGATGACCGCCGCTTCCGGAATCATCCACGAAGAGTTCCATTCCCAAGCCTTCGCCCGGCAGGGTGGGGTCATGGAAATGGTGCAGCTGTGGGTCAACCTGCCGGCCAAGGACAAAATGGCCCCGGCCGGCTACCAGACGATCCTCAAGGACGACATCCCGAACATCGCGCTGAAAAACGACGCCGGCAGCCTGCGCCTGATCGCCGGGACCTTCGACGGGCATCGAGGCCCGGCGAAGACCTTCACGCCCATCGACGTCTGGGACATCCGCTTGAAGGGCGGGAAAGACCTTACCCTGGACCTGCACGAGGGCCGCAACACGGCCCTGGTGGTGCTGCGCGGTTCGGTCCAGGCCAATGGTCGCGAGCGTGTCGAGGCCGGACAACTGGCGCTGTTCGACCGGGCGGGTGACCAGGTGTGCCTGCAAGCCGACAACGACGCGGTGGTGCTGTTGCTCAGCGGCGAGCCCATCGACGAACCCATCGTCGGCCATGGCCCGTTCGTGATGAACAGCGAACAGGAAATCCACCAGGCCTTCAGCGATTTCCATTCCGGGCGCTTTGGCCGGATGGACGACTGATCACTTACTGGGCAGTCATCCAACGTCCTTGTGGGATCTTTCACCGGGGATCCGCGGCGATCTCTACAGCCGGTCCAATCTGTGCCAATCTTCGCCCATGGTCCTCCTGGAGTTGTCCCGATGCTGTCTCTGATTTCCGAGCACCCGCTGCTCTGTTCCCTGGCGCTGCTGGTGCTTGACTTCGTGATGTGGCGGCTGGTCAGCGCGGAGCGGGTCTATTGGAAGATCGGCGCGCGACTGGTGATTTTTTCGTTGTTCAGCGCATTGCTGTTCAACGAAGGGCTCAACCCCATGGAGCCGGCGCAGTGGGTCGATGACGTGCCGCGACACTTGGCCGCCACAGGGTTGCAGATTGCCTGGTGGCTGTTCGCCGCGCGCACCCTGACGGTGCTGATCGGTGCGGCGATGATGCAGCGGGTCGGTCATACCGGGCGGTTGCTGCAGGACCTGCTCGGCGCGGTGATTTTCCTGATCGCCATCATCGCCGCCCTGGCCTATGTGCTGGACCTGCCGGTCAAGGGGGTATTGGCGACGTCCGGGGCGATGGCGATCATCGTTGGCCTCGCGCTGCAAAGTACCCTCAGCGATGTGTTCTCCGGCATCGTGCTCAACACCACCAAGCCTTATCAGCTCGATGACTGGATTTCCATCGACGGAACCGAAGGCCGGGTCACCGACATCGACTGGCGCGCCACACGCTTGCAGACCGCCCAGGGCAGCATGGCGGTGATCCCCAACTCCCTGGCGGCGAAGGCCAAGGTCATCAATTTCAGTCGGCCCAGCGATGTGCATGGGCTGTCCATCAGCGTCCATGTCAGCCCCCATGCGCGACCGCAGAAGGTGATCGAAGCATTGGAGCGGGCGATGATCGGTTGCCGCGCCTTGCTGGCCAGCCCGGTGCCGAGCGTGACGCTCAAAAGTTGTGACAGTGACGGTGCGCAATACGAGATCAACGGATTCGTCGCGTCCATGAGCCAGAAGCGCGAGGTGCGCAACCAACTGTTCGACCTGGCGTTCCGGCACTTGCGGGCTTCGGGCGTGAGCTTGTTGTCCAGCAGTGAAAATTCTGCCCCCAGTGGTGTCTCGCGGCCCCGGGCATTGCTGGAAAGCTCGAGTATTTTCTCCACCTTGCGCCAGGAAGAGAAAGACACCTTCAGCCAGAACATGACCCTGCAAACCTTCCGCGCCGGCGACGTGATCCTGGCTGCCGGGGAAGTCAGCGATCATCTGTTCATCATCGAGTCCGGCGTGGTCAGCGCGAGCCTGGTGCGTAACGGCCAGACACTCGAGGGCGGGCGGATGGGGCCGGGGGAGGTGATTGGCGAGGCGGGAATCCTGTCCGACCAGGCCGCGCTGGCGAATTTTTCCGCCAAGACGTTCTGCACGTTGTATCGCATCGAGAAAAGCTACCTCAAGCCTTGCCTCGAAGCCCGGCGCGACATCAACGACGCCATGAAGAATTTGCTGGACGTGCGCATGCACCTGGCCCAGAACCTGATCCGCGAAGTGCCCCAGCCGGTGGTCAAGAAGCGGTTCCTGCAATGGCTGCGCAGCCGCGCCTGATTGAAGAACTCATGGTTCCCTGTGGCGAGGGAGCAAGAGTCTCTCGCTTCCCCGCCTGCTTCCACCGGCCTGCCATTGGCCACCCGAACTTCCCAACAATTGGCTATTTGTATGGCGCCAGCCCGGGGCTAACGTAACGCCACACCCAATTGTCCTGGAGTTCAGCATGCAACCGCGTATCGATTTCTACACCGCTTCCCCTGATGCCTTCAAAGCCATGTTGGCCCTGGAAACCGCCGTCTCCAAACTGGGCCTGGAAAAGTCCCTGCTGGAATTGGTCAAGCTGCGTTCTTCGCAAATCAATGGCTGTGCCTTCTGCATCGATATGCACACCGCCGATGCGCGCAAGGACGGCGAAACCGAGCGCCGCCTCTACGCCGTGACCGCCTGGCGCGAAGCGCCGTTCTTCACCGGTCGCGAACGCGCCGCGCTGGCCTGGACCGAAGCGCTGACCCGCATCAGCGATACCCACGCCCCGGACGCTGACTACGCGCTGTTGAGCGAGCATTTCAATCCCAAGGAAATGGTTGACCTGACCGTGGCGATCAACGCGATCAACGGCTGGAATCGCCTGGCGGTAGGCTTTCGCAAGATGCCGGAGGCGTGATCGGGAAACAAAAAAAAGTGAAAACCAGTGGTCTGTGAAAAGCCTGTGGAAGCGAGCTTGCTCGCTTCCACAAAGATTTATCCTCAGCTCCAGCGCTTCGGACGACAGGCACTGTAATCCGTTTGCTTCGTATTAATAGGAAGCATTACTATTCACGCCTCGTTCCCATAGCGCGCCGTGATGACCCCCAAGCTGCCCCGCAGACCCGGCTTTTTCGAGCATTACGAAGAGTTGATCGGCACCTGGACCCGTCGCCTGCGCAGTCGCCAGCAGGCGGAGGACCTGGCCCACGATACCTTCGTGCGGGTGCTCGAAGCCGATTCGGCGCAGGTCGAGCAGCCGCGGGCGTATCTGCATCAGACGGCACGCAATATTGCGGTGGATGGCTATCGGCGCGAAGATCGGCGGGGCGCCTTGGAGGAGGCGGTCGTTGACCCTGATCCGTCGTCTTCGGACGACCCGGAGCACTTCATGCATGCGATCCAACTGGCGGACTCCATCGAGCGGGCGCTCGCCGAGTTGCCGGCCAATTGCCGCACGGTGTTTGTCTGGCAG
The DNA here is from genome assembly GCF_025336485.1 of Pseudomonas citri. Taxonomy (GTDB): domain Bacteria; phylum Pseudomonadota; class Gammaproteobacteria; order Pseudomonadales; family Pseudomonadaceae; genus Aquipseudomonas; species Aquipseudomonas citri. Next base: position 76,880 of record NZ_JAODAB010000026.1, on the reverse strand, counting down.
AAGATCGAAGGCCTGACCCAGGCCGAAATCGCCGAGCGCCTGGGCCTGTCAAAAAACATGGTGGAAAAGTATATGATCCGCACCCTGCGGCATCTGCGCGACCGCCTGGATGGGCCTGGTCAATGAGCCGCCGTCATCTTCCACCTGAGCCACAGGACCTTCCATGATGGATAGCCGTGAATGCCCGTGCGGGCAGGACAGGGTTCGCGACGCGGCGGCCCAGTGGTTCGTGCGCTTGCAAGCCCCGGTCATGGCTGTCGATGAGCGCCAGCGTTTCGAGGCCTGGCTGGCTGAACATCCCAACCATCGCGACGAGATTCAGTTGCTGCAAGGGATCTGGAGCGCTGCCGACCTGGTGCCCAAGGCGCGTTTGCAAGCGCTGTGCGAGCCGCCCGCCGAACGCCCCCGACGCCGGCCGCTGTTGCGCTACGCCGTGGCCGCCGGGTTGCTGGCGGTGACGGTCGGCCTCGGGTTGTTCAGTGGCCTGGGCGATTCCTCCGACTACAGCGGCGAATTCGCCGCGGTGTTTGGCGAGCGCCGGCACATCGGCTTGCCGGACGGCTCGGTGATCGACCTCAACAGCCGCAGCCGGGTGCGTGTTCAATTCGATGCGCAGCAACGGCGGGTGGCGTTGATCGAGGGCGAGGCGTTGTTCAGCGTCGAGCACGACACCGCTCGGCCATTTACTGTCGAGGCAGGCAGCGGCCGGGTGACGGTGACCGGGACGCGCTTCGATGTGCGTCGCGATGCCGACAGCACCCGTGTGGCGGTGGAGCGGGGCAGCGTTCGGGTCCAGGGGCGCGACGTGCCCGTCGACCTGAGCGCAGGCCTCGGCACCCGGATCGACGCCCAGGGCAAGGTGGCCGTGCCCTATGCGATCAACGCCGATGCGCTCACGGCCTGGCGCACCGGCAAGCTGGTGTTCAACAACGCGCCCTTGAGCGAAGTGGTCGAAGAGGTGTCGCGTTATCGGGCCAAACCGTTGCGAATCGGCAGCGCGGCGGTGGGCAGTTTGCGCCTGAGCAGTGTGTTTCGCATAGACGACCCCGAGTCGCTGCTCAAGGCCTTGCCCAACATCCTGCCGGTGGCCGTGCGTACCCTCGATGACGGCAGCCAGGAAATAATTGCGCGATAGATTCAGGTTTTTTTCGAGTTCTTCGTCTTCTTGTTCAACTGCAACTGGTTTGCATTAACAGACGCGTATTCTTGCGATCAACAGGACAAGGTTCGACGTGAAAAAAACCGCCAAAACCAACAACCGTACCCCGGCACGCTGGCTGCCCCTGGCCTTGACCTTGGCCGTCAGCGCCGCATTGCCCCAGGCGTTTGCCGACCAGGCTGCCACCGCGATTCACATCCAGGCGCAACCGCTGGGCCAGGCCTTGAGCCAGCTCGGCCAGCAGACCTCGTTGCAGGTGTTCTTCAGCCCCGACCTGGTGGCCGGCAAACAAGCCCCGGCGGTGGACGGCAATCTGTCTCCGGAAGCTGCCTTGCGCCAACTGCTGCAAGGTAGCGGCTTGCAGTACCAGATCGACGAAGGTTCGGTGACCTTACTACCGGCGCCATCGGCCCCTGCCGCTGGCCCGTTGGAGCTGGGGGCCACTGAAATCCAGGTGGTCGGCGACTGGCTCGGCGATGCCAACGCCGAAGTGGTGCAGAACCACCCCGGCGCGCGCACGGTGATCCGCCGCGAAGCGATGGTGGAGCAGGGCGCCATGAACGTCGGCGACGTGCTGCGGCGTATGCCGGGTGTGCAGGTGCAGGACGCCAACGGCACCGGCGGCAGCGACATTTCCCTGAACGTCGGCGTGCGCGGCCTCACCTCGCGCCTGTCGCCACGCTCTACAGTGTTGATCGACGGTGTGCCGGCGGCATTCGCGCCCTATGGTCAGCCGCAACTGTCCATGGCGCCGATTTCCTCGGGTAACCTGGACAGCATCGACGTGGTGCGCGGCGCCGGCTCCGTGCGCTACGGACCGCAGAACGTCGGCGGGGTGATCAACTTCGTGACCCGCGCGATTCCGGAAAAAACCACCGGCGAAATCGGCAGCACCCTGGAAACCTCCCAGCGTGGCGGCTGGAAGCACATCGACACGGCGTTCCTCGGCGGCACCGCCGACAACGGCCTGGGCGTCGCGCTGTTGTATTCTGGCGTCAACGGCAATGGGTATCGCCAGAGCAACAACGGCAACGACATCGAGGACGTCATTCTCAAGACCCATTGGGCGCCGACCGACGTCGACGATTTCTCGCTGAACTTTCATTACTACGACGCCAAGGCCGACATGCCCGGCGGCCTGACCCAGGCGCAATACGACGCCGATCCGTACCAGTCCGACCGCGACTGGGACAATTTCAGCGGTCGGCGCAAGGACGTGTCGTTCAAATGGATCCGCGAGATCAGCGAGCGCACCCAGGCCGAAGTGTTGACCTATTACTCCGACAGCTACCGTGGTAGCACCATCGCCTCCCGCGACCAGCGCAACCTGGTGTCCTACCCTCGCACGTATTACACCTTCGGCATCGAGCCGCGGGTGTCCCATGTATTCGACCTGGGGGCCACCACCCAGGAGGCCAGCGTGGGCTATCGCTACCTCAAGGAAGGCATGCACGAAGAAGCCAGCCGCCTGGCGCTGCGGGATAACCAGCCAGTGGTGCGACCGGGTTCCGACGGCCATGTCTACCAGGACCGTACCGGCGGCACCGAAGCCCACGCGGTCTACATCGACGACAAGATCGACGTCGGCAAATGGACCATCACCCCCGGCATTCGCTTCGAAAGCATCAGTACCGAATGGCACGACCGCCCGGTGCTCGACACCGCTGGCATCCCCGTGCAGGAAAAACGCCGCAGCATCGACAGCAACGAACCGCTGCCGGCCCTGAGCGTGATGTATCACCTGTCCGACGCCTGGAAACTGTTCGCCAACTACGAGACATCGTTCGGCAGCTTGCAGTACTTCCAGCTTGGCCAGGGCGGCGACGGCAACAACACCGCCAACGGCTTGAGCCCGGAGAAGGCCAAGACCTACGAGATCGGTACACGCTACAACGACGACGTGTGGGGCGGGGAAGTGACGCTGTTCTACATCGACTTCGACGACGAGTTGCAATACATCAGCAACGACGTGGGCTGGACCAACATGGGCGCGACCAAACACCAGGGCCTGGAGGCTTCGGTGCACTACGACATGGCCGCGCTCGATCCACGCCTCGAAGGTCTCACCGCCAATGCCGGTTTTACCTACACCCGCGCGACTTACGAAGGCCAGATCCCGAGCTTCCAGGGGCGTGACCTGCCGTTCTATTCCCGTCAGGTGGCGAACGTGGGCCTGCGCTACGACGTCAACCGCTGGACCTACAATCTCGACGCCTTCGCCCAGTCCAAGCAGCGTTCACCCGGCAACAGCGTGAATGCCGATGGCAGCTTCACAGGCGACTACATCACCGACGGCAGCGCCGATGGGCAGTACGGTGACATGCCGGGCTACGTGCTGTGGAACGTGCGCGCCGGCTATGACTTCGGGGAGCAACTGTCGAACCTGAAAGTCGGCGCCGGGGTGAAGAACCTGTTCGACCATCAGTACTACACCCGCTCCAGCGACAACAACTCGGGTATCTACGTCGGCGCGCCGCGGACGTTCTTTGTGCAGGCGAGTGTGGGGTTCTGATCGGGCCAAGGATTGAGCGAGCTTTACGCTGTGGGAGCAAAGCTTGCTCGCGATGCAGACACCTCGGTCTCAAAAGGACCGCGTCATCTTCATCGCGGGCAAGCCTTGCTCCCACAAGGCCTGTAGAGAACTCAGACCTTCAACACTTTGCCACTGGCCGCCACCGCCACCAGCGACAACGCCAGCAGCCCGAACGCGACACTTAAGCTGCTGCCATGGGCGACGAAGCCGATCAACGCCGGACCGGCCAGGATGCCGGCGTAGCCGATGGTGGTGATGGCGGGCACGGCGATCGCTTCCGGCATCAGCGTCTGTTTGCCGACGGCGGTGTACAACACCGGCACGATGTTCGAACAGCCGGCCCCCACCAACGCGTATCCCAACAGCGCCGCCTCCCACATCGGTGCTAGCGTGGCCAGCAGGAAACCGGTTGCGGCGATCGATCCGCCATAGAGAATCACGCGCCTGGCACCCAGGCGATGCACCACCGAATCTCCCGTCAGCCGGCCGACGGTCATGGTCAGCGCGAACGCGGCATACCCCAGCCCGGCGTAGGCGGTATCGACCCCGCGCTCGGTGGCCAGGAACACTGCGCTCCAATCCAGCACCGCGCCTTCGGCCAGGAACACGATGAAGCACAGGATGCCGATGAACAGCACCACGCCATGGGGAATGGCGAACGCCGGCCCTGAGCTTTCGCTACCGTAGGGCAGCAGGTGCGGGGCGGCCTTGAACAACGCCACCAGCAGCAAGGCATTGACCACCAGCATCGCCCCCAGCGGTGACAAGCCGAGGCCCAGCAGCGCGCTCACGCCGGCGGCGCCAATGATCCCGCCGAGGCTGAACATGCCATGGAAGCCCGACATCATGGTCTTGCCGCTGGCCCGCTCGACGATCACCGCTTGCAGGTTCACGGTGGAGTCCACGGTGCCGAGCCCGGCGCCAAACAGGAACAATGCCGCCGCCAGCCAGGGCAGGGATGACAGGGTCGCCAGCAGCGGCAACGCCAGGCAGATCAGCAGCGTGCCACCGCTGAGCACCCGACGGCAGCCGAATCGTCCCGCCAGCGCCCCGGCAATCGGCATCGCCAGGATCGAGCCCACCCCCAGGCACAACAACAGCAAGCCGAGGGTGCTTTCGTCCAGGTTCGCCCGCACCTTGGCGTACGGCACCAACGGCGCCCAGGCGGCAATGCCGACACCGGCGATGAGGTAGGCGACACGAGTGGACATCTGCTCCAGGCGTCCGGGGATAAACGTAGGTGGGGGCGTGATGGCGGTCATGAAACGTCCTTGACTTGCGTGCGCTGCGACGGTGCGGGCAGGGGCGCTATGCTTGCACATCCACTGACCGCACCGCGACCCCAAGGTGTCGACCGATGTACCGAACGATACACCGACTGATGTACCGCGCTGTGATCGAGCTTTGCCCTAAAGGCCAGCGTCAGCATACAGTGCGGGTTTTCATCGACTGACTCCGGGACCGATCCATGACGCAGTTTTACGACGCACGCGGCAATGTTTACGGTGTGGTTTCACCCACGCAAGTCCGTGAACATGGCGTTGATTTGCCGGCCTCGGCTGCCCAGGCCGCACAGCTGCGTGAATCCTGGGCCGCGGCGGCGGTGCAGGCCTTTTGCAGTTGGGCGCCGGGCGAGGCGCCGCCCGATGCCAAGGGCCATCGCAGCGACGGCTTGCTGGTGGGACCGTTCCAGGATGCGCCGCCCTTCGATCTGTTGATCGTCAACACCGACGGCACCCTGGCCGAGCGCAGCGGCAATGGCCTGACGATTTTCTCCCAGGCGCTGCGCGAGCAAGGCTTGATGCCGGTCGATGGGGATTGCCTGCTGCTGGTTCATCACGACAAACCGGCAGGCCGGTCACCGCTGCAAACGTCGGTTCGCGTCGCTGAGTTCGAGGAGGTGCAAGGTTTCTGGCTGGACTTGGGGCAACCGCTGTTTGGTCCACAGGCGGTGGGCGCCCAGGAGGTGGAGCGGGTGATCTTCAATCAGCGCGACGTCAGTCGGGTAGCCGGGCTCCATGGCTTGAACCCGGCGTGGGGCCACAGCCAGTTCGTGAGCATGGGCAACCCTCATTGCGTGACCCTGGTGGACAACCCCGAGGCGTTGCCGAGTAACTCGCAGATGCGCGAACCAGCCTTGTCCCGGAGCCTGACCCGCATTGCCTACGCCGCGCCCGGTGGCGGTGGGGTTCCGTGCCTGGCGGGGGTGAACCTGCAATGGGCCTGGCGCGAGGGCGACCGTCGAATCGTGGCCCGGGTGTTCGAGCGTGGGGAAGGCCCTACCGCCTCGTCGGGCACCAGTGCCAGCGCCGTGGCCAGCGCGGCGTGGCGGGTGGGTTGGGTGAAAGCAGGAGCAGTGAGTGTGGTGATGCCGGGTGGTACGGCGCCGATCCTGCTGACAGAGGCGGGTGGGGAGTTGGTACGGGTCAGTTTGTTCGGGACGGCGCGGCTGCTTTAGCGCGCCGATCAGCCCAACTGCGGCCCGAATTCCACCACCGGCATCTGCCGTTTCATCAGCACCTCACCGTTGCGAATCGAGTAAAGCGGCAAGCCCTGGCTGCGGATCATTTCGTAGTCGCTGTCGGCCGACAGGATCAACAGGTTCGCCGGGCGGCCGGGTTCCAGCCCATAGCGCTCGCCCAGGGCCATGGCCTTGGCGCTGTTGTCGGTGACCAGGTCCAGGGCACTTTGCAGGTTGCGGTAGCCGAGCATGTGGCAAATGTGCAACCCGGCCTCCAGGACCCGCAGGATATTGCCGTTGCCCAGCGGGTACCACGGGTCGACGATGGAATCCTGGCCGAAGCACACGTTCATTCCGGCTTCGAGCAGTTCATTGACCCGGGTGACGCCACGACGCTTGGGAAAGTTATCGAAGCGTCCTTGCAGGTGGATGCTTTCGGTGGGGCAGGAGACGAAGCTGATGCCCGAATGCCCGAGCAGGCGGAACAGCTTGGCGCAATAGGCGTTGTCGTAGGAACCCATGGCGGTGGTGTGGCTGGCGGTGACGCGGGCGCCCATGTCACGGCTGCGGGCCTCTTCGGCGAGCACTTCGAGGAAGCGCGAATGCGGGTCGTCGGTTTCGTCGCAATGCACGTCCACCAGGCAGCCGGTGCGTTCGGCCAGGTCCATCAGGAATTTCACCGAACTGACGCCCTGGTCGCGGGTGTACTCGAAGTGCGGAATGCCGCCCACCACGTCGGCGCCCATGCGGATCGCTTCTTCCATCAGCTCGCGGCCATTGCGGTAGGACTCGATGCCTTCCTGGGGAAACGCGACGATCTGCATGTCCACCAGGTGCCGGCTTTGCTCGCGCACCTCGAGCATCGCCTTGAGGGCCGTGAGTTCGGGGTCGGTCACGTCGACGTGGGTGCGCACGTGCTGGATGCCATGGGCGGCGAGGGCCTGCAGGGTTTTCCTGGCGCGGCTCCGGGTGTCTTCCTGGGTGATGGTGGCCTTGCGCTCGCCCCAGCACTCGATGCCTTCGAACAGCGTGCCGCTCATGTTCCAGCGCGGCTCGCCGGCGGTGAGGGTGGCATCCAGGTGGATGTGCGGCTCGACAAAGGGCGGGACCACCAGGTTGCCACCGGCGTCGAGGTCGTCGGGCCCCAGGCTCGGCGCCTCGGTCTGGCGGGCGATGCTGGCGATCAGGCCGTTTTCCAGGTGCAGTTCATGCAAACCTTCGCGGTTGCGCAGGCGGGCGTTGATGATGTGCATCAGGCGAGTCCTTTATAGGTCTTGGAGTGGCGCGTCAGCCGTGAAAGTCTCCATCGCGTCGACCAATAGCATAGATGGGCTCATTGCACATGCGGTTTCCTTGTGGGGGCAAGGCTTGCCCACGATTCAGGCGCCGTGGTTCCACAAAGACCGTGGCGTCTTCATCGCGAGCAAGTTTTGCTCCCACAAGCCCAAGGAACCCCGGGTGTTATTCGCCGTGGTAGATGCAGCCACTGGTGCAGGTTTCATGGATACGAATGGCGCTGAGTTCCGGCAGCAGCGGCTTGAGCTCGTTCCAGATCCACTTGGCGAGGACTTCGCTGGTGGGGTTTTCCAGGCCGGGGATGTCGTTGAGGTAGTTGTGGTCCAAGCGCTCGTAGAGCGGCTTGAAGATCGCCTTGATCTCCGAGAAGTCACGGATCCAGCCGGTGTGCGGGTCGATATCGCCGCTCAGGTGGATCGCCACCTTGAACGAGTGGCCGTGCAAGCGGCCGCACTTGTGGCCGTCCGGCACGTGGGGCAGGCGGTGGGCGGATTCGAAGGTGAATTCTTTGAAGATTTCCACAGGTTCAGGCTCTTTAGGGTAGCGGTCGCGAGGCAGGCGGCGGAGTTTACCAGCTTGGCTCCCGCGTTGCGCGGCCGTGCTGACTAAAGGGTCAGCAAACGCTCGCCCAGCCCACCGTTGGCGGCCAGTTCGAGAAACTCGTCACCGAGCCGTTGGCTCTCATCCATCGCCGTGCGCCAGTACTTGCGGCGGCTCGGGTCGTCACCCATGAAACGCTTGAAATCGTTACGGTCGGGCAGTTTGCCGTAGGGCAGGCGGGCCAGGTATTCGCGCGATGGCGCCAGCAGCAGGACGTCTTGCAGGCGTCCGGCATCGCCCCGGCGCCATGGCAGGCTTTTGTCGAACCAGCCGGGGATGACCCGGTCGGTAAAGTGTGGATACAACACGATGTCGTCACCGTTGTAGGGCAGGTCGAGGTGGTAGTCCAGCAGGCCGCCGTCACGGTAGGTGCCGGCCCCGGCGCCCGGCAGGTCGCGCACGCCTTCCATCACCATCGGGATCGAGCCCGAGGCCAGCAAGGCCTGGCGCAAATTGTCGATCTGGAGCGGGACGAAGCGTGACGGGAAGTCACTCAACGGATGCAACGGCGGGGCCAGGCGCGGGTCGTGGATGATCAGCCGTTCGAAATGCCGCGACAGCCGCGCCCGGCCGCGCAGGTTATCGGCGATGACCGACGACAACCCCAGGCCCAGCCGGCCGCGATGGTCCTGGGCCAGCAGGCCGTGGCTCTTGACCACCATGATATTGAGCCGGTAATGCGGGTTGTCGAGGATCGAGCGGTCGCGGCCTTCGAGCAAGTCATCGAGCATGCGCTGGGAGCTCTGGCTGACCCCGGCCATGGTCACACCCTTGGCAAAACTTTGTTCGTTGTACAAGGTGCCCAGGCGCTGGATCCCTTGCGCGGCATCCGGCAGGCAGGCGCTGGCGAAGCGCCAGGAGCCCACGGAAGCGCCGATCAGCGAGCGCTCCCTGGGCGCGGCGGGCAACCATTGGCCGAACAGTGCCAGGTCCAGCCCCTGGATGCCCAAGGCCTTGGGCCCTCCGGCGGCGCCCGGCAGGATTGCGACGTCGGCGGCGTCGAGGCCGGCCTGGCGGATGCGCGCGAACGCACGCGGGCCGGCCTTGAGGGTCAGGGCGGGAAACTTGATGTGGATGGCGGCCATATCGGTCTCGTGGCGTGAGCAGGCAAAGGATTATAGCGGCACATGCTTTCTGTGGGAGGGGCGGGCTTATGTGGGAGCCAAGCTTGCTGGCGATACAGGCGACACGGTTCAGCTGCAAGACTGTGTCATCGTTCATCGCGAGCAAGCTTGGCTCCCACATATTTCGTGTTGTTCACTCCATTGGCCCCCACGCGCACTCATCCACTTTGATCTGGGTTCCATGATGGCCATTCAGTTTCAGTTAAGTTCTTCCCGATACAGTCCGCCCCGGTAACGACTATAAGAAGGAGACACCCCATGAAGCGCCTCGCTGCCTTTTTCATCGCGATCTTCATGACCGTCAGTGGCCTGGCCCATGCACGGGATCTCACGGCTGACGAAGCCCAAAAACTGCAGGACGCTGGTACCATCCTGTCTTTCGAAAAACTCAATGCCACTGCCTTGGCCAAACACCCCGGCGCCACCGTGACCGATACCGAACTGGAAGCCGAGTATGGCAAGTACGTCTATCAGGTGGAGCTGCGCGATACCGAGGGCATTGACTGGGACTTGGAGCTGGACGCCGTCACGGGCGAGGTGCTCAAGAATCATCAGGATACGTAATGAAGCTTAATGTGTGCGTCCGCAGCCGATGGGCATTGTCGCTGCTGGCGTTTTGTTCGGTGGTCATGGCCCGGGACCTGGATCAGGACGAGGCCCTGCACCTGCGCCAGCAGGGCGTGATCCTGCCGCTGGAGCAACTGCTGCAGCAGGCGCTGGACCTGCATCCTGGCGCCAAGTTGCTGGAGGCCGAGCTGGAAGAGAAGCACGGCGTCTACATTTACGAAGTCGAGTTGCTGGACACTGACGGTGTCGTGCGCGAACTGGACCTGGAGGCCGCCACCGGCCGCCTGCTCAAAGATAAGGAAGACTGATGCGCCTGCTTCTGGTGGAAGATCACGTTCCCCTGGCCGACGAACTGATGGCCGGGCTGGCACGACAGGGTTATGCCGTCGATTGGCTCGCCGACGGTCGCGACGCGGTGTACCAGGGCAGCAGTGAGCCCTACGACCTGATCATTCTCGACCTCGGCCTGCCGGGCGTGCCGGGGCTGGAGGTGCTGGCCCAATGGCGCGCCGGTGGCCTGGGCACGCCGGTGCTGATCCTCACCGCACGCGGCTCCTGGGCCGAGCGCATCGAAGGTCTCAAGGCCGGGGCCGACGATTACCTGACCAAGCCTTTTCACCCCGAAGAGCTGCATTTGCGGATCCAGGCGCTGTTGCGTCGCTCCCATGGCCAGGTCAACCAACCGACGCTCCAGGCGGCCGGGCTGCATCTGGACGAAGGCCGGCAATGCGTGATCCGGGACGGCGTGGATATCCAACTGACCGCCGCCGAGTTTCGCCTGCTGCGTTATTTCATGCTTCATCCCGAGCAAATCCTGTCCAAAAGTCATCTGGCCGAACATCTCTATGACGGCGAGACCGAGCGCGATTCCAACGTCCTCGAAGTGCATGTCAATCACCTGCGGCGCAAGCTGGGGCGCAGCGTGATCGAAACCCGCCGCGGTCAGGGCTACCTGTTCGGCGGACAGGTGCAGTGAGATCCATCCAGCGGCGCCTGAGCCTGGGGTTGATCGGGGTGATGGTGGTGGTCGGCCTGATCCTGGCGCAGACCAGCCTGTGGTTGTTCGAGCTGGGCCTGCAACGTTACCTGGAAGCCGGCTTGCGCAACGACAGCGAGAACCTGCTGGTGGCCCTGGTGCGTGGGCCGCAGGGGTTGCAACTGGATGAGCGACGGCTGTCGCCGGCCTATCTGCGACCGTTTTCCGGGCACTATTTCCGTATCGATTTTGCCGATGTGCACTGGCGCTCCCGCTCCTTGTGGGACCAGGAATTGCCCCGGCTCGACCATCCCGGCCTGCACAGCAACCTGCAACTGGGACCCGAAGGCCAGAAGCTGCTGGTGCTGCGTACCGACTATCGGCGCCTGGGCCAGGCGATTTCCATCAGTGTGGCCCAGGACTACACCCCGGTGCGGGACAGCTTCCGCCGTATGCTGCAGGTCGGCCTGGGCCTCGGGCTGGCGGGGCTGCTGCTGATTCTGTTGCTGCAACGCCTCACCGTGCGCCGTGCCCTGCGTCCGCTGGACAAGGCGCGCGAGCAGATTGCCCAGTTGCAGCGTGGGCAACGCTCGCAACTGGATGAGCAGGTACCGCGGGAGCTGGAACCGCTGGTGGCGCAGATCAACCATTTGCTCGCTCACACCGAAGACAGCCTCAAGCGTTCGCGCAACGCCCTGGGTAACCTGGGGCATGCTTTGAAAACCCCGCTGGCGGTGCTGCAAAGCCTGGCGGCGAACGAGAAGCTCGACCCGTATCCCGAGCTGCGCCAGCTGTTGCTCGAACAGCTGGAGCAGGTTCGCCAGCGTCTGAACCGTGAACTCAACCGCGCCCGACTGTCCGGCGATGCGTTGCCCGGCGCGCACCTGGACTGCGATGCCGAATTGCCGGGATTGCTGGCGACGCTGAACATGATCCACGGCGAACACCTGCAATTGAGCTACGTCGCGCCACCGGGCTTGCACCTGCCCTGGGACCGTGAAGACCTGTTGGAGCTGCTGGGCAACCTGCTGGACAATGCCTGCAAGTGGGCCGACGCCGAAGTGCGCCTGAGCGTGAGCGAGACGGCCAGCGGTTTCAGCCTGGCGGTGGAGGATGACGGCCCGGGCATTCCCGAGGAGCGTCGCGAGCAAGTGTTCAGCCGCGGCACACGGCTGGATGAGCAGACCGATGGCCACGGCCTGGGGCTGGGCATCGTGCGCGACATCGTCGACGCCTGGGGTGGGACGCTGGTGTTGGGCGACAGTGAGTGGGGTGGGTTGAAGGTGGTGATCGAACTGCCCAAGCGCTGAGGTCTGCACTTGCCTCTTGTGGGAGCGGGCCTGTGGGAGCAAAGCTGGCGAAATCCCATCCCATAACCCTTGCAGCCTGGCGCCGCTTGCTGCACAGTCGCGGCCTTTTTTATCCGGTGGTTCTCCATCGCTGTGCTTTGAGGTAACGATGATAAATGCAGTAATTGCCGCGGTTGGCGTCATGCTGGTGCTCAGCCTGACTCGCGTGCATGTGGTGATCGCGCTGATTATTGGCGCGTTGGTGGGCGGTCTGATGGGCGGCCTGGGCATCGAGGCGACGCTCAAGGCGTTCAACGAAGGGCTTGGGGGCGGTGCGACGGTGGCGTTGTCCTACGCGTTGCTGGGCGCTTTCGCGGTGGCGATTGCCAAGTCCGGCATGGCCCACGCCCTGGCTGACAAGGCCCTGGCCCTGGTGGATCGCCAGGACACCGCCGGTCGTTCCGGGGTCAAATGGGTGCTGATCGGTCTGCTGGGCACAGTTGCGGTCGCTTCCCAGAATGTGTTGCCGATCCACATCGCCTTCATCCCGTTGCTGGTGCCGCCGCTGCTCTACGTACTGACCAAGCTGCAACTGGATCGCCGGCTGATCGCCTGTGTCATGACCTTCGGCCTGATCACCCCCTATATGTTCCTGCCGGTGGGCTTCGGCAACATCTTCCTCAATGAAATCCTCCTGGCCAATATCGCCCGCAGCGGCGTCGACGTCAGCGGTATCAACGTCACGCACGCCATGGGAATCCCGGCGTTGGGCATGGTCTTCGGCCTGCTGCTGTCGTTGATCAGCTACCGCAAGAAACGTGTCTACGACCTGAAGAAAATCGCCCGGGTCGAGCAAGTGGCCGTGCGCTACAACCCGCTGAGCCTGATGGTCGCCGGGTTTGCCGTGGCGGCGGCATTCGCGGTCCAGCTGCTGGTGGATTCGATGATCATTGGCGCGCTGGTGGGGTTCCTGATCTTCTCGCTGTCGGGGATCGTGCGTTGGCGTGAGACCGACGACCTGTTCACCGAAGGCATGAAGATGATGGCGATGATCGGCTTCATCATGATCGCTGCTTCGGGGTTCGCCCAAGTGATGAAGGCGACCGGTGAAGTCCAGAGCCTAGTGCAGGCCTCGGCGGCCTGGATCGGTCATAACAAAGGCATTGGCGCGCTGATGATGTTGCTGGTGGGGCTGCTGGTGACCATGGGCATCGGCTCGTCGTTCTCCACGGTGCCGATCCTGGCGACCATTTTCGTGCCCCTGTGCCTGCAACTGGGTTTCAGCCCGGTGGCCATCGTCTGTATCGTCGGCACCGCCGGCGCCTTGGGCGATGCCGGCTCCCCGGCGTCGGACTCGACCCTGGGCCCGACCTCCGGCCTGAACATCGATGGCCAGCATCACCACATCTGGGACACCGTGGTCCCCACCTTCATCCACTACAACCTGCCGCTGCTGGCGTTCGGCTGGGTGGCGGCGATGGTGTTGTAGTTCGACCGCGTCGACTTCATCGCGAGCCTGCTCGCGATGAGGCCCTGAAGCTCAGCAGTTCGTCGGCTGCCCCTTCACCTTGGCCTACAGTTTTGCCGTGCGCTGCCGTTAATACAGCTAACCACGCCAATAACACCAACAAGAGTGAACAGCATGCGCCTGAGCTTGAAGGCAAAAGTCCTGTCCCTGGCGATACTTCCGGTATTGCTCTCCGCGGTGGTCATCAGCCTGACCACGGCGTTCATCTTGAAGGAACAGGCCAGTAAAGAGGTCCAGCAGACCCGCGAGCGCTTGCTGGCCGAGGCCAAGGCGACGTTGCAGAGCTACGTTGCGGTGGGCCTGACCGCCATCAAGCCGCTGTACGATGCCGCGGCCCCCGGTGACCTTGCGGCACGGGCCGAGGCGATCAAGTTGCTGTCCAACATCAGCTACGGCAAGGACGGCTATTTCTTTGGCTACGATTCCGAGACCGTGCGCCTGTTCAAGGCCAATAGCCCCGACGGCGTAGGCAAGAGCTTCAAGGAAAACCGCGACCCGAACGGGGTCTACGTCAACCGTGACCTGGTGAAAGTCGCCAAGGACGGTACTCACTACCTCGAATACAGCTCGCCGCTGCCCAACAGCAAGGACCTGGTGCCCAAGCTCGGCTACACCGAATACCTGTCCAAGTGGGACATGGCGGTCGGCAGCTCGGTCAACCTGGACGGCATCGAAGCCCAGGTGGCCCTGGTGGAAGGCAAGGTCCATGAGCGGGTGCAAGGGGTGATCCTGAGCATTGTCGGCATTGCTGCTGTGGTCCTGCTGGTGATCGCGGTGGTGGGGGTGTTGCTGGCCAATACCATCCTGCGGCCGTTGCACCTGATGAAAGACAACCTCGATGACATCGCGGCGGGCGAGGGTGACCTGACCCGGCGCCTGGCGATCACCAGCCAGGATGAACTGGGTCAACTGGCCGGTTCGTTCAACCGCTTCGTCGACAAGATCCACGGCCTGGTGCGGCAGATCACCGAGATGACTTCACAGTTGACCGGGCTGGTGACGCAGGTTTCCGAGCAAGCCCAGCGCTCCGAGCAGGCCATGGAGCGCCAGCGCCACGAAACCGACCAGGTGGCGACGGCGATCAACGAGATGTCTTCGGCGGCCCAGGAAGTGGCCCGCAGTGCCCAAGGTGCCGCGGTCGCGGCCCAGCAGACCGACGAAGAGGGCCAGTCGGCCAAACGCGTGGTGGCTGGCAGCATCCAGCAGATCCATGCATTGGTGGAGGACATTCGCAGCAGCGGCGTATCCCTGGACAGCTTGCAGCAGGACGTGGCCTCGATTGTCAGTGTGCTGGGGGTGATCCGCTCGATTGCCGAACAGACCAACCTGCTGGCCCTCAACGCTGCCATCGAGGCTGCGCGGGCCGGTGAGGCGGGGCGTGGTTTTGCGGTGGTGGCCGATGAGGTGCGAGCCCTGGCCAGCCGGACCCAGCAGAGCACCCAGGAAATCCAGGGGATGATCGACCGCCTGCAATCGGGCACCTATGCCGCGGTGGAGGCGATGCGCCGCTCCAGCGAAGCGGGCGACGGCACGTCCGTGCGGGCCAACGAGGCCGGGGCGTCCCTGGATACCATGGCGCAACTGATCGGCACCATCAACTCGATGAACGCCCAGATCGCCAGCGCCGCCGAGGAGCAGACTGCCGTGGCTGAAGAAATCAACCGCAGCGTGCATCAGATTGCCGTGGCGGTGGACAGCGTCGCCGACGAAACCCAGCTCGGCGCCCAGACCTCCCGCAGCCTGGCCGACCTGGGCCAGCGCCTGGGCAAGCTGGTGGGGCAGTTCCGGATCTGATCCGGCACGTTGCGCAGGAGCTGCCGAAGGCTGCGATCTTTCGCTCTCGATCCAGAGGTAACGCCCGGGCAACCGGGCCCTATCGGGAGGGGAGGATCGCAGCCTTCGGCAGTTCCTGTCGCAAGGGGGCCACCCACTCAAGTCATGCCTCATTGTGGTGACGAGATAAATCCCCTCGCCACAGTTTCATGGTCCGGTAGGCAACTCGCGCACATCCTTCATCAACAACCCGAACCGCAAATCCACTGCATCCGGGATCGGCACGTAGACCACATGCCCATCCCCCGGCGCCACCTCGATGCTTTGACCCTTGGCGTCCTGCAACTGATGCAGGTCGAAGTGAAAGTTGCCCTGGGGTGTCATCAGCTCGATGTGATCGCCCAGCTGGAAGCGGTTCTTCACCCGCACCTCGGCCAGGCGCTCGCGCCGTTCGCCGGTCAGTTCGCCGACGAACTGCTGGCGCTCCGACACGGAGCTGCCGTTCTGGTAGTTCTGATATTCATCATGCACATGACGCCGTAGAAAGCCTTCGGTGTAGCCGCGCTGGGCCAGGGACTCCAGATCGTTCATCAGGCTGCGGTCGAACTCCCGACCGGCCACGGCGTCATCGATGGCCCGGCGATACACCTGGGTGGTGCGCGCGCAGTAAAAGTGCGACTTGGTCCGGCCTTCGATCTTCAAGGAGTGCACACCCATGCGCGCCAGCCGTTCGACGTGCTGCACGGCCCGCAGGTCCTTGGCGTTCATGATGTAGGTGCCATGTTCGTCTTCGAAGGCCGGCATGGATTCGTCCGGGCGGTTGGCTTCCTGGAGCAGGAACACCTGGTCGGTGGGGGCGCCGAGGCCGAGGGTCGGTTCGGGCTGATAGGTGTGCACGATATCGCCCACGGCATTTTCCACCGCCGGTTGCGCCGAGTACTTCCAGCGGCAGGCATTGGTGCAACTGCCCTGGTTGGCATCGCGCTTGTTCAAATAGCCGGACAGCAGGCAGCGCCCGGAATAGGCCATGCACAGCGCACCGTGGACGAACACCTCCAGCTCCATGGCTGGCACCTGTTCGCGGATCTCGGCGATTTCTTCCAGGGACAGCTCCCGGGACAGGATGATCCGGCTCAGGCCCTGCTGTTGCCAGAACTCGACGCTGGCCCAGTTCACGGTGTTGGCTTGTACCGACAGGTGGATCGGCATCTGCGGGAAATGCCGGCGAACCAGCATGATCAGCCCCGGATCGGACATGATCAGCGCGTCCGGGGCCATGGCGATCACCGGCTCCAGGTCCTTGAGGAAGGTGCGCAGCTTGGCGTTGTGCGGGGCAATGTTCACCACCACGTAGAAACGCTTGCCCATCGCCTGGGCCTCGCGGATCCCCAGGGCCAGGTTGGCGTGGTCGAATTCATTGTTGCGCACCCGCAAGCTGTAGCGCGGCTGACCGGCGTACACCGCATCGGCACCGTAGGCGAAGGCGTAGCGCATGTTTTTCAGGGTGCCGGCGGGGGCGAGAAGTTCGGGGGCGGCGAGAGTCATGATGGCGTTCGGATCGCAAAAGGCGGCGAGATTACGACATGAACGGCCTGCGATTATTGATCTCGGTCAATGCCGCAGGGGAAACGCGACGGCACTCCGGCGAGTCACGGCGGACTAATGTTCATTGCGCCTGCTGGAGGCTGTTTGTCGAGCATAGGCCCCGGGTGAACCTGTTTTAGGCCGTCAATAGATAAGGACCAATACGTTGCGACATGGCTTGCGCGGCGGGTAGTGAGGTCAATGGGCCGCTGATGGTCACGCCATCGTGCACCAGATACCAGCAGGCCAGCAGTCCGCGCTCCCTGAGAGGGGCGGGAACGGCGCTGCCAATGACAGACATGATTTGAATCTTGGGCATGGGAACCTCCATCGGGCGATGGGGTTACCTTACGACTCAACCGTGGTGACGAAAAATCAACAACCTCGATAGTAGGAATCGACGCCCCTCAGTCGACGACCCGATCGAGCATGTGCACCACTTCCTGCTCGTTGAGCAAGCCCTTGCGAACCAGCCTTTCGGTCAGCAGGGAAAGGTATTTGGCGCTGCGATGGCCTTCCAGCTGCTTGAGCTCTGTCAGCGCGTTGTACACCTTGCTGGACGTGCACAGACCAACAATGTGATGGGGGTTTTGCGTGGGCATACCTTCGTCCTTGTTGTTATGAAAAGCTGTTCGTGACGGACAGCACCAGCTTGCGGCAGGGCCGTGACGCGCATGTGACAGCTGGGGTTATAGGAAAAAGAAAGCAGGATCCGGACCATAATGCCTTTTTGGCGCCGGATTATTGTTCCGGTAGCGACCTCGGGCAGGCTTATCTGGCCATCGAAGAAGGGCGGCGGCCCAGCGCGTGGGCCAGGCGCTGGACGGCTGCTTCGATTTCATGGGCGGCCAGGGACGAATAGCCCAATAGCCATCCTTGTTGCTTCGGCTCGCCGGCGTAGAGCCGACTGAGACCGGGGAGCTGCACGCCCGCGAGAGCCGCCTGGTGGATGGTCTTTTCCTCAGACCAGCCGTCGGCCAGCAAGCAAGGAATCTGCAACCCGCCTTGGGGGCGCAAGGCAGTAGCGATGCCGTTCAGGTGCTTGCCGATGGCATCGAGCAGGGTGGTGCGGCGCCCGGCGTAGAGTTTGCGCATGGCCCGGACATGGGCGTTGTAGTGGCCGTCCTCCATGAAGCGCGCCAGGGTCAGTTGGGGAATCTGCGGGGTGTGGCCGTCCATGATGCTGCGTGCGTAGGTGAAGGCTTTGACCAGCTCGAAAGGGAGCACCATATAGCCTATCCGCAGCCCTGGGGAGAGCGTTTTGCTGAAGGTGCCGAGGTAAATCGTGCGTTGGTACCGGTCCAGGCCCTGCACGCACGCGGTGGGCAGTCCGTCGTAATGGAACTCGCTGTCGTAGTCGTCCTCGATGATCCATTTGCCGTGCTCGCTCGCCCAGTTGATCAGTTCGAGACGGCGTTCCAGCGACAAGGTCGCCCCGGTGGGGTATTGATGCGAAGGCGTGACATACACGCAATGGGCGCCGCTGCGGTCTGCCCGCAGCAGGTCCGTGCGTATGCCCAGTGCGTCGACGTCAATGGGTACGATCTTGGCCTCGGCGGCTTCAAACGCCTTTCTGGCGCCGTAGTAGCCCGGGTTTTCCAGCAGGATCGGTTTGCCGGCGTCCACGAGTAACTGCGCGCACAGGAACAGGGCCTGGCGAGTGCTGCTCAACACCAAGACCTGGTCGGGGGAGCATTTGGCCCCGCGTTCGAGGTTCAAGTAGGTGGCGATCGCCTTGCGCAAAGGCTCGGCGCCTTGCGGGTCGCCATGCAGCAGGACGCTGTCGCGATAGTCTTTCATGACCTGGCGTTGCAGGCGCTCCCATAGCTCGGTGGGGAAGGTGCGGGTTTCCGGCAGCCCCGTGGCAAAAGCCTTGATCACTTGTTGATCGTTGACGCCGCCACTGTCGAAGATCATCCGGCCGCGCCGGCTCAAGCCCGATCCGGGTGTCGTCTCGCTGCGCCGGGTGTCTGGCAGTTTCATGCGGCGGCGCGCAGCCCCGCGCAATTCGGCGCCAATCGTCTCGGACACATAGCTGCCCGAGCCCCCGCGCCGCACGATGAAGCCATCGCGGTGCAATTGCATATAGGCGTTTTCCACCGTGTCCCGGGCAACGGCGAGCGTCTTGGCCAGGACCCGGGTCGCCGGCAGCTTCAGGCCAGGGGCAAGGGCGCCCTCGAGGATCAGCGCACACAGGGCACGCTGAATCCGCTGATGCAGATCCAGCCGCTGAAACTCCGCATCGTTGAGTCGTATCTTCAGCGTTTCGAGCTCGAAGGTCTTCGTCATGCGGTCTGCCTCATATGGATAAATTGGCCTTAACTGACAGGCCAGTTTATCCGTAGACTCTGCCCATCGCTATTGCAAGGAGCCGCCACCTGATGCAAGCCCGAATGGATGAAGTCGCCCCCGACACCCTGACCCTGCACGAGCAGCATGGTCGCTACCCGCAGGCCAACAGCGTCGAGGACTTTCGCCGCAATCTGGCGGCCGTGCAGCAGCGCATCGCCAGCGCTTGCCTGCGGGCCGGTCGTGATCCAGCGAGTGTGCGCCTGCTGCCCGTGAGCAAGACCTTCGACGAAGCTCACCTGCGTATGGCCTATGCCGCCGGGTGCCGGCTATTGGGCGAGAACAAGGTGCAGGAAGCGCAGCGCAAATGGGAAGCCATGGCCGATTTGACTGACCTGCAATGGTCGGTCATCGGCCATCTGCAAACCAACAAAGTCAAGCAGGTGGCGCGTTTCGCCAGCGAGTTCCAGGCGCTGGACAGCCTGCGGGTGGCCGAGGCTCTGGATCGTCGCCTGCACATCGAAGGTCGGCAGCTGGATGTGTTCGTCCAGGTCAACACCTCCGGGGAGGTCAGCAAGTACGGTCTGGCGCCGGACGACGTTGGCGGGTTTTTGCGTGCGCTGCCGGCGTTCTCTGCGCTGCGGGTGCAAGGCCTGATGACGCTGGCCCTGTTTTCGGCTGACGTCAGCCGGGTCCGCCCGTGCTTCGTGCGGCTGCGTGAACTGCGTGAGCGCCTGCGCCAGGACGCACCGCCCGGTATCGGGCTGGAGGAGCTGTCCATGGGCATGTCCGGTGATTTCGAGATCGCCATCGAAGAAGGTGCGACCGTGGTGCGCGTCGGCCAGGCCATTTTCGGTGCCCGGGCCATGCCGGATGCCTATTACTGGCCTACGGCGGATGCCTGCCCCTAGCGCCTCCGCGGAGCTTTTGATTCACGACCGGCTGCAACTGCGTGGCTTTGTCATGGCAGGTATGGCAGTCGGCCCATTTTCTCCTTCAGGACCCAATCATCATGTACGACACTTCCCTGACCCTCGCCGCCTTCGACGCCGATCTGTCGAAGGCTGTTCGTGACGAAGAGCGCCGCCAAGAAGATCACGTCGAGTTGATCGCTTCCGAAAACTACGCCAGCCCGTTGGTGATGGCGGTACAGAACTCAGTGTTCACCAACAAGTACGCCGAAGGTTATCCGGGCAAGCGTTACTACAGCGGCTGTGAATACGTCGACGTGGCTGAACGCCTGGCCATCGAACGGGTCAAGGCGCTGTTCGATTGCGATTACGCCAACGTCCAACCGCATGCCGGTGCCCAGGCCAATGCCGCGGTGTTCCTGGCCCTGATCAATCCGGGCGACACCGTGATGGGGATGAACCTGGCCCAGGGTGGTCATCTGACCCACGGCAATCCCGTCAATTTCTCCGGCCGCCACTACACGATCGTTCCCTACGGCCTCGACCCGCAGACCGGGCTGATCGACTACGACGAGATGGAGCGCATCGCCCTGCAGACCCGGCCGAAAATGCTGATTGGTGGCTTTTCCGCCTACTCCCGCTACAAGGACTGGGCCCGCATGCGCACCATCGCCGACAAGGTCGGGGCGATTTTCTGGGTTGACATGGCCCATGTCGCCGGCCTGGTGGCGGCGGGCGAGTATCCGGATCCATTGCCCCACGCTCATGTCGTCACCAGTACCACCCACAAGACCCTGCGCGGCCCACGGGGCGGTTTGATCCTGTCCAAGGGCCAGGATGAGGCGTTCTACAAGAAACTCGACTCGGCGGTATTCCCGGGTGTCCAGGGCGGTCCGCTGATGCATCAGATCGCCGCCAAGGCCGTTGCCTTCAAGGAAGCGCTGGCGCCCGGGTTCAAAATCTATCAGCAGCAGGTCGTGATCAATGCCCGGGCCATGGCCGCCGTGCTGCAACGGCGTGGCTACAGGATCGTCTCCGGGGGGACTGACAACCATATGATGTTGATCGACCTGTCCGACAAGCCTTACACCGGTAAGGAAGCTGATGCGGCGCTGAGTGATGCCTACATCACGGCCAACAAGAACTCGGTGCCAAACGATCCGCGTTCGCCGTTCGTGACCTCGGGACTGCGCATCGGCACCCCGGCCGTGACCACCCGCGGGTTCGGCGTGGCGGAGTGCGAGCAACTGGCCGGTTGGCTCTGTGATGTGCTGGATGCACTGGAGTCCGGTGGCAGCGAGCGGGTCGCCTGGCAGGTGCGCGAACAGGTGGTGACGTTGTGCCGTCGTCATCCTGTGTATCGATAGCCCCTGGTCCGCTGTCGATGCCGGGCGGCGCTTCGTATTGGGCAGCGCCAAAAACGAAAAAACCCGCCATCAGGCGGGTTTCTCGGGCGGTTCACAGCTTTCTCTGGAACCTTGTCTGGCTCCACGACCTGGACTCGAATAGAAAAATAAGCATTTGTTTTACAATGAAATTATGCTGATTATTAGTATTCATATCCCTACGATTATCCTGATCAAGCCCATATTTTATTGGAGTTCTTTCGATACCCCATGAGCACGGCAGCAGCAAACTGCCGAAGGTGGTGTACGCAGGCAATTCTGTGCAAGATCAGGAACACACATCCGAGTGCCTGCTTTTGGGCCGATTGCTGTCACAGGCCAAGGGCAGCAGTCGGCCGATTCTGTTGAAAAAGTCGCTTTGCCGAAACGGTCTCATCGCTCATCGGTGAAAACGCCTTTTTTGCACGTTCATACGTGAAATCTGAGTCCGGAAGCCTCTGCTCAAAGTAAAGATTTCAATCTCACGCGCGTACTTTTCTGCCGAGGAAACCATGGCCGACTTTTTCAACAGAATCGGCCAGAAGCGGTCGCTCACTATCCAAGAAACCCGGGGAGATTCACAGGCGGTTTCGCAACCATCACGATAGTTCTCAATTGAGGATATGAGAGTTCTGGTTAGTACCTCGAAGATTAATGCCCGCTTTTGGCCGACTTCCGCCTGCCCTGACGGGCTAAAAATCCACAGCCATTGCGCAGCGTCAGTTAACCGCCAGGACGCCCTAGCGGCCCGTCGCAATGAGCTGAGCGGTCGATCTTTCTTGACAGGCGGCTGCACCGTGCCTTTACATAATGTCCAGAACTGGATAATGTGTCTGAAATAGCTATCGTACCAGGCGCGCATAATGTCCAAGATTGAAACGCTAAAACTGCTGGATAGGGATAGTGTAAACGCCCTAGTGCTACCCGAGCAGATCCTCAACGCCGTTCGCGAAGCTTTCTATCTGCATAGCGCAGGGGATGGCCAAGTCTTCCCTGTTGTTCGCGAAGCGCTCAGCACGGGTGGCATCTTTGGAATCAAATCCGGCGGTATCGCCAACCAGGGCGTGCTCGGATTCAAAGCAGCCGGTTTCTGGCCCACCAACCGTGCCCTGCAAGGTGAACCGCATCAAGCGACCATCCTGCTGATCGATCCCGAGACCGGACGGCCGCTGTGTGTCATTGATGGCAACGCTATTACGACACTCCGGACGGGCGCTGCCGGAGCTTTGGGTCTGGAAATGTTTGCTCGTCGAGACAGCTCGCAACTCTGCGTTTTCGGCACCGGAGTACAGGCCAGCATTCAAGTGGATTACGCCCTTCGCGTGATGTCCAGCATCAAGCATGTCACCTACCTGACAGCGGATGGCGTACCGAGTGCGCAATTTGAATCGCAGTTTTCAGAACGCGCCTCTGTGCGCCACAGCGCATCGGCTAACGATGCCGTATCCCAAAGTGATGTAGTCATCACAGCAACGCCCGGAGGACAGGTACTGTTTGACCTAGAGGCCGTCCAACCCGGTACGCACTTCAACTGCGTGGGTGCAGACACTAAGGGCAAACGGGAAGCGCCGGAAGGGCTACTGCTCAAAGCCAAAGTCTTTGTCGACGATCAAGCTCAAGCTCGTCAGTTTGGCGAAACGCAATGGGCGCCGGCTTCACCAGTAACTGAAATCGGTGACCTGCTGACTGGGCAAGTCGAATTCATCCGCAATACCAATGACATCACCCTCTTCGACATGACGGGGTTGGCGTTACAAGATCTGACAGTTGCTCAGCTTCTGTTCAAGCAAGCCAATATCGAAGGTATTGGCCACGATATTTCATGGCCGTGGTAAATCTTTGAGGACATTTTGCTATGCAAATCACTCTGCCAACTTATCAAGACGTAGTCGACGCGGCTACGAGACTTGAGGGAGCAGCCAACGTCACGCCTGTTTTGACTTCTCGTACGATCGATGAGGAGATCGGTGCACAGGTATTTTTCAAATGCGAAAACTACCAACGTACCGGCTCCTTCAAATTCCGAGGTGCATACAACTCGCTCGCTAAATTCAGCGAAGAGCAACGTCGAGGCGGTGTTGTAGCGTTCTCTTCGGGGAACCACGCACAAGGCATCGCTTTGGCGGCCAAGCTGTTGAAGATCTCGGCCACCATTGTCATGCCAACTGACGCTCCTGCAGCCAAGGTCGCGGCTACCAAAGGCTATGGCGCCGAGGTTGTGTTCTACGACCGCTTCACCGAAGACCGCGAGGCTATCGGTCGGGCACTGGCCACCAAGCATGGTATGACACTGATCCCGTCCTACGACCATCCAGACGTTCTGTCCGGCCAGGGTACGGCCGCCAAAGAACTGTTTCAAAGCGTCGGGCAACTGGACGCCTTGTTTGTAGGTCTGGGCGGCGGCGGCATGCTGTCGGGAACCACCTTGGCGACGCGCGCATTGGCGCCAGAATGCACTCTGATCGGCGTTGAGCCTGAAGCAGGGAACGACGGACAACGGTCTTTCAATTCAGGTGAGATTGTTCACATCGACACCCCTGACACCATCGCTGATGGTGCGCAAACACAGCATCTGGGTAATTACACCTTCCCAATTATTTTGAATGGTGTGAACCGGATTGTAACTGTCACTGACGAAGAGCTGATTTCTGCAATGAAGTTCTTTATTCAGCGCATGAAAATTGTGGTCGAACCCACCGGATGTCTGGGTCTTGCCGCAGTAAGAAAGTTCAAGGACGAGCTCCAGGGTAACCGGGTCGGCGTCATTATTACAGGCGGTAATATTGATATCGACAAGCTTGGAAAGTTTCTCCTGTCGTAAGAGCCGTTAGCTTTATCTGTTGAAAAAATCAGGCGCTCAACAGCACCTGACGGCACCGTCTTGCCGAGATTTAAAGAACATACATTTAGCCCAGACAATATGGCCATAAATTAAGCCACTATAAAAAGAGGTGCACATGAAAAGCCGCTTTCTCGTTAAAGCGATAGTTATCGCGATGATTTTCGGCGTAGTCCTAGGAGGCACGCTCCACAGTCAGCTGGATGCTGCGGCCGCAAAAGAAATTGCCGGATACCTGAATCTGGTCACTGACGTGTTTTTACGCCTGATCAAAATGGTTATCGCACCCTTGGTGCTTGCCACCTTGGTAACCGGCGTTGCCAGCATGTCAGGGAACGGTTCGATGGGCCGTGTCGGCTTTAAAGCCATCACTTGGTTCCTGATTGCCTCCCTGGTATCCCTGTCTATCGGTTTGCTCTTCGCCAATCTTTTCCAGCCAGGTGTCGGTCTGAACCTGACCGTGGCCAGTGAAGCCGTGAGCACGGGTTTGAACACTTCCGGCTTTAGCCTGCCGATCTTCCTCACCCATGTATTCCCTCGAAGCATTATTGAGGCAATGGGGACGAACGAAGTGCTGCAAATCGTTGTGTTCTCCCTGTTCTTCGGCTCTGCATTGGCGTTCGTCAAGGGCAAAGGCAAGTCCATCATCGTGGACATGCTCGAAGAACTGGCCAATGTCATGTTCAGGGTCACCGACTACGTGATGTATGTGGCTCCACTGGCGGTATTTGCAGCCATCGCCGCCACCATCACCGTCCATGGTCTGGAAATGGTCGTGACCTTTGGCAAGATGGTTGGACAGTATTTCCTGGGCCTGGCACTGCTTTGGTCGTTGATTACGCTTGCCGGCTACCTAGCCCTCGGTCCACGCATGAAAAACCTGTTCCAGCATATGCGTGAGCCAATTCTGATCGCGTTCTCTACGGCGAGCAGCGAAGCTGCTTACCCGAAAACTATTGCCGCCATGGACAAGTTCGGCGCTAACAAGCGTGTAAGCAGCTTCGTCCTGCCGTTGGGTTACTCATTTAACCTAGACGGCTCGATGATGTACCAAGCATTCATCGTGATGTTCATCGCCCAGGCGTACAACATCGAAATGACCTTTGCCCACCAGATCATGGTGCTGCTGACCCTGCTGGTAATCAGCAAAGGTACAGCGGGTGTAGCTCGGGGCTCGCTGGTCGTCCTGGCTGCGGGACTGCCGATGATCGGACTTCCGGAAGCAGGCCTGCTTCTCATCCTTGCAGTTGACCCCATCCTGGACATGGGACGCACCGCCACCAACGTTTTTGGCTGCGGTGTCGCAACAGCCGTCATCGGACGACACGACAATGAAACTGAGGAAGTTGAAACAGCAATCAATGCTGAGAAAATTCCTCAAGTCGTTTAATCAAAACATTGCTCTAACAAAAATAAGAGAAACGAAAAATGACTATCAACTCTTTGAGCTTCAACAGCAGCCATAACTTCAGCCGTAAACTTTTGGCGGGGTTTATGCTCTCGATAATGGCAGGCTTAACCGTTGGTGTTCCGTCTGCGTTCGCCCAGGAAAAGACCATGAGTTCGACTAATCAACAAGTGGCACTGCCACGTGTTCTGTTACTTGCAACGGGTGGAACTATCGCAGGCTCCGCCGATAATCGTGGCACCGGTGCCTACAATGCCGGCGCCATTGGCCCTCAGCAATTGGTGGCCGCAGTTTCAGGGCTGGGGGATTTGGCCACCATCACCGCCGAACAGATCGCCTCAATCGGCTCGCAAGACATGAGCGATGAAATCTGGTTCAAGCTCGCCAATCGTATTCAACAAGCCTTCGACAAGAACGAAGCGGAGGCCGTGGTGATCACCCATGGCACGGATACCATGGAGGAAACAGCCTTCTTCCTCGATCTGGTGCTGAAGACCGACAAGCCCGTTGTTTTGGTCGGTTCGATGCGGCCGGCGACCGGCTTGAGCGCTGATGGCCCGGCCAATATCTATGAAGCGGTCCAGGTGGCGACGGACAAACAATCGAAAGGCCGCGGCGTCCTAGTGGTAATGAACGAGCAGATCGATGGGGCCCGTGGCGTTACCAAAACCAACAGCACCAGCGTTCAAACGATGCAGTCTCCTAACCTTGGCTCTCTGGGGTATGTGGATATGGGACATGTGCGCTATATCCAGCCGCTTGATGCGGGTCGCCTTGCGCCGCTGGCGTTGCCGCAAGGCCCGGCTCTGCCACGCGTCGACATCATCTACAGTCATGCCAACATGGATGCCAAGCAAATTGAGCATGCCATTGAAGACAAAGCCAAGGGCATCATTTTGGCTGGTAAGGGCGATGGCAACACCTCGAAGCAGGCACTCGCCGCCCTCGAAAAAGCAGTTGCGCAAGGCATTGTGGTTGTCCGCTCGACTCGTGTAAGCAAAGGCTATGTCAATCGCAACATCGAAGTGGATGACACCAAGAGCGGCTTTGTCGCTTCGATGGATCTCAACCCCCAGAAGTCGCGAATTCTCGCCCAACTGCTTATCGCCGGCGGCGTCACCGATCCTGGCAAGGTACAAGCAGCCTTCACAAACGGTCATTGATACATCCAAGAGCTGACGCGGTGGGCATCGCCTGATGCGTCGGCTCCACCCTATACAAGGTTACCTATGAAAATTGTTAGCACCGATGCGGCTTCCCAACCTGCCGGTCACTACTCGCAAGCGGTTGTTCACCAAGGCTCGCTGTACATTTCTGGTCAGCTTCCCGTTAGCCCAGATGGCACCCACAACATCGAGGCATCGTTCACCGAACAAGCACAAGTTGCTCTCAACAATCTGTTGGCCATTCTGCATGCCGCAGGTTGCACTCCCTCCGACTTGGTCAAGGTCACTGTGTACGTCGCAGGTGTGAAGCACTGGCCAGCCTTCGACCGGCTCTACTCCGAAATGTTGGGCAGCCACCGGCCAGCTCGCGCCGTGGTACCGGTGCCAGAGCTGCACCATGGCTATCTGGTTGAGATTGAGGCTATCGCTCGTATTGAAATCAACGCTGATTAAAGCGCTGCAATTACGTCCATTTCTGGCATTCATAGGAGATCGATGATGCTAAATGTCGCGTCGAATGAAGCTTGGCCCACGGGCTTCCATATCAACCCATCACCCGCTGCTATCGCTGATGACTGGCTTGACACGTTTAGCCAAGTCCCCAGCGCAATCATCAGTGATTGCTTGGGTCGCAACGTAGGCGGGTTGGGTCTGCGTCCATTTCACGGCCGCGGCCATATGTGCGGAACAGCGATTACCGTGCGGGTGCGCCCCGGCGATAACCTCATGACGCTTAAAGCCATCCAGATGGCGCGGCCTGGCGACATTCTGGTGGTGGACGGTAGTGGTGACCAGACCAGAGCCATCATTGGCGGGATCATGCGGGCGATGGCTCTCAAAGCAGGGATCGCTGGGATCGTCGTAAACGGTATGCTTCGTGATCATGACGACTGGCTGGACGGCAAGATGCCAGTTTTCGCCCTCGGCTGTGTCCACCGTGGCCCAAGTACAGACGGTGCTGGCGAGATCAATGTCCCAGTGTCGTGTGCCGGGCTGGTCGTTAATCCGGGTGACCTGGTGGTAGGGGATTCCGATGGCGTGGTTGCCATCGCTCAGGATCAGCTCGCCAAGGTTTATGATCTTTGCCGCCAGTTGCTGGATCGGGAGGCGTCGATCCTCAAAGGGATTGAAGACAATACGCTTGACCCTGATCGGTTCAACGCGATGCTCAGGGCCAAAGGCTGTCCCGTGTAGCCGAGATCATACGAGGTGTTGATCACCTCGTATCGCTATACACCGTTGCGCGAGATACACCGAGGTGTGAAGCCACCGTTTCCATGGCCTTTCTGATATCCAGAAGGCCAGACTCCTTCAACTCCTGAAGTAAAACTCGCCGATCGCCAGCCTTCAGCGCACGAGGAGAAGTGGATAGTCGTGCAGCAAACTGATCAATACGCGCACGAATAGATTCTGCACCGCTCGATTCGAGCGATTCATGCGGACGATCGCCACTGAAAGATCCGAACTGATCCAGCATGCCCTGCAAACCCCTAAACAGGGTGAGATCAACGTTCATGCAGAGCGCGGCCACGTACCGTCCAGTGGAGTCCTTTATACCAATCGAGGTACTTTTGGCCTGACGGCCATCTTTGAATTGATTGGGATAATTGGCAATGATCTGGGGATAGGCTGGATCAGCAATCCGGGCGAGCCCCAACTCGGTAGCTGGATGTCCGATCTCCCTACCAGAAAGATTGTTGTGAATGGCCAGTATTGCGTGCTCGGGATCTCGCAGATCGTGCAATACGACTTCACAAAATGGGCTGAAGGTCTGGCTCAAGCCTTCGGCAATTTGCTCCAGCTGACTGATCAGCGCCTGTTGCTCGGGGGTCGTTTTCTTCATAGCGAAGATGTCCAGCAAAAGTAAAAGGTTTAAATAAGAGGACGATAACAGCCTATGACCGGCTTTTCTCAGTGCCTTTCGTTTTGAATGATTCGCTCAAGAATGAAGCAAGAGCCTGTATTTTACGGGACCTGTTTTTTCTGGTCGGTATTAGCAGAAGAATCGGAGCTGTCTCGAACTCCCAGTCTGCCAGCACGCGAATCAGGCTACCCTGGGCAATAGAATCAACCACGTCCCATTGCGAACGCAGAACCAAACCAAGATCTTGTTCCGCCCATCTGCGCGCCACGCCACCATCATTGCTGACCATGCTCGGAAAGATTCGCAGAGACTTGCTTTCGCTTTCCCTGCGCAGGTGCCAGTACGTCGCGTGTTCGTCGTTCTCACGAATACAAATACACCGATGAGCCGCCATGTCCTCAGGCGCTATTGGGGTTCCGTTTTCTTTCAGATAGGACGGGCTGGCACACAACCATCGTTCATTGGATGCCAACACTTGAGCAGTCCATGAACTGTCGCTGATGGAGCCAATGTGAATGACCGCATCGCAATTGCTTCGATCTGGCCAAGGGGTTTCGCGCAGATCCAGCTCGACTCGTAGTTTAGGGTGGAGCTTAGCAAATCGTGCCAGCAAGGGAGCCAAGCGCAACCGCCCAAAGCCGAACGGGGCAGAGAGGCGGATCACTCCCTGAAGGCGCTCGTCGTCGGCCACCATGGAGTCAGATAGCTCTTCCAACGCCTGTAATAACCGACGGCCTTCCTCAGCCATGCGCTCTCCGTCCTCAGTCAACGCCAAGCGCCTGGAGTCTCGACTGGCGAGCTTCATACCCAACTCCGCTTCAAGTTTTCTCAGTCTCATCGAGAGGGCTGCCGTGGTCACCCTCATCTTTCGAGCGGCCTCGCTCAATGAGCCAGAAACGGAAATGGCCGTAACCAGTTCGAGATCGGAGAACGTAATCATTAAGTAGTTCTTAACATTTGTTTAAGTGATCGTTAACCAAAAATATACCGTACTGCGTAGAGTTGCAAACACACAGACACTCGCGAGATCTAGCTCATGACTTCCTCCATTGATTCCCTCGATACCCCCGTAGCACTGGTGGATGTAAGCCGTATGCAGCACAACATCCAACGCATGCAGAACCAGGCGGATCGCCTGGGCGTACGGCTACGGCCCCATGTAAAAACCACCAAATGCGAGCAGGTGGTAGCAGCGCAAGTAAAGGCTGGAGCCCAAGGAGTTACGGTTTCCACGCTCAAGGAAGCGCAAGCCTTTTTTGCCCAAGGCATCACAGACATTCTCTACGCCGTAGCAATGGCACCCACCAAGCTCAACCAAGCATTGGAACTGCGCCGCGCCGGTTGTTCCCTGACTATTGTCACTGACAGCGTTGCAGGCGCGAGAGCGATCACCGACTTTTGCCGCGCCCATGGCGAGCAGTTTGAGGTTTTCATCGAAGTCGACAGTGACCATCACCGCTCGGGTATTCGTAGTGACGACCCAGTGCTGATCGAGATCGCCAGAATCCTTCACGAAGGTGGCGCTATGCTCAAAGGTGTGATGACTCACGCCGGCGAAAGCTACAAGCTGAACACCCTTGAAGCGCTGCAGGAAATTGCGGAGATTGAGCGTTCAGAATGTGTAAAGGCTGCTGAGGTTATTCGGTCAGCGGGCTTGCCGTGCCAGGAAGTGAGTGTCGGCTCGACTCCCACCGCATTGTCCGCCGTTCACCTCGATGGCGTCACCGAACTCCGAGCTGGCGTGTACGTTTTCTTCGACTTGGTCATGCACAATGTCGGCGTATGCCAGTTGGACGAACTCGCCTTGACCGTCCTCACCACTGTAATCGGCCATCAGCCAGAGAAGGGCTGGATCATCACAGATTCCGGCTGGATGGCGATGAGTCGCGACCGCGGTACACAGTCCCAACAATGCGATTTCGGCTACGGCCTGGTTTGCGATGCAGAGGGCAAGCTCATCGACGGGCTTCAGTTACGTTCAGCCAACCAAGAACACGGTGTGGTGTCTTTCGAGGAAGGCCAAAAGGTAGAAATCGAGCAGCAGTTTCCTATTGGAACCCGGCTGCGCATTCTGCCCAACCATGCCTGCGCCACTGGTGCCCAATACCAAGCCTACGAGGCTATAGAGGGAAATGGGGAGATCAACCATTGGTCTCGTCTGAACGGATGGTGAGGATCAGTTGCACTGGCTGACGAGACCAGCGCCGCGAGATCCTGAGTCGGGTGAAGGCAGTGAGGCGACGACCGGGGCATACCTGACTGTCAGTCAGGTGCAGTCCATTCTGTGGGCTGCGGCACCATCATCGGCATCGCTGTTGCTGGTGACTTCGGTGCTTGTCACGCCGATTGTCACGAGGGGGAATGCCGCAAAGCCTTGTACGAGTTAGGCTGCAGCAGCGGTTGAAGCGCCCGTCTCTTTCCGGGAGAAAGAGACGGACGCAGGTTGGCGCAAGGAAATGGCCAAGCGGATAGGTTGCTGCAGGGCAGCTATGAAAGGGGATGAGTTGCCGCAGTGGGCACACTGGTAAAAGTAGGCATCCATCACATCGCTGTGACCGTGCGAGCCGCCAGACGCTAATCGCACTTTGGGAGAACCACCACGGTGTGGCGTAGCCTTAAAGGTTCTGGCTACCTGGGTTGCTGTCAACGACAGCACTTGCACGATCTTTTCTACGCTCGCCGATAGACAGGGTCAAGGCTCGATTTTTCGAGAATTCTGCGGCTGCGAATGGCATAAGCGGTCTATGGAAATCCGTGGTTTCCCAAAGACAGTGGTGTGGCTTTTGGATTTTTTAAGTGAGGTCCATCCAAGCAGGGCGGCTTTGCAGCCCTGCTTGGATGGACCCGCGTGGACAAGCGGATCACCAAGATATGAAGACCGAATGCTTACTCGGTTGCGCCACGTTTTGCTTTTAGTCGAGAGACGTTCGGACCCGTCTGATTGGCGAATTCGCGTGGGCTGAGATGCTCCTGTTGATTAGCCTCAAGGTAGCGACTCCACCAGTTCATGATCAGCCTTCGCTCCTCGATGAACTCGGCCTTGTGGATGTAAGCGGCGCGGACGTTGTTACGTTCCTTGTGGCTCATCTGCCGCTCGATGGCTGTGTCCGTCCACAAACCTGACTCGATCAGTGCGCTGCAGGCCATCGAACGAAACCCATGCCCACAGATTTCGGATTTGGTGTCGTACCCCATCTTCCGAAGCGCGCTGTTCACCGTGTTTTCGGACATTGGTTTCCAAGACTTGGTATCGCCTGCGAACACCAAGTCAAATTTGCCTGTGATTGCGTGGATCTGCTCGAGCAGGGCGATCGCTTGCGGCGATAAGGGTACAAGATGGATATCGCCTGCCATCTTCGTACCCCTTGTGGAAAAGGGTACGCCTTCCAACGCTGGTCGTGTGTCGGGTATTTCCCAGACGCCACGTTTGAGGTCGAACTCGCTCCAGCGGGCGAAGCGCAGCTCGCTGGAGCGGACAAAC
Organism: Pseudomonas citri; assembly: GCF_025336485.1. Taxonomy (GTDB): domain Bacteria; phylum Pseudomonadota; class Gammaproteobacteria; order Pseudomonadales; family Pseudomonadaceae; genus Aquipseudomonas; species Aquipseudomonas citri. The sequence goes on along the minus strand of NZ_JAODAB010000026.1, from coordinate 44,647 downwards.
ACGTGCAGCGACAGCAAGACCGTCAGCCGGGTAAGTGCGCGGCCTTTATAGGTATCGATCCGTTCCTGCAATTCAGGCAAGCGCGATAAGGATAAGGCGGGGCGGTGGACGACCCGCGAGGCTTTTATAGAGCCTACGAGGTCGTAAGCAGGGTTTACGGTGATAAGCCGGAGGCGCTTTGCCTCGCGCATGATGCTCTGGAGGTAGTTTTGTACCCTTAAAGCAATGTCTATTGTTCCGCGCTTCTTGATCGCGTCCAGGGGGCGCATAAGGTCGTGGGTATCAAGGTCGACAATGGCGCGGGCGCCGATCAGCGGGAAGAGGTGAGTTTTGAGGCGACTCATCACTGTCTTGGAATAGTCCGGTGCCCACTTGGCTGACATTTCCGTGTGCCAGCCGAGGGCAATGCTTTCAAAGGTACGGCCTTTGATCAGAGCGTCCGTCTTGGCTTGGTTCTTGGCTCCTATAAGGTCAATGCCATCCGCCAGCATTCGCTTGACCTCCAAGCGCTTGCGGCGCGCATCCGCGAGGCCAATGATGGGGTAGTTGCCGAATGAGGTCAGTCCTTCCCGTCCGTCAGGTTTGACGTAACGGAGCCGCCAGCCTTTACGGCCATTGGGTTGGACTAGAAGGTAAAGGCCGTCGCCGTCGAAAAGCTTGTAGGCGCGGTCTGTGGGCTTGGCCGAACGGCAAGCGGCGTCGGAGAGTGGAGCAGTAGTGCGCGACATAAGGGTACTCCCTTTTATCGAACTGACCTGTATCCCAAACTCTACCCTTAAAATGGCTGGTATCCACCGGAATCCGACAGAACGCCAAAACGAAAAAACCCGCCAGGAGGCGGGTTTTTCGGGGGTTCCAGAGATTTTGAAAGCCTTCTCTGGAACCTTGTCTGGCTCCACGACCTGGACTCGAACCAGGGACCCAGTGATTAACAGTCACTTGCTCTACCAACTGAGCTATCGCGGAATGGCGCGTATGTTACTGATTGGAAAAGAGAAGTCAAGCGTGAGTTGATGACGGGGCATTCTTGTATGCCGCAGGGAAGAGGCCCACCTCAAAAAAAATGGGAAGCTCGATGGCTTCCCATTTTTCATGGCGCAGCGTGTCAGATCACCTGAACGATTGCCTTGGTCACCGCTTCAATGTTGTTCTGGTTCAACGCCGCCACGCAGATGCGGCCGGTGTCCAGGGCATAGATGCCGAACTCGTTGCGCAGGCGCGTCACTTGTTCAACGGTCAGGCCGGAGTAGGAGAACATCCCGCTCTGGCGTGCGACGAAGCTGAAGTCATGGTGCGGAGCGGCCTTGGCCAGCATGTCGACCATCTGGTTGCGCATGCCGCGGATCCGCAGGCGCATTTCGGCCAGTTCGTCTTCCCACTGGGCGCGCAGCTCAGGGCTGTTGAGCACCGCGGCGACGATGCTGGCGCCGTGGGTCGGCGGGTTGGAGTAGTTGGTGCGGATCACGCGCTTGACCTGGGACAGCACGCGGGCGCTTTCTTCTTTCGACTCGCTGACGATCGACAGGGCACCCACGCGCTCGCCGTACAGGGAGAACGACTTGGAGAACGAGCTGGAGGCAAAGAAGGTCAGGCCCGATTCGGCGAACAGGCGCACGGCCGCTGCGTCTTCGTCGATGCCGGCGCCAAAGCCCTGGTAAGCCATGTCCAGGAACGGTACGTGGTTCTTGGCCTTGACCACGGCCAGTACGTTTTTCCAGTCCTCGGGGCTCAGGTCCACACCGGTCGGGTTGTGGCAGCAGGCGTGCAGCACAACGATCGAGCGGTCGGGCAGGGCGTTGAGGTCTTCCAGCAGGCCGGTACGGTTCACGTCGTGGGTGGCTGCGTCGTAGTAGCGGTAGTTCTGCACCGGGAAACCGGCGGTTTCGAACAGGGCGCGGTGGTTTTCCCAGCTTGGGTCGCTGATGGCCACGACGGCGTCAGGCAGCAGTTGCTTGAGGAAGTCGGCGCCGATCTTCAGTGCGCCGGTGCCGCCCACGGCCTGGGTGGTGATAACGCGGCCGGCGGCGATCAGCGGGGAGTCCTTGCCGAACAGCAGGGTCTGGACCGCCTGGTCGTAGGCGGCAATGCCGTCGATTGGCAGGTAACCACGGGAAACGTGCTGAGCCACGCGAATCGTCTCGGCTTCGACCACGGCGCGCAAAAGTGGAATGCGCCCCTCTTCATTGCAGTAAACACCTACGCCCAGGTTGACCTTATCGGTGCGGGTGTCGGCGTTGAATGCTTCGTTGAGGCCCAGGATGGGGTCGCGGGGTGCCAATTCGACAGCGGAAAACAGGCTCATTATTGCGCGGCTCTGAATGGAGTAGGGGGGGGACGTGTCGCGCTCCAGCCGGATGCACTAGAGCGGTGCACAAACGGGGAGCTAGTATAGAGGCCATCACGGAGCACTGCGACAGGCGATTCGGCTTTTGCGGTAAGTATTTTCGTTTTTTTCGACCGTTAGTCCCTTCGCCGCGTCAAAGTCTTCAAGGCGTGTAGGACGTTCGTCTTGAAAGCCAAGGCATTCACCTCCACATTGTCTGCATTCCAGCTTTTTCCTCGGGCGACATCCGTCGTTTCGGTCTTTCTCGTTCCTGTCGGCTGACCGACAAGGAGTGAACCCAGAGGTTATGTCATGTCTGAATTCCAGCTAGTTACCCGATTCAAGCCGGCAGGCGACCAGCCGGAAGCCATCCGTCTGATGGTCGAAGGCATCGAGGCCGGGCTGGCCCATCAGACCTTGCTCGGCGTGACCGGCTCGGGCAAGACCTTCAGCATCGCCAACGTGATTGCCCAGGTGCAGCGTCCGACCCTGGTGCTGGCGCCGAACAAGACCCTGGCGGCGCAGTTGTACGGTGAATTCAAGGCGTTTTTCCCCAATAACGCGGTGGAGTACTTCGTCTCTTATTACGACTACTACCAGCCCGAGGCCTATGTACCGTCGTCGGACACCTTCATCGAGAAGGACGCCTCGATCAACGATCACATCGAACAGATGCGGTTGTCGGCGACCAAGGCATTGCTCGAACGCAAGGACGCGATCATCGTCACCACGGTGTCGTGCATCTACGGCCTGGGCAGCCCGGAGACGTACCTGAAAATGGTGCTGCACGTCGATCGCGGCGACAAACTCGATCAGCGGGCACTGTTGCGACGCCTTGCGGACCTGCAATACACCCGCAACGACATGGATTTCGCCCGGGCGACGTTCCGTGTGCGCGGTGATGTGATCGACATCTACCCGGCGGAATCCGACCTGGAGGCGATCCGCATCGAGCTGTTCGATGACGAAGTCGAAAGCATTTCCGCGTTCGATCCGCTGACGGGCGAGGTGATCCGCAAGCTGCCGCGTTTCACCTTCTACCCCAAGAGTCACTACGTGACGCCGCGCGAAACCTTGCTCGACGCCATCGAGGGCATCAAGGCCGAGCTTCAGGAACGTCTGGAATACCTGCGCTCGAACAACAAGCTGGTGGAAGCCCAGCGCCTGGAGCAGCGCACCCGGTTCGACCTGGAGATGATCCTGGAGCTGGGCTACTGCAACGGTATCGAAAACTACTCGCGCTACCTGTCGGGCCGCCCGGCGGGTGCGCCGCCGCCGACCTTGTACGACTACCTGCCGGCCGACGCCTTGCTGGTGATCGACGAGTCCCACGTCAGCGTGCCCCAGGTCGGCGCCATGTACAAAGGCGACCGTTCGCGCAAGGAAACCCTGGTGGAATACGGTTTCCGCTTGCCTTCGGCGCTGGACAACCGGCCGATGCGCTTTGACGAATGGGAAAGCGTGAGCCCGCAGACCATCTTCGTCTCGGCCACGCCCGGCAACTACGAGGCCGAGCATGCCGGCCGTGTCGTCGAGCAGGTGGTGCGGCCGACCGGCCTGGTGGATCCGCAGGTCGAGGTGCGACCGGCGTTGACCCAGGTCGACGACTTGCTCTCGGAAATCAACAAGCGCGTGGCCCAGGAGGAGCGGGTGCTGGTCACCACGCTGACCAAGCGCATGGCCGAAGACCTCACCGATTACCTGGCCGATCATGGCGTACGGGTGCGTTACCTGCACTCGGACATCGACACCGTGGAGCGGGTCGAGATCATCCGCGACCTGCGCCTGGGCACCTTCGACGTGTTGGTGGGCATCAACCTGCTGCGCGAAGGCCTGGACATGCCGGAAGTCTCCCTGGTGGCGATCCTCGATGCCGACAAGGAAGGTTTCCTGCGTTCCGAGCGTTCGCTGATCCAGACCATTGGTCGCGCCGCACGTAACCTCAATGGCCGGGCGATTCTCTATGCCGATCAGATGACCGGCTCCATGGAGCGGGCCATCGGCGAGACCGAGCGCCGTCGTGATAAGCAGATCGCCTTCAACCTGGCCAACGGCATCACGCCCAAAGGCGTGTTCAAGGACGTCGCCGATATCATGGAAGGTGCCACCGTGCCTGGCTCGCGCAGTAAAAAGCGCAAGGGCATGGCCAAGGCCGCCGAAGAAAGCGCCCGCTACGAAGCCGAACTGCGTTCGCCCAGCGAGATCACCAAGCGCATCCGCCAGTTGGAAGAGAAAATGTACCAACTGGCCCGGGACCTGGAGTTCGAAGCGGCGGCGCAGTTGCGCGACGAGATTGGCAAGTTGCGGGAGCGGTTGCTGACGGTCTGAGGTTTTGTGCTGAGGCTATGGCCCTCAATCGCGATTGAGGGCCGGCCCGGTCTGCCGGGGCCACACAAATCCCGCTCTCACTGGAGCCCGCCCGCCATCGCCTGTTACCATTCGCCCCCTGTTCGATCTTCGCTTTTATCTTCTTTCCGAGACATGCCATGACCACCGTCCGTACCCGCATCGCGCCTTCGCCCACTGGCGATCCCCATGTCGGCACCGCTTACATCGCTCTGTTCAACTATTGCTTTGCCAAGCAGCATGGCGGCGAGTTCATCCTGCGGATCGAAGACACTGATCAGTTGCGTTCGACCCGTGAGTCCGAGCAGCAGATTTTCGACGCCCTGCGCTGGCTGGGGATCGACTGGAGCGAAGGTCCGGACGTCGGCGGCCCGCACGGTCCGTACCGCCAGAGCGAGCGCGGCGATATCTACAAGCAGTATTGCCAGCAGTTGGTGGACCTGGGTCACGCCTTCCCGTGCTTCTGCACCGCCGAAGAACTGGACCAGATGCGCGCCGAGCAGATGGCCCGTGGCGAAACCCCACGCTACGACGGCCGTGCGTTGCTGCTGTCCAAGGAAGAGGTGGCCCGTCGCCTGGCGGCCGGCGAACCCCATGTGATCCGCATGAAAGTGCCGACCGAAGGCGTCTGCGTGGTGCCGGACATGCTGCGTGGCGACGTCGAGATCCCGTGGGATCGCATGGACATGCAAGTGCTGATGAAGACCGACGGCCTGCCGACGTACTTCCTGGCAAACGTGGTCGACGATCACCTGATGGGCATCACCCACGTGTTGCGCGGTGAAGAATGGCTGCCATCGGCGCCGAAATTGATCCTGCTCTACGAATACTTCGGCTGGGAGCAACCGCAGCTGTGCTACATGCCGCTGCTGCGTAACCCGGACAAGAGCAAGCTGTCCAAGCGCAAGAACCCGACCTCGGTGACCTTCTACGAGCGCATGGGCTTCATGCCCGAGGCCATGCTCAACTACCTGGGGCGCATGGGCTGGTCGATGCCGGACGAACGCGAGAAGTTCTCGCTGCAGGAAATGGTCGAGCATTTCGATCTGTCGCGGGTTTCCCTGGGGGGGCCGATCTTCGACATCGAGAAGCTGTCCTGGCTCAACGGCCAATGGCTGCGTGACCTGCCGGTGCAAGAGTTCGCCGCCCGGGTGCAGAAGTGGGCCTTGAACCCTGAGTACATGATGAAGATCGCCCCCCATGTGCAGGGCAGGGTGGAGACCTTCAGCCAGATCGCCCCATTGGCCGGTTTCTTCTTTGCCGGTGGCGTGACGCCGGATGCGAAGTTGTTCGAGTCCAAGAAGCTCTCTGGCGATCAGGTGCGCCAGTTGATGCAATTGATCCTGTGGAAGCTCGAGAGCTTGCGTCAGTGGGAAAAGGACAGCATCACCGCGACCATCCAGGCTGTGGTCGAATCCTTGGAACTGAAGCTGCGTGACGCCATGCCGTTGATGTTCGCCGCGATCACTGGCCAGGCCAGCTCGGTATCGGTGCTCGACGCGATGGAAATCCTCGGGCCGGACTTGACCCGTTTCCGTCTGCGGCAAGCCATCGATCTGCTCGGTGGCGTGTCGAAGAAGGAAAACAAGGAGTGGGAAAAACTGCTGGGCGCGATCGCTTAAGCGGTCGATGAGGCAGGGCACACCCCGGTTTTCCGGGGTTTGTCGGTAAGTGGTTGTTATCCCGGCAAAAAATTTTCAAATTTGTTGAAAATAAATTTGACAGCCCTCCGATACGCCCTTAAGATTCGCCCCGTCCTCAGCGATGAGGGGCTATAGCTCAGCTGGGAGAGCGCTTGCATGGCATGCAAGAGGTCGACGGTTCGATCCCGTCTAGCTCCACCAATTTGCAGTTCAAGGTCTGGCCACACCGGCCTTGAATCGATCAGTTCTCAGTGCTGATCAAGTCAGAAGGTTTGCGTCCCCTTCGTCTAGTGGCCTAGGACACCGCCCTTTCACGGCGGTAACAGGGGTTCGAGTCCCCTAGGGGACGCCAGTTTTACAGAAGTGATGTTGCAAGATGTCACTCCGCCGCGAGGCGAAAAATCCGGGGCTATAGCTCAGCTGGGAGAGCGCTTGCATGGCATGCAAGAGGTCGACGGTTCGATCCCGTCTAGCTCCACCAATTTGCAGTTCAAGGTCTGGCCACACCGGCCTTGAATCGATCAGTTCTCAGCTCTGATCAAGTCAGAAGGTTTGTGTCCCCTTCGTCTAGTGGCCTAGGACACCGCCCTTTCACGGCGGTAACAGGGGTTCGAGTCCCCTAGGGGACGCCACGATTACCCGCTATGCGGGATTTTTAAGGGTCATTCAATCATTGAATGGCCCTTTTGTTTTTCTGGCGTTCTGCCAATTCTCTTATTCCTCGAAAACCATTGGCTGACCAGCGGCTCGATTTTCCGCTTGCAGAAAATTATTATATGAATAATATTTCAATCGTAATATTTGGAGGCGACGATGAGCGATAAAAAGGCACAAACCCGCGAGCGCATTCTCAAGGCTGCCAGCGCCGCGTTGATCCAGCGTGGGCCAGCCGAACCCAGCGTGGGCGAAGTGATGGGCGCGGCCGGGCTGACCGTGGGGGGCTTCTATGCCCACTTCGAAAGCAAGGACGCCCTGATGCTCGAAGCGTTCAAGCAATTGCTCAGCCAGCGTCGCGGCTTGATTGCCGACATGGATTGCACGCTGACCGGCGAAGAGCGCCGCGCCCTGGTGTCCGCATTCTACCTGTCGCGCAAACATCGCGACTCCATTGAACAAGCCTGTCCGATCCCGGCGTCGGTGGGAGAGTTCGGGCGGCTGCCGGACGAATTTCGTGAGGCGCTCAACGAACACATAGAACTGTTGGTCGCGCAGTTGGCGGCCAGCCCGGAAGATGCCGACAAAGCCTTGGCCGACATCGCATTGATGGTCGGCGGCCTGGCCCTGGCGCGGGCGCTGGGCCCGGGGGAGTTGTCGGATCGTTTGCTGCGCGCCGCCAAGTCAGCGGTGCGTTGAGCTTGAGTGCAAGCCCTGGAGACAGATAATGAACAGGCTTAGCTGGATTCGTGGTGTCAATGGCACGCTGGGTCGGGTCGCTCCGGACCTGGTGGCGAAGAAAATGCGGACACTGTTCATGCGTCCCCGGAGCTTGCCGCCACGCGACTGGGAGCTGCCATTGCTGGCGACGTCTGAGCGCATCACCTTGCGTTTTGGCCTCTCGGTCTTGCGCTGGGGGCAAGGGCCTGCGGTGCTGCTGATGCATGGCTGGGAAGGGCGGCCGACCCAGTTCGCGGCACTGATCACCGCGCTGGTCGACGCCGGCTACACGGTGGTGGCGCTGGACGGTCCGGCCCACGGTCGCTCCCCGGGTCGTGAGGCGAATGTGCTGCTGTTCGCCAGGGCCATGCTTGAAGCGGCGGCTGAACTGCCACCGCTGCAAGCGGTAATCGGCCATTCCATGGGCGGTGCCAGTGCGATGCTCGCGGTCCAGTTGGGCTTGCGTACCGAGACGCTGGTCAGCATCGCCGCCCCGGCGCGCATCCTGGGCGTGCTGCGCGGTTTCGCCCGGTTCATGGGGTTGCCGCCCCGGGCGCGTTCGGCGTTCATTCGCCAGGTTGAGCGCGATGTGGGCATGCAGGCCGCGAAGATGGATGTCGCCCATTACCAACTGGACGTGCCCGGGCTGATCGTTCATGCCGAGGACGACACCTTCGTTTCGGTCAAGGAGTCGCAATTGATTCACGAGGCCTGGTTCGACAGTCGCCTGCTGCGGTTGCCGCAAGGTGGGCACCAGCGGGTCCTGGCCGATCCGCAGGTGATCGACGGCGTGCTGTCCCTGCTGGCCGGGCGCAGCCTGCAGGCGCGGCAATCCGCTTGAGCCGTGGGCGCGAGGCTTGCCCGCGATGGCGGCGAGGCGTGGATCCGTTACACTGCCCCGATTCACATTCGACCGGGAGAGGGGCATGGGCTGGGATCGGGAAACGCCGTTCATCATTGATCTTCAAGTAAACGCCGAAGACATCGACGGACTGGGTCATGCCAATAACGCGGTATATGTGACCTGGCTCGAACGCTGCGCCTGGCGCCATTCCCAGCGCCTGGGGCTGGATCTGGTGGAATACCGCCGCCTCGACCGGGCCATGGCGGTCGTGCGCCACGAAATCGATTACCTGTCGGCCGCCTACGAAGGCGACGAGCTGCAACTGGCGACCTGGATTGTCGACTGGGACCAGCGATTGAAAATGACCCGGCATTTCCAACTGATCCGCCCCAGCGACAACACCACCTTATTGCGGGCCCAGACCACCTTCGTCTGTATCGAACTGTCCACCGGCCGGCCCAAGCGCATGCCGCCGGAATTCATCGAAGGCTACGGTCCGGCGCTGAAACCCTCTGGCATTTTTGTAGACTGACTCACTGCCATCGCGAGCGAGCTTTGCCCACGGGTCGGTGAATGGCCGATGGCATGGGCAAAATCCGGTAAACTGCCGCACGTTTTTTTAGTTGAGTGTGTTTTTCCATGCAAATTGCCTTGGCACCCATGGAGGGGTTGGTCGATAACATCCTGCGGGATGTCCTGACCCGGGTCGGTGGTATCGACTGGTGCGTGACCGAGTTCATCCGCGTCAATGACCGCCTGCTCACACCTGCCTATTTCCACAAGCTGGCCCCAGAGCTGTTGACCGGTGCCCGGACGGCTACCGGCGTGCCGCTGCGGGTGCAGTTGCTGGGGTCCGATCCGGTGTGCCTGGCGGAAAATGCCGCGTTGGCCTGTGAGTTGGGCTCGGAGGTCATCGACCTGAACTTCGGCTGCCCGGCCAAGACCGTGAACAAGTCCCGGGGCGGGGCGGTGTTGCTCAAGGAACCGGAGTTGCTCAACGAGATCGTCGAGCACGTGCGCCGTGCGGTGCCGAAACACATCCCGGTCACCGCCAAGATGCGCTTGGGTTTCGACAGCCCGGACGGTGCGCTGGTGTGTGCCACGGCCCTGGCCGAAGGGGGCGCGGCGCACATCGTGGTGCATGCGCGGACCAAGGTCGACGGTTACAAACCACCGGCCCATTGGGAGTGGATTCCAAGGGTTCAGGAGGTGGTGAAGGTGCCGGTGTTCGCCAATGGCGATATCTGGAGCGTGGAGGACTGGCGCCGTTGCCGCGAGATCAGCGGGGTCGAGGACATCATGCTCGGTCGCGGTCTGGTGTCGCGTCCTGACCTGGCCCGGCAGATCGCCGCCGCCCGGGCCGGCGAGGAGGTGGTCGAGATGAGTTGGGCCGAGTTGCAGTCGATGCTCCAGGACTTCTGGGTGCAGGTGGTCGAGCAACTGACGCCGCGCCAGGCACCCGGTCGCTTGAAGCAGTGGCTGGCGATGCTGACCCGCAATTACCCCGAGGCGGTGGCGTTGTTTACGGCGTTGCGCCGCGAAACCGACCTGGACGCGGTGGGGCATTTGCTGGGAGTGCAGCGCACCGAAGCGGCCTGAAAAAAATTTCAAAAAAAGCTCTTGAAAAGTATTGGGCGGACCCTAGATAGGGGTTACGCGATGCCGAATTCGGGTCGCGGAGACAAAAAACCTTGCTGAACTTTTCAGGAGATTTGAATCATGAGTACTGCATTTTCGCTGGCCCCTCTGTTCCGTTCCTCGGTAGGCTTCGACCGTTTCAACGACCTGTTCGAAACCGCCCTGCGTAACGAACCAGGCAGCAGCTATCCACCCTACAACGTGGAAAAATACGGTGATGACCAATACCGCATCGTGGTCGCCGCCGCCGGGTTCCGGGAAGAAGACCTGGACCTGCAGGTAGAAAAAGGCGTGTTGACCATCAGCGGTGGCAAGCGCGAAGCCAGTAACGACAGCGTCACTTACTTGCACCAGGGCATCGCCCAGCGTGCCTTCAAGCTGTCCTTCCGATTGGCGGATCATATCGAGATCAAGTCCGCCGGCCTGAGCAACGGTCTGTTGAGCATCGACCTGTTGCGGGTGATCCCGGAAGAGGCGAAAGCCAAGCGCATCCCGATCAATGGGGCGCAACCTGCGCTGCAAAACTGATGCATCGCAACTGAAGAAGGGCGCCTAAATGGCGCCCTTCTTCATGTCTGGGGCTGTATCACGGCAACAACCGCTCAAACGCCTCCAACGGCAACGGCCGGCTGTGCAGGTAACCCTGGTACAGATGGCAGTCCAGGCCTTGCAGGAATTGCAATTGCTCCAGGGTTTCCACGCCTTCGGCGATCATTTCCAGGTTGAGGCTATGGGCCATGGCGACGATGGCTCGGATGATTTCGGCGTCGTTGGGGTCGCTGGTGGCATCGCGTACGAATGACTGATCGATTTTCAGCGTGTCCACGGGCAGACGCTTAAGGTAGGTCAGCGACGAATAACCGGTGCCGAAGTCGTCCATGGCGAAACTCACCCCGAGTTTCTTGAGGCGGCGCATCTTGCCGATGGTGTCGTCCAGGTTCTGGATCACGATGCCTTCGGTGATTTCCAGCTTGAGCATGGTGCTGGGCAAGCCGTGGGTGGCGAGGCTGCTTTCGATGCGTTCGACGAAGTCGCTCTGGCGGAACTGCCGCGGGCTGATGTTCACGCACAGGCTGAATCGCCGGGGATCGACCTTGCCCTTGGCAATCAGTTGCTTGAAGCCGTCGCAGGCTTCGTCGAGGATCCAGGTCCCGACTTCCAGGATCAGCCCGCTCTCTTCCAGTACCTTGATGAATTCGTTGGGCGATTGCGCCCCCAGTTCCGGGTGATGCCAGCGCACCAAGGCTTCGGCGCCGATGATGCGGTTGTCGCGGGCGTCGACCTGCGGCTGGAAGTGCAGGCTGAATTCGCCACGGGCCAAGGCCTGGCGAAGATCGCTTTCCATGCGCAGCCGTTCGCTGGCGGCTTTTTGCATGGAGGCATGGAACATTTGCGAGGTGTTGCGTCCTGAATCCTTGGCGCGATACAGCGCGATATCGGCGCGCTTGAGCAGGTCGGTGGGCGTGGCGCCGTGGTCGGGGATCAGCGCGATGCCGATGCTCGGCGTCACCTGCAACCGCTGGCCGTCGAGGAACATCGGCTCGGAAAGGAGTTCGCGCACGGTGTCGGCCAGGCGCTGCACTTGCTCGCTGACCTCGCTGCGGGAGCCTTCCAGGCCGCTGAGCAACACCACGAACTCGTCGCCGCCCAGCCGCGCGACGGTGTCTTCCAAGCGCACGCTGGCCTCCAGGCGCGCGGTGATGATTTTCAGCACCGTATCGCCCACCGGGTGGCCGAGGGAGTCATTGATGTGCTTGAAGTGATCCAGGTCGAGAAACAGCAGGGCGCCACGCAGGTTGTGGCGCTTGAGCAGGGCAATCTGTTGGCTCAACCGATCCAGCAACAGGGCCCGGTTGGGCAGGTTGGTCAAGGGGTCGTGGTAGGCCAGGTGGCGGATCTGCGCTTCGGCGTTGCGCAGCAGGCTGACATCCCGGGCCGTCAGCAACAGGCAGGCCGTTTCGTTGAGCGTGATGGGTTCGACCGACACCTCCACTGTGAGGATTTCCCCACGTTTGTTGCGCCCGAGCATTTCCTGGTGATGCACCCGGCCCTTGAGTTGCAGTTCGGCCAACAGCGCCGCGCGCTGCTTTTCTTCCGCCCAGATGCCCACTTCGTAGACGGTGTGGCCGATCACTTCGTCGGCGCGGTAGCCGGTCAGGCGACAGAAGCCATCGTTGACCTCGAGGTAGCGGCCGCTTTCGCACTCGGTGATGGTGATGGCGTCGGGGCTGGAGTGAAACGCCTTGGCGAATTTCTCCTCGCTGGCCTTGAGGGCGGCTTCGGAGCGTTGTTGCTGGGTGATGTCGCGCAGGGTGGTCACGATGCAGGGCTGGTTGCCGACGTTGATCTGCCGGCTGGAGATCACGCAGGTCAGTAGATGGCCATCCTTGTGGTGGACGACGATGGCGACATTGCTCAGGGATTGTTCGCGGATCACCCGTTCGATGCGTTGCAGGCTGCTGCCCGAGGCCTCCCACAGACCGATTTCGTCGGCGGTGAGGCCGATCACGTCGCTCGCCGCCCAACCGAAGGTTTGCGTGAAGCTGGAATTGATTTCGAGGAAGCGGCCCGAGTCCTGCTGGGTCACGCAGATCGGGTCGGGACTGACCTGGAACAACGTGGCGAACTTCTCTTCCGAGGCCGCCAGGCTCTGTTCGCGTTCAACCTGGTCGGTGATGTCCAGCAAGGTGCCGGCCATGCGCAAGGGATTACCGTCGTCGTCGCGATAGAGGCGAGCGCGGCTTTCCAGATAGCGGGAGCTGCCGTCGGGCAATTGTACGCGGTAGGTCAGTTGATAATTGCCCGCCGGGCCTTCGCGCAAGCTGCGGTAGGCGTTGCGCATGTTGTTGCGTTCTTCGGTGGGGACGCCATCGAAAAACGCATCGAACGATTCGTGGAACGGCTTGGGCTCCAGGCCATGAAGTTGCGCGGCACGGGCCGAGCCGTAGAGCATGCCGCTGGGAATGTGCCAGTCCCAGGTGCCCAGTTGCGCCGAGTCCAGGGCCAGGTCCAAACGTTCCTGACTGTCCTTGAGGGCTTGTTCGGCCAGTTTGCGCTCGGTGGTGTCGAGGAAGGTGCTCAGCAGGTAGGGCTGGCCTTCGATTTCGACTTTCTGCGAGCTGAGAAGGCCCGTGTGGATCTGGCCGTTGCTGGCCCTGAACTCCGCCTCCATGTTCACCAGTTCGCCCTTGGCTTTGGTTGCCTCCACCAGTTTCGCTCGCTGCCCGGGGTCGACCCACAGGCCCAGTTCCAGGGTGGTGCGGCCGATCACATCGTGCAGTGGCCAGCCGAACAGGCTTTCGAAATACTGGTTGGCCTCGCTGATCATCCCATCCTCCTGACGGGTCAACAGCACCATGTTCGGGCTGAGATGGAACAGCGTGGCAAAGCGTTTTTCCGAGCTGCGCAACGCCTGTTCCCGTTCGCGCTGGTGGGTGATTTCGCGGATGACCCCGATCATGCGCGGACGGCCATGCTTGTCGGGTTGTACGCTGCCGCTGATCTCCAGCCAGTGCAGGCTGCCGTCCGGCCAGACGATGCGATGGTGCATTGCCTGTTCCAGCGGCGCGCCGATCACGGCGGCATGGAAGGCACGTATCGCCTTGGCCCGGTCTTCGGGCAGCAACAGGTCCAGGTAGTCGACATCCGCTGGCAGCGGCTGGCGCGGGTCGAAGCCGAACAACGCCTGGGTGCCACGGGACCAACTGATTCGCCCGGTGTCGATGTCCCACGACCAGGCGCCCAGCCGCGCACCGTTCAGCGCGGCCAGCAACTGCGGCGCACTGTCCCAGCTTTGCTCGGAGCGCTTGGGATCAAGCGCCTGGATACGCGGCAGGGGCGGGAGAGGGTCGGCGGGTTTGGGCATTATCTGGCGGGCCTTGAGCAGGTTTGGGCGTTAGGCACAGGGGTGGCGGCTCTATAGGATTAGCACAACTTATGCCGTTTTCCCTGGCAGATCGATTTGCGCATCCAAGAGGGCCATGAAAGCCCGTGCGGCGTTCGACAGCGTCCGTTCGGTGTGCAGGATATAGCCTAGCTGGCGACTCAGTTGTATGCCCGGCAAAGGGATGCGTGCGACCTGCTCATCGAGCATGGTGCGCGGCAAGACGCTCCAGGCCAGGCCGATGGAGACCATCATTTTTATGGTTTCCAGATAATTCGTGCTCATGGCGATGTTCGGCGTCAGGCCCTGGGCCTCGAACAGGCGGCGGACGATGTGGTGGGTAAAGGTGTTGCCACCGGGGAACACCGCCGGGTGCAAGGCGATGTCCGCCAGGCTCACCGCGTCCCTCTCCAGCAAGGCGTGCTCCGGTGCGACCACGAAATCCAAGGGGTCGTCCCACACCGGTGTGGCGCGCATCAGCGCATGGGGTTCGGGGGCGAGGGTGATGACCGCCAGTTCGGCCCGGCCGTAGAGGATCTCTTCGTAGGCCACTTCCGAATCGAGGAACTGAATATCCAGCGCGACCTGTGGGTAGCGTCGGGTGAATTCCCTCAAGAGCGGCGGCAGGCGATGCAAGCCGATGTGATGGCTGGTGGCGAGCGTGAGGCGTCCGCTCACTTCGCCGGTCAGGTTGGTCAGCGCACGACGGGTGTCGTCCAGCACGTTGAGGATCTGATAGGCCCGCGGCAGCAGGGCCCGGCCGGCTTCGGTCAGGCCCACTTCGCGGCCCAGCCGGTCGAACAGGCGCACCTTGAGCTGCTGTTCCAGCCCGGCAATCCGCTTGCTGATGGCCGGCTGGGTCAGGTGCAGGTGCTCGCCGGCAGCGGAGAAACTGCCCGTCTCGGCGATGGCGATAAAAGCGTTGAGGTTGGCGAGGTCCATGTCCGTCCTGGTCGAATTCCAACTGGTTATGCAAAGTATAAAAAATATGAATTTGAGTTATTCAATGTAACCCCATAGCATCAGCCTCACAAGCCAAAGGGTTATTGAAACGCTCAAGACCCGGGGCATAGAAACAAGCTGATGAGGAACCGTCTGATGGCCGGCAAAACGCTCTACGACAAGCTCTGGGATTCGCATTTGGTCAAGCAGCGCGACGATGGCTCGGCGCTGATCTACATCGATCGTCACATCATCCACGAAGTGACCTCGCCGCAAGCCTTCGAAGGCCTGCGCCTGGCCGGCCGCAAGCCGTGGCGCATCGATGCCAACATCGCGACCCCGGACCACAACGTACCGACCACGCCGGAGCGCAAGGGCGGCATCGACGCCATTGTCGACCAGGTCTCGCGCTTGCAGGTCCAGACCCTCGATGACAACTGTGACGAATACGGCATCGTCGAATTCAAGATGAACGATGTGCGCCAGGGCATCGTCCACGTCATCGGCCCGGAGCAGGGCGCGACCTTGCCCGGCATGACCGTGGTCTGCGGTGACTCGCACACCTCGACCCACGGCGCTTTCGGTGCCTTGGCCCATGGCATCGGCACCTCCGAGGTCGAGCACGTACTCGCCACCCAGTGCCTGGTCGCCAAGAAAATGAAGAACATGCTGGTACGCGTCGAGGGCACGTTGCCGTTCGGCGTGACCGCCAAGGACATCGTCCTCGCGGTGATCGGCAAGATCGGTACCGCTGGCGGCAACGGCCATGCCATCGAGTTCGCCGGCAGCGCGATCCGCGACTTGTCCGTGGAAGGCCGCATGACCATCTGCAACATGTCCATCGAGGCCGGCGCCCGCGTTGGCCTGGTGGCGGCCGATGAAAAAACTGTGGAATACGTCAAGGGTCGTCCGTTCTCGCCAAAAGGCGCGGAATGGGACGTGGCGGTCGAGGCCTGGAAAGACCTGGTCTCCGATGCCGATGCCAAGTTCGACACCGTGGTCGAGCTCGACGCAACGCAGATCAAGCCGCAAGTCAGCTGGGGCACTTCGCCTGAGATGGTGTTGGCGGTGGACCAGAACGTACCGGATCCGGCCAAGGAAATGGACCTGGTCAAGCGCGACTCCATCGTCCGCGCCTTGAAATACATGGGCTTGAGCGCCAACCAGGCGATCACCGACATCCAGCTCGACCGCGTGTTTATCGGTTCCTGCACCAACTCGCGGATCGAAGACCTGCGCGCTGCAGCAGTGATCGCCAAGGGTCGCAAGGTTGCCTCGACCATCAAGCAGGCCATCGTGGTGCCGGGCTCGGGCCTGGTGAAGGCCCAGGCGGAAGCGGAAGGCCTGGACAAGATTTTCCTCGAAGCCGGTTTCGAATGGCGTGAGCCCGGCTGCTCGATGTGCCTGGCGATGAACCCGGACCGTTTGGAGTCGGGCGAGCATTGCGCGTCCACCTCCAACCGTAACTTCGAAGGCCGCCAGGGCGCCGGTGGTCGTACCCACCTGGTGAGCCCGGCCATGGCCGCGGCGGCGGCTGTCAACGGCCGTTTCGTCGACGTCCGCGAATTGATCTGAAGGAGCGCAGCATGAAAGCTTTTACCCAGCACACCGGTCTTGTCGCGCCTTTGGATCGTGCCAACGTCGACACCGACCAGATCATTCCCAAGCAGTTCTTGAAGTCCATCAAGCGCACCGGTTTCGGCCCGAACCTGTTCGATGAGTGGCGCTACCTGGATGTCGGCCAGCCGTACCAGGACAACTCCAAGCGGCCGCTGAACAAGGATTTCGTGCTCAACGCCGAGCGTTACCAAGGCGCCAGCGTGCTGCTGGCCCGCGAGAACTTTGGCTGCGGCTCGAGCCGTGAGCACGCGCCATGGGCCCTGGAAGAGTACGGTTTCCGCAGCATCATCGCGCCGAGCTATGCCGACATCTTCTTCAACAACAGCTTCAAGAACGGCTTGCTCCCGATCATCCTCAGCGACTCCCAAGTCGATGAACTGTTCCAGCAGGTCGAGGCGAACCCGGGTTATCAGTTGCAGATCGACCTGGCCGCCCAGACCGTAACCCGTCCCGACGGCAAGGTGCTGAGTTTCGAGATCGACGCGTTCCGCAAGCATTGCCTGCTCAACGGCCTGGACGACATCGGCCTGACCTTGCAGGACAGCGACGCGATCGCGGCGTTCGAAGCCAAGCATCGGGCGAGTCAGCCCTGGTTGTTTCGCGATGCTTGATTTTCTGTAGGGCATAGCGACGCCATCGTCGGATCGCTGCCCGGAGCAGGCCAGAACAGAGACCATAAGGCTAAACCCCAAAAAAGGAAGTCCCCATGACCAGCACCGCCCACAGTCAGGTTGTACAAAAGCAATTCGGTGAACAGGCCGCGGCCTACCTGAGCAGTGCCGTGCACGCCCAGGGTGCCGAATTCGCATTGCTACAGGCTGCGCTGGCCGGTCGGGGCGATGCCCGCGTGCTGGACCTGGGGTGCGGCGCCGGCCATGTGAGCTTCCACGTGGCGCCGTTGGCCGCTGAAGTGGTGGCCTATGACCTGTCCCAGCAGATGCTTGACGTGGTGGCTGCGGCGGCTGCGGAGCGTGGCCTGGGCAATATCGCCACGGTGCGCGGTGCCGCCGAGCGCCTGCCATTCGCCGACGGTGAGTTCGACTTCGTGTTCAGTCGCTATTCGGCGCATCATTGGAGCGACCTGGGCCTGGCATTGCGGGAAGTGCGCCGCGTGCTCAAGCCGGGCGGGGTGGTGGCGTTCATCGACATCCTGTCGCCGGGCATGCCCTTGCTGGACACTTACCTGCAAAGCATCGAAGTACTGCGCGACACCAGCCATGTGCGCGATTATTCGGCCTGCGAGTGGTTGCGCCAGGTCAGTGACGCGGGATTGCACACCCGCAGCACTTCGCGCCAGCGCCTGCGCCTGGAATACCGCTCCTGGGTCGAGCGCATGCGCACCCCCGAGGTGATGCGCGCGGCCATCCTTGAGCTGCAGCGTTCGATGGGCGATGAAGTGCGTGAATATTTTGAAATTGAGGCCGATGGTTCGTTCAGTACAGATGTACTGGTGCTGTGGGCCGAGCGATAACACTATTTTCCGGCCCGCCCGGAGGCACCCAGCCTGGGGCGCGCTGACAGAGCAAACGAGGAAAGCATGAGCAAGCAGATTCTGATTCTCCCTGGCGATGGCATTGGCCCGGAAATCATGGCCGAGGCGGTCAAGGTGCTGGAACTGGCCAACGACAAGTACGGCCTGGGTTTCGAACTCAGCCACGACGTCATCGGTGGCGCGGCCATCGACAAGCACGGCGTGCCCCTGGCCGACGAGACCCTGGACCGTGCCCGTGCGGCCGATGCCGTGCTGCTGGGCGCCGTCGGTGGTCCGAAATGGGACAAGATCGAGCGTGACATCCGCCCCGAGCGCGGCCTGTTGAAGATCCGTGCGCAACTGGGCCTGTTCGGCAACCTGCGTCCGGCGATCCTCTACCCGCAACTGGCCGACGCTTCGAGCCTGAAGCCGGAAATCGTCTCGGGCCTGGACATCCTCATCGTCCGCGAGCTGACCGGTGGTATCTACTTCGGCGCCCCGCGTGGCACCCGTGAGCTGGATAATGGCGAACGCCAGTCCTATGACACCCTGCCATACAGCGAAAGCGAAATCCGCCGCATCGCCCGGGTCGGTTTCGACATGGCCCGTGTGCGTGGCAAGAAACTGTGTTCGGTGGACAAGGCCAATGTGCTGGCCTCCAGCCAACTGTGGCGTGAAGTGGTCGAGCAGGTGGCCAAGGATTACCCGGACGTCGAGCTGAGCCACATGTACGTCGACAACGCCGCCATGCAACTGGTGCGCGCGCCGAAGCAGTTCGATGTGATCGTCACCGACAACATGTTCGGCGACATCCTGTCCGACGAAGCGTCGATGCTCACCGGTTCCATCGGCATGCTGCCGTCGGCCTCCCTGGACGCCAACAACAAGGGCATGTACGAGCCTTGCCACGGTTCGGCGCCGGACATCGCCGGGCAGGGCATTGCCAACCCGTTGGCGACGATTTTGTCGGTGTCGATGATGTTGCGTTACAGCTTCAACCTCAATGAGCCGGCCGATGCAATCGAGAAGGCCGTCAGTGTGGTGTTGGACCAGGGCTTGCGCACGGGTGATATCTGGTCGGCAGGTTGTACCAAAGTCGGTACGCAGCAAATGGGCGATGCAGTAGTCGCGGCGCTGCGGAATCTGTAATCTTTCGGGCCCACTGCTTCGACGGTGGCCCACTTTTGTAAAGGTGTAGTTGCGATGAAACGTGTAGGTCTGATCGGTTGGCGCGGTATGGTCGGTTCCGTGCTCATGCAGCGAATGCTGGAAGAGCAGGATTTCGATCTCATTGAACCGGTGTTTTTCACCACTTCCAATGTCGGTGGCCAGGGCCCGTCCGTGGGCAAGGACACCGGTGCGCTCAAGGATGCCTACAGCATTGAAGAGCTCAAGACCCTCGACGTGATCCTGACCTGCCAGGGCGGCGACTACACCAGCGAAGTCTTCCCCAAGCTGCGTGAAGCCGGTTGGCAGGGCTACTGGATCGATGCCGCTTCCAGCCTGCGCATGCAGGATGACGCGGTGATCATCCTCGATCCGGTGAACCGCAAGGTCATCGACCAGCAACTGGATGCCGGTACCAAGAACTACATCGGCGGCAACTGCACCGTCAGCCTGATGCTGATGGGCCTGGGTGGCCTGTTCGAGGCTGGCCTGGTGGAATGGATGAGTGCCATGACCTACCAGGCGGCTTCCGGTGCCGGTGCGCAGAACATGCGTGAGCTGATCCGGCAGATGGGCGCGACCCACGCCGCTGTCGCCGATGACCTGGCCAACCCGGCCAGCGCCATCCTCGACATCGACCGCAAGGTTGCCGAGGCGATGCGCAGCGATGCCTACCCGACCGAGAACTTCGGCGTGCCACTGGCTGGCAGCCTGATCCCCTGGATCGACAAGGAACTGCCTAACGGCCAGAGCCGTGAAGAGTGGAAGGCTCAGGCCGAAACCAACAAGATCCTGGGCCGTTTCAAGAGCCCGATCCCGGTGGACGGCATCTGCGTGCGCATCGGCGCCATGCGTTGCCACAGCCAGGCGCTGACCATCAAGCTGAACAAGGACGTGCCGATCGCCGACATCGAAGGGCTGATCAGCCAGCACAACCCTTGGGTCAAGCTGGTGCCGAACAACCGCGAGACGAGCATGCAGGAGCTGAGCCCGACCAAGGTCACCGGCACCCTGAACGTGCCGGTGGGGCGCCTGCGCAAGCTGAACATGGGTTCGCAATTCGTCGGCGCCTTCACCGTCGGCGACCAGTTGCTGTGGGGCGCGGCCGAACCGCTGCGTCGCATGCTGCGGATCCTGCTCGAGCGTTGATCGGCTGATGTTGTAGAAGAACCCGCGCCTTGTGAGAGGTGCGGGTTTTTTTATGGGGGCACTTCACTATGTGGGAGCAAGCTCCCTCGCCACATAAGGTTGCTGTCTGTTCAATTGCCTGGCTGCCAACCACCCGGTAAAGTGCCGCTCCCCACGTTTTACCTGAGGTAGACCCATGAGCCAGTCCTTTGATATTGCCGTGATCGGCGCCACCGGCACTGTCGGCGAAACCCTCGTGCAGATTCTTGAAGAGCGGGATTTTCCCATGGGTAACCTGCACCTGCTGGCCAGCAGCGAGTCGGCGGGCAGTTCGGTGATGTTTCGCGGTAAAAACGTGCGGGTGCGCGAGGTCGATGAGTTCGATTTCAGCAAGGTCCAACTGGCATTCTTCGCCGCCGGTCCGGCGGTGACCTTGAGCTTCGCGCCGCGTGCCACGGCAGCCGGGTGCGCGTTGATCGACCTGTCTGGCGCCTTGCCAGCGGAACAGGCGCCGCAGATCGTGCCGGAAGCCAATGCCCAAGTGCTCTCCGGGCTGGGCACGCCGTTTCAAGTCAGCAGTCCCAGCGCTTCGGCCATTGCATTGGCGGTTGCCCTGGCGCCGCTGCGCGATTGCCTGGATGTGCAGCGCATCAGCGTCACCGCCAGTCTGGCCGTGTCCGCCCTGGGGCGCGTCGCCGTCACCGAACTGGCGCGCCAGACCGCTGAGTTGCTTAACGTCCGACCGCTGGAGCCCACGTTCTTCGATCGACAGATGGCGTTCAACCTGTTGGCCCAGGTCGGCACCCCGGATGAACAGGGGCATACGCTGTTGGAAAAGCGCCTGGTTCGCGAGCTGCGCCAGGTTCTGGACCAACCTTTATTAAAAATTTCAGTCACTTGCATTCAAGCCCCGGTGTTTTTCGGCGATAGCTTTAGCGTGACCGTGCAGTCTGCGCATGCAATCGACCTGACGAAGGTCAACGCCGCCCTGCAAACGGCGCCCGGCGTCGAGCTGGTGGAGGCGGGCGACTATCCGACTCCGGTGGGTGATGCTGTGGGACAGGATGTGGTCTACATCGGTCGGGTACGTGGCGGCATCGACGATCCGGCGGAACTCAATATGTGGCTGACGTCGGATAACGTGCGCAAGGGTGCGGCGCTCAATGCCGTGCAGGTGGCTGAGTTGTTGATAAAAGACTTGCCGTAAAAGATACTTGGCGTCAATTTGTCGAATGGTTCTAGCCGGGCGCTATGCTTGGCTGGAACACAGCAGGCGAACATCCCTCTGCATGAGTGAAATAATCGCGCGCACTGTCGTTTCGGGCTCGTACGCAATGCCTTGCGGCAGCGACATCAATACCTTCTCGCTGGCCGAGGAATGTTCAAACAAAGGAAGAGGCTATGGTTCAAGTTCGCAAACTGGTGTTAGCAATAGCGGCCGCCTCGGCGCTGTCCTCCGGTATGGCGCAAGCGCTCGGGCTCGGGGAGCTGACCCTGAAATCGACGCCGAACCAGCCCCTGGTCGCCGAGATCGAGCTGCTCGATGTCCAGCAATTGACTGCCGCCGAAGTGGTGCCGAGCCTGGCCTCGCCCAATGACTTCGCCAAGGCCGGTGTCGATCGTCAGGCCGTCCTCGATGACCTGGCCTTCACGCCAGTGATCAATGCCAATGGCAGGAGTGTCCTGCGGGTAACGTCCAGCCGGCCGCTGTCCGAGCCGATGGTCAAGTTCCTGGTGCAGGTGATATGGCCGAACGGCCGCCTGCTGCGCGACTACAGCGTATTGCTCGATCCGTCCAAATTCTCGCCCCAGGCCGCTGATGCAGCCCGGGCCAAGCCGTCGCAGGTCGTATCGACGCCCGTCACCGGCGCGACCAAGCCGGCGCAGTACACCACCACGCCGCGCGATACCCTGTGGGAAATTGCCGCGAAGGTGCGCAACGGTGGATCAGTCCAGCAAACCATGCTGGCGATCCAGGCGCTGAATCCGAAAGCCTTCATCAATGGCAACATCAACTTGCTCAAGACCGGCCAGGTCCTGCGCCTGCCAGACCCGGTGCAAAGCACCGCGCTGCCGCAGCCCCAGGCCATCGCCGAAGTGGCTGCGCAAAACGCCGCCTGGCGCTCGGGGCGTCGGGGTGTGGCGCCTGCCGGTCAGCAACAGCTCGACGCAACCAAGCGTGGTCGCGGTGAAGGCGCGCTGGCCCAGGCGGCCGGTCGCGACAACCTGAGCCTGGTCTCGGCCGAGCCTGCGAAGGCGGGTGGCAAGGGCAAGGGCGCTGCCGGTGATGCCCAGGCGCTGAGCAACAAGCTTGCCGTGACCCAGGAAAGCCTCGACTCGGCCCGACGCGACAATGAAGAGCTGAAAAGCCGCATGGCGGACCTGCAGAGCCAGTTGGACAAGCTGCAGCGCCTGATCGAGTTGAAGAACAACCAGTTGGCCAAGATGCAGGCCGAAGGCGCTGCCGTTCCTCCAGCGGGCCAGTCCGCCCCGGCGATGTCGGCCGAGCTGACGCCAGCACCACAAGCCCCGGCCGTCGTGCCTGCGCCCGAACCTCAAGCGACACCTGAGGCCGCGCCGCCTGCCGCAGCCGTGGAGCCGGCACCTGCCGCTTCCGACGAGCAGAAGTACAACGACCTGCTGACCAACCCGATCCTGCTGGGCCTGGTTGGCGGTGGTGCGGTGATCCTGCTGTTGCTGCTGCTGTTGCTCGCGCGTCGTCGCAAGGCCCAGCAGGAAGCCGAGAAACACCTGCGCATGGCGCGTGCCCTCGAGGAGGAGGCCGACTTCTCCCCGGAGCTCGACCTGCCCCCGAGCAGCTTCGAGGGCATCGAGGTTCCAGCGCCTAACGTCAAGCTCGAACCCAAGCCTGCGCCTGCGGTCGCACCGGTGGTCGTTACGCCGCCGATCGCCGCGCCGCTGGTGGCACCGGCCGCTGAGCGTTCCGATGATGTGCTGGCTCAAGCCCAGTCCCACATCGACCGTGGTCGCTTGAACCAGGCCGCCGATCTGCTTGAGCAAGGTATCAAGGCCGAGCCTCAGCGCAGCGACCTGCGCTTGAAGCTGATGGAGGTCTACGGCCAGCAGGGCGACCGCGACGCTTTTGTCGCCCAGGAGCGTCAGTTGGTGGCCAACGGCGACAACTACGCCCAGGTCGAGCAACTCAAGAGTCGTTTCCCGGCCATGGTCGTTGCCGCCAGTGCGGGCCTGGCCGCCGCGGCGGTGGCTGCGGAGCTGGACGCGCAATACGTCAAGGACCTGCTGGAAGACCCGTCGCCGAGCGATGAAGAGCTGGACAGCGCCTTCGACCTGAGTCTGGATGACTTGGAGGCAGCGCCGGTGACACCGGCTCCCGAGCCTGTCGTGGAGTTGGACGCGTTTCCGGAAGACGATGACCTGAGTTTCGAATCGGTGCTCAAGCAGCAGACCGAGGCCAACGAAAGCCTGGACGACCTGTCGGAGTTCGATCTGGACCTGGGGGGCGATGCGCCGGCAGCTGCCCCTGCACCCGCGCTGGAGGACGAAGACTTCTTGCTGGACCTGGGCGACGACCTCAAGGGGCTGGACGTGCCGGAGAGCGAAGCGCCGACCTTGGCCGATTTCCCGGCCGACGACCTCGAGTTGCCGGCGGATTTCGATCTGTCCCTGGGCGATGAAATGGACGTTCCGGCGGCGCCGAAGGATGCCTTCGAGTCCGAGCTGGACGATGTCAACGCCGAGTTGGAGCGCTTGTCCGACAGCTTGGGCCAGCCATCCTTCACCGCCGACGATGCATTGGCCAGCGCTGAAGAGGAGCCGGACTTCGACTTCCTCGGCGGAACCGACGAAGTCGCCACCAAGCTCGACCTGGCCCAGGCCTACATCGACATGGGCGACAACGACGGGGCTCGGGACATCCTCGGTGAAGTCCTCAACGAAGGCGATGCCACCCAGAAGAGCGAAGCGCAGGAAATGCTGGCGCGCCTGGCATGAAGTGATTGGAGTAACGAGGACGGCAGCCGATGAGGCTGCCGTTTTTGTTTGTGGCGGGGCGCAGATCTGTGGACGCCCGAGAGCCATTGTGGGAGCGAAGCTTGCTCGCGATGAGGCTGGGATATTCCCACGCGAGATCCCGGTTGCACTGGCATCCCGCACCGCCCGCCTTATAATGCCCGCCTTTGCGTACTGAGCAGGCTGTAATTCCTTGGCAAACATAGACAATCCGGAAGCCGAAATGGCGGCCGAGGGCTTTTTTCGGATCGCCCTGGGCGTTGAATACAAGGGCTCGCGCTATCGCGGCTGGCAGCGTCAGGCCTCCGGCGTGGCAACGGTTCAGCAAACCCTTGAAACCGCCTTGTCCAAAGTCGCCGACTCGCCCGTGTCGCTGCATTGCGCCGGCCGCACCGATGCCGGCGTGCACGCCTGTGGTCAGGTGGTGCATTTCGATACCCAGGTCGAACGCTCGATGAAGGCGTGGGTGATGGGGGCCAACATCAATTTGCCCCACGACGTCAGCGTCAGTTGGGCCAAGGTCATGCCTGCGCATTTTCATGCCCGCTTCAAGGCCATCGCCCGACGCTATCGCTATGTGATCTACAACGATCAAATCCGTCCCGCGCACCTGAACGAAGAGATCACCTGGAACCACCGCCCTCTGGACGTCGAGCGCATGGCCGAGGCCGCGCAATACCTGATCGGCGTCCACGATTTCAGCGCCTTCCGCGCTGGTCAGTGCCAGGCCAAGTCACCGATCAAGGAGCTGCATCACCTGCGCGTGACCCGTCACGGCAAGATGATCGTGCTCGATATCCGCGCCAGTGCATTCCTGCATCACATGGTGCGCAACATCGCGGGTGTACTGATGACTATCGGCGCCGGCGAGCGGCCGGTGGAATGGGTCAAGGAAGTACTCGACAGCCGCGTTCGCCGTTCCGGTGGCGTGACCGCGCATCCGTTTGGCTTGTATCTGGTACAGGTTGAATACCGCGATGAGTTCGAGTTGCCGGAGCGTTACATCGGCCCACATTTCCTCACCGGCTTCTCGGAACTCGACGGCTGACGCCCTGCGCAGCATTTGCTACCATCCGGGACTTTCACGGATTTGCCTGAGGTTTTACCCACCATGTCAGCCGTTCGCAGCAAGATTTGCGGGATCACCCGCGTCGAGGACGCGTTGGCGGCGGTCGAGGCCGGAGCCGATGCCATCGGGCTGGTGTTCTATGCCAAGAGTCCCCGCGCGGTGACCGTGCAGCAGGCGAGGGCAATCATCCAGGCCTTGCCGCCGTTCGTGACCCCCGTGGGCCTGTTCGTCAACGCGAGTCGTTGCGAACTGGGCGAAATCCTCGACGCGGTGCCGTTGGCGCTGTTGCAGTTTCACGGCGACGAGACCCCGGCCGATTGCGAAGGCTGGCATCGCCCGTACATCAAGGCGTTGCGGGTCAAGGCTGGTGATGACATCGCGGCCAGTTGCCAGGCGTTCGCCAGTGCCAGCGGCATCTTGCTGGACGCGTATGTGGAGGGTGTTCCCGGCGGCACCGGCGAAGCGTTCGACTGGTCACTGGTGCCCCAGGGCCTAAGCAAACCGATCATCCTCGCGGGCGGCTTGACCGCGCAGAACGTGGCCGAGGCCATTCGTCAGGTGCGTCCTTACGCGGTGGACGTGAGCGGTGGGGTGGAGCAAGGCAAGGGCATCAAGGACCCGGCGAAGATTCGCGCATTCATGGCGGCTGTACACAGCAGTCAGTAGTCAATGTGACGGCTGGCAGACTGCCGCCGTCCATACCAGCACTGTACGAAGCAGGCAGGCACCGCCCCCGGGTGGGCCAATGGAGAAGGGCAGCCGCAGTGCAGCGGTTGCCGGGATGGCTGGGGAAGATAGGGCGGCACGCAGGTCATGTTTCGCGCTGACCGTGATGCTCCTCGAACCCCGCCGCACAATGAATTTAGCTCAAGGGCATACGCGGGGCCGCGAACCAGAGCGTTCGGGCCGCCGGTACTGGAGAAAGAAAGCATGAGCAACTGGTTGGTAGACAAACTGATCCCTTCGATCATGCGTTCCGAGGTGAAGAAAAGCTCGGTGCCCGAAGGTCTGTGGCACAAATGTCCATCCTGCGAAGCGGTGCTGTACCGCCCTGAGCTGGAAAAGACCCTGGACGTGTGCCCCAAGTGCAATCACCACATGCGCATTGGTGCGCGTGCCCGTATCGACATCTTCCTGGATGCCGAAGGCCGTGTTGAGTTGGGCGCCGACCTGGAGCCGGTGGACCGCCTGAAGTTCCGCGACGGCAAGAAATACAAGGACCGCCTGACCGCGGCCCAGAAACAGACCGGTGAAAAAGATGCCCTGGTGTCCATGAGCGGTACCCTGCTGGGCATGCCTGTGGTGGTTTCGGCCTTTGAATTCTCCTTCATGGGCGGCTCCATGGGCGCCATCGTCGGCGAGCGCTTCGTTCGTGCTGCCAACTACGCGCTGGAAAAACGTTGCCCGATGGTCTGCTTCGCCGCTTCCGGCGGTGCGCGCATGCAGGAGGCGCTGATCTCCCTGATGCAGATGGCCAAGACCTCCGCAGTGCTGGCGCGTCTGCGGGAAGAAGGCATTCCGTTCATTTCGGTGCTGACCGACCCGGTCTATGGTGGTGTTTCCGCTAGTCTGGCGATGCTGGGCGACGTGATCGTCGGCGAGCCGAAAGCCCTGATCGGCTTTGCCGGTCCGCGTGTGATCGAGCAGACCGTGCGTGAAAAACTGCCGGAAGGCTTCCAGCGCAGCGAGTTCCTGCTGGAACACGGCGCCATCGACATGATCATTCATCGCCAGGAGCTGCGTCCGCGCCTGGGCAACCTGTTGGCGCAACTGATGGGGCTGCCGACGCCGAAGTTCGTCGCGGCTCCGATCGAGCCGATCGCGGTTCCACCGGTGCCTGCCGGCCTATGACCCAGCGCACCCTGGGCGACTGGCTTGCCTACCTCGAGCAGTTGCACCCATCGGCCATCGACATGGGGCTGGAGCGCTCGCAAGCGGTAGCGACCAGCATGGGGCTGGCGAAGCCTGCGCCCCGGGTCATCACCGTCACCGGCACTAACGGCAAGGGCTCGACCTGCGCCTTCGTGGCTTCGCTGCTGCGGGCCCAGGGTTTGAGTGTCGGTGTCTACAGTTCGCCGCACCTGCTGCGCTACAACGAGCGTGTGCAGGTCAATGGCGTCGAGGCCACCGACGCCGAGCTGTGCGAGGCCTTTGCCGCGGTGGAAGCCGGGCGGGGCGAGACATCCCTCACTTATTTCGAGATGGGCACCCTGGCGGCGTTCTGGCTGTTTGCCCGTGCCGGTCTCGATGCGGTAGTGCTGGAAGTCGGCCTGGGTGGGCGGCTGGATGCGGTCAACCTGGTGGACGCGGACATCGCGCTGGTCACCAGCATCGGTGTCGACCACGCCGATTACCTGGGTGATACCCGCGAGTCGGTGGCTTTCGAAAAAGCCGGCATCTTTCGCCAGGGCGCGCCTGCGCTGTGTGGCGACCTCAATCCGCCCCAACCCTTATTGGACAAGGTCCGCGAACTGGGCTGCCCGTTCTTCTTGCGTGGGCGGGATTTCGACCTGGCCATGACCGAGCAGCACTGGCAATGGCGCGGCAGCGATGCCCAGGGCCATCCAGTGGAGCTGCACGATCTGCCGCTGCTGGATCTGCCAATGGAAAACGCTGCGCTGGCACTCCAGGCCTACCTGTTGCTGGGGTTGCCGTGGGACGCCGGTCAGATCGTCCAGGCGTTGCAGGCAACCCGGGGCGTCGGTCGCCTGGATCGCCGTCAGTTCGATTGGCATGGCAAGCGCCTGAACCTGTTGCTGGATGTCGGCCACAACCCCCATGCGGCTCAGTACCTGGCCGAGCGCCTGGCGCGCCGTCCGCTGACGGGGCGACGCCTGGCGGTGTTCGGCCTGCTGTCCGACAAGGATCTGGATGGCGTTGTCGATGCGTTGGGTGCTAGTGTCCAACATTGGGCGGTCACGCCGTTGGATTCGCCACGTTCGCGTCCGGCGGCAGAGCTGCAGGAAGCGTTGCTGCGCCACGGTGCTGCGGTTCAGGCCTATTCGAGCGTGGCTGCGGCGTTGGAAGGGCAATGCGCCCTGGCGACGACCAATGACGAGATTCTGCTGTTCGGATCATTTTTTTGCGTAGCCGAGGCCCTTCAATGGCTGGCCCGGCGCCCCACGGAGGAGGCGGCAGATGGCATTGCTGGATAAGGCGTACAAGCAGCGCATGGTCGGGGCCCTGGTATTGGTGGCCCTGGCGGTGATTTTCCTGCCGATGCTGTTTTCTCGTCAGGACGAGCAGCGCCAGGTGACCGTCGATGCCCCGGCTGCACCCCAGGCGCCAGCGATGGCGCCCGTGCAGGTCGAGCCCGTGGCCGTGCCTGAGCCGCAGGCCTTGCCCCAGGAGCCTGTCCCGACCGACGAGGAGTTGGCCGGACAACCTGCCGCGCCTTCCCAGCCGATTGCGCCAGCCCATGCTCCAGCGGCCCCCGTCGCCGTGCCGTCGAGCAAGCCGGCTGTCGCGCCAACGCCAGCCGCGCCGGCAGCCAAGCCAGCGCCTGCCCAGCCGATCACCGCTGCGCCCACCAAACCGGACGCCACGCAAAGTCGGGTGGATGCCAACGGTCTGTCGGTCAGTTGGTCGGTGCAATTGGCCAGCCTGACCAGCCGAGAAAGCGCCGAAGCCCTGCAAAAGAACCTGCGCAGTCAAGGTTATAACGCCTACATCCGTTCCGCCGAAGGCAAGAACCGGGTGTTTGTCGGTCCACTGATCGAGCGTGCCGAGGCCGACCGCCTGCGTGATTTGCTTAGCCGCCAGCAGAACCTCAAGGGGTTCGTGGTGCGTTTCCAGCCCGAGCGCGGTTGACGGCGATTTACTTGATTTGAATCACGCAGCTTACCGACAGCCCTGCGCTCTGCTAAAATGCGCCGCCTTATCCGTCTGTAGGCTGCACCGTGCCATTTACCTGGGTTGACTGGGCGATCGTTGCGATCGTCGCCATCTCCGCATTGATCAGTCTGAGCCGCGGCTTCGTCAAGGAGGCGCTCTCGCTGCTGACCTGGATCATCGCGGGAGTGGTAGCCTGGATGTTCGGTGGCTCGTTGTCCCAGTACCTCGTCGGATACATCGAAACACCATCGGCTCGCGTGATTGCGGGCTGTGCCATCTTGTTTGTCGCCACCCTGCTGGTAGGCGCAATGATCAACTATCTGATCGGCGAACTGATTCGCGTCACCGGGCTTTCCGGAACGGACCGGTTCCTGGGCATGGCCTTCGGCGCGGCGCGTGGCGCGTTGCTGGTGGTCGTGGCCGTCGGGCTGCTGAGCCTGGGGCCGGTACAGCAGGACAAGTGGTGGCAGGAGTCCCGGCTCGTGCCACAATTTCTATTGGTCGCAGACTGGTCCAAGAACCTGATCCTGGGTTGGAGCAGTCAGTGGCTTGCCAGCGGTATCAGCGTACCCGCTGAAATACCGTTCAAGGAACAGCTCTTGCCGACGGCCAAAACGCCGCAGTGAGTGTTGTTCAGTTCAGATCCATTAAGTAGGGGTTGCGTCGCATGTGTGGCATCGTCGGTATCGTCGGTAAGTCGAACGTCAATCAGGCGCTGTATGACGCGCTAACCGTGCTCCAGCACCGCGGCCAGGACGCTGCCGGTATCGTGACCAGCCACGACGGCCGGTTATTCCTGCGCAAGGACAACGGTCTGGTGCGTGACGTGTTCCATCAACGTCACATGCAGCGCCTGGTCGGTCACATGGGTATCGGCCATGTGCGCTATCCGACCGCAGGCAGCTCGACGTCGGCCGAGGCCCAACCGTTCTATGTCAACTCGCCGTACGGCATCACCCTGGCGCACAACGGCAACCTGACCAACGTCGAGCAGTTGGCCAAGGAGATCTACGAATCGGACCTGCGCCACGTCAACACCAACTCCGACTCCGAAGTGTTGCTCAACGTGTTCGCCCATGAGCTGGCCCAGCGCGGCAAGCTGCAGCCGACCGAAGAAGACGTTTTCGCCGCCGTGACCGACGTGCACAACCGTTGCGTCGGCGGTTACTCGGTGGTGGCGATGATCACCGGCTACGGCATCGTCGGTTTCCGCGACCCCCATGGCATCCGCCCGATCGTGTTCGGCCAACGCCACACCGACGAGGGCGTCGAGTACATGATTGCCTCCGAAAGCGTGTCCCTGGACGTACTGGGCTTTACCCTGATCCGCGACCTGGCGCCGGGCGAAGCGGTCTACATCACTGAAGACGGCCAGTTGTTCACCCGCCAGTGTGCGACCAATCCGTCCCTGACCCCTTGCATCTTCGAGCACGTCTACCTGGCGCGCCCGGACTCGATCATCGACGGCATCTCGGTCTACAAGGCCCGCCTGCGCATGGGCGAGAAGCTCGCCGACAAGATCCTGCGCGAGCGTCCGGACCACGACATCGACGTGGTTATCCCGATTCCGGACACCAGCCGTACCTCGGCCCTGGAACTGGCGAACCATCTGGGCGTCAAGTTCCGCGAAGGCTTCGTGAAGAACCGCTACATCGGCCGTACGTTCATCATGCCGGGCCAGGCTGCACGGAAGAAATCCGTACGCCAGAAACTCAATGCCATCGAACTGGAGTTCCGCGGCAAGAACGTGATGCTGGTGGATGACTCCATCGTGCGCGGCACCACCTGCAAGCAGATCATCCAGATGGCCCGTGAAGCCGGCGCCAAGAACGTCTACTTCTGCTCGGCGGCCCCCGCCGTGCGTTACCCGAACGTCTACGGCATCGACATGCCGAGTGCCCATGAGCTGATCGCTCATAACCGCACGACCCAGGAAGTGGCCGACCTGATCGGCGCCGACTGGTTGATCTACCAGGACCTGCCGGACCTGATCGAAGCGGTCGGTGGCGGCAAGATCAAGATCGAGCATTTCGACTGCGCGGTGTTCGACGGCAAGTACGTCACCGGCGACGTCGACGAGGCCTACCTGAACAGGATCGAGAGCGCACGTAACGATGCGTCCAAGGCCAAGACTCAGGCGGTCAGCGCGATCATCGATCTGTACAACAATTGATTAACCAACCGGCCCTGAGGGGCCGGTTTGCGTTTAAACCGATTTCAGGAGTGACAGCATGAGTCAGGATTGGGATGCCGGTCGGCTGGACAGCGACCTTGAAGGTGTAGCGTTCGATACCCTGGCGGTTCGCGCCGGCCAGCACCGCACGCCGGAAGCCGAACATGGCGATCCGATGTTCTTCACCTCCAGCTACGTGTTCCGCACCGCAGCCGACGCGGCGGCACGCTTTGCCGGCGAAGTGCCGGGCAACGTCTATTCGCGCTACACCAATCCGACCGTGCGGGCTTTCGAGGAGCGCATCGCCGCGCTGGAAGGCGCCGAGCAAGCCGTTGCCACTGCCACCGGCATGGCGGCGATCATGGCTGTGGTGATGAGCCTGTGCAGTGCCGGCGACCACGTGTTGGTGTCGCGTAGCGTCTTCGGCTCGACCATCAGCCTGTTCGAGAAGTACTTCAAGCGCTTTGGCGTGGAAGTCGATTACGTACCCCTGGCAGACCTGTCCGGTTGGGATGCGGCGATCAAGGCCAATACCAAGTTGCTCTTTGTCGAGTCTCCCTCTAACCCGCTCGCCGAGCTGGTGGACATCGCCGCCCTGGCGGAAATCGCCCACGCCAAGGGCGCGATGCTGGTGGTCGATAACTGCTTCTGCACCCCGGCGCTGCAACAGCCGCTGAAGCTGGGTGCCGACGTGGTCGTGCATTCGGCAACCAAGTTCATCGACGGCCAGGGTCGCTGCATGGGTGGCGTGGTGGCCGGTCGTGGCGAGCAGATGAAAGAAGTCGTGGGGTTCCTGCGCACTGCCGGGCCGACCCTCAGCCCGTTCAACGCCTGGGTCTTCCTCAAGGGCCTGGAAACCCTGGGTTTGCGCATGAAGGCCCATTGTGCCAATGCCCAGGCCCTGGCTGAGTGGCTGGAGCAGCAGGACGGCATCGAGAAGGTCCATTACGCTGGCCTCAAGAGCCATCCGCAACACGACCTGGCGGTGCGCCAGCAGCGTGGTTTCGGGGCGGTGGTGAGTTTCGAGGTCAAGGGTGGCAAAGACGGTGCCTGGCGCTTCATCGACGCGACCCGACTGGTTTCCATCACTGCCAACCTGGGTGACAGCAAAACCACCATTACCCACCCGAGCACCACGTCCCATGGCCGTCTGTCGCCTCAGGAGCGTGAAGCGGCGGGCATCCGCGACAGCCTGATCCGCGTCGCGGTCGGCCTGGAAGATGTCGCCGACCTGCAAGCCGACCTGGCCCGTGGGTTGGCGGCCTTGTGATCGAGCTGGCAGCGCCGCTGAGCGGTACTCATGGCCGGGTTGCACTGGTTACGGGCGCCGCACGGGGCATTGGCCTGGGCATCGCCGCCTGGCTGATCTGTGAGGGCTGGCAGGTGGTGTTGACCGACCTGGACCGCGAGCGCGGTTCCAGGGTCGCGAAGATCTTGGGCGATAACGCCTGGTTCATTGCCATGGACGTAGCGGTCGAGGCGCAGGTTGCCACGGGTATTGCCCAGGTACTGGGGCAGTTCGGTCGACTCGACGCACTGGTGTGCAACGCGGCCATTGCCGACCCGCACAACATCACCCTGGAAAGCCTGGACCTGGCCCACTGGAACAGGGTCCTGGCGGTGAACCTGGGTGGGCCGATGCTGTTGGCCAAGCACTGCGCGCCGTATCTGCGTGCCCACAACGGCGCCATCGTCAACCTGGCCTCGACCCGTGCCGCGCAATCGGAACCGGACACCGAAGCTTATGCGGCGAGCAAAGGTGGTCTATTGGCTCTGACCCATGCCCTGGCGATCAGCCTAGGGCCGGAGATCCGGGTCAATGCCGTCAGCCCCGGCTGGATCGACGCGCGGGACCCGTCCCAACGTCGGGCAGAGCCGCTGAGCGATACCGATCACGCCCAGCATCCGGCGGGCAGGGTGGGCACCGTGGAGGATGTGGCGGCGATGGTGGCGTGGTTGCTGTCGCGCAACGCCGGTTTCGTCACGGGCCAGGAGTTCGTGGTGGACGGCGGCATGACCAAGAAAATGATCTACGAATAAGAGCAGCGGTAAGTGGCGAGCTGCAAGCTGCGAGCGATTTCGCGGTGTTGGCGTTTCTGCTTGCAGCTCGAAGCTTGTCGCTCGAAGCTGTTTTTGAAAAAAACTCCAACCCTGCTATTGACTTAGCTTCGGCACCTGCGTAAATTTCGCGGCCTCAGCGAAGCAAAGGGTGATTAGCTCAGCCGGGAGAGCGTCTGCCTTACAAGCAGAATGTCGGCGGTTCGATCCCGTCATCACCCACCATGTTTCATGAGAGTCTTGCGAAAGCAAGATGGAAGCTGTCAAAAGCCTCCACCGACGCGCAGCGGTAGTTCAGTCGGTTAGAATACCGGCCTGTCACGCCGGGGGTCGCGGGTTCGAGTCCCGTCCGCTGCGCCATATTTTCCGAGTCAGGTTCGCCTGGTTCGAGATCAGGCCCAAGGGTCTTGATCAGACGAGTTAACTGGACGAAAGTCCACAGCGATACGCAGCGGTAGTTCAGTCGGTTAGAATACCGGCCTGTCACGCCGGGGGTCGCGGGTTCGAGTCCCGTCCGCTGCGCCATATCTGCTTCGAGGACCACTGAACGCCTTGGAGCCAGGAAGAAAGCCGAAACGCCTCTTCTGATCGATAGCAAAGACCCTGGTCGAAAGACCGGGGTTTTTTGTTTCTGCAATCCAAGCCTGACCATTCCAGTTTCTGAAAGAGTGGATTGTAGTTTGTGCGCATTCCATCGCAGGTGCATCGGGGGGAATATGGGCGCTCACGCTCACCTCCACAGGGGGTGAAAGAACCCTGACCGTAGCCGCTGGCGCGAAGTTGTCGCTGCCTGCGCGAGGTGACCGCGAATGGATAAAGTCTCAACACCGCAACCGTCGCCCTGGCATGAGGGCGAGTTGACCTTGCAGCGTGCAGTCGGTGCAGTCGACATGATGGTGGGTGTCGGCCAGCGGCAAATGGCCCGGGCGTGGATGCCGGACCAGCATCGCGAGTTCTATGCCCAGCTCCCCTTCGTGGTGTTGGGGGCGGTGGATCGGCAAGGCGATGTATGGGCCACGATTCGCACGGGACAACCTGGTTTCATGAGTTCGTCCATGCCGGAACGCCTGCGCATCAGCCTCCAGCCGCAGTCCGACGACCCTGCCCAGGACGGCATGAAGCAGGGCGATGCCATCGGCATGCTCGGCATCGAGTTGCATACCCGTCGACGCAACCGCATGAATGGCAACGTACTGCGTCAATTCGATGATGGCATTGAAATCTCCGTGACCCAGGCCTACGGCAATTGCCCGCGCTACATCAATCTGCGCCAGTACGCCTTCGTCGATGAGACGGCGGGCGCCGTGCTTGAGTTGACCGGCGCGGACCCGCAGGTACGCCGTATGGTCACTACGGCCGACTCGTTCTATGTCGCGACTTACGTCGTGCGCGAAGGCCAGAACCAGG
Organism: Pseudomonas citri; assembly: GCF_025336485.1. Classification (GTDB taxonomy): domain Bacteria; phylum Pseudomonadota; class Gammaproteobacteria; order Pseudomonadales; family Pseudomonadaceae; genus Aquipseudomonas; species Aquipseudomonas citri. The sequence continues at coordinate 9,737 of NZ_JAODAB010000026.1, read as the reverse complement.
TCGATGCCTCGCATCGCGGCGGCAAACCGGGTTTTGTGCGAATGGAAGAAGACGGGACGCTGACCATTCCGGATTTCTCCGGGAATCTGTTTTTCAATACCCTGGGCAACATCCTGCTGAACCCCAGGGCCGGGCTGGTATTCATTGATTTCCAGAGCGGCGATCTGCTGCAAATGAGCGGTTCAGCCGAGGTGCTGCTGGACAGTCCCGAAATTGCCGCGTTCCAGGGGGCCGAGCGACTGTGGCGCTTCAAGCCGCAGCGCATTGTCTACCGTCAGGCCGCGATCCCGTTGCGCTGGACGGACACGTCCGAGGGGACCTCCCCCAGCGTGTTGATGACGGGCAGTTGGCAGCAAGCCGCCGAGCGCTTGCAGGCCGAAGCCCTGCGTAGCCAGTGGCGAACGATGAGGGTTGTACGCATCGTGGATGAGAGCCGCAGCATCCGGTCGTTCTATCTGCAAGCCGATGATGGCGCTGGCTTGCCCGGATTTGAACCAGGGCAGCACCTGCCCGTGCGGGTTCGGTTGGAAGGGCGGCAGGCCCCCGTTATTCGTACCTACAGCGTTTCCAGTTCACCGTCCGATGAGTTCTTGCGCATTAGCGTCAAGCGCGACGGCTCGGTGTCTTCGCATCTGCACGACCGGATTCAAGTCGGGGACTGGATCGAAGCCCGGGCGCCCCAAGGGAATTTTACGGTCCAGGCCTCCGAGCGGCGTCCATTGGTACTGCTGGGCGCGGGCGTTGGCGTTACGCCGTTGCTGTCGATGTTGCGCGAAGTGGTCTATCAAGGGAAACGCATCAATCGCATGCGGCCGACATGGTTGATACAAAGCAGCCGTTCAGTCGCCGACCTGGCCTTTCGTGATGAGGTCGATGAACTGGTGGTCCGCGCGGGGGACAAGATCAAGGTCCTGCGTATGGTCAGCCAGCCACCCCTCGACGGCTCGGCCGATAGTTTCGACAGGGCGGGCAGGATCGATGTCGAGCTGCTCAAGGCCTTGCTCCCGCTGAATGACTACGACTACTACCTGTGCGGACCGGGGAGCTTTACCCAGGCGCTGTACGATGGCCTGCGCACATTGCGTATTCCCGATGATCGCATCCACGCTGAAACCTTTGGCCCGTCAACGTTGGTGCGCGATATTGAAGTCAGCGTGCCAGCGGCGGAACAGGTCCCCATGGCCAATGAAGCGGTGAAGGTTCTGTTCGCCGCTTCTGGCAAGGAAGCGCGCTGGGAGCCAGGCACCGGGACGTTGCTCGAATTGGCGCAAGCGCGAGGGCTGAATCCGGAGTTCAGTTGTCGCGGTGGCTCCTGCGGCACCTGCAAGACCCGGCTGAGCAGCGGCCAGGTGCATTACCTGAACATGCCGGCGCAACGATTGGAGGCGGATGAGGTGTTGATCTGTTGCGCAGTGCCGGCGCAGGGGAGTGAGACGTTGGTGCTGGACGTTTGAGTGATGGGGAGCGCTCCTTGGTTCAAGCAGGGGAGCCCGGCTTGTTTTTTAGCAGGTTCGACAGACGTGTCAGCCCCTGCGTCAACTCCTCAAAGGACGGGCCCCCAAGACACAGACGAATGCCAGCCATCGGTTCATTGCGGTCCACCATCACGGACTCTGGCGCAGTTACCCGGATGCTCATCTGGACAGCCGCCTGCGCGACGCGATCCGCGGCGTCGCGAGGCATCGGTAGCCAGATGTGATAAGCGTCCGGGTGCGAGATGAATTCGGTCTCGCCGAGCAATTCGGCGGCGAGGCCCGTTCTGCGCCGCGCTTCATGGCGCAAGTCCTGCTGGATCGAGGCGATGACGCCGTTGGACAACCAGTCTTCCACCACAGCGCACGACAACGGCGACGGGCCCAGGGGGATATCCTGCAAGGCTTCCTGCGCAGCGCCATGCATTTCAGCGGGCAGCGTGAGCATGCCGATCCTCAACCCGGGGCCGAGGGACTTGGACAGACCGTTGACGTGCAACACCCGCTCGGGCGCCAGCGTTGCGAGGGCAGGCGCTAACGCGGATCCCAGTGCATAGACACCGTCCTCAATGATCCAGGCGCCCGCTTGTCGACAGACCTCGACGATAGCCTGCCGTCGCGCCGCTCCCATCGTCGCTGTGGTCGGGTTTTGAAGCGTGGGGGTGAGATAAACCACTTTGCCGGTAGCCGCTGCGAGATGACCGAGGGCTTGAGCGAGCGCCTCCGGCAGCATGCCTTGCGCGTCGGTCTCGACACCTTGCATCCGATAGCCTTTGCGTCGGGCCAGCGCAATCGCGCCGGGATAAGTGAGGCGTTCCGTCAGGATCACCCCGTGGGGCCCGCACGCGAGGTCGAAAGCCAGGGAAATGGCCTGGCGGGCATTGCCCGTCAGCACCAGGTGTGACGGTTCGACCGCGATACCGAGGGTTTCAAGCCAGCGGGCCAACAGGCGACGATGTTCCAGGTGTCCGGCGGGTGGTGAGTAGAGATTGAGATGATCGGCGTCAATCTTGCGAGCGATACCGGCCAAGGTCCGCGCCAGAAGGCGGCTCGTCAACATGGCGGGTGGCACATTGGACGAAAGATCGATCAGTTGCTGCCCGTGTGCCTGCAGGATGGCCACGAACGTTGCTCTTCCCTTGACGCTGCTCACCAGGCCCCGTCGTTCCAGGGCGGCATAGGCTTTTGTCACCGTACCCAGCCCGATCCCCAATTGCCACGCGAGCTGCCGATGAGCGGGGAGGCGGTCGCCACTTTTCAATCGTCCTTCAACGATGTCGTCGGCCAGGGCGCACACCAGGCGTTCTGATGCGTTCGCTTCGATGTCCGCAAGGCGGGGTGTCCACGGCGATTGAAGGCGCATTGTTGGTATCCAGCGAACGAATAGTGTCGCGTGACACTATTTAAATAGTCATGAAGTGTAACGCGCATTATGGTGCTTTCTAAATCACTTGTTTAACCGCGATAGCCGACCAGGGAGTTCCAGATGTTCAGCCATATCACCGTGGGGACGCAGGACCTTGAGCGGGCCGGCCATTTCTACGACGCCATCCTCGCGCCACTCGGCCTGAAGCGGCGGGCCGTCGTGCCGGATGGCGGGCCACCGTCGCTCTGTTGGGTGACGGGCACTGCGCCGCTGCCACGTTTCTATGTCTATATCCCTCGCGACGGTGCCCCGTCGAGCATTGGCAATGGCAGCATGGTCGCCTTCCTGGCGTCTTCGAAAGACGCCGTGGCGCTGGCCTACGCTGCGGGGCTTGCCAAGGGTGGGACGGACGAAGGAGAGCCAGGGCTGCGTCCTCACTATGGCGACGGCTATTACGGCGCCTATCTGCGCGACCCTGATGGAAACAAGGTCCACATCGTTTACCGTGCGGACCTTCTGGCATGAATAAATATGTTCGTGGGTTTCGGGCTCCGTGCCTGGGGACATCCCAATGATCGACCACTCGATCCTGCTCGCCTTTGGCAGCTACGTCCTTGCCGCCGCCAGCCCGGGCCCAAGCAATATGGCGATCATGGGGGTGGCGATGCGTGACGGGCGCTCCCACGCTTTGGTCCTGGCGTCCGGCGTCATGACAGGATCGCTCTTCTGGGCATTCCTGGCGGCGACGGGCCTCTCCGCCTTGTTGGCGGCTTGCGCTCAGGCGCTCTTCGTCATCAAGGTGGCGGGCGGTGTCTATTTGCTCTACCTGGCGATGCGCGCGGGCAAGGCTGCCATGACATCGACCCAAGAGAGCGCCGGGGCGCTAGCTGGACGGGAGGCTCGGCGTTATCTGTCGCTGTACCGCCAGGGCGTGCTCATGCATATCGGCAACCCCAAGGCCATCATGTCCTGGATGGCGATCATGTCGCTCGGGCTCCGTGAAGATGCCCCCGTCGGTACCTTGCCTGCGATCATCGGCGGTTGCGCCTTGCTCGGCATCATCATCTTCGGCGGCTACGCCGTTATGTTTTCGACGGCCAGGATGATCGCCGGCTACACACGGCTGCGGCGCTGGATTCAAGGGCTGTTCTCTGCGCTGTTTGCGGTCGCGGGATTGAAACTTCTTGTGTCATCCCACTGATGCTTCCATGTTTTGAAGCTGCCAGGGAAAACAAAGGAGAATGCCTTGGACCCCGTGATTCAGGTCGTTGACGAGTTTGGCGCCGAGTCGATCTCCGGCAACCCGCTGGCCATGGTCATCAGCCCCTTGATTGAGTAGCCCCACTCATCACGTGGGGCTGCCGAGTGCGGGTTTCACACCCCAAGCTTGTCCCGCAGCCCGTAATACCACGCGCCCAGCGCCGCGAATGGCGTGCGCAGTAGTTGGCCGCCAGGGAAAGGGTAGTGGGGAAGGTCGGCAAACGCATCGAAACGCTCGGCCTGGCCACGCAACGCCTCGGCCAACACCTTGCCCGCCAGATGCGTGTAGGTCACGCCATGGCCGCTGCAACCCTGTGAGTAGTAGATGTTGTCCCCCAGGCGTCCGACCTGCGGAAGACGCGACAAAGTCAGCAGGAAGTTTCCGGTCCAGGCGTAATCGATCTTCACATCCTTGAGCTGCGGGAACGCCTTGAGCATCTTCGGTCGGATGATCGCTTCGATGTTCGCCGGATCCCTCGCGCCATACACCACGCCACCGCCGAAGATCAGGCGCTTGTCACTCGTCAGCCGGTAGTAGTCGAGCAGGTAGTTGCAGTCCTCGACGCAATAATCCTGAGGCAGCAGGCTACGGGCCAATGCCTCTCCCAGTGGCTCGGTCGTAATCACCTGCGTGCCGCAAGGCATGGACTTGGCCGCCAGCTCTGGCACCAGATTGCCCAGATAAGCATTGCCGGCCACGATAATGAACTTGGCCCTGACCTTGCCCTGCGGGGTATGCACCACGGGGCTGGCACCGCGCTCGATGCGCACCGCCGGCGACTGCTCATAAATCACCCCGCCCAGGGATTCCACGGCCGCCGCTTCACCCAGCGCCAGGTTAAGCGGATGGATATGCCCGCCGCTCATGTCCAGCATCCCGCCCACATATTGATCGCACGCCACCACCTCGCGGATACGACGCTGATCCAGCAGCTCCAGCTGGGTATGACCGAAACGCTCCCATAAACGCTTCTGCGACTCCAGATGGCCCATTTGTTTAGCCGTGAGGGCCGCGAATACACCGCCGTCCTTCAGATCGCACTGAATCTGATACTTCGCCACCCGCTCACGAATGATCCGCCCGCCCTCGAACGCCATGTTGCCCAGCAACTGTGCTTGTCGAGGCCCGACGCTACGCTCGATCACATCGATGTCGCGGCTATAGCTGTTGACGATCTGCCCGCCATTGCGACCCGAAGCACCAAACCCCACCTTGGCGGCCTCGAGAATCGTGACCTTGAAACCGTTTTCCAGCAAAAACAGTGCAGAAGACAGGCCGGTGTACCCCGCACCAATCACGCACACATCGGTTTCGACGTCAGCCTGCAGGGCAGGGCGCGCCGGGGCCGGGTTGGCCGACGCGGCGTAATAGGACGCTGGATAGGATGTGTTCGCCATTCTGGAACCTCTGTTTTATATTTTTTACGAGTGCAGCGATCCTACCCGAGATAAAATCCGGCCGCCAGCCACCGCAAAATCCTCCTCCCATGGGCGAAATTAAATATTTTGCATATTCATAGGGTTAGGTGAAAAAAAGGTATTGACACCCCTTCGGAATTCCGTAGAATGCCGCCTCACAGCAGGCACGTAGCTCAGTTGGTTAGAGCACCACCTTGACATGGTGGGGGTCGTTGGTTCGAGTCCAATCGCGCCTACCAAACAAAATCCGCTCTGCTGGGCGGTCTGAAAGGGCTCACCGAAAGGTGGGCCCTTTTTCGTTATGCGAAGTCTGGGAAAGCTTTGGGTGTTCTCCAATGCAGGCGACGTCTTTGAGCGCATAAGGAAATGGTCATGCGGGTTGTCACTTTCGTAAGTTCTTTTGCTGTAGTACTTGCTGGTTGCTCTGGCATACCTTCAGTTCCATACGAAGAGCCTGTTCAATCAGAGAGTGTGGCGCGTGTTCGCGTTATCACGAACTCCAGCGTGTTTGGGGATAGCGTCGTTGGCAATTGTGCTCCTGCTACCCGTCATAAGATGGCTGAAGCCGGACGTTTTGGACGGGACGGGACGGCGAACATCAACTACCCACAACAACCCCTGAAGTCGGCGAGCATTGGCATGCCGGAAAGAGTTGTGCCCACGCTTGTCGAGTATGTCCCTGCAATCCGGATGGGCGAAGGGGCATATAAAGAAGTCGTAACCGAGTATCGCGTCAGGACTGATCTGCCATTCCAAATAGCAACACTGGGCGCGACCATTGCTGGCTATGGCAGCACTTATTCGTCTTGTGGTGGCCAGGCGCTCGTTTACAAGCTGGAGCCCGGGAAAGACTATGAAGCTTTGGCGGGGGTGGGCAGCAGGCCAGGCAAGGATGGCGGGCAAACGCTTATTTGCATGCTGGGGATTTTCGAACTCGCCTCTTTACCCGGCACTTCAATTGTAATTCCCCAAAAACTGACACCTGCTGCGCCTCCGCAGGTGGTCTGCAAGAACTAACAAGCACAGCTCGCCATCGAGCGGGTTTTGCATCTACCAGAAACGAGAAAACCCCGACTAAACCGAGGTTTGTCCCCAGTCTTTGCGACTCGTAGCCGGGTAGTGCTAAATTCTGTGCGCCCTGCGTGTGGGCTCATCTGGCTCCGCGAGAATACCTAACTGCTCTCCCAACCGTTTTTGTGGATACGGAAATTCAATGAACAACTCCAAGCTCTCGATTGCACTGTCCTGCGCTGTTGCCATTTCGACGTTGAGCGGATGCGCTGCCTCGGTAAAAAGCGGTGGAACTGAAGCGCTCGTCATTCAGGAATCCGCCAAGCAGAACCTGGTCGTCAACTTTCAAGGAAATAGCAAGGTTCTACAAAACGAGGACTGGCCTCGCTTGAAGCAGGAATGGAATGAGGCCCTGCAAGCCGAAGCGACTCGCGCCGGCTACAGCCTCACAGAGACCCAGGCATCGAGCCTCCAGGGAAAGGACGGGGTCGGTATCAAGATCAATGTGACCAACTTCCGTTACCTGACCCCTGGCGCACGCTACGGAGCCGGGGTCATGGTAGGCAATGCGTGGGTCAATTCCAGTGCGGATTACTCGGACTTGAAATCAGGCCAGCTGATTGGCACTCGGACGTATGACACGTCGTCGTCCGCTTGGGAAGGGGTCATGTCGGCCATGACCCAAAAGCAGGTCCAGGCTATTTCGCAGCAAATCATCAGCGACATCAAGAGCGCAAAAGCCAAGTAACCTGGGAGGCGGGGACAGGCTCGCAGAACCAAAACCAGAAAATGAAGTCTTCATTTAGGTTTGCAGCCATTAACGAAAACGGACGATAAGTTATGAGCCTGATTGACTGCCCTGAATGCTCTGCGAAAATTTCCGATAAAGCCCACGCCTGCCCACACTGCGGCAACCCTTTCCGGGAGGCGCCCTCCAGCCGCTATTTCAGTGAGAAAAACATCGGCCAGATTGCTGGAGTGACTGGCATATGGCTTACCGCTCCGTGGTTGGCGCGCATGGTATTCGGGATCGTTCTGGTGATAGCCGTTGCGGCAGTCTTCATCTTGCGTTGAATCGCGCCTCCCAGAAAATCCAGCTCTGGTGGACGGTCTCTGGAAGGGTCAACCGATAGGTTGGCCCTTTTTTGCGGCTGGAGCTTGGCAGGTTTTGGGACTATTCGTGACGTACTATTGACCGGAGCGCAACGCCAGCTCCCCTACACTCAGTCTGTCGATGACCGAGGCGTCCCGGTGCGAATGGTTGAGCGTTAGCCGGTCGGGACATTTGCAAAGCATTCTGGCGTGCGATGTATTCGCGTTGGAGCTTATGAAACAACGCCTTGAGGAAAGATTGATCAATGCCGAAGAAACTTCAGGAAAGCAAAGCAGCGACGGCTGCTGACATCGAGCGTTCCATCCAGGCGCTGAACAAAGTGGCTGAACGGCTTTGGGGCGATGGTCGGGAAGCTGAGGCGAAAGCGCTACTCGATGCCTTGGATGCTTTAAACCGGGCGCTTGATCGGATCAGGATTGGAGAGAGTCGCAGGGTTTTGCATTGAAGGGCGGTAGGCCGTTTGGGAAAGACGAGCTTACGCCATCAAAACCTCAGAATTTCTTGACTAGTGGCAAATTGATGCTAATTATTTTCTAAGGCGCTTGATACTTTGGAGCTTGGATGTGTAGAAGTGCTTTCCGCTTGCCCAGCAATCAATAGCTAGCTGCTCGGTTAGATGGCAAGGACGAGAAGGACGGCATGTAAATACAGAAACCCACCTATGCACTCGACCCTACCGGTGCACAAGTCTTCAAAGCAGCAAATCACGCTTGGGCTGTCTTGCTGCTCGCGTTCAATAAAAATCAAGGAAGAAGAGTCATGAGGTTTTCTGCATTCGGTATGATCTGGCTGCTGTCATTCAGCGTGTTCTTTGCTGGATGCGCCTCTTCGGTTTCGTTTCCGGCTCCAGTTTCCGGCTCCGAGGAGGTGTCTTATCCAATGCCGGAATCTGTACAGAAGACTGAAACCTTTGCGGCGGTGAAGGTCAGTTATGCGACGAATAGAAAAAAAGCAGCGGATGGCAGCCTATTGCCTGAGTTGAATGTGTCCGGTGATCCTCTGTCTTATGGTCAGGAGACCGTCCTGATTCCTTTGAAAAGGGAAGTGGGGAGTTTTAAGGATTCGCATAGCCCTGCATTCAAAGTGTTGATGAAGTTTGGAGTGGTGGACGAGCAGGATGACCCGATTATCACCTTGCTGGATGACAAATCACTGACGTTGTCTGAGGCTGACTTCTTTAAGCAGTTCAAGTCAACGAATGGTATTAAAAGCAACGATGTATTGCTTTTCGTACATGGTTTTAACGTGAAGTTTGACGATGCGGTCAAGCGCGCCGCTCAGGTTTCCTATGACATTAATCCGGCTTTGCAGCCGGTGGTGTTCAGTTGGCCGTCTATTGGAGATCCGTTGAAGTACAATCGTGATTTCGGCAGGGCCTTGGACTCCGTGGATGATTTCGAAAAATTCATGTTAAAGCTGGCGACCTCTACGCAGGGGCGGCGAATTCATATCCTGGCGCATAGCATGGGGTCAAAAGTCGTCATTCCGGCATTGGCTAGACTCTATTCCACCCATACAAAGCTATTGGATAAAAAACTGAGCAATATCATACTGGCTGCACCTGATTTTCCCAGGGAGACGTTCATTTCAAAATATAAGACAGCGTTCAGTAAGTTTGGTCGTGCAACCGTTTACATGTCGTCGGAGGACAAGGCGCTGCTACTTTCCTCCAGCACCTATCTGGCTGATCGGGAAATGCTTGGCTTTAGTGGTCCTGAAGGTTTTTACTCTCCTGGCATCGACTCGGTCGATATCACTCGTGCGGGGGGTATTGATGATCTTCTTGGGCATTCAAAGTATGGTAGTTCGGCGCGTGTGCTAGTGGATATGCAAGATATGATCGGGAAAAATTTGAGGGCCAACAAAAGAAAAGGTTTTATTGTTGAACCGCCTTACCCGTATTTTTTTCTACAGCCGTAGTGGTTTTGGAGATCACCCACGGCATTGATCTTCAGTTCCACGAAGAAGAAATGCCGGGTTGGTTTGTGAACACCTATGTGGATAAGGTTTTTTAAAGCCGGGACTGTCAGATTTTTTGTGTTCGGGCCGGTAGCGGCCTGCCGTCAGGCAGGCCTTGATTTCACCAGGTCGGCCT
>NZ_JAODAB010000025.1 GCF_025336485.1 Pseudomonas citri | reverse complement strand
CCTGATCAAGAGCAACAGCACCTCGAACAAGCTGCATAGTTTGATGGCTGACGCGACAACTACCTTGAAAAACGCCGTTACCTCCCCTGCCTATGTCCCAGGGCCCTACTCGTCCATCATTGAAAATGGTGTTTGCCAATTCGTCGATTGGTATTGCGACTTGATGACCAAACGGCTCATCGAAGCATCTTCGCGCATCATTTGATGCGTTTCTTTTGGGGGGATGCCCCCCATTTTTTAATTAACCAACTCTCGATCGACACCCCATAAAAGCGAAACCTAAGAAAATGCATGCGCTGCATGCAAGAAAGACACTTTTCTCAAGGCGTTTTTTACGCGCCGAAAAGACTTACGTTCATATTGGAACAGACTGCCAATTCGGTTGAATAATTGCGAAGCGAAAGACACGCAATATTTAACTATTGGTTATAAGCATAAAAAGAGGTCGCAGTCGTATGAGCCATGCCGATGAAATTCTCTCGGTTAGAAATATTTTCAAAGTCTTTGGCCCTAATCCGGACATGGCTATGGATATGTTGCGTGGAGGAGCTGATAAAGATGAAATTTTTCGCAAAACTGGCCATGTCGTAGGGGTCTTCGATGCGAATTTCTCCGTAAAGCGTGGAGAAATCTTCGTGATCATGGGACTGTCCGGCTCGGGCAAATCGACCATGGTCAGGCTTTTCAACAGGCTGATCGAACCCACATCAGGAAGCATTCACCTCAAAGGCCGGGAAATCACAGGCCTGTCGGATAAAGAGTTGCTCGACGTCAGGCGCAAGGAGATGGGGATGGTCTTCCAATCCTTCGCACTGATGCCTCACATGAGCGTGCTGGAAAATACTGCTTTCGGGCTCGAGATTGCCGGCATCAGTGAGGCTGAGCGGCATAGTCGAGCACGTGAAGCGTTGGCCCAGGTCGGCCTGGCGGGTCATGAGCATAGCTACCCACATCAACTGTCTGGCGGTATGCAACAGCGGGTAGGCCTGGCACGGGCGCTGGCCAACGACCCAACAATCCTTTTGATGGATGAAGCGTTTTCCGCGCTTGACCCGCTGATTCGGAGTGAGATGCAGGAAGAACTGATTCGCCTGCAAACCGAACAACAGCGCACCATCATATTCATCTCCCATGACATCGAAGAAGCCATGCGCATCGGCCATCGAATAGCGATCATGCAGGGAGGTCGCGTTGTACAGATTGGTACTCCACAAGAGTTGATCAACCGGCCAGCCAATGATTACGTTCGAACCTTCTTCAAAGCTTTCGACAGTTCTCGAGTGCTAAAAGCGGGCGATGTGGCCATGCTGGATCCCGACAGCGTATCCAAAATGAATGGCAAAGCGCCTGAACTCAATAAGGACATTCCCTACAACTACCTTATCGATGAGCACGGACTGCTGCTCGACGTAATAAAGACGCGCGATTTTGTAGCGGACTCTTCTGATTCTCTCGGGAAGCACTACCACACCAGAGAGAAGCAACCGGTCTATATCGATACACCTCTACATGAAATGCTAGGTATTGCGGCCGCCCTGCCCTATCCGGTTCCTGTTCTAGATCGAACGGGAGCTCTCAAAGGGACTATATCCCAAAGTTTGCTATTGCAGACCTTGAGCCGCGTTTAAATCCCTATAGAAGAGATATGTTGCAATGTCAGAATTCAACCTCCTTGACCCGTTTCAAGTTGCGACCATTCCCTTGGGAGACTGGGTTACGACAGCCCTTAACTTCATGGTGCAGCACTTTCGGGAAATGTTTCGCGCCATCCGCTGGCCAATCGACCAGGTACTCAATGGCATCGAGTTCACGCTACAAAGCATTCCACCCTCAATTGGCATCATCTTGTCCTCATTGCTGGGCTGGCAGCTCGCGGGCAAACGGATGGCACTGCTTTGCTTTATCACGTTGACCTTACTCGGAGTTATCGGAGTATGGTCGGAATCGATGACCACGCTGGCCCTGGTGCTGACCTCCGTATTCTTCTGCGCGGTGATCGGCATTCCTTTGGGCATCGTGTGTGCCCGCAGCGACGGCATAGAACGCTTCGTCAGGCCCGTCCTGGATGCCATGCAGACGCTCCCGGCCTTTGTGTATCTGGTACCCGTGGTGATGCTGTTCGGCATAGGTAACGTGCCAGGTGTCCTGGTCACGATTGTCTTTGCGCTGCCACCGCTGGTACGCCTTACCAACCTGGGTATCCGCCAGGTACCAGAAGACAAAATCGAAGCCGCTCGTGCCTTTGGCTGCACACCACGGCAAATGCTGACCCGCGTACAACTACCGCTGGCCGCATCAACCATCATGGCCGGCCTCAATCAGACATTGATGCTTTCCCTTTCGATGGTTGTTATCGCTTCGATGATCTCGGTCGGCGGTCTAGGCCAAATGGTACTGCGCGGCATAGGCCGTCTCGATATGGGTCTGGCGACCGTGGGAGGTGTCGGATTGGTGCTACTCGCCATCTTCCTCGATCGCCTGACCCAGGCCATGGGAGAGCGGACAAATGCCGACCCAAGCCGCAAGTGGTATCAAAGCGGCCCGGTGGGAGGGCTGCTTCGTCTTGTAGGTGTCAACGGACGCACAGAAAACCGTAAAACAACATAAAGCCACAACTTTCACTCCGTCGAAAACCAATAGAACAACAATAGAAGGTACGTGATGATGTTGAAGAGTAAGTTCAAAGAAAACATTATTCAATTGGCAGGCGTATTATTATTGAGTGCTACGTCGTTTTGTGCTGTTGCATCCGCTGACAAACCTGGCGAAGGTGTCAAGGTGACGCCCATCTTCCCGCCAATCGCGGAGGAGCGATTCCGTGGTGAAATCGCAATGGAAGGTCTCCGTGAACTTGGTTATAAAGTTCAGGAACCCAAAGAAACTGAATATGCCGTAATGATGGTAGCGCTTGCCAACGGCGATGCCGACTTTACCGTGCACCTCTGGAATACTCTCCATGACCCTTTTTATCAAAAGAGCGGCGGCGACCATGACTTAGTAAAAGCTGGTACGGTGATGAACAATGTCCTCCAGGGATATCTCATCGACAAAAAAACAGCTGACAAATACAACATAAAATATTTGACCGACCTGAAGAAACCTGAGATTGCAAAGCTGTTCGACATCAATGGGGACGGCAAAGCTGATCTCACTGGCTGCAACCCCGGCTGGGGTTGCGAACTCACCACTGAATTTCATCTTAAGGAATATGACCTTAACAAGACCGTGAATAACAACCGTGGTTCCTATTTCGCACTCATGGCGGACACCATCGCACGGTATAAAAACGGTCAGCCTATTCTGTACTACACTTGGATTCCACAATGGATTTCTGGTGTATTGGTCATCGATAAAGATGTCGTATGGCTGGAAGTACCCTATACCGCTCTTCCCGACGGCAAGAACAATGTCGACACTCTCTACAACGGTAAGAATCTCGGCTTTGCCAAAGACGAAATAAAATCAGTATTGAATAAAAATTTCGCAGAAGAAAACCCCGCCGCATTGAAGTTCTTGTCGCAATTCAACATCAAACCAGAAGATGAAAGCGCTCAGAATCTAAAAATGCAACAGGGTGAAAATAAACCCGCCGATGTTACTCGCCATGCAAAAGAGTGGATTGCAGCCCACCGCCAGGAGTTCGACAAGTGGCTTCAGGCTTCGCGAGAAGCTGCAAGCAGCGCCGCAAAATAATCTCATATCCAGCCGGGTCGGTTACACGACCCGGTAGCTTAAGGAGGTAGGCGAGCAATGAAAAAATCATTTAAAAGCGTGCTATTGAATCAAAATCTCGCTTACCTTGCTCCAGTTCATAAACTTGAAGCGAATGCTGCAAAGAGAACTGTGGGTATTATCCTCACTGATCGCTTTTCCATGTCGTGCCTGTCCGCGGTCACGAGTACCATGACAGCAGTAAACAATGTCTGCTCCGCTGAAGTTTTTGAAGTAGCGTTGATCGGAAATGATCTTTCAGCCCTCAGTGACATCGGAGTTCGCGTCCCTATACAGCTTAGACTAGCCGATCTGGACGTATGCAACATTGACATTTTGCTAGTCTGCGGTAACAACGAACTCACTATGACGACTGAAGGTATATTGAAATTCAAGCTGCGCCAAGCGGCTGGGCTTCGTCGAATGGTAGGAGGCTTGGCAAGCGGATGCTATGCACTGTTGAAGTCTGGTCTGCTCAAGCATCAACAATGTGCGTTGAATGATGATACTCATGATATATGGACCAGGGAGTTTGAAGACGTCGAGTTTCGCCATTGCCCCCATGTTATCAGTGAAACCAGGATAACCAGCGTTTCCCCCTTCGCTGCGCTCGACATGATGATAGGCTTTATCAATATGCATTGCGGGCACAAAGTGGCAGAATCTATAAGGCAAAATCTGCCGCAAAGCTCACAGATATCAGATTACGATGGGAAAAACATGCCCCGTTTTACTACACCAACTGCCTCAAAAGCGTTGAACGACGTGGTTATGGCAATGAATACCAACATAGAAATACCCATAGATATCGGTGCACTATCCAATCAGGCGGGAATATCACGACGTCAGTTGGAACGGCTGTTCAATAAATACTTGCATGCTTCGCCAACTCGATTTTATTTAGAACTCCGCCTGACCCACGCACGCCAACTGCTGATGCATACAGATAAATCACTCAGCGAAATCTCCATCGCCAGCGGCTTTTTGGCATATTCTCATTTCTACAGCCGCTTCAGAGAAGCGTTCGGGTATTCTCCAAGTCATTTTCGTGGTCGCATCGTGGCAATCACGGAAACTTCGTGCCTGGTATGACAGCAGAGAGTATCCGCGAACTTTCCAGATGTCGGCCAATTCAACCGAATGATACGAGTGCACTACCGAATGTCGTGGAGCAACGGTGGCACCGATATGAGTACAAGCGACTGCCATGATGTCACCACCCCACGTGTCATCACAGGCTGTTTGGGCCGCTGAGGCGGCCCAAACGGCATTACGGAAATCTATGTAGCTGACTTGGGTAATTCACGCTTCAGTCTGCTGCTTTCGCAGGCAACGCACGCAACTCTCAGTTTTCGACGTCTTCAGTGCGTTTTCACACAGCCTGGGTCATTTCAAGTCACTCACCCATGATTACCCGATTAGGCCTGGCCCTTTGAATTCAAGGCGTTCGATGAGGTTTTGGCTGCGCCTCGCTGACTCTTAGCTCTCTGGCTACCTGAGTTTGAATCGCGTAAGCAGGCGCCTCGACGGCTGTGTAGTCTCGGGTATAGCGGCTGGCAAACTCGCGAACGCCCCATTGCAGGTACTGCTGCACGTGCTTGAGCTCATGCGCCCACAACGCGACATTGTTAAGTGCATCATCGGGACTCCGAAAAACGATGATGTCCATGAGGGTGACAGCAGTTACATCGGGATTCTGCAGCATTGTGTTCGCGGCGTTTAGCTCCCCGTCATCGCCTACCTTATAGCGGGCTGAATCGAGCACCTGAATGTCGTAGAAGGGTTCGAGTTGGGCTCGGATATTCAGCGGGATTGTCCGAACACCGCCGGTTGCTGCAGTGTTGCGCGAACTCTCAATCCACCCCTGTAATCCGGAGGCCGCCATTTGGTTCATGTTTTTGAAAATCGTCCCAATTTCCCCTTCGGAATCTGGAGCACAAAAACAAGCGACCATGCAGACTTGGGACTGTCCTGCGGCGCAGGCGAAAACAGCGGACGAAGTGCCAATGGAAAAGAGCAGTATCGCCAAGCGGAAAACATGACGCAAAAAGACAGCTGACAATTGGCTCTCCCAAAAGCAATGGTGGTCCGCAGGTGATACTTTGAGCACCTTGTGCCCGTTGGCCGGCAGGTGTTGGACCGCTGCGACCACCATTCGACTCCCTGGGTCCCACAGCTTTTTCAGGCCATTTCCAACATTGCCTGAAGGGCTGCTCTTGGCCTATTCGGTTGAAAAAGTCGGCCGCGGTTTCTACTACGACAGGAAAGTACGCGCTTGAGATCCAAGTCTTTTCTTTCCCCAGGTGACTCACCTAGCCCCTCAACCGATTAGGTTAAGGTTCCTGAGCGGCTCTCAACAGCTCATACGGTTGTGCCAAACAGCACACGCCAAAATTTAGAAAAATTCTCGGTGGGGCAAAAAGCGGGGCAAAAATCAGCACCGCGGAAAAACGGTAACCCATAAAAAAATCCAGTCACCGCTAAGTGACTGGATCTCTTGAAAAATATGGTCGGGACGGAGTGATTCGAACACTCGACCCCTAGCACCCCATGCTAGTGCGCTACCGGACTGCGCTACGCCCCGACTAGGCGTGAATCTTGTTCCGCTTCTCAACGGAACGCTGAGGAATATAACGCAAGCTTTTGAAAACTGGAAGTATTTAAAAGCAGAAATTATTTCCTGAGCACCAACAGCACATCTTCAAGCTCGGCGATCATCTGGCGGATCATTTGCTTGTACTGGGTTGTATCGTCCTTGGCCTCATCACCGGAGAGGCGCAGGCGCGCTCCGCCGATGGTGAACCCCTGATCGTACAGCAGCGCGCGGATCTGCCGGATCATCAACACGTCTTGTCGTTGATAGTACCGGCGGTTTCCGCGGCGCTTGACCGGGTTGAGTTGAGGAAACTCCTGCTCCCAGTAGCGCAGCACGTGTGGTTTTACCGCACACAGCTCGCTGACTTCACCAATGGTGAAGTAGCGTTTGCCCGGGATGACGGGTAGTTCGTCGTTATGACTTGGTTCCAGCATAAGCCTCAACTCGAGCCTTCAACTTCTGCCCTGGACGAAAGGTGACCACACGGCGAGCCGTGATCGGGATTTCTTCACCCGTTTTCGGGTTGCGGCCAGGCCGCTGGCGTTTGTCCCGAAGGTCGAAATTGCCGAAACCGGACAATTTGACCTGCTCGTTGTCTTCGAGAGCGTGCCTGATTTCTTCGAAAAACAGTTCGACCAATTCTTTGGCCTCCCGTTTGTTCAGGCCCAGCTCCTCATACAGACGTTCCGCCATCTCAGCTTTCGTCAGAGCCCCCATACGTCACTTCCTTAACGTGGCGTTCAACCTGGTTTCGAGCGAGGTGAGGATGTTTTGCGTTGCGGTATTCACCTCATCGTCATTAAGAGTGCGCGATGGATGCTGCCAGGTCAAGCCGACTGCAAGGCTTTTTCTATGCGGATCAATGCCTTTACCCTGATACACGTCAAATAGCCTGAGGTCCGTCAGCCATTCACCTGCATTTTCACGGATTACGTCCAGCACGGCGCTGGAAGCAACGTCGCGGTCGGCCAGCAGCGCAAGGTCACGACGCACTTCAGGAAAGCGCGACAACTCCTGGAATTTTGGCATTTTTCCTTGGGCCACTTCGCCCAGGACCAGCTCGAAAACGAAGACTGGACGATCGAGGCCCAGGGTTTTCGCCAGTTCAGGGTGAATCGCACCGACATAACCGACTTCGCGCCCTTCCCGTTCGATACGCGCGGTCTGCCCTGGGTGCAGCGCCGGATGCTTACCCGACACGAAGGTGAATGCTCCAAGCGCGCCGGCAAAACCCAGCACCGCTTCCACATCGGCCTTGACGTCGAAGAAGTCCACGCCGTCGCGACCTTGCGCCCAGCCTTCCGGCAGGCGGCTGCCGCAGACGACACCGGCCAGCATTGGCTCCTGCTTCAGACCATCCAACTGACCGACAAAGCGCAGGCCGCTTTCGAACAGGCGCACGCGGTCCTGCTGACGGTTCAGGTTGTGCTGGAGCACCTTGACCAGGCCCGGCCACAAGGACGAGCGCATGGCGGCCATGTCGTTAGAAATCGGGTTAGCCAGCAACAACGGCTCGACACCTGGGTTGAACAGTTCGAACTGCCGCGGATCGATGAAGCTGTAGGTGATCGCCTCCTGATAGCCGCGGGCGACCAACAGGCGACGCAGTTCCGGCAGATCACTGCGCGCTTCAGCCTTGGCCTGCGGCGCCAGGCGTGCTTGCGGGTAGCGAACCGGCAGGCGGTTGTAGCCATACAGTCGGGCCAGCTCTTCGATCAGGTCGACTTCCAGGCTGATATCGAAGCGATGGCTTGGCACTTCGACGCGCCGTTGCCCCGCCCCATCAGCACGGATATTCAGGCCCAGGGCGCTCAGCAGACGCTCGACTTCGGCCGGGTCCATTTCCATGCCCAGCATCTGGGTGATGCGCTGGGTACGCAGGGTGATCGGGGCAACCTTGGGCAGGTGCTGTTCGCTGGCAGTCTCGATGATCGGACCGGCTTCGCCACCGGTGATGTCCAGCAGCAGGCCAGTGGCGCGCTCCATGGCTTCACGGGCCAGTTGCCAGTCCACGCCACGCTCGTAACGGTGCGAGGCATCGGTGTGCAGGCCATAGGAGCGGGCCTTGCCGGCTACCGCGATCTGGTCGAAGAACGCGCTTTCCAGGAATACATCGCGAGTCGTGGCAGAAACACCACTGTGCTCGCCACCCATCACGCCGGCAATCGCCAAGGCTCGGGAATGGTCGGCAATCACCAGCGTATCGCTGCGCAGGGTCACTTCCTGGCCGTCAAGCAAGACCAGCTTCTCGCCTTCCTCGGCCATGCGTACGCGAATGCCACCATTGATTTCGGCAAGGTCGAACGCGTGCAGCGGCTGACCCAACTCCAGCATCACGTAGTTGGTGATGTCGACGGCAGCGTCGATGCTGCGCACGTCGGCGCGACGCAGGCGCTCGACCATCCACAGCGGGGTCGGTTTCGACAGGTCGACGTTACGGATCACGCGACCCAGGTAACGCGGGCAAGCGGCTGGCGCCAGGACCTCAACCGAACGCACTTCGTCGTGCACGGCCGCAACGGACGCGACCGCAGGGCGTGTCACCGGGACGTCGTACAGGGCGCCGACTTCACGAGCCAGGCCAGCCAGGGACAAGCAGTCTCCCCGGTTCGGGGTCAGGTCGACCTCAATGCTTGCATCGTCCAGGCCCAGGTATGCACGGATGTCCTGGCCCACCGGGGCATCAGCCGGCAGCTCCATCAGGCCATCATTGCCTTCACCAATCTGCAGCTCAGCCTGGGAGCACAACATGCCATTGGACTCGACGCCGCGCAGCTTGGCCTTCTTGATCTTGAAGTCGCCCGGCAGTTCGGCACCGATCATGGCAAACGGAATTTTCAGGCCCGGACGCACGTTTGGCGCGCCGCACACCACCTGAAAAGTCTCTGCGCCGTTGCTGACCTGGCAAACCCGCAGCTTGTCAGCGTCCGGGTGCTGCTCGGTGCTCAGCACCTCGCCCACCACCACACCGCTGAACTCGCCGGCAGCCGGCGTCACGCTATCGACCTCGAGGCCAGCCATCGACAGGCGAGCAACCAGCTCGTCCTGACTTACCTGCGGGCTTACCCAGCCGCGCAGCCATTGTTCACTGAATTTCATCCTGTTCTCCTAATAAGTTCGTGACGGCTAGCGAAATTGCGCAAGGAACCGCAAGTCGTTGTCGAAGAACAGGCGCAAGTCATTCACACCGTAACGCAGCATGGCAAGGCGCTCGACGCCCATGCCGAAGGCAAAGCCCGAGAATTCTTCCGGATCGATCCCGGACATGCGCAGCACGTTCGGATGAACCATGCCGCAACCCATGACTTCCAGCCAGCCGGTCTGCTTGCAGACACGGCAGCCTTTACCGCTGCACATCACGCATTCCATATCGACTTCAGCGGAAGGTTCGGTGAACGGGAAGTACGAAGGGCGGAAACGCACGGCCAGCTCTTTCTCGAAGAACACCCGCAGGAATTCTTCGATCGTGCCTTTGAGGTCGGCGAAATTGATGTCGCGATCGACCAGCAGGCCTTCGACCTGGTGGAACATCGGCGAGTGGGTGATATCCGAGTCGCTACGGTACACACGGCCTGGGCAGACGATGCGGATCGGCGGTCGTTTCGACTCCATGGTGCGGACCTGTACCGGCGAGGTATGGGTACGCAACAGCATGTTGGCATTGAAATAGAAGGTGTCATGCATCGACCGGGCCGGGTGATGGCCTGGGATGTTGAGTGCTTCGAAGTTGTGATAGTCGTCTTCGACCTCGGGGCCTTCGGCGATGCCGTAGCCGATGCGGGTGAAGAACTGCTCGATGCGTTCCAGGGTCCGGGTTACCGGATGCAGGCCGCCGGAAGTCTGGCCACGGCCAGGCAGGGTCACGTCAATGGACTCGGCAGCGAGCTTGGCAGCCAGGTCCGCCTCCTCGAACGACGCCTTGCGCGCATTAAGGACCTCTGTGACACGTTCCTTGGCAACGTTGATCAGCGCGCCGACTTGCGGACGCTCTTCTGCCGGCAGGTTCCCCAGGGTCTTCATCACCTGGGTCAACTCGCCTTTCTTGCCGAGGTAGTGAACCCGGATTTGCTCCAGGGCATTGATATCTTCAGCGCTTTGCACAGCCTCTAGTGCTTGAGAGACCAGCGCATCCAGGTTTTCCATGTACAGACTCCAGATACGAAATAGGGGAAGAGCTTTAAGGCTCTTCCCCTATTCATGACGTTTAACACCTGGGCCCACAGAGGTGGACCCCGGTGACTGCCGGGGGTACTTAAGCCAAGGTGGCTTTAGCTTTCTCGACAATCGCAGCAAACGCCGCTTTTTCGTTCACTGCCAGATCAGCCAGAACCTTACGGTCGATCTCGATGGACGCCTTTTTCAGGCCAGCGATCAAACGGCTGTAGGACAGACCGTTGGTACGAGCACCAGCGTTGATACGAGCGATCCACAGAGCGCGGAACTGACGTTTTTTCTGACGACGGTCACGGTAGGCGTATTGGCCTGCCTTGATTACGGCTTGCTTGGCAACACGGAATACGCGGGAACGCGCACCGTAGTAGCCTTTAGCAAGTTTCATAATTTTCTTGTGACGCTTACGGGCAATGACGCCACGCTTTACACGAGCCATGAGTTACTTCCTCTATTCTTGATCCAAAAATTAACGAAGGCGCAGCATGCGCTCGACTTTTGCCACGTCAGACGGATGCAGCAAGCTGCTACCGCGCAGTTGACGCTTACGCTTGGTCGACATTTTGGTCAGGATGTGGCTCTTGAAAGCGTGCTTGTGCTTGATGCCGTTAGCAGTTTTCAGAAACCGCTTGGCAGCACCACTTTTGGTTTTCATCTTTGGCATGTTCGGATACTCCGCATTCAGTTGATAAACATAATCAGAAGGCCTGCCGTGCCCTGTTGATTACTTCTTCTTTTTCGGGGCGATGACCATGATCAGCTGGCGTCCTTCCATCTTAGGATGCTGTTCGACCGAACCGTACTCGAGCAGGTCTTGTTCAACCCGCTTGAGGAGTTCCATCCCCAGCTCCTGGTGGGCCATCTCACGGCCGCGGAATCGCAAGGATACCTTGGCCCTGTCCCCGTCACTCAGGAAACGTACCAGGTTGCGCAGTTTTACCTGGTAATCCCCTTCCTCCGTCCCTGGACGAAACTTGATTTCTTTTACCTGAATCTGCTTCTGGTTTTTCTTCGCCGCGGCAATCTGCTTCTTCTTCTCGAAGATCGACTTGCCGTAGTCCATCACACGGCAAACCGGTGGGACTGCGTCTGCGGAGATTTCTACCAGATCAAGCTTGGCTTCTTCAGCAATTCGAAGCGCTTCATCAATCGAGACGATGCCAATCTGCTCGCCGTCAGCGCCAATTAACCGAACCTCGCGTGCCGAGATATTCTCGTTGATCGGGGCTTTCGGTGCAGCTCGTTTATCTTGTCTCATATCACGCTTAATAATAATTACTCCGAATCTGGGCGACCACGCCGGGAAACCGCTTGCGCGAGAAACTCGGCGAATTGGGCGACAGGCATCGAGCCCAGGTCAGCACCTTCACGAGTACGCACAGCGACAGTCTG
Organism: Pseudomonas citri; assembly: GCF_025336485.1. Taxonomy (GTDB): domain Bacteria; phylum Pseudomonadota; class Gammaproteobacteria; order Pseudomonadales; family Pseudomonadaceae; genus Aquipseudomonas; species Aquipseudomonas citri. Next base: position 81,211 of record NZ_JAODAB010000025.1, on the reverse strand, counting down.
CATCTCGACTTCCCGATCTCCAATAACCAGAAGATAGGGAACCTTGAGCAAGGTATGCTCGCGGATTTTAAAGCCGATCTTTTCATTTCTCAAGTCAGACTTGGCACGAAATCCGCTTTGGTTGAGAGTTTTTTCGACCTCAGCGGCAAAATCTGCCTGTTTATCAGTGATATTCATGATCACTGCCTGGGTCGGCGCCAGCCACGCAGGGAACGCGCCCTCGTAGTGCTCGATCAGAATCCCGACGAAACGCTCGAAGGAACCGAGGATCGCACGGTGCAGCATGACCGGGTGCTTGCGGCTGTTGTCTTCGGACACATATTCGGCGCCCAGACGGATCGGCAGGTTGAAATCGAGCTGCAAGGTACCACATTGCCAGACACGACCTAAGCAATCTTTCAACGAGAATTCGATCTTCGGACCGTAGAAGGCACCCTCGCCCGGCTGCAGGTCGTAGGCAAGGCCCGCGCTGTCGAGGGCAGCGGCCAATGCAGCTTCGGCGCGATCCCACAGTTCGTCGGAACCGACGCGTTTTTCCGGACGAGTGGACAGCTTCATCTCGACTTCGGTGAAGCCGAAATCGCGGTAGACGTCCATGGTCAGCTTGATAAAGGCAGCGGATTCGGCCTGCATCTGCTCTTCGGTGCAGAAAATGTGCGCGTCGTCCTGAGTGAACGCACGCACGCGCATGATGCCGTGCAACGCACCCGACGGCTCGTTACGGTGGCAGGCACCGAACTCGGCCAGGCGCATCGGCAGCTCGCGGTAGCTCTTCAGGCCTTGGTTGAACACCTGCACGTGGCAAGGGCAGTTCATTGGCTTGATGGCGTAGTCGCGGTTTTCCGACTGAGTGGTGAACATGTTGTCGGCGTAGTTGGCCCAGTGCCCGGATTTTTCCCACAGGCTACGGTCGACCACTTGCGGCGTCTTGATCTCGAGATAGCCGTTTTCACGCTGGACCTGGCGCATGTACTGCTCGAGCACCTGGTACATCGTCCAGCCGTTCGGGTGCCAGAACACCATGCCCGGGGATTCTTCCTGGGTATGGAACAGGCCCAGGCGCTTGCCGATCTTGCGATGATCGCGCTTCTCGGCTTCTTCGATGCGCTGGATATAGGCCGCCAATTGCTTCTTGTCGGCCCAGGCGGTGCCGTAGACGCGCTGCAACTGCTCGTTCTTGGCGTCGCCACGCCAGTAGGCGCCCGACAGCTTGGTCAGCTTGAAGGACTTCAGGAAACGGGTGTTCGGCACGTGCGGACCGCGGCACATATCGACGTATTCTTCGTGGTAGTACAGGCCCATGGCCTGCTCGTCCGGCATGTCTTCCACCAGACGCAACTTGTAGTCCTCGCCACGGGCCTTGAACACTTCGATGACTTCGGCGCGCGGGGTGACTTTCTTGATGACGTCGTAATCTTTCTCGATCAGCTGCTGCATGCGCTGCTCGATGGCTGCCATGTCGTCCGGGGTGAAAGGACGCTCGAAGGCGATGTCGTAGTAGAAACCTTCATCGATGACCGGCCCGATGACCATCTTCGCGCTCGGGTACAACTGCTTGACCGCATGGCCGACCAGGTGCGCGCAAGAGTGGCGAATGATCTCCAGCCCCTCTTCGTCCTTGGGCGTGATGATTTGCAGCGTGGCGTCGCTGTCGATGACGTCGCAAGCGTCCACCAGTTTGCCGTTGACCTTGCCGGCCAGGGTGGCCTTGGCCAGGCCTGCGCCGATGGATGCGGCGACTTCGGCTACGGAAACCGGATGGTCGAAGGAACGTTGACTGCCGTCGGGAAGAGTAATAGTTGGCATGGCGCCTCCTCTCCTAGTGGTGACCCCTACCAAAGGTCACGTGGGTTGGGATGAGCCAGTACAAGATCCAGTCCAGGCCATTCAACGACGAACGCCTGCCTTACAGCGGCAGGAGCCTTGCGGCCAACCGGGAAACCGAACCAGAGTGACTGGTATTCAAATCAGGGTTAATCGAACATTTACCGCCGCCGGGACCTGTTGTCGTCCGGAGCCTGAAAATACCCGAGCCCGGCATGCTAGCACAGATGAACGGTCTGTCGCCGCGTCAGGATCGACGCCGGCGTAAATCCATGGTTTTTATGCCAGAGTGCTGAACTGAAGCGAGCGCAACGCCTCAGATAACAAGACATCGACCCAAAAGGAGCATCTTCGCATGCGTCTGAACACATTGTTTGCAGCAGTCGCCCCCCTTGTCCTACTGCTGCCACTGACCGCCCATGCCGATTGGCCGAAGGGTGAACGCGAAAAGTACATGGCCCAATGCACGGAGGCGGCGGCGCCCCAGATCGGCGCGGCGGCGGCCAAGTCCCATTGCGGCTGCGGCGCCGACGCGATCAAGTCCTATCCAGCTGCGGATATCCAGGCCTTGATGGACAACAAGGCCAGCCCGGAGCTGCAGCAAAAGGCGCTGGGGCAGATTGCGAAATGCAAGGCCAGTACACCTGCAAAAAAATGAACCATCCGCCTCGCGGACGCTGAAAAAAGGCCGATAAAGGCTTTCTACCCAGTTTTTTTGCAGGTTTCACAGCTTTTTTTATTGCCCTGATTTTCTGCCGAAAGCCCTTTAAACCGGGCCTTTCGGCGGATTCAGGCAATAAGGAAAACGCGACTGATTGGCAAACAGCGCGTCCGGGGGGCTCCCAAATCGAACATTTCGACTATGATACCCCGGTGTGCCCAGTTGGCCTGAGCAGCACAGTACACTGAAAATATATGTTTCTTGGAGATACACCATGTCTAATCGCCAAACCGGCACCGTTAAATGGTTCAACGATGAAAAAGGCTTCGGCTTCATCACTCCTCAAGGTGGCGGTGACGACCTGTTCGTACACTTCAAAGCTATCGAAGCTGACGGTTTCAAGAGCCTGAAAGAAGGCCAAACCGTATCCTTCGTGGCTGAGAAAGGCCAAAAGGGTATGCAAGCTGCACAAGTTCGCCCAGAGTAATTTCCCGGCGCACTGAAAAACCCCGTCCATGTGACGGGGTTTTTCATGGGCCAGTGAAAACCGCCGATCAGCCGCAATTCACCCGGTTGACCACCAGGTTGGCATCGGTATTGAGGTTCAGACGATCCGAGCGGTACTCAAGCGTGATCATGTCGTTGGGCTTGAGGATCCGGGCGATCTGCGCGCCAGCCCGGGCGCGGGCCTGCTCGAGCAATTGCGGCGACGCCTGCTTGCCGATCGCAAACTCGGCAGCCTTTGCTTCACAGCGGCTGTGGCCGGTCTCGGCCGTTGCTGGACCAGGGGTCGACTCAGGCTGACTGCTGCACCCGCTCAACAGCGCGACGGCCAGCACAGTACCCAATGACGCGAGCTTCCAAGGCATGGAGCCTCCTTTCTTGATGAATAAACAGAGAGCGTGCGACAGCGAGAATGACGCCAGGTTTCACCGCGGGCCGGCCTCGCTCGCAAAAGCGGCAGTTTGCCTGACTCCACCCCCCGGTTCTGAGTTGAATCGTGACTGAATATGAATCAGGCTCAGTAAACGTCGATGTAATCGAAAGGAGGGTTCGGCCAGTTGTCTTTCAGGGCGTTGTAGATCTGCATGACCCAGACCTCGTCACTGGCAGCGACCCGCCCGACGTATCCGGATCCCTTTGCCCACGTTTCCAGTCGAAACAGCAAGCCACCGATGTCGGTGCCGCCGACCACGCCTGAAGACAGGTAAGCAATCCCCTCCTTGGTCACTCGCAACTGGGTATGCTCGTCATCACTGGCCGAGGCCAGCAACTGGCGGACCGCTTCCAGGGTCAGGCCGCCAGGCGCATTCAAATCGATCTGCACAGCAGGCTCCTTGGAAAAGTCAAAGAACGAGTGTCGCACAGCCTTGGTGTGATCCCTAAGTCGCAGTGCCAAAGCCCCGGTAAAAATGCTTAACTCAAGCTACACACCTCCACCTCGCGAGCCCTACCATGAGCACCGTCAGCATCGAAGCCACCATCAATGCCAAATGGGCGCAGGGCCATAGCTCCTACAGCCCAGGCAGCCCGGAGGAGCTGGCGATCATAGGGATCGAGCTGCTGGTAAAGGAACTGGGAATAGAAGTCGCTCGTAACTTTGTCCAACAGGCCTTCGAGCGCTATACGAGCCTCAACGACACCGTGGAATAAGCCAACGCGCCCGCAGACATCGCCTTGCGGGCGCGCCACCAGGAAAGATTACTTAAGGCGTGCCAATCGCTCGGTCAGCAAGTCAAAGAAGCCCTGGGCGTCACCATTTTCCACCCAGAATGCATTCTTGGGGGCCTTCAGGCCATCGTACCAATCCACGATGGTCTGCCCGAACGTCGGCCCCTCGCGACTGTCCACCACCACGTTGACCGAACGTCCGGTAAACAACTGCGGCTTGAGCAGGTAGGCAATCACCGTCGCATCGTGCACCGGCCCGCCCGTCATACCGTAGTGCTCCATGTCGCCCTTGACGTACTCATTGAGGATATCGCCGACGATCTTGCTGGCATTGTTGTCCACCGCGGCGATCTGCTTCAGGCGTGCCTCGCTGGTGAGGATCTTGTGGGTGACGTCCAGCGGCAGATACGTCAGCTTGACCCCGCTTTTGGCAACGATCTCGGCCGCCTGCGGGTCGGCGAACAGATTGAACTCAGCCACCGGGGTGATGTTGCCTCCGTTGAAATGCGCCCCGCCCATGATCACCACCTCCTTGATGCCCTCGACAATCCCGGGCTCCTGGACCAGCGCCAACGCCAGGTTGGTCTGCGGGCCAAGCATGGCAATGGTGATGCTGTGGGGCTTGGCAGCCTTGAGGGTGTCGACCAGGTAATTGACCGCATTGCCCTTGGCCAACCCCTTCTTCGGCTCGTGCACGGTAACACCCGACAGACCTTCCTTGCCGTGGATGTTTTCCGCATAGATGGGGGTGCGCATCAACGGTTTCGGCGCACCGGCGTAGACCGGCACGTCTTCGCGTCCCGCCCATTCCCGGGCCAGGCGCGCGTTACGGGAGGTCTTGTCCAGCCGCACATTGCCCGCGACGGTGGTCAGCGCCCGGATGTTCAGCTCTTGCGGTGACGCCAGGGCGAACAACAGCGCCACCACGTCATCGGCGCCCGGATCGGTGTCGATGATCAGGTCGATTTTTTCCGCCGCCTGGGCGCTCGTAGCGGTGATCAGTGACACAAGCAGCAGACTCCGGAACAGTTGGTGCATTTTCTGAGCATAGCGGTGCATGGCGCACTCCTTGTGCAAGGTTTTAGGCTTTGCACGAAAAGTGCCTGATCGCCACTCGGCGACTTTTCGTACAAACCTCAGGGTTAGAACGTGACTCCAGCGATCAGCACGATGTTGCAATACGGCGAACATTCTCCCGTGCGAATAATCGCCCGGGCCTCACGTGTAAGGATCTTGAACGCTTCATGACTGAGCCGCTCCCGCGTGCCCAGTGCCCCGTCGGCATGCAGCGCCTCCAGCGTCACCAGGGCCGACGGTCGCTTGTCGAAGATTTCCTCGGCCAACACATGGCGCTCCACCTGCATTTCGCTGAGCACCACTTTCAAGGTACTGACGAAGTCAGGAATGCCGGGGGTCAGGGCCAGGTCGATCAGTTCGATTCCTGGCGGCACTGGCAAGCCGGCATCGCCGATAACCACTTTGTCGCCGTGCCCCAAAGAAGCAATCAGGCGCGACAGGGCCACGTTCAACAACGGAGTCTTTTTCATGATGTGAACGCCTGCACTTCCTGCAAGGTGGGAATTGAAGGTTGCGCCCCGGCCCGGGTGACCGACAGCGCAGCCGCGACCTGGCCAAAACGAATCGCCTCGACCTCATTCTTGCCAGCGGCCAGGGCCGCCGCGAACCCGCCGACAAAGGTATCCCCCGCCGCAGTGGTGTCCAGCGCCTTGACCTGCGGCGCCGGGAAATGCTCGCAGCTTGCGCCATTGGCAAACATCAGCCCCTGGGCGCCCAAGGTCACGATCACCTTGCCGACGCCGGCACTCATCAGTTGGGTCGCAGCGGCCGCGGCGGTTTGCAGAGAGTCCACCGCCACCCCGCTCAGGACCGCCGCTTCGCTTTCGTTGGGGACCAGGTAATCAATCCAGGCATACCACTCGGCCGGCAATGCGTGGGACGCCGGTGCAGGGTTGAGGATGACGATTTTGCCCAGTTCGCGAGCGCGCTTGAGGGCATGACCGACGGTGATGTCCGGCACTTCAAGCTGGCAAATGATGACATCGGCGCCTTGCAGCACCGCATCGGCATTGTCCAGGACATCCGGGCTGAGGGCGCCGTTCGCACCGGCCACGATCACGATCGCATTCTGACTGTTGTCATCGACCACGATCAGCGCCACGCCACTGGAGCCGTCCACGACACCGACCGCCTGGCAATCGATGCCCTCGGCCAGCAACCCTTCACGCAATTGTTGACCGTAGGCATCACTGCCCACGCATCCGACCATGGACACCTGTGCCCCCAGGCGCGCGGCGGCCACGGCCTGGTTGGCCCCCTTGCCACCCGGGATCGTGGAGAACGATTGGCCGATCAGCGTTTCCCCCCCGCGAGGCAGACGCGGCGCCCGGGTCACCAGGTCCATGTTCAGGCTGCCGATTACCACTACTTTTGCTGGCATACGTCATTACTCATCAATTCGGTTCAGCGGTATTGGGCGAATGAGCCGGGCAGCGGCGCAGTCGACTCTCGCAAGACGATACTGGGTTTCACGATCCGCTGATCGGTGGCAATCCCTGGCGCTGCGATACGCCGCAGCAGCACCTCCGCCGCCATTTCCCCCAGTTGCAGGATCGACTGCCCTACCGTGGTTAACGCCGGGTAGACATAACGGCTCAGCTGAATGTCGTCGAAGCCGATGACCGACAACTCACTGGGTACTCGCACGTTGCGCTCGGCGGCGGCACGCAGCACACCGATGCCGATCATGTCGTTGGCGGCGAAAATCGCGCTGGGTGGTTGCCGCTCAAGCAACCGGGCCGCAGCACGGTAACCGCCCGTACTGGTGAAATCACTTTCAAGCATGCGCTCGGCAGGCCGCTCGATGCCCGCCTCATCCAGCGCACGGCAGTAACCGGCCTGGCGCATCTGTGCCACGCTGGTGTCGGCCGGGCCGCCGATGAACGCGATGTCGTGGTGACCCAGATCCAGCAAATGCCGGGTCGCCAGGTACGCGCCCAACTCATGGTCGATGCGCACCAGGTCGGCATCCAGGCCGTCGAGCCCCCGGTCAACGATGACCATGGGGGTGCGCACGCCGGCCAGGCCCTCGACCAGACCGACATCGCCACCTGCGGAGGCGACGATGAGGCCGTCGATGCGTTTTTCCAGCAGCACCCGCAGATAGCTGCGCTGCTTGCTCGGGTTGTCATCGGAGTTGCACAGGATCACGCAATAGCCGTTGCGCTCGCAGTAGTCCTCGATGCCCCGGGCCAACTCGGCAAAATAGGGGTTAAGGCTGTTGGGCACCAGCAAGCCGATGGTCGCCGTGCTCTTGGCCTTGAGCGAGCGGGCGACGGCGCTGGGCACGTAGTCCAGGCGCTCGATGGCTGCCTCGACCTTGCGCCGCACCTCATCACTGACCGGCCGCGTCTTGTTCAGCACGTGGGACACGGTGGTGTAGGAAATCCCTGCGAGCGCTGCTACATCCTTGATCGTCGCCATGGTTCAAGCCCGCCGACTGGCGCGTTGACTGCGATAGGTGTCGAGCACGACCGCCACCACGATCACCGCACCGGTGATGATGCGCTTGGTCGGCTCCGTGGCGCCGATCTGCGCCAACCCCGCCGCCAGCACCGAGATAATCAGCACACCGAAGAAGGTACTGATGACCGAACCACGCCCCCCCATCAGGCTGGTGCCGCCGATGACCACCGCCGCGATCACCTGCAATTCCAGTCCGGAACCGGCATTCGGATCCGCCGCCTCCAGGCGCGAAATCTGGAACAGCGCCGCCACACCTGCCAGCAACCCCATCAGGCTGAACACCAGGATTTTGTAGGGTTTTGGATTGATACCTGCCAGGCGCACGGCTTCTTCGTTGGTGCCGATGCCGATCAGGTAGCGGCCGAACACCGTGCGGGTCAGCACCGCCTGGGCAATGAAGATCACCAGCAAGGCAATGATGAACGACGGCGAAATGCCGAAGGCAATGGGGTTGGACAGCCAGGCGAAGGAATCGCCGATGTAGGCGGTCCGGGAGCCGGTCATCTGGTACGCCAGGCCACGGGCCATTTCCAGCACGCCAAGAGAAACGATGAACGATGGAATTCGCCACGCGACGGTGATCGAACCGGTGACCGTCCCCGCCAGCGCCGCGACAGCCATGCCCAGCAACGCCGATGGCCAGACGCTCCAGCCCCAGCCGAGCACCGCCACGCTGACCGTCGACGCGGCCAGTGCCAGCACCGACCCCACCGACAGGTCGATGCCGCCGATGATCAGGATGAACGTCATGCCGACCGCCAGCACCATGAGGTCGGGAATCTGGTTGGCCAACGTGCTGAACGTGTCATAGGACAGGAAATGGCTGCTCAGCACCGAGAACAGCGCGACCATGGCCAGCAAGGCGCCGGCCAGCCCCAGGTAAGTGCCGAGCCCATAAAAGTTTCCACTGGCTTTACCCACGGCAGATGCGGTTTTCATGAAAGATCCCTAGGCGCTGCTTCGTTGAGCAACGCATCACGTTTCTGGTAGCCGGCGAATGCGGCAGCAAGCAAATCATCCTGGGTCCAGCTGTCGCGCTCGAACGTGTCGACCAGACGCCCGGCAGACAACACGCCGATCCGGTCGCAGATCAGCATCAGTTCCCGCAGGTCGCTGGAGACCACCACCAGCGCCTTGCCTTGGCGGGTCAACTCGCCGAGCAAGGCATAAATGTCGAATTTGGCGCCGACGTCAATGCCACGGGTCGGCTCGTCGAACAACAGCACCGCGCAATCGCGTTCGAGCCAGCGGCCGATCACGACCTTCTGCTGATTACCGCCCGACAGCTCGGACACCAACTGGCTCGGGCTGGAACTGCGGATGCGCATGGCATCGATCTGCCGCCGGGCCAGCGACAATTCTTCGCCGCCCTTGACGAAACCGGCACTGGAGATCTCCGGCATGTTACCCAAGGCAATGTTCGCGGCAATGGACTGAGTCAGCAGCAGGCCTTCGCCCTTGCGGTCCTCGGTGATCAAGGCAATGCCCTGGGCGACCGCATCGGCCGGTGAGCGGATGTCGGCGACGCGGGCCTCCGGGCCCAACGCCACAGTGCCGCTATCGGCCGTGTCGGCGCCAAAGATCAAGCGCAGCAGTTCGGTACGCCCTGCCCCGATCAGGCCCGAGATGCCAAAGATCTCGCCACTGCGCACTTGGAAGGATACGTCGCGAACCTTGTCGGCGCGCGTCAGGCCCTTGACCGTCAGCGCCGGGGCGCCGATCTGGCGCGGGCCAAGATCGATGTGTTCGCCCAGTTCGCGACCGACCATGAGCGTCACCAACTGCTCGCTGTTGTAGTTGACCATCGGCTCGACGCAGACCAGGTTGCCGTCACGCAACACCGCAATGCGCTGGGCCACCCGCGCCAGTTCTTCGAGACGATGGGAAATGTAGATGATCGACACGCCCCGGGCTTGCAGGCGAGTGATCTGCTCGAAAAGCATCTCGACTTCGCGCGCCGTCAGCATCGCGGTCGGCTCGTCGAGAATCAGCACGCGGCAGTCGCCGATCAGGTTACGGGCAATCTCGACCATCTGTTGGTGACCGATGCCCAGCTCTCCCACCAGGGTATCCGGATCGATCGCATCGAGCCCCACCTGGGCCATGGCCACGATGGCCGCCTTGCGCAATTGCTTGCGACTGATCCAGCCGCCATAGCTGGGCAGATTGTCGAGGAACAGGTTTTCGGCCACGGACAGGGTCGGCAGAAGGTTGAGTTCCTGCATGACCATGCGCACGCCCAGCTCTTCGGCCTGTGTGCGGCTGCCAGGACGGTAATCCTGCCCTTGGAATTGCATCTGCCCGGTCGTCGGCGTCACCAACCCACCGATGATCTTGGACAGGGTACTTTTGCCGGCGCCATTTTCCCCGGTCAGTGCCAGCACTTCACCGCGCATCAACGTCAGGTTGATATCGGTCAGTACCGGTTGGGCATAGGTCTTGCCGATACCGCTGACGCACAGGACAGCGTTCGGGTCGCGAACGGACATAACAAACTCTCCAATGTGCTCGCCCACACGGGCGAGCACCGTTGTGTCGCCAGGATTACTGCTTGGTCACCAGCTCGACCGGAGTTTCGATAACGCCGTTGGTACCGCTGTCGACTTTTTCGCCCTTGAGGATCTTCAAGGCCGTCTCGATGCCGAAGACCGCCTGCTTGGCGGCGAACTGGTCGGCCGTCGCCAGGACACGTCCATCCTTGAGCATGGGCTTGATGGCGTTGATGTTGTCGTAACCGACTACTTGCACCTTGCCCGCCTTGCCAGCGGCACGGACGGCCGACACGGCGCCGACCGCCATGCTGTCGTTGCCGGCCAGCAGCGCCTTGATGTTCGGGTATTCACTGAGCATCGACGCGGCCACCTGGTTACCCTTGTTGATTTCCCAGTCGCCGGATTGCAGGGAAACGACCTTGATCTGCGCCGCTTCCATGGCGTCCTTGAAGCCTGCGGTCCGCGCCTGGGCATTGGTCGTGGTAGACACGCCTTCGATGATGCCGACCTCGTCACCGGCCTTGAGCTGCTTGGCCAGGTACTCGCCCACCAGCCGCGCGCCCTTGCGGTTGTCAGGGCCTACGAACGGTACGTTGATGTTCTTGCTCTTGACCACCGCCGGGTCAAGCTGGTTGTCGATATTGATGACGGTGATACCGGCGTCGATGGCTTTCTTGATCACCGGGACCATGGCCTTGGAGTCGGCGGGCGCGATGACCAGGGCATCGACCTTGGACACGATCATCTGCTCGACGATGCGGATCTGGTTGGCGGTGTCGGTCTCATCCTTGATCCCGTTGGAGATCAGCTCGAAATCGGTGGAGTGTTCTTTCTGGTAGGCCTTGGCGCCATCTTCCATGGTCAGGAAGAACTCGTTGGCCAGGGATTTCATGACCAGGGCGACCTTGGGTTTTTCCGCAGTCTGGGCAAATGCCGAGGAGAAAGGTAGCGCAGCGGAGGCGGCTGCGAGCATGGCAACAGCGAGAACGCGTCCAGCGAATGGCAACTTCATGGGTTCACTCCGATTTTATGATTATTGTGAGCAAAAGCGTCGCGCGGAGGCTGCGCAAACGTTTGCGTAACTATGGTAAGCCTTCGGAATTTTGTCAACGTTGCGTTTTTTGTTCTGTGACCTGGGCATTCCGCCCCTTCGCCAGTAGTTGTCCGATAAAAAAAGATCCTTTTTCCTACACCAAAATGAAAAAAGTACTGTCAGACGATTTTCTTGAAATTTAAGCAGTTGCGTAAACGCCTACGGTTAAATACTGTATGTGCGTACAGCTTAATAAGGATAATCCTGTGGCACCTCCCTCCGCAGCAACCACCCCTTTGGATTCCTATACGCGACTCGGCCTGCGAGTCTCGAAAATCATAAATGCTCCAACCGCACAAAAAGCCAAGGCTGCCCTGATCTTCCGCCTTCCTGACGAACCGGTGGATGAGTGGGAGCGCTTGCTGGAAGAAATCGACGAGAACGACAACGTGACCCTCGCCTATCGCGACGATGGTGGCGTGCAGGTTTTCTGGGTTGTACCGAAGGAAGATTGAGCCCGATGAATGTCCGCTGTTTTGCTTTACTGCTTGTGTTCGTCGCAATGGGCGCACAGGCCGGTGCCCCGCGCACCTTCAACGAAGCCAAGAAAGTCGCCTGGAAACTCTATGCCCCGCAATCCACCGAGTTCTATTGCGGCTGCAAATACACCGGCAATCGCGTGGACCTGGCGGCCTGCGGTTATGTGCCACGCAAGAATGCCAGCCGCGCGGCCCGGATCGAGTGGGAACACATTGTCCCGGCGTGGCAGATCGGCCACCAGCGCCAATGCTGGCAACAAGGGGGTCGCAAGAATTGCACACGTTATGACCCGGTCTATCAACGGGCCGAAGCCGACCTGCACAACCTGGTGCCGAGCATCGGAGAAGTGAACGGCGATCGCAGCAACTTCAGCTATGGTTGGCTGCCGGTCCAGAAAGGCCAGTATGGCTCATGTCTGACCCAGGTGGATTTCAAGGCCAAGAAAGTCATGCCTCGGCCTTCCATCCGCGGAATGATCGCCCGGACCTACTTCTACATGAGCAAGCAATATGGCCTGAGCCTCTCCAAGCAGGACCGGCGCCTGTACGAAGCCTGGGACAAGACCTATCCGGTCGAGAGCTGGGAACGCCAGCGCAACCAGAGCGTAGCGTGTGTCATGGGGCGCGGGAACGACTTCGTGGGCCCGGTGGATTTGAAGGCCTGCGGTTGACCCGGCCTTTGTGAACGCCACCGATCAACTGATGAGCAAATCCTGTGGGAGCAAGGCTTGCCCGCGATGAGCGATAACGCGGTTCAACGCTTGGACCGCGGTGAAGCAATCGCGAGCAAGCTTTGCTCCCACAGCAGGCGCCCTGGCCACAACACCTCGAACTGCCAACTTCCAAGGTTTTGTTCGTTCTGGCTGATCATCGGGTCGTCGGGTAATCCACCACCAACGTCTCGATGTTGCGTTTTTTGGCCCGGACCAATGCAGCGGTGATGTTCTCCTGGCCGGCTTCAGCTTCGGCCTTGGTGCTGAAAGGACCGACCAGCACCCGCTCCTTGCCATTTTCCCGCACCACACTCGACATGAAACTGTGCTCGATGAGCCATCCGGTCAGGTCGCTGACAGCCTGCGGAGTCTCGCCGCGAACCTCGACGGCCCACTGCGGCGCAGCGGCGGCGGCCGGTGTGGAGACGGCAGCGGGTTTCTTCGGTGCTTCGACGTCACGCCCCTCACCGCATCCTGCCAGCATCAATACCGCGATCATCCAAGCCAATTTGCGCACAACGTTTCCTCTGGAAGACATGAGGCAGCGATTTTAGCACCCGAGCCCATCAAGATCGCCGCAAACAGTGCGCAAAACACGAGAATCCTGCCCGGCGTCGCTGTATAGTCGCACCCTGGGAATCAAGGCTGCATCTGCGCGTCAGAAAGAGGCACCCACATTGTGACACTTAGCACTAATCTATAAGCAGTACCGACATCTGCATCGTCTGAATCAGGTGCCCTATAAAGCAATCAAGGAGAACACCATGCTGATACTCACCCGCAAAGTCGGTGAAAGCATAAACATTGGTGACGACATCACCATCACCATTCTGGGCGTTAGCGGCCAACAAGTGCGGATCGGCATCAATGCCCCGAAAAACGTTGCGGTCCATCGCGAAGAGATCTATCAGCGCATCCAGGCAGGCCTCACCGCCCCCGACAAACCACAGACTCCCTGAGCCCTGCTGCAGTCCGTAGCCAGCCCGTTTGCATCACCGCAATGGCTGGCTAAAGATTCTGGCCGAGTGCACTTGCCCCGTCTCTCCCCGCCTGCGTTGTTTCGTTCTGTCCGTGAAACCGATACTAATGGCATGGCCCTGAGTATGGCTGTCAGACATTTCGTTTTAATGGCGATGAAGCGGACGCTCGGCGCGGTCAGACCCAGCGCAAACCCCGAGCCATTCCTGTAGCCGCGATCACCATCAAGACCAGCAACAAGGCTTCGACGTGACTGATCCGGGCCAGCCGGCCAGCCTTTGAAGCATCGATCTCCCCTCCCTTGCCCAACGCCACCCGCCATCTGATCAGGGTGATCATCGGCGCGAGCTCAAGCAGGAGAATCAGCAGGAGCAGCGTCATCTTCAAGTGAAACAGAGGCTGATGCAGGTAGTAGTCCGAGCCCTTTTCGTACCCGCCAAAAGCACGCATTCCACCGGTCACCAGCAGGACCAGGGCCGACAAGCCCCACAGGTTATCGGCGACCAGGACATTTCGGACCGCGTCCGTGCCGCCGGCCAGGCGTCGAAATGCCGTGCCGCGCGTCAGCACCGCCCAGAAACCCAGGGCAAAGGCCAGGAGATGGATGGCCGCGAGGGACCAATGAGCCAACATAGCGGGACTCCTGTCAGGAACGTCGAAGCGACCTGACAGTACTAGCTCATGCCAGCACTGGATGCAAAAAACCGTGGGAGCCTGTTCGCTCCCACGGTCGCTACGGCGCTTGGACTCAGTCCGCCAGTCGCCAGGTCGTCCCGCCCTTGCCGTCCTCCAGCACCACGCCCATGGCGGTGAGCTGGTCGCGGATGCGGTCGGATTCAGCCCAGTCCTTGTTGGCCCGCGCGGTCAGGCGCGCCTGGATCAAGGCTTCGACCTCGGCGGCATCCACGCGGCCTTCGGCACCGGCCTGGAGGAAGTCATCGGCTTCGAGCTGCAACACGCCCAGCACGCTGGCCAGTTCCTTCAGGCGCGCCGCCAGGCCCGCCGCGGCGTTGAGATCGCTCTCACGCAGGCGGTTGATCTCGCGCACCATCTCGAACAGCACCGCGCAGGCCTCTGGCGTACCGAAGTCGTCGTTCATCACTTCGGTGAAGCGCGCCACGAAGGCCTCACCACCGGCGGCCGGCACGTTCGGCAGACCCTTCAACGCATGGTAGAAACGTTCCAGGGCACCCTTGGCGTCCTTGAGGTTGTCTTCCGAATAGTTGATGGCGCTGCGGTAGTGGCTCGACACCAGCAGGTAACGCACGACTTCCGGGTGGTACTTGTCGAGCACGTCGCGGATGGTGAAGAAGTTGTTCAAGGACTTGGACATCTTCTCGCCGTTGATCCGGATCATGCCGCAGTGCATCCACGCGTTGGCGTAGGTCTTGCCGGTAGCCGCTTCGCTCTGGGCGATCTCGTTTTCGTGGTGCGGGAACTCCAGGTCGCTGCCGCCGCCATGAATATCGAAAGTCTCACCCAGGCAGCAGGTGGACATCACCGAGCACTCGATGTGCCAGCCCGGACGGCCCTTGCCCCACGGCGAATCCCAGCTCGGCTCACCCGGCTTGGCGGCTTTCCACAGCACGAAGTCCAGCGGGTCCTGTTTCGACTCGCCGACCTCGATACGCGCGCCGATGCGCAGGTCTTCGATCTTCTTGCGCGACAGCTTGCCGTAGCCCATGAACTTGCCGACGCGGTAATACACGTCGCCGTTGCCCGGCGCGTAGGCGTAGCCCTTGTCGATCAGGGTCTGGATCATCGCGTGCATGCCAGGGATATGATCGGTGGCCCGCGGCTCCATGTCCGGCTTGAGGATGTTGAGGCGCGCCTCGTCCTCGTGCATCGCCGCGATCATGCGTTCGGTCAGGGCCTCGAACGCTTCGCCGTTCTCGTTCGCCCGGTTGATGATCTTGTCGTCGATATCGGTGATGTTGCGCACATACGTCAGGTCATAACCGCTGAACCGCAACCAGCGGGTCACCAGGTCGAAGGCGACCATGCTGCGGCCATGGCCCAGGTGGCAGTAGTCGTACACGGTCATGCCGCAGACGTACATGCGCACCTTGTTGCCATCCAGCGGCTTGAAGACTTCTTTGCTCTTGGTGAGCGTGTTGTAGATCGTAAGCACAGGGTTTCCCTTAAGACTTGATCACTGACCCCAGGAATCGCGCAAGGTCACGGTACGGTTGAACACCGGAGCACCTGGTTTCGAGTCCTTGATATCTGCGCAGAAGTAGCCTTCGCGCTCGAACTGGAAACGGTCTTCCGGCTGTGCGTTGCCCAGCGATGGCTCGGCACGACAACCAGTGAGCACTTGCAGGGAGTCAGGGTTGATGTTGTCCAGGAAGCTGGCGCTGTCTTCGGCCTTCTCCGGGTTCGGCGAACGGAACAGGCGATCGTACAGGCGCACTTCGCATTCGACGCTGGCCGCGGCCGGTACCCAGTGGATCACGCCCTTGACCTTGCGACCTTCCGGGTTCTTGCCCAGGGTGTCGGGATCATACGAGCAACGCAGCTCGACGATGTTGCCGTCGGCGTCCTTGATGGCTTCGTCGGCGCGGATCACGTAGCTGCCGCGCAGGCGCACTTCACCGGCCGGTTCCAGGCGCTTGTAGCCTTTGGGCGGCTCTTCCATGAAGTCGTCGCGGTCGATGTAGATTTCCCGGGCGAACGGCAGGACGCGCACGCCCATGTCCTCTTTCGGGTGGCACGGTAGCTCGAGGTTCTCGACCTGGCCTTCCGGGTAATTGGTGATCACCACCTTCAGCGGACGCAACACGCACATGGCACGCGGGGCGCTGTGGTCCAGGTCGTCACGAATGCTGAACTCCAGCATGCCGAAGTCCACCACGCCGTCGGAACGGTTGGTGCCGACCATCTCGCAGAAATTGCGGATCGATTTCGGCGTGTAGCCGCGACGACGGAAGCCCGACAGCGTCGACATGCGCGGGTCATCCCAACCGTTGACGTGCTTCTCGTCCACCAACTGCTTGAGCTTGCGCTTGCTGGTGATGGTGTAGTTCAGGTTCAGGCGGCTGAATTCGTACTGGCGCGGGTTGGCCGGCACCGGCAGGTGTTCCAGGAACCACTCGTACAGCGGACGATGGCTTTCGAACTCCAGGGTGCAGATCGAGTGGGTGATGCCTTCGATGGCATCCGACTGACCGTGGGTGAAGTCATAGTTGGGGTAGATGCACCATTTGTCGCCGGTCTGATGGTGATGGGCGTGACGGATGCGGTACATGATCGGGTCGCGCAGGTTCATGTTCGGCGAGGCCATGTCGATCTTGGCGCGCAGCACCCGTGCGCCGTCCGGGAACTCGCCGGCGCGCATGCGGGCGAACAGGTCCAGGTTTTCTTCCACACTGCGATCACGGAACGGGCTGTTCTTGCCCGGCTCGGTCAGGCTGCCACGGTATTCCTTGGCCTGCTCGGGGGTCAGGTCGCAGACATAGGCGTTGCCGGCCTTGATCAGCTCCACCGCCCAATCGTGCAATTGGTCGAAATACTGCGAGGCGTAGCGCACTTCACCGGACCATTGGAAACCCAGCCACTTGACGTCGCTTTCGATCGCGTCGATGTATTCCTGGTCTTCCTTGGCCGGGTTGGTGTCGTCGAAACGCAGGTGCGTGACGCCACCGAACTCCTCGGCCAGGCCGAAGTTCACGCAGATCGACTTGGCATGGCCGATGTGCAGGTAGCCGTTGGGCTCCGGCGGGAAACGAGTCACGATCTGGGTGTGCTTACCCGAATCCAGGTCCGCCTGGATAATCGGCCGCAGGAAATTGACCGGTACAGCCGGGCCGGTCTTGGAATTCGAGGTAGGGTCGACAGTGGGCTTGCTCATAGGGTCCTTGAACGTGTGCGTGGCCGGATGCGGCCGGATAAATCAAAACCCGTATCATAGCCGATGCTGTCAAGCGCCTGACAGGCCAGGTGGGTAAACGATTGAATTTAATCGACGACCCGATGAAAAACAGCCTCGAAATTCAGGCGTGGCACGCTAAACTGCCCAACCTGGCCGCTTGCAGCCAGATCGGTTGCGGGCATCAACGCCCCGAAACCCACGAATTCCTTGGAAGAGTACCGACCATGAGCAAAGTCAAACTGACCACCAACCACGGCGACATCGTTCTGCAACTGAACGCCGAGAAAGCGCCGAAGACGGTCGAGAACTTCATTCAGTACGTGAACGAAGGTCACTACGACAACACCATTTTCCACCGCGTCATCGGCAACTTCATGATCCAGGGTGGCGGCTTCGAGCCTGGCATGAGCCAGAAGAAGACCCGCGCCGGCATCCAGAACGAGGCCGACAACGGCCTGTCGAACAAGAAATACAGCGTCGCCATGGCCCGCACCATGGATCCACATTCGGCTTCCGCCCAGTTCTTCATCAACGTGGCCGACAACAGCTTCCTCAACCACAGCGCCAAGAACACCCAAGGCTGGGGTTATGCCGTGTTCGGTGAAGTGATCGAAGGCAGCGACGTGGTCGACAAGATCAAAGGCGTGTCCACCACCTCCAAGGCCGGCCACCAGGACGTACCGGCAGAAGACGTGATCATCGAGAAAGCCGAGATCGTTGAGTGATCCTACTGATTTCAGATTTGCATCTGGAAGAGGAGCGCCCGGACATCACCCGGGCGTTCCTGGATCTCCTCGCCAACCGCGCCCGCTCGGCGCAAGCGTTGTACATCCTGGGCGATTTTTTCGAAGCCTGGATCGGCGACGACGCCATGACGCCCTTCCAGCGTTCCATCTGCCAGGCCCTGCGCGACTTGAGCGACAGCGGCACGGCCATCTTCCTGATGCACGGCAATCGCGACTTCATGCTGGGGCAGGCCTTCTGCAAGGCGGCCAGCTGCACCCTGCTCAAGGACCCGAGTGTCGTGCAGCTCAACGGCGAACCGGTACTGCTGATGCACGGCGATAGCCTCTGCACCCGCGACGAAGGCTACATGAAGCTGCGGCGCTGGCTGCGCAACCCGGTCACGTTGTTCATCCTGCGTCACCTGCCGCTGGGCAGCCGCCAGAAACTGGCGCGCAAACTGCGCAGCGAAAGCCGTGCGCAAACCCGCATGAAAGCCAATGACATCGTCGACGTCACGCCCGAAGAGATTCCGCGGATCATGCAGCAGTACGGCGTCCAGACCCTGATCCACGGCCACACCCACCGTCCTGCCATCCATAAGCTGCAACTGGGCGAACACGCCGCCCGGCGCATCGTGCTGGGGGATTGGGACAAGCAAGGCTGGGCGTTGCAGGTGGATGAACAAGGGTTTGCGTTGGCGCCGTTTGGGTTTACCCCACCGCCGCAACTACCAGCACCTGACCCAACCTGAATTCCCCTGTGGCGAGGGAGTTTGCGGATCAGTGCCCCGCCGCAGCCGGCCCCGCCTTCGCCGCAAACGGCGGCTTCGCCAGCCACACCAACACGATCAAGCCCATGAACGCCCAGCCCAGCAGCGTGAAGTAATCCACGGTGGAGAGCATGTAGGCCTGGCTGGTGAGGATGTGGTCCAACTGCGCATAGGCCGGCGCGCTGGCGCCGCCGAGCTGGTTGAGCGCTTCACGGGTGGTGGGTTCGAAGGTGCTGATGCTCTCGCTCAGGTAGGCGTGATGCTGGTCGGCCCGGCGAATCCAGATCCAGGTGGTCAGGGACGCGGCAAAACTGCCGCCCAGGGTCCGCAGGAAAGTCGCCAAGCCGGCGCCGTCGGCGATCTGGTGGGGCGGCAGGTCCGACATCAGGATGCTCAAGGTCGGCATGAAGAATAGCGCCACGCCGATGCCCATGAACAACTGCACCAGGGCGATGTGCTGGAAATCCACCTCGTTGGTGAACCCCGCGCGCATGAAGCAGCTCAGGCCAATGGCCAGGAAGGCCAGCCCCGCCAGCAGGCGCAGGTCGAAGCGGTGGGCGTACTTGCCAACGAAAGGCGACATCAATACCGGCAGGATCCCGATGGGCGCCACCGCCAGCCCGGCCCAGGTGGCGGTATAGCCCATCTGCGTCTGCAACCACTGCGGCAGGATCAGGTTGATGCCGAAGAACCCGGCGTAGCCACCCACCAGCACAATGGTGCCGATGCGAAAGTTGCGGTAGGCGAACAGGCGCAAATTGACCACCGGGTGATGGTCGGTCATTTCCCAGATCACGAACACCGCCAGGGCAACGACTGATATCAGGGCGCCTATGATAATGAAGTTCGACTCGAACCAGTCCAGGTCGTTGCCCTTGTCGAGGATCACCTGGAGCGCGCCCACGCCGATGATCAGCGTGATCAATCCCACGTAGTCCATCGGCTGATGGCTGGTGACCACGGGTCGCGCCTTGAGCTGCTGGCGCACCACCATCACCGCGAAAACACCGATGGGCACGTTGATGAAGAAGATCCACGGCCAACTGTAGCTGTCGGTGATCCAGCCACCGAGGATCGGCCCGGCAATCGGCGCCACCACCGTGACCATCGCCAGCAACGCCAGGGCCATGCCGCGCCTGGCCGGCGGGTACACAGCAATCAGCAGGGTCTGGGTCATCGGGTACAACGGCCCGGCCACCAATCCCTGGAGCACGCGAAAACCAATCAGCTCCGGCATCGAGGTGGAGATACCGCACAGGAACGACGCGAGCACGAACAGCATCGTCGCCCACAAGAACAGCTTCACTTCACCGAATCGCCGGCTCAACCAACCGGTCAGCGGCAAGGCAATGGCATTGCTCACCGCAAACGAGGTAATGACCCAGGTGCCCTGCTCCGAGCTGACGCCCAGGTTGCCGGAAATGGTCGGCAAGGCGACGTTGGCAATGGTGGTGTCGAGCACTTGCATGAAGGTCGCCAGCGACAACCCGATGGTGCTGAGCAACAGGCTGGGCGGCGCGAAGGATGCGTTGTTGCTCATTGCGAAAATCCTATGAAGCGAAGAAGGTCAATCGCGAACAAGCCTTGCTCCACAGGCTCCATTGACCAAGACCAAAAACCTGTGGGAGCGGACTTTTGTGGGAGCAAAGCTTGCTCGCGACACAGGCGACTCGATTTGTGAAGGACCGCAGCACCGCCATCGCGGGCAAGCCTTGCTCCCACAGGCCAATCACGATCAACGCTGCGCGGTCTTGCTTGCCGCCGCGCTGTTGTCGTGGATCAACCGGGTGATCATCGCGTCGGCATCGGCCAGTTGCCGGTCATAGACCTGGGTGCTGAACGAGGCGTTCTGCGGTGGCTGTTGGGCCAGCACCGGGCCGCTCTGGTCGCGCAGGTTGACGTTGACCTGGGTCGACAGGCCCACCCGCAGCGGATGCTCCATCAACTGCTGGGCATTGATGTGGATGCGCACCGGCACCCGCTGGACGATCTTGATCCAGTTACCGGTGGCGTTCTGCGCCGGCAGCAGGGCAAACGCGCTGCCCGTCCCGGCCCCGAGGCTGTCGACGGTGCCGCTGAATTTCACATCGCTACCATACAGGTCGGTCTCGATGTCCACCGGCTGGCCGATGCGCATGTCGCGCAGTTGGGTTTCCTTGAAGTTGGCGTCGATCCACAACTGGTCCAGCGGAATCACCGCCATCAGCGCCGTACCCGATTGCACCCGTTGGCCCAGTTGCACGGTGCGTTTGGCGACATAACCGGTGACCGGCGCGATCAAGGTGCTGCGGGCATTGGTCAGGTAGGCCTGGCGCAGTTGCGCGGCGGCGGCCTGCACGTCGGGGTGGGACGACACCACCGTGTCATCCACCAGGGCGCTGGTGGTCTTGAGCTGCTGCCGGGCATTGGCCAGGGCATTTTGCGCCGAAGTCAGGTCGTCCCGGGCGTGGGACAGTTCTTCCTGGGAAATCGCCCCGCCAGCCGCCAGGTTCCTGCGGCGGTTGTAGTTTTCCTGGGCCTTCTGCACTTCGGCCTCCTGCGCATTGACCTGGGCGCGCATGCCATCGACGTTGCTGTACAAGCCACGCACCTGGCGCACGGTCCGGGCCAGGTTGGCCTGGGCGCTTTGCAGCCCGACTTCGGCGTCGTTCGGGTCGAACTGCACCAGCACCTGGCCTTCACGCACCAGGTCACCATCGTCGGCACCGATGCTCACCACCGTGCCGGTGACTTGCGGGGTGATTTGCACCACATTGCCGTTCACATAGGCATCGTCGGTGCTTTCGTTCCAGCGCCCGTACAGTGCGTGCCAGGCCCAGACGCCCAGGCCGCCGAGGATGACGATCAACGCCAGCCCCAGCAGCATGACCTTGCGCTTGCGCGGGTTGCTGTCGGCCTGGGCATTGGTGGATGGAGCAGTTTCGGCAGTGGCCATGACAAGTACCTCGAATCAGTTATTCGGCACGGTGGAAGCCGGCGTGGCCGAAGCCAGCGCCTGGGCATCGAAACCGCCGCCCAGGGCCTGCATCAGCTGGATCGACAAATCGATCTGCTCGGCATTCAGGTTCGCCAGTTGTCGCTGGGCCTGGAGCAACTGCTGCTCGATGCTCAGCACGTCCAGGTAATTACCGATACCGGACCCATAGCGCTGGACCACGGTGTCGTAGGAGTTCTGTGCGATGTTGGTGGCGTGTTGCTGCGCGCCGATCTGCCGGGCGATATCGCGCAACTGGTTAATGGTGTCGCTGACATCGCCAAGGGCCTTGACCAGGCTCTTGTTGTATTGCGCCACCGCCAGGTCGTAATCAGCGTCCCGGGCATCCAGGTCGGCCCGCAGGCGACCGCCGTCGAAGATCGGCAGCGACACCGTCGGCGCCACGTTGAAGAAGCGGCTCGCCGAACCGAACATCGCATCGCCCAGCAACGACTGCACACCCGCCGCCGCGCTCAGGTTGAGGTTGGGGTAGAAGTTCGTCTTGCCCGCCTCGATGTTCTTGCCGGCGGCCTCGACCCGCCAACGCGCCGCGACCAGGTCCGGACGGCGCCCCAACAGCTCGGCCGGCAGGTTCGATGGCAAGGCCACCGCACTGGCTTGCAGCACGTTGGGCCGGGCGATTTCGTTGCCACGGTCCGGGCCCTTGCCCAGCAACACCGCCAGGGCGATCCTGGCGCTTTGCAGGCGTTTTTCGGCGTCGATCCGCGTCGCGTCGGCGCTGGCTTCCAGGCTTTCGGTCTGCTGGTACTGGTATTCGCTGTCGATCCCGGCGCTGAGACGGCGCTTGCTCAGGTCGAGCATTTGCCGGGTGCGCTTGAGGTCTTCGGCGGCCAGGTCATGGATGATGTGGGCCTGGCCCAGGTCGCTGTAGGCCCGGGCCACGTCGGCGGCCAGGGTCAGTTGCGCGGCCTGGCGGTCGATCTCGGCGGCGCGGGCCTGGCCCAGCGCGGCTTCCCAGGCGGCACGCTGGCCACCCCAGAGGTCGAAGTTGTAGTTGAAGTCCACGCTCAGCGAACGCAGGGTGCTGTACGCCCCGCCCTGCCCTTGCGGGTCCTGGTCACGGGCCAGGCGCGAACGGCTGACGCTGCCGCTGGCATCCAGGGTCGGCATGCGCGCGGCATTGGCGGCATAGGCAGCGGCACTGGCCTGATGCACCCGGGCGCTGGCGATCTGCATGTCCGGGCTGTCGCGCAGGGCTTCACGGATCAAACCATCGAGTTGCGGATCGCCAAGGCTGGACCACCAGTCGCTTTTCGGCCACGAAGCCGGCGACAGCTTGACGCCGTTGAGGGATTGTCCGGCCTTGAGGCTCTGGGCTTCGAGGCTGACGCCTTCGGTCTTCAGGCCGCTGTAGCTGGCGCAGCCCGCGAGGCTCATGGCCAGCAGTACAAGGCTCAGTCGAGCACGCAAAGTGGTATGAATCATTTACCCCCCATTCGCAGCACGGTGAGTGGATCACCGGCCGCCAGAAGAATTTTCTTGAGGATCTGTTCGAGGGTGTGCAGTTCTTCGCGGGTGATGACGCCGGCCAACTGGTTCATGGCGTCGGCACCGATGTAAGGCAAGCGATCGGCCATGGCCTTGCCAGCCTCGGTCAACACCAGTCGCACCTGGCGGCGGTCATCCGCCGAACGCTGGCGAACGAGGAAACCTTTCTGTTCCAGGCGGTCAAGCATCCGCGTCATCGAACCGCTGTCCAGAGACAGGTGCCGGCTCAGCTCGGCCGGCGTGTCGAAACCGAACTGGACCATGATGATCAGTACCTTGAACTGCGCGGCGGTAATGCCGAGAGGTTCCATGTGGGTATCGATGATCCGATCCTTGAGCATGGCGGCGCGCCCGAGCAGCAGGCCGAGATGGCAATTGTGGAATTCGTCTGGGGTGAAATGCTTCATCTGACCACCGTTTGCTGCCTAGGCAGTGAATGTATGTCGAGATGTTACTGCTTAGGCAGCCAATGTCAAACAAATAGTTAGCAGGCTAAATAAAAGTCCGACGAACGTAGAAGAACCCGAGGGAACGAACCTGCTCGCTCCCACATTGGATTCGGGGGGGGGGGAATGCTTTTAGAAATCGCGCTTGTAGAAGATATCCAGCGAGCTGGCGACGCCGCTGGCGGCTTCGAGGTAGACCTTTTTGCTGAGCTTGTAGCGCAGGGCGATGGTGTTGGCCGGCTCGAACACGCCGACGCCGTAGCGCAGGCTGAGTTTTTCCGAGAGGTTGCCGCTGGCGACGACGCTGGTGGCATTGCCGCTGCCCTGGGTGTCGAGCTGGAAATCCTCGATCCCCAGGTTATTGGCCAGGCTGGTGGTGACTCCCGAACTGCCCATCAAGCCCAACCCCAGCGCCGCCTGGGCGAGCATGTTGTTGTCCTCGCCGGTGGTGCTCAACGGTCGGCCCAGCACCAGGTAGGACAGCGCCTGTTCCTGGCTCATGGCCGGCTCCGAGAAGATCTGCGTGGTCGGCTGTTCGGCGCTGCCACTCAAGCGGATACCGGCGATGATGTCGTCGGTCTGGCGGATCGCCTCGATGTCCAGGTAAGGCTGGTCGATGGGCCCGGCGAACAGCAGCCGCGCCCGACGCACCGTCAGCCGCTGCCCATAGGCCCGGTAGCGGCCGTCGTTGAGCCAGAGTTCGCCACGGGTGTCCATGTTGTCGCCGATGTGCACCTGGCCTTGCACGTTGGCCGTCAGGCCGAAGCCGGAAAACGCCAGTTTGTCCTGGCCGACAATGACATCGACATCCATTGCCATGGCCATCGGCGCCTTGCCCTCTTCGGTCTGGTGGCCGACGATCACCGTGTCGCCGGAGACCTTGACGGTGGACGGCGGCAGCTCGCGAATGGTGATCTCGCCCTTGGGCACCAGGACCTTGCCGGCAATGGCAAGCCGCTCACCGTGCATCGTGATGTTCAGGTCCGGTGCCACGTCGAGCACCGCATAAGGCTCGACGGTGACCGGCAACTGCGAGCCCTTGAGCGCCAGGTTCATGGACAACGCCTCGCCCCAGCCGATGTCTCCGCTGAGACGGCCCTGACCGCTCTTGCCACTTTTCCAGTCGCCATCCAGGCGCATGCTTTCGCCCGCGATCATCGCCCGTACCTGCAAAGCTTCCAGGCTGACCGGCAGCTCAGGTCCAGATACCTCGCCGTCACTGAGCAGCAGGTTGCCGTTGACCCGCGGCGCCAGCAGCCCACCGGACAAGGTGCCGCTGCCGCTCAAGTGCCCGGTGAGCGTCTGCACCATCGGCACGAATGGCCGCGCCACCGAAAGATCCAGGCCGGTCAGGCGAAACGAACCGCTAAGGGGCTTGCTCGCCGGCAGCGGGTTGATCTGCGCCTGGAGCATCAGCTCACCCAGCCTGGCGCCGACGAAATTCAGGTCGGTGTCGATGCGCTTGGGGGTCAGGCGACTGTTGAGGGTCAGGGTCTGGTAGGGGAAATCCAGCCAATGATCTTTATCCCGCTCTTTATCCCGAAGCCGTAGCGTACCGCCGCTGGCGTCCACCAGGACCCGGCCGTTCGGACCGCTGGCCGGCAGGTCCAGTTGCAGGTCGGCGTTGAGCCGGCCTTGCCAGGCAAAATCCTTGGGCATCCACTGGGCCAGGCTTTCAATGGGGAACTGCTTGAGGTGATAGCGCAGCTTCGGCTCGGGCATCAACCGCTGGTCTTCACCACACAGGCTGGCCTCGCCGGAACGCCAGCAATGCGCGCCTACATTGAGCGTGCCATTGGTCAGGCGCTCCAGCTTCGCCGGGCCTTGCAGGCGCCAATCCTGCCCACCGACCTGCACGTCGCCGCTGGCCAGGCGCCCGCGCCAGTTGCCTTGGTCGAGCGCGCCATCGAGTGCCAGGGTCGTGTCGAGCTGCGGCCCTTGCAGGTCCAGGTTGAGTTTTTGCTGCTTGATGTCGCCCTGCCCGCTGACCGTCAGCACGCCCAGCGAGGTTTCGCCGACGCGGATATCGCTGGCCTTGAGGTCGACTTTCCCGCGTTGCGCGCTGTCCAGGGTCGCGTCCAGGTTCAGGCTTTGCAGGCGATTCGCCTGGAACGCCAGTTGCGAGCCTTGTAGCGCGAGTTTGCCTTGGGGCGCCTTGGGCGTGCCGGCCACGTCGACACGGCCCATGACCTGGCCGCGCAATTGCGGCCAGAGCTGGGCCAGGCGCGCGAGCTTGATGTCGATCTGCCCGGTGAGTTTTTCCTGCAGGCTGGCGCTGCCATTGATGCGGTTATCGCCGAGACGGATGTCCAGCGCACTGAGGCTCCAACGCTCGCCAGCACCGCTGGCCTTGGCCTGCAGCAATGCGGGTTGCCCGCGCAATTTGCCCTTGAGGTCCAGGTTGGCATCGAGGGCAAGGCTGGCGTCTTTCAGCGCACCCTGGCTGCGCAACGGCCCGGCCAGGTTGCCGGGCAATTCGGCGAGCCAGTACGCCGGGTTGATCGCCGACAGCTCCAGCGCCGTGTCCCAGGCAACGCCATCGGCAAATTGCAGGTCCAGGTGCCCTTCGGCCTTGCCTTGCCCCGCCGCAAGCTTGAGCTGCGGCAAATGGACTTGCGCAAGGTTGCCGCTGAACGGGCTGTCCACGCTGAAGGCCCCGGCGGGTCCGTCCAGTGCGGCCTGGAAGTTGCCCAGGTACTGACCGTCGGTGTACGAGACTTCGCCGTCGAAGCGGCGCAATGTCACCTGGGGCTCGTCGATCAGCGGATAAAGACGATGCCAGGGGAAATCCCGCCAGGCGATTTTCGCCCCGGCGTCCAGGCCTTCGCGCCAGTCCAGCTGGCCGCTGAGCGTCAGGCTTTGCTGTTCGCCCGCGTCCAGGTCGAGCGCGGCAACCTGGGCGCCGTTGGCGTCCACGCAGCCTTGCAGGCGCAACGCCACCGGCCCCTTCTCGGCAGGCAGCGTGGCCTTGCCGAGCAGTTGGTAGCCGTTTTTCAGATCGCCTTCGCCGGTCAGTTCCAGCTGGTTGAGCAACAACGTGTCCGGCAGTTCGGCATCGGCCTTGAAGCCGTCGGCGGTGATCCGCACCTTGGCCGGCAGGTTGTCCGCCAACGGTTGCAGTTCACCGCTCAACCGGCCTTGCAGGTAGCCGCTGCTGTCGGCGTTGAGGTTGAGGGTCTTGAGCAGATCGCCGGCGACTTTCAGGTCCAGCGCCCACGGCGTTGCGCCGGGTGCCGGCAAGGTCAAGCGGCCTTTGGCGGTCAACGGCCAGTCGCCGCCGGGCTTCAGCAGGCCGGACAGGTTCAGGCTCAGTTCATCGCGTTGCAGGTGCACCGAGTCGATCCGCAAGCCCTCGGCGGTCCAATGCGCTGCCAATTGCAAGCCCTTGAGTTGCTCGCTGCCGTTGAACGACAGGCGCCCGATTTGCACATCCCCCAGCTCGACGGCAAGGGGCAGGTCCAGATCCGGCAAGGTGAGCGGGCCACTGCTCGGCTCATCGGCAGAGGCCGGCAACTGCACGGCGACCTGGTCGGCCTTGAGCTGTTCGATGCACAACGTCATGCGCGCCAGGCACAGCGGCGACCAGGCGAATATCGGTCGGCTCACTTCCACCCGACTGTCGCCCTGCTGCCACAGCACCTGGTCGGCGCTCCACTGCCCGCCCAGCCGGCCCTGGAAATTCTCCACATCCAGCCCCGGCACCAGGCCAAGGGCCCAGCGGCTGCCGAAGGCCGTGCCCAGCACAATGCCCAAGACCAGCACCAGCGTCGCCAGCACCCCGGCGAGGGCCAGCAGGGTTCTCTTCACGCCACGCGTCACAGCTCAGGCCCCATGGAAAAGTGCAATCGAATGCCGCCCTCGTCGTCCATGGCATGGGCCAGGTCGAGGCGGATCGGGCCCACCGGCGACACCCAGCGCACGCCGACACCGACACCGGTCTTGAGGCTCGGCAGTTCGAGGCTGTTAAAGGAGTTGCCCTGGTCGATGAACGTCGCCACCCGCCATTTTTCGGCGATCGAATATTGATATTCGAGGCTGCCGGCCACCATGTAGCGCCCACCGATGCGGTCGCCCTCGGCGTTCTCCGGGGACAGGCTCTGATAATCGTAGCCCCGCACGCTCTGGTCGCCGCCGGCAAAAAAGCGCAACGACGGGGGGATCGACTTATAGCCGTTGGTGGCGCTGCCGCCGACCTGGGCGCGGGCCAGCAGGCGATGTTTGTCGAACACGGTGGTCAGGCCCTTGACCATGGCCGTGCCGTATAAAAGGTTGTTGTCCGAACCCAGTCCTTCCTTGGCGACCTTGGCGTCGAACTGCAGCCGGTAGCCGTTGTGGGGATCGATGCGGTTGTCGCTGCGCAGGTAGGAATAGCTGACCCCCGGCATCAGCAGCGTGCTCAAGCCCGCGTCGTCGCCGAGGCGGTATTCCTCGCGCTGCCATTTGAGCGACACCACCCGTTGCCAGCCACTGGGCAACTTGCTGTGCCATTCGGGGCCCACGGTGAGCAGCTTGCTGAGGGTGTCGGTGCCGGCCAGTTCTTCGTTCTGATAACCGCCGGCGTAGCGCAGCTTGTCGGTCAGCGGCGGGTCCAATGGCACGTCGTACCACAGGCCGACGTTCTGCCGGGGCGCCGACACTTCCGCTTCCCAGCCATAACTGTGGCCTTGGGGGTTGACCCAGTGACGCGTCCAATTGGCTTTGGCCCGTGGGCCGACGTCGGTGGAAAAGCCCAGGCCCAGGCCCATGGTGCGCGGCTTGCGGGTATCGACCTTGACCGCCACCGGGACGACGTTATCGACAGCCGCGGTGGGTGCGGCATCCACCCGCACGCCCTCGAAGTAGCCGCTCGACTGCAAGGCCTGGTTGAGTTCGGCAATGAGTTCGGAGTCATAGGCCGTGCCGGCCTTGAACGGCACCATGCGTTGCAGCAGGTCCTCATCGAACGGCGTGTCGCCCTCGAAACTCACCGGGCCCAGGGCATAACGCGGGCCGCTGTCGTAGATCAGTTCGATATCGGCAATGCCGGCCTGGGGATCCACCCGCAGTGTCTGGCTGACGAATCGCCCGCTGAAAAACCCATAGCGCGAGGCCTGGTTCTGGATCAGCCGCTTGGCGTCTTCATAGTGTCCATGGTTGAGCACCGCGCCTGGCTTGAGCGCAGCGTCGCGAGGCAGACGAAAAGCCTTGAGCGATGCCGCCGGGCCGTCGACGCGAATGACTACGTTGCGCAGGTGCACCGGCTCGCCGGGCTCGATGGTCAACACCAGGCGCGGGACCTTGCCGGCCTCGACCACGCTGTCGATCTGCGGTTGGTAGTAACCCAACGCCTGGGCGGCTTTGCGCGCCTGCTCCTCGGCACCGCGACTGAAGCGCAGCAAGGCCTCCTCGTCGCGATCCCCCAGGCCACCGATATACCCTTCCACGTTGGCCTTGAGTTCGTTGTTGGAGGGCTTGATCCGCACGTCCAACTCACTTTGTGCCAGCGCCGCGCCGCTGAGGACCAGCAAGAGCGCGCCACTGGTCATTCGTCCTGGGAAATTCATGGCGCGGATGCTATCACGGGCTTGGAAACCTGATAGAGCCGGACATTTCTCAAAAGTTCGCCGGACTATACCGCAGGACTATGCCGTCGCGCTCTGTAGCACCTGCGGATTGGCGTGGAAGAACACGTGCTCACGGATCGGTCCTACCGCTATTTCACCGATTTCCTCATAGCCCTGGCGTTTATAGAACGCCAGGTAACGGGAGTTGCCGGTGTCCAGCACCACGCCTTGGGAGTTTTCGTCCACCGCGCACCAATTGTGCACCGCACCCAGCAACTGCTCGCCAAAATGCTGCCCCTGGAACTGCGGATGAATGCCCAGCAACGGCAGCACGTGGACCGCGTCCGAGGGCAGGCAAGCCAGCACCGCCGCGTGGTAATCGAGGTAGCGCCGGGTGCAGCGAAACCCGGTGCTGAGCACCATCCGCAGGCGCCAGGCCCAGCTTTCGGTGATCCCCAGGCGGCGCTGCGGTGGGGCGATCAGGGCAATGCCGATCAGACGGTCGTTGACCAGCAGGCCAATCGCCGGCAGTTCCTGGAGAAAATGCTGCTTGACCAGCTCACGCACCGTGGCCCGCACCCGCTGTTCATACCCCGGGCGCTCGGACTCGAACAGGTAGCTGAAGGTCGGTTCATGACGATAGGCCTGGTACAGCAAGGATCGGGCCTCGCGGGAATAGCCGCTGTCGAGCATATGAATATCGGCGATGGCGTTTTCAGGCATGGCATGGCTCTCCTGGGCGGGCTCGGTGTGGCCCTGCTCTTATTGAGTACGAACTCGATGGGTCGCGACCGTTCCTACATGCCAAGGACATTAGCAGTGCATTTGTCCTACTGCCACGCTGGCTCCCTTCCCACATGTCAGCTAGCATCGCAGTTTTGCTAGGACAGCCGACCATGAAGATCGTCTCCTTCAACATCAACGGCCTGCGCGCCCGTCCCCATCAGTTGGCGGCACTGATCGAGAAGCATCAGCCGGACGTGATCGGGTTGCAGGAAACCAAGGTCCACGACGAACAGTTCCCCCTGGCCGAAGTGCAAGCCCTGGGCTATCACGTGCATTACCACGGACAAAAGGGCCACTACGGCGTCGCCCTACTCTCACGCCAGGCGCCGCTGAGCCTGTACAAAGGTTTTGAAAGTGACGATGAGGACGCCCAGCGCCGTTTCATCTGGGGCACTTTCGCCGACGCCAACGGCGTGCCGGTGATCATCATGAACGGCTACTTCCCACAAGGCGAAAGCCGCGACCACCCGACCAAATTCCCGGCCAAGGAACGCTTCTACAGCGACTTGCAACAATTGCTGGAGAGCCGCTTTAGCAACGACCAGCCGGTGGTAGTGATGGGCGACGTGAACATCTCCCCGCAAGATTGCGACATCGGCATCGGCCCGGACAACATGAAACGCTGGCTGAAAACCGGCAAATGCAGCTTCCTGCCAGAAGAACGCGAGTGGATGGAACGCCTGAAGAACTGGGGCCTGGTGGACAGTTTCCGCCACCTGAACCCGGACGTCACCGACCGCTTCAGCTGGTTCGACTACCGCAGCCGCGGCTTCGAGGACGAACCCAAGCGTGGCCTGCGCATCGACCTGATCCTCACCTCCCACGGCCTGCTGCCCCGGGTCAAGGATGCCGGCGTGGACTATGAACTGCGTGGCATGGAGAAGCCGTCGGACCATGCGCCGATCTGGTTGGAATTGAGCTGACCCAAGCCCTCAAGCTTGCTCGCGATAGCGGTGGGTCAGCTTGCATCGATGCTGGATGTGCCGCCGTCATCGCGGGCAAGCTTTGCCCCCACAACTGTGCAGGGTCACAAAAGCCTGTGTGTTTATCGGGACTGGCTGCGGCGTAGGAACGGGCTACCGTGCCTTGCGCCATTACCTACAACTACGCCAGAATCCGCCGGCTTGTGCGCCTTGAGGCCTGGGCTTTATCGTTTTCCGGTTGCTGACGAATCAGCGATCGGGTTTGGTAGCCCGGGTAAAACTAAGGCGCACAGCGCCGGCAGATACAGTCCGCTGACGACTTTCGTCGGCAGATTTGTTATGGCGGCTGTGCGCGGGGCGCCCTTGTGGCGCGCTGGGTTTGCCTTGGTACCCGGTCTACCAACCTGCGTATGGCCGCCACCTAATTTTTGTGTTTTCACAAAATTCATGGGGCGGCTTCGCCACCCAGCGGGAGCAAGCTCCCTCGCCACAGGAACATGCATGCCTTATAGGGCTGAGGTCAGCCTCACCGCCCCGCCAACTCCATGATCATCCGCGACAACAGATAAATCCTAGGCACCACGCTCTCGACCTCGGCATATTCCTCCGGCGTGTGGATATTGCCGCCGACAATCCCAAAACCGTCCAGCGTCGTCGTGCCCACACCGGCCGACAGGCTGGCGTCCGCCGCCCCGCCGCTGCCTTCTTCGGTGAGTTTGCGCCCCAGTTCGCCATAGATGCCCTGGGCCATGGCCATCAAGCGGTCCGACTCCGCCGTCTGCGGCATCGGCGGCAGGCCGCGCTTGAGGCTGGTGGTGACTTCGGTGTCGGCGATCAGCTTGTCCTGCGAGACCCGCGCCAGGTCTTTTTCAATGCGGTCGAACTCTTCCGGCACCGCCGCCCGCACGTCAGCCTTGGCGCTCGCCTGATCGGGGATCACGTTGGTCCGGTCGCCGGCCTTGAGCACCGTGAAGTTGATGGTGGTTTTCTTTTCCGCGTCGCCCAGCTTGCCCAGTTGCAGAATCTGATGCGCCACTTCCATCGCCGCATTGCGCCCCAGTTCCGGCGCGACACCGGCATGGGACGCCTTGCCCTTGACCTCCACCAGCGCCGTGGCACTGCCCTTGCGCCACACCACCAGCCCGTCGGCCGGGCGCCCCGGTTCAAGGTTGAGGGTCACATCATGGGCCTTGGCGGTTTTCTTGATCAGGTCGGTGGCCACGTCCGAGCCGGTTTCTTCGCTGGCATCGAGCAGGAAGGTGATTTGCGCATAATTCTTGAAGTCGAGATTCTTGAGCACCTTCAGTGCATAGATCCCGGCGACGATACCGCCCTTGTCATCCATCACCCCCGGCCCATAGGCCCGGCCGTCCTTGATGTGGAAGGGACGCTCGGCGGCCGAGCCCTCCTTGAACACCGTGTCCATGTGGGCCATCAGCAAAATCCTGGCCTTGCCGGTGCCCTTGAGGGTCGCCAGGATGTGCTGGGTGCCGTCCGAGTTGGGGACTTTTTCGATGGTCGCGCCCAACTTCTGCAACTCATCGATGGCAATGTCACCCACCTGGCTCAGCCCCGGCACATAACCGGAGCCGGAGTCGATGTTCACCAGGCTTTCCAACAGTTTCAGGGCCTCGCCCTTGGATTGTTCGGCGAGTGTCAGGACCGGTTGCTGGGGCTGTGCGAACGTCACGGGGGCGAATGCGCCAAGGGCCAGGCTCAAGCCGAGACTGATGGCCAGGCGGGAGCGAAGAGCGGTAGTCGTCATGGTTTCATCCTTGTTCCGTAAAGAAAGACTGCACGGGCACCCTACCCGAGCCAAGGGGCAGTCGCTACCCGAAGGCAGGGGTTAATTCCTGTAGTCCTCCTCAGATTTAGCTATACATGACAAGGAGGATTGACAGGTAAGCACCGGCCACCTCAATCGGCCCACGCTGGCCGAACACATTCCGTCGTGGTTCATGGAGAGAAAGACATGCTGGTGTTGTGGGTACTCCTCGCCGTGTTCATCGTCTGGAGCTGGTTGACTTATCCGGGCATCGGCCAGGTGCTGTTCGACCTGGGCATGGCGCTAGACACGCGTCTTTCCCGGCTGCACAAGATCACCGTACCCATCAGCGAAATGACGGTATCGACCCTGCAAGGCGGGCCTTATGAGGCGTCCGGCAGCATTCTGATGCTGCACGGCTACAGTGCCGACAAGAACCTCTGGCTGCGGTTTGCCCGGCAATTTGTCGGTGACTACCGGGTGCTCATCCCCGACTTGGCCGGCCATGGTGAAACCGGCTTCAAGGCCGGCGGCGGCTATGACATTCCGACCCAGGCCCGGCGGGTGATCGAGTTGCTCGACGCCTGTGGCCTGGACAAGGTCCATGTGATCGGCAATTCCATGGGCGGTTATCTGGCAGCCTGGCTGGCGGCCACTTCGCCTGAGCGCGTGCTGACCCTGGCGCTGCTCAACCCGGCCGGCGTGACGTCGCCCCAGCCCAGCGACATGGACCGCCACGTGGCCGCCGGCAAGAATCCCTCCCTGATGTCCTCGCGAAGTGATTTCGCACCGTTCTACGCGATGAGCATGGACTCGCCGCCCTGGGTACCGGGGGTGGTGTTGGCGGCGGTGGCCGAGAAGTATGTACAGTGCCGGGAAGAGCTGGCGGAGATCTATACGGACTTTAACGCCAGCCCGCCGATGGAGCCGCGCCTGGCCGACATCCGCGCCCCGTCGCTGCTACTCTGGGGCCGCCAGGACAGAATGATCGACGTCAGTTGCGTGCCGGTGTGGAGCAAGGGCATCGCGGATCTGCGGGTGGAAATCTGGGACGGACTCGGGCACCTGCCGCCGATTGAAAAGCCGCAACGGACTGCGGCGCTGTATCGGGAATTTCTCAAGGGGTTGGGGCAGTGACACTCAAGACCTGCCCTCGCCACAGGTCATCTCCTCCGAGGCCTTGATCCATGAACATCCTCTACGACGAACACCTCGACGGCCCCTTGCCGAAGGTAGACAAACAGGCCCTGCTTGCAGCCTTGCAGGCTCAGGTTCCCGACCTGGACATCCTGCACCGCGAGGAAGACCTCAAGCCCTACGAATGCGACGGGCTGTCGGCCTACCGCACCACACCGCTGCTGGTGGTCTTGCCCCGGCGCGTCGAACAGGTGCAGGCGCTGCTCAAGCTTTGCCATGGGCAGAATGTCCCGGTGGTCGCCAGGGGCGCCGGGACGGGTTTGTCCGGCGGCGCCCTGCCCCTGGCGAGCGGCGTGTTGCTGGTGATGGCGCGGTTCAACCAGATCCTGCACATCGACCCCGACGCGCGCACCGCACGGCTTCAGCCGGGGGTGCGTAACCTGGCGATCTCCCAGGCCGCGGCGCCGTTCGGGTTGTATTACGCGCCGGATCCGTCGTCGCAGATCGCCTGTTCCATCGGCGGCAACGTCGCGGAAAACGCCGGCGGCGTGCACTGCCTCAAGTACGGCCTGACGGTGCACAACCTGCTGAAAGTGGAAGTCCTCACGATCGAAGGCGAACACCTGACCCTGGGCAGCGAAGCCCTCGACTCGGCAGGCCTGGACCTGTTGGCCTTGTTCACCGGCTCCGAAGGTTTGCTGGGGGTGATCACCGAAGTGACGGTCAAGCTGCTGCCCCGCCCCCAGGTCGCCAAGGTGCTGCTGGCCAGTTTCGATTCGGTGGACAAGGCCGGCCGGGCCGTGGCCGACATCCTCGCCGCCGGCATTATCCCCGGCGGCCTGGAAATGATGGACAACCTGGCGATCCGCGCCGCCGAAGATTTCATCCGCGCCGGCTACCCGGTGGACGCCGAAGCGATCCTGCTGTGCGAGCTGGACGGGGTCGAGGCCGACGTGCATGACGACTGCGAACGCGTGCGCCAGGTCCTGCAACAGGCCGGTGCCACCGAGGTGCGCCAGGCGCGGGACGAAGCCGAGCGCCTGCGGTTCTGGGCCGGACGCAAGAACGCCTTCCCGGCGGTGGGCCGCCTGGCGCCGGATTACTATTGCATGGACGGCACCATTCCGCGCCGCGCTTTGCCCGAGGTGCTGCAACGCATCGCCAGCCTCGGCGCCGAGCATGGCCTTCGGGTCGCCAATGTGTTTCACGCCGGCGACGGCAACATGCACCCGCTGATCCTGTTCGATGCCAACCAGCCCGGCGAACTGGAGCGCGCCGAAAGCCTGGGCGGAAAAATCCTCGAACTGTGTGTCCAGGTGGGTGGCAGCATCACCGGCGAGCACGGGGTCGGTCGGGAAAAAATCAATCAGATGTGCACCCAGTTCAACAGCGACGAATTGAACCTGTTCCACGCGGTAAAAGCGGCGTTCGATCCCCACGGCCTGCTCAACCCCGGTAAGAACATCCCGACCCTGCACCGCTGCGCCGAGTTCGGCGCGATGCACATTCATGGCGGACAGTTGCCGTTTCCTGAGCTGGAGCGTTTCTGATGATCGAACACGCGGACTGCGACGCCAGCGCCCTGTTGCTGGACCAGGTCAACCGCGCCCGCGCCGACGCCACGCCGCTGCGCATCCAGGGTTCGAACAGCAAGGCGTTCCTGGGGCGCGAAGTGGCCGGCGAAGTGCTGGACACCCGCGCGCACCGTGGCATCGTCCATTACGACCCCACCGAGCTGGTCATCACCGCCCGCGCCGGCACGCCGTTGCGCGAACTGCTGGCGGCCCTCGACGCCGCCGGGCAACAGTTGTCGTGCGAGCCACCGGCCTTCGGCGACGACGCCACGGTGGGCGGCATGGTCGCCACCGGGCTGTCAGGGCCGCGCCGCCCATGGGCAGGATCGGTGCGCGACTTCGTCCTCGGCACGCGCCTGATCAGCGGCCACGGCACGATGCTGCGCTTTGGCGGCGAGGTGATGAAAAACGTCGCCGGCTACGACCTCTCGCGTCTGCTGACGGGCAGTTTCGGCTGCCTGGGGGTCATCACCGAGGTCTCCTTGAAAGTGCTGCCCAAACCCCGCCACTGCCTGAGCCTTCGATTGGAGCTGGACAGCACCGAGGCCCTGGCGAAACTCGTCGAATGGGGTCGGCAACCGCTACCCATCAGCGCCGCCAGCCATGACGGCCATTGCCTGCACCTGCGCCTGGAAGGCGGTGAAGGTTCGGTCAGCGCCGCCCAACAGCGGTTCGGCGGCGAAGTGATCGATAGCCAGTACTGGACGGACCTGAACGAACAGCGCCTGGCCTTTTTCGACGAAAGCCTGCCGTTGTGGCGTCTGTCGTTGCCCAACGCCACCGGCCCACTCGCCCTGCCCGGTGAACAACTGATCGACTGGGGCGGCGCCCAGCGCTGGTTGAAAACCACTGCCGACACGGTGCAAGCCCTGGCCCATGAAGTGGGTGGCCATGCCACCTGCTACAGTCATGGCACCACCGACAGGCCGTTCCAGCCGCTGGCCCCGGCGCTGCTGCGTTATCACCGGCAACTCAAGGCCCGGCTCGATCCCCTGGGGCTTTTCAACCCTGGCCGGATGTATCCGGAGGTTTAGCGTGCAGACTCGTTTTAGCGATGAAGCCAAAGAATTGCCCCGCGCCGAAGAAGCCGAACGGATCCTGCGCACCTGCGTGCATTGCGGCTTCTGCAACGCCACCTGCCCCACCTATCAGTTGCTCGGCGATGAGCTGGACGGCCCGCGGGGACGCATCTACCTGATCAAGCAGGTGCTCGAAGGCCAGCCGGCGACCGCCAGCACCCAATTGCACCTGGACCGCTGCCTGTCGTGTCGCAACTGCGAGACCACGTGCCCGTCCGGCGTGGATTACCACAACCTGCTGGACATCGGCCGGGCGGCGGTCGATCAGGCCGTACCGCGCCCTGCCGGTCAACGTGCACTGCGCCTGGGTTTGCGCAGCCTTGCCGCCAGCCCGGCACGGTTCAAGGCACTGCTGGCGCTTGGGACGGTCTTTCGCCCGCTGTTGCCGACGAGCCTGGAGGCCAAGCTACCGCGCCGCTCCCCAGCCCCAGCCCCAGCCCCAGCCCCAGCCCCAGGCGAGCGTCCGGCGGTCCGACATTCGCGTAGGGTGCTGATGCTTGAAGGTTGCGTGCAACCGGGCCTCTCGCCCAACACCAACGCTTCGGCGGCGCGGGTGCTGGATCGGCTCGGTATCAGCGTGATCCCTTGCGCAGCGGCCGGCTGTTGCGGTGCGCTGGACTATCACCTCGACGCCCAGGCCGCCGGGCTGGAGCGTGCCCGGCAGAACATCGACGCCTGGTGGCCGCACTTGGAAAACGGTGCCCAAGCCATCGTCCAGACCGCCAGCGGCTGCGGCGCCTTCATCAAGGACTACGGACACCTGCTGGAACACGACCCGGCCTACGCCGCCAAGGCCAGGCAAGTGAGTGAACGGGCGCTGGACCTGGTGCAAGTGCTCGAAAAGGAACCGCTGGAGCAGATCTGCGCGGCCCGCAACCAGCGCATCGCCGTCCATTGCCCCTGCACCTTGCAGCACGGGCAGAAACTCGGCGGCCGTCTCGAAGCGCTATTGGCGCGGCTGGGTTTCAACCTCACCGACGTACCCGACGGCCATCTGTGTTGCGGCTCGGCGGGGACTTATTCGCTGACCCAGCCGACCCTGGCGCGGCAACTGCGCGACAACCGCCTCAATGCGCTGGAAAGCGGCCAGCCGACACTGATCGTCACCGCCAATATCGGCTGCCAGACCCACCTCGACGGCGCCGGTCGCACGCCCGTACGGCACTGGATCGAGCTGGTGGATCAGTCCCTGGCAGAATGAAGTCCTGAAGATTCTTCGTTTGCCGGGGCCGGCGAAGGCTGCGATCTTTCGTCCAACTTTCCCACAGCCCTCGCCAGGAATTCTCACGATGAGCTTCGTCAGCCCCGACCTGATCCGCCAACGCTTCTCCAAGGCGATGTCCGACATGTACCGCGACGAGGTGCCGTTGTACGGCGCGCTGATGAAACTGGTGGAGCACACCAATGCCCAGGTATTGGCACAGCATCCATCCCTGGCCGCCCACCTGGACAGCACCGGCGAACGCCAGCGCCTGGATCTGGAACGCCACGGTGCGATCCGCGTCGGCACCGCCGCCGAACTGGCGACCCTGGCACGCCTGTTCGCGGTCATGGGCATGCAGCCGGTGGGCTACTACGACCTCACCCCGGCCGGGGTGCCGGTGCATTCCACCGCGTTCCGCGCCGTGCATGAAAGTGCGTTGCAGGTCAGCCCGTTCCGGGTGTTCACTTCGCTGCTGCGCCTGGAACTGATCGAGAATGCCGAGCTTCGGGCCTTCGCCGAATCGGTGCTGGATAAGCGGCAGATCTTCACCCCCGGCGCCCTCGAACTCATCGACCTGGCCGAACGCCAGGGTGGCCTGACGGAAGCGCAGGCTGAGGACTTCGTCCTACAAGCCCTGGAAACCTTTCGCTGGCACCACAGCGCCACCGTCACCGCCGAACAGTACCGGCAACTGAGCGCCCAGCACCGGCTGATCGCCGACGTCGTGGCGTTCAAGGGTCCGCACATCAATCACCTGACGCCACGCACCCTGGACATCGATATCGTCCAGGCTCAGATGCCGGTGCACGGCATCACCCCCAAGGCTGTGATCGAAGGCCCACCCCGTCGCCAGTGCCCGATCCTGCTGCGCCAGACCAGCTTCAAGGCCCTCGACGAGCCGGTCGCCTTCACCGATCAACCGGACACCCAAGGCAGCCACAGCGCGCGCTTCGGTGAAATCGAACAACGCGGCGCCGCCCTCACACCCAAGGGCCGCGCGCTCTACGATCAATTGCTGAACGCCGCGCGCGATGCGCTGGGGGCGTTCCCCAGCGAGGCCAATGCCGAGCGCTACAACGCGCTGATGATCGAGCACTTCGCGCCGTTCCCGGATGACCACGATGAATTGCGTCGGCAGGCTTTGGCGTATTTCCGTTATTTCGTGACGCCAAAGGGCCTGGCTGCCAAAGGCACGGTCGACCCGTCAACCTCGCTGGAGCACTTGCTGGAGCAGCATTACCTGCGCGCCGAACCCTTGGTCTACGAGGATTTCCTGCCGGTCAGCGCCGCCGGCATCTTCCAGTCGAACCTCGGCGACGCCGCCCAGAGCCACTATGCCGGCCGGTCCAATCGCCAGGCCTTCGAAGCGGCGCTGGGACGCGCGCCCCTCGATGAACTGGCGCTGTATGCCCAGACGCAAGAGCGTTCGCTCGAGGAATGCCTGACTGCCCTAGGCCTATAGGAAAGGTCTGTAGGCCAGGACGGCAAGAAATGGCGTCGATGCTCAGTAGGCTGTTGCGCCTTTTCTTGCCTTTCGCGGGGGACGCAAATGCAAAAATCATCACAACTACTTGATAAATAATAAATTTATAAAAGTGGCATAGCGCTTGATAACCGTCAGGCCACCTCGGGGCGACTCCCGTCCCAGGCCCTTAGTTATCCAGGAAGGAGAGCATCCATTGGCTACCCCCGCGTATATGTCCATTACAGACGTCAATCAAACACTGCTCACCAAGAATGCGTTTACCGCCGAGTCGGTGGGGAACATCTATCAGGAAGGCCATACCGACGAGATCATGGTGCAAGCCTTTCACCATCAGATACTCGTCCCACGGGATCCTCAATCCGGCCAGCCAACCGGTCTACGCGTACACCAGCCCTTGACCATCACCAAAGTGTTTGACAGAACCTCGCCCCTGTTGCTGGAAATCCTGTGCAAGGGCGAAGTCCTGCCCAACGTCGCAATCAAGTGGTATCGCACTTCCACCGCTGGCGTCCAGGAGCACTATTACACCACCACAATGGAAGACGCGGTCATCGTCGAGATCAAGGACTACATGCTCAACTGCCAGGACCCGGCGAATGCGCATTTCACCCACCTGCAAGATGTGCATTTCAGCTATCGCAAGATCAGCTGGAACCATGAGAAAAGCCCAAGCCTGGGTATCGACGACTGGCGCGCGCCCGTCGCCGGCTGAATAGAGCACAGCCATTCGCGCATCGGCCAGTCCTGCTGGTCGATGTGCTGCGATCAAGATCGTTGGATTTTTTGCTCCGGGACGGTGTTCGCCCAGTGCGACGGCCTCGGCATTCCATGCACTGGTAAAGAGCCTGACACTGGGCGAACGGGCCAATAATAATGGAACTTCCTGGCGATGTCCGCGCCGCTGTTTAAATAATTGTTTAACTTGTGACGGCGTTGGCGAGGGGATTTTTCTCTCGCTCTGAAAGAACACAGTCATTGCATTCGGGCTCACCCGCGCCGTCCGGTTTTTTGTGCATCGGTGTCGCCCGCCCCGGGCTCGCCTTGCCGTCCTCTCAATAACCGGTCATTTCCAGATAACCTTCGCCGCCGTGACTACCGCTCACCTTCACTGGCCCTTCCCAATAGGGAATGCGCAGGTTCATCCAGGCGTTGGGGTTCAGGGCCTGGGTAGTGATGTCGAGTTGCTTGCCGGGAATCCTGATGGCCCAGCGCACCGGCATCGAGCGCCCAGTCACCTTGGCGGTGTCCTGTGGCACGAGGCTGATTTGCCCGGCGTGCAGGGTTTGCGACTGGCCCCCGGCGTCGATCCAGGTGCCGGTGAGGTATGGCGCGCCGTCCTTGTGGCGCATGCGGTAAAGCATCAGCTGTTCGCCGCTGTCCAGGTGCAGGGAAAACCAGTCCCAGCCGGTCTGGTTGGCCGTCAGCGGCTGGCTGCTCCATTCGCGGTCCAACCAGGCCGGACCGCTGACCTGGTAGCGCTGGCCGTTGATTTCCAACTCGCCACGGGCCTGGAAAAACGGCTGGCTGTAGTAGTACGACGCCTGGCCCTGCTCGGATTTCTGACTGAAACCCTGATCCCCCTGCAACACCAGCGGACGGCTCGACGTCAGCCGCAGCACGTAGCTGAAACGCGGGTCACGAGCCTTCAGTTGCATGTCTGCCAACGGCTCTATCCCTGGGGCCTGGGTGCTGAACTGCCAGTCGTCGATCCAGGCATCGAAGGGCACCGCCCGCACGCCGGCCTGCCCTACACCGCCTCGGGCGTAGCGCTCGGCCGCGTAGTGCGCAGTGGCAGAAGTGACAGCGGCGTGACCGAGCCAGATCGTCTGGTTGCGCCAGCCGCTGGCCTGGGGCGCGGCGTCCAGGGCGCTGCGAAACAGCGTCCACTGCACGCCAAAATCGTGGCCTTGGGCATCCTTGAGGTTGGCGGTGACGTACCACCATTCAACGCGAAAACCGTCATGCAGGCCGTGGTCGGCCGGGAAACTGAACACCCGCCCCGGCACTACCGGCGTGAACGCCACAGCCTGGTCGCCGAGGCCGGCGAAGCCCTTTTGCGTCGGTGCCGAGTCATCACAACCGCCGAGCAATGCCAGCAGCATCAGCACACACCTAATCTTCATGGGCAAACGTCCTCAGCAAGTCCGCCGGTTGCGTGCGGTACAGGGCGTACAGCGGCCAGGCCGACGCGAGCAAGGTGGCGAACATCGCCAGGGCCAGCAATTGCGCCAATTGCCATGGGAACACCTGCAGCGGCAGGCGCCAGCCGAAAGCCTGCACATTGATCACTGCATCCAGGCACCAGGCCAGGGCGATGCCCAACGGCAGGGCCAGTGCCAGGGTCAGCAACGCCAGCATCCAGGTCTGGCCGAGGTTGAGCAGCATCAGTTGCCGGCGCGTCACCCCCAGCGCCCACAGCGGCGCCAACTGGCCGAGGCGGCTCTGGCTCTGGGTCAGCAGGCTGATGAACAGCGCCACCCCGGCCACCGCCAGGGTCAGGCTGTTGAGGGCGGCGGTGGCGGCGAAGGTGCGCTCGAACACCTGGGCCGACCAACCCTTGAGCCGGGCCTGATCGACGATACGGCTGTCATCCAGGGCAAAGCGCTGTTGCAACGCCGTCAGCAGCGCCGGGATGGCGGATGGCTCGATGCGCAGGTTGAAGCGATACGGCGTCAACTGGCGCCAGTGCGCCAGCAAGTGATCGGCATTGACCAGCATATGGCCCTTGGGGTTGCCGTAGTCGGCATAGATCCCGACGATGCGCGGCGCCCAGGGGCCCTGTGGCGTGGGCAGGGTCAACCGGTCACCCACGCTCACCTCCAGGCGCCGGGCCAATTGCTCGCTGAGCATCAGCGTGTCGTCGCCGGCCAGTTGCTCCCAGGGCTTGTCAGCCGATTCCAGCAGCGGCCAATGCTGGCGGTAGTTAGGGTGATCGATGATCGCAAAGAGGTCCGTCGGCCAGCCTTGCAAGGCCAGGTTCACTTGCCAGTTGGGCAACACGGCACTGACCGCCGGTTGCTGCTTGAGCCAGGCGTGTAACGCGTCTGCCTGCGCCGGGGTTTGCGGGCTGACGTACAGCTCGGCGGTCAGCCGTTGTTCGAGCCAGTGGTTGAACGTCTGGCGGAAACCGGCGGTCATGCTGCCGGCACCGATGTTCGCCGCCAATGCCAGCAGCAGGGCCATCAGCGCCAGGCTCAACGTCGGCAACTGCTGACGACAATCGGCGAGAAACCATTGCCCGAGCACCCAGCGGCTACCGCGCAGCGACAGGTTCAGCGCGCGGTTGAGCAATACCGGCAGCGCCAGCGCCGCCCCCAGCAACAACGCGGTCATCAGGATAAAACCGCTGGCCAGGCTATCGCCCCAGATCAGCGCCGCCGCGCCGATCAACACCGCCAGGCTCGCCACCCAACCCTGGCGGCGCAGCCATCGCCCATGGGCCTGGTGCCAGGCCTGGGGATTGGCCAGCGCCAGCAACGGCAGGCGCGCCGCCCGCAGCAGGCTGTCGGCGCCAGCCAGCAGCGCGCCCAGCAGGCTCAAGCCCACGCCGCTGAGCCACCACCATGGGCTGAGGCTCAAGTGCCCGGGCACTTCCGCGCCGTACAGCCCGCGCAGGCTCGCCGCGACATCGGGCAGCAACAGGCTCGCCAGCCAATAGCCGCTGATCACTCCAGCGATCCCGCCCGCCACGGCCAGCGCCCCCAGTTCAAGGGCCAGGCTGCTGACCAGCACCCACGCACTGACACCACAGGCGCGCAAGGTTCGCATCAGGCTGCGGCGTTGCTCCAGGGCCAGGCCAATCGCCGCGTGGACGATGAACAACCCCACCACGAACGATAAGAACCCCAGGGCATCGAGGTTCAGGTGAAAACTCTCGGTCAGGCGCGACAGGTTGTTTTCTTCGTCGGCGCGCTTGAATTGCAACTGCCCCTCGAACGCGCGCGGCAACGCCGTGTTGAACGTGGCCGGCAACAACAGTCGCGACAGTTGCTCCGGCAAGCCCAGCACCTGTTGGGCAAAACCGATGTCCATCAACAGCACGCCCGGCGCCATGTCCTCCTGGGCTTGCAGCGGCGGCAGAGCCTGGCCATCGACGGTCCGGGGCCGGTCGCCCTCGCGCAGCCCCAATGCTTGCATGGTCTGGGGGGCGATCCAGGTGCGCCCCGGGTCGGTAAAAAACGCCACCACCTCGCGCAT
This sequence comes from Pseudomonas citri, assembly GCF_025336485.1. GTDB lineage: Bacteria > Pseudomonadota > Gammaproteobacteria > Pseudomonadales > Pseudomonadaceae > Aquipseudomonas > Aquipseudomonas citri. The sequence continues at coordinate 37,768 of NZ_JAODAB010000025.1, read as the reverse complement.
CTCCCGCGCCTGCCCCGCCAGTGCCGCGCCGGGCGGCAGCGACACCGGGTCGATGCCCATCACTTGCAGGCGAAAATCGTCGTGTCCCTGAAGCAGCACCCGCGCCTGCAACAGCGGCGACACCGGCCAACCCTGGCGTCGTAGATCGATGAACCATTGCTGGGGGAACGTGCCGCCACCCGGCGCACTGAGGCTGGCCTGGGGCTCGCCGCCGATGAGCTGGCTGGCACGGGCATAGCTTTCCCGGGCCTGGCTGTTCAACGCCTGTACACCGGTGAGCAGGCTGGTGGCGAGCCAGAGTCCGGTCAACACGCTGAAGAACTGCACCGGGTGCTGGTGCCAATGGCTGAGCAGGGCCTTGAGGGCCTGGCGAAAAATCATCACGCCGGGGCTACCTCGGCGAGACGCCCGCCCTGCAGTACTACGCGGCGGGCCAGACGAGCCGCCACTCGCAGACTGTGAGTCACCATCAACAGGCTCGTGGCGCTGGCCTCGAGCAATTCCAACAACAGTTGCAACACCTCGTCACCAGTGGCTTCGTCGAGGCTGCCGGTGGGTTCGTCGGCCAGCAACAAGGGCGGTCGCGAGGCCAGCGCTCGCCCCAACGCGACCCGCTGCTGCTGCCCGCCGGACAACTGCTCGGGATAGCGCCGCAGTACATCCGCCAGCCCGAGCCGCTGCACCAGGTGAGCCTGCCAGGCCGCGTCATGGCGACCGCACAAGCGTGCCTGGAACGCCAGGTTGTCCTCCACCGACAAGCTGCTGATGAGGTTGAACTGCTGGAACACCAGGCCGATTTCGGTCCGTCGCCAGTTCGCCAATTGACGCTCGCTCATGCCGTCGAGCCGATAACCGCCGCTGCGGATACTGCCGCGGTCGACCTTGTCCAAGCCGGCGACCAGGTGCAGCAAGGTGCTCTTGCCACTGCCCGACTCGCCCATCAGCGCCAGGCTACTGCCGGCGGGCAACGTCAGGTCGATGCCTTGCAACACGGGCAGCGGGCCTTGGGGGGTGGCGTAGCTTTTGAAGACATCGTGAACCTCAAGCATGGCAAAGCCCGGCAGATGAGCGAGGAAGTCAGGATAGCGGAGGTTGAGATACAGCGAGAACGCTCGTTACCTCAGAAAAACGGATGGGAGCGAGCCTGTGGGAGCAAAGCTTGCTCGCGATGGCGACGGCACTTTCAGCATCGCCGCCAACTGACCCACCGCAATCGCGAGCAAGCATTGCTCCCACAGGGGAATGGGGATGGCCGCACGGTCGGTGGGCAACCTCGCCTCAGCAGAGAAAATAGTTCAGTGCCCCACCGCCATTTCGGCCTGTGTCGGCCCAGGTGTGACAATGCGGCTGAGGTCGATGTGTTTCCACTCGGGCACGGCGCCCAGGCGCGCATTGAAACGGTAGTTGAAGGTGAAGGCGTCTTCGGTCGGCTCGCTCAGGGACTTGCCGTAGATCGCTTCGACCCCGGCCGGTTCGTACCCCATCAACTGCAGCAGCGTCGGGAAGATGTTGTAGTGGCTGGAGCGGTCCTTGTTCTGTGCCCAGGCGCGTTGCCAATCCAGGGTGTGCAGCTGGGCACCTTGCATCACCACCAACGGGACAAGCCCCTCTTCCGCTACCGGGTCGCCACCGCAGTGGGTATTGAGCCCCGGGTTGCCGCGCTCGTGCAGGTCTTGGCCGTGGTCGGAGGTGTAGATCAGCACCGCGTTGCTCAAGTCCGCCTGCTGGAAGATACGCCTGAAGAACTCACCGACATTCCACAGCAAAGTGTTCCGGTAGGCGTTGCGGTACAGCATCCAGTCGTCCTTCTGGCCGTTGAAGCCATCGCGCTTGCCGGTGTCGGCCACGTCCTGGAACTGCCCACGGGGCAACGCCGGGCGGTAGGTCATGAAGGCGTCGGGGTATTTGTCGTGGACCGGGAAATGCGCGCCCAGCTTGTTGATCACCACCAGCTCGGCCCGGTCATCGCCGAGCAGTTCGATCAGTTTCGCCGCCGCAGCCATGTCGCGGTCGCGCACGGGGACCTGGTCGAATTGGACGAACTCGTCGATGTCACGTTTTTCCAGATCGGTCATCAGGTTCTGCAGATTGCCACCGGTGCGCTGCGCGTCGATGTAGACCGTGCGCAACCCGGCGTTCCTGGCGTACTGCCAGATCGACGGCAGCGTGCTGTTGATGCGCATGTAGTCGGCGCGCGTGCCACCGTAGCGCAGGGTGACGTTGGTGTCGGCACTGCAATTGGCGATGGAAGCGGCGTAGCCGAAATTGAACAGCGTCACGCCGTCGGGGGGTGTCTCAAGGCCGGTGTGCACGCCGAACGGAGTGTTGATATCCAGGTAATTACCGGCAACGCTTTCATCGATCACCAGCACGATGTCGTGCCCGACAGCCCCCGCTCGCCGCACGAGACGCACCGGCTCCCGAGGGCCGACCGTATTGTGCAAGGCCTCGTAGGCGAACAGGTTCAGGTAGGCCAGCGGCGTGTACATCACCGGCAACCCGCGCGCGCCCTCGCCCGCGCGCACGAACAGCACGGCGCTGAGCAGCAACACCCCAAGCACAGGCGCGGCCATCGGCAGGTAGCCCGGGACCGGCAGGCGATGGCGCGGCTTGAGGCCGAGGCCCAACAGCAGCAACAGCCCACCGGCCCCCGCGCTGATGATCGTCTCACGGTACTGATAGGCCGCTTCCTGGATGAAGCCACCGGAATACACCAGCGAGACAAACTGGCTGTAGGTCAGGTAGCTGTCCGTGACCCGGACATAGACCTCGAAGAACACCGCCGAGACGAACATCACCAGCGCGAACAGATGCCGCACGAGGGTCATGCGGATGTGCGCCGTCATCCACAACGCCAGCACCAACGCCACGAACATCGCCCCGTACAACAGCGTGGCAAAGCCCAGGCCCAACGCGTCCAGGCGCTCCAGGTAGTACGCGTACCCTCGCGCCAGGTACAGCGCCAGCAACAATTCCTTGAGGTATCGGGCCATGGCTTTCTCGACGGTTTCAAGGCGATGAAAAGAGCGTTCGTACCTGGACACTAGCAGCGCCTTCGTAAAGCGCAAGAAAACTCCTACGCAAAAGCGTCAAAAAAAAGTTAGCTCAAAAATGACACGCTTTGTGTCTAAAAATCGTCAATCTCTATGGATAAATACCGTTCATCGTTTTTTAAAAAAACGCTATATCCCTTTAAAAATGGCACTTCTTCAAATCAGTCAAGGACTTGATATCAGAACGCCAAGTCTTCTCTAGTTTTGCCAACAGTGACAACTGTCATTTTGCTGACACGCTTTTGCGAAGCTGCGCTATACCCCCCTTTAACAGTTTCATCCGAGTTACATCAGTCGGTCTGCGAGGCGTGCCTACGATGGACGTGAGCGTATTTGGGACGGGATATGTGGGGCTGATCCAGGCCGCGGCGCTGGCCGACGTCGGGCATCGTGTGCTGTGCATCGACATTGACCCGAACAAGATCCGTCAACTGCAGCAAGCCGTGCCGCCGATCAGCGAACCGGGGCTGTCCGGATTGCTCGAAGACACCATCAAGACCGGACGCCTCTCGTTCAGCGCCCAGGCCAGTGACGCGGTGAACCATGGCGAGCTGATTTTCATCGCCGTCGGCACCCCAGCCGATGAAGACGGCTCGGCGGACTTGAGCCATGTGCTGGCGGTCACCCGGCAGATCGCCGATTTCATGGACAGCGACCGCACCCTGATCATCAAGTCCACGGTGCCGGTCGGCACCGCCGACAAAGTCGCCGAGTGCGCCCGCCAGGTGTTGGCTCGCCGCTGCCTCAAACAACTGAATGTGCGCGTGGTGTCCAACCCCGAGTTTCTCAAGGAAGGCAGCGCCCTGGCCGACTGCATGCGCCCCGACCGGATCATCATCGGCACTGCCGACCCGGTGGCGCGCGAGCAGATGAGCGAGCTCTACGCGCCCTTTTGCCGCAACCGCGAAAAGCTGATGTTCATGGACAACCGCAGCGCGGAGCTGACCAAGTACGCCGCCAACGCAATGCTCGCCACCCGCATCAGTTTCATGAACGAACTGGCCAACCTCACCGAACGGTTGGGCGCCGACATCGAAGCGATACGCAAGGGCATCGGCTCGGACCCGCGCATCGGCTATCACTTCATTTACCCTGGCTGCGGCTTCGGTGGCTCGTGCTTTCCCAAGGACCTGCGCGCCCTGCTGCACACCGCCGAACAAAACGGCATGCCCCTGCGCCTGCTGCGCAGCGTCACCGACGTCAACGACAGCCAGCGGCACATCCTGTTCGAGAAACTGGCGCAGCAGTTCAAAGGCGGCCTGGCCGGCAAGTCGATTGCCATCTGGGGGTTGGCCTTCAAGCCCAACACCGACGACATGCGCGAAGCCCCCAGCCGCTACCTGATGGAGGCGCTGTGGCGCGAAGGTGCGCGGGTCCAGGCGTACGACCCGGAAGCCATGGCCGAATGCCGTCGCCTCTATGGCTATCGCAAGGACATGAACCTGTGCGCGACCCGCGACGACACCCTCGAGGACGCCGACGCCCTGGTGATCTGCACCGAGTGGAAGAACTTTCGCGTGGTGGACTTCGACCTGTTGGCCAATAAGCTGCGCGCCCGGGTGATCATCGACGGTCGCAACCTGTACAACCCCGAACAACTGGCGGCCGCCGGGCTGGTGTATCGCGGCATCGGCTTGCGGCACGCCGAGCCTTGCGCCCCTGCGCCGGGGCCGCAAGCATGAACATCCTGGTCACCGGCGCGGCCGGCTTCATCGGCGCCCATTGCGTGCAGCGCCTGATACGCGACGGCCACCGGGTCTGCGGGCTGGATAACTTCAACGACTACTACGACCCGCAACTCAAGCACGATCGCGTGGCCTGGGTGAAAGACCAGGTCGGTGAATTCCCGCTGGTGCGCATCGACCTGGCCGACGCGCCGGCCATCGACGGGCTGTTCCACGCCCGCCGCCCCGACGTGGTGATCCACCTCGCCGCCCAGGCCGGCGTGCGCTATTCCCTGGAAAACCCACGGGCCTATGTCGACAGCAACCTCAGCGGGTTCCTGAACATCCTCGAGAGCTGCCGTCGTTACCCGGTCAAGCACCTGATCTACGCCTCCTCGAGCTCCGTGTACGGCGCCAACCCACACACACCCTATTCGGTGCAAGACAACGTCGATCATCCCCTGTCGCTGTACGCGGCGAGTAAAAAAGCCAATGAGTTGATGGCCCACAGCTACAGCCACCTGTTCGGCATTCCCAGCAGTGGCCTGCGCTTCTTCACCGTGTACGGTCCCTGGGGCCGGCCGGACATGTCGCCCATCCAGTTCGCCCGCGCCATCACCGAAGGCCGGGTGCTGCAACTGTTCAACCATGGCGAACACCAGCGCGATTTCACCTACATCGACGACATCATCGAAGGCATCGTCCGGCTGATCGACCTACCGCCCCACGTCACACCCCAGTGGGATCAGGCGCAACCGGACCCGGCCAGCAGCCGCGCACCCTGGCGGATCTACAACATCGGCGGGCAACAACCAGTGGCCCTGCGCACCTACGTGGCGCTGCTGGAGAAACACCTGGGGCGAACCGCCCGCATCGAGCTGCTGCCCCTGCAAGCAGGGGATGTGCTCAACACCTGCGCGGACGCCAGCGATCTGGCCCGGGCCACCGGTTTCCAACCGTGCATCGGGCTGGACGACGGCCTGGGCCGTTTCATCCAGTGGTTCCTCGGCTACTACACGCAGCCCTCCCCATCCGTCGCTGGTGGCCGAGCACTGGTGACCGAACCTCAACGGAGGCATCCATGACCCGGCATGAGCACGGCATTGCGATCGATACTCCCGGACGCGACAAACGTATCGACCCCGTCCACCGCAGGCGCCTGGACGCCGCGATCCACCGACAGGGCCGCGGCTGGTTGACCGGTCGTGACGGCGGTCGGCCGTGGACCCTCTCGCGCACCAATCGGGTGGTGGCCTGCCTGGGCGCCCTGGCGATCCTGGTGCTGTTCTGCCCGCTGCTGGTGGGCCTGGCGGTGCTGGTCAAGTTTTCCAGCCCCGGCCCGGTGTTGTTCGTGCAGAAACGCACCGGCTACCGTGGCCGGGTCTTCGGCATGTACAAGTTCCGCACCATGGTCGCCGACGCCGAGGCCCTCAAGGAATCGTTGCGCCACCTCAACAAGCACGGCGCCGACGCCATCGACTTCAAGATCGACAACGACCCGCGGATCACCCCCATCGGGCGATTCCTGCGGCGCAGCAGCCTCGACGAGCTGCCCAACCTGATCAACGTAGTGACCGGCGACATGCGCCTGGTGGGCCCACGGCCGACCTCGTTCAACGCTTACCGCTACAAGGACAGCCATCTTGTGCGCCTGAGCGTCTACCCCGGCATGACCGGCCTTTGGCAGATCTCCGGGCGCAGCAATATCGACTTCGACCAGCGCGTGGAATTGGACCTCAGCTATATCGCTGAACAGAGCCTGTTGCTGGATTTGAAGATCCTGGTGATGACCCCCTTCAAAGTTTTCAGCGGCCACGGAGCGAGTTAAATGGACGGTTCAACCAATATCCTGACCATAGCCAGCCCGAGTGAGACGAACCTGACCTCAACCGTGCTCGACCCTTCCTTGCGGATCCTTTTGCTGACATCCGCCAACACCGGCACAGGCACCAGCACCAGCGCGATGGCATTGGCCGCGCAACTGGCGCAGATGAGCAGCGGCCGGGTGCTGTTGGTAGACGCCAGCCAGTCACCGCGCAACCTCAGCCAGCAACTGTCGTTGCACAAGGAGCGCGGTTTCAGCGACCTGCTGTTCAACAGCCTCGCCCCGCCCTTGTTGCAGGACTGCGTGGTGCAAGTCTCCAGCCTGCCTTTCGACGTGCTGCCCTACGGGCGCCTGGGCCACAACGCCGAGCGCCTGAGCGCCGAGCGGTTGCGCCCATTGTTCCGGCAATTGGCGGCGCAGTACCGCTTCGTGGTGATCGACGCCGATGCGGTGTACTCGGCCAGCGACACCCTGGTGCTCAGCACCCAGGTGGACGGCGTGGTGCTGGTGGTGCGTGGTGAAGACACCCGCTGGGAGGTGGCCCAGGCCACCCGCCAGCGCCTGGTCCAGGCCGGTGCGAAAGTGGTGGGCAGCGTGTTCAACCGCCGCAAGTACTACATGCCCAAGTGGCTCTACAACAACCTGTAAGCCTGCAAAAGGATGACGAGATGAACGCCAGAATGCTTGTCCTGCTGTTGCTGCCGCTTGCCGGTTGCACCAGCACTAACGATACCCGCTCGATGCCGGTGCAGATCCTCACGGCTCCGCCGGCCAATGCCCAGGCCACCGACATGCCCAAGGTCGAACAGACCCTGCGGCCCCAGGATGTGCTGGACGTGATTTTCCACATCAGCACCACCGGACCGCAGGCCTATCGTGTACAGGCCGGCGACCAGGTAGCCCTGAACTTCACCGCCGCCAGCCAGCTCAATGGCACGCAGCAGGTGATGCCCGACGGCACCATCGAACTGCCGGGGGCCAACACCTCGGTGAAGATCGTCGGCCTGACCACCGACGAAGCCCGCCTGGCGGTGCAGCGTGCCTATGACCAGAAAATGCTGTTCCAGCCCAACCGCAACCAGTTGACGGTGCAGGTCACCAGCCCGCTGTCCAGCGAGTCGAACCTGCGCAACACCTTGAGCCACCCGGCCACTGGCATGAGCCGGGAGATCACCGTGGGCCGGGATGGCTACGCCAGCTTCCCGGAAATCGGTTCCGTGCCGCTGCAAGGCATGACCGTCAACCAGTTGGAAACCTTCCTCAACGAGCGCTACGCCCAGTTGCCCGGCCACATGACCGTCGACGTGCTGCTCAAGTCCACCGCCGGCAATGAAATCTATGTGCTGGGTGAAGTGGGCCAACCGGGCTCCTACCCGATCCGCCGGCCGATCTCGGTCCTCGAGGCGCTGACCTTGGCCCGGGGCACGAACGTCAAGGCCCGCCTCGATTCGGTGGTGATCATGCGCCGCAACGGCAACATGGTCGAAGCCCGGCACTACGACGTGGAGAAGGCCCTGAGCGGTGACGCGACCCAGATCGCCTACCTGCAACCGGAAGACATGCTCTTCGTGCCCAAGACCAGGCTGGCCAGCGCTGGCGAACTGGCCAGGCAACTGGCCGACGTGGTGCTGTTCCAGGGTGTGGGAGTCAGCTTCGCCTACCGCCTCGACAACAAAGGCAGCAACAACTGATCAGGTGATCGACCATGAATCCCAAGGAAAACTATCTGCATGAGTTCTTCAGGATCTTCTTCGCCAACAAGCTGTGGGTGAAGCGCATCTTCCTGATTTTCGCCGTGGTCGCCCTGGCGTTGCCGTTGGTGCTCAAACAGAGCTTCGACATCACCGCCCAAGTGATCGTCCAGTCGAAAAAACTCTCCCAGGGTGACGCGACCACGTCACTGAACCAGGACAGCGCCACGTTCATTCCGCCGTCACTGGCGGACATGGAGACCGAGAGCAATATCCTGCGCTCGCCGGCCCTGATCCGACAGACCATCAGCGCCCTGCGCGACAAGGGTGAATACACCCCCAACCTGGGTATCTTCAACCAGTGGGTGAGCGACCCCTTCAAACGCTACATCACCACGCCGCTGCGCCAGTACGTCGTCAACCCGGTTCGTGACAGCCTGGGCCTGGAGGTCGATCCGGTACGCGATACGGTGCTCGACACGCTGACCGACGAAGCCATCGACAACCTGAAGATCGAGACCCTGCCCGGCTCCAATGTGATCTCCATCGTCTACAGCTTCGGTGACCCGGCCCAGGGCACCCGGTTCGTCGAACAACTGCTGCAGAACTACCTGTCCGGCCGCCAGGACATGCAGTCGATCGAATTGCCGCAAACCTTCTACGAACAAAAGAAAACCCAGTACCAGACCCGCCTCGATGGCCTGGAAGGCACCCGGCTGGCGTTGCTGGAAAGCATCGGTTCGGCCGATCCCAAGGAGGAAATCACCTTCCGCCTGAACGCCATCAACACCGAGGAACAGGCCCTGAACCTGTACCAGGACCGCTTGCTGCAAAGCCAACGCTGGCTCGATTACCTCAAGACCAGCCTGGCGGCGGCCAACAGCTCGCGGTTCAACGACTACACCTTCCCCTTCACCTTCACCACCACCGTGGACAACATCGCCTTCGAAGACCGGGAAATCAAACAGCTGGGCGAGCAATTGACCGGCCAGGTCGCCCGCTACATGAATGACCTGGCGGTGTTCCAGCCTGGCAGCGAGCCGATGCTGCTGGCTCGCGAACAGATCGTGCGCACCCGCCAGCAGTTCCTGAAGGTGGTGAGCAACCGGATCCAGGAACGCACCACGGACCTGGCAGTGGTCAGCTCGGTGATCAACCAGAAGACCGCACGCATCGCCACGTTCAAGGAGCGCATTCATCAGTTGCAGGAAACCCAGAGCAAGCTGCAGCAGATGGACACCGAGATCAATGCCCTGCACGCGGCGTTCTCCACCTACGCCCAGCGGTTTGCCGAGGCCAGCACCGTCCGTTCGCTGGACAACGACCTGTCCAACGCCCGGGTCCTGAGCCCACCGTTCGAACCGACCGCCGCGGCGTTTCCAAAGCCCGGGCTGATTATTGCCTTCGGCCTGCTCAGCGGCTTGCTGCTGGCGATTGCCCTGGTCTACGTGCGTGAGTTCTTCGACCATCGCTTCAAGCATCCGGCGCAGATCAGCCAGCAACTGGACCTGCCGGTGCTGCTGGTGATCAACGAGCAGGCGCCCGACCAGATCAACCCGCACCGTAACTGGAGCCTGCCCAGCCTTGTCTATTGGGTGAAAAATTGAACGCGCCGTTCGGCCCAGGCCACCACGGCAGCGCCCTGTCGATCATTCATCTGCTCGACAGCGGCGGCTTCTATGGGGCCGAGCGGATGCTGCTGGATCATTGCCTGGCGACGCCCGGCCAGCACCAGGTGCTGTTCCTGGCGGCACCGCCGACCTTGATCAGGCGTTTCCGCCAGGCCGGGGTCGATTGCCGCCACTGCGCCAGCTGGGCCGAGCTGTTGCAGCACCTGCGCCAGCGCCGCGCGGAACGACCGCTGCTCAACACCCACAACTTCAAGGGATTGTTGTTCGGCTGGGCCGCCGCGACGATGCTGGGCCTGCCGCTGGTGATCACCCAGCACGGCTTCACACCGCGCAGCCCCAAGCAGCGTTTCTATACCTGGTTGAGTCTGCAACTGTGCCGCACCGCGTCGGTCAAGCGCGTGGTCTGCGTGGCCGAAAGCATCGCCGCGCTGCACCGCCAGGCCAGCGTACGGGCGGAAAAGCTCGACGTCATACCCAACGGCCTGCCAGCGCCCACCACACCGCTGGCCCACCGCGACGACGGGCGGCACTGGCGGGTCGGCTACGTGGGCCGGCTGAGCCACGAAAAGGGCCCGGACCTGTTCCTCGACGCCATGATCCCGCTGTGCCAGCGGCATGCCTCGCTGCACGCGGTGATGCTCGGCGACGGCCCGGAGCGCCAGGTCTTGCTCAAGCGCATCACCGAGGCGGGGCTACCGACACGCATCGAGCTGCCCGGCTACCAGACCGACATGAACGCCTGGTGGAGTCGTCTCGATGCCCTGGTGATCAGCTCGCGCACCGAAGGCACGCCAATGATCCTGCTCGAAGCCATGCAAGCCGGGGTGCCGGTGGTGGCGTTCAGCGTCGGCGGCATTCCCGACGTGTTGCAAGACCGTTACAACGGCCTGCTCGCCAGGCCTGCCGATAGCGCCGAGCTGGCCCGGCAGATCGAAACCCTGTTCAGCGAACCGCGCCTGGCGCAAATCCTGGTCGACAACGCGCGTCGCACCCAACGGGATCGCTACGACCTGCGCACCCTGGCCGAACGCTGGGCGCAGCTCTACATCCGCACGGCACGGGAGGCAAGCTCATGATTGTCCCGCTCTCGATCGTCAGCCTGCTGGGCCTGGTGTGCCTGGCACTGCTGGCCAGCCCCTATCCCTTCCTGGCGCCGGGAGCCGTTCTGGGCTTGGTGGGTGTCACCGTGCTGTACCGCAAACCCGGTTGGGGCCTGCTGGCCATCGCCGCGCTGGTGCCGTTCGAGGGCCTGTTCAAGGACAGCGTGTTTTCCGGCACCAAGTTCTTCGGCCTGGCGCTGGCGTTGATCCTGATGCTGCAACTGGCCTTGCACCAGATACCCGCCACGCGCCTGCGCAGCAATATCTGGCGGCCGCTGATCGGCTTCCTGCTGCTGTATGGCCTGAGCCTGGTGCTGTCGGAAAGCATGGACCGTTCGCTGAGCCATTTCCGCGAGCTGAGCGTAGGCTTGATCCTGTTCGTGATTACCCTGCTGATCGGGCGCGGCCTGAACCTGGACCTGTTCTGCCGGGTGCTGACCCTGAGCGTGACCACGACCTGCGTGCTGGCGATGTTCTCGGCCAAATACCAGGATCAGGGCCGCGCCTCCGGCCTGTTGTCGGACCCGAACGTCTTCGCCCTGCTGATCGCCTTTACCGCACCGCTGGCGCTGTTGCTGATCGTGCGCGGCCCGAACCTACTGCACCGGTTGTTCTGGGGCGGCTGTTTCATCCTGCTGCTGGGGGGCATGACCAAGACTGATTCACGCTCCGGATTGGTGGTGCTGCTGCTCAGCCTGTTGATCGGTCTGTACCACTACCGCGCCCAGTTGCCGCGCATCCGTCCGCGACACCTGGGGTTCGCCATGCTCGGCCTGGCCATCGCAGTGCCCGTGACGGTTGCCGTGATGCCGGCCAAATACGTGGCGCGTATCCAGTCGTTGAGCATCCTGAGCGCCGGCGCCAAGGCCCAGGATGAATCCCTGGGGCGCCGCGCCTCGTACATCCTCGTCGGGGGCCAGATGATCCAGGAACACCCGATACTGGGCGCAGGTCCAGGCACCTTCCCCCTGCACTACGCCCCCACCGGCTATGCCAAGGCGTTCTCGGCCAATCGCAAGCTCGGTGACCTGTATCGCCGAGCGCATAACACCTACCTGGAAATCTTCAGTGAAATCGGCATCCCGGGCGGGCTGATGTTCGTCGCCATGCTCGGCCTGGGCCTGTACAACCTGGTGCATGCCCGGCGAATCTGGTTGCAGCGCCGGGACTGGGTGCAAGCGGACCTGCTGACGCACCTGGGCATGAGTTTCCTGTCCCTGACGTTGTTCCTGATGTTCCTCAGTGCACCGAACCACAAGTTGCTGTGGATCATGCTCGCCCTCAGCAGCGTGTTGCGCTACGAGGCCGAACAGGCCGCGCCGCAGCAGGCGCAATCATGAGCTGCGTCAGCGTGGTGATCCCGATGTACAACGAGGCCCGGCACATCGGCCGTACACTGCTGGCCGTGCAACGTGCCGCGCATCATGCACAGGTGGACTGCGAGCTGATCGTGGTGGACAACGGCTCCGATGACGATGGCCCGCGCCTCGCCAGTGAATGGGGGGCTCGGGTGCTGACAGTGCCCGGGGTGCATATCGGCGCCCTGCGCAATCGCGGGGCGGCTGCCGCCAGCGGCGACTGGCTGGCGTTCATCGACGCCGACATCGAGATGCCGGCCAACTGGCTCCAACTCTTGCTGGAATTTGAAGGCCACCGGGGCGACGTACTGGCCCTGGACCTGGACACGCCGCGGCAGGCGCCGTGGTTCGCTGAAGCCTGGCAGCGTCGCAGCCAGCGTCCAGGGTCACGTCTCTTGCACCCCGTGCAGTGGCTGCCCAGTGCCAACTTGTTAATGCGTCGCAGATGGTTCGACCAGGTCGGTGGCTTCGACGAAACCCTGCGCACCGGCGAAGACAAGGATTTCTCCCTGCGCCTGCGCCAGGCCGGTGCGCAGTTGCTGCTGGCCAATCAAAGCGTGGCCCTGCACTGGGGTTATGAAGGCAGTTGGCGCGAATGGATCAGTAAGGAACTGTGGCGCCAGGGCAGTCACCTGCAATTGCTCCGCAGCCATGGCGCGAGCCTGCGCCTGCTGCGCTTTCCGGCACTGTCCCTCGGCACCTGGGGGCTCGACCTGCTGGCACTGCTCGCCCTGCTCCAAGGCCAACCGCGCCTGGCGCTGATGCTGTGGCTGCTCACCGCGCTGCCGGCCCTGTTCCTCAGCCTGCGCCAGAGCCGGCGCGACCTGCGCCTGATGCTGCAATTGTGGGCCCTGCATGGGCTGCGCCTGCACCTGACCGGCGTCGCGTTGCTGCTCAATCTATGTCAATGGAACGTCAGGAGACCTGCCCGTGGCTGAATTCATCTACTGGTCGTGCCTGTTGCTACCGGTGTACGCCTACCTCGGTTATCCGTTGCTGCTTTGCCTGCTGGCGCCGCTGTTTCCGAACCGCTACTACGGCAAGGCATTGCCGATGGACATCAGCATTGTCATTGCCGCCCACAACGAGGCGCGGCACATCGAAGCGAAACTGCGCACCTTGCTGGCCCAGGATTATCAAGCCCATTCGCTGCAAATCGTCCTTGCCAGCGACGGCTCCACCGACGACACGGTGGCCTGCGCACGCAAGGTGATCGACCCCCGCGTCACCGTGCTCGACCTGCCTCGCTTGGGCAAGGCGGCCGCGCTCAATGCCGCCGTGGCCCACAGCCGTGGCGAGATCCTGGTGTTCACCGACGCGGACAATCAATGGGCCCTCGACACCCTCGGCCACCTGCTGGCACCGCTGGGCGATCCGGAAGTCGGCGCCTGTGCCGGACACATGCAGATCCCGGTACCGGGCAAGGGCCTGAGCCTGGGCGACAGCCTGTACCGGCACTACGAGGGTTGGTTGCGCCGGCTCGAAAGCCGCACCGGCTGCATGGTCTCGGCGGACGGCGCCCTGCTCGCCCTGCGGCGCAAGTTGTTCGAGCCGATACCCGCGCAAGTCAACGATGACTTTTTCCTCAGCACCTGCGCACCGGCCGCCGGCAAGCCCATCGTCTATGCCCCACGGGCCCAGGTGACTGACCAGGGCGTGGACGAAGCCGATAAACAGTTTCGCCGTCGCCAGCGCGTCACCGTCGGTGGCCTGCAAAGCCTGGCCCAGCGGCGCGAGCTGCTCGACCCGCGGCGACACGGGCTGTATGCCATCGGGCTGATCAGCCACAAATTGATCCGTCGCCTGGCACCGGTGTTGTTGCTGCCGCTGTTGCTGAGCAATGCCTGGTTGTGGAACGACTCTCCGTTCTATCGCTTGAGCCTGGTGGCGCAACTGATCGGCTACACCATGGCCCTGATCGGGTTGCTGGACACCGGCCACCGCCTGCCCAAGCCCTTTCGCCTGGCCGCGTTCGTGCTGGTGACCCTGGCGGGCATGAGCATCGGGCTGTGGCAGTTCCTGCGTGGGCGGCGCTACAGCCAATGGAACCCCGAGCAGAACCGCTGAGGAGAATGGCCGATGTCGATCAAACAGGTCTTCAAGCGCACCGGCGGCTGGCTGTACCTGAACACGCCCTTGGGTCGCCACCCGCTGCGCGGTGCCGGCGTGATCCTGATGCTGCACCGTGTCCTGAACAACGACCGCGCCGCCGAACTGCCCCATCGCAATGAATTGTGCGTGGGCCCCGAAGCTTTCGAGCATTTGTTGATCTGGCTGCAACGTCATTTCGAATGCGTGCCGCTGATGACCCTGTTGCTGGCCGACCCCGAAAGCGTGCCGAACCGCCCTCGGGTGGCCCTGACCTTTGATGACGGCTGGCGCGACAACGCCACGAACGCCTTTCCCCTGCTGCGCCAGTACCAGATACCGGCGAGCATTTTCTTGTCCACCGACTTCATCGGCAGTCGCCAGCCTTTCTGGTGGGAGAGCATCGGCGAAACCCTGTGGGGCAGCCATGGCCAGGCGGCGCGACAACCGTTGATCGAACAGTTGCAGCACGCTGGCCGGCCGTTGCCGGTGATGCTCGATGACCTGGACGAGCAGCGTCGCAGTGTCTCGCTGCTGCACTACCTGCACAGCCTCAAGACCCTCGATCCACACACCCTGAGTCACCTCACCGACGCCTGCCCGCGCGGCGCCCAGCCCCAGGCGCTGGACTGGTTCCAGGTGCGCATGCTGGAAGATTCCGGCCTGGTCCGCTTCGGTCCCCACGGCGCCAGCCACGCGATCCTCACCGGGCTGGACGACCAGCGTTTGCACGAAGAACTGGGTCGCAGCCGCATCGCCCTGGAAAACGGCTGCGCCCAACCGCTGCCGGTGTACTGCTACCCCAATGGCAATCACGATGCGCGGGTTCGCCAGCAGGTGGCGGCCCACGGTTTTGCGTTCGCCCTGGGCACCGAGACCGGGCTGTATCGCAATGATGGTGATCCCCTGAACGTGCCACGCTTCGGCGTCAGCCAGCACAACGCCCACCAGCCCGAGTTGCTGGCCTGGCGTATCAGCCGAGGGGCACGTCCATGAGCCGCGCGCGTTACCTCAAGCACCTGGCGTTGAGCATGGGCACGCGCCTGGCGATGATTGGCCTGCGGTTGCTGCGCAACGTCTTGCTGGCACGAATCCTGGGGCCTAGCGAACGCGGCCTGTTTGCGCTGCTCAGCAGCCTGCCGGACCTGATCAGCGCGGTCACCAGCGGTGGGCTGAATTCTGCCGTGGGCTATCAGGCCGCGCAGCAGCGGCCGATGGGGTTGCTGCTCAGTCAGGTGCTGGTCTTCGGGTGCCTGCTGGCCGGGTTGCTGACCTTGCTGGTGGTGGCGCTGGTGCGCGCGTTCGGTGGCGAACTGGACATCACCCAGCAATTGGGATTGCTGGCCTGGCTGCTGTTGCTGGCCGTGCCATTGACCGTGCTCAAGAGCGGCCTGTTGACCCTGCACAATGCCAGCGGTGGCGTGGTGGCCTTCAATGCCTTGCGCCTGGTGGAATCCCTGGCGCCACTGGTGTTGTTCCTGGCGTTGTTCTGGCTATGGAAAGACGCGGCCCTGGAGGTGGCACTGTTCAGTTGGCTGGTGGGCCTGGGCCTGGTGGTGCTGGTCGGTTGGGCCTGGCTGCGACGCGGTCAACGGGTGACCTTGCAATGGGACCGGGCCAGCCAGAACGAGCTGTTGCTCTACGGGGCCCGCAGCCATCCGGATCTGTTATTCCAGCAAGTGATGCTGCGTTCGGACTTTCTGTTCATCGGCGCGCTGCTGGGCAGCACGGCCCTGGGGCACTACGCCATGGCCAGCGCGGCCGCCGAACTGCTGCTGATCGTGCCGGAAGCGGTCACCACGCCGCTGATGAAACGCCTGTTGCAGCAGGACCGCGACATGCAGCGCCTCACCCCGCTGGCCCTGCGCCTGACCGCCACAGTGATGCTCGGCGCCTGCCTGGGCATGGCACTGATCGGCCAGTGGCTGATCGTCACGCTGTTCGGCGTCGCCTACCGGCCCGCCTACCCGGCCTTGCTGGCGTTGCTGCCGGGGCTGTTTGGGCTGTGCTACGCGAGCATCCTGCGCCTGGACTTGCTGGGGAAAAACCGGCCCGGTACGGTTTCGCTGCTGATGGGCGCGGGCGCCTTGCTGAACCTGGCGCTGAACGTGACGCTGATCCCGCGCTACGGCATTGTAGGCGCCGCTGCCGCCTCGTCGATCGCCTACCTGGGCGTCACCCTGGCGTTGCTGGCGATGTACTGCCGCCTCAGCGGCGTGGCCTTGTGGCAAACCCTGATCATCCTGCCCAGCGACCTGCTGCCGATGCGCCAGATGCTGCTGGGGAAATCGGTATGAATACCGCAGCGAGCCTGCTCGCGATGGGGCCAACGCGGTTCGGCCGGAGAGTCGGCGCGAGCCTGTGTCTGTGGGGCCTGGCCCTGCTGGCCCAGGGTGCGCCCATGCACTGGAGCGGCATCCGCGACGGCAGCCTGTACCTGCAAACCGACCGCCCGGATTGCCTGATCGTGAGCTGGGTGCCGGCCTGGCAGGCCGACGCCAACTCGGAACACATCTATCTGCTCAATGGCCAGGGGCGGTTGGTGGGCGAGCGCCTGATCAAGGCGGACCAGCCACGGGGCGAACAACAGTGGCCATTGCAACCCGGCGCTGCCAGCTATCGCCTGGAAATCCCCGGCTACAGTTTTCGCCGCTACAGCGTCGAGCACGATACCCACACCCGGGCCCTTTTCGCACCGGCCAAAGTGCATTTCAGTGCCGAAGCCCACGACAGCGATGAACTGTATTTCAAGGTCGCGCCGGGCGAACGAGCGATACTGGCGGGCAAGTTCCACGGGGGCGTGCAAAACCTACAAGCCCGGCGAGTCGCAGACGGCAAGCAGCTGCAATTGAACCTCAAGCCGTACCGCGCCTATTGGCAATTCGACCAGGTGGCATTGCCCGTCGCCGACGTCGAACAGGTCTGGCGCCTGCACTTGCAAGGCAATGGCAAGGTGGCGTTCTGGCTGGACGGCACCGCCAACCTGTTTGCCCAGGACCCGGCGCACCTGCAACCGCTACGCCAGGACCCGGGACAAACCCACCTGACCCTTCACGACAACCTGCTCGGACCAACCCCCAAGCTGGGCATCTCCCTGCCCTACGTGTTGCCACCGCCGTCCAGCTACAGCATCCTCGACGCCCTCAAGCCCCAGGCCGCCAGCTACTACAGCCTCGTCGACATCACGGCCGGCAAGCCGGACTATGAAGACCGTTTCCGGCGCCTGTACCAGGACCGCTTCGGCATCACCCAGGACATCACGCTGCTGGCCGGCAGCCAGCGCCAGGCCGATCTGCGGGCCGACCGCATCAGCAACAGCGGTTTGCAGGCCTGGCTCAAAGCCACGCGGGCCTTGGGCGGTAAAGGCCTGCACTACCTCAGCTTCGCCGATGAACCGAACCTCAACTACGCCGACTTCGCCAGCTACCAGCAATTATTCGAAAGCATGGCCGCTCAAGTTCGCGCCATTCCCGCCAACGCCCGCGCCGGGGTCCGCATCGCAATCCCGGCCAGTTCCCGATTCACCAACGGCCCCTTGGCCGAAAACGCGGCCGACAAACGTGGCATCGACTGGGCGCGGCGCCTGCTGGCCAAGTCCGGCGACCAGATCGACGCACTGGCCTGGCATGAATGGATGATCCGCGACCTGCTCGCCACCCGCGTCTACCGCCACAGCGTACGCCGTGCCGCCGGCCTGGTAGGCCTGGACAACAAGGGCCGGCCGCGCAAGGCCCTGCTGCTGGACCAGACCAACCTGTCCAGCGGTTCGAGCCTGAGCCCCTATGACCAGGAAACCCATTACGCCGCCCTCTGGTGGGCGTCCGTGGTGATCAACGCGTCCGCCGACGGCCTGCTGGACATGCTCAACTGGTTCCAGTCCGCCGACGAACCGGAATACCCCAAGGGCATGGTGCGCGTGCTGGAGAACGAGCGCTTCGAACTCAAGCCGGTGGGCCTGGCCCAGCAGTTCATCCAGCAACACTGGCTCGGGCAGGTGCTGCGCCTGGATAACGACGCCTTTGAAGTGGACGCACTGGCCATGGCCAGCGACGCCCGACGCAGCCTGCTGGGGGTGAACAAAAGCACCCGGGCGCACCAGGTCAGCCTGGAGGGCGTGCCCTGCCCTCCTGCCCAACCACTGCCGGCGAAAGCCGAGCTGGTGTATTTCGGCCCCGACAACCACAGCCGCAGCGCCCCGTACAACTGCGAGGCCGGGCAAATCCATTTTCTGCTGCCCGGGGAAACTCTGTTTGCCCTGAGCTGGACAGCCGCCGTCTCTCCCCAACCCGCCACCCGTCAGGAGGCACCATGAACGTTCTGCAAAAATTGCGTGATCGCATTCAGAAAAAAGGCCTGCGCTCCCTGTTCAAACTGCTGATCCGCCGCTACGTATTTTTCCACTCGCGACTGGTGTGGCTGGAGCACGATGTGATGGTCCCGCTACCGCCGAACAACCTCAGGCCGTACCCGCCCCTGCGCCAGGCGTTCATCACCGTCGATAACGTCGCAGCGTTTACCCGGCACTTCGGCGACCGCGTCGAAACCATGCGCGAGCTGGCGGCCGAAGGCCACACAGGGCTGATGTACCTGGATGATCAGGGCGACACCGTGGGTTTCGTCTGGGCCAGTATGCGCGACTATTTCGACCGCCATTTCTATGGCTGCTGGTTCCCGATCAAGCCTGGCGAGTACTTTCAGTTCGGCGCAGAAATACTCCCTGCCTACTTTGGTTCCAAGATGACCACAGACGTACAAATGCAGATGTGGAAAATCATGGCCGACAAAGGTTGCAGCAAAATGGTCGATGTCTGCGACCTGCAAAACATCCAATCGGTCAAAATGCACATTCGCATGGAGTTTCTGGAACGCGGCCAGATCACCCATGTGTACTGCTTGTTCGGACGCTGGCGGTTTTTCCGCGACACCTCCTACAGCGGCTCACTGCTGGACGCCTTTCGTAAACCGGCTCAACCGGTTGCATCGACGGCGGCGGCCTGACGCCCATGGCGATCCGGTTCCAATGGTGCACCTCCCTGGGCGCTGCGGATTTTCCCACGAGCGCTTATGAGCAGCTGTGCGCCCAGGTGGCCGACACCACGCCGTTCAATAGCCTGGCCTGGTTGCAAGCGGCGCAGTTCGCCTTGCTGCCTGACCAACAGTTGAACGTGCTGCTCGGCTGGCAGGACCAGGACTTGTGCCTGTGCCTGCCGCTGGTCTCGACGCGCGAGCGCATCGGCGGCCTGCGCTTTCGGGTGTTGCGCCATCTGGGTTATCCGTTAACCGACCGCATCGCGGTGCTGGCCCGCCTGGACGCGACGGGCATGGGCCAGGCGCTGATGCAGATTCGCCAACACCTGCCCCACGCACTGCTTCAATTGAATGAAGTGTCCGAGCCGGTCGGCGAACAAAGCGTGCTCAGCAGCTGGATGGCGTTGAGTTCCACCGGCGAACGGCGACTGAGCTGCCGGGTACCGGTGCATCTGATCAGTGACAGTGATCGCCAGGAAATCCCCGGCGCCCCTCGCTACAAGCTGCGCCGGGCCCGCAAGCGCATTGCCGCCTGCGGGGCCGAGATCCGCCGGGTGACGCCCGATGCCATCAGCATGGGACCCTTGCTACGGGACCTGGCCGCTGTCGAAGCGGCCAGCTGGAAGGGCGAGAAAGGTGTCGGCATCTTCTCCGAGCCCAGGCATCAGCAGTGGATCAACCATGCCTTCACCGCCCTCGCCGCCGAAGGCCTGGTGCGGGTCGTGATGCTGGAGCTGGAGGGACGCTGCATCAGTTATCGCCTAGGCTTGCTGGATCAAGGACGGCTATACGATTACAACCTGGCGTTCCTGCCGGAACATGCCGACCTGGGCAGTGGTCGGGTCTTGCTCGAGGAGTGGATTCGCTGGGGGCTGGACGATAACTGGCACTGGGTCGATGCTTCACGGGTCAGCCTGGAAAACTCCAGCCATCAATTGCATGAACGCATGACCGGTCAACTGGAACACTGGCGCTGGAGCTTTTACTCCTGGCAGCCTGGTGGCCTGATCCTGGGAGGTGTCCTGCGGCTATGGAAAAGCCTCAAGCCCTGGCTGCGCAAGCGCCCGGGCGGACAAGCCGCCGCAACAGCCCCATCGCCGGCCCAACAGCGCCAGGAGAACGTGCATGCCCCATCGAGTGATCATCAACGCTGACGACTTCGGGCTCAGCCTCAGCGAAAACGCACTCATCCTGCGGGCCTTTGAGGCCGGTGTGATCAGTTCCGCCACGGCCATGGCCAACATGCCAGGCTTCGAACAGGCCTGCGAACTGGCCCGCCAACCGTTGCTCAACGGACGCATCGGCCTGCACTTCAACCTCAGTTACGGTTCGCCCTTGGGCCAGGCAATTGCCTCGCGCCGGACGTTCTGCAACGCCAATGGCGAATTCGACCTGAACCTTTCCCGCTATTGCCTGCGCCTGGGCCCGCAGGACATCGCCGCCGTGGAAGAGGAGTTGCGAGCCCAATGGCAACACAGCCTGGACCATGGCCTGCGCCCCAGCCACCTCGACTCCCACCAGCACGTGCACAACATCTGGCCCGTCGGCGAAATCGTCGCGCGCTTCGCCGCCCGCCATGGCGTGCCCATCCGACTGGCGCGTAACCTGGGAGCGAACCTGACGCTGCCCAAGCGCGTCTTCAAGACCCTGTTCAACCACCGCTTGCGCAGCCTCTGCGGCGCGACGGCCGACTACATCTGCACCCCCGCCGACCTGGACCACGCCGCACCGCCACCCCGTGGCTCGCTTGAAGTGATCGTCCATCCGCTGGACCTGGACGACGACTTCGGCGACGCCAGCCTGCCGCCGGGCAACTCCCTGACCCAAGTGCTGCAAAAACGCCTGGAGGGCGTGCCCAAGGTGGCCTATAGCCGGGAGGTGCGGGGGGTGGGGTTGTCTGAGTATGGGGATGTGCATTGATTCGTGGGGATGGCGGTTACATCAGGACAAGCAAAGCCCGAGGCTCTATGCTTGATCAGAATGTATCTATTTGGATACATTTCTCAAATGAATTATCTTATCCAGCAGACGTCAACGTTCCTTCAATGGCATGCTTCAGTCCGTGACTTGCGAGCTAAAATTGCAATCGCACGTCGTATTGATCGTGCCTCAACGGGCAACTTGGGTGACTTCAAGACGTTAGGCGAAGGCATCTCGGAAATGCGTGTGGATATCGGCGCCGGTTATCGTATTTACTTCACCCAACGTAAAGGCGTGATTATCGTCTTGCTGGCGGGAGGGAATAAATCATCTCAAGCAGTGGATATCAGACGAGCAAAAAAAATGGCGAAGGAGGTACAGGTATGAGCCAGACC
The DNA here is from genome assembly GCF_025336485.1 of Pseudomonas citri. Classification (GTDB taxonomy): domain Bacteria; phylum Pseudomonadota; class Gammaproteobacteria; order Pseudomonadales; family Pseudomonadaceae; genus Aquipseudomonas; species Aquipseudomonas citri. The sequence continues at coordinate 16,015 of NZ_JAODAB010000025.1, read as the reverse complement.
CTGATTGCATTCGATCTGGCAACATTGCTTGACAGCGATGAAGCCATCAGCGAATACCTTTCCCAAGTATTGGCGGACGGTGATAACGAAGAGTTTTTGCGAGCCATTGGCTACGTTGCCAAAGCAAGAGGCATGGCACAGATTGCCAAAGACTCCGGCATGGGTCGCGAAAGCCTTTACAAAGCGTTTGCTCCCGGTGCGAAACCACGTTTCGATACTGTACTCAAGGTGCTACATGCATTAGGCATAGATCTATGTGCGCAGCCCGGTCACGTCTCGAACCCCACAACGATTTAGGCTCAGGGCAAGCCGTAATCCCATTACCAAATCCGCTAAAACGCTTTTTGCCTCGAACAGCGAATCACCTCGATGCTTTTACCCTCATTTCTCACCTGAAGCGGCACTCGCTGGCCTGGTTGTGCAAAGCCGCCCTAGAAACATGAACGGCACCTTTCGGTGCCGTTTTTTTATTGCAGGGGATGCTTACTTGCGGGCTGCCTCCCAGGATTTCAGCAGCTCGGCGTAGCTCACGGTTTCGCCTTTCGGTTTCTCGTTCGCCAGTTTCGGCTTCGGTGCACCCGGTTGGTCGAACCAGTATTGCGCGTCGCGCTCGGGGTTCATTTTCGGCGCGCAGGTGGCTTGGGCCTTGGAGCGTTCCAGACGGGTCATGATCGCGTCCTGATCCTTGGCCAGGCCGTCGAGTGCCTGTTGCGGAGTCTTCTCGCCGCTGGCAGCTTCGGCGATGTGGCTCCACCACAGTTGCGCGAGACGTGGATAGTCCGGCACGTTGGTCCCGGTCGGGGTCCATTGCACGCGGGCCGGGCTGCGATAGAACTCCACCAGGCCACCCAGCTTCGGCGCCAGGTCGGTCAGCGCCTGCGAGTTGATGTCCGACTCGCGAATCGGCGTCAGGCCAACGATGGTTTTCTTCAGCGACACGGTTTTCGACGTCACGAACTGGGCATAGAGCCAGGCGGCGAGTTTCTGCTTCTCAGGCGTGGACTTCATGAAAGTCCAGGACCCTACGTCCTGATACCCCAGCTTCATGCCTTCTTCCCAATACGGACCGCGCGGCGAAGGCGCCATCCGCCATTTCGGCGTGCCATCGGCGTTCACCACGGGCAAGCCCGGCTTGGTCATGTCAGCGGTGAAGGCGGTGTACCAGAAAATCTGCTGGGCGATGTTGCCTTGGGCCGGCACCGGGCCGGATTCGGAGAAGGTCATGCCCGCCGCTTCCGGTGGCGCGTACTTCTTCATCCAGTCCACATATTTGGTGGTGGCGAACACGGCCGCAGGACCGTTGGTGTCGCCGCCGCGGGTCACGCTGGAACCGACCGGATGGCAATCCTCGACGCGAATGCCCCATTCATCCACCGGCAAGCCGTTGGGCAGGCCCTTGTCGCCACCACCAGCCATGGAGAACCAGGCATCGGTGAAACGCCAGCCCAGGGACGGGTCTTTCTTGCCGTAGTCCATGTGGCCGTAGACGCGCTTGCCGTCGATCTCCTTGACGTCCTCGGAGAAGAACTTGGCGATGTCTTCATAGGCCGACCAGTTCACCGGTACGCCCAGCTCGTAGCCATATTTTTCCTTGAACTTGGCCTTCAGCTCCGGCCGCTCGAACCAGTCGGCGCGGAACCAGTAGAGGTTGGCGAACTGCTGGTCGGGCAACTGATAAAGCTTGCCGTCCGGCGCGGTGGTGAACGACGTGCCAATGAAGTCCTTCAGGTCCAAGGTCGGCGAGGTGAAATTCTTGCCCTCGTTGGCCATCAGGTCGGTGATCGCTTCGGTCTTGCCATAGCGAAAGTGCGTGCCGATCAGGTCCGAATCGTTGACCCAGCCGTCGTAGATATTCTTGTCCGACTGCATCTGGGTCTGCAGCTTCTCCACCACGTCGCCTTCCTGCAGCAGGTCGTGGGTCAGCTGGATCCCGGTGATTTCACTGAAGGCCTTGGCCAGCACCTTGGATTCATATTCGTGGGTGGCGATGGTTTCCGACACCACGTTGATTTTCATCCCGCGAAACGGCTCGGACGCCTTGATGAACCACTTGAGTTCTTCGAGCTGCTGCTCGGCTGTCAGGGTTGACGGCTTGAATTCACTGCCGATCCATTTTTTAGCGGCGTCTTCATAGGCGTCGGCCCAGGCCGCAGCACTCAGCCCGCTGAGTGCCAGCATGGCTGCCAATGAAACGCTATGTCGCAGCTTATTGTTTTTATCGAACATAGAGACCTCCTGTTTGGATTTAAGAGCTGAGCGTCGATCGTCTGTCGCGACTAGCCCCACCGCATCACTGCCAACAGCCACACCCAGGACAACGCGAACGCTATCCAGATGCTCCAGTCGGTGGCGCCGATCACCAGCAGATGCAGGTAGGCGCTACCGAGAAGACCGATAAACAACCGATCGCCACGGGTGGTGGCAATCGGCAGGAAACCGCGCCGAGGGACGCTCGGCGAACGCAATTCCCACGTGGTCATGCCTGCCAGCAGCAAGGCGATGACGCCAAAGAAGGCCGCCGTGGGGACGGTCCAGTTCATCCATTCCATCATCGACTCCTCAGACCCGGCCCAGGGCAAAGCCCTTGGCCACGTGGTTGCGAACGAACCAGATCACCAGCATGCCCGGCAGGATGGTCAACACCCCCGCCGCCGCCAGCACGCCCCAGTCGATACCGGACGCCGACACCGTGCGGGTCATGACCGCCGCGATCGGCTTGGCATTCACCGAGGTCAGCGTGCGGGCCAGCAGCAATTCGACCCAGGAAAACATGAAGCAGAAAAAGGCCGTGACGCCGATGCCGGAGCCGATCAACGGGATGAAGATCCTGGCGAAGAACTTGGGGAAACTGTAGCCGTCAATGTAGGCGGTCTCGTCGATTTCTTTCGGTACCCCGGACATGAAGCCTTCGAGGATCCACACCGCCAGCGGCACATTGAACAGGCAGTGAGCCAGGGCCACCGCGATGTGGGTGTCGAACAACCCGATGGACGAATACAACTGGAAGAATGGCAACAGGAACACCGCCGGCGGCGCCATGCGGTTGGTCAGCAACCAGAAAAACAGATGCTTGTCCCCCAGGAACCGATAGCGCGAGAACGCATAGGCCGCCGGCAGCGCGACGCCCAAGGAAATCACCGTGTTCAGGCTCACGTAGTACAGCGAGTTGAGGTAACCGCTGTACCAGCTCGGGTCGGTGAAGATCACCTTGTAGTTGTGGAAGGTGAAGTCCTGGGGCCACAGGGTCAGGCTGCCGAGGATCTCGGTGTTGCTCTTGAACGACATGTTCAGCAGCCAGTAGATGGGCACCAGCAGGAACAGGATGTAGATCAGCAACGGGATCAGCTTTCTCTTGTTCATTGGGCGGGCCTCAACGGTTGGCGTCGGAGTGCGTCATGGCGGTGTAGAACAGCCACGACACCAACAGGATGATCAGGAAATACACCAGCGAAAACGCCGCCGCCGGCCCCAGGTCGAATTGGCCGATGGCCATCTGCGTCAGGGTCTGGCTGAGGAACGTGGTGGCGTTGCCCGGCCCGCCGCCGGTGAGCACGAACGGCTCGGTGTAGATCATGAAGCTGTCCATGAAGCGCAGCATCACCGCGATCAGCAGCACGCTCTTCATCTTCGGCAATTGGATGTGCCGGAACACCGCCCAGTTGGACGCCCGGTCGATCCGCGCGGCCTGGTAGTACACGTCGGGAATCGCCCGCAGCCCGGAATAGCACAACAGCGCCACCAACGAGGTCCAGTGCCAGACGTCCATCACCAGCACGGTGACCCAGGCGTCCATGGTATTGGCCGCATAGTTGTAGTTGATGCCCAAGGCGTTGAGGAACGACCCCAGCAGGCCGATGTCGGCGCGGCCGAAGATCTGCCAGATGGTGCCCACCACGTTCCACGGGATCAGCAGCGGGATCGCCAGGATGATCAGCACCAGGGACGACCATTTGCCCTTGGTCGGCATGGTCAGGGCAATGGCGATGCCCAGGGGAATTTCAATCAGCAGCACGCACGCCGAGTAGATGAACTGACGCAGCAGCGAGTCATGCAGCCGTGGGTCGAGTAGCACCTGCTTGTACCAATCGGCACCGACGAAGTAGCGGCTGGACTGGTCGAAAATGTCCTGCACCGAATAGTTGACCACGGTCATCATCGGGATCACGGCGCTGAAAGCCACCAGCAGGAACACTGGCAGCACCAACCACCAGGCCTTGTTGTTCTGCACCTTGTTCATGGCTGCACCTCGCTCAAGGGTTCCAGCAGGTATTCGTCGGCATAGACCATCAACCACTGCGCCGGAAAACTGATGTACGCCGTGCCGGCGGGCACCGGTTTGTCTTCGGCCAGGCGCACCTTCAGCGGCACGCCATCGAGTTTGAGGGTCAGGATCTTGTAGGTGCCCAGGTCTTCGACGTGGACCACATCGGCGCGCATCGCGTCGTCATAGGGCCCGTCCCAGACGTGGACGAACTCCGGGCGAATACCGACCTTCAGGCGCTTGCCCTCGGCTTCGGCCACGCGCTGTTGCAAGGTGTCGGACAACGGCAAGACGGTCGACCCGAAGCCGACGCCGCCAGGTTGCGGCGTGACCTCGATCAGGTTCATCCCCGGGCTGCCGATGAAATAGCCGACGAAGGTGTGGCTCGGGCGCTCGAACAATTCACGGGGCGTGCCGAACTGCACGATCTGGCCGCCATACATCACCGCGATCTTGTCGGCGAAGGTCGAGGCCTCCAACTGATCGTGGGTGACGTAGACCATGGTGATGTTGAACTGCTCGTGGATCTGCTTGAGCTTGCGCCGCAGCTTCCATTTCAGGTGCGGGTCGATCACCGTCAGCGGCTCGTCGAACAGGATCGCCGACACATCGTCGCGCACCAGCCCGCGCCCCATGGAGACCTTCTGTTTTTCGTCGGCGGTGAGGTTGCGGGCCTTTTTATCCAGCAGGTTCTGCAGGTCCAGGACCTCAGCGATTTCCTGCACCTTGGTGTGGATGCGCGCCTCGGCCATGCCTTGGTTGCGCAGCGGGAACGCCAGGTTGTCGAACACCGTCATGGTGTCGTAGACCACCGGGAACTGGAACACCTGGGCGATGTTGCGCCGCTCCGGAGACAGCTCGTTGACGATCTTGCTGTCGAACATCACCTGCCCCTCGGAAGGGCTGAGCAGGCCGGAAATGATGTTGAGCAAGGTGGATTTGCCGCAGCCCGAAGGCCCGAGCAAGGCATAGGCGCCGCCCTGTTCCCAGATGTGGTTCATCTCGCGGATCGCGTAGTCCTCGGGGCCCGCCGGGGTGCTGGTGTAGCTGTGGGCGAGGTTCTGCAAACGAATTTCAGCCATCAGGCAACCCTCGCGATACGCTGGCCCGGTGCCTGGACCAACTTGCCCTGGGCATCGAAGACAAACAGTTTGTGGGTCGGGATGTAGATGCGGATCGGCGCATCGACGTCGTACTCATGCACGCCGGGCAAATGCAGCACCAACAGGAAATGTTCGTTGCGCACATGCAGGAACGTTTCCGAACCGCTGATCTCGGCGACCTCGACGGTCACCGCCAGTTCCAGGTCGTCGTCGTTGCTCGGCACCAGGGAGATGTGGCTGGGACGCACGCCGAAACGGAACTCTCCCTCGCCCACTGGCCGCAGGTCGACGTTCAGCGGGAAGTGCACGAAATTGGCGAAACTCACTTCGTTGCCGGCGATGCGCCCGGGCATCAGGTTGATCGGTGGCTCGGAAAACAGCTCGGCGGCCAGCACGGTTTGCGGCTGGTGATACACCGAGGACGATTTGCCGCTCTGGATCACCCGACCCTCGTGAAGAATCGTCGTAGTACCACCCAGGGCCAGGGCTTCGTTGGGCTCGGTGGTGGCGTACACGGCGATGGTGTGGCGGGCCTGGAACAGTTCCCGCATTTCCTGGCGCAGTTCTTCGCGCAGCTTATAGTCCAGGTTCACCAGGGGCTCGTCGAACAGGATCAGCTCGGCGTCCTTGACCAGCGCCCGGGCCATGGCCGTGCGCTGCTGCTGGCCGCCGGACAGTTCCAGGGGATAGCGCTTGAGGAATTTTTCGATCCGCAGCATGCGGGCGGTCTGCAGGACCTTGTCCTGGATGATCTCGTTCGACACACCGGCCTGGCGCAGGGGCGAGGCAATGTTCTCGAAGACGGTCATGGTCGGGTAATTGATGAACTGCTGATAGACCATCGACACGTTGCGCAGCCGCACCGGGCGCTTGGTCACGTCGACGCCGTTCATCAGGACGCGACCGCTGTCGGGTTTGTCCAGGCCGGCCATCAGCCGCATGAGACTGGTCTTGCCGGACAGGGTACGGCCCAGCAGGACATTGAAGGATCCGGGTTCGAAACTCAGGTTCGCATCGTCGATCCAGGGCTGGCCCTCGACGGTGCGACAGATGTGCTCAAGCGTTAATGACATGGCTCGGCCTTTTTATTTTTGGAGTCAAGCGACCGAAGCTTAAAAGCGAAAGGCGTGCCAGAATCTTCAACACGCTGAATTTATTGGGCTTTAATGATTTCCGTAGGAAAAATGCGTTCACGGATGAACACAAGTGAACAGGCATGATTGAACAACTGAACAATTCGCCGATTGACAATGAACAATTCTGAACAACAATGAATGAGCATTTTCCTGGACTGGAGCAGCCCCGGCACAAGGAGTCTGTGCGAAACTCACCACAACAATAAAAACAGCTTCTGCGAGAGAGCCCCATGGCCGCACCAGCTCCTGCCTTGTCCCACGACGCCATCATCCAGGCCTCCTGGTCTCGCTGCCGCGCCTTTGGCCTGAACCATCAGAGCGTGCCCGCTTTCGACCAATTACCCGCCGAGGGCATCGCCCAGTTGCTGGAGAGCCAGCATTCGCTGGTGCAGACCACCCACCAGGAAGTGTTGCCGTACTATGAGAACATCCTCAGCAACTCCAATTGCCTGATCATGCTGGCCGATAACCAGGGCCAGGTACTGACCTCCTGGGGCACCCAGCGCTTCATCGAACCGAAACTGGCCCACGGCTTCAGCGCCGGGGCGAGCTGGATGGAGCGCTGCACCGGCACCAACGCCATCGGCACCGCGCTGGCCTGTGAGCAGGCGGTGCACATCGAGCATGACGAACACTTCCTCAAGGCCAACCGTTTCATGACCGGCTCCGCCGCGCCGATCTTCGACGCCGAGCGCAAGGTCATCGCCGTGCTGGACGTGTCCAGCGACAGCTACCTGCCCCCCTCCCATACCCTGGGCATGGTCAAGATGATGAGCCAGACCGTGGAGAACCGGTTGATCCTCAACCTGTTCCGCGGCGAACACTTCCAGCTGACCTTCAACACCGGCTTGAACAACCTCGACAGCCAATGGGCCGGGCTGCTGATTTTCGACGAGAGCGGCCAGGTGCTTTCCGCCAATCGCCGGGCCGACAACCTGCTGGGCCTGAGCCTGTCGCGGGTCAGCATCGAAAGCCTGTTCAAGGTCTCGTTGATGGAACTGCTCAACCAGCCCGACGGCCTGCCGTTCTCCCTGCAAGCGGCCGGGCGAAACCGTTTTCAATGCCTGCTCAAGCGGCCGAAACAGGTGTCGATCAAGCCCCGTCTGTTCACCGAACCAACGCCCGCACCTGCCCCTGCGTCTGCGTCTGCCCCGGCCGGCGATATCATCAGCCTCAACTCCCTGCACTTTGGCGACAACCGGGTGGAAAAAGCCGTGCGCCAGGCCGAGCGTTTGCTGGAAAAGGACATTCCGCTGCTGATCCACGGCGAAACCGGCGTGGGCAAGGAAGTGTTCGTCAAAGCGCTGCACCAGGCCAGTTCGCGCTGCAAGCAGCCGTTCATTGCGGTCAACTGCGCGGCCATTCCCGCTGAGTTGGTGGAATCGGAATTGTTCGGCTATGAAAAAGGCGCCTTCACCGGCGCCAATCAGAAAGGCAGCATCGGCCTGATCCGCAAAGCGGATCGTGGCACGCTGTTCCTCGACGAAATCGGCGACATGCCCCTGCCGACCCAGGCCCGCCTGCTACGGGTCTTGCAGGAGCGTTGCGTGCAACCGGTGGGCAGCGCCGAACTGTTCCCGGTGGATATCCGCATCATCTCCGCCACCAACCGCTCGCTGCGCGAACAAGTACAACTGGGCCGGTTCCGCGAAGACCTGTACTACCGCATCGGCGGCCTGACCCTGGAACTGCCGCCCCTGCGCGAACGCAGCGACAAACAGGCCCTGTTCAAACGCCTGTGGGAACACCACCGCGAACCCACGCAATGGGCCGGCCTGAGCCGCGAAGTGATGGAATTGTTCGAGCGCCATCCATGGCCAGGCAACCTGCGCCAAGTCAGCAGCGTGTTGCAAGTGGCCCTGGCGATGGCCGAGGAACAACCGATCCGCCCGGAACACCTGCCGGATGACTTCTTCGTCGACCTGGAGATGGAACCGGTGGAAACCCCGGAACCGTTGACGGTGGACTTGAACGACGTCGAGGACTTGAACCGTCAGTTACAGGCCGTGGGCGGGAATATTTCACACCTGGCGCGACGGCTCGGCGTCAGCCGCAACACCTTGTACAAACGCTTGCGGCAGGTCGAAAACTGATGCAAGGGCAGCCTCCAAAGAGGCTGCCCTTCATTTTATTGGGACCAGTGAGTCAATCGAACGCGCCGTTGAGCACTTCATAGATGATGCCGGTAGCGATCGCCACCAGGATCAGATCGGTGCCCACCTGCTGCCATTCATAACCGTCGTAGTGCGGCAGCCGCCCCAACAGGCGTCCATCGAGCTTCTTGGCGATGCCGGGAGGCAACGGCTTGCCCCGGGCGAGATTTTTCTGGATACCGGGCGGCAGTGCCGGGCCGGGGCTCCAATAATCGCGATAGCCGCCAATCACGCCAAGAATCCCGCTGCGGTCGATGCTCGGGCCATTGTGCCAATCGCCCCCACCGCCACCGGACGAGTAACCCTTGCCGCCCTGGTTACCCTTGTTTCCGGCATTGCCCTGCCCGCCTTTATTACCGTGCCCGCCTTTACCTTGTCCTTGACCCGGGCCTTGATCGAATTGAGCATTTCCCTTGCCGTTACCCGGGTCCGCGACAACCGTCGCGGGGCCCGCTACAAGAGCGAAACAGGTAACGGCAACAATCAATGAGCGCGATTTGAGCATGGTGGTCCTCGAAAAAAAGGATATTGCCCTATCAATGTAGACGTTAACGTTGACACTAGTTCCCCATCACCCCGCTCTCCTCCCCTAGGCTCGGTACGAAAAGCCTTGATACTCGTTCATGCTGCGTTGAAAACAGCCTGACCTTCGTCTCAAGACGTTTCGTACAGAGCCTAAGAGCAGTGTGTTGCTCAGTCGTCATCAAAAGCGCTTTGTATTATCAGTGACTTATTGGTGAGACATAGTGGCAACGTTGCCCGTGTCGTTGCCTGCCTGGCTGGGCTCCTGCCGTTCGTCACCTGACGAATGTGGTAACCAACAGCCCGTCGGGCCTGGCTCAGGCCTTGCTTGGGTTGGCCCAACAGCCCGGAACGACGTCTCTCTGACGCGGCGGCACACTCATCAATGCTTGGTCAGCAAACGGAGATATACCGTGTCAACGCTTAACGAAATCGCAGCGAACCACGCGAGAATGGCAAAGGCAAAGGAGCAAGAGTCGATACGGTTGAGTGCGCTTCAAAGCCAGATAGTCGCCAGCTTTGAGAGGCCGTCCACACAAACCACCCAGGAAATGCCATTGCATCTGCTGGTAGGGGTACAAGACCGTTCGTGTGGGGAGACGGCAGCCCTGGCTTTTTGACCCCGACATTGACTCATGAGTCGCCCGCTCGTGAACGGGCGACATGCCTTGTGCTCGAACGCTCCAGCCCTGCTTCAATCTGCATTAGGGAGCGCTTTTCCTTCCTGCGCAGACACCGGTGTGGGGTGCGGCAGAAAGACCGCTGAAACCAGTGGCGCATTCTTCAAGCAAATCCACCCACTTTCCCCGGCATCCCCGGCAATCAAATACCTCGTATTGATCTGTACCACGAGCCACCCGCCACGTCGTGCCCACTTCGCTGAATTGGCCGCGACAGAGGTGAACTCTGGCAATTTTTCCTGAGGTATCCCAGGCTGGGATCCCCCTACCTGGCTGATCATCTGTTGCATTGTCGGCGCTCCACAAGCCACATTCGGCGGCTCTCCTCCTGCACTTTTGGTGGTGACTGCCGCGTTGCAACCTGTCGCGCTCCCTCCTCGCACCAACCATACGTCTATGTGACGGCCAGTCCTTATGGCCTCGGCAATGACTTCTGTTTTTGTGACGACTCCATTCAAAGCGCTGACAATCCCACTTTCGTCCTTTGGAGCAAGTGTGCTGCTGGTGGCGGCCATGTTGACTTCCTCGTCCATGACGGCACCGACGAATGGCCGGGCCCGGGCAACGAGTATAGGTGGCATCAGACCTGGACCGGATTGAAAGTATCGGAAGGCGACTGACTACCTGACAGCCTTGGAACAGTAGGAACCATTGAAGCCAATAGAGTGAAACGCATCACAGACCCGACGACCACTTAAGTTGCCAGGGCGCAAAGCCCTACCCAAACAACCATAAAGCGGCAAAATAAACGCCACTGGCGATGCAGTTGAAACCCTCGTCAAAAAACAAAGCTATCCATGCTCCAGAACCGAGCACAGGATTTCTTGGAAGAAAAAAACATTCATGGAAAGCAGGAGCCTTGAACATGAGCACCACCGAAAACGTGCAAAGCAGCGGTAAATACAGCGCCAAGTGGCAGGAACGCTTTGACTTCTTTGAAACCTACGGCGCGCCCAATGACCCGCGCTACAAGGAAGCCCTCAAGACGCTGCCGGGCTTCAAGAAAAAACTGCTGATCAACGCCAACGTGATCGCGTTTTTCTTCGGCCCCATTTACCTGTTCGTCTTGGGCCTGTGGAAGAAAAACCTCGCCCTGATCGGCATCATCGTGGCGATCAACATTGTATTGAGCGTGATATTCGCGGTCATCGGCATGGAGTTCCCGCGCCCCTTGAACACCGGCCTGAGCATCGCCATGTCGATGATGTATGCGCTCTCGACCAACTACGCGTACTACCTCAAAGAAGTGAAAGGTGAACAAGGCTGGAACCCGTTCAAAGGCATGCGCCTCTGATTGCAGGCCTGGGTTGGCAAGAGCCCGCACCTCGCGATGAGTGTGCGGGCTTTTTATTTGTGGATAACAGCCGTTCGGCTCACACCCATCAATCTCGAGCAGGCTCTGAAGCAAACGCGGTGTACGGCAGGAACAGCGTATCGGCAACCAGGCTGAACGGCAGGTCAATCACCGCCAGCGGCACCAGCACGCGCAGGACTCCGGCGCTTTCATCCGTGGCAGCCTTGATCAGCTCAACATCCGTGGAGGTTCCACAATAGGGATGAGGGCCACACATGGGGCGATCGCCAAAGGTTTCGGAAAGCGTCGAACACCCGGTCAACAACATAACGGTCAACGCGCCTAAGAAAGATTTCATCAGTTGCTCAATAGCGGACAAGGGGCGTTCTTTTGCAGCTCGCGCACTACAACGGGCACGTGTTGGTAATTTCATAGTCAGCGCTGGGCGACGCGATCACCACCACCCAGCCTTTTGAAAAAGACAGGCCGTGCTGCTCGACGATGGCGCTGATCTGCGAGCAAAACTTCTTGGCGTCCTCTTCCGATCCGTCTATGGAGATGTTGACCGTACGATGCTCAGTCGAAAATTCAGATGCCTGGTTCAAGGCATCGTTGCCATCGAGGATTCGAGACAGCAATTCGGCATTCTCTTCAGACTTGTCCACCCCCCTGCTGTAGGCAGATTGAGCAGTCATGGCCATCAGCAGAAAAAACCCACCTATCACGAATCTGTTTCTCACGACATGCTCCTGAATTTTTTGGGAAGGAATATTAATGCATGAGCAGAGCACTTGATAACTGGATAACGGGCGATTCATCAGTCGCCCGTTGAGGCAATATCAGTCCTTGAATTGAGTCAACTGCTGGCTCAACGAACTGGCCTGACTGCGCAATTGCACGGACTGATCGAGCAGATGGCGGATCGCATGGTCGTTCTGCTCGGAGATTCGGCTGACGCCCTGGATGGCGACCGACAACTGCTCGCCGGTTGCGGCCTGGCTCTGGGTCTGACGCGCGACTTCGCTGATGCGCGTCAGGATATCCTGCGCATGCTGGCGAATCTGATCGACACCCCGGGAGGAAGTGGTCAGTTGAGCGACCCCTTGGCGCACCGCTTCTCCGACCTGTTGAACGTTGGCAACGGTGTTGTGTACATCCGAACCGATAGCACCAATCATGTCGCCGATTTCACGGGTCGAACGACTGGTGTGCTCCGCCAGCTGCCGCACTTCGTCCGCCACCACGGCGAAACCACGACCTTGCTCCCCTGCCCGTGCGGCTTCGATCGCAGCGTTCAGTGCCAGGAGATTGGTCTGGTCGGCGATGCTACGAATCACCGCAATGATCCCGGCAATTTGCTGAGAGCGTTTTTCCAGATCGCCCACAGCGCCGGCAACAACATCCATGGTCTGGTCAATGCGAGTGATCCCGGCCAATGTCTGGTTCATCTCTTCGGAGATATGCGAGGTCAACGCCTCAGTGTTGCGCGCCAACTGTTCAACGTCGTCGGCCTGCTGCGACATTTCGGTCACCGAGTGTGCCAGTGCGGTGACGCCGCTGGCCATTTCTTCAGTCGCGGTGTGCTGCGAAGCCGCTCGTTCGGCAACAGCCTGAGTCGTATCGCCCAAATGATCGGAGATTTTCATCAGTGCGACGCTACTGGTACGAATCGATCCCACCAGGTCGCTCAGGCGCTGGATGAACTGGTTGAACGCGGCAGCCAATTTGCCGGTTTCATCGCCGCTGCGCTGTTGAAAACGCAAACCCAACTCACCGCCCCAGGCCTGAATGCCGGTCGTCAAGCCTGATAACGGACGAATCTGCCACCCCAGCAGATACCAAAGCACAATCGCCAATGCCAGCAATGCCACCAGACCGATAACGATGGCGGTATAGAGGAACTCGTTAATGTCCGCCGTCGCCTCTGCCATCGGGTAGGCGACCATCAAGGACCAGGTATTTGGCGCCTTGCCGATATGCACCGGCTGCAGTTGATAGCTCCAGCCATCGCGCTGGAAGCTGTATGGCTGACCGGCCTTGATCGCATCCCTGGCCGCTGTCGGCAAGTCGTCGGCCGGCTGGTTCAAGCGCTTTGCATCAGGATGACTGGCGTATACACCGTTGCTGGACAACAGTGCGCCATATCCCTTGTAAGCATCGATCTTCGCCAACTGACGGCTGATGCTGTCAAGGGAAAGATCGGCACCCGCCGCGCCCAACGCTTTTCCATCCCGCAACAATGGCACCATCACCGATACCATCATGACTTTCTGGCCACTTCCCGTACTGTAGATATACGGTTCGGAGGCCCACGGTTGACGGCTGCGCACCGGCTGGTAGTAATACTGATTGCTCGCATCTTCCGGGAAATAACCGGTGAGCGCTTCCGATTGAACGGAGCCCGTCGCGCGCTGCCAGTAAGTCAGGTAACGACCCGTGGCATCGTGATTCGGCTGATTGACGTACTCACTGTCCTTGTTATCGAACGCATTGGGCTCCCAATACGTCGCGAGGCCAAACAACTGCGGGTTGGCCTCGAAGATTCGACGAGTCACGGCATCCGCGGTCTTGCGATCGACATTCTGCTGTTGCATCGCGGAGCCGGCACTACCAAGGGACTCCGCCACGGCAAAAGCGACCCCCAACTCCCCCTCCACCGTCTCGACATTGGCTTTGATAATAGCGTCGACCAGCGCACGGGTTACCTTGACTGACGAACCGTAAGAAATATAAGCGATGGAACCCAACAACAATGCCATGACGACGACGGTCCCAATCAGGGCCGTCGAGAATAACTTGGAGTGCAGAGAGCGATTGGACATGAACATTCTCAAGCGGGCAGTAAGTTAAGCAACACGCACCGCCAACAATATGGCGGTGTAATCCTGGCGGCGGATTATTCATAAGTAGTGTCACTTTGTCACCATCTTTCAATGGAGATTTAACAAAAGATTTCCCCTCTCATCTTTCTAGGAGAAAGACTATGACTGCATGATGACTTAGCCAGCATTTTTTCCTATCTGGATCTTATTGAACCCTGAACTTTGCTGATTACAGGTAGGCCTTCCCCTACTTAAAAACCAGCATCCCCCGATAGCCATCCGAGTCGCGTTTCTGATTATCGAATCATACTTAAACCTGCTTATCCGACCTCCGCATTTGCAATATCCTTATAATTACTAAATTAGATCACCCGAATAAAATTCATCGACAACCGTTTATCCCGGCTTAGAACGGCGAGCATGCTTAATACCAACAAGAAACGACAACCCCCGACGCCTTGTCCAAGAGCTGCCGCATTAGAAACTGACTCAGGGGGTGTTGGCGCTGGCCATAACATCCTGATCGGGCTGCGCCGAAAGTGGCACATCGAACACTCGATCAAACATCCATTGAAAAACCAGCGAATAGAAGAAGAAAAACACAAACAGTCCCAGATTGGTGACCAGTGCCAGCCAAAGGCCGATGCCGAGCCACGCCCCAACCACGGGAGTGAGAATCAACGTCAGCCCCCCCTCGAACCCCAAGGAATGAAGCAAGCGTCGTCGCCAATTGCGCTGGCGACAGCACTGGCGGCGCTCCCACCACTCGAACAGGCCATTGAACAGCATGTTCCAGGCCAGCGCCACGGCGGAAATCACCAATGACAGCTGGGTCGAATAAACCAAACCCTGGCCGTAGGTAAGCGCCAGGGCAGGCGCTACGAATAACACGCCGCCGACCTCATAGAGGATCGCCTGGAGAATCTTGCGGGAGGTACCTTGCATCGTGGCTCTCTCGGGTTGAGGGTGAGAAGCCCACAGCCTGGCAAGTTGAGCCTCCGCGCACAATTGAGCTAAATTGAACCACGCTCAGCCTGAGTAATCCTGCCGCCCATGTTCGCCAAACTGCCCCTCACCGCCCTGCGCGGCTTCGAGTCCGCCGCACGGTTGGGCAGCTTCAAGGCAGCGGCCCAAGAATTGAACGTCAGCCCCGCGGCGATATCCCACCAGATCAAAAGCCTTGAAACGTTCCTCGGTGTGCAACTGTTCGAACGCTCCAGCCAAAACGTGCGCCTGAGCGCCGCCGGCGAACGCCTTCACCCTCATGTACATCGCGCCTTGCTCGATCTCCAGCACGGTCTACAAATGCTTTCACCGACTTGTGCCGCGCAATCCCTGACGGTGAGTACAACGCCGGCGTTCGCCAGCCTGTGGCTGATACCGCGGCTGGGGGATTTTCATCGGCTGCACCCGGAGATCGACATCCGGTTGCACAGCAGCAACGACGTGATAGACCTGCGGCGTGACGCCAGCATCGATCTGGCAATCCGCGCCCTCTTCGCCCCCGACCCACACCTGTTCGAACAGCCTTTGCTGGACGAGTACTTTGGCGTGTATAGCCGCCCCGACTGGCAACCGCCGACAGCGGGTTCACCCATCGAACTGATCGACGTGCCTTGGCTAAGCGGCGCAAACGTGGCGGTTGACTGGCCTGCCTGGTGCGTCAAGGCCGGCACCCTGACTTGGCTGGATAACGCTCGTTTACGACGTTATGACGAAGAACAACATGCCCTGCAGGCGGCGATTGCCGGACATGGGCTGGTGCTCGCGAGCAACGTTCTGGTGGCTGAGGCGGTTGCGCGCGGGCAATTGATCGACTATCGACCTGAGGTGCGTTTGGAGGGCGCTCGGTATACGGTGGTGTGCGTGCCGGGGCGGGAGCGGCAGGTAGAGATTCGGGCTTTTAGTGAGTGGCTATTGGGACTGAACGGTGGCTGATGGTTGTGATCGGCTGGACCCGGCTTTAAGAGGGTGTCAGAAATTTTGTGTTCGGGCATAACATGAGTAAGAGGTGCATGTATGCCAACCAAAAAGAAACCGCTTC